>NZ_AP026709.1:367500-1695000 GCF_027923765.1 Pseudodesulfovibrio nedwellii | reverse complement strand
TATCGGACTTTTCGCCTTCGTTCATGCGGGTATTCTGGGCGCTCACGTCACCAATGGTCAGTTTGAAACTGCTCAGGAAGGATGCCGCAGCAGGGTTTTCTTCAAGGAATTTTTTATTCGCCACAACGGTAATGTCGTAGACCATGAAGCCATTTCTCAGGGGATCAGAGACGGCTCCTTCGACGCCAGAGACTTCTCCGGCTGTATTACCCTCGGCCGGAACATTGATCCACATTACGTCCTTGCCAGGCTTAAACTTGAAGACAGTCCAGTTGGGTGTCCAAGTATAAAAGAAAACGGGCTTGCCAGCTTTGTAAGCACCCAATGCGGATGCCATACCAGCTTCATAGGCGGCCTTGACGGGGTTGATATGATCGTCCAAGTCAAACGCTTTCATGTGCTGGGCGATGACTTTTTCACAACCCCAGCCCGGAGGGCATGCAATGAGGTCGGCTTTGCCGTCATCGTTTAAATCGAATGCTTTCTTCACTTCAGGGCGTTTGAAATCATCAAGAGATTTGATGTTGTATTTTTCAACTTCTTTCTTTGAGACGAGGTAGCCCTGCATTCCACCAGCTTTAATGATCGGATCAAGGATCACAGCTTTCTTTTCGAAATTCTTGGGAAGTTGTTCGTTGTGCAGTGGAAAGTTGCCGTTGCACCAGTAGTCGATGTCTCCCAGATAGATGGACTTGTAGGCAATGGGGTTGGAAAGATCTTTAGTCTTTTTGACCTTATAGCCCAACTCTTCCAGGCCCTTGCGAGCCAGAGCTTCCTGGAAAAAACCAGTATTCCAGGTAGCACGGGCTGGCGTCAGAGTGACCCCTTTACCCGGTTTCATTTCCATTGCCATGGCAGAGGACACGATCAGAACCGCACAAATTGCGGCGAGGGTCATCTTCAACAGTTTCATGGAACCTCCTCAGATTCTATTTGTATTACTTTTTTTGAGCAATTGATTGGGTGATGCGATCCAGCACGATTGCCATGAGCACAATACCGACGCCACCGACCACAGCACGGCCTATATCCAAGGTGTTCAGACCGAGAATAACCGGGGAGCCAAGGCCGCCAGCGCCAATGAGTGCAGCAATGACCACCATGGAAAGCGCCATCATTATAGTTTGGTTCAGGCCAGCCAAAATGGTCGGCAAAGCAAGGGGGATTTGTACTTTAATCAGGACTTGCCAACGGCTGGCTCCAAAGGCTTGAGCAGCTTCGACCAATTCCGGGTGAACTTGTCGTATTCCCAATCCAGTCAGTCTTATTATAGGGGGCAATGCAAAGATAATGGTCGCAAGAACACCAGCCACGTTACCCACGGAAAAGAGCATGACAATGGGAACTAGATAAACAAACGCTGGCGTGGTTTGCATGGCATCCAATACTGGTCTGAGTGCTGCTTCAAAATGGTCGCTTCGACCAGCCATGATTCCGAGGGGGACACCCAATACTGTGCAGACAATTACTGATGACAAGACCATGGCCAAAGTCACCATGGCGTCTTCCCAAAGTCCCAGAAATCCTATTATGAGCATTGCCAAGTAGCTAAAAACCGCTAGCCGTTTCCCGGAGAATTTTAATGCCACAAGCGCAATAATAAGAATAACAATGAGCGGATGCAGACTTGTAAGTCCGTGTTCAAATCCGTTGAGCATTTGCTCAATAGGCCATTTAAGGAGCTGGAAAACCTCCCTATAGTCGTCCACAAGCCAGTCGACAAGGGTGGTAACCCATTGATCAAGAGGAATTATCGCTTCTTCAAACATTATTATGCTCCCGACTTATGGATAGTTTCTTCCGCATAGTGCAGCGTTCGCAGAAATCGGTTTTTGGAAACCACTCCTTTAAAGACGCCGTCGGCATCTATTACTGGGACAGGCCAAGGGCTGGATGCGATCATCGGAAGGATATCCTGCATTGATTCATCAAAATTTACCGGTTCAGCATCATCGATATACGCTTGGCTGATTGGTTGGTCCGGCATCCCTTTTTCCAAAGTTTCCCTAATCTCTTCTGATGAGATGACGCCAAGTAAACGATGCTTTGTGTCGAGAACATAGCCATGCTCACGTTCACTTCTGCTGAGGATCTCATGGGCCGTGCGGAGGCTGCCTTCTTTGGTAATGACAATGGTTGGGTGCGTATCGCTTACGATATCCCCGGCACTGATCACATTGGTAGGGTCCACGCCTCGGAAAAATGCCCGAACGTAATCATTTGCCGGGTTTTGTAAAATTTCATCAGGAGTGCCCACCTGCACGACATTGCCACCTTCCATGATGGCTATTCGGTCGCCAATACGAAGGGCTTCGTCGAGATCGTGAGAGATAAAAACAATAGTGCGCTCCTGTTCTTCCTGCAGCTTGAGCAATTCGTCTTGCATTTCGGTTCGAATGAGTGGATCTAAAGCGGAAAAAGCTTCATCCATCAGCAGTATGTCCGGGTCAACAGCCAAACCGCGAGCCAGTCCAACGCGCTGCTGCATACCACCACTGAGTTGATCTGGGTATTGGTCTTCCCAACCTGTGAGTCCGACTTGCGCCAGAGCTTCACGAGCCCGTTGGTAACGTTTTTCTTTTTCTACTCCGGCCAATTCTAACCCGAATGCGGCGTTATCAAGAACCGTTTGGTGGGGCATAAGTGCAAACGACTGGAAAACCATGCTCATGTTGTGGAGTCGAAATTTGACCAATTCCTCATTGTTCATGGCTGTTACATCTTGTCCGTCAACAATAACACGGCCTGCGGTCGGTTCGATGAGTCTGTTGAGCATGCGGACAATGGTGGATTTGCCCGAACCGGATAGTCCCATGATGACGAATATCTCTCCTGCTTCTATAGCAAATGAGGCATTGTTCACACCTACAGTCATGCCGGTTTCATCAAAGACAGACTGTTTGTCATGATTATCATTAAGCATGTCTAGAGCTTTTTGAGGCTTATTGCCAAATATCTTATAAAGATTTTCAACGCGAATTTTTTCCATTAATTCTCCATAGTTCAATATTGCACGCCCGCCAAGGATGAAGGTTGTTCAACTTTCATCTGAATTGCCGAGCAGCACATTCGACTCATTCTCGCTAGGCAGCTGGGGCCTTTGTCGTTCGTTAGAGTCGAGGGTGTTATGTTGGGTTTGGTATATACATAAGATATTGGGGAATATGAAAATAAACCAATAAGGTGCATTTTCAATTCATTAATCTTATATTCCAGAACAGTTTCTATCAAGGGGGGGGTATAGGGTATGTTTCAGGTATTCGGGTATACCCGATAGGGGCGAGTGTTACGGCCTTTAGTGGCTCTTCAGAAATGACGTTTCGGTGTGATGCGAGGTGTTTTTACTACTTATGAAAACGACTCTACACACGACCAACAAGTGGATGTGATGGGGTTGAGCTAATCAGGAATACCTGAATTATGAGAGTGAGGGCTTTTGGCGAAGATAGGTAAATAATGGTACTTTTGATCCTCGTAACCCAAGCTTTTTTCGTATGTTCTTTCGATGAGTTTGAACTGTTTCAAACGACATCGTGAGAAGCTGTGCTATATCTTTTCCACTTCTACCAAGCTGAACAAGTTGGCAAATTTCCATTTCACGAGGTGATAGACGTAATAACTCTGAATCAAATTCACCGGATGAGTCATTTGCAATATCTACCAATTGGTCCTCAATCACAGCCTTGTATCCTTCTCGCACTTCCGGGGTGTCTGAAGAGGTGAGACGTTCCAGGGCTGGAAGCATCTGTTTCTTGACTTGGCTGGTTAATTGTTCGCGCATTTCCTGGCGGTCTTTTTCCACCGAGTTAATAACTTGTTTAAGTGCGATATCCTTTTCTTTCACTTCGGCCTGTTTTTCTTGCAGATGTTCTTTGAGTTCCACATGGGCAGTCAGATCATGAAGAATAAGTTGAAAGAGAGAATAGTTGGAAAAAACAATTTTGCGCAGAGTGGCCGCTACGGGAAATCCTTCCCCATCTCCATCAATGGCAACAATATTTCCCGTCCACGTTGCTTGTGCATCAAGCGTGTGCATGGAGTTGCGAAGGGTTGCGTAAAAACGTCTGCCCACCAATCGTTTGAAATTTTCACCGGTTAAAGCTTGCTCTGACTTAACGTGTTGTTTTTGTGCTGCCTTGTTTGCTGCAACGATTTCTCCATTTTCATCAAGAAGAAACGTTGCATCCAGCGCTGTGTCAAAGAAAGCGTTGAACAATGTAATTGAATCCGACCACGCTATTGTCTTTTTTTCAAGCCGTTCTTCATAGTTTTCACAGAGAGCTTCAACTGGGCGATTGTCTGTGGCCGCGATGACAAAACCGTTTTGCGAGGAGTCTATTGAAGGTAATGGGAGGATCCTAAGCAGAAAGCTATTGTGGTTGTCACAAAAAATTTCCCGAACTTCGAGAGGGGGGTATTTATTTAACGTGCTTTCCAGAGAATCTGTGTTCAAAGGCAATGCTTCCCAGAAAAAAAGTCCACATTTTTCTGTGTTGGGAAGGTATGTAAAATTGGCACCATTAGACTTAACCACTAATCCATGATTGTCCGTATAGAGAAAGATGTCATTCAAGACTGCGACAACATCGCTAGGCTCGGTCAGTGTTATGGTCTGTGTTTTCGAGTCATCCATGAGTTTTAAGTAGCATGCTGTCGAGCCAATGAAAACCGCGCTTCAGGATGATTAAAAATGAGATCCGTTTCCTTGAGTCACTACTGATGTTTTAAGTTGTTTTTTTATGTGTACATCAAACTCGTTGAAAAACCGAAAGCACACGATTAGAGCGCTGCAGACAGACATTCATAATGGTTTTATGATGCTGTGTATGCTGCCAAAAAAGGATGGAACGTCTCAATAATGGAGTGTAAAATGCTATTCAAGATGATGAGGGCTTGATTTTCCTCAGCTCCACCACAAGAAAGTAAAGGCTTAGAAGATTTTACTTTTAAGTTTTTTTACATGGAATATTTGAAAGAACGTTTGCGTGCTGCAGGGAATGAGGTGATATCCTATTGGCCTTTTTTTTAAAAGAAATGAGCAGTGGAGAGAGAAAATAAATTAAGAATCAACCGAGAATTGTCATGGTGCTCCTGTGCACAGTAAGAGTTAGAAACAGGCCGCCACAATATGTTTAACTATATGATTTTAAATGAGTATTGCTTGCGATAGGGCTTTTTGATTTTGGTTGACAAAAGTGGAAGGACGTTAATATATTCAATAAATGGAACGATGTGTCTTAATCCGGTACGATGGTTTGAGCAAAAAATATAGTCTGTTTGAAACAGTGTCGTGAAAGGCGCCGTATTTGGTGAAGGTTGTTTGGAAATCGGGTGGGACGCTGCCTGCCATATCCAGAAACACCAACAGATGTTTCATGGTATATAATGTAAGGAGAAATAAGGAATGTATTTAACCGATTATGACAAGTCTTTGTTGAATGGAGACTTCGGTGAGGCCGCACGGATCGGGATGAGTATTCTCACCGACCTTGGTGAAACCATGGGGGCGGAAAAGATGATTTCCATTTCCATGGTCCATGATGACAGCGCTTGGTATAGCGGACTTGCCGCTTTGGAGTTCGCGGAACATCTCGTCGACCTGGGAGGAAAATTTTGTGTACCGACCTCGTTGAATTCGTGTTTGATGGATTTGGAAAAGTGGCAAGAGCAACGATTTGATCCTGAATTATACATAATCCATAAACGTATCGAAAAAGCGCACACTTCCCTTGGCGCTTCTGCTTCATGGACTTGCGCTCCCTATTTTGCGGGGTTTGTGCCTCGTTTTGGTGAACAAGTTGCCTGGGCAGAATCAAACGCGACGAACTATGTGAATTCTATCATCGGTGCCCGTACTGAGCGGTATGCCGGCTTACTTGATCTTTGTGCTGGTTTGACAGGGCGAGTTCCTTATCAAGGTTTGCATTGTCCTGAAAATCGTAGAGCGGAAGTCCTTATTAAACTTGAAGGATTTAAAGAGGATGATTTTTTAGATGACGCCATTTATGACATGCTTGGGTATGTACATGGTGAAATCGTCGGCGACCGGATTGGCGCAATGGAAGGGCTGCCTCTTCATAGTAAAATTGATGGCTTGAAGCGATTCTCGGCGACTTCCGCCTCTTCCGGCGGTGTGGGGTTGTTCCATCTTATCGGACTGACTCCAGAAGCGCAGACTCTTGAAATGGCTTTTCACGGTAAAAAGCCCAAGGATGTGGTGATCGTCACTCCTGAACGTCTTCGTGAATCAGAAGAACGCATGAGCAACTCCTCTCCCAAGGAAATCAATATGGTTACTGTTGGCTGCCCTCATCTTTCTCATGCCGAGTGTGAGAGCTTGTTGACAGCGTTTGCAGGGCGAACGGTTCACTCATCGATGGAGTTTTGGGCTTTTACCAACCGTTGTAATAAACAGCACATGGAAAAAAATGGGATGTACGAGGCTTTGCGGCGTTGCGGTGTGAAAATTTACACCGATGGCTGCCCCATGTCTTCGCCGTTTGACCGATGGAATTTTACTGGGATTATGAGTAACTCCGGCAAATTTAGCACATATTGTTTTTCGTATAGCGGAATTAAACCGGTGTATGGAAGTCTTGAAGATTGTGTTGAAACTGCTGTTGCCGGCACAATGCAAAGGAGCGCGAAATCATGGCATTAACCACAATTGAGTGCAAAGGTGTTGTCAAAGGGAAAGTGGCCGGTAAAGTTTTGTTTTCTCGCAAGCCATTGAGTTTTATTGGTGGTGTTGATCCTGAAACGGGCATTATCCAAGATCCGTTGAGCGACCAATACGGGCAGTCAATGGCCGATAAAATCCTTGTCTTCCCTTTTGGCAAGGGGTCCAGCGGGGCTGGATTGGTCTTGCTCGAACTGGCACGGGTTGGCAAAGCGCCAAAGGCTTTGGTGAATCTTCGCACCAACACGGTCCTTTTGACTGGTCCGTTGGTTATGCGTGAGTTTTACAAAAAGGAAATGCCCGTTGTCTGTGTTAATGAAGCAGGCATGGAAATCCTCAGTCAGGCGGGTGAGGCGACAGTCGACAGCACCGCTGGCGAGATTACCCTCACAGCATAATACGTTTATTTAACTACGGCCAAGATTCCTATTTTGGCCGTAGTTCTTATTTTTTTTAGCGTCGTTTTCATCTTATTTGATTTGCCCGAATCCTGTGTTTGCTTATTACAGAGCATACAATTGGTGTGTGCTATTTTTTTTAACCTTTTGATTTGAAAAGACTAGACATAATGATGAGGGCGGGTCACATGATGAAGACTCATACCACATAGAACATACTGCTTCCGGGAATTCCTCATGACGCTGCGTAGAAATGGAACACATTTGGCTTCGGTTCGTTTTATCCTTTTGATCGCAGTTGTGTTGTTGGCTTTTTTCGGATGCACTCCGCAAGAGCAGGCCCCGCGGGCTTTCGGTGGCGCCATCGATTTTTCGTCATGGGATTTTGACAGCGACGGGCCTGTGCGTCTTTTCGGAGAGTGGGGATTTCAGTGGAGGGGGCAGGACGAGGGTTTTCTTTCGACACAAGCGAATGGCTTCGAAGGAAGTGATCGTTTTCATGTGCCTGGACTGTGGGAGGGGCAGACTGCCCAGGGGCGTGTGTTGAGCCCGAAGGGCAACGGGATTTATCGTCTTCGTTTCAATATGCCCTCAAATTATCCAGAGCAGATGGCCATTCTTGTCACGGGTGGCATGTCGGTCTGTGAGGCTTGGATTAACGGGATAAAGAGAGCGTCGAGCGGAACTCTCGGTAAGAGTTTTGGATCCGAAAATCCCATGCGGCATTACGTGATAGCTGAGTGCCCGACATCAGGGCGGCTTATGGAAATCGAGCTTCGCGTTTCCAATTATCACAACGCGCAAGGCGGTTTGAATAGCGATATATTTCTCGGTACTTCTCAGCAAATTCTTGATTTTTACACTCTACCTCGGCTTCTCGGTGCGTGTATGGCAAGCGCCGTTTTTTGCCTGAGTTTATTGTATATTGCTCTTTTTTGTATGCGTCAGTCCGGGAAAGAATATTTTTATTTCGGACTGTTTTGTTTGTTTTGGTGTGTTGCCATTCTTTTTAGTCCTTCATCCGGCTTTTTGGCGACCATATTGATCCCGTCCCTTTCGTGGGAATGGTATATCAATTGTTCCGTGTTGCCGTATGGGGTGACCGTTCCATTGATGTTGATGTTTTATCATCGGTTGTTTCCCAAAAAATATGGTTGGCTCATGGAGCGTGTGTATTGGGGCATCGGTCTGCTCTATGTCGCATATATTCTCATAACGCCTCCCAATGCGTATGATGTCGTGTTGTTTTTATACTTTTGGGTTAGTAGTCTCGTGTTGGTTTATATGTTTTGCTGTTTTGCCGTTGACTTGTTTCGCAGAGAAAGAGGGGTCGGAATACTTGTTGTCGGCTACCTCGCCCTGGTGTTCACGGAATTGGTTGACCTGTTTTTTGACTTGCACATCATTAATTCAGCCTCACTTCGTCCTCTTGGGGTTTTTGTTTTCATTTTTTCTTACGCCTTTTATCTCGCATTCCGTTTTTCCAATGCATTTGCCCAGACGGAGGCTCTTTCTGAAGAATTGGAAATGACCAACGTTCGCCTGGTGCAGTTGGACCGATTGAAGGATGAGTTCCTCGCCAACACAACGCATGAATTGAAAACGCCACTGGCCGGGATGGTCGGTATCGCTGACTCTCTGCTTGCCAGGGGGGGGGCGGATTTATCCAGTACGACAGCCAGACAGTTGAAGGTTGTCGTGCATAGCGGTAAACGGCTTTCAAAGCTTATTAATGATGTGCTCGATCTTTCTCGATTGAAGCATCGTGATGTTGTGTTACGGGTCGAGTCTGTTCAGCCATATGCCGCTGTGCGACGAGTTCTCGCGTTGGGCGAAGCATTGAAACGTGATGGCAATACTTTGTTGATTAATGCCATTCCAATGGATTTTCCCGCAGTGAAAGCTGATCCTGATCGTCTTGAACAAATATTGTTTAATCTGGTTGGAAACAGTCTCAAGTTTACTGAGGCCGGCCAGATCATTGTTTCAGCTGAATCTCATGAAGGCATCGCAAAAATCATTGTTACAGACACTGGAATGGGCATTTCAGCCGAGGATCAGGAGCGGATCTTCGATGCATATGCTCAGGGGAGTACTTCCCGTTCGGGTGGGGCAGGACTTGGGCTTTCCATTACCCGTCATCTTGTGGAACTGCATGGCGGAATACTTGCGGTTATTTCTGAAGAGGGTGTCGGGAGTTCCTTTTCTTTTTCCCTGCCTTTGGCAGACGCCTTTTCTTCCGGCGATTCAACAGTTTCGCTGTCCACCACGCCAGAGGTCTTTCCTCTTGTTGATTCTCCCATGGAAGGGATGAATTCGTCAGCTCTCGTGACGGTTGAATCCTTACAGAGTCACGCTTTGTCTTCAGACGGGAAATATAAGGTTCTGGTGGTGGATGATGAGCCTGTTAATCTGCAGGTGGTTGCATCCATTCTGAATCTTGCCGGAATCTCTTTTCGAACGGCTGAGAGTGGATCTATGGCATTGCAGATGATTAAAAACGGCAAAGAGCCGGATATGGTACTGTTGGATGTCATGATGCCGGCTATGGACGGGTATGCGGTGTGTCGTGAATTGCGAAAGGAATATCCGGCCTCGGTTTTACCTATAGTTTTGTTGACCGTAAAGAATCGTATTGAAGATGTTATCAAAGGCTTTGCCGCTGGTGCGAATGACTATCTTACAAAACCGTTTTCACGAGAGGAGTTGGGAGCGCGCGTTGCGACACAACTTAAGTTAAAAGAGGCCTATGCTGCGTTGGAAGAGAATGTGGCATTGAAGCGGGAAGTTGAACTTCGACGGAAAACGGAAAGCGGACTTCGGTTCATGCAGGCGAAGTTGGCAAAGATTTTGGATTCTTTGGATGATGCCATTGTCGGCGTGAATTTGAGTAACGAGATTGCCTTTTGCAACCATCCTTTTGAAGTGCTCACCGGAAATGTTGCCGATACCATGCTTGGCCGCCCTCTTGCGTCATTGCTGGTTAATGTCGAGGCGCAGCAGTGTGCGGCTTTGCTTGATTCCGTCCATCTTCAATCAGCGGCGTTCGATTTGCCGAGTTAGGTAGATGATGTCGTAGTCTTTGCCAGTGAAGGTCGTGAACTCAAGGTCTCCTTTTGGGTGACGCAGATGGAGATTGAAGAAGAGTCTTTGTGCCTAATGATTGTTCGACCGGTTGGTCCCATGGACATGGGACACGCCGTGTCCATTTCCACGCAGTTGTATGAGGCGCTAGATTCAAATCGTCAACGACTTGTGAGTCTGGAGGAAACCATTCTTTCTCTCGAGTCCGGTGATGTAAAAAATCAGCAGGTAGCGCTGGACGATTTAAAATCTCTTGATCTGTTGCTTGAAGAGATGAGTTCGCGAATGTCGTTGGGCACGGTTGATGAAAAGCGGTCTTTGGCCGTAACGGTCATGAATTTGGCTGTTGACTGTTGGGTCGAATCAATCGGTTCCACAAAGGCTGATATGGCCGAACAATCCGGTCTATGGAATGTTTACATGGAGAGAGATGGGTATTTTAGAACGCAGACTTTGGACAAGTACCTTGATGAAGAAACTTTGCCCAAGAAGCCCCGTTGGAAAAAAGTTCTTGTGACAGCCGAATTTGTCCTTGCCAATTGTGGAGAAGATTCTCCGCTTTGTCAGGAATTGAAGACTGCTGCCGACTTGTTTAGAGGATGACGATTTGAAAGTCAGTTAATTTATCCTTTTACCCTTTGTTAATTTTATGTTTGATCGGGGGTATATCCAAAAGAATAAGGCTGAGAAGACTTTTCTTCTCAGCCTTTTGGGTGCATTTGGGCGTTCGTTAATTTTTGCCTTTTTTCATGTTTTTAATACGTTGGGAGACTCCTCGCCAGCGTTCTTTTTCGACACGATCTGCGCTTTTGGTGCGGCGTGTCGAAAGATAGTCCATTTCACTTTGCATCTTGCGAAAACTTGCCAGTCGTTCGTGCGGGAGCTTGCTGGTTTTTACGGCATGCAGGACTGCACAATCCGGTTCTTGTTGGTGCGAGCAGTTGGCAAAGCGGCACATTGTAGCCAATTCCTCTATGTCGGCGAAAGTGTTTTCAATGCCACTGCCTTCTTCATGGAATGCAATTTCGCGGATGCCGGGGTTGTCCATGAGCAATCCGCCTTGCGGCATGCGGATGATTTCTCGCACTGTCGTGGTATGGCGTCCTTTGCCGACGCTGTCACTGACCGCTCCGGTGGCCTGAATGTCGCTGCCGTGCAGCATGTTTGCCAGGGTGGACTTTCCTGCACCTGACGAACCAATCATGGCTACGGTTTGTCCGTATTCAAGGTAGCTTTCCAGTTCGGCTTTGCCTCTTCCATCTTCCATGGAGGTCAACACGACGGATACGCCGAAAGCAATGCTTTCAACGTCCTGTTGGAATGACTCCGGGTTTTCATGGAGGTCTGCCTTGGTGAGCACCACGACCGGAGGAAGGCCATAATTGTGGACCAGCGTCAGATAACGTTCCAGTCGTCTGATATTGAAATCACGGTCCAGCCCGCAAACAATGAATACGGTATCAAGATTCGCGGCAATCGGTTGTTCGCGTTTTGCGGTCCTTGTTCGATTGCTGCGTGAACCGGCTTCTCCTCGGGAAAGGATGTTTTTGCGGGGAATGACGCCCGTAATTATGGTGCCCTCAATTAACACCCAGTCTCCTGTGATGGGGTAATCCCGGTCTTTTGTATGCAGAAGTCTGCCTGCTGCAGAACACAATTGTTCGTTGTGTCCGTCTGTCACCAGAAATTGGCCGCGCTGTATGCTTATGATACGGGCAATGTGGCTGTTTGCCACATCTATGTCCGCCAATTGGAGGTCAAAGTATGTATTCCATCCCAATTCGCCGAGTCGTGTTGGGTCAAAGAATTTTTTTGATTGTAATTCGATATGATTTGTCATGTGTCATCACCATTTTATTGTGGCGGCTTGAAAATCCAGCCGCGATTCATAGTCATAAAACCTATGGCGCAAGGGCAAAGGTTTTGGAAGTATAACCAATGATGAATGTGTTGCAAAAAAGGGAGGGCAAAACAAAGGAGTGGTTTCGGAAGAAACACACATCAAATTGGCCTGCGAGATTTGACCATACGCCACAATAGCATGTGGGTGAAAACCGTTTAAGCCTTTTGATTGCCTTGCTCTTTGGCAACTTCAGACACAAGATCAATAAAACAAATGATCATCAACACTCCTTGATTTAGTCTTATGGAATCCCCCTGCCTGATCTGATGACAGGTGTCAATTGTTGGAGATATGCAAGAAGGCTTGAAAAGAATACCTTTCAAGCCTTCTTTTTTCGGTGTTCTTGTTATTGCGTCTTTTGGCTGACGTCTTCGTAGGTAGGTTTGACGCCCCATAGGGGAATGGTGTGTTGTTTTTTCCCATTCAGCGGGAGTTTGTCGAAGTGTATGACCTTATAGTCTTGGTTGATGTAAGTTCGGTAGTACAAGGCCTTTCTGCTTAAATCATAAACGGTCGTCCACTGTGTATAGTCGTAGCCGCGTTTTCCCTCTGAATCAACGGATGACGTGATCCCTCTGGGGATAGAAAAGTTGGCGATCAGGTTCATACCCAAGGTGACGGCGCTGTCTGCGTCGGTAGGCTGGATGGCGATGTTTGCAAAAAAAGCGGCTCTGACAAAGCGTGAGGGAGGAGTCATGTCTCCCGGCAACCCAAGAAGGCCGGTTCCTTCGCCCAGAGGACGTACCGTATACTCGCCGAGTTTGAATTGTTCAACATTTGCGGGGCGTAAATTGATGTAATTGCGTAAATTGTCGAGATGCCATCCGAAGTACGGGGCATTAGTGACGACACCAACAGGGTTGTCTGAGAATTGGATTTTTCCGTCTATGGATTCGATGACGATTGCCTTGCCGGTCTTGTCCATCACATACCAATGGGCAAGGGGTGTTGTGTGCATGGCTTCGAGGGTCACTCCGGTCAGTTTTTGTTTGGAAAGACCTTTTTTTACTTCTGCAACGGTCGCGAAATTGCTGAGAACCCAGGCGCACATGTCTAATTGAGAGATCGCTTTGGGGTAATCCGCTGGGTTGACTTTGGGGAAATTGGTTTCTCCGGTTGTCATCCAGAACCCGGCTACATAGAGACTTTTTTCGTTCATGCCCTCAAGGGGGCGATTCAATCCAAAGGCATTGGGGCCGACGAAGGCGTATGTGTTGGTCCATTGCAATCCGTCTTTGCCGTCAGGCGCGGAGGCGGTCCATTGCATGCCGCGTGGGACAACCATGATGTCGGACTTTGAAGGAAAACCGAATTCGAGTGAACGGGCAAAGGCAACGGAACCGTCCTGGGCAATGACGCGCATTCCGGTGCAGGCCTGCGCCCCGTGTGGACATGCGAGCAGCAAGGCGATGAGCAAAAGTAGGGTGACGTTAAAGCGCGAATGAGACATGTGATCCTTCCTTGGTGAAGGTTACTGGATTTTTTAGGGCGTCAGTCTGTATCATTTCGGGTGTATATATTACTTGTCCGATACCATTTAGTCCTGAATAATTCCATTCTCAATGGAGCCAATCATTTTGTTTGTTTGAAGTGGGCTTTTATGAAGATCATATTGTCCTTTTTTATGGGATGGATCGGCTTGTGGTCAGGGATGGTTCGGTGGTAGGCGAAACTCATTGAACGCATGGTCGGGGATGGAGTCCTTTCGATCAAGATATCACAGGAAAAGACAATGACCCCAGCTATTGATAAGGCGAAGAAGGCCGGTATTACTTTTTTTGTTCACGAATATGAGCATGATTCAACTGCTGAATCGTATGGCATGGAAGCGGCTCAAAAATTAAAAATTGCTCCTGAAAGAGTTTTTAAGACCCTTGTTGTCGGGAGCAGTACGAAAGATTTGACAGTGGCTGTCCTGCCTGTTTCAAAACAGTTGGACATGAAGCTGCTGGCCAAGGCCATCGGGGTGAAGAAAGTGGGGATGGCAGACATCGGAATGGTTGAGCGGGTGACCGGTTACGTTGTTGGCGGCGTGAGTCCCCTTGGTCAGAAAAAGTCGCTCAAGACAGTCGTCGATGCTTCGGCAGAAGGGTACGAAACCATCTTTGTGAGTGGCGGGCGCAGGGGAGTGGATATCGAACTTTCTCCATATGATCTTGCGACGTTGACCCGTGCTTTGTTCGCTACGGTTGCAAAATAGTTTATCCAAATTGATTGTCATTGTTCGATTTTCAGATCGACCAGAAATGGCATGGTCAATTGTACCATGGTACTCCATTCCGTGTGTCCGGGAACAGGTGAAGCAATGGCGAACTCGCCGTTGAATAGCTGTACGACGCGTTTTGCTTTGGCGAGGCCGAGACCTGAGCCGTGCGGTTTGGTCGAGAAAAAAGGTTCCATGACATGATTGAAAATGTCTGCATCAATGCCACTGCCTGAGTCGTAGATCGTGAGCACATAGCACTTCTCGCTGGGAAGATCGAATTTGCTAGCGCATTCTTTTGTTGTCTTCCATTCGCCGATAATTTCGATTGAAATGGTGTCGGAGTTTCTTGCCTCCAACGCATTGGTAAGGATTTCATGGAGAGCTTTACCGATGAGGATTTCGTCCATGGGCAATGAAACCGGGGCTATGCTGATGCGCCAATGGACAGCTTCGAGTGGCGGATTTACGTCAGCCATGACTTTAAAATGGGCTTTCTCGACCAATGTTTCCAAATCGAAGGGAATGGCTTCCGTTGGCATGATGTCAATATAATCCCTGACAGAGACAACCAGTTGCTCCAGATCGTGGCAACAGTTCATGATTGTTCCAAGGTGTTCAATCATGTTCTCGTCCTCCGGGATTTTCCGTTTCAGCAGGTTGGCATTGCCTCCTATGCCAATGAGCGGGTTGCGAATCTGGTGGGCGATGGAGTCTGCAAGTTGCCTGAGCGATTCCTCTCTTTCCGAGTCAATTCGTCGGGTCCGTCTGGCCCTTTCGATCCTTCGTTCCATGCGTTTTTTAAGAAAGTGTGCCTGGATGAGGAGTATGCCGGCCGCGGCCGCGAGGCTTGCCAAAAAGGCAATGAGACTTTTTCGCATGCTGTTGTCTACCATGTCAGACCATGGAACAAGGACAAGCAATTCCCATTGTTTGCCGAGGACCCGTTGTTCATTGAGTAGGTATCGTGTCTGGTCGATTTCGATCCACTGAGTACCCAAGCTTTTTCCGGTGGAAACAGCAAGCGGGGCAAGTGGAGCACCCTTGTATAAACGTCCCTTGCGGGCTGCTTTTAGGAGTCGTTTCGGCAAAGGGGCAAGAGTTTTGTTGATCCAGTCTTCTCGACTTGAAAGGACAATGACGCCGTTGGGATCTTTTGCCATGACGATGTTGTTCGTGGCCTTCCATGTATTTTGAAGTTCCGAGAGTTCGAATTTTACCACTGCCACGCCGACGATTTCGGAGTTCAGCATGATGGGATGGGAGAGATAGTAGCCGGGGATGCCGCTCGTAGCGCCGATGGCATACATGGACCCTTCCCGACCATCCATAGCCCGTTGAAAATAGGGCCGAAATTCATAGTTTTTGCCGACGAAACTATCCGGTTCATCATAATTGCTCGACGCGATTGTGTTGCCTTGTTTGTCCATGATGTAGACGACGGCTGCGCCTGAGCGGACTTGAATAGCCTTGATCAATATTCCCGTTTTGATGTAGTCTGCACGGTTTTCGAAAAGTCTCAGAATCGTCCTGTTTTTGGATACTGTAAATGGTAAATGTTTATATTTGTTTATTTTATCAAGAAAAAGACTTTGTGATGTTTCAAGTTGGATTTTGGAATTATGCCACGCGGTGTTGATCTGTTGATTCATGGATATGAAATAGGTGACCAGAACGACGGTAAATATCGTTATGAGACAGAAGATGATTAAAGCGAGACGTTTCATATCCTCTCCTTCTCCCTCGGAAGCCCATTTTTACGGGTGGTCGAATAATTGAAAAGAGTTCAATTCTCTTTGAGCATACAGGATATTTCCGGGAGTGCAACGGAACAGTAGGAATGTTGGATGATCGTTTGCATGGCTTTCAAGAGAATCCATCCACAGTCCTCTATGAAAAAGTAACGGCTTGGAAGGTGTTTCTTCCAAGCCGTTTAAATTTAGCGTGTTGTAGGAGTATATTGGCAAGGCTTTGCTTGGTATTGTGTAAAAATAGACTTTCCTTTTGTACCAGAAGGTGTTACGTCATCTTGACATATGAAAACGGATACCATAGCTACATAGTTTTGCAAGCTATATTCAGTGCCGGTTCTTTCTTGAACACGTGGCATGTTGAAATAAAAAAGTGTCCGTTGGGAATAATTATAGAATTGCAGTGTAGAATGGCAGGCAATCAGTTGGCTGTTGATTTCAAGATTTTTGTTCAATATTACATCTGACCTCATCAGAGCGATCCAGTGATTTTGTTTCAAAGACTGGATTCATACCAATATTTATCACAAAATTTGGGCGCACAATGACACCTGCCTCCGCCTTTTGGGGCTGGTTCCTAAAGGACATGGTCCTTTGGTTTTTTGTAATACCAATGATTTTATATCTTTGGATGATTGCTTGATTACAGTTTGCTTCGTGAACGTATGAATTGAAATATTACCGCAGTGATAAGCTATGGCTGTCACCAAACATGATTAGAGGTGTTTTTCGTGGCTCCGTAATCATGAGAATGGTAAGAAAATATGAATGGAGAAGATATGGCGAAAGACGCATATTATACAATTGGATCTGTGGTAAAAGTGTTCTCTGTTCTGGAGCAGATGACGAAACAGCATAAATGGGAACTTGCAGACTTGAGTCGGGCAGTTGGTATCCCCAAAACAACGGTTCATCGGTTTTTGTTGACTTTGCAGGATCTTGGTTATGTTTCACAGGGCGAAGAAGAAAGTGCGTATGCATTGACATTCAAGCTTTTTAAAATGGGAAGTCTGGTTACTGAGCATGCAAGTATTCAGGAAATGGCCAGACCATACGGAAGAAGATTGCTTGAGGCCGTCGGGGAAACAATCAATCTCAGTGTGTATTCCGGCACGGAAATGGTTGTTGTCGACAGGCTTGTGACAAAGCAGGTGTTGCGGCAGGATTCGATTGTTGGGCGTTCATTCCCTATCTATCAATCGGCTTCCGGGAAGGTTTGCCTTGCCTTTTTAGACCCCATGAAGTCCGGTTCATTGTTGGAAAATATTCGAAAAGAATCGGATGGAGCGATTGGTCCCGCCGAGATGGCTTATTTTATAAAAGAAATTGAAGCAGCACGGGAAAACGTCATTGCGTATGACAATGAGGAAATATATCAGGGCGTGTGCTGTGTGGCCGTGCCTGTGTTTGATTGCAATGATGAGTTTGTCGCGGCCATCGGAACCTCCGTGCCGAGTGTTCGATTTTCTCCTGGTGTGCGAGAAATGGCGAGCCGGGAGTTATTCAAGGCCGCTGAGCAGCTTTCAATACGCTTAGGTGCCAGCAGTTACCCGCCGGAGAAACAGGCATAAAATTTTTTTTTTACATTCAGTGTGATTTATCTGACCATGTTTTCGTCATGTCATTGGCGGTATGGTTTTGATTGAGTTGGTATGGAATTGAAATATAAAAGTAGCGATCTTTAAAGATCGCTACTTTTTTTTATTGATTTTTCGTCAGGTGAAACTCAACAAATTCTGCTTACCGAATTATAAGTGAACAGTGGGCTTTCATGCGATTGAGTTGTCGCATGAAAGCTTTTTCTTGTTTTTGAGGTTGGGACAATTTTGGTTTTTTCCAATCATTTTAATGAATAAGTTTAATTGAACTTGTTTCATGGAAATATTTATGAAAAACGGAGCGTATTTTTTCTTGAAACTCCTTGACGAAAAAGGCGGAGAGGAATAGATTTTTCTGGAACGGCGAAACACAATGTGGTACGACAGTCGTAGTTACCGAGTTTTGCTGATTTTTTTCAGCTTTATTAATGGTACGGCATAACACAATACAGTACGGAAACGATCGTAGATGAAAATTACGGTCGAACCTCAAAACAATTGCAAGTGAGGGTTACATGAAATCAGAGACTTTGTTCCTGAAAAATGCGCAGACATTTGCTGAGGCAATGGTGCGGTGCGGGGTGCGTTATCATTTTGCATACCCCATTACGCCTGCGACGGAAGTGATGAAGCATACAGCTGTTATTCTTCCCCAGTACGGTGGACGGATGGTGCAGATGGAGAGCGAGTTGGCAGTTGCCAATGCTTTGGCAGGATGTGCCTGTACCGGCAAGTTGGGCGCAACGTCCACATCCGGTCCCGGAATGTCCCTCATGCAGGAGACCATTTCTTTTATGGCTGGCGGCGAGCTGCCTTGCATCATGCTTGATGCCATGCGCGTCGGTCCCGGTGACGGTGATATCGTTGGTGCACAGAGCAACTATTTTCAGGCCACGCGTGGCGGTGGGCATGGTGATTACCGTGTCATCGTGCTCGCCCCGGCTAGCGGTCAGGAGATCGTGGACATTATGCCTGATGCCGTGAAGCTGGCCTACACCTACCGCACCCCCGTGCTGTTCGTGATCGACGGTGTAACCTGCACCATGACAGAATCTGCCATTTTCCCGGATGCACACGATTACGCTGCCGAATTCGACACTTCTTCTTGGGCCTACACAGGCACGGGTGATCATTCCAAGCGTTATCTGTTGACCGGTAGTTACACCCATGCTCAGGGTGAAGAGCTGAACCGGCACTTGCTCGCTAAGTACGAGAATATTCAGGAAAATGAACAGCGTTGGGAAGAGATTCAGGTGGACGACGCCGAAGTCGTATTGGTTGCTTTTGGCATCCATGGCCGTATGGGTCAGGATTTGGTGGAAAACATGCGCGCTGAAGGCAAGAAAGTCGGCCTGATTCGTCCGATTTCCCTGTGGCCTTTCCCGAATAAACCCTTCGAAAATCTGCCTGAGTCCGTGAAGTCCATGGTGGTGGTGGAAATGAACCACGGTCAGATGGTTGACGACGTACGTCTGGCAGTGAACGGCAGTGTCCCTGTGCATTTCCTTGGTAAAACCGGTGGCGACATGCCGCTGTGCACCCTTGCTGAAATGACCGATAAAATCAACACGTTGCTGTAAGGATAGACGATATGCAAGAACTCGCAAAAATATACGGCGAAACACTGTTGCTGGATAAGAAGTTCAGTTACTGCCCCGGCTGCGGTCACGGCATTGTAACGCGCCTCGTTGCGGAAGCTATTGAAGCGTTGGGCATCCGTAAGCGTACAGTCAGCGTTGTCGGTATCGGCTGTGGCGGTTTCTCTCATCACTATATGGACATTGATGCCATTGAGGCTATGCACGGTCGCGCCCCGGCAGTCGCCGTTGGGTACAAGGTCGCGAACCCGGATAACATCGTCTACACCTACCAGGGCGATGGTGATTGCAGTGCCATCGGCTTGGCAGAGCTGTTGCACACAGCCAACCGTGGCCTTCCCGTCACCTGTTTCATGATCAACAACAACCTGTTCGGCATGACCGGCGGCCAGATGTCGCCAGCCACACTTGAAGGACAGGTCACTTCGACCACTCCCAAGGGCCGTGATGTGCATCAGCATGGTTACCCCCTGCGTGTCCCTGAAATGATGGCTGATATGCGTGGAGCCAAATATGTTGCTCGCGAATCCGTGTGTGATGCCAAGAGTATCCGCAAGGCTGCCAGCAGCGTGCGCAAGGCCTTGGATTGTCAGATGAAGGGTCTTGGTTTTTCCTTTGTTGAATTCATTGTCCCCTGTCCCACGGGCCTCAAGCTTTCCGTGCCGGACTCCTACAAGTGGAACAAGGAAAAAATGGTGGAATACTTCAAGCCACAAGTTTTCAAAAACGAGATGGAGCAGAATGATGAGAACTAAGTGTACATTTTCTGGTTCCGGCGGTCAGGGATCAGCGCTGCTCGCCAAGCTGATTTGCAAGGGTGCCATGAAGCAGGCGTTGCAGGTCGTGATGACCCAGACCTACGGCATTGAGCAGCGTGGTGGAGACTCCACTGGATATGTTGTCGTATCCGATTCCCGCATTGGCAATCCGCTTGTGGAGAACGACGCTGATGTGAGTGTTGCTCTCAGTCCGACCATTTATGATGGTTGCATAGACGGATCGGCCATTGGTGGCCTTGTGCTGACAAACAGTTCTTTGATTACGGAAATTCGTGAACGCGAAGGTGTGAAGCAGGTTTTGATTCCGGCTTCTGATGTCGCTGTGGAACTCGGTTCCGTGCGCTGCGCGAATATCGTCATGCTCGGAGCTGTGCTGGAAGCAACGAAAGTCCTGACGTTTGAGACCGTGGAAGAAGTGTTGCGGGAGCTTATGGGCGTCAAGAAGCCTGCCCTGCTGGAAATGAACTTGAAAGCCCTGGAAAAGGGTCGCGCCCTCTACGTCAGCGCTGCGGAGTAATACTATGAAAGCCAAGAATAAAAAGCACGTTATTTGCGCCGAACGCTGCAAGTCTTGCGGTTTGTGCGTTGAAGCTTGCCCCAAGGATACCCTTGCCATCGGTCAGACCTTGAATGGTCAAGGATATAACGTTGTTGAACAGGTCCGTCCTGAAGATTGTGTCCTGTGCGGCCTGTGTCGCATCGTCTGTCCTGATGTCGCCATCGGCGTCGTCGAGTTGGACTAACCCGTAGAGCCAAGAGGAAAACAATGTCTGATTTGAAGACCCTGTTCCGCCCTCGTAGCGTCGCACTGATTGGTGCTTCGCGCGACACGAAAAAGTATGGCTATTGGACGGCAAAAAGCCTGTTTGATAATAAATACGAAGGCGATATTTACCTGATTTCTCGCTCTGGCGGAGAAATTCTGGGACACCCGACCTACCCGGATATTATGTCCGTGGAAGGGGATGTCGATCTCGCTATCATCGCCATTGCACCGAAATATATTGTTCCCGTTGTGGAGCAGTGTGTGGAAAAAGGCGTGAAAAGTGCCATCGTGGTTTCCACCGGATTTGGTGAAACCGGTGCCGAAGGCAAGGAAATCGAACGGCAGATGCTCGAGATTGCCCGCAAAGGTGGCATGCGTATTCAGGGTCCCAACTGCATGGGAACTTACAGCGCAGCCGTGAGCATGAACGCAAGTATTATTGATCTCGCCCCCGGCCCCATGAGCCTGGTGCTGCAAAGTGGAAACTTCGGCATTGACCTGAACTTCAATGCCAAGGCACGTAACCTCGGTTACAGCTGCTGGGCCACCATTGGCAACCAGATGGATCTGCGTTTTCATGATTTCGTGGAATACCTTGAAGAAGATGATATCTCCAAGGTCATTCTCCTCTACATGGAAGGTCTGCGTGTCGAATCCGAGGAAGATGGCCGTAAATTCCTTGAAGCTGCTCGTAAAGTTGCTGCCAAGAAGCCCATCGCCGCAATTAAAATTGGTCGCAGTGCTGCCGGCGCTCGAGCCGCTGCATCTCATACCGGTTCTTTGGCCGGAAGTGAAAAGATCTTTGATGCAGCCTTGAAGCAGGCCGGTATCATCCGTGTAGACAGCCCCAATGAATTGTTGGATGTTGCCGAGGCTTTTTCCAAGTGTAAACCGGCTCAAGGCAAGCGTATCGCTATCCTGACAGACGGTGGCGGTCACGGCGTTATGGCTACGGACTCCGCGGAAAGCTTTAAGCTGGAAGCTCCGGTTCTTTCGGAGGCCACACAAGGAAAGCTGGCTGAGATTCTGATGCCTCACTGCCCCATCAAAAACCCTGTCGACCTTGCGGGTACGCCCGAAGCTGACATGTGGGTATTTGATCGCTGTCTTGATGTGCTTTTGAAAGACCCAGAGATCGACGGCGTTGTGATCGTTGGACTTTACGGCGGATATGCCGACCTGTCTGAAGAATTCCGGGAACTGGAAATGGATGTTGCCAAGAGTATGATCACTCGTGTGCAGTCTTCTGACAAACCAGTTGTCATGCACTCCATCTATGCTCCGCAGCGTCCCGAATGCCTCGCTTATATCAGTGATATGGGTGTGCCGGTATTCGATTCCGTCAAAGCTGCCATGCGCACCATGGGTGCACTGGTTGATTACAGCGAGAATCGTAATGCCCTGCAGGAAGAGGCTCAAGCCGAACTTCCGGCTCTGCCTGCTGATCGTAAGGAAAAGGTTGACGCGATTTTTGGTGCAGTGCGCGAGAGCGGTCGTATCAATCTGGTGGAGACTGAGGCCCGTGAAGTGCTGAGTGCCTACGGCTTGCCGCTTGCGGAATGCCTGCTTGCCAGCAGCGAAGATGAAGCGGCTGAGAAATATGAGACTCTTGGCGGCAAGGTCGTCATGAAGATCGTATCCCCGGATATCCTGCATAAGACCGACGCCGGAGGCGTTGCATTGAGCATCGATTCGGCCCAAGCCGCTCGCGAAGCCTATGCACGACTCGTGGCAAACGGTTTGAACTATAAATCTGACGCTGACATCTTTGGTGTGATGCTGACTCCCATGCTGCCCGGTGGCGTGGAATGCATCATCGGCGCCAGCCACGATACAACGTTTGGCCCCACAGTAATGTTCGGCTTGGGTGGAATCTTCGTGGAAATTCTTAAAGACATCTCTTTCCGCGTCGCACCGGTGAACATGCCTTCATGTCGCCAGATGGTGGAAGAAATCAAGGGTCACAAGTTGCTGGAAGGAGCCCGAGGCTCTGCTCCTTGCGATAAAGAGGCCTTGGCGGAAACGGTATGTGTGATCTCGCACATGGTGAATGAGTTACGAGAGATCGCTGAAGTTGATCTGAATCCCGTGTTCGCATGGGAAAAAGGGCTGGCCGTGGCGGATGCTCGGATTGTGTTGCATCCCAACGATTAGCCGGAGGGACGGGCGATAAGGCCTTAGTAGCCGTAAGCCCAAACTCCCGATTGGTTGCGAGGTAGGAGCTGCAGCTCTTGCCTTCGCGCCACCGCCCAGATCGGAGCTGTGAGGAAAGGGAGAGACGCTTCGAAAACGGGTTGTTTTCTGACAGGTTTTTTGTCAGCTGCCTTTTGACAGCGTTACTTTAAATAAGGGAAGCATCATTATGCATGAAGTAAAATTATTTCCAACGACTACCGGGCAGAGCTGGCTTGAAATGTCTTCTTACAAAGACCACACTTTCAAGTCTCCTGCTGACATGAGTGACAAGTACGATTTCATTATTGTTGGCGGTGGTTACGGTGGGTACGGGGCAGCCAGCCGTCTTGCTGAGTTGAACCCTGACAAGTCGATTGCCTTGATCGAGGCCATCAAGATCGGCAACAACGACAGTGGCAAGAACGCCGGTTTTATTATCGATGTTCCTCACGATTTTGGTGACACCGGTAGTTCCTCTTTTGAAGACAACAAGATGTACTTCAAGCTGAACACCGCCATCATCGGTAGAATGCGTGACACCATCAACAATAGTGGTATTGATGTGGATTGGCGTGACAGCGGCAAATATGTCTGCTGCTGCCATCCCCGTAGCTACAAGATGATCGACACGGAAGTGCATGATCTTGAAAAGATGGGCGTTAATTACAAGATTTTCGAAGGCGAAGAGTTGAACCGTCGTCTCGGTACCAAGTACTATACCAAGGCTTTGTATACCGCAGGCTCCACTCTGGTGAACCCCGCCGACGTACTTCGCGGCCTTTGCACCACCCTGCCTGACAATGTTGAAATTTTTGAAGAGACTCCTGTTCTGCGCATTGACGAAGGCAGCACAATGTCTGTTGTCCTCAAGAATGGCAGAACCATCACCGGTGGACATGTCATCGTCACCGGCGGTCCTTTCATTGAACAGTTTGGTATCGTCAAGAACGTGTTTTGCCCCGTGCTTTCCTACGGCGCATTTTCCCGTAAATTGACTGACAATGAACTGAGGGATTTTGAAGGCGTCGAGCCTTGGGGGTGTACTGCTGGTCATCCTGCTGGAACCACAGTGCGTTATACCGCTGACCAGCGCATCTACGTGCGTAACGGTTTTGCCTTCAACTCGCAGCTCACCACATCACATCAGCGCATTCAGCAGTCCATTCCCAAGTTGCGCAAGGCGTTTGAAAACCGGTTCCCCAATCTTCGCCATGTGAACTTTGAATTTGTCTACGGCGGCATGATTAACATGACCATGAACTACCGTCCGTTGATGATGCAGAAATCATCCAACCTGTTCGCTTCCGCCTGTGGTGAAGGTGCCGGCGTGGCGAAAACCTGCATGATGGGTCACTACATTGCAGAGTGGATCAGCGGTGTTCAGAGCGAAGAACTTAACTTCTTGCGCCGCATTGCCAAGCCCAGCTGGTTGCCGCCGGATCCTTTCCGTACCGCCGGTGCACGCGTCCGTCTTGCCTGGGAAGAATTCAACGCCAAAGACGAAATCTAAAATATACAATGCTTGTGGCTGTTTGCGTAACGGCAGCCACAAGCCCCCCCTCAAGGAGAGAGTGTCATGGAATTTGTTCATGCTTCTAAAGCCTGTGCCTCAGTAGGTCCATATTCACATGCCGTAAAGGCTGGAAATACTTACTACCTTTCCGGTCAGGTTCCATTTCATCCCGTTGGTGGAACGATTGTCGGATCAAACATGGCCGAGCAGGCTGCACAGACGCTTGCCAACCTGAATGCCGTACTCGAAGAGGCTGGCTTAAAGATCACCGATATCGCGAAAACCACTGTTTTTATCGAAAATTGGGATGACTTCGAGGCGTTTAATGAAGTGTACGCCAATTTCATGGGCGATCATCGTCCGGCCCGTGTCTGCGTAGAAGTCAGTAATATTGCTGGCGGCTGCCTGATCGAAATGGATGCTATTTGCGTGGTTGAATAAAACCGAAACACGTCTGCTGGTGAGGGGCTGACATTGTTGGCCCCTTGCTCCGCACGGCGAAAGGTTGTGTGTCGAGGGCAAGGTTTATCGAATTTTCACGGTGTCCGGGGCAGGGTGCCGAGATTGAGACGGGGAGTGTTTATGCATCGTATTGTTGTTGGTGTGACTGGGGCAAGTGGTATGCCATTGGCTGAAAAGCTTCTGCGTCATTACGCAGGAATCAAGGGTCTGGAAGTTCATCTTATCGTGTCGGCGGGCGCGGAAGTGGTCATGCAATCAGAATTTCGCGGCAGTGATCTGTCGCTCAAAAAACATGCCCATAAGGTCTACGACATCAAGGATATGATGGCCGGTCCGTCCAGCGGGTCGTGGCAGCATGACGGCATGATTATTTGCCCGTGTTCCATGAGTTCCCTGGCCTCCATTGCTAGCGGTGCCGGAGTCAATCTCATTCATCGTGCGGCTGATGTGACGCTGAAGGAGCGCAAGAGGTTGATAGTCGTCCCCAGAGAGACGCCCCTGACAATGATTCATCTCCGCAATATGCAGACTTTGACAGAGGCCGGTGCTGTCATCGCCCCGTTTTGCCCTGCATATTACGATTCCAAAACGACCATTGATGACATGTTGCAGCATTTTTCCGGTCGTCTTCTTGATCAACTGCGCATTGATAATTCGCTTTGCGCACGGTGGAGAGACAATCGTTAGGTATTTTGCAGTTCATAGGATGGCAAAGGATGAAAACATACAGTGTATTTTATCTTGAGTGACGAAGGGGGAGGGCAATACTGATTTTAATACGACTATTCGGTTGCATGCATAACAGTGTCTTCAATGTTGTTGAAAGAATGATGCTGCGCATGCCGACCACCAAAGAAGAAAAGTCGTTTTCATTAAGAGAATCTTTGGTGGATTTGAAAAATAATTTGTAATCAGGACAATTTTACAAAAGGTGACAATTATGAAGGGTACGCAAAAGCACCAAGGTGTAAGTTTTGAAGATGCTCCATCTTTCCCGATTCATCGCAAAATCGCCGCTGGTGCATTCATGGGCCAGATTACCGATGGGTATATTCTCGGTATTGTTGGTATTGCTCTCAGCTACGCGACAGGACCTTTGGGACTGACTAGTTTTTGGCTCGGCGTCCTTGGAGCCGCGTCCCTGTTTGGAATTTTGCTTGGAAGTTTTGTTGCTGGCCCCATGGCTGATCGAATTGGCAGAAAGCCTCTTTTCGCCACAGTCATGTTTGCTTCTTTCGCTTTGTCCCTTGCCCAGTTCGTTGTTTCCGACCCGCTGCTGTTGGCTGTTTTGCGCTTTGTGCTCGGCATGTGTATCGGTGCTGATTATACAGTCGGTATTGCCCTGTTGAGCGAATGGACCCCCACCAAGAAACGTTCGGGTTTCCTTGCCTGGTTGCTCGTATCTTGGACAGTCGGTTATGTTATCGCCTACATCGTTGGCTTCTTCATGGACGGCCTTGGGGACGACGGCTGGCGTTGGGTGCTTTGTACCTCCGCCATTCCCGCAGCCATTACCATGCTGCTTCGGTTTGGTGTGCCAGAATCTCCCAGCTGGTTGGCTCAGAACGGTCATGCTGCAAAGGCTTTGGAAAATATCCACAGGTATCTTGGTAAAAATTACGGTCTGCCTGCTGCCGACAAAGAAGCTCCTTCTGCTTCTTGGTTTCGTCTGTTCAGCCCCGAACTTCGTTACAACACGCTTGTTTCATGTGTTTTCTTCCTGTGTCAGGTGCTGCCTTTCTTTGCTATCAGCATTTTCCTGCCGCTCGTTCTTTCGAACATGCACATTGAGAATCCGTATGCCTCCGGCGTTATGTACAACGTCTTCACCATTGTCGGCGTACTGATCGGCACATGGCTTATTGACAGAATCTCCCGCAGGGCGTTCCTGTTATTCACATTTTACGGTGCAGGCGCGGTCCTGACTATCATGACTTTGTGGACTGATATGCCTGGCATGTTGTCTCTGATTATGCTCGCAGCCTTCTCAACCGTACTTGCCATCTCCATTGTCCTTGAGTTCGCTTACCCGCCCGAACTGTTCCCTACGGAATTGCGTGCTTCCGGCGTTGGCCTGACCATCGCAGTCAGCCGTATCGGTGCCGGTGGTGGAGCATTCCTGCTGCCCATCGTCAATGAACACTTTGGTATCTACGCTGCCCTTGGTGCTTGTATCGCTACCCTGATTATCGGTGGCATCGTCTGTCACATCTGGGCACCGGAAACATCCATTAAGTTCGCACACAAAAAATCGGGTACGGTTGCAGCGACCGCTCGTTAATATAGAAACACCCCCTTAGCCTCACACTCCGTAACTGCCCCCATCACCTCGGAAAGTGGGCATGAAAAGAATGACGCCAGGCGTGCCCCGCCTGGCGTCATCGCTTTTTCTGTGTATTTTCCCGAGACGTTCTTAATGTCTTGCACACACTCGAGCGATTTCTTTTGGATGTACTAAAATGGTTCTTGAGGTGCCTCAATGAAAGGTGCAGATTAGGCTCTGGCGTGACAATTGATACTACTACATTGAGCTACGCTCTGGAGTTGATATGAATAAAGTGAAAAATATAGCGGTTGTGGCCCATGATAATTGCAAAGGTGAGCTTCTGGATTTCATTGATTGCAATCGCAACATGATGATGCAGCACAATCTGATTGCGACTGGAACAACCGGTAAGATGGTGGAGATCCTGTTCAAGGAAAGAATTTCGAAGGATGGAGAGAGTCACGACCTCAAGAAGGTTACCCGGTTGAAGTCCGGACCATTGGGCGGAGATCAACAGATGGGCGCCCTGATCGCTGACGGAAAAGTTGATATTCTCATTTTCTTTTGGGACCCCATGGAGCCTCAACCGCATGATGTGGATGTGAAGGCGTTGCTTCGTTTGGCTGTTTTGTACAATATTCCAACAGCCAACAATCGTTCGTCTGCTGAGTTCCTTATCTCATCGGCTTTTTTTGATCATGAATTCGACATTAAGGATGGCGAGTTCTTTGAATACGCCAACAGGGATATGAAAGAAATTTAGCGTTCTTTGTTTTAATTCTTTTTTAAAGAGTGAGATTAAAGAGGTTATCCAAAGTATCGGATAACCTCTTTAATCGTTGGGGACAGGTTGTAGCTATTTGTTGAAAAATTGTTTCTCTTGTTTTCGAATGTCCTCGGCGCCGATGAAACGGAAATACTCCTCGAAGCTCATCATGTTCTCCTGTGTGGAAAAGCCTGCCGTGGTGCGGTTGCTCTTGAGGTATTCAGCCCATTTTTGCAGGGCGCGGGCGGCTGTGAACACTGAACCGCATGGATAGCAGGCTACCGCGTATCCCAATTCTTGAAGTTCATCGGCTGTCATGAAAGGCGTTTTGCCTCCCTCAATCATGTTGGCCGCACTGGGTATCGAAACCGCTGAATTGACTTCGCGCATATCTTCGGTCGAGGTGACCGCTTCAACGAATACCATGTCAGCTCCCGCTTCTTCATAGAGTTTGGCTCGGCGTATGGCCTCGTCTCGTCCATATACAGCAAGGGCGTCAGTTCGGGCCATTATAACGAAGTCAGGGTCTTTGCGAGCCCACAATGCAGCGCGTAGTTTGGGCAGGTATTCATCTACATCGACAACTGATTTGCCACTCATATGCCCACAACGTTTGGGGTAGGTTTGATCCTCTATAAAGAGTGCGGCTGCACCCATTTGTTCTACTTGACGCACCGTACGGATGACATTGTTGACATCGCCAAATCCGGTGTCGATGTCAACCATGATGGGCAGGTCGACCCGGGCAATCAGATGTGCATAATGGGTAAGCATTTCGGTGGAACTCAGTAAACCGAAGTCTGGCAGCCCCAAGAGGCTACCGGCGGATCCGTACCCTGCGATACTGGTGGCCTTGAATCCCGCTTGAGCAACGGCCATGGCAGAAAGTCCGTCGTGGACCACTGGCAACATGAGAATATCAGGAGCATTTATGAGTTGTCTGAACCTGGTTGTTTTTTTCATGCAGATTCCTCCTGAAGAGTGTTTTATTGAGCAAAAAGTGGAATTCATCTTTACGATAGAATGACTACTATGCTTTGTTGAAAGATTGCAAGTTGGCCTGCCTTTTGTTTTAAAGGGGCTGATTTTTATAGTTTCCCAATAAATAAAGGGCTTGGAAGGAATGCTTCCAAGCCCTTTACTATTTTAGCGTGTAGTGTTTGGTTGGTAATTGTAGATGAAGTTGCCCTTGTCACAGTTCCAATTGGTATAAACGATGTCCAAATCAGGCGAGGCCATAAAGACAATTTGTACCTTGTTTCCTCTTCGCAGGGGATCCGTGAAAGAAATCCAACTTCGTCCGGGAACAAAGGTGTAATCATTGCCAGCCTGGAGCTGTACCCATCCGCTGGCTTGGCTCCAGCGTTTTACCATGGTGAATTCTTCGATGATCTGTGGACCAACATAAAAGACGGATTGGCCGTCCTGTTCTTCCCCCCATTTGCTGTCGTCAACATTGGCCTCATAGACACCTTGTGCGAGGGCTTTTTTATCGAGGTCAGCCAGATCGATAGCTTCAATGATTGAAGTGTATTGGTCTGACGAACTCCAGTCCCAGGTGTCGGGATAGGTTGATCCGTTACCAAGATAGACCAGCAGGGTGCCTGCAAGTTCGTTACGTCCCGGCGGGTTCCAGCGGTGTGTGATGAGATCGAGATTGCCGTCCTGATTAAGGTCGGCCATGCGAATGGCAGAACCCCATCCTCCAAATTTTGAAGTCCATGTGGGCCAACTGGTGCGCGGTTCATATTGGATTACGAACGGGGACAGGAATCGATAGAGCGAGAAGCCGCCGCGTCCTTTTCCCATGTAGCAGTTGGAAGAAGAGGCGATGGTGGGTACGGTGTCAGGCTGAGCCGGCTCTTTGTGAATGGACGGCGCATAATCAATACCGTTGCCGTAGTAGTTCTGGTCTTCAGATGTCCATCCCGGTGTTGTGGCCGGGGTGGTTCCGAGTCGGCCAAGGTACAGGCGGACCGGGGCAGAATCAAAAATAACGTCCATGAGTCCATCCGTGTTCACATCGCCAAAAGTAACGGCCATGGACACAAATGAGTCTTTTGTCAGCCACATTGAGCTGGACTGTGAGGAGTAACGGCCATTCTGGTTGATGTAGATACGATTCTGTACTTTGAACGGGGGCTGTGGGTTGTCTGTGCGGCTGCTTTCTTTTGTATTTGTATGTTTTGTTTTTGTGTTTCTTGAGCATTCTTGTGTGGCGAAGCTTTCCACTTCGGGAATAGGTTCTCCGCAGGCAACAGCCAGATCAAGGTCGCCGTCGCCGTCAATGTCACCCAGCGCGCAGCCAAAGGACGGGTAGCCCGTGTCTGTAAATGATGGCTGATGATTCAAGGTCCCGCGTTGGTTGTAATAGACCTTTATTCCACCTTTTTCATATTCCAGTCCTTTTCCGAGAAATACCGAGACAGCGACGTCGTTGAATCCATCACCGTCAATGTCTCCCACGGCAAGGGTTCCGTGGTGGTCGGTGTCGTCTGATATCCAGTCCGGACTTTCGGGAAAGGTTCCGTCCTGACGATTCAAATATACCGTAACATGTTGCAAGGCTTTGTCATTGCCGCTGGAAACTACCATGTCCTTGAATCCGTCGCCATTGATGTCGGCGAGGGCCAACCCTGTACCGAAGTCTCCGCCTTCCTGCCCCAGGAAAAAAGGATCAGTTGAGAAATTGGGAGTGGTTGAATAGGGCAGGGGTGTTTGTTTTCCCCCGGAACAGGATGCTGATGGAAGTGCTGTAATGATGAGCAGGACGAGAAGAAGACGAGAGCAGGTAGTTCTCATGGAGACCTCCGAGCTGTGAGTTACAGGGAATTGTGTATTCAATTGCTCATGTACACTGCCCGTTCCTCTTCGACAAGGTCCGTTTTTATTGTGCGGTATTCCCTTAAGGGAATGAAATTAAATGATTTTGAATCCATTGAGACCAGAGTTTATATCCTTCACTATCGTAGTTGGCGGATAATGGGTTCATGAAGCCATGGCCGTAAGGAACGGTGTGGCACTGTGTCATTGGTTTTTCGCGCAAAGTATGAACCACGTCTTGTACGTTGAAATGGGGTTCATGCTCGGGGAAAATTAATTCGACAGGCACGGTTGGAACCGCGTCGAGCATGGTACGGATTGATGACCCGTAGAAACACAGGGCGTCGTGAACTGTGTCCTTTATCCCTTCGCAGACGGTCGCCCACACAGCCCCGGCTCCGGCGCTGAACCCAACAAGGTGCACAGGTTCCGTGGCTCTTGAAACTGCATGTGATACTCGCCGGGTATATTCGTCATGCCCACATCGTGTGATGAAAGAGGAGTATGCTTCCTCTTCGTTTGTGAATTGTTGGTCGGTTTCATCATAAGGATCAACGACTTTGACCATATTCGAGATGAGACCAAGTGTTTCAGCCATCAAATCGACATGTGGAGTGCGTCCCCAAATCTCCGTGACGAGGATAACCAACACGATAAACCTCCTGATGCTTGGCCGTTTGTATCGAGTCTTTGGATAGGCGGCAAATATTTTGTCCTTAGCGAAACTTTAGCCCAATGGACTTAAAAAGCTGATGATTTTTGATTTTAATATTGGGGGGGGAGGTTATAAAAATGAATGAGGCTATATCTAAATCTTTTTTTATGTAAGAGTTGTTATCAATATTCTTTTTGTGGAGGCAATATGATTGTGAACCTACGGTTTTCTCAATGCAAAGCATCAGCAGTTGGTTTGGTGTCCTTTGTGTTGTATGTTTCTATTTTGGTTGTTCCCTTTGTCCATGCCAACGAGCAACAGCCTACCGGAACCGTTGTTAGCGATACAAAAGAGAAAGCTGCTGCTACCGCCCAGGCCAATAATCCTTTGGCTAAGATGACTGCTTTTAATATTCAAAATTATTTCATAGGCGATATTTCCAACTCAGATGATTCCGCCAATCAGTTTTGGTTGCGGTATGCCAAGCCTTTTTCAGTCGCGGAGACTCCATGGCTTTTGAGAGCGTCGTTGCCTGTTAACTCCATGCCAACTTCATCTAGTCTTAGTAATGAAAACGGGTTGGGTGATTTGAATATGTTTGCAGCCTATCTCTTGGATACCGGCGACCCTGCAATCAGTTTTGGTATTGGGCCTCAAATCACTTTGCCGACCGCTTCAAAAAGTGAACTCGGAAGTGAGAAATGGTCTGCCGGGTTGGTCAATGTCTTGTTTAATGCAGAGTCACATACGGTTCAGTATGGCTATCTATTGAGCTGGCAGCATAGTTTTGCGGGTAAAGATGATCGAGCTGATGTGAATGTGGCTGCCTTTCAGCCTTTCGGTTTTTATCAGTTGGGAGGTGGAACATATTTACGGGCTGCGCCTATCTTCGATTATAACCTGCAAAGCGGGGATTATAATATTCCGGTGGGCATAGGAATCGGTCAGGTTATTAAGAAAGGGTCTGTCGTCTACAATTTTTTTGTGGAACCTCAAATATCGGCCGCAAGGCGTGGAGACCATCAAGAAAAATGGCAGGTATTTTTAGGCTTGAATCTGCAGTTTTTGGAATGAGATTTTGTTAATGCGTTTGACTGATTAAGATGGAGTTTTTTGGGATGTCAATATCATAAACCGGAGGTCTGTGGCATGAAAAGAGTCTGTTCTCTTATTGTTTTTTTATTTGCGTCCTTTTTTTTCTTCTTCGGAGGCAGTCCAATGGCTGACGCCGCTCAAAAACCAAATATAATTCTTCTCGTATCTGATGATACAGGGTGGGGAGATTTTGGCGTTTACGGTGGAGGTGTTGGGCGCGGAATGCCGACACCAAATCTTGATACGATGGCTAACGAGGGTATGCAATTTTGGTCTTTTTACGGCCAACCAAGCTGTACGCCCGGGCGTGCCGCCATGCAGACTGGCCGTTACCCCAACAGGAGTGGAATGACAACGGTTGCGTTTCAGGGACAAGGTGGAGGACTCCCCAAAGCTGAATGGACTTTGGCTTCGGTGCTTAAAAAAGCTGGATATAAAACTTTTTTTGCCGGGAAATGGCATCTTGGTGAATCCGATTATGCTCTCCCTATCGCCCATGGATATGATGAGATGAGGAATACTTTTTTGTATCATCTCAATGCATATACATATGCGATGGACAGTTGGCATAAAACTATGGACCCGAAGTTGAGAGAGTTTTTTAAGAAGAACACGACTGGTTTGCTTGAAGGCGAGGCCGGTAAGCCTGCTCGTGAGTATGCTAAGATTACTGATGAAAATATTGCCGAACTTGATGTTGAAATGACCAAGACCGTCCTTAAGTCGATGGAAAAATATGCAAAGGGCGATGCTCCTTTTTTTATGAGTGTGAATTTTGGTAAGAATCATCAGCCTAATTTACCTTCCAAACAATTTCAGGGGAAATCTCCCGGCAAGTGGGATTATGCTGATAGTGTGATGGAGCTGGACCACCATATTGGTCAAATTCTGAAAAAAGTTAAAGATTTGGGTATTCAGGAAAATACGATAGTTTTTTATACTGTGGATAATGGCGCATGGCAGGATGTACTTCCTGATGCCGGTTATACTCCCTTCCGTGGCACAAAAGGTACGGATCGAGAAGCCGGAAGCAGAGTCCCCGCAATAGCGTGGTGGCCTAAAAAAATCAAAGCTGGAAGCGAGTCGCATGATATAGTCGGAGGCTTGGATTTCATGGCTACATTTGCCCAATTGGCTGATATTTCATTGCCCACGAAGGACCGTGAGGGCAAGCCGATTGTTTTTGATAGTTATGATATGTCCCCAATTTTGTTTGGGTCGGGAAAATCTGAACGGGATTCTTGGTTTTATTTTACTGAACGAGAATTGTCTCCAGGGGCTATTCGGGTTGGACGGCTAAAGTTTGTCTTTAATATGCGTGGTGATAATGGTGCAATGCCGGGCGCGCCACATTCTGCTCCACAACTTGGATGGGTCGGTGCAGAAAAATATGTGGCAACAGTACCGCAGGTCTACGATTTGATGATGGACCCTCAGGAACGAGTTGATATCTTCATGAATTCTCAGACTGAGACAACGTGGGCCGCACCCATCATGACCAGTGAACTTGAAAAAGTGATGGCTAGCTTTATTAAATATCCTCCTCGACCCGTTCAGAGTGAGTCTTATGGTGGTCCCTTGTCAATTTCTCGATTTAGGACCATTGAGCAGGCAAAAAAATTGATGAAACAAAGAAAGGTCAAGATGCCTTCCTTGGATTAAATTGAATTGTTCAAGTTGAACATGAATAAAAGAAAAAGCCCGAAAGAACACTGTTCTTTCGGGCCTCCTAATTGGAATTGAATCGTTTATTTCTCAGGAGCCATCCACTTGAAAGGTTTTGTCGGAACAAAATGTTCAGACACATCACCAGCGAAGATCGGATGCCCTTGCAGGCTGATTTTTTGAGGTTTTTGGGTCGAGCTGAAATCGATTTTTTTCAAATCGATCCAGAAAATATTGGGAGAGATAGCGGATTCGTAATAATAAATGAGGTTCTTCTGGTCTGAGACGGAGCGCCAGATAGTGGTGGAGATGTTCGGATGATCCGGGGTGGTGATGCCGATAGGAACAGAGACATTGCGGATGACACTGAATGCGGCGGATACGGCCATGCGATTGTCTTTGAACTTGGGCAGGGCATCTACATAAAAGCTGGCGCGGACGTATCGGTCACTGGCTCTGTTGGTGCCGGGGAGCATGGTCAGACCACCGATTTCCTGCCAATAATCATCCAGTGCAAGTTGCCTGTCGTATATTGGAGAGTTGGTCATGACTTTGAACTGCTTGCCATGATGAATGGTCAGTTTGCCTTTGATGTATTCGAAAATGGCGGAATCGCCGGTCGGGTCGGAAATGGCCAGATGCAGAGTCGGAGCAGAGCCGTTGGGGAGTTTGGCAGCCACGATACGAAATGGTTCTTTGCGTATGGAGTCCACGGCTTCATTCACTGTGGCGTAATTATCAAGTACATATTGTACCCATGCAGCCACGGACAGCCCCGGCTTGTTGTTGAGTGAGCCGTATTCCGATTCAGCCAGATAGAGCAGGTTGGCAACCAGACCTTTTTCATTCATGCCGTCTGCTGAGGCCGCGTCGTACCCGGAGGCAATGACACTGCCATATTTTGCTGTCCATTTAATGGACCCTTTACCCGCGCCACCGTCGCGTTCCATGCCGCGAGAGAACGCCCATAGATCACTGTGCAGGTCCTCCAGCCAGTCCATGGAGCGGCCGGTTAACACCTGGTTGTCGTCAGCCGTATATATGAAACGTGTGCAGGAAACGGCAGGGGTTGCCTGAAGCAGAAGCGTTAGGATTATAAGTGCGAATAAGTGTATTTTACGAAACATGTATGGACTCCTTTGCTTGTATTAATGGTTCTAAACATAGAGTGCAGTCATGATGTTTGCAATTAAAAGAAATAGTTGACTTGTTGAGGGTGTATTTTTTTGCGAAACAGTCTTCCGTGTGGTTGCTGTGAGCTTTACTCAGCCTGCAGGTCAAGTAGGGCTTCCAATCCTAGAGCTGTCATGGTCGGAATAAATTCCTGAATGTCATATTTGGCAAGATGTTCTCGGTGGAATGGATCTTTTGCGAGAATCGTATCGAGTTCGGTACGGGATTTGGCTTTGGCGAGAATTATACCGCCGGTTCTGGGGTCCTTGCGGCCGGACGCGATGAAATGACCGCGTGCGTATTCTTCTTTTAGATAGGCAACGTGTTCGTCCAGAAAACGGTCGATTTCAGTGAGGTCACAAATATAGGTCAACGAAATAATAAACATGGCAGTTCCCTTTTTTGTTGGACATTCAAATAGGTTGTGCCGGTAAAGTCAATTGTTCTTCTGTGACATTTCTTTGAAGCGCATAGAGTATTATCGAACGGAGTGGATGCGTACATTCTCTGCGGCAAGATGTGTATGAAAGCCGCGTCGTATGGTCCGTTTGTTTCTTTTTCCATTTTCGCCGAGGAGGATCAGATCAGGCCTGTATTGCCTGACAAAATCCACTGCTGTTTTTTCTGGGTCAGCGCTTGTGAGTACGCGCAAGCTCCAGGCGAGAGAGGCTCCCCTGCACCGGAGTAACCCTTGGCTCATCTTCTTGAAAAGATTTCCTGTGAAACGTTCGGTGTGGCCGCTTGGCAGGTTGTAGGGGATCAGGCCGACAAAGAGAAAGACGGATGGCTTGGCCTCGGCCAATTTCAAGGCTGTGTCGAAAATTGGTACGGATCGGTTGTCATCACTCACGAAGACTAAAATCTTTTTTTTGTCTTTGGTCGAAGCATTGCCGCTTGGGATGGAAATTGTTTTATTATCCAAAGTGGAATGAGGACAAGTGTGCGCCATTTGTCTGGCGACTTCATCCATGCTTGGTCTGTCTGATGGAGCGAGAGACAGACAGGCTGCAGCAAGAGCCCGAATCGGATCAGGAACGTCGGCCGTTGTGGAGAGTTTGTCTGGCGGGATCTGTCCCGGAAAGAGCGGGCGCAGCATGAGTTTGATGGAATTGAATGCTGTTTTGCCAGCGAGCAGGAGATAAAGGATAGCGCCAAACGCGTGGATGTCTTCATCATAACCGCATTCTTCGCCCTTGAGTGATTCCGGGGAAGCACAGGTCGCGTCGTTCGGACTCATGCTTGAATCCGTCCAGAAATCATCCCACTGTTCACATCGGGCGGAGCCGAAATCCGTGATGACAATTCCTTTCTTGTCGATACGAACACATGCGGGTGAGAGGCATCTATGTGCGATGCCGGAAGCATGGAGGCGTGCTAATTGTCCGGCCAGCATGGCCGCGACTTCAAGCCGTGTCTGCATAGGATGTCCACCCTGAGCAAGCCATTCATCAATCGGAAGTCCCTCTGGAAATGGGGTGATCAGTCCACCACGCCATTCTTCACAGGGCCATGCGTATCCTTCTGTCGGGAGTAGAGGAATGAATCGGGCTTCATTCTGCCAGCGTAGAAAAGCGTTTGTGTCGATGCTGTAGAATTGTTTGAGAAGATATGGTTTGGAGCGGCGTCTGCCGAGGTGATGCAGGTTGTATCTGCCCCGGTCCAATTGTCCGGCTATAAGGATGTCGTGAATGGACTGCGCCGGTTTGAGCGGAGAAGGGAGGCTCTCTCGAAGAGCAGCGTTTTCCAGTGCGCTCCACATGTGATGTCCTTGGGCTGGGCGGAGTCTGGATCAAATGGGTCGGACGAGAGGGACTCCGGGAAGTTGCGGCTTTGGGGTGAAGAATACCGCAACTTTCTCGGAGTGCCAACCTCGAGAGGCAATGAGGTTTTTTGGGTGTTCGAAAAGAAGGAGGAGGCAATCTTCCGAACATCATAAAAATTAGAATCCGTGTGCGCTTGGAACTTCAGCTTCTCTGTATCCGAGCGTGTCGTTGCGTCGGAAGAAGGCGTGGGTCGCGGCGGCCAAGACGATAAAGCCTACGGCAATCCATAGAGCGGGAGCCTGCCAGTTAACATCCAGCCACCAGTCTCCGGCAGAATCATATACGATGCTGAGGAACAGGTGCGGCCAGTTGTTCATGAGGCCGAGGTATTGATACAACAACACCGGGACTGCCAGCAGGTATCCAAGTGCGCCGAGGCCAACAATAAAGTGGTGAAAGAAATTTTTAAGCATGATTTTCTCCTAGGCTCCGTAGTAGAACCAGCCCACGCCAAGGATGACGATGAACAGGCATTCGAGGACGGTGAGTTTGAACATGAAGCCACTGATTCTGCGCTGGGTGGGGTTCATGGTCAGCATGACTTTGTTCATGAAGAAACGCCATGCGCGATGTTTGAGTGAGTTGGACTCGTGCAGTCGGTAGTATTCACGCAGGCTGGGCAGCCAGTATTGCATGGTGCGTCCGGCATCTTCAGCTGTGAAGGGGCAGTTCTCTACCTCGTCCATGGTGAAGGAAAGGGCCGTGTTGGCACCGTCTTCGCATTTGCGGGCAGATAGGGTCAGGCCGATTTCCGGGAAGGATGCCTGAAAGGTGTCCGCTGTGGCTGTTAGTTCAGGGGTTGCCCGGAACTCGGCTTCCACCAGAACGTCTTCCACGGGGAAGCCTTCGCTGGTTTTGTCTTTTTCAACATGCCAGTGAGGGTTGAGTCTCATCAGGGTTTTCCCTTTGAGGTCGCTCCAGAAGGCTGTGTTCCAAGGAAGGTTGGTCTCCATCCAGACGCCGGGTCTGGGGAGTTCTTCAACGTCCGCGTGAGCGCGGTCTCGACGGTTTATGGTTTCGGATGCGTATGTCATGGTGCCACCACCAGTGGGCATGGCATCTGCGGGTGCAGACGCTTGTTTTCAAAGCGGTCTCTGAAGCCGGGGGCCTGTTCTTTCTGCCAGGCACCCATGATTGCTACATCGGCCTCGATTTTGACAGCGGCTTCGGCCAGCACGTTGTCGAGCTTGCCGCCTTTGCTGAGAAAATCGAGTTCCACCCCATCAAAATCCGTGCGCAGACGGTCCCAGACCGTATCGATTTCCTTGGCGATTTCACTCGCTACATAGGAACCGAAGACATTACGCGTGGTGGAGGTATTCAACCAGTCGTCGCAGGTCATATCGCCCCATGCTTCATTGATGATTGAAAGGACGGTGACTTTTGCGCCGTACTGGTCTGCCCATTGGCGGGCCAGCTTTTCAGCTTTGCGTGCGCCGGGGGTGCCGTGTGTTGCGAGAAGTATATGCTTCATGACAGTCTTCGTTTTTTTTGATCTCCGTATGGGAGGGGAACATGCGTCCCCCTCCGTATACGGCGAGGTTTACGTATCGATTACTAGGCCATCCACTTGGTGAACAGCAGGACCAGGAAGGTCACGATCATGACGAGCACAAGGGCGGTCAGATCTTCACTTTTTTCGGAAGCGAAGACGGACAGTGCGCGCTCTTCGTTTTCCGCCTGATCCTCAGTGTTGACATTGCATTTGATATCTTCAGCCATTTTTCAATTCTCCTTTTAGTGAAGGACGACGTCCTTGACGAAGTACATGACGACGATGAAGGACAGGGTCGCCTTGGCAACGCCGGAGATACCACCCATGACCAGCGGCCAGCCGCCTGCCTGAGCAAGGGACTTGCCTGTGATCTGCATGCCAAGGCCGATGAGACCATAAGCAAAGAACCAGATCATGGCGTTGGTCAGGGTAACAATAGTCTTGGATTTTTTGTGAACCTGCTTGATCGCGTGTGAGAGTGCTGATTTGACGTCTGTGGAAATCGTCACTTCGCCACCCTTTGCACGGGCGATCATGGATTCCAGACCGGCCATACGTTCACGGGCCACAGTGTCGAACTTGGTTTTGTCGCCACGATCGTCGAAGTTACCGGCGATCTGGTGCTGTTTGACAAGGTTATCCAACGATGCGGTTTCCTGCACGTTAAGCCCTTGAATGCCTGCGACAGCCGCAGCTTTCAGTATGGTCAGTTCTTCAGGAGTGACTTCGGTGCGTTCGTTGTAGCTGAAGTCGAGGTATTTGCCCTTGTAGTGATCTGCTGGTGAGAACAGACCCAGGGAGGACATGAAGAACAGGATAAGGAAGCCGATGATGAAGATGGGGAACTTGTCGATGACAACTTCCTTGAAGCTCAACTTTTGACCGGACTGCTTGCCGTACCATGTGGCGAGCACCAGAACGATGACGGGCAGGAACAGAACGCGGGTGATGTTGAAGATTTCACCGACTTTCAGGGTTTTAATGTCAACAGCGTTGAATGCGAGACAGGCGGCAGCGACCTGAGCAGAGTTCAGGATGCCGGTGCCGGCCCATGCGCCGAACTGGGTAGCGTTCATGCCTGCGATTTTACCAACGGTGGGGAAGACGAACATGCACAGGATACCAAAGCCGAGGATGGTGCCGATGGTGTAGGCCATCTCGGAGCATTTGGCCTTGACGACCGGGGCGCAGGCAACAGTTGCGGATACGCCGCAAACACCCATGCCTGCGGACAGGACGCCAGTCATGGTCTTAGGTTGTTTGAAAACTTTACCCAGGAACAGGACGAAGAATACGGTACCCAGAACAAAGAAGCCGATCATCCAGACTGAAACCATGCCCAGCTTTGCCAGTTCTGCAAAGGAGTAACGGGCACCCAGCAGGATAACACCCATCTTCAACACGAAGCGGGCGGTTTTGACGCCTGATGCTGCGAATTTTGGGATACCCCAGCTGTTGGTGATGATGATACCGACGAGAATACCGAGGACAACATAGTTCAGGTTCAGTACCTTGTAGAGCTTGAAGCCAAGGGCTGGAACCATGGCTGAACTTGCGAGTTTGACCATCGGCTCTGCAAACCAGCGGATGCCCATGGCCAAGGCCACAATGAACAGAATGCCCGGAATGGTTTCCAGTACAAAGGTGTCAAAGTTGTTGAGGGGTTTATTCCAACGTGCTTGCCTGAGCATCGCAGTAGCGACACCAAGTCCGCCGCCCACGAAAGCCATGGTCTGCATCAGGTCCATTGCCTTATGGACTTTGAATGTGGTCAGAAGACCAGTCAGTGCTCCCGAGGAAACGAGAACGCCGTATGCCAGTAGAATACCACTGATGATCCATACGGGTGTGTTGTCGGGACGTCCGACAGTTGCTTGAGCCATACCAAACCTCTCCTTTGGTTTTTTGTGTGTGGTCTGGCTTTCCCTAAGGCAAGGTGCGTGCCAAAAGAGATACTACTGATTTTACTTGATTTATTTTTTGCAATGCGGTTTGATGTGCTAACTTGAGTTAGCAATTTTTAACGTGGAGTTTGCACTTTTCGCGTGCGGGGAAGGCAAGTTGTTAAAAAAGTAAAAAGTGCGCTACGATTCAGGGGCGTGCCACCATTGCGGACGGTGGGATTTTGAATGAAATGGGCGTAACGCCCGGAGAAATATATGGGTAATTTCGGACCAAAAAACCTTCAGGCCAAGTTCCTTCTTGGATTGGGAACCATCGTTTTTTTGCTGGGCTTGTTTTTCGCTTCGAGTTTGTATTTTCATCTCAGTTCACTTCTGGATACTCAGGTCAAGGATAAGGCTGATCTTGTGCTGAATCAGGTGTCCAGCGTGCAGGGGTATGTGCGGGAAATACTCAGGCCGAAAATGTATCAGACTTTGCCGGAAGGGGAGTTTGTTATCGAGGCCATGTCTTCATCGTATATTTCTCGAGCCATTATGGATCGGCTCAATTTGCGTCATTCGGAGTATTATTATCGTCGGGTAGCGGATAATGCGCGTAATCCGCTCTTTGAAATCAAGGACAGTGAGCGTGAACTCCTGGCATATTTCAGGAAAAATCCGGGTAAGGAATATTGGGAAGGGTACCGCAAGATTGATAGTAAGGAGTTTTTCGTCAAGGCACGTCCTGTGGAGTTTAAAAAATCGTGCATGACGTGTCACGGCGTGCCGGAGGATTCTCCCCCTGTCCTGCTTGAACGGTATGGAACGGAGCGAGGATTCGGTCATACGTTGGGTGATATTGCTGGTTTGGTCGTTGTCGGCGTTCCTATTGACGGAGCGGTCGGGAAGATTCGTGAAGCCACCATCGGCTATGCCGCTCTCTATGGCGGTGGCATGCTGCTTTTCTTTGCTTTGGTTCAGATCTTTTTCAATCGTCTTATCATGACCAACTTACATAGGTTGACTGACAAGTTCCGGAAGCTTTTTCAGGAAGACGAGGAACTCGGATTTATGGAAAAGTTGGAAAATGTTGACGAAATAGAAGAGGTTGTTCAGGGGCTTGAAGAGCTTGGCGATCATGTCCATGAGATGAACTATCAGTTGCGTCAGCACTCGGAGAATCTTGAGCAGATGGTCGAGGTCCGTACCGGTGAATTGAAACTTGAGGCCGAGGAACGGCGTTCGGATGTCGGTTTGTTTGTGCAGCTTCTTGATGGGTTGAATAAAAGTCATACTCGACGGCAGATGTGGCAACACTCTTTGCCACTTATTGTGCAGCGGTTCAGAGCCAGTCTTGGCGGCTTTATCTGCATGCTCGCCTCCCAGACATATTATACGTGGCCCGAAGAGACGCCCAAGCCCGATCTTCCTCATAACTGGAAAGAAATTATTACTGAAGTTGAGCCGTATTATGAGCCGGGCAAGGCATACATTCCGGTCTGGGCCAGTGATGCGTCTTCCGAGGGAATTTTGTGTTTAATCTGGGATGAGGGAACCATAATAACGAATCAGGACCGGAACGTTTTGCGGGCGTTGGGTCAGCAGCTTGGCATCGCCATGGAAAATCTGGCGGCCTTGCACAATCTTCTTCGTCAAAAAGACATGCTCCAGGCGATTGTCGAAGGCATCAGTGATCCTCTTTTACTTATGGACGGCGCTTGCGGTGTGGTTTTGGCTAATGAAGCCGCTCGCTCCTTGTGCGTGTCCTTTGGGGGAGCCGTGGCTGACACCGCCTGTTCCACTTTGTTTAGGCAGGGCGGCGTGTTTGAGAATTGTCCACTGAAGTCTTCGCTGGAACATGGAGAGGCCATGGCCCGAGAGGTGCAAACCGCAGATGGCAGGTCCTTTTCGATCAGTGTTTTTCCTGTGGCGGAAGGTGCTGCCAAAGAAGCACATGGTGTTGTTTATGTGCGTGATGTGACACAGGAAAAGCGGATGCTTGCTACTATGCAGCAGAGTGAAAAGTTGGCAACTGTTGGTCAATTGGCCGCAGGGTTGGCCCATGAAATTAATAATCCGTTAGGTGTTATTAAGTGCTATGCCGAGTTGCTGCGGGGAGCTGAGTCTCGACAGGAAATATCTTCTGACGCCGAGATTATCATCAAGCATGCTTCGCAGGCCGAGACTGTTCTGCAGGATTTGCTCAATTTTGCGCGTCCCAAGAAATCGGAGCCGGTTGATTTGAATGTGGGCAGGGTTGTCGCTGATGCCATCAACATCTTCCGTGTGCAAGCAGAGAAGAAGGGCGTGGAAGTCGTGCCGGAAGTCGAAGACGGTTTGCCTTCTATCATTACCAATGAACAGGCTGTGGAGCAAATTCTTACCAATTTGCTCAAAAATGCATTGGATGCGGTGACGAAAAAGGTCGGGCATATTATTGTTTCAGCACACTATAAATCTGATTCAGATACCATTGATGTTCGGGTGGCAGATAACGGTCCAGGTATCCCGGAAGGGGACATGCTGAAGTTGTTCGATCCGTTTTTTTCCACCAAGGAAGTGGGTAAAGGGACAGGGCTGGGGTTGGCCGTGGTTTATGGATTGGCCCAGGACATCGGCGGCAGCATTGAGATGGAAAATGATAATGGTGCTGTCTTTACAGTGCATCTTCCGGTCAACAGCGATTCCACTCGGAGCGAACAATGACAAACGCCATAGGCATACTCATCGTTGATGATGAAAAGGATTTTGCCACCGGACTCGCTCGTTTGCTGGGCAGACAGTATCCAGATGAACATATCATGGCCGTGCTTTCCGGGCCAGAGGCCATAGCTGCATTGGAAAACGATGTCTTTGGCTTGATGCTGACTGATTTGAACATGCCGAGCATGGATGGTGTCGAATTACTTCGTCGGGCTAGAGAAATGCATCCTGACATGAGTGTGGTCATGTTGACTGCTTATGGGACTGTGGAGACCGCAGTGGATGCGTTAAAAATCGGGGCCTACGATTTCCTGACAAAACCGGTGGAGCCTAAAGACCTGTTTCAGGTTGTTGAACGGGGACTTGAACGCAGTCGTCTTCTTGGGGAAAACGCCCGTCTTCAGGAATTGCTCGCCAAGCAGATCGGTCCCAATGAATTCGTGGGTGAGAGTTCTGCTATACGTCGGCTCAAAGATGGCGTGGCAGCCGTGGCCGAGTCCGAATATACCGTTTTGATTCGTGGAGAATCCGGGACAGGTAAAGAGTTGGTGGCCCGAACCATTCATCAGTTGAGCGGACGGAGCAGAAAGCCGTTGTTGACGGTCAATTGTCCGGCTATTCCCGATCAATTGCTGGAAAGTGAATTGTTTGGTCACGTCAAGGGGGCGTTCACCGGCGCAGACCGGGATCACAAAGGCATTTTTGTTTCAGCGGACGGAGGTACTCTGCTTCTTGATGAAATCGGTGACATTTCTCCGGGTATTCAGACCAAGTTACTTCGAGCATTGCAGGAAGGAGAGATCCGTCCAGTTGGTTCCAGCAAGACCGTTCCGGTGGACGTGCGTATTCTTGCCTCCACCAACCAGCCTCTTGAGGAGAAGATTAAGGACGGCAGCTTCCGTGAAGACCTCTATTATCGTCTTAATGTTCTTAATCTGAATGTGCCAGCACTTCGTGACCGTAATGATGACATTGCTATACTCGCCCGCCATTTCTTGACTATTTCCTGCGAAGAAATGAAGGTGAACCCAAAGGCCATGGCACCAGACGCCGTGGCGTATCTGACCACAAAAAATTGGCCCGGAAATGTTCGGGAATTGCAGAATTTCATCCGTCGATTGGCCGTTTTTTCTTCCAGTGAGTCTTTGGAACTGGTTCACCTTCGTCTCGTGGAAGGTCTTGAAGGGCTTCCTGGCGATGAATCGCAGGGTTTGACGCCCTATAAGGATGCCAAGGAAAAAGTGGTGGATGACTTCACCCGTACATATGTCGAAGAATTACTCTCCGGTACACGCGGTAATGTTTCCAAAGCCGCTCGTCAGAGTGGGCTGTCCAGAGTCGCTTTGCAGAAAATTCTCAAGCGGCTTGATGTGAACGCCGGGAGCTTTAAATAGCCCAAAGCCCTTTTTGTTATGTGTGTCAATTGTGCGGAGAATGTATATTGCAAGATCTTTAATGGTTGACCCTCTGACCGCAATGTGTGAGAGCCGTGCGTCGGTTGTTCATAACGGTTGGCGATTTTCGCTGCCCATAATTCCCGAATCCGACTAGAAAAATGTCCTACATCAAAAGAATCATCGCAAGCAGTCACATCCGGCACGGTATCAAGGTCGGGGTGGCGAGTGTTCTCGCATATGTCGTATCCGGCTTTGTGGGCGTGCCATATGCTTACTGGGCCGTCATTACCACGGTTATCGTCATGCAGGTCCATGTGGCGGACTCCATTCACATGTGTCTGTATCGCTTTACCGGAACCGCCATTGGTGCGGGGATGGGTATTTTGCTTATCCTCATTTTCCCGGCAACGCCCATGTATACTTTGATGGGTATATTTGTCGGTACCGGGGTGTGTGCTTACCTGACGCGGTATAATGTGCGTTTTCGCATGGCGGCCATCACGGTGGCTATTGTATATCTGACCAGTCTTACCGACGAGCATCGTATACTGTTTACCCTGTCCAGAGTGGCAGAGATCGGCGTTGGTGTGTCCTGTGCCTTTCTTGTTTCCGTGATATTATGGCCCAGAAGGGCTGGCGCCGCATTGCGTGAGCGTTTGGAACATCAATACGGGCAATTGGCAGTCCGGTATACGTTGCTCATGAATAATTTTCTTTCTCTGCAACAAAAGACTGATCCTGATTTGTTTGATGATTTTGCGGGCACGACCGAGAAGAATAAGGAGATGTTCCACAAGGTTTTTTCCATGGAACGGCGATTTTTCAGGGATGACGTCAACCTGCTTTCGACACAGGTCAGTGTTTTTCGTTCTGTGCTCGAACGGTTGCAGGCCATGCTCACCTTGTTGAACCAGGTGGAAGGCGTGGGCTTTGATATCATCCTTGCCCCGGAACTGACAGAATTGACGCGATCCACGACGACCGCATTACGTGCCATCGGGATGGGGGTTCCTCATGATACGAAACGTTTGGAGGATGCCGTGAGCAATATCGAAATACGGTTTATTGAATTGCGTCGACAGGGCGTGACCAGTCGTTTCGGTGCACAACGTCTCTTTCAGGTGCTTGGTTTTATCAGTTCTGCCCAGCATCTTGGTGAATATGTCATTAAAGTTATCAAGGAATATGAGGCCGTCGAGAATAAGGAAATTCCTTCCTGAACGGCTTGAAGCAAGGTTTTTTGTAAGGGTATTCGTGTCTGCGGATACCCTTTTTTTGTGATTATTGTTCAATGAAAGCCAGTCGAATACCAAAATAAAGCATCATGCCGCCAAGGGCTTTGGTCAGTATCCGCTGCACACGTCCAAGGACGTTTTTTACAGTGGGGTGGGTGATGATGCAGGCGAGGAAGACGAACCAGCCTCCAACGATAAGTATGAATTCGAGGCCGTAGAGAATTTTACCAAGTTGAGAAATGTCCGGTGGCAGAACCGCGCTGTAAAATGCGATATAAATGAGGGGAGCCTTGGGGTTTAGAGTGTTGCAGATGAGTCCCTGTTTGAAGGCCGCAAAGGCGGAAATATCCTTTTCGGCTGGTTTGATTTCTGTCGCGTGTGGGCCGCCTCCGGCCATGAGACTGCGGATTCCGAGATAACAAAGATAGGCGGCTCCAACATATTTGACGATGGTGAAGAGCATCAGGGATTTGGATATGAGTACAGTCAGTCCGAGAACGCTGTATGTCGTATGGATAGACTGCCCGGCTCCGACGCCAATAGCGGTGAAGCAGGCAGAACGGCGGGAATAAAGCAGCGAGTTGCGGACCACCAATGCGAAGTCGGCACCCGGTGCCATCGCGGCAAGGAGCATGAATATGGTGACGGTAATGAGTTCAAGCATGAGTGACTTTTTTTATTTATGGATTCGCCAGTGATTGCTGGCCGGTGAATTGCGGAGTGGTCATGAGTTCTACGCCGTGAGCACCTGTATCGAGGTTTTGTTGGCTATTTAATCCGGCAGGGACATCCTGCAATAAGGATTTCCCCCATGTATGTTGGTTTGGCGTTTGGCGGATATCTCCGATGTCTACCAGACTTGAAACCACAAAGGCGAATTGAAAGGCCATGCCTTCACCGAGGTTAAGCTCCTCATTCATGGTTCCTGTGCTGGTCAATCGGCCATCCAGATCAAAGGTTAGGACGGTTCCCTGATATTTACCGTCACCTGCGGCAAAGTTCAATTTGAAAATTGAGAGGGGGCCGTTGATAGGGCCAAAGCCGATTTGGTTTTCTTTGAGCGTAACATCTTCATAGAGCCACACCATACCAGTACCGAGTTGTGACATCTTGGTCGGTGGTCCCATGTCGCGCAGCACTTCGCTGTAGTGCGTGTTGGAGTCATATCGGGTCGTGTCAAACTTCTCAATATGGGCTGGTTCGGAACGTATGATGGTACACCCGAAAAGGATGGCAAGGATCATCAATACGGCGGTAAGAGTTTTGAAGGCTTTATTTCTTCTCATGTGAGATGGATTCCTTGCTTAAGGAATAGTCGAGAAGTACCCCCTGCGTATCAAAGAAGAAAACGGCCCGATCGTAGGTGATTTTTTCATCCATGTGATTGAAGAGGATTAGAATTACGCCGCCGCCCTGTGTCTGTTCAGCAAGATAATAGAACGCCGGACCGGCCTTGAGGTCGATGATCTGTGATGGTGGGCCGAGTTGCTTGACGATTTCCATCTGTGTAGTCGTGCCGGGAACGATTTGTGACAGGTCGATGCTGCGCCATGTGTTTTCTACACCGCGTTCACGAGTGTAATTGGTGCAAGCGCCGAATAGGGTGGTTGCGGCCAGCATGAAGGCCGCTGCAATACAAATGATTTTTCGGAAAGTCACGTTTACTCCTTTTCCACGGATATTCTATCGTCATGCGTTCACAAAAACCTGTGTGAGCGTACTGGATTTCCCTGCCAAATTCCATATTGGTTTTTGGCAGGGAATATTCGTGGAAAAGGAGTTGGGAAGCGTGGTGTGTGATTAGCTTTGTTTTCTGCTTTGAATGAGTTCGCCCATGATGCTGATGGCTATTTCTTCCGGTGTGTCTGCGTCGATGGTTAAACCGATAGGGCAGTGAACCGCGTCGAGAGCGGTTTGCGTGTATCCGCTTTCGAGAAGTGATTTATACACTGCCGCTTTTTTCTTTTTGCTGCCAATCATGCCGATATAGCCCGCTTTTGTTCTCAAGGCTTGAGCCAGAACATCGCGATCATGCATATGACCGCGTGTCATGATGACGATAAAATCATTTTTGTCTAATGATTCCGGCAGGCACTTTGTCAGGGACTTTTCGACTCGAATTTCACTGGCCTCGGGATATCGAACAGCATTGGCGAATTCTTCACGGTCATCCACCACTACAACGCGAAAACCGACAAAAGCAGCCAGTTTGGCCGTGGCATTGGCCACATGGCCCGCTCCGATAAAATGGACTGTTTCCGGGATGTGAACCGGCTCCACGAACTGGATTGAGTCAGGTGTTTCCGTGGTCATCGGTGTACGAACTGTATCGGGAAAAGTCCCGCCCAAGGGGAAGATTTCACGATTCGTCACTGTGCCGGATGTGGACAGCGAAGTCACGAGCAGACGATGTTCGCCTGCTTGCCAATGGGCGAGCATCTTTTTGATAAGCGTAATATTCGCGTCATCAGGCAACAGCGAGTCCAACAGGACGGTCATGTTGCCGCCGCAGACCATGCCGAGGTTGGCGGCGTCTGCGTTTGTCAGATCGAATTCGCGGATAGTTGATGTGCCGGGCTGCATCTTTTTCGCGGCCATGTGGCTCGCATTTTCAACAGATCCGCCGCCAATGGTGCCGGCGGTGGAACCGTCTTCGAAGACGGCCATAACTGCCCCGGCAGAGCGTGGAGTGGACCCGTTGCTTTTCATGACAGAAACCCTGACAACGGATTGGCCTTTTTCCAAGGCCTCCATGATGGATGCAAAGACGTTCTGCATTTTTATGCCCCTTTACCGAAGCTGCACACGGGGTAGCGGCAGGTCTCACACCCTTCACAGAATCCACCGTGGCCGAGGTTGATGATGTCTTCGCGTGTTACGTCCTTACCTGCCAGAATGCGTGGTATGATCAGGTCGAAAATGCTGGCGCGATAGTACATGACGCAACCGGGAAGACCGACGACAGGGACGTCTCCGAGGCGGGCGAGCATGAACATGGCTCCGGGAAATGTCGGTGCACCGTAGGTGACGACTTCGGCCCCGGTCATGCGGATGGAAGTGGGTGTCTGGTCGTCCGGGTCCACGGACATACCGCCAGTGACGACGACGAAATCGGCTCCGTTTTCGATAAAGTCCAGAATGGCTCCCTTGGTCATTTCCGGGTCATCGGAAACGAGCTTCTGTCCGATGGTGGTTGAACCATATCCTTTGAATTTTTTGCGGATGACCGGACCAAATTTATCTTCAATGCGGCCATTGTAGACCTCGCTGCCCGTGGTGACGATGCCGATGCGGCATGATTTGAGCGGACGGACTTGAATGAGCGGGGCGTTATCGCGGAGTACTGCTTCGGCCTCGGCAACGATTGCTTCGGGAACGACCAGTGGAATGACACGGGTACCGGCCATGGCGCGGCCTGTCTGTACCAATTGATTGGTATGGATGGTGCCGAATATGACATCCTTGACCGAGTTTAGTTTGAACAGGGTGTCGGTGTTGATGTCGAGCAAGCCGTCATGGGTGGCGCGCAAAGTGATTTTGCCTTCCACCGGAGTGCTCAGTTCGATGCCCGGACCAGCCGCGGCCTCGGCTATGCGCCGTGCTGCGTCATCTTCATGGACGTATCCGTCCTGAGGATCGAAGACATAAAGATGTTCTTTGCCGATATCCAACAATGTCGGGATGTCGGCTTCGGTAACCACATGACCGCGACGGAATGCAGGGCCTTTTTCTCCGCCGGGGATGATGCGGGTGATATCTTGACACAAGACGGTACCCACGGCTTTTTCAACGTGCATGGTTTTCATGATAACCTCGATATGATGCGAATGATTGATTATATATCGCGCGGAGCGCATACAGCGTCGTCGTATTCCACCCAGCCGGTTTGCCGGTATTCCTTGAGGAATGCGACAACTCCGATGGTGACGACGCCAAGTACGGGCAGCCCCACTACAATTGAAGCTGTTTGCAGGACGGACAATGGCCCGTCGATGAGCATAATCCCTGTGGGGACCAAGCCTAGAGACATGGCCCAGAACAGGCGGTTCCAGCGTGCAGGTTCTTCATCGGGAGTGAGTTTGAGCGTGGTCGTGGCGGCCAGAGCGAATGAAACTGCGTCAAAGGTGGTAGCCATGGAGATGGCGGTGACCCCGGCGAAGACAATTTTATAGAGTGAAGCCATGGGAATAAAGTCCGCGATGGCCATGATGGCTGTCGCGCCTTTGACGGTCTTAACCATACTCACCACATCAAGTTGGCCGGTAAGCTGGAGGTACAGACCGAAGTTGCCGAAGACGAGATAAAAACAGCCACATCCCAATGAAGCAATGAGGACCGGACCAAGCACTACTTCGCGGACTGTGCGACCACGAGAGATTTTGGCAATGAACAGGGACATGAACGGGGCGTATGCCACGAACCAAGCGTAATAGAAAACGGTCCAGTCCTTGGTAAATCCTACGGAATCCATAGGGTCCATCGACGTGGCCATGGTGATGAGCTTTGAATACATGAGGCCCAGCGATGTGATGGCCATGTCGGTCAAAAAGACCGTGGGCCCGACGATGAAAACGAACAGAAGAAGCGCCATGGCTATCATGACGTTGAAATCTGAAAGTTTACTCAGTCCTTTTTTCAGGCCGAGGCTGGCTGATACACAGAAGATGGAAGTGACGAGAAGCAAGGTGCCGAATTCCAACCAGAAGGAATGTTCAATACCGGCAACGGAGGCAATAGCTGCGGCCACGATGGGAATACCCAGTCCAAGGGCTGTGGCTGAGCCGGCTACAAGTCCGGTCATGAAAAGGATGTCGATGATTTTGCCTTGCCAGCCGTTGACCTTGTCGCCGAGCAGTCCTGTACAGGCCTGGGAAATGTTCAGGATGGGAACTCGTTTGACGTAGTAACTATAGCCAATGGGCACGGCTAACACCGCGTAGATGGACCAGCAGATTGGTCCCCAGTGAAACATGCCGTACGCACTGCCCCATTCGTAGGCTTCGAGTGAACCGGCAGGTTCGCCGTGCATTGGGTAGGCTGCATAGTAGGCCCAGTCAATGGACCCACCGAACATGATGCCGGCGCCTACGCCCGCACAGAAAAGCATGCCTATCCAGGAAAAAGTGGAATATTCAATTTTGTCACCGAGTCGTTTATGACTGAAAGGGCCAAAGGCGAACCACATGAGCAGGGTAAAAGTACCGGCTCCGAACAGCATGTAGAGCCATCCCATTTTCACGGTGACGAACTGAAACATGGTGTTGATGATTTTTTCTCCGGCTTCGGGGTACATCAGAAGAGGGATGCACGCGGCCAGAATAATGGAGAGTGCGCCAAAGAAACATATGGTGCAGACGCCACCTTTGTCAGGCGGACACATTGGAAGCGGGGTATGCGGACTTTTTTGTTTGGACATGGTTCCCTCCAACCTTTCAGAACTGAGATGAAAATTCAAGATGGTTATTTTTAGCGCAGGACATCACGCTTTGATAATTGATGTGGTGCAAGCAATGTTGACGACAACTGCCTGCAAACCATGAAAGAGTCGACGCTGTGGCACTTCCGTTTAATTTGGCAGTAAATTCTGCAACCTGTGCTTTTCCGCTGGGAATATCCATTTTGTTGAGTAGTACGATGCGTTCACAGTTTTGAGGACAGCCTTTAAACAGTCCGTTAGCTGCCGTCGCTGCTTTTATCATGTGGGTCGGAGTGATTGCTTCTCCAAAAGAAATTCCGGTGATTTTAGCAAAAATATCGGATCGATGAACAATGTCTTCGGAAAAGGGCTGGTCCACAGCATCGAGTCCCATGATACCGACACAGATATCAGATGCAACCGGGATGACTGGTTCGTGATCTGCCGGTGCCTTGAGTGGTTTTCTGGCTGCGCCGTCGGCTTCAACGAGGATGGCGTCTGCAATTTCCGAATAGTGAAGAGCATCAACGCTTTCAGGGTCTAACCCGATGATTTTTCCGGTTTTTTTGTCAAATCTTTTGGCTGCGATTACGCAAGGGCTTTTTATCAATGCTTGCCGCAGTCGATTCAAAAAATCCGGGCCATCTGTCATCAGGATGGTATCTACGTCATGGAGCGGGAAGATTTTGGTGGTCGTTGTTATGACCACCCGTTGCCCTGCAGAAATTCTGCTTTTGGCTATCCAGTGGAGGAGAGAGGTCTTCCCTCCCGCTCCAATGACGGTGATAAGCCGGTGTTCCGGCGAGGTGAGTGCGGCACTAGCGCTTAGGGTTACGGTCCCGTTCATGCGTGCCTTAGAGGAAAAGTTGTGCGCAGATGGTTTCGAGAACGCCGCCGCCGATGGACAAAGCCTTGTCCGATGTTTCACCGCAGTAGGAGATGGTTCCTCTGGGGTCCACGTCTCCAAGTTTGGTGCGTTTGACGACCGGAGTGTTGTTTCTGAGCAGACCTCGAATAACGCCGGATAAGGCTGCAACAACCGGGGTGTCGTCGACAGAACCGATGATATCGCCTTTTTTGACCAGTTGGCCGATGTCATAGGGGGTTGTGAAAGTACCTTCGTGTTCGGCCCAATAAACGCGCTCTATGGAAAAGCCGTCAATCACACCGGGGACACCTGTGTTCGCGGCCGCAGGCCCTTCGGTGATGACGCGTCCTAGGTGATGACCGCGCTTGGTCTCAACGACTCTGTGTACGTCTTGACCGGCCGTGAATCCCGGTCCGAGACCGATGACCAGCGGAGCTTGATCCATAGTTGTCCCGATGTTGCGTTTGGCAAGGATGGCATCCACCAGTACGTCAGGTTTTACCTGACCCAGAGAGGAGGCTTCCGGGTCAACGAGAACGGGAATTGTGCCGTTGCTCCATGCTTTTTCAGTGAGATCAGGAGAAGAAATTCGTGCGGCTTTGATCCCCTCAACGGTCATTTCACCGTGGTATATGGCTTCGGAAAAAGCCACGGTTCGGCGTACGGCGAGGGGGTTGGCCGTTTCCAAAAGCAGGAGTCGGGTCAGCCCGGCCTGATAGAGTCGCAAGGCAACGCCTGTAGCAAGGTCGCCTGCGCCGCGAATGGTGATTGTTGGGGTTTGAATGGCACTCATAATGTGCTCCTAAGCGGTCTTTTGGCCGTAGTTGGTAAGAAGTCGTTGATATTGTTCTTCGGTATCCACATCAATGAAAGGTCCGACCTCGTGGATTCGAACCAGGCGCAAAGTCAGTCCCGGAGAGCCGAGCAGCGGACGAGCACCTGTGTCGCCTTCCAGTTCAAAGACTTTGGGGAACCATGTAGACGGTATGGTGATGGGGTTGCCGCGCATACCTTCTTGCACTGGAGCGACCCAACACTCGGGTTGTTGGGTGAATGCACCCACAAGCATGTCGATGGCCGAGGCTGTAATAAGTGGTTGATCTCCTAAGAGGGCCATACACCCGTCGGCAGTGTCTATGACTGAGCGCAGACCGGTCTTGAGAGACTCGGCCTGGCCCATGTCACGATGAACACTGGTGACGACGTTGCAACCAGAGAGGTCCACTGTGCGTCGCAGTTCAGACCCCTTGGGCAGAACCACGGTCACGTCGCGCAGGGTGGAGTTGCGTGCGGCGTTCACCACATGTTGCAATATGGGGAGTCCCCGGAAGGGCAGGGACAATTTGTCCCTACCCATTCGGGAGGCTTGGCCGGCGGCAAGAATGACACCGGAGACGTTGGCGAGTTGGTGGGGCATGCCAAACATCCTTGTATTAATGGTTACTTGAGGCAGTCCATCAGGGTATCACCCACGATGGTCTGTGCCATTTGTACCTTGAATCCGTTCTGGAGCAGGGGCTTGGCTTCGGCAACAGCGGCCTTGCCGGCTTCCTGAGCCAGTTCTTCAGTCAGCTCCTTGCCGATGAGCAGTTCTTCCGAAGCTTCACAACGGCGCGGGTTGTTATGCACTCCGTTGAGGCAGATGCGAGCACTGGTGACTTTGCCGTCGACCACGCTGACAGATGCAGCGCAGTTGACCAGGGCGAAGTCGATGGATTTGCGGTAGGCAATTTTGCGGAAAGCACTGGTCGGACCGGCTTCCGGCAACGGAACCACGATTTCAGTGATTATTTCATCCCGATCCAGAATTGTGGACTGTGCTCCCATTTCGGCGGAGAAGAAGTCGTCAATGGCGATTTCGTGTTTGGTTGTCTTGACTGTAGCGTTCAGAGCGATGAAGGCAGGGGCCGTGTCGCTGGGATTCACCGCGATGCATTTGTTGACTGCACCGAAGATGGAGTGGAAACGGTGGTCGCCGGGTACGGCCAGACAACGTTTGCCGCCTTTGCGTACGCAGTCGATGCGACCGCCAATTTTGTCGGGGTAACGGTAGTACCAGCAGCGGTTTTCCTGACAGATGTTACCGGCGATAGTGCCCATGTTGCGCAACAGCGGAGATGCTGTGCGGCGAGCCGCTTCGGCCAGTCCGGGCCACTGTTCCTTGACCATGTCGGATTCAGCGACTTCAGTTAGGGTGACGAGTGCACCGATGTGCAGGCCGTCATCTTCTACGCGGATTTCCTTGAGACCGGGGATGGTCTTGAGGTTGATGATCCGTTCGGGGGCCTCCATCCAGAGGTTGTCCTTGAGGCAACCCATGAGGTCGCTGCCTCCGCCCATGACGTAGGCCGGGCCTTCACTACCGTTTAAGAGAGAAACCGCCTCTTCAACAGAGGTGGCGTCAAAATGATTGAAACGTTTCATTATTTCTTCCTCCCTCTGGCCTTGATTTTGCCCAGGCCAATGAGGATGCTTTCAGGGGTGTATGGCGTTTCGGTCAAACGAACGCCGATAGCGTTGTAAATGGCGTTGGAGAATGCGGCCAATGTGGGACAGGCTGCGCCTTCTCCACAGGCCGTGGCTCCGAACGGATGGGTTGGATCACCGGGTTTTTCGATGACGATGGGATCAACGTCGCAATCCATGGTGGTGGTGTGACGATAATCAACCCAGTTGGGAGTCATGAGCCAGCCATTGCGCTTGTCGATGATGCAATCGTTGCCGAGCATCGCGTTATCAACGCCGTGGCGGGAGGTGCAGAGCTGGCCTTCAACGATTTTCGGGTTGAGGGCTTTGCCTACATTTTGCGCCATGGTCACGCGGGCGTTTTCGATCATGCCGGTTTCGGTGTCGATATCCAGAGAGATGAACTGTGCGCCCTTCTCCTTGGGGATGTAGACCTGATCTTTCTTGCCATCCTTGAGACCGTTGGGATGGGGAGAGTTGTTCACGTAGTAACCGGTGATTTCATGGATGCCGCCGTAGTGGCCGCGTGTACCGAATGCCTCGGCAAAGGTTATCCCCTTGCTTGTGTCATTGGTCATGAAGACACCGTCTTCGTTGATATCCAGTTCTGTTTCGGAAACGCCCATGACGCCTGCTGCGAGTTTGAGAACCTGATGCTTGGCATCAATGGCTGCTTCGTATGTGGCCCAACCCTGAATCCATGTGCCGCAGCTGTTGGCGACCAATGTGGCAAAGGGTGTGGAGTCGGTGTCGTGACAGACAAGACCGATTTTCTTGTAAGGCAGGCCGAGAACTTCGGCTACGATCTGACACTGGACAGTGTGCTGTCCCTGACCGATGTCGGCCACGGCGCAGACCAGAGCGGCAGAACCGTCGGGGTAGATTTTAACCATGGCTTCGGACGAGTTGCCCGGGCCGGGGCGACCTGCGCCCATGGCGAAGATGGCCACGCCCATGCCGTGACGGATACGGCCCGTCTTTTTGTCCGGGTGCTGCCATGTGTTTTTCCAATCCAGAGCTTCCGCACCTGCGTCGAGGCAGTCACGAATGCCGGAGGAAGAAATGAGGGCAGATTTGTAAACCAGCGGGTCCCAACCGGAATCAATGTCGCCTGCACGCATGCAGTTCATCTTGCGAAGTTCCACGGGATCGATGCCCAGTTCGTAGGAGGCGATGTCCATGGTTGTTTCCACGGCAAAGGTGCCTTCGGGAGCGCCATACCCCTGCCAACCTGCCGCGGGCTGACGGTTGGTGTTCACGTAGTGAATCTTGCCGCGCTGGTTCTGGCAGTTGTGAGAGTATAGAACAGAACCAGTGGCGAGCATAGCGTTCTTAGCGGGGTACTTGTCGCCGCCGGAACCTGTTTCCTGCCAGTGTTCCAAGTCCATGGTGGTCAGGGTTCCATCTTTTTTGAAGCCGATTTTGACATCGGTCTGACTACCGCGAGACCAACCGCTGACCATTTCCTCTTCACGAGAATATGGGCAATGGACTGGCTTTTTCAAATCGAGACAGGCAAGGCTTGCTACCATGAGGTAATGAGAGGCAATGTTGCGGTCCAGAGGGAAGGCGTTTTTGCCACCGAAGCTGGAGCCGGTAAAGGGTGCCACGTAGTTCACCATGCTGGACGGAATGCCGAGTGCCTGAGCCAGACACAGCTTTTCGTCGTGCATGCCCTGAGAGTGGGTGTACATGTGGAGTTTGGTGCCATCAAAGTCAGCGGTACAGCCGCGAGGTTCCATTGCAGGTCCCTTGCAGTAAGCGTATTTGAGCGCTTTTTGATCGATAATGTAGTCCGCTTCTTCAAAGCCCTTTTCAATGTCGCCGAAGCCATTGTATTCGGCCGGGGTCTTGGTCTTGAACAGACCGGTTTCCGGGTCGCGATCACTGAGCAGGGCATGGAAGGCCCAGTCCTGACAGTTATCAACGCCTTCGAAAACTTGCGGAGAGTCTTTTTTCATCGCCTCTTCAAGGCTGACGACGAACTTTTTCTTTTCGTATTCAACCTTGATGAGTCCCATGGCTTCTTCGGCGATGGTTTCATCGTCCGCCACCACGGCGGCTACGAGATCTCCGACGTAGTAGAGGGTGTTGCGGAATGCCTTGGGGTAGTTCTCATGGGTCATGACGAGACGGACACCATGAACGGCTTCGGCCTCGGTCGTGTCGATGGAAATGATGTCGGCTGCCGGGTAAGGGCTACGCAGGATGCGGGTTTGCAACATGCCTGGCAGGATGAAGTCGGCGTAATACTTGGCTTCGCCTGTGACGCGGGCGCGCCCGTCCTTTTGGCGGACAGATTTGCCGATGGATGTCAGTTCAGCCATTAGACCTGCTCCTTTGCCATCTTCTTGGCCGCACTGCGTACGGCGTTGATGATGTGCTCGTAGTTGTTGCAGATACAGAGGTTGCCGCCGAGGGCTTCCTTGATTTCGTCGTCAGTGGGATCAGAATTTTTGCTCAGCAGATACTTGGTGGTCATGATCATTCCGGGAGAGCAGAAACCGCATTGTGCGCCGTATTCTTCAAGCCATGCTTCCTGAATGGGATGCAGCTTGCCGTCCTTGGACAATCCTTCAACCGTTTCGATGACTTTACCTTCCTGCTCCACGGCCAGAACCATGCAGGAGGGAACGGCTACGCCGTCGATGAGGACGGTACATGCACCGCACGCACCTTCGCCGCACGCTTCCTTGGCTCCGGTGTGGCCACAGTCGTTGCGGAGGACTTTGGAAAGGGTCCAGTGCGACTCCACCGGGATCGACAGAACTTCATCGTTTACTGTCAATGTGATGAGTTTTTTTCGTTGTTCGTTCATGATGCTTCCCTTTGTCGAACGTTGTCGGTCGGCCTGTATCCGGCCGGAGTTGTTGATAAGCAGCCTTTTTTTACGGGCGCGCTTGTCCCGTTTCCCACAGCGCTGCTGCAGGAGGAAATTTGTCGGGGCAGGCCCGAAGGCCTACCCCATTAATGGAGTTCAGGTGTTGTTAAGCTTTGTCTTCAACGGGTTTTTTGGCGCCACGGCTGGCCCAGATGATACCGCCAATGATCAGCGCGCCGGAGACGTAGTGGACTGATGTCATTTGTTCGCCAAGGAAAACGAAGGCGAAGAAGCCGCCCCAGAGGGGGAGGGAGTAGTAGATCATGCCGCACAGTTCTGGACCGGCCTTTTCAAGGCCGATGTTCCAAGTCCACCACGCGATGATGGAGGAACAGATGGCGGAGAAAGTGATGGAGAAAAGGACCACGCCGTTCATGTTGAAGACCATGCTTGGCTGAGTGGATTCCCAGATGACGCAGGGGATGAGCATGAGCACTGCGAAGAAGGACATGAGGTACATGATGGTGCCGCCGGACAGGCCGTCGGGTGTCTTCTTGAGGATCAGGCTGTAGATGGCGAAACCGACTGCGGCGCCGAGCATCAGGATGTCACCTGCGGCGAAATGCATGCCGAGGATCTGGTTAATGTCGCCACCGGAGACGAGATAGAAAGAACCGATCAGGGCGACGAGACAGCCAGCCCATGTGTTGAAGGATTGCTTTTGGCCCATGCCGGCTGCAATGATAACGATGAAGATGGGAGTTGTTACGGAAATGAGAGAGAGGTTGATGGCCGAGGTGGTCTGCGCTGCGAAATAGCTGAGCGGAGAGTATGCGGCCACACCGAATGCGGCGGCAGCGATGATCTGCGGCAGAAATGTTTTGGCGACAGGCCATTCTTTTTTCACTTTTGGCAACATGAAAGTGCTGAGAATAATCAGAGCCATGCCCCAGCGGGTTGCGCCCAAGGTCATGGGTGAGATTTCGCCAACTGCCAAGCGGGCGATAATGAAAGCACCGGCCCACAGGACGGTGGCCAGCAAAGCGTAAAGTGATCCGATGACTACTTGATTCTTAAACATTGTTTCTCCTCGAAGTTTGTTCATTCACTCATGTCCGAGTCATTGATCCGTCGGACTTCGGTCCGATATGCCCCCATGCCGGAACAGTGACGATTGGAATGCTATGTGGGACTCGGTGAATGTGTTGCTATCCTTCCCTCAATCCGTTTTGAATGACCCTCCTTACAGAATATGATCAATAGAGCATTGTGTGCATTATTAATAATCTGCATAGAAGCAATGGATATGCCAACTTGTTCAACAGTAAAAAAGTAATTTAAACACTGTTTTTTCAGCTGGTTAAGAAAATAGACTGATTGATTGTCCAATTAGTGTAAGTAAGGGGAGTGAGTCAAAAGCGACTCACAAATATGTCAAAAATGACAGCACGAGTGTTTTAATCATGGGTGAGTCACAACAGACTCGCTGAGTCGATTACGACTCGGTATTTTCTGTGTGCTTACGGATGAGGCGAGAGGCTCGGCTTTGACTGATGCCCAATGCGGTAGCAACTTTGCGTGTGCTTCCGTGCATGACGTGGGCGTCGAGGATCATTTTTCTTTCTATGGATTCCAGTACTGCGTCGAGAGTGTTGTGCCCTATGCCCTCTGGCAGCGCTGGCGAGGTTTGATAGAGGGTGGTGGGCAGGTGGTCAATAGTGATGGCATCACCTTCAGTGGTGACCACGAGTCGTTCCATGAGATGAGCCAGTTCTCGAATGTTGCCCGGCCAAGAGTGTTGGCATAGGAGAGATTGGGCTTCCGGGGAGAGCCGTTTTGAGGCGTTATGCTTCTTCCCATAGTGGTTGAGGAAGTAGAAAAGAAGCGGGACAATATCATCCCTTCGGTCTCGCAGCGGGGGGATCGTGATATCAAAGACGTTGAGCCGAAAGAAGAGGTCCTGGCGAAATGCACCAGCAGCGGCCATGCGTTCGAGATTGCGGTTGGATGCAGCCAGAATACGGACATTTGCTTGGACGGTTTGTGAGCTTCCAACTGGTCGGTATTCCATTTCCTGAACTGCATGGAGCAGCTTTGCCTGCATGGGGAATGGGAGTTCTGAAATTTCATCAAGAAAGAGTGTGCCGCCGGACGCCTTGGCAAAGAGTCCTCCCCGGGCATTTGTGGCACCGGAAAATGCGCCTTTCACATGGCCGAAGAGTTCGGATTCGAACAATTGTTCCGGGATGGCTGCACAGTTGACGACCACGAATGGTTTGTGTTGCCGAGTGCTGTTGGCATGGATGAATTTTGCCAGCAGGCTTTTTCCACAACCTGATTCGCCGAGCAGGAGGCATGGAGCCGTCAGGCTCGCCACCTTGCGTGCCGATTGCACCACATTTTCCATAGCTGTACTATGGTATATAAGATCTTCCGGGTGCGGTTCCTCTTCTATCTCCAAACTGTTTTCCAGTTCGTCCAGACTGGGGATTTGTCCTTTATGCACACTGTCTCGAACGTTGAGCACCACGTATTCTATTTCGCCTTCCTCATTCATGATGGGGTTGGCAATAGTCAGAACATCGAGGCCGAGATACGTTTTTTGCTCCTGCTTGATCGGGCGCTTGTATTCATACACGGCCGGAAGTGCGGGCCGGTTCCAGGCCGCATGTTTGCGGATGACTTCCCAAAAAGGCAGACCGACCATCTCTTCCTGTGTGAATCCGTAATGTCGTTCACACGCCTTGTTGACGTACAACATACGATAGTTGTTGTCATAGATGATGACCTCATCGTGCAGATTGTCGATGAGTCTGGCGAAGGTCTTGAAATTTAATCCGAAGTGTTCTGTCTTTTCCATGGTGTATCCGGTGCTTTATTCATACGTCTTTACGACAGTATAAACCTGTGCCCGTCGCAGAGTTCTCCCTCATATCAAATGCTCCTTGGAAAGACCACGCACTTTTCAAGACTGTGCGAAAAAGCACAAATGAATGCGTATTAAAAGGAAAAAATTGTATCGGTTTTACGGCGAAAATAGCGCATTTTTTATGTTTTTGTTGCCTTGTGGAAGTTTTGTATTTCCCTCTTGAAAGAGAAATATTTTGTGTGGTTAGTTCTTTTCTGTTTACACCAATAATTTAATCGTGTGTCTTCTTTCCAGTCCGTGTTGTAATTGTTCTTGCAGGTCTTCTGTTTGCTCTATATGGTGACCCCGAAAATTCGGAGGCAGGAGAAGAAAAAATCATGTTTAACCGTTTGAGATTGCTTACGGATTCACTTGCGTGGAACGTGCTTTTGCTTGTGATCGGCTCTTTTCTCTACATTGTTGGATACAATGGAGTCGCTATTCATCATGATTTCATTCCTGGCACATTGTACGGCTTTGCCGTGGTGGTGCAGAAGATGGAACCACGGTTGTCGCTTTCGTGGTGGTATCTTTTGCTCAACATTCCTTTGTTCCTTGTGGCGTGGAAAGGCGTGAGCAGACGGTTTTTCTTTCTCAATATGTTTTCAATGGGTGTAGTTTCATTGCTGACATTCGTTGTTCATATGGACTTTGGAATACAGAATGAGATTTATGCAGCCATTGCGTCGGGTGCGCTTATGGGCGCTGGATGCGGCATTATCCTCCGTTCGTATGGCGGCGGGGGAGGGCTGGACGTTATCGCTGTCATCCTCAACCAGAAGTATGGCATACGTTTCGGTGTGTTTTATTTTATGATCAATACGTTGGTCATGGGATTTGCTTTGAGCTGGTATTCGCCAGACAAGATCATTGCTTCCCTAGTCATGTTGTTTATCAGTTCCGTAGTGACCGAATATGTCCTTTCTTTGTTCAACCAACGAAAGGCCGTGCGTATCGTCACTCGTCATTCGGCTGATCTGGTCAAGGCCATCACTGGTCGCGGCATGCATCATGCTACTGTTTTTCCCGGTACAGGCGGCTATTCGGGTGAACAGGTGGACATGGTTTTTTCTATAACTGACAATCTGCGACTTCGAGGTTTGGAGCAGCGGGTTTTTGATGTCGACCCCAATGCGATTTTTGTGGTCGAAAATACATTCAGCGTTGTCGGCGGGTCAATCGCCAAGCGCAAAGTTTATTAACCATTCACTCTTGGACCGACTCATGGAAAATACTTTCATCGAACTGACACCCTTGGCTCCTCTCGATTCCATCCACGCAAGCAATGCTCCCGGCGATGCAAATACCTACGTTCCAGAAGGCGTTTGCGCCAAGATGATTCGGTTTGCCGTTGAAGATCATAAGCTTGTGCATTTGAGTTTTACAGGCGGGTGCGAAGGAAATCTCAAGGCCATGTCCATATTGCTTAAAGGTATGGATGTTTCAGAGGTTATTGAAAAGCTCAGCGGCATTACTTGTGGCAAGAAACCAACATCCTGTGCCGACCAGCTGTGCCGTGCTTTAACCGAACATATGGCCCGCATGGCATAGATTTTAGAGTCGAGAATACGTATGACGCCAGTGCGGCGCGGAGCCTGTTCACAGGTTCTCGCGCCGCACTGCTTTTTTGATGGCGGGATTATTCCGCAGCAGCGGAGAGGCTGGCCGCAGAGAGTCTATCTTTAATGTAGTTAACCTTATCGTCGTCTCCTTCATAAAGGTCGAAACATTTGGCGTCTTCGCCCATCAGACCTTCAGGGACTTCATCGCCGATTTCGTCAGGATCATCGACTAGTTCCTTGTAAAAACAGACCGAAAGCCAGCGATCGGCGGGGTCGTCGTCAATGATATCAACCATGGCGAACAGGCTGCGTTTTTTTTGATTGGCATGTGTCGCGCGCAGGGAAAATGTGATGCCCGGGCGAGCAACGAAGTCGAGGGTCACGCCTTCCAGCCCTTCCAGATGTTTTTTGAAGGTCTGAAAGCAATCTTTGGTCTTGTTGGGGTCGGTGGTCCAGGTGTCGAGGAACGCTGTCAGTTCCTCGGTGAGTGCAGTGTCCATCGGGAGACTCTCCTTGTTGGGTTTTCCGTGTGCGAAAGCGCGTGAACAAGATCAGGCGCAGGGGATCCGTTCGATAAAATCTTCCAGAAAGCTCGCCATGTCGCGGGCCTTTTTCATGCTTATTACAGGTACGTCTTCGGATAATTTGTCAACAGTGTCCAGTGGAACGTTGATCGCTTTGTGGATGGTGAAGTTTTCTACTTCCTTGTCGGCCGGTACTCTGCCACAGCCACCCACAATGCCGATAAATTCTTTGTTCTTGAACACTGGGGTACATATTTTGAGCATGCCTGCATCGCACTGTTCAATGACGGTTTTTCCTGAAGATTTGGCTTGTTTCGCCATGTGTTGATGGGCAACAGAGCAGATGGCCTGAATGCCTTCAGGGTGTGATTTTATTTCAGCGCAGAGTGGATTGACGAAATTTTTGAAGCCGGTGAATGTCATGCCGTTCGCATCATAAGCGCAGGCATTGACGCCCCAGTCATTGTGCAGGGTTTTTTCCAGTTCAAGCCATTGTTGTTCGGGCAACAGATCAGTCATGAGCATGAAGCTATCCTCGTTTAATGGTGGTGCGAGAACGTTAAATTTTGGGAGTGTATCCTTCCGGCAGATGGGCAGTGCCTTTAATACAGGGGAGACCTGTAGCCTTGTGGATACGGGCTGCAAGTTGATCAATGTCAGGACAGAAGCCACCTTGCTCCATAATCCATTCCCCGTCGGGTTTGCTGGCGAAAAGGCACGTTGGGACGTGGATGGCTTCGGCTCCTTTGGCTTTGAGGATCTTTGCCATGTTTTCTACGCTATCTCCCGGACACCGGCAGGTGAATACTCCGGCGAGTTCTGTGGCGTCATAGGCTGAAAAAGCCTGCTTTCCCTGAGCAAGACAGGTAATACACCCGGTCAGCGGACATTTTGATTCGTTTTTTTCACAGCGGATGATGCCGATTTTCGTCATGGTTACTCCCTGTGGCGAAGAGTTTTTCAAGCGCGTCGCCAGACTGTTTTCCTGGTGTAAGGCGGCCACGGGATTGTGCCCTGCGACCGCCTGAATGTGTGGTTAAACGAGATTATTTGTCAGTCTCGTTTTCCAGAGCTGCAATGCGTTCCTGAATCGTTTTCAATTCCGATTCGAGGTAAGCAGCTTGATCTTTCAAAGCCTGCGGGTCGTTCTGGGGTGTGGATGCGTATTGCGCATTGACCCCGGAGTTCATTCCCTGTCCATAGCCGAATCCGCCACGACCGCCACGGCCGCCACGGAATCCGAATCCCTGACCGCCCATGCCGTTACGCATGCCATTGCCCATGCCGTTACGCATGCCAAATCCACGTCCGAATCCTTGATTGTACTGCTGGTCAAATCCGGGTGCGTTAACGCCGGTACAGGTTCCAAGACCTCGTCCTGTGCGTGAACCCATTCCCATTGGTCCTGATCCATTTCTTCCTGGCATGATTGCCTCCTTGTTTCAGTTATTACGCCCGTACCATTGGTATATGACAATTGGGGCATAGATGTTCGGTGCAAGGCACCCCCGGCACATGAGGCATAACCAGCCCGCATCGTAGGCAGCGGCACAGTGGTTGCTGTCTGGATGCAGTGTCGGAGGTTTTACGAGAGTCACTGCCTTCGGTCATGGAGGTGAAGGGACGGGCGCCATGTCTTCTTCCAAAGCGATTCATGCGACCTGTCCCTCGCTGACCGGGGAGAGTTTCCTGATTTCCGTGGCAACGGCCTTGCCTATTTCCGCAACCGGGCATGCGAAAACGTTCGTCTTCGAGGTCCCCGGTCCGCCATGCATTGATAACTTTGGCTAATCCTCCCCTGATAAAGGGGTGGACGACAATGTTTCGTGCTGTGACGGCATTGTGTAGTGGGCGCGAAATGGCGCCGCACACAAGAACGGATACATGTCTCCCTAGAAGGGTGGCTATTAGAGTGGACGGCGAGTTGTCCTGTACGGATACTCGCTTGATTCCAGTCCTATCCGGGTTCTGTGCGACGATGACCAATTCTGTGGTCACGTCGAAGACCGGAGCTATCCGATCTTCCCATACGCTGAAGGCCGCATTCATGGTTGCCTTGCTCCTTTGTCAGGATAAAAGCATCAAGCGTGCCAGAAATCCTTTTTGGAACAAGAACTCTTAACGCGTTGTTTTAAATGATGAATGAGAGAGAGTCGGAAGGGTTCGCAGTGTTGAAGAGTCTCGTTTGAGAGACTCTGTAAACAAATAGAGTCGCGGATATGCAACTACTTTTTGGGAGAAGACGTAGAACGTCCGTCGTGACGGGGGAGGTCAATACCGAGTTGGTTAATCTTGCGAAACAGTGTGCTTTTGTGGATGCCAAGTTCCTTGGCTGCAGCCAGTCGATTGCCGTGGTTGCGTATGACGGCGTCCCGAATAAGTTGAGTTTCTACTGTCTGAACAGCGGCTTCTAGACCTGTGGTCATGGGAATTTGTGTGCTTCCAGAACGAAGGAATTCATCGGGAAGATGTCCCGGTTCAATCAATCCTTCGTGGCAAACAATAAAGGCTCGTTCTATGGTGTTGCGGAGTTCTCGCACATTGCCGGGCCAGTCGTGGACCATGAGAAGGGAAAGAGTCTCAGAAGCGAGACCCTCCACTTGCTTGTTCTGAAGCGCGTTGAAATGTTGGATAAAATCCATGACCAATAAAGGAATATCTTCTTTTCGCTGGCGTAGAGGGGGGAGGTCTACGCGGGCAACATTGATGCGGTAGAAGAAATCTTCGCGAAAATCGCCGTGTTTGACTAACTCTGTGAGGTCGCTGTTCGTGGCCGCAATGATACGCACGTCCGAATGTTCTGGGGTGATGCTGCCCAAAGGATCAAATGTTTTTTCTTGTAAAACGCGGAGTAGCCTCACCTGCATGGCTGGACTGATGGTGCCTATTTCATCAAGGAAGAGGATGCCTCCTGCTGCTGTTGAAAATCGTCCCGGCTTGTCACGGCGTGCGCCAGTGAAGGCTCCTGCCTTGTAGCCGAATAATTCGGATTCAAGTAGAGTCTCAGGCAGCGCACCGCAATTCAAGGCCACGAATGGGGCGTCGCACCTGTCACTTAATGCGTGGATGGTTCGTGCGATCAATTCTTTGCCGGTTCCGGTTTCACCGAGGATAAGCACTGTGCTCGGACTGGCTGCAATAGGATCGAGTGAAGAAAAAACTCGTTGCATGAGAGGGCTGCGACTGACCAGATCGCCGACGCGAAAGCGGCCTTCGAGTTCGTCTCGCAATGCTTCAACTTCGCTGAGATCTCGGAATGTTTCGGCTCCGCCGATGACAGTGCCGTCTGTGTCCCGCAAAACCGCTGTGGACAGACTGATGGGGATACGGTTTCCGTCGGCATCAATGATGTAGCCGGTACGTCCGATCAGAGGTTTGCCAGTGCGTTGTGTCTCTCGCAGACAACATTTATCGCCGCACATGGTCGAACGGAAGACTTCAGAACATCGTCTGCCAATGGCTTCTTCTCGGGGAATTCCCGTGATCTCTTCGGCGGCACGGTTGAATGAGAGAATCCGCCAAGATTGATCCACGGTGAACACGCCGTCCGAGATGCTTTCCAGGATCGCCTGGTATTGCGCGGAGGATGGGGCGGTGTGGCTCACGGGGAACTCCTTGTGGCTGGGAAATTCGATCAGGCCTCAGGTGTTTCGTTTTCCAGAGCTGCAAGGGCGGCCACGCAGATGGCCACGGCAGCTTCGGAATTTTCGGCCATGGCGTCCTGACCGTTCATGGTGAAGCTGGCCTGCCATGATGTGTCGCAGAGACTTTTTGCACAGAGGTCCTTCAGCCCAAAGGAATAGCCTTTTTCTTCAAGTGCATCTGCAACTCGTAGCGCCTCGTTGACGTTGTTTGCAGGGGCAGTCGGAATAGACTCGCCAAGCAGGGAGCGCAGTTTTGTTTCGATGTCTTTGATGGAAAGTTCGGGCATGATATATCCTGTATGAAAACATGAGTAATAGTTCATTTGTGAAGCGCGTTCTACTCAATCATCGAAAGACCATTGAGTCAACTCCCTATTGGAAGAAGTACAGCGTGGAAACAAGACAGGCCACTTCTCCAGAAGATTCCGGAAAAGCGGCCCGCTGTAATGGGTCGTATTTTGTTAACGTTTGTTCTTCATCAACGCAAAGCCGATGCCGAGAATGAGCAGGGAGAGAATCAGAAAGTGCATGAACATGTCTTTCTGGATTGCGCCCCAGATGATGTAGAGTGAACCACATCCTGCCAACAGAGGGCAGAGGAAACGGCTGAATGCTCCGAGGTCGGTGAATGTTTTCATCACCCAGATGTAAATGGAGATGTAGATTACGTACAGGAATGCGATGGGCAGTTCGGAGATATCCATGAACTGGCCCCACCATCCCATGAAGTTGCCGTACCAGACAATCAGCCACAGGCAGGAAAGGATGTATCCGATCAGGGCCGAAGTGGTGGTGCTGTTGGTTTGGGGATTGATACGCTTGAAGAAATCAGGTTTGGGTCCCATGTCGCGAGAGGCGATGGAAAACATGCCGCGTGCAGAGCCCATGATCAGGCCGTTGAGTGTCCCCAGGCAGGAGATGATGACGAATACGGTCAGGATGGTACCGCTCAATTTACTGAAAATCAGGGCGATGACTTCAACCGGAGCATCGTTGCCAGCAACCAGAACTTGATCGTTGGTCAGGACGCCGGAAATGCCGAGATAATAGAGCATGTATATGCAGACGACGGCGATGGTGCCGACAACCAGAGCACGTGGCAGGGTGGTCTTGGCGTCTTTGAGTTCGGCGTTGATGACTGTGGCGATGATCCAGCCTTCGTATGCGAAGGCTGTGGACAGGGTTGCCACGGCCAGTCCGCCGCCGCTGCCGGCAACAGTCTGTGCAGCGTTGGTGAAGTTGTCCAGAGTCATACCGCTAGATATTCCGGCAATGCCACCGACTGCGGCAACCAGAGCCAGAGGAATCAGCTTCACGACCGTAGATGTGACTTGCCATTTACCGGCCAGGACCGGCGAGAAATAGTTGAGCAGGAAGAAACCGGTCAGGTAGACGAAGGAGACGGGCCAGACAATGTTGTCCATACCCAGCAGAGCGCCTGTGTAGTTGGCTGAAACCCATGCGAGGACGGCCACCAGTGTTGGGTAATATATAAAGGTCATGAACCAGGCGACCAGATATCCGGCTTTTCTGCCGTAGGCCTGTTCAAAATAGTCGACCACGCCGTTGACTCGTTCGATGCGAGTAGCGATCTTGGAAAACACGTAAGCCGTGACAACCATGATTGAACCACCGATGAGCCATGCGAGCAGAGCGGTAGAAAGACTTCCGCCGGACGCCTTGAGAACATCGTCCGCTTTGAAGAAGACACCGGAGCCGATGACAATACCGACAACCATGGCGGTTGCAGTCCAAAAGCCATATTTTTTCTGTAAATTTTCCATATACTGTCACACTTTGTTTGATGTGTGTCGAAATGTGCTGTCGATTTGAATAATCGATGCAGGATACCACACGCACCCCCTTGTGGTGTGGCTTGAGAGCATCCTCCTTGAAGCGCATCAGGTAGACCCTCCAGTCACCCCGAGCGAATCACAGCGTCCTCTTTGCTCTTATAGGATGGGAATGTCCAGTGTTTTTTCGTTTTTGTCGAACTAACTCGCTAGTTTTTCAGGCAATTGTAAATAAAATGCAAATTGCACGGCTTATTATATAGTAATGAAGTATGAAAATGCCGCGGTAAGCTTTAAGAAAAGGTGCCATTCCAGACGCGAATGCGCGCAAATTTGTCTTTTTTTCGCATTTTTTTTCATATTTTTTTTGAGTCGGACGCAGAGCCTTCGAGACTTGTTCAATGATTTAAGGTTGATTAATACTAAAACTGAGCGCATACTCAGTTTTGGTGTTTTTTTTGACATTCTAGTCGATTGAAACGTATAAATCGAAAAACTGAGTGAACACTCGGTTTTCGGAAAAGGATGATTTGACAGCATGAAAAAGAAAGAAGCCATACTCAAAGTTGCTACGGTTCTATTCGCGAATAAGGGGTTTGCGGATACGTCGGTTCAGGAATTGGCCCGATTGACCGGAGTGGCTGAGGGAACAATCTTCTATCACTTCAAGAATAAAGAAGGCTTGCTGTTGGCCATCCTGGAAAAGACCAGGGACGAGATTGTTGATCAGTTCGAACGGTTCTTTGAGAACAGACCGTTTAATTCTGGTCTGGAGATGGCGGAGGAGGTCGTTTCTTTCTATCTGTACCTGGCCGGTTTGTTGGAAGATAAATTCTTGCTGTTGCACAGGCATTTTCTTTACAGGTTCTCCGAGTCAAACCCGGAGTTCAGGAAAAATCTGGAAGCTATTTATAATTGTCTGGTCGATATTTTCGAAAAGGCAATTGTGACAGGGCAGGAAGACAATTCCATCAATCAGGATATTCATCCCCGAAAATCGGCACTCATTTTGTTTACGATGGTGGATGGTCTGGTTCGATTCAAAAACTTCAACCTGTATGATGCGGGCGCATTGTTCAATGAACTGATGCTCACATGCCGCAGAATGTTACAGGCTCCATAGCAAGGAAGAGGCTGAATGCTTTCGAAAATACTCCCGTTCATTGACTGGTTCAAAGGGTACAACGTGGCGTCGCTCAGAGCGGATGCCATTTCGGGTCTGACGGTTGCCCTTGTACTCATTCCACAATCCATGGCGTACGCCCAGTTGGCAGGCATGCCCGCCTATTACGGCCTGTACGCATCATTTCTACCTCCGCTTGTCGCCGCGTTGTTTGGTTCCAGCCGTCAACTGGCAACCGGCCCGGTGGCAGTCGTTTCGCTCATGACCGCAGCATCTCTTGAACCGCTGGCAACAGCAGGTAGTGAGGGATACATCGCGTACGCAATTCTTCTTGCACTCATGGTCGGACTTTTTCAGTTCATGCTCGGCGTGCTCAAACTCGGTCTCGTGGTCAATTTTTTGTCTCACCCGGTCGTTAACGGCTTTACCAATGCTGCTGCCATTATCATCGCGTCTTCACAGCTTTCCAAGATGTTCGGCGTGTATGTGGATAAGGCGGAACATCATTATGAAACTATCATTCGCGTGGTTGAAGGAGCATTTCATTATACTCATTTACCAACGCTTGCCATGGGGGTGCTCGCTTTTGCCATTATGATTGTGCTGAAGCGTATCAACCCCAAGATTCCCAATGTCCTGGTGGCTGTCGTTGTGACCACAGCGTTGTCCTGGGGGCTGGGTTTCAACCATGACGCCACAGTTACCGTCGACACTATTCAGGCTCCTGAAGTTCGTGAATCCATCGTCAAGTTCAATACTGCCATTGCCGGTATCGATCAGTTGGGTGTTGAACGTACCGCGCTCAATGGTCGTATGGATGAAGCGAAGAGTGCCAAGGACGCTGTGGGCATTCTTGACGCCGAACATGATTTGAGCGTTATCAACGTGCAGATTTCCCGTTTGAAGTTGGAAGCGCATAATCAACGCGCTACGCTTCGGGCAACACTGTTTGACGGTGTAGAGGAAGCTGGCGGCAACATGGCTTTTTATACCCAGGGTACTATCCCGGCTAATATGGTCGTTGATGGTCGCACCTGGCGTTTGAAAGTTGGCAACACCAAGATTGATACTTCTAATATGAAAATGATGGGCGGCGGCGCAGTCGTCGGCACTGTGCCTTCCGGTATCCCGTCTATTTCGGCTCCTGCTCTGGACCTTAAGGTCATGTTGCATCTGCTTCCGTTCGCGGCCATCATTTCGCTGCTCGGATTCATGGAAGCCATTTCGATTGCCAAGGCCATGGCCGCCAAAACCGGTCAGCGTCTTGACCCCAACCAGGAACTTATCGGTCAGGGTCTCGCTAATATGCTCGGCGCATGTGGCAAATCCTACCCTGCATCCGGTTCATTCTCGCGATCAGCGGTTAACCTCCAGGCAGGCGCAGTCACTGGCATGTCAAGTGTCTTTACTTCGCTCATGGTCGTTATCGCATTGCTGTTCTTTACACCGTTGCTGTACCATTTGCCTCAAGCAGTGTTGGCCGCAGTTATTATGATGGCCGTTATTGGTCTCATCAACGCTTCCGGTTTTATTCATGCCTGGAAAGCCCAGTGGTATGATGGTGCCATTTCCATTCTGTCATTCCTGTGCACATTGGCCTTTGCGCCGCATCTGGACAAGGGCATCATGGTTGGTGTTGCTTTGTCTCTGGCCGTATTCCTGTACAAGTCCATGCGCCCCAGGGTCGCGAATCTGTCTCGTTCAGATGACGAGTCTCTTCGCGACGCCACGGCGTTCGGTCTCAAGGAATGTCAGCATATAGCCGTGGTCCGTTTTGACGGTCCGCTGTTCTTTGCCAATGCGAGTTTTCTGGAAGATCAGATCACTGATCGCATGATGGGCAATGACAAACTTAGGCATATCATCATCGTCGCCAATGGTATTAACGACATGGACGCTTCCGGTGAGGAAGCACTGTCCCTGATCGTGGACCGTGTCCGCGCCTCTGGGCTGGACATCTCTTTGTGTGGTGTCAACGAGGCGGTCATGGCCGTGCTCGAACGCACTCACTTGCTGGAAAAGATTGGCAAGGACCACGTCTACCCGACCATGGAAACCGCCATTTGTGCCACTCACGAGAGCGCGCATGCTGACGGTCAGGAAGACAACTGCCCGCTGACAACTGTTTGCCGTCTCGCATAAGTCCGAGACAAACAAGGAGTAGACAATGTCTGTTATAACTGTATTCAACGGCCTGTTCTCGGAAGCTGGTGTCGTGGTCAAACGCGTGGTGGACGCCACGGGATACCGCCTCGTCACCGACCAGGAAATTGTGGCCGAGGCCGCGAAACTCTCCGGCCTGTCCGAGGATAAAATGGCCCGAGCCTTTCAGGCAAAGGGTTCTGTTTTCAACGCATTCAGCCATGAAAAGGAACGGGCTGTTGCCTGGCTCCGGTTTGCCATGGCAAAGAAGCTGATGGATCAGGACAAGCTTCTGTTTTCCGGTTTCGCATCCCAGTTGTCGGCTCCCGAGATCGATCACATCCTCAAGGTGTGCCTCGTTTCCGAGATGAAAGAACGACTGGCTGTGGCCGAACGAACTGAAGGCTTTGCCGAGAAGCATGCCCTCAAGCTTATTCATAAGGACGACAGTGATCGTGCCGCCTGGGTTGAATCCCTGAAGGGCGTGAACGATCCTTGGTCCAAGGCTTTATATGATATAATTGTACCTGTGGGTACATCTGGTGTGGATCGTAGCGTGGACCTTATTGTTGAGCAGCTTGCCAATGAGGCTGTTCAGGTCACGGACGCTTCTCGTACCAAGGTTGCCGACTTCCTGCTGGCAGCCAAGGTAGGAACCGTGCTGGCTACCGAAGGGCATAATGTGCTCGTAGCCGCTAAGGACAAGAACGTTACTCTGACCATTAACAAGCATGTCCTGATGCTGGAACGCCTTGAGCGCGAACTGGCCGACATCGTGAGTGCTGTTGACGGTGTGGACAGCGTAGAGACCTTGGTCGGCAAAGGCTTTCATCAGACCGATATCTATCGTAAGATGGACTTTGACATCCCGTCCAAGGTGCTGTTGGTTGATGATGAACGTGAGTTTGTCCAGACTCTGTCCGAGCGTTTGATGATGCGCGACATGGGTTCCGCAGTCGTCTATGATGGTGAATCCGCCCTGAATCTGGTGCAGGAAGACGAACCTGAAGTCATGATTCTCGATCTCAAGATGCCTGGCATCGACGGTATCGAGGTTCTGCGCCGGGTCAAGTCTGACCATCCGAATATTCAGGTCATCATCCTGACTGGTCATGGCTCGGAAAAGGATCGTCAGATCTGTATGGAACTGGGTGCATTCGCTTATCTGCATAAACCCGTGGACATTGACATCTTGAGTGAAACGCTCAAGGCGGCTAACGAAAAAGTCCAGGGAATCAAGTAATCAAAACCGGGTGACGTTATGATATTCGCAAAAATCAGACCGCAATTCTGGGATATCGATCCCAGCAAGGGACCGGGCAAGAACCTGTTCAACTACCGTCGCATCTGGCGCTTTGCCGTTGCACTTCTGGCGGTTGTCGCTTTGGTTCCGTTGTTGGTCATGGCTTTTATTGATTATAGCGTCACCCGGAGTTCTCTTGAATCTGAAAACCTGTTGCGCACGGCACGAACTACATCCAATGCACGGCGAACTGTCGCTTATTTTCTTGAAGAGCGTACCAACGCGTTGGACTTTTTGGTCAAGCATCAAGGTATTTCCAGTTTGCGTGATTGTGAGAATCTCAAATCCGTCCTGGATTCGTTGAAAGCCAGTTTTGGTGGTTTCGTAGATATTGGTATTGTTGATCCCAAAGGTCGGCAGGTGGCTTATATCGGGCCGCATGATCTGCTTGGTATCGATTACAGTGGGCAGGAATGGTTTGATAGCACCATGGAGGGTGGAGCCTACATCAGTGGAGTTTTTCTCGGATTCCGAGACGAACCGCACCTGATCGTGGCGCGTAGGGTTCGTGACAAGAAGACCGGTAAAGATTTCGTGCTTCGAGCCACGTTGGATACTGGCAAGTTTAACGCCATTTTGTCTGCCATAGATCTGCCCGGTGGCGGGGATGCCATACTTGTTGATCGGGACGGAGTCATTCAGACCCCTTCCAGAGAACACGGAGAATTGTTTTCCAAGGTTGCCCTTGTTTTGCCTGCGTATTCCGAAAGGACCAGCGTGAACCAGATCAAGGCAAAGGACGGAACTGATTTGACTGTCGGGTATGCGTATGTACGCGGCACGCCGTTTATCATTCTTGTGGTCAAGGACACTGCTGGGCTGATGAAGCCTCTTGAGACCATACGTATGGAACTTGTGTGGATTCTGGCTGTCAGTATCTTTATCATCATGCTGGTTATCGTGGGTGTGGCGACCTACATGGTTAATAAAATTTATGTCGCGGACCAGACCCGCGCTCGGACGTTGCATCGTATGGAGCACACCAACCGTATGGCTTCCATTGGTCGGCTGGCTGCTGGTGTTGCTCATGAAATAAACAATCCACTGGCCATTATTAATGAGAAGGCTGGACTCATTAACGATCTCTTTGTTTTCAAGCAGGAATATGCCCACGACGAGCGGTTGCTGGCGAATATCAAGTCCATTCTCGGTTCGGTGGCACGTTGCGGCAAGATTACCAAACGACTTTTGAGCTTTGCCCGTCATATTGACGTGGAAATGGATTCCATCGAGTTCAAGGAGTTGGCGGAAGAGGTCATCGACTTTTTGCGCAAGGAAGCAGAGTATCGGTCCATATCCATTACCATGGATATCCCTGAAAACCTGCCGCCGTTCGTGTCTGACCGTGGCAAGCTGCAACAGATTTTTCTCAACCTGATCAATAACGCATTCCAGGCCATGAACGATGGCGGGCAACTCTCTATCTCTGCACGCAGGATTACTGAGAACCGGTTGGTTTTTTCTGTGGAAGATGACGGATGCGGTATCCCGGAAGCAGATATCAAACAGATTTTCGATCCGTTTTTTTCGACCAAGAAGAAGACTGGTGGCACAGGTCTCGGACTTTCCATTACCTATGGGCTTGTTCAGGAATTGGACGGCACCATGGCTGTGGAAAGTGAAGTTGGTCGAGGAACGGTGTTTACCATAACAATGCCCCTTCAGGGTTCAGATAAGGCGTAAATAACATGAAAGTACTGCTGGTTGACGATGAAGTGGAATTGGTTTCCGCCATGGCTGAAAGACTTGGATTTCGTGATGTAGACGCGGATTGGACCGATAATGGAGAGGAAGCCCTGAAAATGGCTGCCGCAACTGAATATGCCGTAGCAGTGCTCGATATGAAAATGCCCAAACTCAGTGGTTTGGAACTGATGAAACTCTTGGCCAAAGAACATCCGGGCATGAAGTATATTTTTCTTTCCGGCCATGGTTCGGAATCCGATTTCAAAGCTGGCTGCGCAGCCGGGTGTAATTATTTGATCAAGCCTATTCAGATTGAAGACCTGATGGCCAAAATTCAGGAAGCCGTCGGCTGACGCAGGGGGATTTGCTCATGACACAGACAATGAATACCCGTGAAGGGCTTAAATTTTTCGGACGCGTTAGCGCGTCCGTGTCGCACGAGATCAAGAACGTTTTTGCCGTCATCAATGAGGCAGCGGGCTTGATCGAGGACTTGACGCTTATGGCAGAACGCGGCATTCCTCTCCAGCCCGATCGGCTGAAGAGTGCCGCCAACTCTATCCAAGGCCAGATCAGGCGTGGCGACTCCATTATCAAGAATATGAACGCATTTGCGCATTCAACGGATGAGGATGTTCATGAAGTGAACCTTGTGGAGATTCTCGATTTGACCACTGCATTGGCAACTCGTCTTGCCGACATGCAGCAGATTCGGTTGACAATGGGTGACTGTGAACCGGTCTCCCTGTCTGCCAACCCCTTTGATCTGATGCAGGTGCTGCACTCCTCAATTGCAGCCGCTGTTGAAAATATGGACGCAGGCGACTCCCTGGTCGTGAGCGTGAAACCCGTCAATGGTGGAGCATCGTTCTCCCTTTCCGCTCCCGGAAAGGATGTACCACTGAAGAATGACGAATCGTTTTCATCCATGGCGCAGACCATGAACGTCGATGTTTCGACGGATGAAGATTTGCGGACCACCGAACTGTTCCTCAGGGCGCAGAACGGGGCCGAGTAATATTACATCATACCTTTCAGGAGAAATACAATGGCTGAAAAAGTACTGCTTATCGACGACGAAGTTGAATTTTTGGAAGCTCTGTCCGAGCGGATGGAATTGCGTGGCATGAACGTTACCACTGCTGAGACCGCTGGTAATGCTGTCACTGCATTGGATAATAACGAATACGATGCCATCGTGCTTGACTTGCAGATGCCTGACATGAACGGCATCGACATGCTCAAGGTCATCAAGAAAAGTCATCCTGAGATGCAGGTCATTCTGCTCACAGGACAGGCAACCCTTGAGGCTGGAATTCAGGCTATGAAACTCGGTGCCATGGACTTCATGGAGAAGCCCGCCGACATCGAGTCTTTGACCGAAAAGATTCGTAAGGCTCAGGCCAAGAAAATGGTCATCGTGGAAAAGAAAACCGCTGACAAGGTGAATGACATCCTGAAGTCCAAGGGCTGGTAGGTCGTTTGTAGACTTAAGCCTGATGCGGTTTCTGGCGCTTTATTGTCGTCAATCGTGTTAAAAAGGGCTGTCGTGCATATGCACGGCAGCCCTTTCTGATTGTGGTGTGTGGCCTGGTTACGCTTTTTTCTTGAGTGTAGGCCAGCCAGTGACGATAGCCACGATAGCTATTCCGGCAAGTACGAGGCAGTACCAGTTGCTCGTAACAACATCCACGGGGGATATTCCGGCGATGGAACCTGCGAGGAGAACTTGAGCCGCGTATGGGGTCACGCCCTGAACAATGCAGGAGAATATATCCAGAAGACTTGCGCTACGGCGTGGGTCAACGCCGGTATCTGTTGCGATTTCCTTGGCAAGTCGTCCGGTAAGGATGATGGCGACCGTGTTATTTGCCGTGCAGGCATCGGCCAGTGAGACCAGTGCTGCAATACCGAATTCACCGGATCTTCGTTTATTGCCGCGTCCAGCCTTGAGTGCGAGGGCGTTGACCTTTTCGAGCAACCATTGCAGGCCGCCGTTGTAACGGATGAGTTCTCCAAGACCGCCTACGAGCATGGACAGAACGAGGATTTCATGCATGCCGGTAAAACCCGCGAAGATATCTTTGGACAACGTAAGTAGGGAGTAATTCTGTACGGCATAGAGACCGACTACTCCGGCTAGTACAATTCCCGAGGCCAGAACGACAAAGACATTCACGCCCGCAATCGCCAATCCCAGAATGACCAAATAGGGCAGTACCCGGATGAATTCCCAATCGCCGACATGGGTGACGCCACCCGCCGAGCCGAATAGACCGAGCAGTATAAGTGTTGCCAATGCCGCTGGTAGGACAATGCGTACGTTCATCTTGAACTTATCGCTCATGGCGCATCCCTGAGTACGGGTGGCGGCGATGGTGGTGTCCGAGATCATGGAGAGGTTGTCGCCGAACATAGCACCGCCCACGATGGTCCCCATGAGGACAGCGCTGGAAATATCGGTCTGTTGCGCAACTCCGGCTGCAATGGGGGCAATGGCGGCAATTGTTCCCATGGATGTTCCCATGGCCGTGGCAACAAAAGCGGCGATGGCGAACAGCCCCGGAAGGACGAGTTCTGCCGGGATGAAGGTCAGGCCCAGATTGACGGTGGCATCCACGCCACCGATGGCCTTGGCGACTGAGGCGAATCCTCCTGCCAACAGGTAGATTATGCACATGGTGACGATGTTGATGTCACCGACACCTTTGAGAAAAATGTTGATCTTGCTGTCCAGCTTTCCTTTACCCATGGCAAGGGAGAGAGCTATGGCCGGAAGAATGGCCACAGCTGCGGACAGTTGATAAAAGGCCATACTCACACCCTGTGCGGATAAATACGATCCTGTTCCTATAAACAGAGCGAGAAAGAACAGGAGTGGGAGCAGTGCGCTTCCGCGCGGTGTTGATTGTTGATCCATTATTGTAATCCTTTCTGTTGTTCCGTGATTTTTGGTCAGCGGAGGTCAGTGGTTTATAGCCTATGGCACGAAAGTATACGGCATCCTGTGAAACCGAATGCAGTCCGCTTTATCGAGCAGGTGGAAGTGTCAGGCGTGGGGTGTCGGGGAATAATCAGGCAGTCGAGGTCGCGTTTACAGCAAGTTTTCTGCGGCGAAGCCGAAGCCTGTACGAGAAAATGAGTCTTGGAAGAAGCGAAAGAAATTTGTAGGCGCGGGTTGTATCCGAGCCATGTTCCGGGGTGGTGGTTTGGTTGATGCTTTGCATGATGTATATCTGAGGGAGATTTATGACATCTATCTTTTAAGGATATTTGTCTGAACCCACGTTTCAAATTCGTCTATTTTCGTGTTGAGGTTGAATGTGTCACGACACGCCTGCACACTGGCTTCTTTGAGTACGTTGAGTTGAGTTTTATTCATGCCCATGAGTCGTTCAAGGATGATTCGAAATTCGTCTGGTCCAGCTTTGGCGGGCATGAGATAGTCTGCCAATGTTTCCGGCCAAATTTCGCCAATGCCGCCGATGTCGCGGGCAATAGGGATGAGACCGGTGGCCATAGCTTCCAGCAGGGCGTTGGGCATTCCCTCGTTTTCCGAGGGAAGCAGAAAAATGTCAGCTTCGGCCAGATGTGCCTGCACATTGGTGGAAAAGCCGTGCCATTTAAGTACGCCCTGCTCTTCCAGAGAGCGGTGTCTTTCGCGAAGCTCTTCAAGCAGTTTGCCGGTACCGACGATATCGTAACGGACAGAGTCGGTTTGCATGGCGGACAGGGCATCGAGTATGTCCGAATGTCGTTTATCCACATTGACCTGACTGGTGGAAACAAGACGGAGTGGCCCGTCGCCAACTGGTTTAATAGTGTTTACGGGTTTTTTAGAATTGAGAATGATTTTAACTTTATCGGCCGGGATGTGAGATAATCGGTTCCAGACACCGTCGGCTACAGTCTTGCTAGGACAAAGCATCCATGGTCGGGTAATGGCGTGCAGGGTACGAAGACGGGGTGACGGTACCATGTCACCGGGCAATCCGACTCGTTGGATAACAGGGATGCCGAGTATTGCGGCGGCTACTCCTGCAGTATTGATATCCTTGCCGATGTTACCGATGACTACGTCCGGGCGGGATCGTAGGAATGCGGCTATGAATCGACCAATGGTGAGCGGGTTGTAATCAAATCCGAAGTCTATTTGACGGGCGGCTATTCCAGCGGCCTGCAGTTTGTCGATAAGTTCGGTCTGGCGTCCGAAAACGCGAACATCGTGACCGCGTGCGGCCAGTTCCGTGGCATAGTCCACGGTCCAGGTTTTGACCCCGCCCCATTTGCGGGTGGAATTGACGAATACGATGTTCATGTATGGCCCTGTTTTGTTCGTTGACGTAAAGTGCCTATTCCTCTCCTGAATCGACGAGGGAGTCAACAATAGCATACATATTGAAAAGACCCGAAAGCAGTGCTTTCGGGCCTTGAGCTGTATGCGTGATAGTGTTTCTAGATGTAGACCAGTGTCAGTATGACCATCGTCCCAAGGAATATGGCACCGAAGATTGCGCCGAGAGCCCACCATCTGGCCTGACTGATGAAGCCTGAGCCGTACCAGATGGGCGCGGGACCGGTTGCGTAAGGGGTTATGATACCCATGAGGCCGAGGGAAGCGGCAAGCATAAGCGCGAGTTTTGCCAGCATGGGTGCGGGCATGAGCGGTGCGGCCGTTGCCATGAATAGGGGCAGCAGAGCCGTGGTATGAGCTGTGGTGCTGGCGAAAAAATAGTGAAGAACGAAGAAGAGCACCACGAGCATCAATGCCACTGTGGACGGGGGCATGCCCTGGAGGTAGGCCGCGACCAGATTGCCGAGCCAATCCAGAATGCCGGTTTTACTCAGACCCGATGCCATGGCGACCAGTGTCGCGAACCAGACCAAGACATTCCACGCGCTCTTGTTGGTGATGACATCTTCCCATGAGAGGATGTTGGTCAGGACCATGAGTGTCAGGACAAATATGGCGGCCATGGTTGAATCAACGCCGATCTGTTTGCCGAATATCCAGAGAACCAGCGCCAGGATCGCGTATCCGAGCATCATCAATTCCTTGCGGGAAATCTTGCCCATTTTTTGGAGTTCCGAGGTCGCCCATGCCGGAGCTTCCGGGGACTGTTTTTGGGTTGGCGGATAGATAACATAGGCGAGCCATGGTGTGAGTAGAAAGAGCGGGACCATGGCCGGGAGCATTACAGATGCCCAATGTCCCCAGCTGATAGTCACACCAGATGCCTGTTGGATGAGGTCGAGGGCCAGCAGATTGGGAGCCAGTGCCGTCAGGAACATGGAACTGGTTACGCAGGTTGCGGCGATGCCGACCCATTTGAGGTATGCGCCGATCTTGCGTGGGTCGTGGTCAGGAGTGGAATTGAACATAGGGGGGATATTGCTGACCACTGGGTAAATGGTGCCTGCGCTTCGGGCTGTGTTGGAGGGCATGAAGGGCGACAGGATGCCGTCGGCAAAAGCGATGGCGTAGCCTAGTCCCAAGGTGTTTCGTCCGAGAAATTTGATGAGTATGAGACTGATTCGCTTACCTAGTCCTGTTTTTTGGTACCCTAATGCGAACATGAATGCTGCGAAGATGAGCCAAATTACGCTATTGGAAAAGCCGGACAAGGCCCATGAACGACTAGCCGCTGGACTGGGGTCCACCAGTCCGAGCATGGCGACCACCGTTACGCCTGCCAGTCCGACCAATGCGGCGGGAACTGGCTCGACAATGAGACCGATAACGACGCCGACAAAGATGGAGAAAAAATACCACGCTTCAGGTGTAAGCCCTTCGGGAGCGGGGAAGAGTGCCATGAGGACGGCCACGATAGTTGGGGAGAACTGTGCGAGTCGGTACATGGAAATCCCTTTGGTGGAGTCGTAAAAAAAAAGCAAGCCTATTGAGTGTTCGCATGAGGTATACACACAATGAGAATCTTTGGTCAATTTATGGGAGAATTGAGAGAAGAAAATAAAAAAGGCCTGGTAGTCAAAGGCTCCAGGTCGATTTCAAGGCCGACCTCAATGTCGGATGTGGGTAAGTTCTAGGGTTGGGTTACGAGAAGAACGAAAAACGGATGCCAGTGTTTTCGTTGTAACCGATGCAACCTGTCCACGCGCTGAGCGGGGAGAAGAATGCCCGGAAAGAAAAGCGACGTATAGTCATTTTATTACTCCGAGTTGAAGTTTTTTTGTTGGCGTGGATAGCACCTTGCTGTCCATGTCCATACAGTAATATTTCTTATTCAGAGAGCAATGCCTGTGGCAGAGATTTTACAAAAATTTTGATGTCGTCACGCACGCGGCGATAAATGTTCAGAATTTTCCCCTCGTTGGTCAGTCCTTTTGCCAACGTCGGCGGATCGTCGAATCCGACATGAATGACTTTGGATTTGGACGGGAAGTATGGACAGTTTTCGTGAGCATGTCCGCAAACGGTGATGACGTAATCAAATTTGATATTTCCCGGCAAGTCAGAGATGAGCTTGGAAGTGTTGCCGGAGATGTCGATACCGACTTCATTCATGACCTTGATCGCATATGGATTCATACCATGGGTTTCGACTCCGGCTGAGTAAGCGTTCACCTGATCGCCTTTGAGGTGATGGGTCCATCCCTCAGCCATTTGGCTACGGCAGGAGTTGCCAGTGCAAAGGAAGAGAATATTCATGGAGTGTTCCTGTCTATTTCGGGCCGTTGACTTTAATTTCCAATTCCAAATTATTAAAACTCTCTGTTTGGATGCGTCAATGAGAGTTGTGTGACTTTTGTGCGTCATAGTGGGAGCTAGTATAGATTACATCTATGGCTTAAATAGATGTATTTGGTATTATCAATTGGTTCTCAATAAGGAATTCCGATACTTTTCAGCGGGTTTATTCATTTGGTCTGTCGTGGGGGCGCGGCGGTTAACATTGAGATTTGGAGGATGATGTGAAGAATTTCTTTTCATCGCGGATGGGCATCATCTGCGTCGGGCTGGTCATCGGCCTGTTTGCTTCCTTGCTGCAATACTGGGGCAATCCCGGTAACATGGGAATTTGTGTGGCTTGTTTCGAGCGTGATATTGCTGGCGCTATCGGTATGCATCGGGCCGGTGTGGTCCAATATATCCGGCCAGAGATTATCGGTTTTGTACTCGGTGCCATGATTGCGGCTTTTGCGGCTAAAGATTTCCGACCTCGTGCCGGATCGGCACCTGTAGTCCGTTTTGTTTTGGGTGCATTCGCTATGATCGGCGCATTGGTCTTTTTGGGATGTCCTTGGCGAGCCGTACTTCGTTTGGCCGGTGGTGATCTGAATGCGGTTATCGGTCTGCTTGGTTTGGTCGTCGGCATCGGCATTGGTACCTTCTTCTTTAAGCAAGGATATTCGCTTGGACGCAGCCACAAGACATATACTTCAGTGGGACTGCTTATGCCTCTGCTTATGGCAGGGCTTCTTGTGTTGCTTTTCCTGTATCCGCAAATGACAGGCGAAGCCAAATCAGGTGTGCTGTTTTATAGTTTGAAAGGCCCTGGTGCCATGCATGCGCCGTTACTGGTCTCACTCGGCATTGGTCTTTTGGTTGGTGTGCTGGCTCAGAGGAGCCGGTTTTGCACCATGGGCGCAGTTCGTGATTTGCTCTTGTTCAAGCAGGTTCACCTGTTGTCCGGGTTTGTTGCCCTGTTGGTTGCCGCTTTTGTCATGAATCTTGTCCTTGGTCAGTTCAATATGGGCTTTGAGGGACAGCCTGTGGCACATACCCAGTCTTTGTGGAACTTCATGGGCATGGTCTTGGCCGGTCTGTGTTTTGCTTTGGCAGGTGGTTGTCCTGGGCGACAGTTGTTCATGGCGGGTGAGGGCGACGGTGATGCTTCCGTGTTCGTGTTTGGCATGATCGTAGGAGCTGCGTTTGCTCATAATTTCGGGTTGGCAAGTTCTCCCAAGGGCGTGGGGCCGCATGGCATTGCTGCCGTGTTTATCGGTCTGGCGGTATGTTTGTTCATTGGTTTTACCATGCGCAAAAAGGCGTAAGGAGTTCGTCATGAGTGAAGTAGTAGATGCACGCGGCTTGTCTTGCCCCCAGCCGGTATTGGTTATGCTGAAAAAAGTAGAAGCAATAGGGTCCGGCAAAGTTGATATTCTGGTGGATACAGAAACATCCATGGAAAATGTGTCCCGCGCTGCCGGGTCCAAAGGATGGAGTGTTACCGTGGTTTCCGAGTCAGACGAGGAATATCGCATTGAATTGTCCAAGGGGTAACCTTTGAGTTTTCTTGAAACGATCCGACGAAAATTGTTTAGCAATAAGGGCGAGCAGCGCGCTGATCGTGGGCTGCTCGTCTTTGAGAATACCAGCGAGGTCATTCGTGCTGAACGGGCGCTTCGGGCTGAAGGGTGGGATATTAAGGTCATGGGACCGCCTGCGGAGATTCAGACCGGGTGTGATCTGGTGATTGAGTTCCCACTCATTGAAGAATTGAATATCCGGCGCAGTCTAGAGGAAAACGGATCTTCGCCACAGGACGTGGTGCCCGTGGTCGGGCCGTTGCTTGATCCGGTTGATCTGTATCAGGTTAAGGATTTCGGTGATTATCTGATGGTTCGCGCTGCCAATATGAAATTGACAGTGGATAAAAGAACTTTGGTTATCGTTAATATTTCCGGGGGTGGATGTCCTGATGTGCCCTACCTGGCAGTGCAAATGATAGGCAAGACGTTGGATGATGCGCCCACACCTCGAGAGATTGGTCACACCTTATGTGGGTATGCACTTGATCTTGCGTGTCAGGAAATGAGGCGTATATGCTTGCAATAGTTGGAACCGTTCCAGATTTGGACGTCCCTGTTCTGGATGCGCCTGTGGCGATTAAAGGCAATGAACTGTTGGTGAACGGCAGGATCATTTCTCCAGATCGGGGCACCCCGGCTTTGTTGGCCGCAGCGGTCGAGACGGCTTTGTTTTTAAACGAACCCATGCCCCATGCTTTTTTGGTGGGAGATCAAGGCAGGGGAGACGGTAGTCGTGAGTTGTATGCTCATTTGGCGACTGTTTTGCCAAGTCGTGAATATTCGACCATGGTTTTCCATTATCTTCAGCCAGATGTGGATTGGCATAACAAAGTGCTTCTTGCTATTCAGGAAATGGCTATTTCACCTCGACTCATTGCGGATGCTGGATTTATGTATGCGGCTAAGATGAGCGGGCAGGCTCCGGCCTATGATTTGTTTACGCCAGACGCTGGTGAATTGGCTTTTCTGGCCGACGAAACTGCACCCCATCCTTTTTATACTCGCGGTTTTATTCTGCATGACGAAAATCATGCCCCGGATTTGATCGCCCGTGCCTATGCGTATGAAAATGCGGCCAGCACGCTGTTGGTCAAGGGGAGTGTCGATTATGTTGCTAACAATGAAGGGGTCATTCACTCGGTGTCGGAGCCGGTTGCAGATGCAATGGAAGCCATGGGCGGTACAGGTGATACTGTAACCGGGATGGTTTCGGCTCTGATTGAATCAGGTGTGCCGATTGTCGAAGCTGCTTTGTACAGTGTCAGGGCAAATCGGATGGCTGGACTGATGACGAATCCCAATCCGGCCACGCGTGTTGGCGAGCTTCTTCCTTTTATGGCAGAAGCGTTGAGCTTGGCAGGAGTTCCTCAGTCGAGAGAGTGATATTTTTTTGCTGTTTATTGAATGTATTTAATGAGAAAGGCCGGCATCAGGAGTGATGCCGGCCTTTCCGTATTTGGGGGTGAGAGGTGGTACTTGACTATTTTGAAACGGACACGAAGTGTTCCTGCATGGCGACGGCTCCGCCACCTTTGTCCCACTTCTTGATGCCCTTGGAGAGGAGCAGGTTATCAGCGGCTCCCATGCCCTTGGCACGGGATTCACACGGCAGTTTATGGTCGAAGCCGTGGATCATGAATATACACTCGGGGTGAACGAAGTCTGTGACAAATGCTCTGATCTTGGATGAATAATCAACGCTGGAAACAGTAACATAGTCATCGTTTTCGATACCCAGTTCTTCTGCACGTTTGGTATTGATCCAGAGAATGTTCTCAGGCATGCGCTCAAAGAGCAGTGCGTTATTCACGGTGTGTCCCTGAGTGTGCAGTGCGCAACGACCAAAGGTGATGCGGAACTTGCCTTCAGGCGGACGCTCGGGGGATTCATAAGGTTTCAGGGACAGCAGACCGTCAGCTTCCAGTTTGGCGTCGATCATCTGGACTTTGCCGGATGGTGTCTTGAAAGACCCTTCCTTGACAGGTTTGAACAGGGGATCAGAGGCCAGGGAAACGATACCGGTTGCGTCGAAATCGGACAGGGATACGCCGGTGCCGTCCAACTGGAAGTTCCAGATGTCTTCGATGTTTTCGTAGACCAGTTCTTCCAGACCAAAACGTTTTGCCAGACCTGAGTAGATTTCCCAGATGGCTTTGGTGTCGTAGACCGGCTGGACAGCGCGCTTCCGAATCTGGAAAGCGGGCTTGGGACCATTCTTGGTCATGATGGTGTCATCGCGTTCCAGATAGGGCGAGATGGGCAGCACCACGTCGGCATTCCATGCAGTGTCGGACCAGGAAAAGGTCGGGACTACCAGCAGTTCAATGTTGTCCCACAAGGTTTTGACATGCGGGGCATCGGGGTAAGCCATGAGCGGATCATGCCTGTGACAGATATATGCCTTAACAGGATATGGCTCTTCCTCAACAGCGGCTTCATATGCGAGATGAACCAGGCCGGGGCCAGCATCAAAGTGCTTGCGGCCTTCCATCCAGCCAACACCGTCGGCGCGTTTGCCTTCGGGTTTTGGGTAGAGATTCATGAAGCTATTCAGCCCCTTGGCTCCAACATCACCCGGCTTGTTCATGAACGGCAGGCCGCCCTTGGCACCGATAGCACCCATGAGGGAGTTGATGATGTATATTGTGCGGGACATATAGAAGGAGTCGTTGTAACGGGCAGTCATCCAGCCTGGATGCCAAAGGATGGACGGTGCAGCTTCGGCCAACTGGCGACAGAAATCGCGGATGGCGTCGGCCTTGATGCCGGTTTCTTCTTCAGCCCATTCCGGGGTGTACTGCTGGACGAAATCTTTGAGCAGGTCAAAGTCTTCAACCCAATTGGCGACGAAGTCCTTGTCGTACAATTCCTCATTAATAATGACATTGATGACGGCGAGGTTGAAGCCGTAGTCAGTGCCGGGGCGGATCATGAAGAAGTTGTCGGACTTGGTGGCCGGGACGTTGGCTCGGATGTCGATGACGGAGAGTTTACAACCGTCAGCCATAGAGTTGAGCAGATTGTTGACTTCAGCCACGTTCACGGCTTCGAAAATGTTACGCTGCTGCAAGATGACGTGCTTGGCGTTTTTCAGGTCGTAGGAAACGCCTTTGCGACCGAAACCGAAGACGGACAAGGCAGCGTTCTGGACATTGCGAGCGCATGCGGAGTCATGGTTATTGTAGTTGGCTGTGCCGATACCACGCAGAAATGCGCGATAGAAATCTCGGAACGGTCCACCGCGATCGGAAAACAGGACGGAGTCCTTGCCGTATGTTTCCTGAATGCGTTTCAATTCGTCGGCAACATAGTCTAGGGCTTCGTCCCAAGACACTTGTTTCCATTTGCCTTCACCCCGTTTGCCCGTGCGAACCATGGGATATTGGGGACGTTCTTCGTCATACGTCAGGGCCGTTCCGGCAGCTCCACGAGGACACAGGGATCCCATGATGCCCGGTGCATCTGGATTACCCTGAATATACTCAGCTTTACCGTCGACCACTTCGACTTCAATAGGGCATCGCACAGAGCACATGCCACAGATACTTTTCACATATTCCTTACTCATAATACTCCTCCTGATACAGACCGGATGGAACTTTGCGCTTTTTTATGTAGAATGGAACCTAGCTTTGCAGGGAACGACTATGCAACAGATTACCATCGTGTGAAATGTATCACAATATTTTTCTTCCTTTTTTGGTTTGAAATGCATTATAATGTGCCTTGATTGAGAAATGTGTCACAAGCGGGAAGGGCGTTGACCATAAGCGCTTTTTTCTCCAAACCATAGGTTCTTAAAGGAACTGCGCGTCCAACTGAAGTTTTTCGAGGTGTAAAATGGCCAGTTATAGAATTAAGTTTGACAAAAAACGGTGTATTGCCTGCGACGCATGCTTGGTTCACTGCAAAGTGAAGAACAAGGTGCCCGTAGGTATTTCCCTTAATCGTCTTACCGTGGAAGGTCCCATTGCTGACAAGGATGGGAAACCTACCGCCAAAATCAAGTATCAGAACTGTATGCATTGCAAGAATCCTGAATGTGTTGCCGCATGTCCCACCGGGGCCATGTACAAACGCGATGAGGATGGCCTTGTTTTGGTTGATCTGAACAAATGTGATGGCTGCAAAGCATGTGTCGAAGCATGTCCTTGGTCCGTCCCCGTGTTCAACGAGGAAAGCGGCAAGATCATGAAGTGTGACTATTGCGTGGATCGGGTGGATGCCGGTGGCACACCTGCCTGCGTAACCGGATGTACAGCTCAGGCTCTGACCTTCATCCGGAAATAGATTGGTGTATTCTTTCCGGCGGGGTTGCCGGAGAGCGATATTTTGGGGTCTTTTTAACTTTATTCAAGAGGAGGAGGTAACAGTGTTACGTTCCAAAAAAGCAGTTCTGTTGCTGGCTCTGGTTGCTGTCATGTGTCTCGTGGCAGAACCTGCATGGGCCGATCGTCTGGCTGACGCAATTGCGGAAGCCAAACCCCAGGGTGAGCCTGGCTATCTGGGCATCCCCGGTGGTCCGCAGCTCAACATCATCATTGGTCTTGTGTGGGCCATCTGGGTTGGTTGGATTTTCTCTACCGTCGGCGCATTCGGTGGTATCATGGCCGGTGTTGGTCACATCACTATTTATGGTCTTGGCGACTACGCAAGTAGCTTCGGCAAGGGCACACACATGAACAAGGTCGTCACCGACTCCATCCGTGTGTCTAACCAGTGGTTGGTCGGTTGCTCCGCAGCTTTGTCTTCTTTCAACTACTACAAAGCCGGTCGTCTGGTGCTGCCCCTGGGTATCGCTCTTGCCATCGGTTCTGTCGCTGGTTCCTGGTTGGTGCCTTGGCTCACCGCCGGTAAGATCAGCCTGAAGTCCTACCTTGGTTACTTTGGCCTGTTCGTCCTGTTCCTGGGTTGCTATCTCACCTATGAGACCACTCCCAGAGGCCAGGCTGGTAAAAAGGCTGCCAAGGAAGCTGCAACAGCTTTCCAGAATTCCGTCAAGAAGCAGCAGCACGGCGCCGAAGTCGATATGGCTGAAATGGGCGTTAAGGTTCAGAAGTTTACGCCTACTGCTTGTGAATTTACCTTCTTTGGTGTTGAATTTACGTTCAACCCGCTGATCCCGGTTGTCGGTGGTTTCTTCATTGCAGCCATGGCTTCCTTCCTCGGTGTTGGTGGTGGCTTCCTGCTGGTGCCGTTCCTGACTTCCGTGGCCGGTCTGCCCATGTACTTGGTTGCAGGTACTTCCGCTATGGCCGTCTTCATCGGTATGGTCAACTCCATTGCATCCTACATGCTGCTCAAGCAGACTCCGGTTGCATGGGGCCTGATCGGTGCTGAGCTTGTCGGTATTGTCATCGGTTCCATCATTGGACCTAAGACTTCCAAGTTCATCCCGGACAGAGTTCTGAAGTACATCTTTATCGTTCTGGCCGTGTACGTTGGTGTTCGTTACACCTCCAAGGGCTTCTTGGGTTACTCCCTGGTTCCCCCCTTCTAAGTCGCGACCAATCAAAGATTACAATGGAGGCCGTCCATGTCGGGCGGCCTCCTCAAACCAAACAGGATAGACCATGACCGGCCAAATGATTTACGATTTTCTTGATCCCTGGATGATCTGGGCATTCCGCACTAGTGATAATCCGTATGTGGGATTCGCCATAGGTCTTATCTGGGTCTGTATCCTGACGACGGTCATAGGCGAACTTTGTATGGCAGGTGTTTATTTTTTGAATAAACGTCATTTTGCCAAAATTAACCGCGATATGGTTGATCATCACAATTTGTCTGTCAGAGCATTGGGTGTCAAAGACAAGACCGCTTGGAAGGCATGCAACTCCATCGCTAATGATGCCTTCGGTAAAAATTTCTTTTCTCGCATGGCACTGTTTGCCTCTTCATTGTGGGTAGTGCCTTTCGCTATCGGCTGGCTGTTTTACCGTTTCGGGCAAGTTGATTTTGTTGTCCCGTTTTTAGGTGCTGTCGGTCCTGCTTTTGTTTTTATTCCGATTTATATTGTTACCCGTCTACTTTTCAGTCAGTCCAAACCGTGGCTGCCATTTTTCCGTACCATCAAACAGAAGGTAAAGGAAAATGAAGCCACCGATGATATGATGACATTTATGGATTTGGTTCATGATAAAGATCAGCAGGGCGAGACGCCGATACCGGAAAAATCCTGATTACCGAGACCACAAAAAAGCCGCCCTCATGGGGCGGCTTTGTTCTTTGAAATGAAAAATAGAACGAGGTGCTAGGGAGCTGTTTTTTCCACAGCTTCTTTGAATCCCTCAAAATCGGAAGGGCCAAGCAAGTAGACGCGGTCGGCTGTTTGAAAGCACAGTACGTCCGGTCGATTGGAAACAATAACCGCTTCCTTGTCGTCTTTGATCAGGACAACGCCAGATTTATAGCCGCCGAAGCTCATGTGCTTTTTGGCTTTAATAATTTTGAAAGCTTCGTCCGTCTTGAGATTGGCTTCAAAGGTTTTTTCCACACTTGCCCAGGGGATAACTGCGGAGGCGAAAGGCGGTGCGGCCAGCAGGATACCTTCTTCAGCAACAGTAATGGCTGCACGTTTTGGTGTAATGTAGAGCATATACCAATAAAAAATCGACAGCGGGCCAGCCACAGCGATCAGGCAGATGCCGGTCCATGTCAGGCCTGAGTTGAAGCTCCAGGCGACGGTTGCGGCGATGGCTGTGACAGCAATCAGGAAGAGCGCGAGAATTACTCTGTGCATGGGGACTTTGTATGTAGTGGCCATATATGTTCTCCTTGGTGGCGTAGTTGGTGTTTGTTGATGTATTCATACTGGCAATGAGGGCGATTGCCAAGGGTTATGACGTGTTGGACTGGGTGAAGAATTTCTGTATTGTTACGGGGCGTTCATTGAAGAACTGCTCATAGGTAGTGCATGAAAACGGATATGATGAAAACAGAATTTGGATGTGGCCTTCGTGGCTTTTGGGGTGTGAGTTGTCTCCTGATGCTTGCGGTTATGGCTTTTGCTTTGATCGGGTGCTCCGATGAGGACGCTGTAACGGTCGATTTATCAAAGCGCGAGAATTTGGTTGCGCCCCGACAGGTCGAGGCCATTACCTATGCTTATCTTCCCCAGTATTCTCATACTATTTCCTATCAACGGCATCGCCAATTGCTCGAATATTTGCGTAAGGCAACCGGAGTGCCGCTCCGGCAGATTTTCCCTGATACTTTTGATGAACACATCAAGATGGTGGAGCGGGGTGAGATTGATATTTCCTATTCAAATCCCTTTGTTTATACGCGCTTGGCCGAAGTCGGTGCCACGGCTTTTGCTGGTATAGTCGAACCTTCCGGTCACCCCGACTTTCAAGGACAGATAATTTGTCGAGCAGACAGTCCTGATCTCAAAACTATTGAGGATTGTCGTGGCAAACGGTGGATTGCCGTAGACCCTGAGTCGGCCGGTGGTTATCTGTTCCCGCTTGGGTTGTTTTTCGACAATAATATCAATGTGAGTGATTTCGAAACCGTTGATTTTGCTCCCGGCCCGGGTGGCAAGCAGGAAAAAGTTGTCTTGGCGGTTCATGCCGGAGCATTTGATATTGGAACTATCCGTAAGGGGACTCTTGATGTTGTCGCCGGAAAGATCAATCTCGACGATATCCGAGTGCTGGCTCAAACCCGATTGTATCCCGGTTGGGTTTATGCAGCCCGTAAAGGCCTTGATCCGGAGGTTGTTCAAGCAATTGCTCATGCCATGTTTGCTTTGAATTATCGGCGTGAACCTGATCGTGAAATTTTGTCATCGGCTGGTATGCACGGCATTATTCCCGTGCAGGATTCAGACTACGATCCGGTCAGGGAACTGGTTGGTAAACTCGGCCTGGACCAATAGGCGGATTGATACATGAGACTTTTCCCCAGACTTCGATTCCGCAATAAGCTCAATATGGGCATGTCGGCTATATTAATTGTAATGGCTCTTTTGCTGTTACCCATGGTCGGGTACATGAGTGCCAATTCTCTGGTCGAAGAGAGCAAAATGCGTGGTTCTTCATTGGCCACGAGTTTGGCTGTTCGAGCCGTTGATCCCATTTTAGCCAGAGATTTTCTGCGTTTGAAGAATATGGTGGATGAACAGAGCCGGGTAGAAGATATTGTTTACGCCTTTGTTCAGGATAAAAGCGGTCATGTTATGGCTCATACATTTCAACGGAGATTTCCTGTCGATCTCCTGACTGCTAATGGTTTGGCCGAAGATGGCAAGCTTCATATTCAACTCCTCGAAGACGGTTCTCGACGGATGTATGATTTCGCTGTCCCGGTTCAGGTATCAGACGGTCAACTCGGGGTTGTGCGAATAGGTTTGTCTACGGCGCGCATCAATCGGTCTGTGCAACATCAGATTACGCTCATGGCCGGGTTGTTTGCTGGGGCTTTGATTATCGCTACGTCAATCGGAACCTATTTTGCCAGACGTGTTACTGTGCGTTTGGGATTGCTTCGTGCTCATGCAGAAGAAATGTTGACCGGCAATTTGAATATTCAATCCTCTCCGGCTGGAGGTGTCCATTGTTGGGAGCGACGCAACTGTGAATTGACAGAATGTCCTGCCCACGGTGAAACGCGTCGTCGATGTTGGTATATAGCGGGGACAATGTGTCCCGACTGCGATAATGAGAGCAATTTTCAATGTCGGTTGCAGTCGTGTCGAGTGTGCTCTGTGTATCGGCAAAATGCTGGAGATGAAATTCAGGATCTCGCTGAAACCTTTGATGTTATGGCCGTTTCTCTCAAAACACATATTAACGAGTTGCGTTCGGCAGACCGGAGTTTGCGTGATCAGCAACGGCTTATGCGGACAATTTTGGACATGACGCCGGATCGGGTCTCTTTGATGGATGCCACCATGCGTTATCAGGCGTGCAACAAAGGGTTTGCTGATTCCGTCGGCGTGTCCATAGCTGAGGTTGTGGGCAAGACCGATTTTGATCTTTTTTATGAGGGCGAAGCCGAAGAACGTCACATGGCGGCCCGTGATATTCTTCAATCTGGACGCAGAATTGATACCCAGATTCAGATCAAGGGAGAAGGGAGCCAGCGGTGGTTTCATGTCGTCTGTGTGCCGGTTCTGGATGCGGACGGACGTATTGACGGATTGCTCCGCACTGATCGTGATATTTCAGACATCAAGGGATATGAAAATCAGCTTATTCAAGCACAGAAGATGGAATCTCTCGGCTTGTTGGCTGGTGGTGTGGCCCATGAAATTAATACTCCACTAGGTATTATTCTTGGATATTCTCAGTTATTGCAAGAGGATGTTGATGCGGGGGGCCAGATGTACGACGATCTGGTTATTATCGAGAAGCAGACCAAGGTTTGCAAGAAAATCGTTGCCGACCTGCTGGGATTTTCTCGTCAGACCGATTCCGCCAAGCGGGAGATGTGTTTTAATAATTCGGTTTTGGAAGCCGTGAGTCTGGTGCGGCATACCTTCAAGCTGGACAAAGTGAATATCCTGACCGAAATGGATGATCGGTACCCCATTATTTATGGCGATCCGGAAAAATTGAAACAGGTGTGGATTAATTTGCTGACCAATGCCCGTGATGCCATGGGTGTGGACGGTGGTACCATACTTATTAGGACAAAACTTGATACTCCTGCGGGGATTGTATCCGTCTGGGTCGCTGACTGTGGTGTTGGTATTTCCAAGGATAAATTGAAGAATATTTTTGATCCGTTTTATAGTACCAAAGCCGTAGGCCAGGGGACCGGGTTGGGACTGTCAGTCTCGTTTGGTATTATCGAGGATCATGATGGCGAAATAGTGACTATGAGTCCGTTGCCTGAAGGTTTTGGATTCCCGGAATGTGATGGTGCTTGTGGGCCGGGAACAGTTTTTGAAATCAACCTCCCTTTGGATCATCAATCCAGAGACGGGAGCACTGAAGCTTAGGAGTTTTGGATGGCAAATATACTTGTATTGGACGATATCTCAGATGCCGGTGTGCTGGTTAAGCGCATTCTGGAACGGAAAGATCATACTGTTTTTAATTTTACTGAAGAGGAAGATGCTCTGAAATTCGCAGAAGAAAACTCTGTGGATCTGGCTATTCTTGATATTAAACTCAAAAAAATGACCGGCGTGGAAGCCTTGGAAGAGTTGAAAAAAATCAATCCAGGCATGAAGGCAATTATGCTCACGGGATATCCTACATTGGAAACGGCTCGAGAGTCGCTGCGACTTGGAGCACAGGAATATTGCGTCAAGCCTATCAACAAGGAAGAACTCGAAACCAAGGTTTCGGAAGTCCTGGGAGAATAGCGTGTATCTAAAACAACTCTTCAAACATTGGAGCTACCAGGTCTTTGCTCCGGGCACGTTGTTGCGGCGCAAATATGAGGCATTCAAGTCTTTGCTTGCACAAGATGCCATCGCGTTGGAATTGATCGCGGATCTTGAAGAGATGTTTTATGGGAAACGTCTGGCCGACAGGCAGCGGGCTGTTTGGATGACGAATCAGTTGTCCAATGCCGTGGGCACCATGGCCGGACAGCTCATGGAAATGAATCCCACACGATACATGGATTTGCCGGAATATTTTCGTAAAATTGATTTTTATGTGCGCATGGGAATGGAGCTTGAGCAGCCTGAAGTGGGGCCGCCTTATATTCTGTCTTTGGACGAAGCTGGTTCCTTTCCAACACTGACCGGAGGGAAGGCGGCTAATCTTGGACGTGCTAAAGTTGAAGGGCGCGCTCCCGTCCCCCCAGGGTTTGTCGTTACAGCTAATGCCTTCAATTATTTTATAGATTTTAATGGACTCAGTGAAGATATCGAAGGACGGCTTCGACAAATGGAGGTTGGTAATCGTGAACTGTTGGCGCGGTTGACCGCCGAAATGCAGGAATTGATTCTGGCCGCCGAAGTTCCGGAAGAGATCGCTCGTGGTATTCGGTTCGGTGTATCCGAAATTATCGAGGGCGAGGATCTTATTGCAGTCCGTTCCAGTGCTCTTGCCGAAGACGGTGAAATTTCGTTTGCCGGACAGTATGCTTCGGAACTCAATGTTCCGCCCAATGATGTGCTGGAAGCATACAAACGGGTATTGGCGGGAAAATATTGTCCTCGGGCAGTGGCTTATCGTATCTCCAATGGATTGACCGATAGTCAGACGGCCATGGCTGTTCTGGTGTTGCCTATGGTGGATGCCGAGACAGCTGGTGTTGTCTATTCGCAGGACCCGGATTGTCGAGGGCGCGAGGCTATGGGCGTCTATGGTGTAGGTGGTCTTGGGCATGGGCTGGTGGATGGCAGTGTCTCGCCGGACAAGGCCGTCCTTACTCGTGAGGAAACACCCCGTATCGACAACGAATGTACTCCGGATACTGGTGGCTTGCCGCCTGAAGAAACTTTGGTTGAACTGGGCCGTTTGGCTATGCAGTTGGAAAAAGCATTTGGTTGTCCTCAGGATATCGAGTGGGCCGAAGATGTGACCGGTAAATTGTTTATCCTACAAAGTCGTCCCTTGCAGTTGGAACGGGAAGATGCTGCCTCGGATCATGAACCGTTGTCCGTCAAGCCGATTCTTGAAGGGATGGAACGTGCTTCCACTGGTGTGGGATGTGGCGAAATTTATTATGCTTCTTCCGGTGAGCGTATAGCGGCAATACCTCAGGGAGCAGTGGTGGTGACACCAACGTTGCAACCTTCGCTGCTGACATTCATCGGCAACATGAATGGTGTTATTTCCGGGACTGGCAGTCGAGCCAGTCATTTTGCCTCGGTGGCTCGGGAATCGGGTGTGCCTGTGTTGGTCGGAGATCTTGGTACTTCCTTCGAGCCGGGACAGTTGGTTACAGTGGATGGCACCCACGGTGCCGTTTATGATGGATGCGTTGAGGCGATTATGACCCGGTCTCAAAAGGCCAAGAAAGTTTCCGAGCGAGTGGTTACACAATATGCCAAAGTAGCTCCCATTGCCGTAAAGCTTAATTTGACAGATCCGCAGAGTGATGATTTTACGCCCATGGGGTGTAAAAGTCTGCATGACGTGGTCCGTTTCTGCCATGAAAAATCCGTGAACGAGATGTTTTCCATTATGGACAAGCGTGGCCGGGGCATGCATTCAGCCAGGCGGTTACAGACCAATCTTCCTCTGGTCATGTATATCCTTGACCTTGGTGGCGGTTTGTTCGGCAACGCTGGTGATGGCAAGACCGTATCGCCGCATGACATCAAATGTCGTCCCATGTGGGCCCTCTGGTATGGTTTGTCTGACGAACGTGTCGTATGGCCGAATAAATTGACACATATGGACTGGGAAGAATTCGATAAGATTTCTGGCGGTATATTTAGTTTTGATTCCAAGCTGTTGGCAAGCTATGGCCTTATTTCAGAAGATTATCTGCATCTCATGGTTCGGTTTGGGTATCACTTCTCGGTGGTTGACTCCGTGTGTGGTTCGGATGCCGGAGCCAACTACGTTAATTTCCGTTTTAAAGGCGGTGGTGCAGGGTTTGACCAACGCTTGTTGCGGCTGGAATTCATCCGACAGGTCCTCGATTGCTATGGGTTCGTGACTGAAACTCGTGGTGACATGATTGATGCCCGGTGCGCGCGTTTGGACGAGAACGAGACCCAGCGCATGCTGGTACGGTTGGGCTATCTTATGGCGGTGACTCGACTCATGGATATGCGCATGAGTGACGAAGCACAGGTCCGTGAAGAGGTGAAAAAGTTTATCAGAGATGCGGAGAGTCGAAATGGCTAAGGAGTGCAAATCCGCCTATCAAGTCACGTGGGTGACAGATCAGCTTGGTGTTGGACATGCACCTATGAGTCATCCGCAACTTGACGCTATTCATGCGGAAGGAGTTGATGCCATCCTCAATCTTTGCGGCGAGTTTTGTGATTTGCATGACATCGAGAAGGATGCCGGATTTGAGGTCCATTATTTACCGTTGGATGACGAGGAAGCCCCGAGTCTCATTGAGTTGGAAAAAACTTTGGAATGGCTGGACGAGGCTATTTATCTCGGCAAAAAGGTCCTTATTCACTGTCGTCACGGGATCGGACGAACCGGTACTGTCCTCAATGCCTATTTGTTGAGGCGGGGACTCGGTCACAAGCTGGCTGGAAAGGCCCTCAAGCGCCTCAAGAGCAAGCCCGCCAATTTCGTTCAATGGCGTACCGTTCGTAAGTATGGCAAGCAGTCCGGGCAACTGAATGTTCGCGAGCCATCTTTGGGGTTCAAGCGGTTGGTGGATTTGTCACCATTTTTCAATGATTATGAAGAATTGGTGCAACGACTGGAAGAAAGCGGCAAGGCTACGCAGGGTTTGGCTTGTGGGTTAGATCACGATCAGTGTTGTACAACACCGGTCAGTTTGACACTCGCGGAAGCTGTGCACATCAGCCATCGGATTAATCTGGAATTGACGGGCGAAGAACGGCTTGCCGTGATTGAGCGGGCCGTGAGAACGGCTCAGGCGGAACGGAGTGCTGTGCGTGATTTGGATGATGACGAGGGCGGGGATTATTGTCTGTCAGAAGTCGGTGCAGTCTGTCCGTTGCTTGAGGACGGAAAGTGTATGCTTTTTGAACATCGCCCTTTGCAGTGTCGGGCGTTTGGTTTGGACCAAAGTGAACACGGAGAGTTGTGGGCGAAATTGCTTACACCGGCTCTTGATAAAATATCTTCTGAGATATGGTTCGCGTATACCAGCTCCATGGCTCATAAAGAAATGCCGCATTTTGCATTACCGGATGTGGTGTCGGGCAAGTTTGTCGAAACCGTTTTCAAGTATATGATGGAGCAGGGACTGGAATAATTTTTCATCATTGAACACAAAAGATGGCCCTGCCGGAATATCCGACAGGGCCTTTTTTTATTCGATGAGCACAATGAAAAGACGAAATTTTATCTGCGTTTTTTAGTCGTATTCCGTCGTTGTTTCGAGAAGGAATCATCGTTATTCCTGTGCTGTTTGCCATGCTGTTTTTTGCCCTTGGGCGGTCTACCTGTGTTGGGCATGAGGATGGCATGCTGGCGCAACCGTTCGGCATCGCTTTTGGCGACATAAATAGGGTTGCCCTTCATGTCGGTTTCAGCGTGGAACATGGCGGCAGCGGCAGTACCGGGCAGGGGAATAAAGCATTGCACCTGTTCTGGTTTCCACCCTTGTGACTTGAGCCAGTCGCCCAAAGCGCGCATGTCATCTTCGGTGCAACCGGGAAAGGCGGACATGAGGTAAGGGATGACGTATTGCTGCTTCCCGGCCTTACGGGATTCGCGCCAAAAAAGATCAAGGAATTTTTCAAATTTATCAAAGCCAGGCTTTCGCATGAGCTTGAGGACGTGATCCACCTGATGCTCCGGTGCGACCTTGGCTTGTCCACCCACAAATTCGCGAATCATGGTTGCGAGCGCGGGCATGTCGGTCAGGGCGAGATCTATGCGCCAGCCCGAGGCTACCCGGACGTGTTTGACAGATTGTACGTCATTGACGGACCTGAGCAGGTTGACGAAATCCTTTTGCGTTATCCGATAATGTTTGCAGACATTCGGCGTCATGCAACTGGGACGTTTGCATTTGGATTGATCCGAGGCGCAATGCGCTCCCCACATGTTGGCACTGGGGCCGCCCACATCAGAAATTGAGCCGTTCCATCCTTTGACCTCGGTGATGGCCTTGACCTCGTCAAGGATGGATTTTTTGCTTCGTGAACGGATGGTTCTGCCTTGATGCAGTGCCAGAGTGCAGAATGAACAGCCTCCAGAGCAGCCTCGATGCGTGGTGACACTGGTTTGAATCATGTCCGCGGCAGGAATACGTTGCGTGTACGAAGGGTGCGGCAGACGGGAAAAAGCAAGGCCTGCCAGTTCGTCCAGTCCGGCGGTGTCGAGCAGAGGACCGGGAGGTGTGAGCATGACCATCCGTCCTGTTGTTTCCTGTACGACCATAGCCTTATTCTGGTGGACTTGTTGCTCCAAAAGTTCTGTAGCTTTGATAAGTTGTTGCGGGTCGGCCAGGATTGCCTCATGAGACGGCAGGGTGATAATGGGAATATCATCCGGTATATCCTTGGCAGAGCCAGCTACAGCCAGTCCGGGAATATTCGTCAGTTGCGGGCGTAGAGCCTTGATGTTCACTTCACCGGATTCCTCGACAATTGTCTCGATGGTTTCGGCGAGGGTGACAATGGAATTTTCAGCCATGCCATATGTAATGGCTGTGGCTTTGGAGTCCAGCAGAATGGATTTGCGGACGGAGTCAGACCAAAAGTCATAGTGTGAAACACGGCGTAAGGATGGTTCGATACCACCAAGGATGACAGGCAGACCGGGAAAGGCACGTTGAACCACATTTGTATAGGCCATGGAAGCTCTGTTGGGGCGTGCTCCAGCTTTGCCGCCGGGGGTATATGCGTCGTCGGACCGCTTTTTACGAAAGGCGGTGTAATGAGCGAGCATGGAGTCCAGTGAACCCGAGGTCACGCCTGCGAAAAGCCGGGGGCGGCCCATGCAATTGACGTCATCAGGTTTGTCCCAGGCGGGTTGGGCCACGATGCCGGTGCGGAATCCGTGATGCACCAGCCATCGGCCAAGCAGAGCCGCGCCAAAAGAAGGGTGGTCCACATAGCCGTCGCCAGTGACCAGAAGTATATCCAGTTCACGCCAGCCCAGTGTTTCCATTTCCTTGCGGGTCATGGGGAGTACGGGCGGTTGTTCGAGGTGTTTTTTTTGTTCAAGCATTATCCCGGCATGATGACTCACACACTCTGTTAGGTCTACATGTTTTCATCCCTTTTCGAGCTTGTTTTATGTGTCCTAGCTGTACCCTTATGAAAAAGTCGGGAGAAAACCCCAAACATATCGGGATAGCTTGTATAATCTCAATTGCTCCTTGACAAAAATCCACACAGAGGAAAGATTATAGACCTATACTGTAAGAAATGTACGACCCTGCCAGTGGTAGGGGAGATCCCTTTATTTTCACTTTATTCCAAGCGAAACTTATGTCTGTTGATAAAAAATCAGCGTTAAAGAATGGTTCCAAGCCAACACGGACTGATGGAGCTTCATCTCCAACGGCGCCGGCTGGAAGTGCCTCTGCTACATCTTCCAAATCGGGTTCCGTGCCTCCAACTGGCAAGCAAGCCAAAAGCAAGCCGGCGGCCAAGCCCTCCCAATTGGATACCAAGCCTGTGGGGACAGCTCCCGGAAAGGGGGAAAGCCCCGTTGCGGCCGCGGGCACGTCAACTGCTCAAGCGTCTGGAGGACAACCTCAGCAACCGCAGCAGCCCGGACAACCGCAACAACCACAGCAGCAAGGGCAGCCTATGCCAGGTCAACCGCAGCAGCCTGGTCAACCCGGACAGCCTGGACAACCCGGACAGCCCATGCCCGGTGGTATGCCCATGCCTGGTCAGCCGGTGCCAATCAAAGTCGAGACTGATGAAAGATTGTCGCCAAAGGATATTGATTTTCAGCCGCCGCTTGTAATTTGTCTTTCCATCATAAGTCGATTGCTTGGTAAGCCGGTTTCCTCGGCCACGCTCAAGGCTGGTATCCCGCAACAGGAAGGCGTCATTACAGCCGCGTCCATTGTTCGGTCCGCAGATCGCATCGGCATTCGGGCAAAGACTGTTTATCGTGAGAAGTTGCGGACTATTACTCGACTGATTCTTCCGTGTATCCTGCTTCTTCGTGGTGGCAATGCCTGCGTGCTTGTGGAGACGACGGACAAGGTCGCTCGTGTCGTGATTCCTGGCCACGGTATGGCCGAGACCGAAATGCCGCTTGAGAAATTGGAAGAAGAATACACTGGTTATGCCATATTCTGTCATCGTAATTCCAAACTTGATAAGCGTGTGTCGGGGTTGAAACTTCTCAAGACCAAGCGATGGTTCTGGGGTGTCCTTGGTCGTTTCTGGCCTATCTATAAACACGTTGTTGGCGCGTCCATCATGACGAATATCATCATTGTAGCCTCGCCGCTTTTTGTGATGAACGTCTATGACCGTGTTATTCCGAACAATGCAATGGAAACATTGTGGGCATTGGCCATAGGTATTGCCATTGCTTACATCTTTGATTTCTTGCTGAAGAATTTGCGCAGTTATTTCGTTGATGTGGCTGGTCGCAATGCGGATGTCATTATTGGCAGTCGGATTATGAACCATCTCATGTCCGCCCGCCTTGATCATATGCCGGAATCCGCAGGAGCCGTGGCCAATAATATCCGTGAGTTTGAGTCATTGCGTGAGTTTTTTGGGTCGTCATCGTTGGTTGCGCTTATCGACCTGCCATTTCTGTTTTTGTTTATTTTTGTCATTCACTTCATCGGCGGTCCAATCGCTTATCCGATTTTCATAGCGGTTCCGGTGGTCATTTTGGTGGGGCTGTTCCTTCAGATTCCTTTCCAGCGTATCATTGAGAGTCATTATAAGGAATCAACACAGAAACATGCGCTTCTGTTTGAAATTGTACAGGGGCTTGAAACCATCAAGACGAGTATGGCCGAAGGTCGTATGCAGGCTCGGTGGGAGAGCGTGGTGGGTATGTCTGCCATGTCCAACAGCCGCGCTAAGATCATGGCCAACATTTCCATTTCCTTCTCGGTTTTTATTACCCAGATGGTTTCGGTGGCAGTGGTAATTATCGGCGTGTTCCTTATTTCAAAAGGAGAGCTGACTGTGGGTGGGTTGATCGCCTGCAATATCCTGTCGGGTCGGGCCATGGCACCGTTGAGTGCGGTTGCCGGTTTGCTTTCCCGTTTCCAGCAATCTAGGATGGCGCTGAACGCTTTGGATATGCTTATGGAAATGCCCAGCGAACGTCCCGATGAAAAGGAAACGTTCCATTATGGTACCATTGAACCTTCCATAACCATGACTGGCGTTTCATTCAGCTATCCGGGGACGGACAAGGCTGTTTTGCATGATGTCAATATCAAGCTTTCTCCGGGTGAAAAGGTCGGTATCGTCGGTCGGACCGGAGCTGGAAAAACTACCCTTGGTAAATTGTGCGTCGGGCTGTATCAACCCGTTGAAGGGTCTGTACAGGTTGGTGATATTGATTTGCGTCAGATGGACGTGGCCGACCTTCGCAGGAAAGTGGGGTATATCTCTCAGGATAGTTTGCTTTTTTATGGGACGTTGAAAGATAACATTGCTTTCGGTCTGCCTGAGGCAGATGATCAGTCCATTAATTACGCGGCTGAAATTTCTGGGGTGAATGATTTTGTTCGGGATCACCCAGCCGGGTTTGGTATGATGGTCGGCGAGCGGGGAACATCCCTGTCCGGCGGTCAACGACAGGCTGTAACCATTGCCCGCGCCGTTTTGCCCGACCCGGAAATCCTGATTATGGATGAGCCGTCGAGCAACATGGATAATCAGTCGGAATTCAGACTCAAGGAGCGACTCAGATCGTTTGTCGAAGACAAGACGCTTATCGTAATTACCCACCGTCATTCTATGCTTGATCTCATTGATCGGTTAGTCATCATGGACCGGGGAAAAATTGTTGTGGACGGGCCGAAACAGGCCGTATTGGATGGACTTAAGTCCGGTAAAATCAAGGTTTCCCTCTGAGGTCGTCATGAGCAAGCATAAAGATGAAAGAGAAGTACTCCTGTTCATGAGTGAGGTGGACCAGGCCATGTATGGTAAAGGTCGTCGGTTCGCCTACATCATGTCCACGTCCATATTGTTGTTGATCATTATTTTTGTCGTCTGGGCTAAATTGGCAGTTCTCGATGAAGTCACTCGCGGTTTTGGTCGGGTTATTCCGTCTCAGCGTATTCAGGAAATTCAGAACCTTGAAGGTGGTATTCTGAGTGAATTGTATGTGCATGAAGGACAGACCGTCGACAAAGGGGACATACTTTGCCGCCTGCATAACGAGCAGGCTGCCAGTTATTATCGCGATGCATTTGCCAAGGCAATGGAGCATCGGGCGGCTATCGCCCGATTGGTTGCCGAGGTCGAAGACAGGGACCCTGTTTTTGATGATGAATTGAAAAAAGAAGCTCCGCAGTTGGTGAATGATCAACTCAGAATTTCCAGGGCACAGCAACAGCAGTTGAAGATTGAATTGAGCCTTCTGCAAGATCAGTATGAACAGAAACAGCAGGAAGTGAGTGAAATGGCTGGTCGTAAACGGCAACTTCAGCGTAGCTTGGAAGTCGCTCTCAAACAGCGTAATATCGCCAAGCCTCTTGTGGAAAAACAGATTCATTCGGAGTTGGATTATTTGGCTTTGGAACAGCGCGTTGTCGAACTTCGGGGTGATGTCGAGGCTTTGGCCTTGGGTATTCCTCGCGTCAAGCGGGCTGCCAAGGAGGCGCTTGGTAGGGTTGAGCAACGCAAGGCAGAGTTTCGGAGCCAGGCGTTGGAAGAAATTAACGAACGGCGGCTTGAATTGAATTCCATAACTGAGAATTTGAGTTCCGGTGGTGACCGGGTTACTCGGACAGATGTTCGTTCGCCGGTTAGAGGTATCGTTAAGCACATCATGTCTAATACGCTCGGTGGTGTTATTCGTCCTGGTGAATCCATTATGGAGGTAGTGCCTTTGGACGATACTTTGTTGGTTGAGGCGGAAATCAAGCCTTCGGATATCGCGTTTTTGCATCCGGGGCAGAAAGCTCAGGTCAAGATTACGGCTTACGATTTTTCTATTTATGGAGGACTTGAGGGAACTGTCGAAAATATCAGTGCGGATACCATTGAAGATGAGAAAGGTGAAAATCATTATCTTGTTAAAGTGCGTACCAAGCAGAATGCCATTGTGTATCGGGGACAAAAATTGCCCATTATTCCGGGCATGACAGCTGGAGTGGACGTCCTTACCGGTAAAAAATCGGTGCTGGATTATCTCCTGAAACCGATTCTTAAGGCAAAGCAGAACGCACTTAGGGAGCGTTGATTGCCTCATGCGTTTTATTCTGGGGAGACATACGATGACTATGACCGCACTGTGTGCGGTCTTCATCGTTGTAGTCTTTGGAATGGCCCCCACTGCGTCGGCAGCGGCCAAAAAGCAAAAGCAGCCCCGGTTGCTGGGAACCATGGAATTCAAGGGGAAAATTCAGAAATTGCCCAAGTGGTCCCGTGTGGTGACCAAAATGCAGGCGTGGAAAGGATATTTCCAAGATTCCAAGACGGCTAATCATCCATCAAAATCAGGATGGTACGCTCTCAAGTCACAGATCAAGGGTAAACCTAATAAGGAAAAGCTTAAGGCTGTGACCAAGTTTTTCAATAAATGGCCGTATCGTTTGGACAAGGCTAATTGGGGGGTCAGTGAATATTGGGCGACCCCATGGGAATTCCTGAGAAAATCAGGTGATTGCGAAGACTATTCGATTGCCAAGTTTTATGCCCTTCAAGAAGTCGGATTTTCGCAGGATCAAATGCGTATCGTGGCGGTTAAGGATGCGATTCGTGGCATAGGGCATGCGGTCTTGGCGGTATACACCGATAACGATATTTTTATTCTCGACAATCAGACCGTTATGGTTTTGTCACATACGAAATATAAGCATTATATTCCGCAATACTCCGTGAACGAGAAGTTCAGGTGGATGCACGTGGCTCCCAAGAAGAAGTCCACATATACGAAGACGAAAAAGTAAGGCACGCCTTCCCGCGGGAGGGCGACACCATAAACCAGATGGAGAATTGACTATGGCTGAACACAATGCACAAAACGCGTCAGAGGTCCCCAAGTCCATTGGGGGAGCCGGGCAAGGCGTCAAGATCGGCGTTGTCCTGGCTTTTGTTCTGGTCATTTCAGTAGGCATCCTGCTTCTTGCCAACAAAGCGGTCAAAGACAAGGAAGTTGGAGTACTGGAGAACCTGCAAAAACGGTTCGAAATTTTGACCCATGTCAGGGGGGAGGTTGTCGGCACATTTCTTGGCAATTTATCCCACCATGGTGACCGGCTGATCAAATCCGATCTTTTCCGGCTCTATGCCGCTGAGATTGAAGATTTTGACGGGGATCTTTCAGCTCTTTTCGGAACAATTCACTCCGAAGAAGATGTTGAAAGTGAGGGCGCTGTTTTGGCTGAACAGTTGCCCATGATGGAAAATATGCTCAGGGAGTTTTCCACTTATGCCGGATTCGTCAATGCACGTATTTTGAGCAAGAGTGGTGAAGCTTATATCGCCACTGATGGTCATTTACCACCGATGGATGACCTGCAGACTGCATCAGCTAAGGCTGCTGTCTTTGAAAATAGTCCACAATATTCTCCGCTCAGGAAGACGGTCCGGGGTGTGGAAATGGACGTGTATGTTCCTATTTATCCGCCGGATGCCGTGGGTGGGACCGATGAGGGACCGCAGGACGGAGCCGTTGGTGTCCTGATGATGACACGACTTGTTTCCGGCAAGATTACCGAATTGTTGTCGAACTCTGCTCTGGCGGCAAAGGGGCAGAAGACGCGTTTGATGCAAAAAGACGGTGATAGATACAAGGAAGCCACTCCATGGAGTTCCGAAGGATTTGAGGAAGTCTCGACGCAGATTGACTTTGGACCGAAGGGTAATATCCCCTTTGAGGCAAGGATGAGCATTGGAGACAGTGAACAGAAAGTTTATTCACTGGGTGTGCGGGTTCCTGGCCCTGAGTGGTGGTTGATTCAGGAAATTGATTATGATGATGCAGTCACTCCGATTCATGATTTTACACGGACCGTGTACATCGTGGCCGGGTTGGGTATTCTGACTGCCTTTCTTGTGGCAGGGTTGGCATGGTGGATTCTTACTGGCGTGCAGAGTCAACGTATAGCCAAGGAATTTAAGGCGTTGGCAACACAGATAGATGATCAAAAGCGGTTCATTGATTCTATTAATGCCAATATTGACGAGTTTATTACACTCAAGGACGGTGTGGGACGGTATACGTATGTTAACGATGCCTTTGCCACTGCTGTTGGGCGAACTCGTGATGAATTGATTGGTATGGATGCCGCTGCTGTATTTGGTTTTGATACCGCCAAGCGGTTGGAGTCCATTGATCAGATTGCCATGCGGGAAAACCGTAAGGAGACAATCAACGAGCCGATTTTCCTGCGCTCTCAACGACATCAGTTTCAGATATCAAAATCTCCCTATTGTGATAGCAGCGGGTCGTGTGCTGGTTTGGTCGAAGTTTATCGAGACATCACCGAATTCGTGGCAGCGCAAGAGCAGAATAAGCGTCTGATTAAGAGTGCCATGGAGGCGTTGGGAAGCACTATTGAGGCAGCTGATCCGTACCTCGGTGGGCATACCAAGCTCTTGGCAGGGTTGTCTGTGGAAGTAGCTAAGTATATGCACATGTCGGAAATGGACGTTGCTGAAATCGAGACTGCGGCCAATCTGTCGCAGATAGGTAAGATGTTCGTACCTAATGAGATTTTGACCAAGCCGGGCAAGCTTACCGACGAGGAAATGGCGACTATGGAAGAGCATGTCGAACACGCCTATCGTATTCTCAAAGATATCGACATCGACGAAGGTGTGCTTCTGGCTATTTATCAGATGAACGAGCGTATGGATGGCTCCGGCTATCCTAAGAAAATTATGGGCGATGAAACCATTATGCTTGCTCGTATTCTGTCTGTGTTGAACGTATTCTGCGCCATGATCCGACCAAGGTCTTACCGTGGAGCGAAAGAGCCGGAGCAGGCTTTGGCTATCCTCTCCAGCGAGTCGACGAAGTTTGACAGCTCTGTGGTTCAGGCTCTTGCCGAAGTCGTCAAGACTCCTGTTGCAGAAAAGTTGTTAGCCCCTAGGGACTAGAGAATAATCCATCTGGTTGAAAGGCCTCGGCGATACTTCGCCGAGGCCTTTGTCTTTGGAGGTTGAAGAGGACAGTCTGTTTTACTTCATGGGATTGAGTTACTGTCTGTTGTTAATCGTCGTGATTGATGTCCAGGCTATTTCTACCTTTGACGGTACCTTGAATTTTGTCTCCATAATTATATTTGGAACGCGAATGAATTTCCTAGTCACAAACAGTTCCTACTGAGGCTTGTTTGCGAGGGCATTTGTTTGGGATGAGTGTTGAGCCGTGGAGTGTGCTGGAGGCTTGGGAGAATTATAGAGGATGTGGGCTTGTCTGTCTAAATTCTGGCGTCTTGAACGAGTGCTGATGTTGTGAAGTATGAGTTAGAAAGGCTAAGAGTCTTGCCAATATATTGGCCACGCAAAAGGGGCGCAGCCTGCAGGCTGCGCCCCTTGAAGTTCTCGCGTGTAAGTCGCTTACTGTTCAGTAGCAGGAAGTTCTTCGTAGGTGTTGGAAGCTACTTCCAGAGTCTTCATGAGCTGGCCTTCGAGGGCCAGGAATTTGTACAGGGTGAAGTTGCGGTTGCTGGTAGCAGTTTCAAGCTGCACCTTGTTGCTGAAGACTTCGTTGGTCGCATCGAGCACATCCAGAAGGGAACGCTGACCGACATTGAACTGCATGAGGTACATGTCCAGAGACTCCAAGCTGTACTGGAGAGCTTCCTGGTATTTTTCGATCTGACCTATGCTTGATTCGTATTCGGCCCAAGCTGATGCAACCTGACGGATCAAGTCATCGGTAGTGTCCTGCAAATTGGACTGGGCTTCACGGACGCGGGCGGTTGCAGTGCGAACATCGTTGTAATCGCTGAGGCCGTTGAAGAGATTCCAGTTCGCACGGAGCATTGCCTTGTCGTCCTGAACCCAAGAGTCCGAACCGTCGAGGTCATCCGTGTTGCGGTGTGCGTAGTAAACATCAATTTCTGGGTACATGGTGGATTCGAGGACACCAACTGTACGTTCAGCCACTTCGATCTCAGCCTTGAACACTGCGATCTTGGGGTTGTTGTCCAGAGTAACATCGAGAATCTGTTCAGCTGTGCCGGGGATATATTCGGGGTTGTATTCGGGATCGCCGAGTTCTTTGGGAGTGACGCCAACTGTACGGGCGTATTCTGCCTCTGAAGAGCGAAGGTCACCGATGTAGGTGACGAGAGTGGTCTCGGCGCGGGCAACACGGCCCTTAGCCTGCATTTCATCGGCCTTGTTACCGGCTCCACCTTCAACACGTTCGGTGATAGAATCAAGCAACTGTTGGTGAGCGGTGATGTTTTCACCGGCCAGAGCAACAAGCTTACGGATGCGGACCACGTCGACATGGGCGCGGATGGCGTCCAGAGCAACGGTTTCCACATTATCAACCAAACGGCCTTCAGCGGAAGTCATGCGGGCGCCTTCACGCTTGTAGTCGCTCCAACGATCAAAACCGTCAAAGATCGGCTGAGTAACAGTTGCGGTCATGTCTGTGGGAGTGCGGGTATGTCTGTCCACATTGGTGGCACGGGTAACAGCACTGCTGTATTCCTGCCAACCAGCTTCAGCTTGCAAGTCCAGAGACGGGAAGAAACGGCCCAGTGCAGACAGTTGCGCCTTGGATACGGCGTCTCTGTTATACAACATGGCCTTGATTTTCGGGTGCTGTTTGACAGCCGCAACGACACTGTCTTTCAGTGTCATCGTTCCATCCGCTTGGGCGAAAGCCGGCACGGAAAGAAGGAGGGAAAAAAGGAGAGTCGCGAGAACGATCTTTTTCATGATAAACCCCATGTGATTGAATTTAAGCTACTTACTGGTAGACTTATAGCCATAATTATAAATATGTGTCAAGACGTTTTGGGCAAAATGGCACAAGCTTCATTGTGCATGTTAACCACTTGAAAATATGAACATTATGGTCTTTTTTGAGAGTCTGTTTTGACCGGGAAAATCTCCCGTTTTCACCCTGGTTTTGTGTATCGAAAAGAACGTTTTTCACGATGTATTCTAACATGCTTTTTTGTTCGTGGAAATTGCGTATTCCATGAAAAAAAACCGCGCTGTATAGCGCGGTTTTTTTATGAAGTTTATAGAATGTTAAAGAGAGTGCTTAATCAACGTTCATACCGGAACTTATCAGGTGATTGATAAGGTCGTCTGTCGAAGTATCGGTGTCAATGCCGTAATCATGCGTGGGCAGATCAGGCTGGGAAACACCGAGTAGCTTAACTACGATATCATCGTGGCCTGTATCGTTTTGTCCGATGATTACTTCCGTAAGGTCGTGTTCCGTGTCCACGATTACATCCTTGACAGACATGCCTTCAGGCAGTTCCAGCGTGTCGCTACCAACAGTGAAGTTGGAGACAATGATTTCGCTTTCTCCGTGCTCCAAAACAGAGGGATCAATGAAGAAACTGTCATGATCTGTACTTGTTCCGGCAACGTTATCGTCTACAAAAAGATTATCTTCTGCCAAGTCAACGAGCAGCTGTTCGCTCGGCGGTAAGTCTGCCAGTGAGGGTGTGTTATCCATCATCACAGCCCAACTGCCGTCGATATTTTGAGAGAGAGAGAATGTGTCTTCTGTTCCATTCGGATTAAAGTCCGCATTGTCAAAAAGTACACCAAGCAGGGAGTTGTTGTTAGCCAACACCCAGCTTCCGCCATCTTTGAGAAAATGGAGATCTCCTGTCAGGTCGACGGCATTTTCCGGTGCGTCGTGAATGAGGAAGAACCGGATGTCTGGATTGCCTTGAAAAACAGATACCAGTTGGCCTAGCATGGCCGTATCCATACAGTTGGCAAGTACAATTTCCGGCTCAACAGGCACGTTTCCCTCAAGGGAATACGTGCCAAGCATCGTCGTGTCGTTCATATTCGTATCGTCAGTCATATTGATCTCCTTGGCAAGGAGAATTGTCCGTGTCTGGGAAAATGCCCGGACTCGGCCATTGGCCGAGTCCGGGGTTGATGTAGAGTTAGAAGTTGTCAGGTGAATCGATAATCTGTTGGATTATGTCGTTCACGTTGTCGGTTGCAAGGTCGACATTTGCAGTGATGCCGTCATGGCTTGAGACAACCCCGTTGAGCGTGATCACCAGATCACTGCTGCCCGAGACATCCTCAACAGTCAGAATGAGATCGGTGCTGCCGGAATCGGATGTGATCGCCAGATTGCCGCTGCCAAGAGCATTCAGGTCGAGTTGGTCACCAGCGTTGATGTCGAAGTCCGTAACCTCAACGTTACCGCCGATGTATGCGGGATCAATTGTGATTGTGTCCGCACCCTCGCCCAGAGTGACTGTATCGTCACCGCCGCTGAGGTGGATGTCATCACTGCCTTCAAGGCCGAAGATGACGTTATCTCCAGTATCATCGTACAGGGTGTCGTCGCCGGATGTTCCAACGATGACCGAGTTGTCGCCTGCTACTGTGATGGGGAATTCCAGTGTTGCGGTGCTGGTCATGCCATCGGTATCAGCAATCTGATACTCAAAGGTTTCCACGCCGGGGCCGTTGATGTTGTTCACCAAAGCCGGATCCACATTGTACTGGAAGGTGCCATCTTCGTTCAGAGTCAGGCTTCCGTATTCGCCTTGGATAGTGCCGCTGGTAGCAGAGCCATCACCGGTGTCGTCCAGTGAGACGTAGCCACCTGTTCCTGTTGCGCCGAGCACGACGAGGTCAGTGTTGACTCCAGAGGTTTCAACATAATCCGCGTCTTCGGCATCGAAGTCATTCTGTAGCACATCGCCAGCTATGCCGTTGGGTGTCATGTACGCCGCAATCCAAGCGGTGCTTGTGACAGTCCTGCTGGCACTTAAGGATTCCAGATAGAAGGAGTCCTTCTTGTGGTCAGCGCCGATTGTGATGCTCGTTATGTTGCCGGTGGCGGTGAATACTCCATTTGAGTATGAGCCGCTGCCGCCGCTAACAGAGAATGAAGGTGTATCTCCGTCTCCAGTACCGCCGAGCGTAATTGTTACTGAGGTCTGAGGTGCATCGAAGGAGATGGTCATATTCTCATCCCACTTTCCATCGATGTTGTTGCTGTTATCTCCCCTCCATTGGTTGGGATTGTTAACACCAAGGTCATCTCCGCCGACCCTAACAACGTTCGCATTGCCCCAACCTATAAACGCCTCACCCCGTGCGCTAATGTCGAAACCAACACCATTGTAATCTCCACCAGAGATGGAACCTGTGAAGTCAGCGTCATTAATCGTCGTCGTGTTGGTTGAGGTCTGCCAGTAGCCGGGAGTGAGTTCCATTCCGGCGAAGACATCATTGACTGCCACAGGGGCGTCGTCTGCACCGTTGATCAGGAAGCTCACAGTGGCTTCATCATAGCCGCCTTGCCCATCAGTCATCTGATAGGTGAAGGCTTCAGTTTCTGTATCTCCGGTAGACAGTGCGTCGGCCGCAGGCTGATCCGGGGTGTATTCGTATGTGCCATCACTATTGATGGTCAGAGTTCCGTAAGTGCCTACCATGACCGCTGTGTCAGCGTCGTCAGCATCAGTGCCGACAGCCGAGAGAGCCGTAAAGGCTCCGTGGCTGGATTCTTCGCCGAGAGCCACAGAGACAACACTCAGGGTGTCGCCTGCATCTGCGTCGGTGTCGTTGTCGAGCACGTTGCCGGTAGCGGTTGTACCTTCTGTACTGGTTTCGGTCAGGATGGTCTGCAACAGGCCGTTCAGATCGCTCGGATCGTCGAGGTTGATACCGTTACCGTTCTCGTTGATCTGGTTGATGTACTGCATGTTGGAGGAACCCATTTCGATGCCAACGCCAATGACATTGGTGTTGGAGTGCAGGGTGTTCATTTGGCCCTGCCAGTTGCTGGTGTTATTAGGCAAGCCGTCGGACATGAAGATGACCTGTGTTTCGATACTTCCGGCTTCGGTAGCTACCCAAGTGTTGGCTGCACTTAATGCATCAAAGTAGTCGGTTGAGCCTTGGGCGTCGAATGTCGCAACAAAGTTGCGTGCATCTTGGTATTCGGTTGTCGCCGGGTTGTCGGTTAACGTGTAAGTACGAGTGACTGTGTTTCCGTCGAAGTCGATAAGTCCGACCTTGACCGAGCCGCCGCTGGTGTTAATCTGTTCCTGCAGTGTTTCCAGCATTTCGTTGAGGGCAGCCTTGGCTTCACCTATGCGATTGTTGGTGGACATGGACCCCGAGGTATCCACGATCAACAGGTAGTTGACCGGGTTGGACTCGAAGTTTGTGCCACCTTCGGTCACGACGTTGAAGTCATTTTCAATACCTGGTTGGTCATCGTATAGGTCGTCGACCGCAACTGGATCGTCGTTGGTTGCCGTGACGTTTAAGGTAACCTGAGCAGAGTCTGTCAACCCGCCGTCAGTAACGGAGTAGTTGAAGTATGCAGGTCCGTTGTAGCCGTCTTCAGGAGTGAAGACCAATTCTCCACCAACCTCGGTAACGGTACCTACAGTGCCGCCGGTTCCGTCCGCATTGGCCGTGGCCACTGCGTCAAAGGAATCAATGGAGAGCGGATCTCCATCGGGGTCAGAGTCGTTTGCGAGGACATCAAGAGTCGTCGGAATGTCTTCCGGGACATTCTGCATGTCGTCGTCAGCCACGGGGGCTGCGTTCTCAATAGTCACGCTGACATTGAGCAGACCGTAGTCGACTGCACCTTCAGTGTCGCTGACCTGATAGGTGAAGGTTTCGGAGATCTCACCGGTCTGGTCGGGATTCGGCGTGTAAGTGTACTCGCCGTTCGTACCGATTTCCAGAACACCGTAAGTGCCTTGGATGAAGGCGCCTTCGCCGTCATCGCCAGTATTGAAGGTTCCGGAATCAGGCGTGAAGTCAACACCGGTGTAATCCGGGAGGTTGTCCTGATCGCCTGTTGCGATACCGGTGACAGTCAGTTCTGTTGAACCTTCCAGTGCCGGTGTGGCAGGGTTGTCGCCTTCGGGGTAGTCTACATCTTCATAATCCCAATCGTTGGCAAGCACATTGCCTTCCACGATGGGCATATCACCCGAGCTGGTGTCAGCCGGTGTGAGTTCAATACCGCCCTTGAGCGAGAAGCGATCAGATTCACCTTCGGGAGACAGTGTTAGACTGTCGAAGGGAGTGCCGTCGTTTGTTGTTACTGCATAACTGTTGCCAGTGCCGGGTGTCACGATGAGGTATGTTGGCTGAGACGTGTCAGTTGTCAGCGTCGTGCTGCCACTTGTAGCCTCAAACAGGGGATCGTTACTGCCATGCGTCAGGATGTCGAATTCGACAGCAGTCTGGCTTTGGGCGAAGTTGATGGTCAGCGCTTCGTCTGGACCGCTGTTATCGACTGCCTTGTCGGCAATGCTGTTGCCTTCACCATCTGTCTTGATACCCGTATGTGTGATGCCACCGGTTGCCCACTGGTACACGTTTCCGACATTTGCGGAGAATGTGTACAGAGGTCCGTCGGGAGTCTCTTCGCCGGGGACGTAATGGCCGGAGGCCGAACCCAAATCGTCAACCGCGACAGGCGGATCGTTGACCGGGATGACCTGGACGAACGCGTGAGCTGTGTTACTGGCTGCACCCTGATCGTCGTAGACAGTGACTGAGAGGTCACGGAGGTTCTCGATAGTATTTTCCGTATCAAGGTCATCACCTAACGGATCTTGCGAGGTGTTTTCGAAGGTCAGAGTCTGGAGCAGGGCTTCCCAGTCGGCCTTGGGGGCTTCCCCAATAATCGTCATGGTTCCGGCATCGCCATCGTCCGGGCCAAAGGAGGCCCAACTTGGCAGGGTGATGCTCAGAACATCGCCGGGCTGCTCTTCGAAGCTGATTTCGACCTTGGACATGTTGTCGGAATCAATATCCGAGATGTCCACCGCACCGGTAACACCGACAGCGTCGCCGCCTTCAGTAAAGGTGACCGGACCGTGATCGGCACCGTCTGCGCCGTCGTGTTCTTCGGCGAGGACATCGTCGAAGTCATCATCGTCTGCGCCTTCAACTTCGAGGAATTGGTCGTCCACGCCGACTCTGCCAGCCAGAAGCTCCGCAGGATCGAAGGTGTGTTCCGGGTCGTTGGGGTTGAGGTCCATGTTGTCGAAGCGGGCATCGAGCGTTGTCGTGCCGCCGTCGAAGGAGATGGCCCATTCGCCATTAGCTTCATCCCATACGAACTCAGGAGTTCCGGTGGGAGTTGCACCATAGCCAACAGAAACCAGGAAGTAGTTCGGAGTTGCGCCGTCACCGTAGGTGGTGAGCACATCGCCGATATCCAGATTCGGATCGTTAACGTTGACAAGGATGATTTCCGGGTTCACCGGGTTGCCATCGGCCATCGTGTAGATACCGAGCATGTTGTTGTAACCGGCTTCTTCGCCTTCGAAGGTCACTGTGCCTGCAGACAGGTCGAGGACCGGAGCATCGTTTGCACCGTTTACCGTGATGGTGACCGTTGCAACGTTGGAATCGGCATCGCCGTCATTGGCAGTGTACTGGAAGGTGATATCCATGGTTTCTTCCACGCCGAGGTGATCGTAAGCCGGGTTGTCCTGATTGAACTGGACATCGCCGTTCGGCAGCAGGGTAACACCAGCCGGGGGATTGCCGACAGGGCTGAAGGACATGATGGCATCAGGAGTCGTGCCGGGCACGGTTTCGCCAGTGTCAGGGTCATAGTCATCGCCGCCGCCGGAAGCATTACCCACGTTGCCGAGGGTTACGATTGCGCCGTCATTCACTTCATATGCATCATATGCATCGTCGAGAGCGATAGGAGCGTCGTTGAGGCCATTAACCTGAATGACCAAGTTGGCGGACTGGGCAACAGGGTCGTTGTCCACGGTGTCGCCATCGGTCATGGTGTACTTGAAGGTTTCAGTCGGGTTCACGCCCTCAGGCAGTGTCTCGTCAGTCGCTGTATAGGTGTATTCACCGTTGGAACCAATTTCCAAAGTACCATGAACACCTGTGATGGTGATCGGGTCTGCGCCTGTGAAGTCGTATGTAGTGCCGTCGAATTCAACTTGGGTGAGGGACATTTCGCCAGGCGTGTTGTCCGGGTCGAGGTCGTTGTCGAGCACGTTTGCGGAGACTTCCGCCATACCTGCAAAGGCACCGGTGTCGGGTTCGTAGACGGATTCGCTGTCAGCAACCGCTGTCGGGTCCTGATTCACAGGAGCGTCGGGCAGGATGTTGACGGTGACCGTTGAGGAACCCGCAGGATCAACCAGTTCGCCGTCGGTTCCGGGAAGCCCGGAGTCGATGGGGATGTAATCGAATGTATCAGTGTTAGTGAATTCGGCATCAATGTACCGGAGTTCCCAGTTGGCGCCGTCTTCGCTGCCATGTTCCACAGTGCTGAATTCGAGTCTGGTGAAGGAGTTACCTTCGCCGAGCAGACTTTCATCCATAACCATGTATTGGAACAGGTCGCCGCTTCCGCCGCCATCCGTCGGCACGGTGTTGATCATGCCGTTATTGACTTCGCCGCTGGCAACCACGTTGCCTGCCGCATCGTATGCGGTCCAGGTGGCGAATGCTTCTTGTGGGCTGTCTGGATCGAAGTAACCACCCAAGCCGTCAAAGCCGATTTCCGCGTAGGAAACCGCTGCGCCATCGAAGGAAACGGTCAGAACGTCGTCGGTCGTGCCGTTAAGACCCTGGCCTTGTTCATCAGCAATACCGAATCCGATGTGGTTTGCACCTTCATGGTACTGAGTGAGTTCTGCATTGTCGCCGTTGCGTGTTACGCTGGTAGTGACGGTTACACCGTCGATGACCAGATCGTAAGAGCCATCAGGCTGTTCAATACCCCATTGACTCAGAGTTGCATCGCCAGCAACGCGAGAGCCGAGGAGGACGCCGTCGATGGCTTCTCCGTCGGGGACATAACTCAACTGGTTCAGGTCGAACTGTGTGCCATTATCAACGTCAGCTTGGGTGACCGGAGTCTGACCCGGGCCGTAAACGAGCTGGCCGTTGTCGGGCAGATCGGTGATCATGACATCCAGTTCCTGACCAGTGTAGGACGGGTCTTCCGGATCGGATACATGGTCTGCATCCTCGCCAGTCCCACCTTCGCTGCCATCAGCGCCGAGGAAGGGTACCGGGCCGCCTTCCAAACCGACGGTCATGGTGAAGTCTTCGCCGGTAGGCGGTTCGTTCAGGTTGCCAATGTTGACAGTGATGTCGACATCCTGGCCCACGCCGCCTTGTTCGTCCACGGGGACGACCGTGACAGTGTAGGATGAGTTGGTTTCATAATCGAAGCCAGTTGCGCCACCATGGGCTACCAATGTGTTTCCGTCGAAGGAGAACAGGCTCGGATCAGCGGGATCGCCATTGGCATCCGTGATGCCGGTGATTTGGTAATGGACGGCATGGCCTTCAACATCCGAGGAGCCAAGTTGAGCAACGTTGGAGTCTCCGCCAGTGTTTTCGATAACCGAGAACATCGGCAGGCCGCCTTCGTCATAAGAGGCTACAGATACGTTGTCGATGGCAAATGCTTCAACATCTGTGGGGAAGATCTGATGCCCGAAGAGGGTGAACCATTCTGTCTCGATGTTTGCAGAGAGGTCCAGAGTCAGATCGCCGCTGTCCGGTGCGGGCAGCGTGATTGAAACGTGATGGAGGAAGCCGCCGCCGAGACCTGGGTATGTCGTGAGGTTGACGCTCGTGCCTGCAGAGCCACCAGTGAATGTTTCGGATACAAACGCGCTGAGAGGAATTTCAACGGTTTGCCCACCGACTTCAATAATGAAGTGATCGGTGTCGTTGTTATTCAGGAAGTTGGGATCCCAGAAGCCATGTTCCGCCATGTCGAATTCGATGGTGACGGTATCTGCGTCGTGGTCGATCGCAAAGGTCTTGGCTGTTCCTTCGCCTTCGCCGAACATGCCGAGGAAGGTGTTGCCGAACATTGTGCCAGTTTCATTGCTGTCCCAGCCTGTTGTGACGCCGTCTTCAAAGTCTTCTACCGGAGCAACTATGCTGGTGATGACCGGAGCGTCGTTGGAGCCTTCCACCGTCACTGTGATGGTGTGGCTGTCCGTGCCGTCGTAAGACGTGACTTGGAAGGTTTCGGTGAATGATTCTCCGTCGCCCATTGTTTGAACGACAGGCAGAGTGTTGTCGATTTCGTAGGTCCATTCACCAAGTTCGTTGATGGTGAATGTTCCACCCTTGCTCGTTACATCTGTATCGGGCTGGAAGGTGTCTTCAAGGTCGATCTGGACGGGGGTGCCAGCGAGGTTGGTGAATGTCGCAGGATCATGCGGATGATGGTCCGGGTCGTCCACGAACAATTGTCCGCCGGTTTCCAGAGTCTCGAGCGCAGGTGTGACCACTATGTTGCCGAACTCGTCGAGAACGGCTTCATTGCTGTCAGTGAAGTCGTCGGGAGCCACTGTGCCACTGGCCCATGTAGAAGGATCATTGGGGTCAACAGGTGATTCGACCCATTCGACTTCAGTGACGGTGCCTTGATCTGCACCGGGTTCTACGATGATGGTCGCCTGATCGTTGCTACCGTGAATCTGGAAGGTCACCGTGGCAGTGTCGGTATCAGGGTCGTTGTATGCATTAGGATCGGTCGACAGAGAAGCGTCTCCATCGGTGATCATGTATGTGAATGTTTCCGTGGCGGAATGGCCTTCTGCAAGGGCGTTGGCCGCTTCAGTGTCAGCCACGTAGCGGAAGTTGCCTTCATCGTCCATGTACAGGCGGCCATAGAGCCCCTGAACAAAGACGCCATCAGCAAGGGTGTCGCCGACAGGTGAGAATCCGTCGCCGGGTGTCGGGGCCATGGCTGTATCCATGGCGACTTCACCTTGATCCGGTTCGCCGTCATACTTGAGACCTATGACCCTGAGGTCAGTCAGATCATTGGGGTTGTCTTCGGTGTCAGGAGCTCCTCCATCACCATAAGCAAACTGATCGGGATCCCAGTCGTTGGCCAGGACATTTCCTTCAGCAACGTTTTCGGGCAGTTCGCTGGTTGGGACGCCAAGGAGGTCAGCCAGAAGGACACCAAGGGGGCCGTCAAAGAGATGGCAGCCGCCATCGGTCACGTCACTCAGTTCGGTGACCTGATAGATGCCGTCGTCTTCTGCGACAGGAGTGTCATTGGCCGCGATTACATGCAGAGTAAATGAAGTAGAAGCTACGCCATCCACGCTGTAGACGCCTTGACCGTCAATTTCGGCCGGGTCGACCGGGTCGGAATTGTCGTCTCTGACCGTGACAGTAAAGCCGCGATCAGCAGTGTTCGGAGTATCGTCTTCACTATCGATTTCGAAAGTGAGGCGCTTCATGGCCTGTTCGAACTGATTGAATCCGGGAGTTCTGCCGGTCGCAGCTTCCATGAAGATGGTGCCGGTATTGTTATCAATGGTAACAAGGACGCCCTTGAACTGGAAGACAGTAATGCCGTCAAAGTCGTCGCCGTCGATGGTCTGAATGCGGGGGTGTGGATTCCCGTTAGCCCGCAGGACGTCGAAGCTGAGGATATCGCCTTCATGGCGGACATCCTGAGTAACGGTTACGGTCAGTTCAGCGCCGACGTTATCTACGTCAGATATTTGGATGCCATGTCCACCGAGAATGTCCGTAGCACCAGAGCCAACCGCGTGAGCGCCGTCTTCGACGAATTCACCGTCGAAACGAGCGGGGCGGGTGATGGAGACTTCGGGATTGTCATTGTTGCCGTAGATGGTGATGTTCAGTTCGGCTTCATTGCTTTCTACGCCGTCGTCATATGAGTTGCGAGCGGTGTAGTAGAATGTCTCGACGAGACTATCTTCTACATTCAGAGCATCAACATTCGGGTTTTCGTTGTTCAAGACGTAGTCATAACTGCCGTCGGCTCTGATGGTCAGAGTACCGTACTGACCATCAATGGTCACTTCCTGGTCGCCGTCATTATAGACATCGGCTTCATTGGTAATAACGAGGCCACTGGCTGTCAGTGTGGGTTGTCCATCGCCGCTGTCAGGAATATCCTGTTCTTCTTCACCCTTGGTATAGATGCGTGAGACGAATATTTCCGTATCATCAACATCAGTGTCAGCCACGCCGCCGAAGGCATCGCCGTCGATGACGTTGCCGTGGATGGTGTCGGTCTGTTCTATCGGTTCCTGGCCTTCGCTGAAGCGAGCCGCCAAGAAATCATTCATGTCAGTGAGACCTGCACCCCATTCGATGATGGAGTTCGCGTCGTCATATGCCACAGGTGCATCATTCGCCCCATTCACCGTGAAGGTGAGGTTGGCGTAATCCATGGCACCGGAATCGTCCATGGTCGCATAGGTAAAGGAATCGGTTCCGGGACGGTCGTAGTTGAGCCCTTCAAGGTCGGAGTTTTCATTGTCGTCGTCCAGAGTATAGACATACGAGCCGTCAGCGTTGACGGTCAGTTCACCGTAGTGTCCCTGAACCGTGAAGGAGCTTTGTGCAGGGGAGACCTGCGGATACTCGATGGTGCCGCCCAGATCGTCTTCAACGGTAGGCATGGCGTAATCGAGTTGGTCGTCAATGTTGTCTGAAGGATATGCGGAATAGAGACCCATGACAAAGAGATCGGTCTCTTCACCGGGTTCGTTGACCATGTCGTTGTCATCAACGTCAGAGTCGTTGAGCAGGACGTTGCCAGAAGCACCGACTGCAACAGTATAATCGTGCAGTTCGCCGCTGACTTGACCATCACGCACTTCCCATGCGTAGACGCCGCTTTGGCCGACATTCGAAGTGTCTTCAACATTAATGAAGTCACCAGTGCCAGATCCCATGACCAGACCGAAATGAGAACCATCACCTGCAGTCCAACCGCCGGTGGGATATGGCTCGCCATCACCTGGCTGTCCACGAGTCCAGGAAACGTCGTCATAGCGGTATTCTATGCCAAAGTCGCCGTTGCCAAGGTCGTGCAGTCTGATTTGGACAAAATTGCCGCCAGAACCTTGTGTGTCTTCCGCAGGTTGATATGGTCCCACGGCTTCCCAAGTGATGGTGACAATGCCATTTGTGTCGTCGACATGATAATATAAGTTGCCTTGTTCTCCTGTGGGAGGAACACCTGTCCCAAGGTCATAGTCATCATACTGAATGGCAATGAGAGGTCCGTCTGTATATGTAACAATTCCTTCAGGATCATAGGATGTATTTGAGTGACCGAAAGAGATCAGGCCGTTGGTGGAGATGTAGATGTCGGAAGCAGCATCATAATTGGTGCCGTAGAAGTTCAATCCATTTGTGAAGACCGAAGACATATCCAGTTGGAAAGAGTTATCATCTGAGCCAGCCATTATAGCCGTACCATAGCCATCCACGCCGGGAGTCGGGTCAACAAGGTCGCTGCCGGGCTCAAGAACCATCTGTGAAGTAGAGCTTTCACTTCCTTCGCCGGAAGTTGGGTAGCCGTCAGGATACTGATATGCCGTGGAGTCGCCATGCTCAATAGCTTGAACATTGGTGTCTGCTACCGCATAGGGAGCATCATTGCTGCCGTAGACTGTGATTGTCAGCTGGGCCGTATTACTGACTGCGCTGAGTGAGTCGACTATGGTGTAGTCAAAAATCTCGTCGAAGGTCTGGCCTTCTTCGAGCTCATCTGCGAGGTCTTCATTTAATGTATATGTATAATCGCCATTCGGTTCAATGAATAGCGTTCCGTAACGACCTTCGACTGTTTGGCCGGCCGGAGGGATGTCAACCGGACCGGGGTTCAGTCCAGCAGAATCCACGCCGTCATAATCAATGGAGTTCATGAGCAGCGATTCAATACCCTGCCCTGGATCGGGATCAAGGTCATTGGCAATAACATTGCCGCCGACCGGGTCTTGAATCTGGGGAAGTTCGTTGGGATAGTTGATATAGAATCCATCGCCCTGTGTGCCCAGAGCAAAGAAGTCGCCTTCGGGAGTATCACCAGGGGCGCGTGGGCCGTCTTCCAGATATTCTTCTTCTCCACGTACTGGAGTGACATGTACGGCTGGATCAAAATCAGGATCACCAATTTCAGTGATTTCATTGAAGTCGTCATTGGCAATAGGAGGATTATTACCTTCGACTTCAGGAATTGCGGCTAGTGTGCGTGCATCGTAAGCATCGTCCTGCCCACCGAGAGCATTAATGCCGTCTCCCAGTTGGCCTGCGTCATCTGAATACGCGCCTGCACCGGAACCACCTGTGGCACCATCGCCCGCGGTTTCCAGTTCTGTTTCTTCTCCGTCGCCCGTGTCTGCAAAAGCAAACAAATAGACATCGCCAGCCACTTGTTCACCATCCATCATTTCGAAGGTAGACAGCGTGCCAGCGTCTGCGAGCGCCTGATAGTTTTGGAGGATGACCGTTCCACCGCCCTCAAGAGCGATTTCAAGGTTGCCATTGTTGCCGGTAAAAACGGCTTCGGCTATGTCGAAGTCGAACTTTACCGGTGTATCAGGTGTCAATTGATACGTCTGGGTCTTGCCTGCACCAGGTAATGAAACCTGCAGCATTTGGGTCTTGGGATCAGCCATAATGTCCTCCTAAAATAATTTGTATGAGCAGCGAAAAATTAAATCCTACTGGTTACTTTATTATATACTGATGAAACGGTTTGTAGTCAACGTAGGAAAGGTTCTATAAACCATGCATTTAGCATGTGGAGAAGCTTGTGCACGGACGCTGTATTCCTTAGGGGGTGCGGGATTGTCGAAAACGTATTTATACGTGTTTTTATAATTTTATTAAAAGTTTTAAACAGGTATATGTTTAAAAAAAAGATTGTCTAGACTCAAGTTATCCCCGGTACAGATTGTTGAATAACAGTCTGTTTTTGTGTCCAAAAATGTAAAAAAAGAGCTCCAAAACTTTTTTTGAAAAAAATATTGGATACTATATTGTTGTGAGAAGAAGTGTTCAAAACGGGCACATGATGTTTGTTCTCATAAGTGCTGTTATTTTAGGGTGTTGTCAGAAAAGGTGTGGAATGACAGTGGGTTCGTGCCCTTGATGATTCTTAATACAGTTCCGCCGGGATGTTACGCAGTGGAAAGGACTATAGAAACAATATTTTCGCTGACGATTTGTGGAGCAACTGGTAGGAAAAAGTGCAGTGAAAGAATTATTTGGTTTTCATAGTCCAGACACCATCCCAGTTGTCTGGCGGCGTGTTTTTTAATTCGTGGCATTGTGTCAGGTATCGGGCTGCCGGAGGATCGTCAGTGGCAATGGTTTTGAAATGCGTTGCTGCCGTGTCGAAGTTCCCAGCATAGAATTGTTCCAGTCCCAACGAGAATTTTTGCAATATTCGTTGTTTGGATAAATATTCTTGTGGCGTAAAAGGTTCGTAGACTGTCACAGCTTCTTTTTTGCCGACAACTCGAAGACTGGAGAGTTCTCGGATAGGTGTTTCCTCATTCAGTTGTTCCAGGGTGGCGCGTGAGATCATGGTGTACGTATCGAACTGTTTATTGATGGATTCCAAGCGGGCGGCTAGATTTACCGAGTCGCCGAGCATGGTATAGTCGAATCGGTTGTGAGAACCGAGGTTTCCGACAACAGCGGGGCCAGTATTCAGGCCTATGCGCATACGAAAATCTTTCCCTGTTCGTTCTCGGAGTTTCGGCCGCATTTGCGTCAGCTTCTCCTGACACATAAGGGCGGCTCGAACGCCTCGTTTGGCATGATCGGGTTGATCCACGGGCGCATTCCAGAAAGCGATGATGGCATCCCCTTCATATTTGTCCACAGTGCCGCCGGTTTCCTGAATGATGTCGGTCATGGCGGTCAGATAGTCATTTAATACGCTGGTCAATTCTTCCGGGGTCAGGCCTTCGGATATGGACGTGAATCCTTCAAGGTCCGAGAAGAAGATGGTCAATTCGCGTCGTTCGCCTCCCAGAGTCAGTTTATCCGGGTTTTGTAAAAGCTGGTCGATGACTTGTGGACTGAGATATTGTTTGAATGCGGATTTGATGAATTTTTTTTGGCGGCCCTCGGTTGCGTATTTGAAGGCCCCGGCTAGAAACATGGAGGTCATGCAAGCTGCAAGTGGCACAGCCAGGTTGGACCATATACCAATGGAGTATGACGCGAGGGCAAGCCCAATGGGTGCAATGAGAGCCAGGGCTGAAGTCGTGACAGTCAACCAGAGGCTGCTGAAGATCGTGACACTGAGTCCTGCCAAAATGGCAAAAATCAAAGTGATGGCAATGTCTGTTTTGACCCCGGCCATACGCATGAAGTCACCGGATAAGAGATTGTCCAAAGCAGTCGCATTAACCATGACCCCAGGGGTGACCCCTCCGAGTGGAGTGGGGCGAAGGTCGTAAAGGCCGGTGGCAGAAAAACCGAAAAGTACGTGCTTCCCCTCAAGCTCCATGGGGTTGATGATTGGTTTTTGGCCTTCGGCCATGCGCATGCCGCTTTCCATAAAGGCTGCCGCACTATAGGTCGAATAGGCGGTTTTTCCTCTGTAGTTGAGAATTGCTTGTCCTTTAGTTGTAATTGGGACAGGCGTCGAACCGAAAGTAAGCGTATGGCGACTCAGGCTGATGGAAGTAGGTTCTGCCACAAGAGATGCGGCGAGTGGGAGGGAGGGGACAAATTTGTCAGCAAATCGTATCAGGAGTGGAAAACGGCGATAGATGGTGTCCGAGTCAGGGGAAACATTGACGTTTCCGACACTGGCTATGCCCGCAGTCAGGTCCGCGATTGGGAATGTTGCTACGGAAGCCAAAGGGAGATTGGCAGTCCCTGATAACGGGAAGATCGGGGTGGGGATGTGTCTGGGCCATGCCGTTGTCGTCCCGTCATGTCGGGCAAAATCGGCAGCCAGTGCTACCCGGCCAAGGTTCGCAAAGCTTTCTCCCAATGCTTTGTCGTCGTTCACTCCATAGACTGAAGGCTCTGTGAAAACCACGTCAAAGGCGAGTGATGCAACACCCGCATCTTGGCAGAAGTTGACCAGTGGAACGTAGGCCTGTCGTGGCCATGGCCATCCCAGTCCAAAGGATTCTTTCGCCCAATCCAATGATTTTTGATCGAGTAGAATGACGGCAATTTTGTCTGTGGCTGTGCCAGGTCGTGCCAACACACGCGCACGTAGGTCAAAAGTGACATTTTCCAGAGAATCGAGCAGGCCAGTTGTCAATGCACCAACGGCCAAAAGGGTTCCTATGAAACCAACCGTGATGCCTGCCAAGATCTTTTTCAGCCTGCGTGACACCTTATAGCCCCTTGGTCATACGCGAAAATCGGGCGGCGCGAGGAGTGCAAGTCTGTGGGCGTTTGTAAATCCCTATAATTTCAGTAATTTCCTCAATTCGTTGGGTTGGTGTCGGATGTGTTCGGGCGAAGCCTTCACTACCCGGAGACATTCGTTTGCGCATTTGATTGAGCATATCGATGATGGCGTTAGGATCGTATCCCAATCGTTGCATGATGGTGACGGCATCCTCGTCAGCTTCGTCTTCGGCTGCACGGGAATAACCGCTGTCGATCATGGTTGTGGTGATGGCTTTGATGGAATCGTCAAAGGTCGTAGTGAGTTCTTTCAACGTACCGCCGGACAAGGTGGATGTGCCGGTTATGGCCAGAGTGGTCACGCCATCAGTGATGCGGGATTCCTGTATGGCCTGAAGACCATGCTGACGTTGGACGTGTCCGATTTCATGCGCGAGTACGGCAGCAATGGCGTCTTCGGATGTACAACATTTGAGGAGTCCTTTGGTGACAAAGACGAATCCGCCGGGTGCGGACAAGGCGTTTATTTCGTCTGCGTCGAGGACCATGAAATGGTATCCGCCAAAGGTCTCCGGGCGGTCAGAGGCCTGGGCCAGAGTTTGTCCCATTACATTGACATAAGCCAAACTGTGTGGGTGATTTAGAGGTGTATAGCGTGACAGGATAACGGCCGCGACAGAACGGCCAAGGTAATACTCTTGCTCCGGTGTGATATCCTCAAAGCCGGCTGCTATTTTCTTGCCGCTTTCAAAGATAGTGGTCACTTCGTCAGGAACTATGTCGGTCAGATCATCAAGGAAGGATGCGGAGGCGGGGATGGCCCCGAGAGTGAAGATTGCAGGGGTTGCCATAGCCAGTGCATTCAGAAATTGTCGACGGTTCATTGGGCGTATCCTTTCCCGAGTGCGCCTGTCGAGATGAATTTGGCTATGGTGGTTTGGGAAACAGTCAGTTTTTCCATTTCATCCACTTTGGCGTAATTCAATTTGCTTTGTTTGCGGTATTGTTGTTCGACTTGTTTGTTGAACCCTTTACCGGCCAGAGCCAGCTCGTCTGACTTGGCTGCTGCCTGAACGTCTTTGTTCGTGGGGTTGAGAACGATTTCCTGTTCGGAAAGGGCTGAGATGTGAATCCAGCCTGATTTGCCGAGTTTGACGGATGAAACATGCCTCCAGTCCCCTTTTTCCGATTTTAAATTGACGCGGTCACCGTAGGGCAATTTCGCGACGACTTTGCTCAGAAATCCTGGATTATCGCGGAGTTGGCCCGAGCGAACCTGAACGCTCATTAACTGAGCTGCAACAGCAATGCTTGCTATAAAGAGTAGGCATCCGCAGACCCCAAGGCCTTTTCTAATTGAACCTGTCATGGGTGTTTCCTCGTCGACTTAACGCCGTTGTTTTTTGTACTATGCGGAAGCATAGCAAAAAATGAGGAAAATGCGCAACGCAGGAACGCTACTAGACTCTCAATGTCGTCATGAACATGGGAGAGGTCCCGTCAGCGCAATGATAGCCACACTGTTTATAGAATCCGACAGCTTGGCCGTAAGCCACAAGAACTTTATGTGGAACATCGGCATATTCGTCTGCGACCATGTCCATAAGTCGCCTGCCGATGCCGTGCCCCTGACATTCAGGTCTAACCAACATATAATGAATGTAGGCGGCCATGTGACCATCGGATAAGACATTAACCAAGCCCACAAGCCTGTCGCCGTCCCATGCCGTGAAAACGGATGTTGATGCGTGAATCGCCCCGGTCAGTTTTTCAGGATGATTGCCAGAGTCCCAGTCCAACGCGAGAAACAAATCCTGCAGCTCATTCATATTCAGTTTTTTTGTTGTTTTGTATTCATACATAACGAGTCCTTTCTTTTTCATTTTGATTGAAAAGACTCTATTATCCATTGATTAATACGTCCAATATATTGTTTATATCCATCTATACAAACATGGTCTCATTGGTTGCAATCAAAACCGTTTTCTCTGTTGACAACCATCGACACTTTGAGCAAATTGACTTTCCCAACAGCGTGGGGCTGTAGCTCAGTTGGGAGAGCGCTTGAATGGCATTCAAGAGGTCGTGGGTTCGATTCCCTCCAGCTCCACCACAAGAAAGTTAAGGACTTCGGATGATTATCCGAGGTCCTTTTTCTTTGGTTTAAAGCCGGAAAACGGTTTTGTGTCCCATATATGTCCCAAATGGGATTTTTATGTATTTTGATAGTGTGCGGCCAACTTGTCCTGTACCGGGTTGTGGAGCAAGTTCTCGAGGTTGGTATAACGCTCGGTCATACGCGGATCATTATGGCCGATCATGGATGCTGCGTGTTTTGTTGACCCGCCCGCCAGCACGATGTTGGTACAATAAGTGTGGCGGTGGTCATGGAAGTTGAGCTTCTTGTCGAAGCCGCATGTGTCACGGATGGTTCGCCAAGCCTTGTTGAAGTTGGTGGACCTACAGCCATTGATTTTCCCGACAACATGCTCGTCTTTTACTTCGATTCCACGCTGTTTCCTCATCTTTTCAAGGTGGGCCTTTCGCTCAAGTAAGGCTTCTCTCGTTCTCGGCATAATTGAGTGAAGCCTGTCGTTCTTATTTTTGGTGCGGTAGAAGTTGATTGCTCCTGTGTCTTGAAAGTCCAGGTCAATTTGGGACCATTTGAGGTCAAGTATCTCTTGGCGAGCACATCCATGCTCTACGGCAAGCAGAATCGCCAGCACCATATAGTGTCGTGTTTTTTGTTTTCTAGCTTGTTCGAGTAATATCTCAATTTCGTTAGGGGTGAGGAATACTTTCCGTTCATGTTGTTTTTCGCTTAACTTCGGGATTGAAGCAGACGGATCAATCGTGATCGCCTTCTCTTTCGATGCCAGCTTTATTACTTGTTGAACAACGAACAGATACCGATTCGCCGAGGCTGGGGAGTTGCGATGAGCTTCTTTGGCTCGGAAGTCGAGAAGGAGTTCTTCGGTAATCGTCCCGATCAGCTTTCTTCCAAACGTTTTTCGGATTCGTTTCAGACGGCCTATATATCCTGAAGCTGTGACAGGGCTGAGACTCCCTTCTTGTTTGCGTCTTTTCCACTCTTTTTCTTTGAGATCACAGAAGTGATTGACGGTCTTGTTTCGTAAGGACCTGTTGGCCCTTGGCATCTCAATTAATTCTCCGCCATCTATTGTAACTTCAAGTTTGGCTTTTGCCGCTTTCGCATCGCTTTTTCTCTTGAACGTGCCGTAATATTTTTTCATTTGTGTTTCCGGGCAGTAGAAGTCTACACGGTATACATCTTTGGTCTTTTTTCTGGGGCATTTCGCAATGGTTACTGTAGCCATGGGCTAGTACTCCTGCGAGCTTCCGCCCGTTTCAATTCCGATTTGGCTGTCAATGAACGCTAGCAAATCCTGCTCTCGGATCAGCTTACGTGATCTTACTCTGATGCAGGGTAAATCGCCAGTGGAAATGATGCGAGAAATGGTGGAACGGTGGACGCGCAGAAAGGTTGCGGCGTCTTGAATTGTAAAGAGGTTAGGTAAGAGTGCTTGGTTATTTTGATACTGCATAGCAGCCTCCATGATGAAGGTTGCCGAACAGCGTCCAGTTCGAATGCTGGTTAGGAGTATAGACCCTGGTGAGAGGGCGGTTTCTGGGCCGGATGACTCTTCGGTTCGCGGTTCGGTTTCGCGTTCCTGTTCATCTCATAACCGAGGTTCAGTATGAAGAACCAACCAGCAGGATGTGGCGGTCATCCTGCCTATGTAATGCGGTCAGGTGGCGTTCCGCCCATAGGGGGCAGAAGGTCATTAATTATACTCAATGGTACGCCAGGACACATTGAGTTCTGAGGCTTCTGCTTCTGCCAGTATCGCTTGTTCATTCTGGAAGGTGGAGGGATAATATCAGGCTGATAAGTTTTTTCAAGTTATTCTTTAAATTCAAGAGCTTGATTGTTTTTGATGAATCGTGATGAATCAGGGAAGTTCAGGGTGAATGAGGTCCCCTAGGTCCGATTTGTGGTCGAAGACATACAGCATTTGTTGGAGTCTGTTGCTGCTCAGCGACTACAACCATTGTGATTGATCGTGATGCATCGTGATGAATACGGTTGGTTGTGTAGATACAATAATTCTGTGTTCTGTGTGCCTTGATTTTGGGATAAATAACTGGTTTTAAACAGAGAATTAGCTGTTCATTAGTAAGTTGAAGGGGGCCCATCGTCAAATATGTAGAGGAAAAGGGTCATTGTTTTTTAGGTCTGCCAGCCCCTATACGTCGCCCTCCTGCGTTTGGTTTTGGGCCTCCTTTTGATGAACGTACTTCCTGCTGGAGTTTGAGCCAGGCTTCAGCTTGGCTAAATTCCCATTTGTATAAACTAGCGTCACGAATAATGATTTGGTGGAGCAGAAGTCGTTTTTCGCGGACAAATGCAGCACCTTCGGTATCATTTTTATCCCACATATCATTAGGGTCAATCCTATCGACAGGATCAAGCGCCGATATTACGGATTCGATATTGCGAATGTCGCCTCCTGTTTTGCAAATAAATTCTTTGGTAAGAGGAAGATGGGGCCATATCTCTGTGAGGTCATGCTCGACAGGCTCGTATTCCTCAGGCGCAAGGATTCCTTTAGATTTTAAATTGATGTAGTTAGGGGGCCAAATGTGAAGTACATTTTGAGTACGTTTTAGGTAGAGGCTCCGAAGCTCCTGTAGCCTCGGTGTTTTCCCGATTTTTGCGAGGCGTAAAAGGGCCCGTCGGTGACTTTGGTATTCGGCACAACCGGATTCGTGGAAGCAGCAATAAGGGTCTTTTTTGATTTTGTTGTAACGCTTGAAAACAAAGCGCCAACAATGGGGACAAGTCGTGAAGTGCCCAAGCAATTTTTTTGTTCTTTTTTTTAGGGCAAAACTTTTATTCCCGTTGGCTTTTATAATTAGGAATGCGGAGTATAGGTCGTTAATAAAATCTTCTTGTTCTCCGTATTCAGTAGCGCTGGAAAGCCATTCTATTTTTTTGCCCAATTTTGACCACGAATTGCATTTGTGAAGGATAATTAATGATTTGGCGAGGACGCTTTTAGGAAAGAGTTGTGAGATGTCTTTTCTGATCAAGTTTGTCACGTCAGCCGGAGTACGTCCTTTGTATCTCTCTATGAGCATTAGTTCTTGTTGTCTTTGGTACATACGTTTGCTTCCAAAAAAAATCAGCTGTGTGAAAAGAAAATCGTAGATAGTCGTATTTTGTATTGTCAGTTTATTGATAACTCATGATGAATTTCGAAGAGGAGAAAAAATCATGAGTAATCAAAAAGTTTTGAATATCTACGAGCTTGCGGAATTGCTAGGAACAACCAGCGCAGCCATCCGTAGTCATTGGCAACGGCGTAACTTTGATGCAATCCCTCGCCCTATCCATTTGGGTAGAAGGCTCGGTTGGCCTATGCAAATTGTGGAGGATTGGCTTCAGAAGAAAATAGAGGCTGATTCGATTTGGCAATAAATTACCCAATCCTTCATTCTGTATTTTTAAATTAGTCACTTATATGGTTTTGTAAAGCGTTGGCCATCCCCATTGAATTCAAATTCTTGGGGGAGAGTGTACCCCCTGTTTCTGCGTCAGGGACGGGAGTTTCCTATAACAACCTTGGCCTTGAGCCCCAGCTTTAGGTCGTCATGGTTAAATGCAGAACTCATGGTTTCAATATCATTTTTGTCCGCTCCAAGGCGACCAGCTTCATAGGCCCAATTTCTTGTTGCTTCTGCCACCTCTTTAGCTATTTTGCGTGCTTCATTCAAATTGAGGTCAAATTCGTCTGCCACACTGTAAGCAAGATCTAAAGAAGCTGTACCATTGTACATGTCTATATAAGTGTGCAGCACTCTCGGCTTGTCGTGTGTCGGCGTTGGTTCGAGATCGTAGAGAGGCGAAAGGCGCCACCCTGCGGAACCGTCGTAGAGAAAACCGTGGTTTCGAAGATGATCATCAACATTCGAGATCATGATGTTGAACACCATTCTACGCCATAAGTCCTTTTGGTCCAATGTCGTTTCAGATCCATATCGGGCCAGAATCTCGGCTAATTCAATATAGCTACCGTGGGTTCCATCAGAATAACTCAGCATACTCATGGCAGACAGGAAGGGAATTCGAATTCCTTTTTCTCTGCGGTCAAAGCGCTTGAGAAGAAGTACATTTTTATCGTTAATTCTTTCCAATCGAGTGGCAGGCGTTGGAATGCCCGCACGCTCTGCCATTTTGAAAGAGAGATACTCCCATAGCTCAACGTCCCAATCATCATTTCGGCTAGGAAATTTCGCAATAAGCAGGTCGCCATTTGTATCAATGACGGAGGCCTTTGGTCGTGCCCCGCCCAAGGAGGCACCCGGATCAACAAGGTCTTTGATGTCCTGATCCAGTTCCTGGCGAGCCTGAATTCTTTCAGACGCGTTTAGAAGTCGTCTAAGGTCAACGACTGGGGGAATGCTGTCGTTTGTGTCTGCAGCCATGAAAGGGCCATTTTTCGTTTCGGCAAAGCGCAAAGCTCCTTGTCTGGAGAAGTCGTTGACCATTAGCAAGTAGTCAGAGTCATGAAGAAGTCGAGGATTACGCTTCTCAGCTTTTGCAGCATGAGCTTCACGGCGTTTCATGAGCACTCGCCCCCACCTGTCAGGCGCAGAGTCTCCAATAGAGCCGAACAAGGATTTGCCTGCATCTGTGTGAAAAGCCCCTTCACCAACTTCCAGTGCTGGCTCAAGAGAAAATTTTGACGGAGAGTTTCTCCACTCCGGCGCATATTCAAAAGACGCACTTTCCCCTGCATTGTTGGCATGTACCCACAATGTTCCTACGGGATGAGTCCCTTCTTGGAGATCAACATAAACATATATTTCTTTGGCCATGGTGAATTCCTATGCCTTAATATCTCTGGCGCGACGAGGAATGCGCTCTTCATCTAAGGCCTGTCCTACCTTATCTTCCGAGATGTCAGCCAAGCCCATCCACTCAACACCCAGGCCAAGAGCGAAAATGACGGCTGCATAATTTCCTATGCTCACACCTGAATCACCTTTTTGAATCTTGGCCAAAGTCTCACGACTGATCCCAGCTCGATTAGCGATGGTTACCATTTTTAATCGTCTCCGGAGTCTGGCTTTCTTTAAGGAGTCACCGAGTTTTTTTAATCCGCTACGGACCGATATTGGGAGTTTCTTTTTCATTATTATGCCTATTTTAATTGCCATAAAAATTAATTACAACAAGTATAATAGTCACAAATAAGGCATGAGTCAATGCGGAATGATATGTAAGTGAATAGTGTCAGATCCAACTCTTGGCTGTTCATGTAAGAAAATGGGTAAGGCGTATCTTTTTGTAATTATTAATTTGTGCAGCTCTACATAATGTAGGTCGATTGCTGTCTTAAGAAAGGATGGAGGAGGGGTGGCAAAAACGTTTAGGCAGGCAGTAGGTCTTTATACATCAAAGCGTTACTTTGGGGTGGCAAAAAGCGTTACTGTATGTCGGTTTTGGCATACAGTAACGGGGGGAGTAGCCGGAGAAGGGCATTTTGACCTTTTTATACATTTGGGGGTCAAACGGCTTCATTTGGTCAGGGGCTGATTCGGTAATTTGCTGCGTACCCTTTTATTCGGCACTTCGAAATAGATCGCTAGCCTGACATCCTAAAGCGTCAGCCAGTACTTTGGTGTTTAGCGCGCTGATATTACGCTCTCCACGCTCAACAGAGCCTACATAAGTTCTGTGTAGTCCGGTTAATTCTGCGAGCCTTTCTTGCGACAGGCCTTCTTGTGTCCGTCGTTCTTTAATGGCCTTTCCAAGCCTCTTCAAAAATGTTCTTTCCTGCTTCGTGTAATTTCCAGACATGCGCATATTCCTCCAAATATTCGCATGGAAGTTTGACTTCTATAAGTCTACAGACTATAAGTATCACAATGAGAGATAATATTAGTATAACTATCGGAGAATGCAATGGATAATAGCTTTTCTTACCAGGCGACGGCAGAAGAAGGAGCATGTCCTTTTTGTGGAGAATTCGTGTCCAAGGGAGCTTCTGTCTGTGGTAATTGTCAGGCTGTGCATGGGCAGCAAGTGACAGCTGGAAGCTTCTCAACCATTATTATCCTGTCAATGACAATACTCTACTCCATCAGTGCGTGGCTGATGACCGACTACGTCATTGTTGGGATGATAGTCTTTGTTGTACTAATGTACCTTCACATGTTGTGGATTGGGAAATACCGTACGACTATCGGTTGGTTTCGGGATTGATTATAAAGGTGGTTGCCGTTGTGGTGTGTGCCATGAGATGAAGAACTAACGTCCACCTTCCCGGCCTATTGTGTAAACGAGGCTTTCTGAAATCCCATATTCCTTGGCGAGTGATGGAGCTTTTTCGCCGTCAGCGAGCCGTCTGCGAATCTGTGAACGCTTTTCATCTGACACTTTCGTGGGGCGGCCTAAACGGACGCCTTTCTTTTTTGCCTTGATGAGTCCTTCTTTGCGTCGTTCAAGAGCAACAGCTTGTTCTGCTTTGTAAATGCCTTCAATCAGATTCAATTTTTCTTCAAAGTCTGGCAATTCAGGACCGAGCTTAATGCCTTCGCGTTCAAATTCAATGCTGACGCCTTTGTCGGCGATGCGTTTTATCAGCTCGACCAATTCTTTGGTGTTTCTAGCTAATCGATCTATTGATGGAATATTAAGACGATCGCCTTGTCTGAGTTGATTGATGCATTTTTCGAGTTGGGGGCGATACTCTGTGGTTTTGCTTCCGGCTTGGTCTAGGAATGACACGTCCGAGATTAAATACCCCATGTCGTCTTCGAAGTTGGCTTTATTCTTTTCGGTTGGGCCGTAACGGGTATAGTCTATCAAGCGAGGCTTATCGCTGATATGTTTTTTGAAATCCAGGCCCAAGTCCAAGTCTGCTATGAGGTCGAGATCGTCCTTTTTGTTTTCCATTTTTTTTATGTAGCAATCAACGTTGCGCGCGGCAATGGCTGACTAGTTGAAACTCTTGAAGCCATCTTTACGAGCACATACCAGACAACGATTCTTTTTGCTTGGGCCTTTGAGTGGTCGTCCGCACCTGGAACATGTTGCATAGACTTGTCGGCGGGCCTGTAGCTCGATCCAGCGCAGGGAGCGGGGTTTGTGCAAGAGGTCATCGTACCGTTGTTTGTCGGGCGCTATGTATGCAAAAAAGAATTTACTGCCGTAACTGTGTGAGGGCTCAACGATAATCATGCTCTCAATTTTGAGGTTTGGGTGATATTGCCTGACTCGTTTAAAAAGTTCTACGACGATATTGATCCAACCTACAGGAACTCTGTAGTTTGCTTTTTCTGTTAATAAATTATGGCCAGCCTTGATCAGATAGCGGTTAAACATCTGTTCGCGTTGAAAGTAGTTATCTGCTTTTTTGTTCTTCATGTTCTTTCTCCAATAGTTCGCGTACGAAGTCGTCTATTTCATCCTCAACATCGAAATCTGAATTAATGTCGAGGTAGATGATGCCATAGTTGACTTCAATGATTCCGTTGACAGTAAACTTACCGCTGTAGTTTGTGTGCAGGGTTTTCAATGCGTCCATGACTTCACTATGGAGTCCTTCTCTGTATCTGATTTTTACTTCGTCCAAGTCCTCGAATAGGTCTTTGAAGGTTGTGGTCAGTTCTAAATAGTCAGGTCGTATTTTGATTGCCCGTGGTAGCTTGTGAAGTTGCAGTACGGTATCAATATTTCGCAGTAAATTGATGTGGGATTTGCAGACGTTTGTGGGAGGAGTAACCTCCTTAAGCTGAACTAATTGCGCCTGTATTCGTTTGAAAGCCTGGCTGCAATGCAACATTTTGACTGTTTGCTCGCGTTTCTTCAAATCGAAGCGAGAGACAAGTGCTTCGGCTGCTCCCAGTTGAGCGAGTGTTTTGTCCAAGCCGCAGAAGTGCCGGAAATAAGCATCGGCTGCCGGATCATCGTTTTGCAGGACGATCTTGGTAGAGCAATTCGCAACCAGAGCATTGACTTGATCTCGCTGGGAACTGTTTGCATACAGGCTTGAGAGTGCCTGTGAAGCCACCACGTTGATGCAGCCAAATTCACGTGCCTTAGAAAACCAAGAAAAGTCATCGAAAGTGTTGTCCGGTGAGACGTTGATGACGTCTTGGTATTCGTCGGCCATGAAAAAGCAATGTTTAGGGCGTTCGTAATCCTGGTCCAAAGTACGATAGATGTCCGCGTAGTATTTTTCTTTGAGCAGTCGTGCCAGCAGTTTGGCTGCATGTCCCTGCGTATGTTTAAAACGGAGCAGGACGATCTTATTGTTTTTCAGAAGTTCTCGGTAATCCAGAGTGAGCGAGCAATCCATGCCCGACAGGTTGGCGCACAGAGAATCATCTGAAGTGATGGCTCCTAGGACCAGTCGTGGTGTGTAAAGCTGGAAGGCGAGCTGTTCTTCATACTTGGACGATGTCGTTTGGTCTTGCGGAGTGAAGATATGGAAGGCTGAAGTTTGGACCCTCGTGACAAAAGCGCGTTGGCAGTAATCTTCGGCATCGTATGCACTGTCCAAGTACATTTTAAAAACAGTGCGTGCGAATTTATAATCATTAATGCATTTATCGAGTAATACGAAGTTGGGTACAAATAGTAAATTATTTTGTGACACGTAATGTAACAACATAGCGACATCGCTGAGTATCCGGATACCTTTATGGAGCCAGTCTATGTTTCGGCTGTTCTCCATGCCGCTGATGATAAGCGATTCAAACAGTTGGTGCATTTCATCCAAACTGAACCCTGCCAGAATATTTATGGGAGTGGCTGAAGTATGCGTGCCGATTTCAATGATATCATCTTCACGTCCGGCAGCTTTGGCTAGCTTGCGTATTTGATTCGTCAAATTGTTTTTGATGTCGATGATGAGCCCAGGCAGACCGTTTTCAATCAGTGAAGATGCCATGGGCAACATAAATGACGCCGTCTTGCCTCTGCCAACTCCACCAATAACCAGTACGCCATGTGTCCCCTCGTCAAAGGAGAGTGTGTCGCCTTCGTCAAATTCATAGAGTCGAGGTTGAGTGGGTTGCCTTTGGGTTTTCGCAGACGAGCCACCTGTCAGAACTCGAATCCGTCGCAGGTCCTTTTTTCTGAAAGCTTGAGTCGTTTCCATAATGTCTCCATTTGTATTTGTACTACAAAAATCTTTAAAAGATTTCTGCTCAACATGTCAACACTCAAAAGCGTTATTGTATGCCCCCAAAAAACGTTACTGTATGTCTGAGTCAGACATACAGTAACGGGGGGAGTAGCGTGTTTAGGTTGAAGTTTGGGAGAGGTAGCGGATTTACGAAATGTAGAGTCACCGGCGGTAAGAGCGGGGAGCCTCTTCCTCAAATTTTTCGTCGTTAAAAATAATGTGCTCGAGCCGGGAGATGGGATTGATTTTGTACTTGCTGGCCAGTTCCGAAAGCATCAATTCGCATTGAAAGTGCATCAAGCACAACTCGGGCTTTGAACTCTGCTGAAAAACGTCTTCTTTTGGACATGATCGAGCCTCCTTCGCCTACTATATGTCCATCTAAACAAGTGGTCCAGTTTTCTAAGGCCACCTCTACTAACAATCGAGAATGATTTTTTACAAAAGGCCTTCGCTCGAAAGTGAGCTGTGAGCGAAGGCGGCGGATGGTCGACAAGCATCATCCATCGCTCAGTATATCTTGCCAGTGCCGTGTATTAGGCATGTTGCGCTCGACGTTTTATTACACGCCGAAGGGCGAGAGTGCGTTCAACCTGCAGTTAATGCGATTGATTGATGAACAATTTATGGAAACGCCTTTCTTTGGAAGTCGTCAAATGAAACGGCATATGGTCAATTCTGGCTATGTGGTTGGTCGTCGTAGAATTCGACGTCTCATGCGCAAGATGGGACTTTCTGCGGTCTACCAAAAGCCAAGGACGACGACTCCACATCCGGAGCATAGGATTTATCCGTATCTTTTACGTGGGCTTCGGATTGATCTTCCTAATCAGGTCTGGTGCACAGATATTACGTATATTCCGATGAAAACGAGCTTGCGATCCATTTGGGCGATGGCAAAACCGCTGCCATGATAGGATCGTCTGGCGCCGGGAAATCAACACTGGCGAACATGCTGCACGGCAATGAAATACAGGCCACAGGAAAAATCAGCGCCAGCGTCGGCAAGGGACGTCACACAACCACTGTCCGGGAACTCATCCGCATGCCGCAGGGCGGTTTGCTCATGGACAATCCCGGCATCCGCGAAATCGCGTTTCACGAAAGCGGCAACGGCATTGAAAACACCTTCGCCGACATATGTAAATTGGCCAGAACGTGCCGCTTCGCCGACTGCACCCACCGCCATGAACCGCACTGTGCTGTGCGCCATGCAGTCGAGACCGGCAAGCTCCCGCAAGAACGGCTGGAAAGCTTCCACAAGATGCAGCTTGAAATGCAGTATCTTTCCGAGCGTCGCACAAAAAGCGCGGACCGCATGGAGAAAGGACGCTGGAAAGGCGTCGCCCAAAAGATAAAAGGATTGAAAAAGGGTAAGAAATAACTGCTGACAAAGGAGAGTATTCTCCTCCAATGTCACCGAAACAGGACTTCAGGCAATCACCTGAAGTCCTTTTATTTTTCTACAACAATATCAATCTTTGGGTCCAGGACCACATTTGCCGACTAGCAAATACGCGGAAGCTGCTCTCCTTCAAGCATGCCAAGGAGTCGCTTGCCGCCGAGCGCAGTGATGAGCACGACCTTGCCGGGATTGGCGTCGGTCATGGTTCCAATGCGACAGGCGTCCTGTCCGAGGGGATCGGCACGCATGATTTCAAGGGCCTTTTCGGAATGTTCCTCGGGCAGGATGCAAAGGAATTTCCCTTCGTTAGCGAGATAAAGTGGATCAAGACCGAGAATGGAACACCCGCCCTTGACTTCGAGCCGCACGGGAATGGCACTCTCGTCAAGCTCGCAGCACACGTTGGAACTGCCCGTGATTTCATTGAGCGTGGTAGCCAAGCCACCCCGAGTGGGGTCGCGCATGACGTGAACTTCGGGCAATTCCTGCACCAACTTGACCAACAGGTGATTCAAGGCGGCGGAATCCGACTGGACTGCGGCTTCAAATTCCAGCCCTTCGCGGGTGCCAAGAATGGTCAAACCATGATCGCCAACAGTGCCGGAGATAAGCACCGCGTCACCAAGCCGGGCAGCGTCGCCGCTGGGGGCCGGGTCCACGATAATGTCGCCTATGCCTGTGGTGTTGATGAAAATCTTGTCCACAGCGCCCTTGGGAACGACCTTGGTGTCGCCGGTAACGATATCCACGCCAGCGTGTCGGGCTGCCTCGCCCATGGAAGCAACGATTGTTTCCAGATCAGCCATGGGCAAACCTTCCTCGATAATGTACCCGCAGGTCATGTACCGGGGAATAGCCCCCATCATGGCAACATCGTTGACCGTACCATGTACGGCCAGAGAACCGATGTCGCCGCCGGGGAAGAAGATTGGATCGACGGTAAAGGAATCCGTGGACATGGCAAGACGCCCGCTCATGGACAATTCCGCCGCGTCATTGAGACGGTTCAGTTCGTCGTTACTGAAATGATTCAGGAAGAGTTGGGAGATAAGGCGCTGAGAAGCGCGTCCGCCGCTGCCGTAATCGAGAAGAACCTTGTCAGACATGTTTAATCCAATTTGTATTTGTAATATGCAACGCAACTGCCCTCGGTCGAGACCATGCAGGGGCCGATCGGGTTGGCCGGAGTACAGGCCTTTCCAGACAACGGACATTCAAGGGACTGGAAGACATCCGGCGGCTCAAACCCAGCCAAGCATCTTATGACACAATTCGAGATCGCAAAAACATTCCAGTGGTTAGGAACTCACACACCCTCCACCGCCAGATTCATGGATCGCAGGCTCTTCTCGGCCTCCTCACGGTCCAGAATTCGCAGGGCAAAACCAGCATGGATGATGAGGAACTCGCCCAGTTCAGGTTTTTCGGGCAACAACATCAGGGACGCCTTGACCGTGGTCTGCCCACGATCCACACGGCAGACCGCAGTATCGTCCTCAATGGAGATCACTTCAGCGGGAACGGCAAGACACATATTTTTCTCCTATTGCTTTCAATCGCCCAGCAGTTGCGAGGCCAGATATTCGTACCCCTTGTCCATGGCGTATTCGTACGGCATATCCCAATTAATCCGGGCGCTCATAGCCGTATGCGGAAGGGAAACAAAGGCGGTGTCCCCTTCCAGCAGGGGGCGATAGCAGGGGTCGGCCACGATCAGGTCAACACCCGGTTCGTTCATCAACTCCTTTATCCGACCTTCGTCATCAGTGTCATGGTCGAACCGCCCTCGTTCAGCCAGTACGCCCGCACACCCCTCGTACTTGCGGAACAACGGTTCATTCGGAGTGACGGAAACCACATCGACCCTATCCACACCGAAATCGTAGGTCAGGCAATACTTCATCCCATAGCTCATCACCGGCTCACCGATAACCAGAGCTCGTTTATACGAGGTATATTCACTGACTTTGGACTGATCAGGCTTCGATCCGCCGAGCAGGTCCATGAAGGCGTTGCTCCCAGCCAGTCCCACGGGCATGCCTACCACGAACGGGATGCCGTAATCGGCATACATGCGCTCGGCCAGAGCCAAACCGCTGGTGGAAACAACGGCGTTGATTGTTGCGCCTGGGGCCTTGCGAACCCCTTCAAGAGGATCAGCCTGACCGGGCAACGGGGCGGAAAACATGCCCACTATCTCGAAGCGCTCTTCCTGAAGAGCCTCAATCAACGGAGCGAGGTGCGTCTCCTTGCCCATGGTTAAATGGATGGCCCCAAGAATGTTGATGCCTCGGGGGACCTTGGGCGTGTCTGGTTCCATGAACTTGTCGGCCAGGGCGAGGAGCGCCTTGGACGAGCCTTCCGGGTAGGGTTCGGACCCGGCTGTAGGCACCATGAACACGGGAATGTTGGTGCGGGACTCGATAGTCATGACAAATCCCTTGAGATCGGTGCCGATAATTTCGGAAATGGGGGTGCCGGACAGAGCTACGAATCGACTGTTCAGCTCCTTGGCCGTGTTCACGATGTTATCAATGAACTTGTCGTCGTTGCCCAGGATGACATCCATTTCCAGCAACCCTGCGCCGACCACCGTGGCCGGGCCACGGTACCAACGTGGTTCGTCCTCGATGTTGATGTGCCAGGCTCCGCCAGCAGGTCCGTAAACAACGACAAGCCCCTCGAAATCATACAAGGCCGAGCTGACGCCGAAGTACCCCGTGGCCAAGGGGAGAAGGTGATGATATTCTTTCATTGCAGTTCCTTAGATGAGAAAGTCGTGGCCGTAGATCCAGTCGTAGTTGCTGACTGGGGTTTCCATGGCCTCGCGGGTCTGTTCCAGCATCCAGAGGGCGGCTTCATAGCCGTACTTCTGTTCCTGATAACGGGATAAAGGCACGTTGGCTGCGTTGACGCAAAATATGCCTGCATCCACGCCATAGGCCACTTCCACGTGGTCAAAAGGCTCAGTCTGGCCGCACAGGCCCGGATGAGAGGCGTTGTAAATCTGAATGTCCGGTTTGACCGCACGCAACTGTTCGATAAGTTTCCACTCATATGGCTTGATGGTTCCTCTGGCGAACAGTGTGTCCACGTTGACGCCGTTGTCCACGAGGAACCGGGCCAACTCGAACGGGCTGCCGTTGATGCTGCACCCAACCGCCACGGATTTGCCACGCAGGGCGTCCAGCAATGGTTCGGCTGCCTGCCGGGCTTCTTTTTCGAGCACGTCGACGGACAGGGATTTCCCCACGGCCTCACCGATCCGCTCATACTGTTCCCTGATGGTCGAAAAGCCATAGGATGTCGGAGCAAAACAGGTGGGGATGCCCATCTCATTCTCCATTTTGCCGCTCAGGCCGTTGGCCAGCGGATGGAGCACGACCGAGGCTCGGCCATGAGCCATGCCGGAAAACGTCTCCAGATCCGGACAGAGCGGAATCTGGACGATGTCGTCCACCCCGGCATCGGACAGGACCCGGTAGAATTCGCCCGAGTCGGACAGGGGCATGAAGGTACCCAACAGATTAAGCCGGTTCTCGTTCGGTTTGCGTTCCTCATGCTTGAGAAAATTGAAAAACGAGGTGTAGGCCGAGGTGAACGGCGACTCCTTGAGTCCGATGGTGATCGGTGCCATGGCTCCAAGAATGATCCGCTTCCCCGTGGACTCTTCCAGTCGGTTGATGACCCCGGTGAAATCCGTGCCGAGGATGTAATCAGGGCAACCGACAATAAGAAAGGCGACCTTTTCCTCGCGTCGGGAAAGGATGTCCGCCATGCCCTGCTCCACCTTGGGCAGATGGTTGCCCATGGTCATATCCAGCTCGGACAGACAGAGCATATGAAATCGCTCGGTAAAGCCGCGGGCATGGGCCATGAAGGCGGAGTGGCGCAGACAGGCCGAAGGGCCGATCATGATCGCCACAGACTGAGGGAGCAGCAGGCAGGTCTCGATGACGCCCCATCCTGCCAGATTGGGACCGACGCCCTCCAGTTGGGCGAAGGGGAAATCCGATTTTTCCCGAAGTTGTTCCACCCTAATTCGGGTGTGATCCAGATCCATATTGATTCTCCTGTGTTGGCTATGCTCAGGCTACGTTTCGTTCTTCGGCAAAATCGACGACAGTCCGGGCCAGGTCGAAAAACCGAGCCGAAGTCGGCAGGGCTCTGTCGCCTTCCACTATGGTCTTGCCCTCTTCTTCGAATTGATGGATGGCCGTGTCGCGCGGAATCACGCCGATGACCGAGGTCTCCATCTTGTGGGCAAATTCCTCCACCCGCTCGACTTCGTCGGCCATGTCCCGGCAGTTGAGAATCAGCCCCCCAAGCTCTGCGTAGTTGCGGTCTGCAAAATTACGCAGGGCCAGGATGATATTCTTGGCGGCCAGCAGGGCCATTTTCTCACCGGAGGTGACGATGCAGACCTTGTCCGCAAACCCCTCGCGCATGGGTACGGCGATGCCACCGCACACGACATCGGCCAGGATGTCGTACAAGACCACGTCCGGTTTATAGACGTCGTAGGCCCCCATTTCATCAAGCAGCTCAAAAGCCGTGAGCATGCCGCGACCGAAACAACCCACCCCTGGAGTGGGACCGCCCACCTCCATACAGGTAACGTTGCCGAAACCCTTTTTGGCGATGGCGTCGAGAGTGTCCGGTCTCCCCTGCTCCTGAAGATATTGCAGGATGGGTGTCGGAGGCTTGCCGCCGAGCAGGTTGATCGTCGAGTCGGTCTTGGGGTCGCAACCGAGTTGCATCACGTTGAGGCCGTCGAGTCCTAACGCAGCCGAAATGCCGGAGGTCACCGTTGATTTGCCGATTCCGCCCTTGCCGTAAATTGCTACCTTTATCAAAGTGCTTCTCCTTGCAGTTTGAGTGAATGGCCCTTGGTCACACCTTCCGTCCTGCCCGCCCGTTCCAAGACATTCCTCGCTTCATTCACGGAAACGTAACGCTTGTGGGTGGTTATCTGAAATTCATATTCGATCTTGTCCGTTTTGCTTTCCAAAAACGGGTTGCAGTTGGGCATGATGACATTGGCGCCGCCCTTGGTAAGCGCCCGAAACTGTCCGTTATCCGGGTCCAGGGTGGCCACGGTATTGGCAGCGGCCATGTGCGTGTTACCGGTGACGATTCTGGTCAGGGCGAACACCCGGAGCATCAACTCCATGTCGGCCGTAGGGGTATCCTTGAGAGGCGTCTGGGCATGGGGAATGAAAGGGCCGATATTGATCATGTCCGGCTGGAAATCCTGAAAAAAGAGGATATCCTCACACAGGTCTTCCAAAGTCTGACCAGGCAGCCCCACGATATTGCCCACGCCTACCTGAAAGCCGACCTCACGCAACATGTTGATGAGCCGCAGTCGATCGTCCAATTTGAGCCCTGACCGCATGCGCGAATACAGCGCAGGATTCATGGTTTCGTGTTTCATGAGATACCGCTCGGCTCCGGCGCTTCTGAAAGCGACCATATCCTCACGAGAACGCTTCCCAAGGCTCAGGGTGATGGCAACGTCCGCTTTTTCAAGGATACGTTCGATGATGGAGCAAAACATGGCCCGGGTAAAATGCAAGTCCTCGCCCGATTGCAGGACCACGGTCCTGAGGCCCGCGTCCGCGATGGCCAAAGCCGTGTCCACAATCTGATCCTCTGTCATGCGGAACCGCTGGCACTGATCGTTGTCATGCATCAAACCGCAATAGAGATCGTTGCACCGGCAGTGGTTGGAAAAATGCACCACGCCACGCAACTGTGCCACATCGCCCACCTGCTCCCGGCGAACCTGGTCCGCCTGCCTGAACAGGGATTCCTGGCCCTCGGCGTCTTGAAGGGCATCAAAAACAGTTTTTCGATTCATTTTCCGGTTCCTTTGTTCATTAAAAATCAGGCTGTTGTCAGGGTAGTACGGCCGGTGTCCCGATTTTCGATCACCACATGACAGGTGTTGCAGGGATCAAATTCGTGCAGGGTGCGCAGGATTTCCACGGGAGAGTCCGGGTTTATCACCGGGGTGCCGCGAAGAGCACGCTCCAGCGGCCCGAGTTCGCCCCGGGCATCACGCGGCGAGAAATTCCACAGCGACGGGATGAGATAGTCGTGACTCATTATCCGCCCCTGACCCCACCGAATGGTGTGCGTCAGAGTACCCCGAGGTACCTCCACTCGACCGACTCCGATCCCGGCTGTCGGCAGGGTAAAATCAACATTATGCCGTCCCTCATCCACCAGTGTGCATTCCAGCTCGTCCACCCCCTCCAGGATGGAGTCCATCAGGACCGAGGCTTCGATACCCCGCGACAAAACCCTTCCCATAGTGGAATTCAGGGCTTCCAAGGACAGTCCACCGTCATCAAGCACACGGGACACGATCTGCTCCATCCCGCCCTGCCCATTAAGCAGGCCGCCCATGACCCGAGCCAGAGGCCCGACTTCACAGGCGGAGTTGCCGTGCCTGGGCGCGGACAGCCAGAAATAGTTGCCATCCCCCCAGCGGAACAACGGTTCGCTCCGTCCGGCAAACAACCGGTAACGATGCGAATCCTCATGGTTCCAATCCGGCTCACACTCCTCGCGAATGACTGCGGAGTCGGGCTGTAAAAGCCTCCAGGGCAACCCACCACCCGCGACAAGCAGCCCGCAGGCAACTGCTCCATCCCAGGTCAAAAAGGAGCTCCCCCTCCCCAGTTCGGTCCACGGGGAGTAAACCCGAGCCAACCGCGCAAGGTCGGCAGGAAAAATTGTGCCAATGAATTCCCGGCATTCCTCAAGGATCATGCCCAACTGTTCAAGGGTTGCTGTACTCAAATCCAGATCGTCTGGCAGGCCGCCGATTCGGTATGCCTTGAAACCCTTTGGCCCGCATTCCAGCAATCCGAGCGCCGCCTGCAGCGAGGCTCCGATCTGGATCGACGCCAAGGCGTGCCCATGCAGCAGCAAATGCAAAGCGTCGGGACCTTGGTACCGGCCTTCATCTTCAGTATATGAGGAGGTCGTCGAACGATCTTCAACCATGAGACGGAGCTGGTCCTGAACAGAACGAAAATAGGCAGTGTCCTCTCCCGGCAGGGACGCCATACTTGCAGCCTTGGCCGGGTCGACGCGTAATGCGGCTTCCAGACTGACCCAATCGGAAAAATGAAACTGATAGAAATGGAGCAGATGCTCCTGCATACATCGCATGGACTGGACCAGTTTACGCACCAGAATGGCACTGTCCGGCAGGCCCACCCCAGCCAGATCTTCCACGGCCCGGATGGCCGCGAGGGCATGGCCGTCATTGCACAAACAGTGCGCCTGAGAAACGAAACCGGGCCGCCCCCGCTCATCAAGTTCCCCCCGCAACAACATATTCATGTTGCGCATCATGCGGCCAGTGCTCCAGGCCTCGTCCACACGACCGTCCACAAGTCGAATACGGGTGACAAACGCGTTGCCCTGACATTGAACAATCTCTTGCGCGTGAACATCGGGTCCGACGACCGGTTCAGCCGTTTGAATGGCTATGGAATCTGTCATTATATGCCTCCTCGGTAATCCGAGGAAGGGAGAGATGGGGGGAGCGGAGGGGCTGACGCAGACACGAAAAGGCGATACGTCGAGACACGACACGCTCGCCCTAAGGTCAGAAATTCCCTTCCTGCAGGATGCGTTCACAACAACGGTTGTGAAGGTGACACGATATACAGGAGAATAACACGTGTCAATAATATGTAGCAAAATAATGATACAAAAAAATAAATCGTGTTACATTGTGATTATGAATTTACACAGTCTCCTTAAGGCAGGTCCCCTACAAAGTAGAGACTTCTGCTCCAAACGAGGAGCAGAAGTCTCATATACGCAAATCAAAACTCAGTGATTACCAGATCGTCAAGCTCCTGGAGTCCGTGGCTATTTACCAAATGAACATTTGGGGAATGTGCATGTCTTGCACTCGCGACAAAGGCCACCCTCTCCGAAATCGGCAAGCGCGGAGCGTGTGATTTCGATATTTGCCAGCAGCCTTGGCAAAAGCAAATCAAAACTCGTTGTCTTGTGGAACAATGCGCAGGCCGGAACTCCAAGGACCTGAGCCGTCCCCAGATGTCCGAGCAGCGTCATGGCGCCAGGCAATACCGGCATGCCGTACCGAATGTCTGTAACTCCGGCATCCTGTAGTCCCTTGCGGGTGACATCGTCCGGATCAACCGAAAGTCCTGCGGTGGTGATGATCAGATCGCATTCTTCATGCACCAGATCCTTCATGGCCAGACAGATGGCGTTGGCATTATCCGGTACCTTGATCGTTTTGACTACACGGCTACCAAGGCCTGCCACCTTCGCTGAGACAACTGGTTCGAATTTATCCTCGACAAGTTCGGTAAAGACCTCCGTTCCAGTGACCAAAACGCCGACACGTGCCGTGCGTAACGGATGGATTGAAAACAATGGTTCTTCATCCAGCACCTGCAAGGCTGCCTCGAAGTCCCTGATGGGCAAATACAATGGGATAGCCCGGGTCCCAGCCACCTGCGTACCCTTTTGTACAAGCGAATAGGAATGCCGGGAAGCGCACATGACATTGGGTACATGGTTGAATTGTCTCAATCGGGTTGAATCCACGACCAGCAATCCATCATGATCGGGCATAAGTTTTGATTTTCCTTCACGCGGGTCGCCTTCTACAGAGATGCCAGGGCCGGACATAAGCTTGCCAAACGTCGTCGCCGCCTTGTTCTCATGTACCCAATCATCTCCCGGGTCCTGATTATCAAGCTATATGCGACTGCGCCCCATGCGTTGCAAACGACAAACATCACCGCCAGTGAGAATTTGTCCATATTTGAACTCGGGTCCTTTGCTCACCCCGGGCTCAATACGAGTCATGTCATGCAACGCCTGGCCGCCCACGGCCTTTTCCACGGGAGTGGCAACAAGTGACGGCTCAGGCATTATATCCGTCCCCAAGTTGTCCAGATACGGAGATTCGCCCTGACAGGACCGGCAAATTGCACCAAACTGTGCAGGATACGGCTCTCCGCAAATCGGACATGGGACAACCGTGCCTTTGCTGCGTTTGATACGCTGTTCCGGCTTGACCTGAACATCGCGCATGGAGCAGATGCTGGCACCGGCTTCAAGGATTTGACGACGCAGCAATGGAGAATCCTGTTCCTGCTTCGGTTTATTTTTCAAAAGCCATGTCCGGATCTCAGAATCCAAATCAATCTTATCAAGATCCACCCAAAGACGTACTCCGTGTCCGGTAAATTTGTCGTACAGGCAGACCGAGTACAGACCAAGGTTCAAAATCTTCAACCACCCATTGCCGACCGAACAAGGAGACAGCATCTGCACGGCATCCGGCAAACACCAGGAGGTCTCGCTGAGGGCATCAAAAAGGATATCGTCCGGCAACGCCTTAATTGCGGCATCCACCATGAAACCGCCCAGGACAAGGCCCGGAGCGGCGTACCCATGAAACTGTGTCGCAGCTTCAATGAATTGATCAATTGTATATGAACCTATGGTCTCGGACGGAACGAGAAGGTGGGAGTAATCGGTAGTCATGATATCCTGAGCTGCAATGAGGTTATAGTTCGGCCAGCCAGCAATATTGCTGGCTGGCCGAGTATCCGATGTTAGGCGTTCTTTACGTATATGATGGACTGGGTACTCATTTTCTTGATCATTTTCTTGCCCCGGGCTTCGGCTTGCATCAGGAGAATTTCCTTTTCACCGAAACTGAGGGCGTCGGTCAGGCAGACATCGACACACACCGGGGTCAACCCATGAATCACGCGATCATAACAAAGGTTGCATTTGTGCGCGTAATTGTCCTCCTTGTTGAACTGGATGACATTGTACGGGCATTTTTCAATACACTCGCCGCACCCGGTACACTTTTCCTGGTCGATAAGCACGATACCGGTCTGCGGGTCCTTGGTGATGGCGTCGTATTCGCACGCCTTGGCGCAGGGAACCTTCTTGCAGTGTTGGCACATGACGACCCAAGAGTCTTCTCGCAGTTCGGGGTACGTACCTTCCAGTTTGCTCTCCACCCGGATATAGTTTGCCATGGCACCGGGCTGATCATTTTCATGGTCGATTATATTATGATGATTACGACAGGCCACGATGCAGGTTTTGCAACCGATACAGCGGTCCAAGTCCACCATTATGCTGAGTTGTCTCATTTCACATCTCCCTTACTTGTATATCTTGACACGAGTCGAGACGTGGGCCTCGCCACCGCGAAGGTCCTGTTCGTCAAGCGTGGAACCGGCATCGGCAATCAGCTCGTTGTCGTTGACCCAACTACCGCGTGATGCCACCTTGCCTACCGTTTGGCCAAATCCGTGAATGATACCCGCACAACCGGGAATGATCCTTTCGGTCAACATCACCGGAATTTCAACCGACCCGGTGCTGGACTCCATGGTCACGGTGTCCCCGTCGGCCACGCCAAGCTTCTTGGCGTCAATGGGGTTCAGAAGGCAGGGGTTGGCGTCCAGGCCGGACACGGGGTCACGGAGCTGGGCATTGTTCTGGGACCACGCGCCAGTATTATTCAGGAAAATAGTCCTGAAATTGACGAGAATGAACGGGAAATCCTTTTCGCCACGGCGGTATTCCTGCGGCAGTTCAGGGCTGGGCCAATCCTGGCCGATATCCTTGTACATCTGCCATTCCAACTCGATCTTACCGGAAGGCGTGTCAAACTTGCCCTTATCCTCGTATTTACGGAACCCTACGGCACCGGGTGACCAGATGCCGCCGTTTTCCTGCAATTCTTTTACGGACATGTCCACACCCGACAACTCGATGTCGTAGTATTCAACATCATCCTTAAAAGCGAAGTATTCGGGGAACATACGTTGTCCGAGCTCAATAAACACTCGGTTGGCATGGCGGGCTTCACCAATGGGTTCGACCACGGGTTGGCACAACGCGGCACAATGACCAAAATTGTACCACCACGGCATGTAAAGGAGTTCCCACCGCTCAAAGTTGGTCTGGTCGGGGAGGACCAAGTCGGCCCACTTCATGGTTTCCGAAGGCATAATTTCGGTGACCACGAGCAGTTCGAGCATGTAATCGTCGTTGTCATCCTTCATGGTCACGGCTTTGCGCCATTCGCCGGACCCCATTTCAGACAAGGCCGGGTTGCACTCGGAGGCAAAGAAGACCTTGAGAGTGCCGTCCTTGATGGCCTGGGCCGCATACCATGTCGGTTGCAGGAAGAAGTTGTAATTATCAAATTTTTCCCGATTGTTGCCGGAACGGTGGTATCCAAGCTCCGTGACGTCCGGTGCCGGGGGAACAGGCTCTACCGGTGCCATGGGTGCGATTTCCGGAAGCGGCTGACCGCCGGGATTGTCCAGGTTGCCAGTGATGACCAGGAAGAGACACCAGGCGTGTCCCCAATCCATGGCGTTGCCGTACATGATGGACTTGAAAGCGTCGATGCAGGCGCTGGGGGCTTCGGCTGCCATCTTGGCGAGCTTGATGATGTCTGCGGCGGGCACGTCGCAAATTTTGCTCATTGCTTCCGGTGTCTTGTCCTGGATATAGGCCATCAGATTGTCCATATCCCCTTCGCGCACCCACTTGTCGCAGAACTCCTTGTCGTACAAGTCGTTCGTCAACAAGTAATGGCACACGCCCAAGAACAAGGATGCATCGCCGCCGGGCTTGATGGGAATCCACCAGTCCGCCTTGGCTGCCTCGGGTCGGAATATGGGATCGATGACGATGAGCTTGGCGCCACGTTCTTTGGCGTCGAGAATGTACTTGGGAACGGCGGCATCATCCAAGCAGCCAAAGGGATGGCGGCCCGACAAGATCATAAGTCCGCCCTTAGGGACTGTATGGTACATGGGAGCTATATGATGATTGGGAAAACAACCGAACGTATGCATCATGGCCATGATCTTTCCAGAATCGCAATGAGGCAGACCTGTGGAAATAAAACCACCGGCGGCATTCACGAATCTCCACTTGGGATCGGTCACGGAATGAGGGAACATGGAGTAGGTGAATTTATGAGCCTCGCCGCGTTCATGCAGTTCGGTCAACTTCTTTTCCATGATGCCCATGGCCTCTTCCCAGGAAATACGCTCAAACTTTCCGCTACCGCGTTCGCCGACGCGCTTCATTGGAAACTTCAGACGCTCGGAGGAATAGAGCGAAGTGATACCAGCCATTCCCTTGACGCAAGCCTTGTCGCGTCCCTGGGGATTACCCTTCACTTCCTTGACCACACCGTTTTCTACTCGCGCCAGAATGGCGCACTCGGCTTTGCACTGATAGCAGATAGTCGGAATCCACCCATCTTCATACATAACGTTCTCCTGTTGTTGTCAAAGAAAACATGTTGCTTAAGAAGTGGTTCCGGTTGTTCGGACAGTTCGGCAGCAAGGTTAAGGTGGAGCTCGGTTCTCCTTACGCTGCCTGACGGGCTCCCCATTCCTGGGGGGCTAGCCCCCCAGGAATGGGGGAGTCCAAATATATCTCCATTGGTCGCTTTCCGTCAAAGGTCGAATGCGGACGTTGCCAGTTATAGAATCTAAACCATCTCGCAAGCTCGTTTCGAGCCTGACTGCCAGTCTCCAATTCCCGCAGATAAACACATTCATATTTCAAGCTACGCCACAGTCGTTCGATCATGACGTTGTCCATCCAACGGCCTTTGCCATCCATGGAAATGCGGATTCCTGCCTCCTTAAGAGACCTTGTAAAGTCATAGCTCGTAAATTGTGAACCTTGATCCGTGTTGAAGATTTCAGGTACGCCATAGCGAGTAATCGCGTCTTCCAAGGCTGAAACACAAAAATCGGTGTCCATGGTGTTGGAAAGTCGCCAAGACAAGACCGCACGACTGTGCCAATCCATAATCGCCACAAGATACAAAAATCCACGCTTCATCGGAATGTATGTAATATCTGTGCACCAAACCTGATTCGGACGATCAACCCGAAGCCCACGTAAAAGATACGGATAAATCTTATGCTCAGGGTGTGGGATTGTCGTCCTTGGCTTTTGGTAGACCGCAGAAAGTCCCATTTTACGCATGAGACGTTGAATTCTACGACGACCAACCACATAGCCAGAATTGACCATATGCCGTTTCATCTGACGACTTCCAAAGAAAGGCGTTTCCATGAATTGCTCATCAATCAACCGCATCAACTGCAGGTTGAACGCACTTTCTCCTTTCGGCGTGTAATAAAACGTCGATCGCAACATGCCTAGCACGAAACATTGTCGGGATATACTGAGCGATGGATGATACTTATCGACCATCCGCCGCCTTCGTTCACAGCTCACTTCCGAGCGAAGGCCTTTTGTAAAAAATCATTCTCAATTGTTAGCTGGCCAATCTTAGCGTGCAGATCCTTGAGCTCGTCCTCGCTATTTGTTTGGCGAGACTTTGCCTTGCCGGAAAAGCCGTCAACAATCTGATCTTTGGCCTGTCGCTTCCAGGTCGAGACTTGATTGGGATGGATCTTGTACTTGCTGGCCAGCTCTGAAAGCGTCAATTCGCCGGATAATGCATCAAGCGCAACACGGGCCTTGAACTCTGCTGAAAAACGTCTTCTCTTGGACATGGTTTGAAGTCCTCCTCGTCGGTGAACTCCACCTTAACAACCTGTCCAAAAAACCGCACCCACCTCTCTTTGCTGAAAAACGTCTTCTCTAAAACATGGTTTGAAATCCTTCTCGTTGGTGAACATGACCTTAACAACTTGTCTAAAAACCGCACCCACCTCAAGTTCACCGAGCGGAAGTTTCTACTCGTAGGTGGAACAAAGAATGAAGGCTTTACAAGGTGTCACTGTTAAGAGCAAAAGCGATGTCTCATTTGTAGCTATATCCATCTTCTTTTTTTGAAGTATAGTAACATTGTTATTGCTACAGCCACCATGAGGGACAGGAGGACATAATAGCCATACTTATAATGCAACTCCGGAATAACGTCGAAATTCATTCCATATATTCCCGCGAGAAAGGTTAAGGGGATGAAGATAGTTGCAAAGATTGTTAGAAACTGCATTATTTCATTTAATCTGTTTCCCATGACCATGTTATATGTGGTGATATGGGAGGCGAGCATCTCTTTGTAAATTTCTGCGGAGTCGACAGACAGTTCTGTGATGTCGGATAAATCTTTCAAGAATGGTAAGATTTCTGTACTAATTATGTCAGATTCAAGTTTGTTGATTTTGGAAATGATTTCCTTTGTAGGGCGTACAGCCTTTCGCACATAGGCCATCTCTCGCCTATACAAGTTTATTTCTTCTAAAAGATCTGGCTCAGGGTTTCCAAAAACTTCATCTTCCATTTCCTCGATTCTTTCACCCATTTTTTCAATTACTTTCAAGTAATTTTCTAAAATGCAGTCGATGAGAGTGTAGAGTAAATAATCCGGGCCGAGTTTTCTGAGTCTCCCTCCTTGTCTTTTGATTCTTTCCCGAACCGGTTCGAAAACATCACCCGGTTGTTCCTGAAAGGTGATTAAATAATTTTTTGCAAGGACTGCACTGAGTTGTTCGGCTCTCACTGTGGTTTCGTCTTCGTCGAGGAGAAGCATTTTCATGGAAATGAAAATATGGTTTGGGTATTCTTCGATTTTTGGTCTTTGTCCTGTATTCAGGATGTCTTCAAGTACCATCGATGGTATGTTGAAATTATCGCCCACACGTTTAATGATTTCTATTTCATGTAGGCCATCTATATTGATCCAGCTTGTCGTTGCGGTTGTTTTTGCACAGGTAGCATCATCAATGGTTTGAATGAATTCATCCCGTATCATTCCCATGTCGTAATCAATGATGCGTAGACGAGGTGTTTCGGTTTTTTGTCGTCCGATGAAGATGAGTGATCCCGGTGGCATACCTGACTTTTTGTCAAATTTCTTAAGAAAGCGTGCCATGCTATTTCTCCTTAATCATTCGTTGATTGAGTATGATCTTTTTGTCTGTGCGAGCAGGTATCCAATAATAATGCCTATACTCAATGCTGCGAAGAGTAAAAGGGCGCGTGGAGTCGATATGGTCCAAAAAAGGAAAGAGACTTCTACTTGTTGTATGTTTTGAAAAATGAACAGGAGAAATAAAGCCAGTAATGCTAACATGCTAAATGTTTTTGTTTTTCCCCATAAGTTTTGAGTCGTTTTGGGTGACTGCATTGGAACTCCTGAAGTTATAATACTTCTTTCGTGCGAGCGTTCGCTATAAGTGATAATTATAATATTTTATTTAACATAAAAGGGGGCGACGTGGATACAATGAGTTTCTTAGTATGGGTTGCGAGGATCGGATTAGCAATTACCATTCTCGCAGGGGCAATTTGGGGATGGTCTTCAATTCGAAAAATGAAGGACTCCAATGTAGGTCTAAGGGACTCATTTGTTTGTTCCTTGAAGAAAAAAGGGCAGTTATTGATTCCTTTCGTCTGTGTTACGTTGATTGTTGTAGTGCTTGTGCCCATTGCTGGTATAGATGGAAAGATATCGGTAGCTGTCAATAAAATTTTGGATATTCTTCTGATATTATTGGCTGGTTGGGCGGGGACAATGATTGTTTCCCTGGTTTCCGAAATGGCCCAATGCCGATATGACATCAACGTGAAGGATAATTTAGCGGCTCGACAGGTCCATACAAAAGTCAAAGTTCTTCAAAGAATTGTTGTCGTTCTTATTTGGTTACTGACTATTGCTGGTATATTAATGCTTTTTGATCAATTCAGGATGCTTGGAAGCACACTGCTAGCCTCTGCCGGCGTTGTGAGTATTGTATTAGGCTTTTCCGCCCAGAAAACATTTGGAGCAATGGTCGCAGGGTTACAGATCGCCCTTTCACATCCAATAAATCTGGATGATGTGGTCATAGTGGAAGGCGAATGGGGTCGGATTGAGGAAATAACATTCACTTATGTGGTTGTAAAAACTTGGGATTTAAGAAGAATTGTTGTTCCAATGACATATTTTCTGGAGACACCGTTTCAGAACTGGACAAAAAAGAATGCCGACATAATAGGATCTATTTTTATCCATGTAGACTATACTTGTCCGTTGGGTCCTTTGCGTGAAGAATTGAACCGTCTTTGCATTAAGTCAAAGCCCCTTTGGGATGGCAAAACTTGTGTTCTACAGGTAACAGATGCCGGCCCTGAAACGCTTACACTGCGTGCGATTGTTAGTTCTCCTGACGCCTCCTCCGCATGGGATTTGCGCTGTCAACTCAGGGAAGCGCTTGTTGAATTCCTACGCATGCATTATCCTGAAAGTTTGCCGAAACATCGGGTGTCAGTGCAGTCTGGATTGGATGTTGTTACTGAGTAGCTTTGCAGTGATGAAGTCTGATAAGCTTAACAAATAACTTACTCCAGAGAAGATCGACATGGAGGGGCGTTGTTTTTGCCTGTTCCTTGTCTCTTTATGATAGAAGTTAACTACTTCGCATATAAGGATTTGTTCTGTTTTTTCCAGTCGTTATTAGGAAAAAATTGAGTCAGTTATTTCCTAGTTTTTTTGCCAAATGGTCTGCAAGTGCTGGTGCCGTTTTAAAATGGATATCCATTTGAGGGAATGCTATTTCGATTCCCTCTTTGCGGAAAGCTTCATCGATGGCAAAGCGAAGTTCGGATGTCGCACGAATCGTATGGTCTATGTCATCAATCCAGACTCTCAAGATAAAATCCAGGCTGCTTGAACCAAAGGCACTAAAGAGTACTTGGGCGCTAGGTGATTTTAGGACGTTGAGGTGTTCATCTGCGACCCGAGCGAGTGTCTGACTCACTTTTTCCGTGTCGGAGCCGTAAGCAACACCTACGAGAATATCACGTCTCAAAGACGGGTTGTTTTTTGTCCAGTTTGTTAACTGGGTTGAAACAAGGTCTGAGTTTGGGATCATGATGACTGCATTTTCAAAAGTTTCGACCACAGTCGTACGAATGTTGATTTTTTTCACGGTACACCAGAGACCATTCATCTCAATGATATCTCCTTGCTGGATTGATCTACCAAAAAGAAGAATAAGCCCACTAATGAAATTGTTGACGACATTTTGCATTCCGAAGCCGATTCCGACGCTGAGTCCACCTGCAATTACCGTGATACTGGTTAAACTGACGCCAATGATACGCATTGCCAACATCGTAAATAGAGACCAGACGGCATAGGTTGCCAATGTTTGAATCGAAGGGACGGCTCCTCTTTTAGCTTTTTGCCAACGGCTACCGACAAATTCGATGGAGACATTGAAAGCGGAGAGACTATGTTTGGTAAGAAAGAACAGTATGAAGAGTGTAAGAATACTTTTAAGGAAAATTGTATAATCGCCAAGGGCAATTTGAGAATTCAATATGGTGCTGACAGTATTCTCTCCGAAGAAATCTACAAACCATAAGTAAGGTAGTGTGAAGGCCCCAGCCCACCCTAATGGGACTAATAGCCCTTTGGAGAGGCCCTTTTGAATTTTTGTGCTTTTTTCTGTCCCTTGAAAAATAATTTGTGACCAAAGTGTTCCTAACGCCACCACAAAAATGCCCAGACACCATATAATAGTGAACAGACATGCAAGTCTTCCGTAACCCAAAACGGCTAGCGCAAAGAGGGGGGTTAAGGCTCCGCCACGCATAGCAGTTACTGTAACGGGCTGCTTCTTTTTTTTCCAAGTAAGTATGGAGTCTTTACTCCATAGAATGGTAATTACGACCAGAAATACAAGTGTTATACTGCGACTTGGCAAACCTTGGGTTAGGAGTTGGGTGCTGACAATAAAAAGCGACGCGAATCGTGAATAGCCATATGAACTCAAGTGTTTATCAGTATTCATATGTTTAGAGAGCTTGAGGATACTGAGCAGGAAAACACCAGCCCCCAGTGCTGCCAAGGACTCCATACTGGTTGGAAAGGTAATGCGAGTTACCAGAAACAGGGATAGGCCGGTTGTTGCCAGTACGAAATAGAATTGAGAGCGTATGGCAGAGCTCTCTTTGTCTACCTTTACGTGTATATATTTTTTAAAGAATCTTTTTGTCGTTATGCCCATGGTCACAAGGATCATGAATAAAAAAAGGAATCTGGCGGCATTGTTTATGATGGCTGCTGTCGCATCTTTGAGTCCTGAGGCCTTAAGCGTTAGCCAACTCCCGCTGGGGAAAACTTCATTCCAATACTCTAAACTGAAAATAGGCGTTTTCCCGGTTAGGAAATACTGTTTCCACAGTTCATAAAGGGATTTTTTACCTTTTTGAATTTTGTCAATCCGCCCAAGTAATTGATTTGATTTGCGGAGTAGGGATTCTAATTGGGCTAACTGCTTACCTGACTCAGTCTGAATGTGATGTGCTCTTTTCCATACATCGTCAAACTGTCTGAACAACGATGGTGTTGCCTTTTTGGTGTCTGATGTCAGTTGTTCATATGCCTGGAAGAGGTCTACCCTTATTGATACAGCGTCAGTCTCACTTGTAAGATCCTCAACCAGATTGGAATTCTTATTACTAAGATAAGTTAGGGTTGTTTCAAAGTGTTTGCGCTCCAAAGGGGATCCGCTTGAGGTGTTTCTGGAAATGAATAGTTGTTGGTAATTGTCGAAAAGATTGTTCAGCTTGAGTTTTGCATTGTCGATCTGGGCTGCTGTGCGTTTAATTGCCGCTTGTTCTTCTGCTATCATGACAGAGAATTTTTCTATACGGTGGCGAAGATCCTCATGATTTTGTTGCTCTACACTGAGTGCAACTCCTCCCAATGTAAATGTTATTAGACAGAATAGTATGGTGGTGATGAATAGATTCTTTATGAAATGATTCATTGGCAGATTCCCGATTTTTATGGCTACATTAAAATATGAATTTATTCTGTGAAGTCGTTTGTATAAAACATTTTTTATTATTCTAAGGATAACGTTTTATTCCTGTGCTAGCCTAATTTTTTTTACGGTTTCTTTGTTGATGGGCGTCGCTAGGTTATAAGAATTGAATAGGCAACAGAAAAGAGAGTGTTGCCCACATAATGATTACAAGGGGGATGCCAACTTTGAGGAAGTCCGTAAATGAATATTCGCCAGCATTCATGACGAGCAGGTTCGTTTTGTAAGCCATGGGAGTCGCAAAGCTCATGTTAGCACCAAAAAGGACCGCAAGGACAAAAGGCTCCGCTGATTGCCCCATTTGGTTTGCAATGGATATGGCTATGGGGGTTCCGATGACTGCTGTGGCATTGTTGGAGATGATATTCGTGAAGATTGCCATAAGCAACATCAGGCCGCTAATAACCAAAGGTGGTGAGGCATGTCCTGCCATAACCACAAAAACTGAACCGAGATATTCTGCGCCGCCCGTCGTAAGCATTGCAGTTCCAAGAGCTAGGCTCGTTACGACAATCAGGATGACTTGTGCACTGAGTGCCCGAGTTGCATCCCGCCAGTCGAGACAACCAGTCATAATCATTAACAATGCTCCGCAGGGGGCACTAATGGCAATGGGGAGTACTCCAAGGGCTGCGGTCATAATTATGGCGAGCATGAGGCCCATAGCTATAGGTGCTTTTTTTGAATATGGAAGGTCTACGGTTGAATCGAGAACAAGAACATCATTACTTTTCTTGAGATTTGTAATGTTACTGCGTGGTCCTTGGATGAGAAGAATATCACCAACGCGTAATCTGATTTCGCCAATTTTATCCTCTATTCGTTTGAAGCGTTTTCCAGATCGGTGCAGGGCAAGAGGCATCAAGCCATATCGGTCGAAAAATCTGAAATTGTTCAATGTGGTGGAGTTAAGTTGTGATCCTTGAAAAATGGCGACCTCTGCAATTTGTTGGTCACTATCATGCAAGGGATTGTTTTCATCGACAGGTGAATCTTCTGACCCTACGGGATACAATGTACCATGAAGAACTGTTTCAAATTCTTTAAGATTTTCCGGCGTGTCATTAATAACTAAATGATCACCGGGCATGAGAAGTACATCGGGAAGCTGCATAATACTATTCCCTTCACCTCGTTCCAGCCCCATGATTTTCATTTTCCCATCGGTCAGCTCAAGGGCCTTGATCAGTGCTTTCCCATTGATTGGGCTTTCTTCCGTAACCGCAAGATGTGCAGTGAAAATTCGGGCCGACGAGTCACTAATAGCGATTTTGCGTTTGGGCAAAAGACGAGGCGCAATAAGCCAAAGATAAAGGATGCCTATGCTGCCAGCCAGAACTGCGGGGACAGCGAAGTCAAACATACTAAATTTCTTTAGTCCCATTTCCGTTGCTACAGCTACTACGAGCAGATTGGTTGACGTTCCAATAGTTGTGCTGGTCCCTCCAAGTAAGGTCGAAAACCCCATTGGCATTAGGATCGGTGTTGCTGATTCTCCGGTTTTTAAAGAGACGCTTATCAACACAGGAAGCAATAATACGACAACAGGAACATTGTTGATGAAAGCACTGATGAATGCGCCGAGCAACAATGTTAGCAGCAACGATAACGTCGGACTGAGCCGCCAAAGTTTAGCAAGTATTCGTCCGATTGGGTCAAGGGCACCTGTGCGTAATATCCCTTGTCCCGCGATCATCAGAGAGCACACCGCGATCAATGCTTCATTACCAAAACCCATGAAGAAATCCACGGCATGAAAGGTCTTTTCATCAGTCTGATACGGGAAGATTTCAAACCCAACAGCAAGAGAAATAAGGATAAATAGGCTTGAGGACTCAAGTGATATTTTCTCACGGCTAAAAAGAATGAGAGCAATTGCTGTCAAAATAAGAACAGCCAAGGCATGTGAGTTTGGCGGGGGTGGGAAAATCATGATATGGATTCCTTATGGAAAGGGCTGTTTTTATTGTGGAGTCTATCCGTCTATCTGTTTTATATCATTTATTACAGGAATTTTTCTTGAAGAAAAATGGTTTAAAGGTTTTTTTTAGTCTTTAATTCATCTTTTGCTGCTCGTTATTCGTTATCCATATATTATTTATAGGTATGCTAGTTTAATTTAGCTTTGAAAAACAGTCAGTAGAATTAACAAGGCGTTAAAGTCAGCCGTTGACAGGATCTTGTACAGGAAAAGGATGCACTTCTTTTTAGAAGTACATCCTTTTTTACGGTGCGAAGAATGAATTTGAGTGGTCTACGATGCTCATCGTTAGATGGTACAAATGAACATGAATATGAGCCGATTAGTTTGTCTTCAGTTTGACCCAATAATCATTATACATCTTCAGAGCTTCCCCTAAATAGTCTTGGAATTCACCGTGTTGGATTTCTGCTTCGGTCGGGTACACGATGGGATTGGTGCGTATTTCTTCGGGAATAAGGTCCATGGCTTTAGCGTTGGGTGTGGAGTAACCCATTTCCGTGCTGAGAGCGGCGGCCACGTCTGGGCGGAGTAAATAGTTCAAGAAGGCATGAGCTTCGTCAAGATTCTTGGCACCCTTGGGAATGCACAAGGAATCCATCCAAAGACTGAATCCTTCGGGGGGATATATGTATTGGATATTTGGGTTTTCGGTGTTGGCGATATACGCTTCTCCGTTCCATACAACGCCAACGGAAACTTCGTCAGATAAAAGTGCTTGTTTGGGAGAGTCCGAATCAAACGCGCGAACTCGGGGGAAGAGGATCTTTAATTTTTGATATGCTTCTTCAAGGTGTGCCGGGTCGGTTTCATTGACAGAGTATCCGAGTAGTTTCAAGGCGACAGAAAAAACATCCCGCATATCATTGGGAAGGATGAGTCTTCCATCCATTTCCGGTTTCCAAAGGTCGGCAATACTTTCGATAGCTGCGGAACCGAGTGTGCCGGTGTTTACAATGATGGATGTGGACCCCCACATATACGGTACGGAAAAGGTGTTGTCAGGGTCGAATGGCTGATCCACGAACGCAGAGGAAAGGTTTGTGAAATTGGATAGTTTTGACTTGTCGAGTGGGAGCAGGAGGTTTTCTCTGCGCATCAGGCCTACATAGTCCGAAGACGGAACGATCAAATCATAGCCTTGGCCTGCCAGTTTGATCTTTGTGAGCATCGCTTCATTGCTGTCGTAGTTTGATATGTGAACTTTAATACCGGTTTCTTGGGTGAAATTTTCCACAATTTCATCCGGGAGGTATTCGGACCAAATATAAAGGAAAAGTTCTTCATTTTCTGCATAGGATGGAGCGGAACAAAGGACAATAAAAACGAGTGCAAATAAGAATTTTTTCATCTTTTCTCCTTGAGCAGTCGCCGAGACAGGAAGACTGCGACTACGGTTATGACAATCATCACCACGCTGAGCGCGTTGACGTCGGGTTTGATCCCCAGACGAACCATGGAGTAGATTCGTAAAGGCAGGACTTCATAAGTTGGGCCGGTTGTGAAAAAGCTAATGATAACATCATCTAGCGACAGGGTGAAACTGAGCAGCCATCCGGCAACAAAGCCCGGTATGGCCATGGGGAGAATTATACGGCTAAAAACTTGATACTCATTGGCCCCGAGATCTTTGGCCGCTTCGATAACAGAGATATCAAAGCCTTCGAAGCGAGAGTACACGGTCGCTGCGACAAATGGGACGCAGAGAGTTACATGCCCCATCAGAAGCGTCCAGAAGCCAAGAGTAAAACCTGCAGCGAGGAAGAGGACAAGCAGGGATATGCCGATGACGATGTCGGGCGACATCATCATTACGAAAAGGCTACCCAATATCGCTTTACGCCCTCGAAAGCGATATTGATGTAGCATGAAGGCTGTCAGTGTACCGATTATACAGGCAATGGTCGCCGAGAGTATGGCAATGGTCAGGGAACGAAGTGCGGCATCGAACAGGTTAGTGTTGGTCAGTAGTTTTCCGTACCATTTGAGCGTGAAGCCTTTCCACGTCAGAGAGTACTTCGACGCATTGAACGAATAGAATGCCATGACTGCCAGCGGAAGATAGAGGAAGAGATAGATGAGCCACGCATATACGGATTTGAGGAATTGCATCATGGCCGTATTGTCCTTCCCGAATTTTTGAGGCTTCTATAGTACGTTAACAGCATGAGGCCCATAATAAGAGTTAGGGCAACGCTTGCGGCAGCGCCCATTGGAATATCTTGTGAGGTAAGGAATTGATCTCGAATGTAATTGCCAAGAAGCATGGTTCGTGCGCCTCCCAGAATGTCCGGAATATAGAACATGCCGAGGGCGGGTAGGAAGACCAGCATACACCCGGAAATAATGCCTGGCATGGTCAGGGGGATGGTGACCTTTCGAAATGATTTCCAGCGATTTGCGCCGAGGTCCCTTGATGCTTCAAGTAATCTGAAATCAAGTTTCTCAATGGCTGCATATAGTGGGAGAATCATGAATGGGAGTAGAGTATAGATGAGTCCTATGAAAACGGCGGTCTGAGTATACATGATTTTCAGGGGGGTATCGATCAGCCCCAGAAACATGAGAGTCTTGTTCAGGACTCCATCAGCCTTGAGAACTGCCACCAGAGCGTAGGTGCGGATGAGCGTATTGGTCCAGAAAGGGATCATGACGAGCAAAAGCATCCTTCGACTGTGCCGTTTTTCAGCTCGGGCAATAATGTAGGCAAAAGGATACCCAATAAGAAGGCAAAGAAGCATTGCCGAGGCTGCCATGAAGAGCGATTTGATAACCATTGTGCCTATAGTGGGATCGGCCAAACGGATATAACTGCTCAAGTTGAAGCTTGGTTTGATCAGGTTAGACGTATGACTCTTGAGGAAGCTGACACCCGTGAGCATGAGGGTAGGAATAGCTCCAAAAATGGCTATCCATCCAATCGTTCCCCATATGACAAGGTTCTTGAAAAAATGGTTATCCTTCATGGGGCAATACTACCTCCCAGCCTTCAAACCAACCCACTGCAACACGGTCTCCCTGATTGAAATAGAGAGACTCGCTGTCTTCATCGAAAAACTCCGTTACAAGAATTCGTTTTCCGTCATTCAGGATGATGTCGACGTCGTAGGTCGCACCTTTGTAATAGGTGGATTCCACTGTCCCCTTAAGAAGAGCCTTGGCGAATTTCTTTGCTAGCGTTGACGATTCTTCAAGATCGTGCATGACTTCGATCCGAAAATCCTCAGGCCGAAGCAGCACATGTACGGGGTCGCCTATGGCGAAATCCCGTTTCGATTTGACGATCACGGATACATTCTCAACATCAGCTACATAGTGGCTTTCGCCGCGACCTGTAATGATACCATCCAGCACGTTTATTTCGCCGACGAAGCTGGCTATGTAGAGATTGGCAGGTTCTTCATAAATGGCGCGTGGTGAGTCGACTTGTACAATTTGACCATGATCCATGACAACCACGCGGTCAGACATGGTGAAGGCTTCTTCCTGGTCATGAGTCACAAGGATGAAGGTGATACCAAGAGTTTGCTGGAGTTCCTTCAATTCTTTTTGCATTTGTTTACGCAAGCGGTAGTCCAAAGCTGAAAGAGGTTCGTCCAGCAAGAGAACCCGAGGCTTATTGACGATTGCACGGGCAATGGCAACCCGTTGCTGTTGGCCGCCAGACAGCTCAGCGGGCATCTTGTGTCGAGTGTTTTCAAGACGAACCAGCTTGAGAGCATCAAGTACAGCTTTGGATATTTCAGAATTTGTTTTTCCCGCTATACGAAGCCCAAAGGCGATATTGTCGAATACGGTCATGTGGGGGAATAGGGCGTAACTTTGGAACACCGTGTTCACGGCACGATTTTCGGGCGGAACTCCTGTGGCAGACTGTCCGTCGATGTGTATTTCACCGCTGTCACACGTTTCAAAGCCGCCAACGATGCGTAGGAGAGTGGTCTTGCCACATCCTGATGGACCGAGCAGGGTCAGAAATTCTCCATCTCGAACGGAAAGGGTGAAGTCTTTGAGAGCGATATCTCCATCAAAGGATTTGTTAATACCAGATATAGTCACAACATTTTTTTTCATGATCAGCCTCGTCTTCCGGCCTTGCGGCCTACCCTTTGCCTCGGGTTTTGTTGCCGCCTGATTTGGCATTCTTCTCGATAAATTCGATGATCTTGGCCGCAAGGTTTTTCCCTGTGACAGTCTCAATACCTTCAAGTCCAGGAGATGAGTTGACCTCCATAACCACCGGACCGTGGTTTGTTCTGAGCAGGTCGACGCCACATACATTAAGCCCCATTATTTTGGCTGCTCTAACGGCTGTTGAACGTTCTTCTGGAGTGATCTTGACTGTGGATGCTGATCCGCCTCTATGGAGGTTGGAGCGAAATTCTCCGGCCGGAGCTTTTCGTTGCATGGATGCGACAATTTTGCCTCCAATGACGATGCAGCGGATGTCTTTCCCTTTTGATTCCTTGATGTATTCCTGAACCAAAATATTGGCCTTCACACCCTGAAAAGCTTCAATAACGCTTTTGGCTGCTTGATTGTTTTCTGCCAGGACAACGCCGATACCCTGTGTGCCTTCAAGTAGTTTGACAACAAGTGGAGCACCTCCGACCATCTTGATGAGGTCGTCAGTGAATTTTGTAGAGTTTGCAAAGCCGGTCACGGGGAGGCCGATGCCTTTGCGTGATAGGAGTTGCATGCTGCGTAATTTGTCTCTGGATCGGGTAATGGCCACCGATTCGTTTAGGTTATATACGCCCATCATCTCAAATTGCCGCGCTACGGCTGTGCCGTAAAATGTAATGGATGCACCAATGCGAGGGATGATCGCATCAATATCAGACAGGTCTTCTCCTTTGTAATGAATAGTCGGGTTGTGGGAGGCAATATTCATGTAGCAGCGCAATGGGTTGATGACGTGCATGTCGTGCCCGTTGGCAACACCTGCTTCCACTAGAGCATTCGTGGAGTACAGGTTTTTTTTTCTCGAAAGGATTGCTATTTTCATTCTGTCTTTAGTCTTTATAGATTTTTTCTGTGTTGACTATTCCGGTCTGATGAGATTGTTGTGGGTCGACAATGAGAACCCCTTTCATGGCTGAACGGCCAAGGAGCATTCGGAATTTCATCTCATCCCGGTTGGTCAGGGTGAGTTCGATTTCCCATTGCCGCCCCGCAATCTCAACGGTGGTGCCTATGACATATCTTTTTTGGCCTATTCCGCCGGAGTTGGTCACTTTTCGTTTGTCGATTACTCTTGCTTCACAAGGAATGGACACGTCGTCGCGCCCTTGAAGAGGGTGAATATAAAAGCGAACATATTTCTCTCCCGATCTTTCAAACGGTTCGATTTGAAAAGCATGGATCGCCGAGGTTTTGGCCCCGGTATCAATTTTGGCCTTGATGGCCGGAATAAAAAAATTGGGCAGCGAGATCCACTCCCGCCACCCGATGATCATCTTCGGTTGTTTTGGAGTTTTAGCCATTGTATCCTTGATTGGTATGCGGTGTACTGTCCGTCAAAATCTTCGACGTGTTAGTCCTGTTTTGGTGATATTTCAATGCAAGTACTGACGTGTAAGGGTCTTCACCACAAAGGTACGCTCTGAGCAGTGCTTTGGTTTTTGAATCCATGTATTTCATAAGTGGTTGGGGTACTGAGGTAACTTTTTCCAAGGCGGAAAGAATTTGTTCATCCCAAAGCGTGTGGAAATTATCAACATCATCAGGGCGAAGTAATTTGCGACACCCAATGCAGCCGCATGCTATTGGGGTGACTTCTTCAAGGTTAAACAGCCCATATTCATCGCAGATTTCTTCATCTTTCCATATGTTGCGTACCGCTATCTCGAAACCGTAGCCTGTGCTCATGGTATTGCAGTCACATCTGTGGTTGACAAATTTGGCGTGATCCCAGCTCAGGATACGGACACCGTGTTCGTCTATGTATGAATATTTTTCGGCTATGATCTTGTGTTGCTCGTCCAGTTCATTAAATGCCGTGTCGGACAACTCAATTTCCAGTCGGTCTTTGACGTACACAATGGTTCCACGAGGGATATCTACTGTTGCAAAAACGCCATATCCAATAGTCGGATTGACGAAGCGCACTTCAGTATTGGGATGTATCATTTCTGTATTCTCACAGGATGCTTTGATTGGTCTGTACATGATGAGACAAGCTTTTATGGTTGCCTGCGGAAATAGGATCTACCATTTGTCATCATTGTCATAATCAAGTTCGTCATCCACTTTGAAATTGCGGATTCGGATGCGATATTCATCATCAGTTTCTTCAACAATGCCCTGAGCTGTCACCCATTTGTCTATGTGATCTGTAAGCCTTTCGCCGTTATCATCATTCTCGATGATGAACTCTTCCTCTCCATCCACAAGGAGGATGAGGCCTGTCACGGCATCATTATTCCAGTCCACAGGAAGGATTTGACCATAAATAGTGTCTTCATAGATGTCTGAAGCCATGCTTTTGTCCTCTATTGGAAATTATCGCTGTTCTCGACGGATTCAAGTAAGCGGCAATAAACAACACCATCGTCTTTGGGGATGAATTGTTTGAAAAAATGTTGTTCCATAACATAACCGTTTGCTTCATAAAAAAGCCGGAGTTCTTCAAAGTCACGGCTGTCGCCAGTCTCAAGGAGAATGCGTTTCCCATTGGCAGCCAACGTGATGCGTTCCATTTCCACGATGAGGGCTGAACCAATTCCAAGCCGTTGATATTCAGGAGTTACGGCGATTCCGAACAGTTCAAAATTGTGTGCCCAATGAGAAATTTCGGCAAAGCATAGAAACCCTATAGGTTTATCACCATCGGGTGTGTTGATCTTGGCCTGTAGAAAACAGCATGAAGTGTTATCCCCTTGATAAGCGCAGCCCCATGCCATGTCTTCGGCTGCGAGCAATTCGTTGGGAGTGAACAAACCACTGGTTCTCGCCATATCGAGAAGACTTTCAACGTCTTTTGGAGAAACTCCGGAGGTAATGTTGACTTCGCAAACATCGCCCTCAAAAACTTCATTTTTAATCATGGGTGTTTCCATGGTTATGTCGCCCTTCCTGCGGTTGTCATGAACAGAACGATGTGCCGACTATCGGCACATCGTTCTTTCCCTGTTCGAAGGTCCTATTTGCGCAATACCAGCATGCCAGTCCGCAGGGAGTCAATTGGCGTGCATGTCCAGAATGGTATTGCACAGTCCGAGTCAAGAATTGCCTGTTGTAATCAATGCCTATGTTGTCATCGTGAAGGAATTCGTCTGAGGACAGATGAACTTCAAATACATCAATGACTGGCATTTCTGTGTTGTAAATTAGATCACCAAAGATGATACAGGTGCGTCCTTCTATGCCGATATCGTCAACGCCGAGGAGAAGATATTCCTGCGTTCCGTCGTTGATGGTTAGGCCTTTTTCGGAGTTGACCACCAGCCCTTTGATTTCAATGGGGTTGTGCGGCTGATCTTCGGCATAGACTCGTGCTGTAAATGTTCCAATCATTAAGGCCGATATGAGCATTGCCGTAAAAAATATCTGCATACTTTAGCTCAGTGTTGTCTTTTCAATAACATCAATATGTTCAACAATAATGGATTCGTCCCCGTCATCTTTTAGGATGGTGCCAGTTATTCTTGCCTCTTTTTGAGAAAGTGAGAATAGGATCGGAAATTTGTCCAGATTTTCAACGCGAATCTCACGTTCATCCTTGCAGGCAATGAGGAGCTCCGTTACTTGGAAGCTATTGTCCCATTCTTTAGGAACAACGACCCCCCTAACGGTTTCCTTTTGATGCGCAGATGTTTTTTGTCGTTTCATACTTTCTCGTCCTTACTTTGGACGAAGGAAAGTTAGCAGAGAACGTGCCAAGGCTTTAAGTGGTTGTAATTTAACACAAAGAGATCTTTTGTGAGGTCACAGAAGGGAACTCATAGTTCCTTTCTGTAGGAAAGAAGGAGTTTCTGCAGGATAATTTGAGAAAAGTTGAGTCGTTTTGAGCGTGGTTTAGTCAAGTATGATCTATTATATTAGCGGCATAGATAGAGATAAGAACTTTTAGTTCTTGTGTTTCTCGTATGGGAACCAGGAGTTCCTATTTTGACAGCCTGAAGTCCTTTCGTTCCAAGCCGTGTCTTTTTATGAGTTTGTTCAACTGTCGAGTGCTGATGCCTGCTTTTTCTGCGGAGTCCTTGATAATACCATTGCATTGCTCAAGCAGGCTGGATAAATATTGTTTTTCGAATTTGTCGATGGTTATCTGTCGAGCCTCTTTGATTGGAAGGCTGGTCCTTATGGGGGAGGTCATTATCTCTCTCTGAGTGTCGAGAAGGTCAGGAGGGAAGCTCTCTGGTTGTAAGACTTCAGTCGCTTCCAAAATACAGGCACGTTCAATGATATTTTCGAGTTCCCGAACATTGCCGGGCCAGTCGTATTCTTGAAATGCGTCGAGAACTTCGGGGTGGATGCCTTTGATTTCAGTATTTAAAAGGCCGTTGAATTGTTGGATGAAACTTTCTGATATTCGAGCAATGTCCTCAATCCTGTTGCGTAACGGTGGTATGCATATGGGAAAAACATTGAGTCTGTAAAATAGATCGCGTCTGAATCGACCTTCGTCGCAAAGCTGTCCCATATCCTCATTGGTGGCAGCAATGATGCGAACATCAACATGGATGTCTTTTTCTCCGCCTACGCGTTGAATAATTCGTTCTTGAATGACGTTAAGAAGTTTGACCTGCACAGACTGACTTACCGTGCCGATTTCATCGAGAAAGAGAGTCCCTCCATGAGCGAGTTCGAACTTGCCGAGTTTACGTCGGACAGCGCCGGTGAATGATCCCTTTTCATGACCAAACAGTTCACTTTCCACCAGGGAATCCGGGATAGCTCCACAATGTAAACTGATGAAGGGCATATCCTTACGGTTACTGTGACTGTGAAGGAGTTTGGCGATGAGACTTTTCCCGGTTCCGGTTTCTCCTGTGAGGAGGACGGTAGTTCGAGTCCCGGCGACTTGTCTGATCTTGACGAAAACATCCCGCATGGCTTGGCTTCGTGTGTCTACATAATCAAGAGAATCTTCATTCCAGAATTGGCCACGCAAATAATCAAGTTCAGATTGTAACACATCAGACTCATGGACTTTGTCCATAACGAGACCGAGTTCTTCTTTGCCAATAGGGTGGGTGAGATAGTCGAAGGCTCCAGCTTTAACCGCGTCAACTGCAGCCTTGGTCTGTTCTTCTTCGGCCATGACCACGATTGCGGCTGAAGGGTAGTGCTCCCAAAGTCCTTGAAGTGCTTTATTAATAGATTCGTTATTCCCAACCAATGATCCTACATCAACGAAAAGTGTGTCCACTTCTCGATCATCATTTGGATCTGACGATTCCAACGTTGTTTCCGTCAGGATATCGTCGTTTCGATTTAATAAATTCCCAACATCCTCGGAGCGGCTTCCGTCGCGTGTGATAACTAGCATTTTTCTCATGGTTTGACCTCAAAATCAGAATTACTGACATTCCAACTGAAGGACAACTGTAAAATGACCATTCTACACGGAGAAGGCCTAAAGTGGGCTTGGTTGTAAGAAATGTGGTCACTTTGTCGGACCACTGAGTTGTGATTTAAGGTAATGGGATGAACCTGTTTCTTACATTTAGCTTGTACTTCATGAACAAGTTTGTTGGCAGCCTCGGCTGACTTTGATGAAAAGCCAAAGAGCTTATTAAAGGGGCGGGGCCATTATATTACTTCTTTTCCCAAGTGCCTCGACTCCCTTGTCCGTAAGGGAGCCGAGGCATGCTATGGGGAAGGTGTTACACAAAAAAAATGTGAAATGTTTTCGTGCGAAGATGTTTTAATAATTGTTCCCACCCTTGCTCGCGACACGCTGTTTATCCTAAGCGCACAAGGTGTCAGAATGGAATATGAAACCGATGTCATTGCTCAAACCATTACGGCACTGGAATTGACACAGCCCGGAATTCTTATATCTGAACTCCCCATACCTGAAAACCTGCTTCCATTTTCTTTCTGCCAAGCAGATCAATTCAGTATTGTTTTAAGCCACGCACATGGTCAATTTAGCAGTGCCCTCTGTTTTGCCTCCCCAACGGAACATGAATCCCGTTTACAAGAAGCGGAAATGGCGAGATTAATTCTTTCGCACGTCATGGACAGTATTTTACGCGCCATAGCTCAAGAAGAGGAACTTCGTCGGTTGCGCGTCAGTCCTGGAGGTGAGGTACATTTTTGCGGCATTGTAGGCAGCCATCCTTCGATGCAACGAATATATTCGCTCATAGAAAATGCTGGTCCGTCAGACGCTACAGTACTCATTCAGGGCGAAAGCGGAACCGGAAAAGAGTTAGTGGCTCACGCACTGCATGAAAAAAGTTTACGGGCGTCCAAGCCATTTGTCGTCATTAACTGTGCCGCATATCCTGAAACGCTTATTGAAAGCGAATTGTTTGGATACGAAAAGGGCTCGTTTACCGGCGCAATCAAAACCAAAAAAGGACGATTTGAACAAGCCGAAGGCGGAACGGTGTTCCTTGATGAAATCGGAGAAATTCCCCACTCCACCCAGGTCAAACTCCTCAGAGTCTTACAAGATCACCAGTTCGAAAGGTTGGGAAGTGATCATACTATAAAAGGAGATATCCGCATTATTGCGGTGACTAACAGGAATCTCGAAAAAGAAGCCAAGACTGGAAATTTCAGAGAAGATCTTTTTTATCGTCTGAACGTCATTCCCGTTGAATTGCCGCCTTACGAGAACGCCAAAGCGACATAATCCTGCTGGCAAGACACTTTCTAAAAAAATATGCAAAACAACAAGAACGGGAATCCGTAGAAATTCATCCTAGAGTATTTTCAATACTACAAGAATACCCATGGCCTGGAAATGTACGAGAACTGGAAAATGTTATGGAGCAAGCTGTGGTCCTTGTCCAGAATGACCTCATTACTCCCTCTGACATTTCTTCCCGATTGGGCACTACAGTCCCGCAATCCCCCCAACAAAGTACACTCGTTACCATGGAAAAGCAGGCCATTGTCGATGCATTGGATAAATGTAATTGGAACAAGAGCAGGGCCGCTGAATTGTTGGGGATAGGACGGACATCTTTGTATTCGAAGCTGAAAAAATATAAAATATCAATGAAATAGTTTGAGTTTAACAAACTGTTTGCTGATTTCGTATCCGTTATATGTCCGTTCAGTTTTCTGCACAATGTTCAAGTAGTGACATTCCACACCTATTGCACGCGCTGTTGTATAGTGCCCGAAGTCGCTATACGATGAATAAGTAGACTAATTACAGGTGTGTTGGTAGGTGCACCCAAGGAATATATTTAGAGACGTGGGTTCGTCCCCCCATCCGTTCTACCAAAAGTCGATTTTATGTCACCTATGTGTCCTAAATGTTTTTTTGTTTTCTTAGTGTGCGGCTGACTTGTCCTGCACCGGATTATGCCGCAATGTCTCAAGGTTGGTGTATACGCTCAGTCATGCGTGGATCCTTGTGTCTGATTATGGCCGCCGTATGTTTGGTCGGGTCGCCTGTCAGCACGATGTTCGTGCCGTAAGTTTGGCAGTTGCCATGGAAGTTGAGCTTCCGCATGTATTGCCGATGGTGTGCCAGGCTTTGTTGAAGTTGGTAAACAGAGTGCCATTAAGTCATCCGATGACATATCCTTCTTTTGCTTTGATCCCACATTTTTTCGAGATGAGCCTTTCGCTTGATCAGGGCTTCTCTTGTTCTCAGCATGATTGAGTAGAGCCTTTCTTGCGTATTCTTGGTGCGGAAGAAGTTGATAAATCCAGAGTTCTGAAACTTCAGACCAATGTGTGACCATTTGAGGTCAAGTACTTCTTGGCGCGCGCATCCAGTTTTATTGATACATATGAGTATCCTGGTTGATTTGGTTTTCCAGTGGCAAGTAATCTATAAAGGGATGTCTCGTGTCCTTTTTGTGTCCCAATCCACAGCTACAACATGCGTAATCCATTGAAATCAGGCGCCTCCTACACGACGTGCACACGATGCTCAAATCAGAATATTCGGGCGAAAGCTCTTTGTTTTTAGTTGGTTAATCCATTGTCGCACCCACAGGCAATCTTGAATGGCATTCAAGAGGTCGTGGGTTCGATTCCCTCCAGCTCCACCACAAGAAAAATAAGGATTTCAAGTGAATACTTGGAGTCCTTTTTTCATGTCTTTGGGGGCTGTCTCGAGAATATGTCCGCTATGTGTTCCTTTTTTTCGAGGCCATAGCTTTTGGGGCTTCATAATGAGCGGCCAGGTTGTCCTGAATGACGTTTTCTCTTGCTGCTTCGAGGTGGGAATAACGATCCGCCATGCGGAGCGTCTTGTGGCCGATCATCTCCTTAGCATGTTTGAGCGTGCCGCCTGCCATAATGATGTTGGAGCAGTAGGTATGCCTGTTGTCGTGGAAATGGAAGTCCTTGAGGCCAAGTGATTTACAAACACTTTTCCATGCCGATTTGAATTCGCTCATCCGGCTGCCATCCAGATGCCCTACAACGAAATCTCCTTTGTTGGAGATTCCTCTGAGTTTTCGCATCTTGCTGATGTGAGCTTTGCGAGCCAGGAGCGCCTTCCTCGTTCTGGGCATGATCCGGTGGACTCGTTCTACTTTGGTCTTGGTTCTGTAGAATCGGATGATTCCAGTTTCACCATAATTCAAAGTAATGTCAGACCATTGCAAATCCAAGACTTCCTGTTTGCTCAAGCCATGTTCAACTGCCAGCAGGGTTGCTAAAGGTAGATAGTGTTTTGCACGACCTTTGGCTGCTTTCTCAAGTAGCTTTTCAACCATTTATGGCTGCATGAATTGCTTTCGCTCATGTCCCTTTTCACTCAGATATTTAATACCTGTGGTTGGGGCTTTCTTGATGGCTTTGCATTCAACAGCCTTCGCAAAGACTTGCTTGAGAATGAACATCTGGCGGTTTGCCAATGCCATAGAACGATTGGCTGCAACTTCCGCCCGGTAATCAAGTAAGTCTTCTTTGCTGATTGTCCCCAAAACCGTTTTGCCCCATTTCTTGAGCAATGGTTTGAGGAAACTCAGATAGCCTTTCAAAGTGGCGATGCTTAGATCACCTTCCTTGTGTCTGCGTTGCCATTCGTAAACGCATTTATTTGCAATGCTGCCGAATGTTTGCGCCAGCTCATTTTTCTTGTTCTTTCTTGGTTTAGGGAGCTTCCCCTCGTCCAATAATGAGCGAAGTTTGTCGGCTTCCTGCATGGCAAGCGACTTTCGTCTGAATGTCGCATGATGGTGCTTTTTCCCGGATTCAGGTTCCAGGTATTGAATTACGTAGCTTTTGCCTTTCTTACGTGGGCGTGTGGTGATGGTGACTGTAGCCATAGCTTAGTCCTCCCACGAGTATCCGTCCTTGCTTCTCCCTATTTGGTTTTCAATGAACTCAAGCACATCGGTATAGCGGATGAGCTTGCGAGAGCGTACCAAAATAATGGGCAATTCACCACTGTCTAGCATGCGCGAAACAGTTGATCTATGCACGCGCAGTATATCGGCGATTTCCTGAATATTGAGCAGTATTTTCTGATTAGTCATAATTTTCTCCAAGCAGTTTCATTCACCCTGATATGCAGGGCGTGCATAGAAACTAGCGAGCGGAGGCACATGAGTCTCGGACAGTTCTAATCTTATTTTTGTCCGGTCCGATGAAGACCCCAGAAAAGTAAGTTGCGGCGAACAGCCTTTTCAAAAGACTGGGGGGACATCTCCAAGTCTGGGTCAGTGAGTCCAATCCCTCTTTTTTGAGCAGATTGGTCGAAGAGGTCTTGGACTTGTGGATAGGTGAGTGGGGAGCCGAGGTGCTTGGACAAACCATACAAGAAGGCTGCAAGGAAGGTTTTCACTTTCGTGACACTCAGCTTTCGAGGTGCGCCTTCAAGAGCTTTGATGAGTCGCTTGAATTCGGGGCTTGCTGGATTGGCTCCATATTGAGCTATATGGCGTGAAATTTTGGTGTCTCCAATAACTCGTTTATCAATTCGGAGCAGCTTATCCAGAGCGTCCAAATTCCCGAGCCGCGCTTTTCGATATAATCCGGTCGGAGTTTCGAAATAATGCAGCCAGCAGGGGAGAAATATTCGGAAAGTGAAAAAGCCTTCGTTTGAAAGCGGGAATTCTCCGGTTTCCGGGTAATTCTCCGAAAACATTAATTCCGAAATTAAAATTTCGACCGGATGTTCATATTCGAAATACTTTCATTATTTAAGCTAGTTATGATTTGTCCGCTTTCGATTTCAAGTTTGTTGGATAAATCGGGCAAAACCGAAAATATATTTTCCAGCGAAATATCCAAAACTTTTCGATGTGATCGGTAAAATTTCAGCCATTTGGAAATAGGAATTTCAATCTGGAATTCATCTTGAGCCTGCTGCGTTGAAATTAGCGCATAGTGAAGGCTTTCCGCTACAGGGGCGATGTCGGGAGAGGCGAGGGATTTTAAAAGAGGAATCATAGGGTTACGTTTTTATTGGTTAGGGGTGTGATTGCGCATCAAACATATTTTAACCTATAATATTGAGCAAGCGCACAGTTTTTTTTGTCAGTCTTTTTAAACTTGCGACTGAGCGTTCCAAACAACCGTGACTATCTCTGTCTTTTTTCTCTGCAAAGAAATGAATACAGCCCGGAAACAAGATTGTTTCCGGGCTGTATTCATTATAATTTCTTAGACGCTAATCATTTGAGTCGGTATCAAATGTTCCGATTTGATTTCCTAGGCGGACTTTAATCGCACCGGAACTGTATTTACCGGGTTCAAAAATCAAAATGACCATAGATCCTCCGTAAAGGAAGTGTCCCAGTTCATCACCGCGCTTGATCGTTACCGGACCTTTCGCTTTGAGGAATTTGTCCTTGAACACAACTGAGCCGACGGTGCTCAGGCCTACTGGGACAACTCCTACCAGGCCGTATTTCCCGGTATCTATGACAAAATAACCGCGTGCATAGCTTTCGAACGCGCCGAAGCTTGCTCCGTGAGCCCCTACATTGCCATCAGCCGGAGCGAATTTTGGAAAATCTTCCATGCCGATCAGTGCTCCATCCACAAGGCGGGTTTCGAGAACCTTACCGCCGACCGGAGCATGGTAATAGTGGTAGGTGTTAGGCATCAGGATGCATGACAGAGCCGTGCCGCCGACAAACTTATTCCAATAGCGTGAACCGGCCAGCAACTCTTTAATATTCAGTTCCTGAGTACCTTTGGTCCTAAGCTGAGTGCTTCCGTCTACAATTGTTACAGGAATAGGATTCATAATGGCATCGGTCGGTGAGGAGATTACATAATCTCGGTCCGGCATGGTTTGCGGACGAACCTTGTTGATATCTTTAAACTTGCGGGAGAAAAATTCATTGTAGGATTTAAATCCGCCGTCAGCAGCTGTGGGATCGGGCAGGACATATTCTTCTTTTTCGATGCGTATGTCAGCGAGCCATTTGGCTACATTCTTTGTTGAAGCTTTGCTGGATAAAAACTCACCGCGTTCACGCACGAAAAGGTCAAAGATCTCAACTCCCGGCGAAGTTTGAAAAGCGGCTCTGCCAAATGGGTTTTTATATGCAAAAACGTCCATCTGTTCGATGTATTTAAGCCCATTATCACTACTGCCTTTTGCCTCCGGTAAAAAAGAACTCCATTCCACAAAAAACGGAATCAGGTCGGCAAATGATTTGCCGATCCAAGGATTTCCACCTTTCATGTATCCTTCCGGGAGGGGCTGCATGTTTTTAAATGCCTCATCAATAAGCACTTTAAAGACTTTATCATTACTGTAGGCCTCGATGAGATTTGTAATTGACCTTTTACATGGGCAATCGTCAGGGACGGCTACCTTTTGGGCTGCAATGGATATGGTTGAAATGGAAGCGAATATTGTAAATGCAAATACAAATGAGAGTATACGGAAACTGTTTTTCATAGGTCACGACCTGGGATAAAAGTTGGCTTTAGTTTTAATAAAACAAAAACATTGAAAAACTAATTAAATATAACGCAATCTTAAATGTAAGTATAATGAAATAAAATTAAATGTCGGTATTTGTTGCTGTTGTAAAAACTATACTTTTCAAATTAAAAGAATGCGCTTAAACATGCATGTCTTTAAATAATGCGTCAGTTGTTTCTGGCACCTTTTTTATCTTATAATATTACATTTCTGAGACCGATATTGATGTTGTCTTAATAAGAATATTTTCAAACAAGACTTAACGCGAACGAAGTGCGAGGAATTTGTTTTAATTCTATTTTTCCAATCAGTTGCAAGCATGAGTAAACTTTTATGAATATAATTACCCTGATGGCCCAGTTGCGAAAATTTAAAAATGATTCAGAACTTACTTCTCAAAGAGTGCAGGAGTTGTCTCGTCAACGATTTTCAATCTTGTTGGAAAAAACGTACCACTCATCTGAGTTCTACCGCGACTTTTATAGTGCCCATGGAATCAAGCCTAAGGATCTTCCTGACGTTGCCCCAGCTGATCTGCCGATACTTGACAAAGCACTGGTGATGGAGAATTTTGACTCCTTGATTACTGACAAGTCCATTACGCGCAGAGCGGTTGAGGACTTTATCACCCAGGATTTCAATCCAAAGAATCGCTTTCAAGGCAATGCAATTATTCACACATCCGGCTCTACCGGGGTCCCCGGGATATTTGTCTATTCAAAAGATGAATGGAATTTCATCGTCGCTCTTTTGACTGCACGGATTAAGCACCCGATGCCGAAAGCCTTTTGCCGATTCAAGTTGGCGTTTATCGGGGCAACCATCGGACATTTTGCCGGGGCAACACTGACCGCTGATGCGCCTCGACTCATCTACAATATGAAGCAGTTCTCCAAGCCGGAAGACACCGAAGGCTTGATACGGGATATGAACGAATTCCAGCCCGATATCATTTCAGGCTATGCAGGAGTCATCCATCAACTCGCTTTGGCTCAGCTTGATGGCCGGTTAAAAATTAAACCGAAACGGATACAATCCTCCGGGGAAGCACTCTCTGACCAGATGCGGGAGGCCGTTGACAAGGCATTCAATCTTGATGTGGTGAATTTGTACGCATGCTCGGAGTCCATTCTCTTGGGTATTCAGAAAAGCAGTCAGGACCCTTTCCTTCTTTTTAATGACTGGCACCACATTGAAGTGGTGAATGAGGACAACGAAGTTCTCCCGGAGGGCACCCCCGGCTCCCTCTTGATAACGCCACTTTATCGTTCACTCCAGCCGCTCATCCGGTACCGGATGTCTGACACCGTGGCACTCAAGACAACGGACCAACCGTTTATCACGCTTGATACATTTGCAGGCAGAGAGACAGATGCTCTCACTTTCGTTGATGACGAGGGCAAGGGGCATCCGCTTCATCCATTCAAGCTGGTTGATTTTTTTGCGCCAGGTTTGAACAAATTCCAGTTTGAACAGACCGCGCCCAACGCCTTGCTCGCCCGGATCACGGTTGCCGACGGCTATAGCGACACCAAGCAGTTGGCAGAGGAACAGCTCTTGGACATTCTCAGAAAAGAGCAGCTTGAGTTTGTGTCTTCAAGCGTCGAAGTCGTGGACTCCATAGGACTGAATCCCAAAACCGGGAAATTCAAACTCATTCTGCCGTTTTCCGAATAGTTGCACAGGATGACGAAGCGTTGATTTGATGATGACACAGCAGGAACAGATAAATGGTGAGGCACTTTCTGATGTGCTTCTTCAATTGTACGATATGCCTCACGGGACATTTTTTTTGAGTAAGTGTTTCATTTGATAGACGACTATGTCCTTTTCAGGGTTTTGGTTATTCCATTGTTGACATCAGAGCGAAAGCTCCCAACAGGCCAATGTGCTCCGTAAGGTGAAAGAATATGAGATCCAATACGCCGCGAACAAATCCAGCTGATGCGGTTATTCCGCGCAGTCCTGCCTACGACCAAACGAACGACTGGCTGGTTTTGCCGAAAAATCCAGATGAGCACCCTGTTGATGTTTTTTGGGTGTATCCAACCATATTGAACAATGACATACAGTGGTTAATGGATATTGACGATCTAGGTTTGCGCCAAGCTGCTATGGAGACTGTCATCACGCAAGCGAGCGTTTTTGAAGGGCAGACCAATATTTATGCTCCCGCGTATCGGCAAACGAATATTGCAACGCTGTTTACTCAAGGCGACACCACACTCATTCATCAAACGGCAAATCAGGATGTTGAAGCTGCGTTCAAATATTACCTTGCTAATTACAACAATGGGCGTCCGTTCATTTTGGCAGGTCACAGTCAAGGATCTGAACACCTTGTGGAGATTGCGACAAGACTATGGGGAACATCTCCGAAACATAACCTGCTTGTCGCGGCGTATACACTCGGTTGGTCTGTAACACCGGGAGACATAAAAAAGAACCCGGCAATCAAGGTGTGTAAAAATGACGATCAAACGGGTTGTTTCATAGCCTACAACAGCATCGCCCCCGGCAAACAGTCAAAGATAGAATCTTTGACCAGGGGAAAGAGCTACGTGGTCAATCCGCTTACATGGAAGACCGACAGTGTCTTTGCTTCAGCCTCGCTGAACCAGGAGTCGATTTTTTTCAACGAGGATGGCTCAACGACGAGTCGCGCACATTTCGCGACGGCTCAAGTTGTGAATAGTGCCCTTCAGGTTCTTGCCGCAGATCCTTCGATAATTGGGCCGACAAGCGGTCCGTATGTCGGGATTTATCATTCGTTCGACTACTCTCTGTTTTATAAAAACATCCAAGATAACGTCGCGTTGCGTGTCAAGAGCTTTGCGAAAAAGCCCAAGGCCCGATTCGCTATCTTATCTGACCCGCATTACTGCAATGAGAAATTTATTGATGAAGGAACAGCTTTCCAAAAGTATTTGATAAGCAACCCTAAATTGTTCCATGAATCCGATGCGATCATGGAGGCGGCGGTTGATGAAATTATTGCAGCCGATGTCGATTTCGTACTTATTGCCGGTGATATGACTAAAGATGGCGAATCGCTGAATCATCATTTGGTGGCCGGTCATTTAAATAAATTGGAAAAGGCTGGAATCAGCACGTGGGTTACGACCGGCAACCATGATATTAATAACCGGGATGCCAAAAAATATGACGGAGACTCGACCTATCCCGTTCAAACAGTGACGCCTAATGAATTTGTCGAAATTTATGCAAAGAATGGGTATGCCGACGCTCTCGATCACGATCAAGAATCATTGTCTTACGTATGCGAACCGGTTCCCGGGGTAAAACTCATCGTCATTGATTCATGTATCTATGTCGATATTCTGCATAATGAGAACCCGACAAAACCGGTGACTGCCGGAAGAATCACTGCCAAAACGGAAAAGTGGATTATAGATCATATACACGAAGCCAAAGCAGAAGGAGCAATTGTTTATGGCATGATGCATCATGCCATCCTTGAGCATTTCTCTGGACAGAGTGAAACCTATGCAGACTTTGTGGTTCAGGATTTTGACAACCTATCTGAAAAATTTGCCAAAGCTGGTCTTGAGATAATGTTCACGGGCCACTTTCATGCAACTGATATTGTGACAAAATCATGGTCTGACAATAACGGAATTCATAGCCTGACAGACATTGAAACGGGCTCACTGGCCTCATATCCTGTGCCTTACAGAATTTGCACTATTCATGTAGATGGATCGTTAGACATCACTACGAAGAAAGTTGAAAAAATTGACTATGTAAAAGACGGTCACAGTTTCATGAGCGCGGGAGATCCGACCTTTCAAGAATATGCAAAAGCCTATGGAGCCAAGGGACTGCAAACGTTGGGAGAAATCGTCTACTCAAAACAAGGATTTAACGCGAAAGAAGGTAAATTACTTGGAAATCTTTTTGCCGAATCACTGATGGTTCACTATGCAGGAGATGAAAGTATCAATGAAGAAGCCAAACGTCATATTGATGCGGCTGCAGAGATTTCAGAATTTGTAGCGCAGGGTTTCTTGGCACTTCAGACAGATTTATATCCTGCTGATAATAACTTAAAGTCTCGAACCGTTTTTACCATTACGCCTAATAACGCATGCCACAAAGATGGTTGTAAAGTGACGATCAAAGGCAATGGTCTGGGCAATGGGGACGATATTACGAGTGTAAATATTATTGGAATTTCTGCTCCCATCATTAGTCAAACCAACAGTTCCGTTACGGTAACCGCAGAGGGGGGCACTCTTGGAACCGGTGATATTGAGATCAAATCAAAGAGCAAAGGAGTGACGAAGATAAAGGGAGCTTTTACGTATACAGATTGCAAATCAGTGAGAGCCTTTTCTACTCCTGTTATCTCGGCTCCAGTAGTAGAATAAATGAATGCGAATTACTGCAATGATTTTTAATTAATTGTATCCATTAACCTGCGAGTAAATATTATGAGCAAAAAAGATATCAGCAAGAATACCAGAGTTTCTCTCGACGAAGAGCATGAAACCCAAAAGTCTACAGATCTAACAAGACGAAAATTTATACAATACAGCACGACTCTTTTGGCTGGTACCATATTGCCGATTCCTTTAGTTGGTTGTGGTTCCAAAGAACCTATTTGGTCAGATTTTGATCTCCCAAGGTATGAGATCGATACGGTTGTAGAAACTACAGTAGAGCGGATGATCGCCTTTAATATAAACTTATCAGATGTGCCACCAAAAAAGTGGAAGACTCCTCCAATGGCTCCCGATGGGAAGCACAAGGGACTGGAAATCAAAGAACTACATAGGGTTTCAGAGTACGAAAGGCGGGGCTATGGGCTTTGGAGTTATGGTTCAGGCCTCCCAATCGTTCCCCGCACCGATTTCATGCCAATTGGTTATCTGCCGCCAGATGTCGAGAAGAGAACATCGCTACTGAATTTTTTTGCGATGACCGACATTCATCTTACCGATAAGGAGGCTCCAAACCAGTTTATTCATAATCAGCAAGAGGATTCTTCCTGTACTAATACATCCGTCTATTCCCCGGTGATGGTGTATACACCTCATGTTTTTGATGCAGCTTTGCAAACAGCTAATGCTCTTCATGAAAAGAAAAACTATGATTTTGGTATTTCTTTAGGGGATGTGAGTAATACGGCAATGTATAATGAGCTTCGGTGGTACATCGACATTCTCGATGGTGAGAAAATTAGACCAAGTTCGGGTGCCCATCTGGGAGAAAATGCAATTGACTATCAAAAGCCTTTTCAGGCAGCAGGGCTCAATAAGGAGATTCCTTTTTACCAAGTCTTAGGGAACCATGATCATTTTTTAATCGGGTCATTCCCAATATTTGAAGATTACTCAAATCTTGGTTTGGAAGATTCTTTTACGGATAATAAAGTTTGGACGGTTACTGATTTTCTCAAGGCAGATATGACGACTTTCCCCGCTCTTTTTAATTCCGATACGCTCAAGAAAGGGAATGGAAGGGACCGATATTTTGGTGGTGTCATTGATGGATCAACTCCGAATGGGGACATCCTTCACGTTGAGGGGCCGATTAAAAAGGGCACAATGGCCCCTCCGGTCACAGCAGATGCCGACCGTCGTCCTCTTAAAAGAACAGAGTGGATGGAAGAGTTTTTCACTACTTCTTCGAAGCCTGAAGGACACGGTTTTGACCGAGTTAAGTATTCTTTCGGACTCCCTGACAAAAGACCGACTGGTTTTGCCTGTTATAGCTTCGTGCCAGAATCCAAGTCCGAAGTACCCATCAAAATAATCGTATTGGATAACACGCAAAGAGAAGATGACGGCTCCCATGATATCCATGGCCACGGTTTTCTTGATCCTCTCAGGTGGAAGTGGTTAAAAAAAGAACTGAAAGAAGGACAAAAAAATAATCAGTTGATGGTTATTGCTGCCCATATCCCAATCTGTGTTGCAGGAATTGGCACTGAGCTTGAATGGTGGGCAGGTGGCAAAACAAAAAACAATCCGTTTGGTGACCCGACGACGAAAACGCAAAATGGCTGCACTCTTTCTGAGCTTGTTTCCGAGCTTAGAAATACTCCGAATCTGTTAATGTGGATAGCCGGTCATCGCCATTTTAATACCGTGAAAGCTATCAAACCCGATGATGTTACAAAGCCGGAGAGAGGCTTTTGGCAGGTTGAAACGTCATCGCTTCGAGATTTCCCTCAGCAGTTTAGGAATTTTGAGATATTCTTTAATGATGACGATACAATCTCAATTGACGCAGTTAATGTTAACCCTGCCGTTAAAAAGGGAACTCCTGCTGAGATGTCACGAAGATATGCGATTGCAACACAACAAATCGTGCAGACTGATCTGCTACCCAACTTTGCAAACACATCAAGTATTGTACTGGCGGATATCCCGTCGATGGACCCCAGTCGTCCTCAGGATGATAAAGAAGATCCATCTATTCAACCACCAATTGATTTATCGCTCGCTGAGAAGCCGGTTCAATATCACCAGTCATATAACGCACGACTCTCCAATTCATTGACTGAAAAGATGGTTGGCGTGTTGAGAAAGAAATATGGGAAGAGTTAAGATGCTGCCATAGGAGCTATCCGTATTATGTCCTTTGATTTCTTTTATTTAGAAGCCTAGGAGTGAGGAATATGTTCGTTATGTATTCCTTTTCATTTCCACTCTCTGCATAACCAACTGGAATTATTCGTCACATGCATGCAGTGCACAACATGATGGTTTAGGAAAAGCAAAGCGAATACTCGTATTTATTATAGATGGTTAGCGTGTTGCATGTGACGAATCAGCCATTGAATGGCATTCAAGAGGTCGTGGGTTCGATTCCCTCCAGCTCCACCACAAGAAAGTTAAGGCTTAGAAGGTTTTTCTTCTAAGCCTTTTTTCGTGGGCTATACGAATGATGGACTGTTAGTTGTTTTTTGAAGGAGTAAAGAAGTCTATAGTTCTTTACTGATTGGTGTTTTACTCTTTACGATGGAGACAGAGTACCGTGATATCGTCATGCATGTCTTTGTCTTCGGAGAATTTTGTAACCGAAGAGAAGACGGTCTCTAACAATTCTTCACAACAACTTCCTTTGTCTTCACGTACCAGCGACACCAAGCGTTTCATACCGTAAAGGTTGTTTTGACCGTCGTATGCTTCGGTCGCTCCATCGGTGAAGACGACCAATCTGTCTCCGCTTTTTAGTTTTGCCATTTGGCTTTCAAATTCAATGTTACTGATATTGCCCACTGGAAAGTTGGCTGCGCCTTCCAGATTCGTCAGAGTCCCGTTTGCGTGTTTTAATAGCGGTGGCTGGTGGCCTGCCAAAATATATTCCAAGTCTCCGGTTCGAAGATCGTAGCGGCCTACGACCATGGTGACGTACATGGCTGAAGTGTTGTTCGTCGCAAGTGTGTTGTTGAGCTTTTTCATGATGGCGTTCAGGGGCATGCCCTGCATGGCCAGTGAGCGGAGCATGTGTTGCGTTGCGAACATGAACAGGGCTGCTGGCACACCTTTTCCGGACACATCGCCTAAAGAGAAAAGCAGTTGTGTTCGTTAGAGGTGGCCTCAGAAAACTGGACCACTTGTTTAGGTGGACATATAGTAGCCGAAGGAGGCTCGATCATGTCCAAGAGAAGACGTTTTTCAGCAGAGTTCAAAGCCCGTGTCGCACTTGATGCATTATCCGGTGAGCACACGATTTCAGAACTGGCCAGCAAACATGGTGTTCATCCCAACCAGATTTCCACGTGGAAGAAACAAGCTAAGGAAGAGATCGTCGAATCCTTTTCCGGCAAGACCAAGAATATCCCACAAAACAACGAAGCGCAGATCAAGGATCTTCATGCAAAGATCGGCCAGTTGACTGTGGAGAAGGATTTTTTGCAACAAGCCTTCGCCCAAATATGAACTGCGGACGAAGGCGCAAAATCGTCGACAGCGGATATCCTAGTTTCAGCATTCGGCGACAATGCAAAGTTCTGCAATTGCAACGATCAACATATTACTACCAGCCTATCGGCGAGTCTCCGCTCAATCTGGAATTGATGCGTAAAATCGATGAGCTGTTTATGGAACTGCCGTTTTTCGGCTCAAGGCAGATGCGGAATATCCTGCGAGATACGGGGTATTCCGTCGGTCGAGAACGGGTGAGAAGGCTGATGCGTAAAATGGGTTTGATGGCTGTCTATCAAAAGCCTCGAACGAGCCAGCCTCATCCTGGGCATAAGGTTTATCCATACTTGCTTCGGAATTTGCCGATCACAAAGCCGAACCAAGTTTGGTGCACGGACATTACGTATATCCCCATGAAACGTGGATTCCTGTATCTCGTAGCTGTCATGGACTGGCACAGTCGCGCAGTTCTCTCTTGGCGATTGTCGAATACGATGGATACGGATTTCTGTGTAGCAGCTTTGGAAGAAGCCATAAATTGCTATGGCGCGCCAGAGATATTCAATACTGATCAAGGCTCACAGTTTACCAGTTATGAATTCACGAAGACTCTCAGGGATGCTGGTATACACATTTCAATGGATGGACGGGGGCGTAGGATGGATACGGCATGATCGAACGGCTATGGCGTTCGTTGAAATATGAATGCGTGTATTTGCGTGAGCTAAGCACAGGAAGTGAACTGCGTGAGGCATTGGCTTGGAATCAAAAGGCAGCGTAACCCGTAAACTCGTCCATCTTAAATTCGCTGCTCAGTGGCCCGAAGAACCGAGGCCACCTCTTAATTCATATGATTGACTTTACTTTGGCAAGAACAGAACACGATGTTTTTTGTCTGTCGTGAGACATAAAAACTTGTACGTTCTATTCTGATAAAAACACCTATTAATTTTAAGATGTGGCGTTGATAGATCCTGACGAATTTTACAAAGGGATGAAGCATTATATATTGAGTGGAACAGTGATGGATTATTATCCCTTCCATGGTGGATAGAAGTCCGCATGCTTTCGGGCGTGAAGGCGTGTTTGATATGGAAGGCTTGAAGTTCTTGGTCAATGCTGAGGCAAGGGGCAATCAAATGAAAGGTGTTCGAATTTATGCCAGGTTGAGGAGATATGTGTAGTCGAACAAGATTAATGAAGTCTTTTGCAGACCGCTTGAGGCCGCCATGGATTCGATTTCTTCTGGAGCAAGTCGTGAGTGCAGGGGAGGGCCAAAGTCGGCTTTTTCCTTTTTGCATTCGATAATGGCTACTTTCCCCTTGGGGCGCAGCACGCGTCGAAATTCGTGAAATATGTCCGAGGCTCGATTTCGTACTGCGCGAATATGAAGCACGGTGCTTAATAATATCAGGTCCACACTTCGGGAGGCTACTGGGAGGTGGCCTGTTATGTCGCAGACATGACCTTGGATATTGGTCAGACCTTCTCTTTTGGATGTCTTAGCAAGCTTTTCTATGGAAAGGGGGGTGGTATCCAAAGCGATGACTTGACCTTTGTCTCCCACTTGCTGCGCTGCCAGCAGAGAGTATTCTCCAGCTCCGCATCCGGCGTCCAGCAGGACCATTCCCTGATAAAGGTCGAGCTGTTTGATCAATGCTTCCGGTTCATGAAGCCAGAAGCTAGTTGGTCCATATCCTTTGGCATTGATACGTTCCTCGGGACAATGTGTCTTATGTCTTTCAGGCATAAAGCATTTTCTCCTCAATGTGTATTTGGGGAAATTTGAAGCGTCTTTTTTTTTATTGCCATCCAGTGTCGTGAGTCGAAGAGTATGGATTTATGAAGGTTAATAAGCTTAACTATTGTAGTAAAAAAATTATTTGAATCGTTTGAGTCGTTCGTTCACCATAGTCTCAATTTGTTCAAGCACCTCGGAGGTCGTGGCGATCTGTTGTGCGGAGAAGCGTTCCGTCATTTCCAGAAACATTTCCAGACGTTGGTTTGTCATAATTTGGATGAGTTGATGGGCCTTCTTGCCTTCCGGTGACAAGGAAAGGTGAAATTCTTTGTCGCTGTGTTTCGAAATCTTTTTGCTGACGAGTTTGCGTTTAACCAGTCTATTTATCAATTGTGAGGCAGCACTTTTGGTGAAGTTGAAATGTGTAGCCACGTTGGTCACATTTTTATTTTTGTTTTGACCCAAAAAATCGATAGTTCGTACCTCTCGCGGAGAGAGTGACATGGATTCATTCAGCATAAACGGTTGTTCATCCATGTGCGTATGGTTTTCGATGATTCGGCGCAATTGATTATATATGTTCATTTGTGTTTTTGTCTGACTATCCATGCACAGATGGTAAACCAGCTTAACTATTTAGGTCAACTCCTTTTGCATGACAAAGAAAAGAGGTGCAAGCTGCCTAAGTAGTTGCATTTTTTTTGTTGCGTTTGTGCTTAAAGTTTTAAATTGAATAATTCAATCGAATCTGTACGGTGTCTTTGTGGCTAACCGCTTGTAATTTGCTGTGCGTTTGAACTAGAGCGAATTTATAGAGTTGGTTACAGGTTCAAATGATTCTTATGAATATATTTGAAATTGTGTCATTCAAGATGGGACCACGAGATATTTATGAGGAGCACACAAGCCTTCGTTTATTACGGAGGCCTGTGTGCTTTCTTCTAACGAGCAATCGACAGGACTAATTTTTCTATTAGCCCAATTCTACGCTGCGGTTATAGGCCATGCGGATTGCATCCATGATATTTCCGCGCAGGGCAGTTCTTTCAAAATGCGTTAAGGCAGCAATTGTTGTTCCGGCGGGAGCAATCGACATCTCCTTGAGCATGCTGACATGTTCTTTTGAGTGTTCCGCCATAAGACTGGACCCACTGAAAAGTTTTTTGACCATGCTTGACGAGATGTCCCGGTGCAACCCCAACTCCACTCCTGATTCGATCATGGTTTCAATGAGGTAAAAGATAAAAGCTGGCCCGGATCCAATGAGCGCTGTAAACACATCGAATTGATCTTCAGCCAAGATGTGTACGTCGCCTGAGTTTTGGAAAATGGTTTGAATAAATGCTTTTTGTGGCTCTGAAATGGTTTCATCATCCAGACAAATAGCGGTTACTCCTTCTTTGATCAAAACCGGAGTGTTTGGCATAACTCGAATGACCGGACAAATATTGTGAACACTGGTTTTTAATGAATTTAACGTCAAGCCGGCTGCGATCGACACCAAGCATTTGTCTTTCGTTAAAGCCGGGACCATCTTAGACCATATCCCCTTTACCTGCTGCGGTTTGACCGCCAGAACAATAAAATCTGATTTTGTGGTTAATTCTTCAATGGAATCACAAGGAACAAGGCCGGTTTCTTTCGCCAATTCTTCCAGTTTTTTTCTGGTTTGGTTCAATCCATACACTGTAAGGTTCTCCACTTCAGAAAGCGTTCTGATAATGGCCCCTCCCATGTTGCCTGTCCCGATAAAACCGATATTCATTTTAAGCCTCCATTGTTTGTGTTGGTTTAAAAAACAGCCATAGTTTGAGAATATTTGTTGAAAAGATTCTTTGTTTTATTGAGTAAAAAAACTGTTCTGAAGAATGAAAGTTATTCTAATTTGGGACGACGTACCATTTCGTGTGAGAAAGCATACGATCTGAGGTTGAATACCGTACCATATAGTGGTAAGCCATACCGATTTGTTTACTATAACTGAGGCGAAAGTTTACGTCATCCTTTTACCGATGTGTTTGTAAAATTATTTTCTCAAAGAAAATGAGACTATTATTGAATATGAGCAGATCCCTAAAAAAAATAAAACGCTTATTGACATGAATTTGTAGTTTTTTTAATCTTACCACCAAACGGTACACTGTACCGAAAAAGCGCTTTTTCAATGGATGCTGTTATACCCAAAACGTTCCGACAGGGTTGTTGACCCGCTTAAAGAGTTAATCAATATTGCATCGCGGTATGAGACTCGGCGATTAAAAAAAACAATTATCGGACAAACCAGCGAGAGAGGCATTATGTCAGAGGCAGGGAAAACGGATGAACACAGAAAACTCAATCACTATACTTTTTGGCCTGGATTCATACTCTTACTCGCCGGAATTACCTTAGGTCTGTCATATCAAGAAGGTCTCGCGGCAATTTTGAGCACGACGATGGAGTGGATTCATATTAATTTCGGATGGCTGGAAGTTTCTTTGGCCATCATTATTGTGATGTTTACCGTGGCGATCGCTTTTTCTCCTATTGGAAATATTAGGTTTGGAGGTAAGGATGCCAAGCCCGAGTTTTCCTTCTGGCAGTGGTTTGCTCTCTCTCTTTGTGGCTGTATCGGGATCGGAATACTTTTTTGGGCAATGGGAGAGCCAATTTTTCATATGATGCAACCGCCATTGAGTTTGCATATTGAACCCGGATCAAAGGATGCCGGAGTCTTTGCCATAGCTCAAACAACGCTGCATTGGACTATCGCGCAATACTGTTTTTATACCATCTGCGGAGTAGCTATTGCCCTGGTAAGTTTTAACCGTGACTATCCACTCTCAATAGCTGCTGGCATGTATGCCCTGTTCCCTGTGAAAATGCGTCCGTTTTTGTCTTCCACTGTTCACGCGATCTGTCTTTTTTCTCTTTGCTGTGCAATTGCTACCAGCATGGGGGCCGGCCTTATGCAGATAGGCAGCGGAACAGGAACTATTTTTGATTATACTCCAGGTCCTTGGACCTGGGCCGCTGCTGCAGCGATCATTATTCCAATTTACGTATTGTCGTCCTATTCCGGTCTAAAGAAGGGCATGCGTATCCTTTCCACGGGAACCACAAGAGCGTTTTTCCTGCTTATGGCAGTTGTCCTTTTTGTGGGACCTACGCTGTTCATTCTTGGGATTGGCGTTGAATCCTTTGGGTATTTTGCAAATAATTTTTTCCGCAATAGCACCTTACTCAACACCATGCAGATAAGTGACAAGTGGCCCATGCAGTGGCTTGTTCCATATATGGAGATCTTTTTTATTTTTGCTCCGCTATTGGGACATTTTCTGGCTCGTATGGCTAAGGGAAGAACTGTTCGTCAGTTTATTCTGGTCAATATCATCCCTCCGACAATCTTTTGTCACTTTTGGATCGCGACGTTTGGTGGAACAGCCGTGTATTTTCAATGGACAGGCTTAGTCGATGTCTGGGCTGGCATACATCAGCATGGGATGGAATCGATGGTATACATCCTTCTTTCCCAGTTCCCCTTCAGCAAGATTTTGATGGGACTCTTTGTCGTCACGATTGTATTTTCATTTGCCACAATGACTGATTCATTAGTCGCAACACTGGCAATTATATCGACCAAAGGTGTTCGGGCAAGTGAGGAACCTCCCAAGAGTTTGAAGATTATCTGGGGTTTAGTTACCGGACTTATCGCTTATGTGTTGTGTATATGCGGCGGAATTGAACCTGTCCGAGGGCTGATATCACTTGCAGCATTCCCCATGATGATATTTACGTTCGCCATGTGCATTTCCCTTGTAAAGGAGGGTATGTATTTATTGGAAAAACCAAATTGGCTAGACAAAGATACATAAAAACAATAATTTTCAAAGGCCTTTCAAGTGTTTTGAAGGGCCTTTGAAATTATATTTTACTATGCGCAAAACCAAAGACCATGTTTGCCGGGGAAATAATGCCACAGGCCGATAAATATTATATGATGCGTTCTTTGGAAAAAGCTCTTTTTGTCATAGAAACCATGGCGACTAGAAAGAATTGGAAGCTTAAGAGTCTTAATGAGGCTTGCTGTATCCCCAAAGGGACGTTGCAGCGCATTTTGCGAACTTTGGAAGATCTGGGATATGTTCGGCAAGTCCAACGTGGCGGGGCGTACACGTTGACGCTAAAATTCCATAAATTGGGCAATCAGGTTTTTTCACAAAGTAATATAGCGTCTCTGGTGCAGCCCGTCCTTCATCATTTGCGTGATGAAGTGAACGAAACCGTTAATTTGAGTATTTTGTCTGGTGTAGACATGGTGGTTGTCCACCAAACAACATCCCGGCATGCCTTGCGAATGGATTCAATTGTAGGAACATCTTTCCCTGCCTATGCGTCCGCATCAGGAAAGGTCTTTTTGGCCTTTTTGCCCGAGGATGATCTGCGTGTATTTATCAAGGAATTAAGACGCAGTGATACCGCGATGAATATCGATAAAATAAACTCGCTCTATACAAGACTTGAATCTGTCCGCGAAAAAGGCATTGGTTTGGATTTTGAAGAGTTGTTTAGGGGAATACGCTGTGTGGCCGCCCCCATTTTTGATGATTTAGGGAAAGTTGTCGCAACAATAAGTTGCTCTGTTCCCACAGTGCGTCTGGACCGATCCTTATCGTACAAGCTTCTTCAGGAAATACCAATGGCCGCATCAGAAGCTTCCAAACTTTTTCAAGCGCCTGACCACTCTTTTAATCTAGAGGTCTCTGCGATTGCTGAACTTCTTGCAGCATCATCAGTTGCATAAAAGGGCGTATACCTGATCGATAAAGTCTTTTTCTGTTGTCTGCATATCTTAGAAATTGCAGGGAAATCTGGCTGTTAAGTCCATCTCTTCATTCTATATTTCAACACATTGATACGGTCTTTTGTGTTCCGTTTTTGAAATCGGGATACGGTTTTTATTGTCGTGCGCTGTAAACACTGTTTTTTAATTTGTTTACTCGGCAGGTTTGTTTGAATGATTTGATATCATGAATATCTTTGTGAGATTGTTGGTTGGTGTTTAGGTCTTTTGATGAGTTTTAATGAAATGGCTTCTACAGGTTATGAAGCGTTTTCCCTGAGTGCGGGCTGAATTGGTTGTATAAAGAATTGGGAAGGACGTGAATTCCTCAAAAAGAGAGATGGCATTTTGTTGTATGATCGTCTATTTTGCTGAAGTCTTAAAGTGTGAGAGTCAAGAGTGACTGTCGGATTGACGGAGCTGATACTGTTGTTGGAAAATCCTGTAGGTCCCCCCGTTTGGCAAGGCTGAGAAGTTGTGAGTGGAGAAAGTATGGCGAAAGACGCGTATTATACGATTGGATCTGTGGTGAAGGTGTTTTCTGTCATAGAACAGATGACGAAACAGCATAAGTGGGAACTGGCAGAACTGAGTAGATCTGTTGGTCTTCCCAAAACAACGGTTCATCGCTTTTTGTTGACTTTGCAGGATCTTGGATATGTTTCGCAAGGAGAAGAGGAGAGTGCCTATGCCTTGACCTTCAAGCTTTTTCAAATGGGAAGCATGGTCACTGAGCATATGAGTATTCAGGAAGCAGCTCGGCCATATTGCAAACGGCTGCTTGAGGTGGTCGGTGAAACAATTAACCTTTGTGTCCCCTCCGGCATTGAAATGGTTGTTGTCGATAGGCAAGTGACAACGCAGGTGCTGCGCCAGGATTCAATTGTTGGTCGTTCATTTCCATTGTATCAATCGGCTTCTGGAAAAGCATATCTTGCCTTCATGGATTCCGCGAAGTCAGGGGCTTTGTTGGAGGCTATCCGGAGAGAATCAGAAGGAAAGATCAGACCACCTGAAATGGCTGATTTTATCAAGGAAATTGAAGAAGTGCGAAAAAATGTCGTCTCGTATGACAATGAAGAAATATACCATGGCGTTTGTTGTGCCGCAGTCCCAGTGTTTGATTACAACGATGAATTGGTCGCAACCATCGGTGTTTCCGTGCCCAGCGTACGGTTCTCTTCTGGTGTTCGTGAGACGGTCAGTCTTGAGCTTTATAAAGCCGCAGAACAATTGTCGATTCGGCTGGGTGCGAGCAGTTATCCTCCTATTGGGTGAACGTAATTATAGCTGAAGCCTGAGTACGGATGGTTTTTATAGCAAATTATTTGTATCTGTTTGAAATTTGAAAACAGCGGTTGTGAAAGGCCGTTGTTTTTTTGTTTTTATTCATAACAACTGGGGTTTATCTCGAATCAAACCTGAAATTCGGGTACTTTCTTGGGGGATTTATCAAGCCTCAAGCAGGACAGATCCTTCGAAAAAGGGCTTGATGAATTGTTCTATTCGCAACCCTTTATAGGGATCGGGCTGTATTGTGCGTGTGGAGGGACACTCACGAAATGAGTGTGCGGTGGCCTGCACAGTTGTGGAAAGTAGATGAGAGAAGTCTGTTTTGTAAAGCGCTGTAAATACAGTGTTTAATTAATTTTTAATGAAGTGGTACGGTTCTTGTTGTATGTTGGAAGACATTTGTCCACGGACATTGAATTCAGACACTCAGGAACAAGAGAATGAAAAACACAGTACGACTTCTGGCCATCGCGTTGGCGATCCTTTTTGCCATACCTACAGTAGGTTTGGCCGCCAACGATCCGCACGGGTTGTCCCCGGCAGCGGATATGACTTTTTTGCCGCACTTGGCAGGCTTGAGAAACAAGGTTTTCAAGAACCAGTACGGACAGAAAAAACATTTGTCCGAAGCCATCATCATGCGCGGCAGCGAGATCAAGGATGGCAAAGCCACAGTTCAACCCGGCGGGTTGTTCTATCTTTCCGAAACATCCCACGATGCTCGTCCTTTCATGCGCGACCCATTTTTGGTGTTGGGCGAACACGCGTATCTTGTTGATTTAAACTCCACCAAGCGAGTCTTCAAGGATTTTGCTCTCAAGAAGGGCGACCGAAAGCCATTGGGCGACACCGGCTATCGTCTCTGGTTCGATTATTCCACGGACCATTATGAAAAGCCGTATGCTGAACTGGCTGTGATGTCTCCGTCTGGTGGATGGCCGCTTGAATTTCCTATTTCAACTGTGTTCCCCGGACGTGAAGAAGTTCGTAAACTCTCTCTCAAGGAAGGATTGAACTCGCAGTTGGAGAATTTCTATCTGGATAACACCTATTATTTTGGTGCCAGCAAGTATGTGGCAAGCAAGATCGATTTTGACGATGCCGTGTTTGAGTCCATTGAATTCCCTGAAATTACGGACGCGACATTTTCCATGCAGCGTCCCATTATTTTGGAAGTGCGTCAGGAAGATTATCGTTTCTACGGCGACAAGCGCATTTACGCTTACCGTCAGCCTGACGGCTTCATGGTGAAGGTCACTGACTTTACCGGGAGCGAAGTGTTGGCTGAGAAATTGGTCAAGCCGACGTCTGCACAGGAATACAAGTCACGGATGGGGGAAAAGGACAAGTACAACCTGACGATTCCCGAGTTGGATATGCGTGTTGAGATTGTCATGGATCCAAGTTTTCTCAAGGATTCCGACTTTGTGCCTTGGGCCACCAGCAAGTCTCATGGATATTCAACCGGCCATTTTTCCTTTGTTGTTTATCGTGATCTCGTTACCGTGAAAAACGGTCAGGACTGGCCTTTGGATTCTCGGTATTCTGTTGTGCTTGAGCCGAATCTCAAGACAGGGATGTTGCAGCGTTTGCTCATTGAGAACAATGACGTGTTGGTTTTTGACAACGACAACGACAGCTTTGACGGACCTGTGAAATATTCTGAAATTTGGAATCGTCCCGCGTTCAAAGTAGTTGCCAACAAATTTGAAGGCGACGTGGTCCGTAATCTGTATGTTCGCGACTATTATATGATGCGGACGGATAATATGGTTATGTGGGCTGACGAAGGGCGTACTAACCTCGATTTCTTTCTTGGTTCTTCTCCGGTCCTTGAACCGATGATCGAAGGTAGTTTTCTTACACGTCTTGCCGATTCTTCATACGGCACCGTGGTCGAGGAATCCCGTTTTACTTCCTACCCCAAGATTGTGCCCAACTCTTCCTTTTACGAGCCGGATCACACCGCGCCCTTTGTGCCTCGCCTCAAAGGGTTGATGCGCAAGACCTCGCGTAATCGTAAACGGGAAAAATTGTTGTCCGCCGAGGCCATCGTCATTCGCGGCAGCTATGTTGATTACAAGAATAATCGTATCGTCATTCCGCCTGCTGGCCTCTGCTACACCTCCCGCAATGCGCGAAATATCCGCACGCTGGCAGGCGAGTCTTTCTTTTTGCTCGGCAAGCGTGCCTATCTGGCGACATTTACCTCCGGTACGTTTGTCCGTAAAAATTTGGATTTGGATTTCTGGAAGAACCAGCCGATGGGCGACGGTAACCTGATGTACTGGCAGGATGAGATGCTCGGCGTGCGCAACAAGGCACTTCGGTATACCGGCCATACTTATCTGGATGACCGTCCTGTGGCCTCGCTTTCTCTTATGAAATATTCCGGTAACCGTTGGGGCGCACATTTCTACCTTGCGCAAGGTTTCAATGAAGATGAAAAAGCGGGCAATCGCTACTATATGCCAGAAGTCTTTTCGGAAGGAGCTACCTACATTGTACCGGAGTACATCGGTTCCAATTACGTGAAGATCAAGGAATTCGGCACGCCGTCTATTCAGGCCATCAGCTACTCTTTCAACAAGCCGAAAGGGCATTCTCTGGCTGTCGGAGAAACGGCAAAGCTTGGGAAGTTTACATTGAAGCTCAACAGTTTTGATGCCACCGCCGGAACCGTTGGCCTGACCCTGTTTGATGCCAAGGGCAATCACGTTGATTCCAAAATTCTTGGCCCGCTGAACGCCGCCGCCAAAGAATTGCTGCCACAGCATCAGGATGTCGCCCAGACCATGCAGCTCAAATATGGTTCCGTCATGGCCGAACTGGATGTGAAAAAGCCCTTCAAGGACGGCAAGGTCAATCTCTACTTCTTTACGGACATTCAGGAATTGGAGCGAGACACACCATTCGAACATGATCCACGCTTCATGGTTCGCCCTGACGTTTGTGGTCACTGCTATCAGCTCAACGAAGTCCTTTTGGACAACCCTGAGACTATCATTCTGGACAAGGAACATCCTGTCTACGAAGGCCCTCGTGATGAGAATGGTAAACCGTTGTTTACGATTGTGGTGGATAGCTTTGACGGTGAAATGGTTCACGCATGGCACATCGAGACCGAGTACAGGAAAAAGCACTATTCCACTGAGAATCTTGCCTTCCGTCCGAGGAACAACGTCGACGTGCTGGTGGGAGTTAACGGGACTATCGAAGGTTTCCTGCGCCTTTCAATGCTGCCCCGTCTCGCCTTCAAGGATTACTGGCGTATCGGACAGCATGCTCCATATGAAAAGTTGAGTGGCTCGGTGAATACCGGCGGTTCCGCCCATATCCGTCGCTAGCGGCTATTTATAAGAAATATGAGGAATACAATGAATACTTCGAGTGCAACATTGAACTACGATCTGAACAGGAAATCCTGGTTCAGTTCGCTTTACAGCCTCAAGGAAGTGCTGCCCGGTCTGCTGGCAATGTTCTTTGTCGCCATCTTCAGTAACAATTTGGCGGGCGTGCCGAATCCGTTCACGCTCCAGAATCTGTTTGCATGGCTTGACGGAGTTATCGGTCCGCTGAACCATCAGCCTTTTTTTCAGATACTGAACTCCAACTTCGTCTGGAATCCGCTGCTGCTTGGTTTGCTTATTGGGAACATCTTTGGTGTGCCGGATAGTTGGAAACGCGGTCTGTCCTACATTCATATGTTGATGCCGTTGGGTATCATCATGCTGGCCCCTCATTTCATGATCGGTCATGCTTTCAAGATAGGCCTGATCCCCATCTTGATTTGCACCGGTTCCCTGTTTGTCACGGCCTCTGTGACATTGGGGGTCTCCCGACTGCTCAAGTTGGATGACCGGCATGGTTCCATTATCGCGGGTGGCCTGTCCACTGGCGACCCCCATGTCTGTGCCATTCTCATGCCGCTGATCAAGGCCAAGGGTGGTCAGGTCGTCAATGCCTTTGTCTGTGTCATTGTCTTTGGCCTAATTGCCATGCAGCTTCTGCCAGTTCTGGGTGATCTGGTCGGTATTCCGGCCAAGTATTTTGGGCTGGCATCCGTTGTCGGTGTCGGTAACGGCACACAAGGCCTTTATGCCGCCTTTGGCAACAGTTACGAGGCTGGGCGTTGGGCAAGCTGGTTTGATGTTGGCCGCCATGTGATTATGCCCGCTGGTTTTCTGTATGTGTTCATCGTCATGTTCATTCGCAAATTGCGGAACAGGAATAATGAGGAAGTCCGTGCCACCCGTGGCATCAAGACTTTCCCGTTGTGGCTTGGCGTGTTCATTTTCTTCTGGGTGCTGGCCTGCCTGCATGTCTTTAAGGAGCCTGCACATCATGCCATTTTTGAAATGGTCAAGTGGGATTTCTCGCTGGCAGCGGGTGCTCTTGGGCTTTCCCTTTCCTTCCGTGACATAGGTGAGCATGGCTTCAAAGGATTTTTGGTCACCTGTATTGCCGGATTCATTCGTATCGCGCTGTTGTTGGCAGTGATCCTGCTTTGCGTCAAAACCGGCCTGCTTCCGGCCTAAGGAGTCTGACAATGAAAAGACATATGCACACCACTGATGAAACCGGGTTCAATTACATGGACAATAAAGGACAGGAAGAACAGGACCGGGATAGCCTCGGCGTGATCTTTGCCTTGGCAATTATGGCCATTATCACCATCAGCCAATACATGGGTATGCTCTAGGAGGGCTTCACAATGCATGGCATCTACTACGTCATTCTGCCATTGGTCGCTGTTTTGTTGGTCCTTATGTCTTCCGCAGCCTTGTATATGGGCGCGTTTAAGGCTCATAGGGGCACCACATCATTCGCAAAAAAAGTGTTTTCCGGAATAGTCAGCGGAACTGTTTCCTGTCTGGTCTGGTCCGTTTTGTACAGCCATCACTATCTCGGCTGGTAATCTTTAGGAGTATGAAAATGAAAAATATCATCATCGCATTGACCCTTCTGTTGACCATTGCCATAGCCTCTGTTCCCGCTTTTGCCGGTGACAATGATGGCAAGCTTAATCTTAATACCGCAACCGTGGAGCAGTTGGTTGCCATCGACGGCATTGATCAGCCCATGGCCGAGGCAATTATCGAGTTGCGTACTGAAAATGAAGAGTTCGTGGATATGGATGAATTGCTTGATGTGGACGGCATTGATTCCACCTTATTGCGTAAACTGAGCAAGTTCTTGTTCTTGGAACCTGCATCATCTTGTAACTGTTAGGGATATATCATGAATCGCCTTGTGCTCAGCATCGTTGCCATTTTCTTTGTCTTGTCGCTGGTTTCGGCTGCCAATGCCGAAATTTTTGGCGATTACGTGGGGTACACAGCGTGTGCGGACTGCCACGCTGAGATCGTGGAGGGGTGGAAGACGACCCCGCATGCGCACGCTTTCGAGACCCTCAAGGAGCAGGGCGAGGAAAAGCAACAGGTGCAGGGATGTGTCCAATGTCACGTGGTGGCAATGGATGCGGACGGCGGCTTCATTGACATTGAACTGACCCCTGAACTCAAGGATGTTCAGTGTGAATCCTGCCATGGTCCGGGGTTGGCTCATACCGAGTCCGAGGACCCCAAGGATATTATCGGGAAGCCCGGTGAGGATAATTGTCGCACCTGTCATACCGAAGGGCAGGACAAGAACTTTGACTACAGTTTGAAATCCCGGTTCGTTCACGGGAAAAAGTAAGGACTCACTATGTTCAAGAAAATTCAGCTTATGGCTCTGGTGCTTGGTTTGCTGTTTGCCTCTTCGGCAATGGCGGCCCAGCCCGTTTCCATCAGTGATATGAAGGTTGATTTCGGTTCCATGATCGAAGGGCCTGTTGCCAGCAAAACGGTGATGCTCACCAATGTCAGCAAGGAGGTTGTCACGATTAAGAACGTGACGACGTCGTGAAGTTGCACCACAACTGCTCTGGGACAGAGCAGCATCAATCCTGGTGAATCTGTTGAAATGGTCATCAGCTACAACACGTTCAAGTATCCTGGTAAATTCGACAAGACCGTGACGGTCAGCACGGGTGAAGGCAAGGAAAGCCAACAGACCATTCATATCGTCGGTTATGTCGATCCGATCCCTATGGGTGTTATGGTTGTAACCCCGCGCAAGACCACGGTGGAAGGTTTGGTCAATGGCAAGGCTACTCCGACTAAAATCATGATCAAGAATTCTGGTGACGCCTCTATGACCGTGACGGCCGTCAAGTCGCGCAAGTTCAAGACGACTTACTGGCAGGGCGCACTGAAACTCGAAGCCGGGCAGACCGCACCCATTGAGTTTTTAGTCACACCAAACAAGCTCGGCCGGTTCATGGATATCATCATGGTGTATTCCGATGCCAGAAATGACATAGGAAAAGGGTACAAAGCCGTGTTGATTGGCGAGACCAAATAGTTATCATAACCAGATGAATAGTATAAATTCATCATACCTCCTCCCTGAGATTTCCCCCGGCATAGACATGCCGGGGGCAGTCCCTGTTTTTGGGAAATGGACGTTGTACGGGCTGGTGCATAGTGGCTCTTTGCGTTATGGGACCGGCATGCGACGCTCCGTTTACCTCAGCCTGATTCTTATGGCGTTTGTTCTTTTCTTTTCCGCTGGCAATGCGTGGTGTCGTGAGACTTGCAAAGTTGGTATTCGGGCTATATCTCCACCATTTTCGTTTCTTGCCATGCAGGATGGCGAACAAGGGGTTCGTGGTTATTCCATCGATGAATGGGTTTTGCTTGGTGAACTGCTTGATGCGGATATCGAATTTGTCCTTGTAGATAGTCTGGTTGACTACCCTCGCATGTATGCAGACGGGCAACTTGACCTCATGGCACACGGATCACGTCCATCTTCCCGTTCTTCATTTGTTTTTATTCCGCTGGGATACAGTCTGCGTAATCATCTTTTCGTCAACACGAAGAGTCCAGTGGTTAATAATTCAAATAAACTCGCTGGCAAGCGTGTGGTGGCTATTACCGGGGCTCCCTATAGCCCGGAAGTCGAGTTCGGCGATGATGTGATCAGAGTGACCTCTCCGCTTGAAGCCTTGAGTATGCTTGATCAGGGTGTTGTTGAAATTTTTGTGGCGCCGTCCGAGAGGGTGGCGGATTACCTGATCGATCAGAATGGTTTTTCGAATATCGAGAAAAAAGGGAAGGTCTTGGGTGAAGTGCCTCTTGGACTGTCTGTTTCTCGGCACGACAGGCAGTTTGCCGCTGACCTGATGTCTGCCGTGCGGCACTTGCGGGAAACCGGACATTTGGCTCAATTGCGAGATAAATGGTTTGGTGAGCATTCGCGAAGGGACGGCCTCACTTACTATGCCAAACATATTGCCATTGCTGTGGCGATAGTCGGCTTGATTTTTATCGGTATTGTTTTGTGGAATGTTTCGCTCAAACGTCGAGTGGACAAAGCTGCCAGCGATTTACGTCGGACAGAACAACGGTATCGTGATTTGATCGAGTCTTCCCCGGATGTGATTTTTTTGGTCAACGAGGCTGGCGATATCTTGCACGCCAACGAGCGCGCTCAATCATTTCTTTTGTTTCCGGATCAGGATGATATTGTGAATCTTGGGCAGATCATGGTCCCTGATGATGTTGATGAAATCGCGGCGTTTTTGACCAAAGTTTTTAATGACGGGTGCGACAAGCATGAATTCAGCATGCAGAGTGTGTCAGGCAACCCGATGGAAGTGGAGATTGCCGGTCGCGTTATACAGGGGCCGTTGCATACAGAGCTCCTTGCCTGTCTCTTTGCGCGAAATGTGATGGAACGTAATCGTATGGAAGAGGAACTCATTCAATCTGAGCGACTTGGAATTATCGGGAAGATGGCGGCAAGTATAGCCCATGAAGTCAACAACCCGTTGGGCATTATTCAGGCCAACGCCGAAGAGCTTTTGTGTGAAGCTAATGTTGACAAGGATGTGAAGGAAGGATTGTCTGCCATTCAGCGGAATGCCATCCGTGCGGGTGAGATAACCAAAGGCCTGCTTGAAGCGGCTTCCCCTAAACCCATTTCTTTGAAAAAAATCAATGTAGGCGACATGATTTATGAGTCGCTTTCCCTGCTTGGTCCCAAGGCGAAAAAGAGCAGAATTGAAGTGCGTGTGGAGGACGGCCCTCTCTTTATTCGAGGCGATAATCGTGTCTTGCAACAGGTTATAGTGAATCTGCTGTTTAATTCCTTGGCGAGTATGGACGGGGTTGGGTTTATTGAGATTTTGGTTTGGCGGCAGGGAGAACATGATCTTCAGACTGTGCGACTGGAGGTCAAAGATGAGGGGAAAGGAATTCCTCGTAAGAATTTGCCACGTATTTTTGAGCCTTTTTTTACTTCTCGCAAGGGCGGGTTCGGTTTGGGCCTGTTTATTACCCGTCGTATGGTTGAGCGTCATGACGGCTTGATCTTCGCTGAGTCGGAAGCTGGGGACGGCACTCGTATGATTTTGGAATTTCCCGCATATCGACATAAGGATAAGACTGATGCTTCATAAAATACTGCTCGTAGATGATGAACAGGAATTGCTTTCCATCCTGAAGCGATCTTTGAGCCGTCAGGGATATGTGGTGCATACAGCTTCGTCCGGTGAGGAAGCGTGGAAGGCTCTCTCTGAAACCATGTATGATCTGATTGTCAGTGATCTTGCCATGGAGCCTATGGGCGGACTTGAATTGCTCAAGCAGGTGCGGACTATTGATAGCATTTTGCCCTTTATAATTATGACCGGAGCGGGGTCTATTGAGACGGCGGTGGATGCCATCAAGCTTGGTGCCTACCATTATATTACCAAGCCGTTTAAGACTCAGGAGTTGGCTTTACTCGCCCGCCGGGCCATCGAACACGGTGAGTTGCATCGCAAACTGGAATCTTTCAATGCCCAGGAAGAAGATGATCAGACAGGTGCCATGGTCATTGGCAACAACGCGGTTATCCAGCAGATGATGAACACTGTGGATAAGGTGTCTGGTTCAGATGCCCCCATACTCATTCAGGGCGAGACCGGTACTGGCAAGTCCATGTTTGCCAAGCGGATTCATTTGGCAAGTTCTCGTGCAGACAAACCTTTTTTCACTATTGATTGCGGTGCGCTCACTGAAAATCTGTTGGAAAGTGAGTTGTTTGGTCATGTTAAGGGAGCCTTCACCGGGGCAACGCGCGCCAAACGCGGTCTGCTTGAAGAAGCGCAGGGTGGCACGATTTTTCTGGATGAAATAGGTGAACTGTCACCGTCTACGCAGGTGAAACTCCTTCGGGCAATTCAGGAGCTGGAGATTAAGCCAGTGGGTGGCAACACTCCTATCAATATCGATGTTCGTTTTCTTTCTGCCACGAGTCGGAACCTGGACGAAGGGGTGGAAACAGGCGAGTTCCGTAAGGATCTTTATTACCGTTTGGCTGTTATCCCGTTGCGATTGCCTCCTTTGCGAGAACGACAGGATGATCTTCTGTTGTTTGTCGATCACTTTGTGCGCAAGTTCAACACCCGGTACAACAAGGATGTTACAGAATTGTCTCCGAGTGCTTTACAAATGCTTATGGATTCACCGTGGAAGGGGAATATTCGTGAGCTGGAGAATGTTATTGAGCGTGCTGTGCTGCTTTCAGACGATAATATCATTACGCTTGATTCCTTGTGTACCAATGCGAGAACATGTGCTCAAAACAAGTACGAAAATCCTAGTCAGCCAGTTGAGTTGAAAAGTGCCGTTGAAAAGGCTGAAATTTCCGCTATTCGGCAGGCTCTCGCCGTTGCAGAAGGCAACCGTTCCAAGGCTGCCAAGATCCTCGGCATTGGTCGGCGGACGCTCTACGATAAAATCGATACCTATAATCTTTGATATTTTTCAACCTGTGCGGCGCTCTATACAGTGTGCGGTAAAACCGCGCGATGTTCTGCACATGTGGCCTTTTGTGGTGCCGTAATAGCTTATAATATTGTGAAATTTTTCATTTTGTGTGCTGGCATGATTGTTGGATTAGAAGCGCATCTATTGTAACAAATTTTTTGAGGAGGACAAATGCGCAAGCAATCCTATTTTTACACATTTGCACTGGCCGCTATGCTGGCGGTTGTGCTCACTGTACCGGCACAGGCTTATGAGGCTGCTACAGGACCCACCGGCGTCCTGAAATATGAAAAAGGAAAAGCCTACGAAGGTTATACCCTGTTTTCGCCCCAAGTTGGGAGCAAGACTACTTACCTGATTGATATGGAAGGTAATATTGTTCACACGTGGGATTGCGAAACAGGTCCTGGTTTGTATGCTGAGCTGTTGCCTAATGGAAATCTTCTTCGTGGTGGACGTGTCAATCAGCAGAAGCAGCTGGAGAAGAAATATGGGAAGAAACTGGGTAAAAAAGATCTCAAAAAATATGTCGGTGTTGGAGGTGCTTGTGGCATCGTTCAAGAAATCGACTGGGACGGCAATGTCGTTTGGGAATATGAGATGGCCGAGCCGTACAAGGAGATCCATCACCATACTTTCCATCGTATGCCCAATGGCAACACCCTGATCCTTGGCTGGGAATACATGACCAAGGAAGAGGCCATAAAAAAGGGTCGTGATCCCAAGACTATCCCTTCCGAGCCTGTTGTGTATCAAGGGGCTAGTCATGAAGGTTTTTGGAATGATTTCGTTCGTGAAGTTGATTCCAAAGGAAAGACTGTCTGGGAATGGCATACAGCCGATCATATGGGTAAGGGACCAAAAAAACTCGATTTTAATTATGTTCTTCCGAAACCGGTTGGTTCCATTTATTCATCATACGATTGGTCTCATTTCAATACGGTCAGTTATATCCCGGAAACTGATACCATCGTGTTGAACTCCCGTAACTTGTCCGAGTTTTATTTTGTTAATCACAAGACCGGTGAAATTGAGTATCGCTGGGGTAACGATACCGCTTGGAATCCCAAGGCCCAAAAGCCAAGTTGGTACAACAATGGCGATCAGAAAATATGGGGCCAGCATTGCGCGGTTCCATTGGAGAATGGTAACGTTCTCCTTTTTGATAACGGTTCTGAAGCACCGGAGAAGCGACTTTCTCGTGCAGTTGAAGTCAATCCTAAGACGAGTAAGGTCGTTTGGGAATTTCATACACAGCACAGCAACAGCTTTTCCTCTCATCGTCAGGGTGGAGTGCAGCGTCTGCCCAATGGCAACACCTTGATTTGTTCCACCCATGGTGGTCACGTCATGGAAGTAACAAACGATAAGAAAATCGTGTGGGAATTTGTTAATCCCTTCGTCTTTGGTAAGGCTAAGTGCGTATTGGGTGACGAAGATGCTATCTATGATGGTCATGATGATTCCATGTGGGGCATGATTCATCGTGCGTTCCGTTACGGCCCGGACTACCCTGGTCTGAAAGGGAGAGACCTTACTCCACAAGAATATGTTTGTGGCGATGATTGTCCGCGTTTTTTCCGTGACTTTAAAAAGGGTGCAACCTTAGGCGGCGATACAGACGAATACGCTGATGAGGAAGACGACAGCATGGAAGAAGATGGCCCCGCCATGCATGCATACTAGGTCTTTACGATATTATATGAATTCAAACAGGGCGGCCCTTCGGGGTCGTCTTTTTTTATGGACTTCTGTGCGGGCGTTAACACAGTCGCTTTGTGTGGTGTGCGGAACTTGGCATGAATGAATTTTAAATTGAGTTTAAGTGTCTGAATATATTGAGTAATAAAAAATAGAATAATGGCACGGAAGTTGGATTGTAGGTGTATCTACTGTAACAATCATTTTGAGGAGGACGAATGCGCAAGCAATCCAATTTTTACACATTTGCACTGGCCGCGCTGTTAGCAGTTGTGTTGGCTGTTCCGGCACAGGCTTATGAGGCATTGACCGGGCCCACCGGTGTTTTGAAGTATGAAGAAGGCAAGGCTCTTGAAGGGTATACACTATTTGATCCTGGCATGGGAACGTCTACTTATCTGATAGATATGGAAGGCAATATTGTTCATACGTGGAAGCACAAGTTTAAAGCCGGAGCCCACTCCCAGTTGCTTCCCAATGGGCATCTGCTTCGAGCTAGCCATCTGGATAAGCCTGCCACTGTCGGTTTCGGCGGAGAGGGTGGGCTTTTGGAAGAGTTTGATTGGGATGGCAAACTCGTATGGAAGTATAAGAATTTTAGCGATACGTCTCTTCAGCATCATTCTTTTCGCAGACTTCCTAACGGCAATACTCTTGTGTTGTGCTGGGAAAGAAAAACGAATGAAGAAGCCATTGCAAAAGGCCGTGATCCCAAGGCTATGCCCAAGGGCGGTTTGAAGCTGTGGGGGATGCAATTCAAGTACACTTGGGCTGATTATGTCCAAGAGGTTGATCAGAATGGCAAGGTTGTTTGGGAATGGCATATTTGGGACCATATTGGAACCGGACCGGATAAGATTGATATCAACTGGTATCTCAGGGGTGATCGTAACATCGTCGAATTAATGGACGTTGTTGATTGGACGCATTGCAACTCCGTTGATGTATCTCCAGACGGTAAAAAAATTGTCCTGAATTCTCGTAACTTTGGTGAATTTTACGTAATTGATCGTAAGACTGGAAAAATCGAATACCGATGGGGTAATCCGAGTACACATGATGCCGGAAAGGCCCCTGCCTTTATCGATAACGGTGATCAACAACTGTTTGGTAATCACCATGTTACTTGGTTGCAAAATGGTCATTTTTTGATTTTTGACAATGGTTGGTATCGTCCTGAAGGAAACCGTTCCCGCGCAGTGGAAATGGATCCCAAAACCGGCAAAGTTGTTTGGGAGTATACAAGTAAGCTGACTAACAGTTTTTATTCCATGTACCAAGGTGGCGCACAACGCTTGGAAAATGGTAATACTTTTATCACTTCAACCGGTCAGGGACATCTGATCGAAGTAACTGGCGGCAAGAATCCCAAGGTTGTTTGGGAATTTGTGAATCCCATATTCGGTGAAGAAGCGCATTGTATGTTTGATGAAAGCAAAAAATATACGGCCAAGAAAGGGATGACCCCGTATGATATCGCAAACAACTACATTCATCGCGCTTATCGTTACAGCAAGGATTATCCTGCCTTCAAGGGTAAGGATATGACTCCGCAGGGATATATTTGTGGCGATGACTGTCCGCGTTTTTACAAAGACTATAAGCGTGGTGCAATCCTTGACGGTGGAACAAGCGAAGGATTCGCTAATGAAAATGATGATACCGAAGAAGAGGATGGCCCTGCCATGCATGCATACTAGGTCTATCTGATTACAAAGAATAACAGGCCCCCTGCACCCTTTGTGTGCAGGGGGCCTTTCTTTTGAATCTCCGGGTGTGCGTCAGTCCGTACACTGTTCGGGCGAGTGTGCATGAGGACGCACTCAAAAGATGTTGCTTTGTTCTCTATCTCATTAAAATACTATGAAAATTCTTTTCGGCACGATCTGTGCTTTATGTGAAGTGAAATTGCATAATCTTATCCGTGGCAGTCAATGTCGTGGAAGTGAACTTTAAGGAGAGGACATGAAAAGACGTCAGTTTTTGACCGGGTGCGCAGCTCTTGCCGCCACCGCGTTGGTCAATCCCATGGAGGCCATGAGCTTTCCCACCGTATTTCCTCATGGCACGACCATTTATAAGCCTTCGAAGTGCTGGAATGGCTTTACCGTGTTCGGTACCGAAGTTGAAGCTGAAGGCACCGTGCTTATCGACATGAACGGTAACGTGGTCAAACAGTGGACGGATATTTGTCAGGCAGAGCATCCTCCCAAGTTGTTGAAGGGTGGCTATCTGGCTGGTGCCAAGCGTCCTTCGCCTGAGAAAAAGGGTCGGACTTGGGGCGACGAATCTTCGACTGACCTCGTGGTTGTGGATTGGAATGAAAAGGTCGTTCGCAAGATTCCCCGTGCTGGTATGCACCATGATTACCAGTTCGAAGGCAATCCGGTCGGCTACCACGCTCCCGGCATGCCTGTGGACAACCGTAAGGGCAAGATGTTGATTTTGTCCCACAAGTTCGTACACAATGATAAGATTACGAAAAAAGAATTGTACGACGATTATATCGTGGAAGTGGATAAGAACGGCAAGATCATTTGGGAATGGCTCGCTTCCGACCATTTTGACGAAATGAATTTCCCCCCGGAATTCAAGAAGACTCTGCGCAAGTACCCCACTTTCTCCATGACCCGTACTCCGGGCAAGAAGGGTGGCGACTGGATTCATGTCAACGCGGCTTCCTATCTCGGCCCCAACAAGTGGTACGATGAAGATCCGAAGACGTATTCCATGTTCAACCCGGATAATATCATTATTTCCAACCGGCAGACCAACACGTCCTGCATCATCGACAAGAAGACGGGCAAGCTCGTTTGGCAGATTGGTCCCTATTATTACAAGGATTCCGTCTGGGAATTCAACGGCAAGAAGTACAAGAAGGCCTACAAGAAGCTCGGCCAGATCATTGGTCAGCACCACACCCACATGATTCCCAAGGGATTGCCGGGTGAAGGTAACATCATGGTTTACGACAATGGCGGTTATGCTGGTTACGGCCCGCGCAACCCCGGTGCCCCTTATGGCTGGTCAAATGCTCGTCGTGACTATTCCCGCGTTATCGAGTTCGATCCTCGTACTCTGAAAATCGTGTGGGAACATTCCGCCAAGCAGATGGGTATGCGTAACAAGTATCAGTTCTATTCCGATTACGTGTCCTCTGCACAGCGTTTGCCCAATGGCAACACGATGATTACTAACGGCGCAGTCGGTCAGTTCCAAGAAGTGACCCCGGATCACGAAATTGTTTGGGAATATATCAGCCCGTATTACACCAAGAAGGGTAATTACAATCTGGTTTATCGTGCCATGCGTGTACCGTATGACTATGTTCCCCAGTTGAAGCAGCCCAAGGAGAAGGCCGTCACTCCGCCGGAAAATACCACATTCCGTATCAAGGCTGATTAATAACAGAACTTCTCTCTGGACAGGGTGATGCCCCCTCCGCGTCGCCCTGTCCGCTTTATAAAAAGTATAAGGAAATAGTATGAACAAACTTATCATAACCATCTGTCTGGCTGCACTGTGCATGTTGTTTGCCACAGCGGCCTTTGCTCAGGATGATATTGTCAGCTTCAATAAGGCCAGCGTGGAAGAGCTTATGTCCATCGAAGACGTAGATGTCTCTGAGGACATTGCCAAGGCCATTGTTGAATACCGTACCGTCAACGGACCGTTCAAAAAGGCTGACGACATGGTTAAGGTTCCCGGTATGACACAGGATTTTCTGGAAGAATTGAATCCGCAGGTTACTGATGACGGTGATGTCGTTTTTGACCCGGATGCAGAGCCTGCACTGGCTCCGTCCAAGTGTTAGAAGGTTTCTCCTGTTAGCCAGGAAAAGGCAAAGGGCCTCAAGCGAATGCTTGAGGCCCTTTTTGTTTTTGTCGGTCAGAATGAGAGAGCATTCGGTTGTTCTGTCCGAGACCACGCACAAGTGTTCGGTCAGCCGGACAACCGGCTGTGACGAAAATAACACCATGTTGTTTTGGGTGGAAATCTGATCGATTGATAACAAGTTTGAGAGGTCCTATCCGTTTGTAATTTAAGACTTTTATTTGAATGTGAATTTTGTATCATCTTGTCGTTCCATGAAATCATGATTGGAACACTCCTTGAAATGTAAGCCGGAAGAAGAGGAGAGCGATCCATTTGGATTGCTTTAATAATCGGATGACTCATAGCAGAATGGAGTGATTGAATGAAAAGGTTAACACGACAGGCCTTGCTGGCTTTTGCGATGGTTCTCGTCGCTACAGCAGCCTATGCTACCACCTCGGTGTTTCCGACTGGTACTGTAAAGTATTCCCCGGACAAGACGTTTAATGGCTACACGCTGATTGCAGGTGGTAAAGCCCGCCTTGTGGATATGAATGGCAATCTCGTCAATGAATGGGAAGGCGTGAACGGTTTCCCCGCAAAGATGCTGCCCGGCGGCCAGCTCCTTTCCACCGGCGAGCGTTGGAAGGGGTACATTGATGATGCCATAACCGTGAAGCAGCTCGACTGGAATGGCAAGACCGTTTGGGAATTCGGTAAGTACGCCAAGGTTGTCAAAGACCCCAAGAATCCAGCTGCAGGCGATATGTGGATTTCCACACAGCATCATGACCTGCAACATGCAGGTAACCCAGTTTATTATGTGCCGGGCCATAGCTACAAGATGAAGGGCAAGACCCTGATTCTGGGGCATAAGTGGCACGTGAACAAGGATGTCAGCGACCATGTGCTGATGGACGACACCGTGTACGAAGTGGATGCAAACGGTAAGGTCATTTGGGAATGGGTCGCTTCTGAGCATTTCAAGGAATATGGCTTCGATAAGGATGCCATCAAGGCCATCAAAGGCTGGAGCCCCAAGGCCGGTGCCGAAAAGAACGGCTTTGACTGGTGGCATCAGAACTGTGCATCCTACCTCGGGCCCAACAGATGGTACGATGCAGGCGACAAGCGTTTTCATCCTGACAACATCATTTTTGACTCTCGTGAAGCCAATATTCTGTGTATTATCAGCCACGAGACCGGCAAGGTCGTCTGGCGTCTCGGCCCGGATTATACTCAGGTCGCAGAAGCAAAGATTGGTCAGATTCTTGGACCCCACCATACACATATGATTCCCAATGGCTTGCCCGGTGGAAGCAACGTGATGGTCTATGACAACGGTGGTCAGGCTGGCTACGGTGCACCAAATTCTATGTCCCCCAATGGACTGGCAACAATCCATCGTTTCTACTCACGCGTATTGGAAATTGATCCTGTGACCAAGGAAGTTGTGTGGGAATATTCCATCAAGTCCCGCAAGAAGCCCTGGAAGCTCTTTGGCTATGAAGAGTTCAGCCCCTTTATTAGTTCCGCACAGCGTTTGCCCAACGGCAATACTTTGATTTGCGAAGGTTCCAATGGCCGCTTCATTGAAGTGACCCATGAAGGCGAGGTTGTCTGGGAATATATTTCTCCTTATCCCGGCAATATCCCCGGCACCAATTACGTGTACCGCGCCTATCGTGTCCCCTACGAGTGGGCACCGCAGGGTAAACACGCTGAAGAAGTTGCTGTTGTGCCTCCGGCAAACAACAGTTTTCAGATCCCCAACGTCAAGGGACAGAAGCCCAGAGTCGGTGAAATGACCGGCGGCGGCCTTCTTTCCAATGTTTCCATGACTGACGAGGGTGAAGAGGTCGAAGTTGATACCGACGATGGTCCTAACACCATGCCGGTTTACTAAAGAGTTTAACCTCCTCAATAGATATGGGGCGTCCAACACATCGGGTGTTGGGCGCCCCTTTTTTGGCTGTTGTTGTGTTGATTTTAATTGTCAGTCTATGCGGTAAGCATCAATTTTTTCATACAGGGTCGTTCTGCCGATGCCCAAAATTTGCGCTGCTTTTGACCTGTTGCCATTGGTCGCTTTCAAGGCCGTGCGAATAGCGGTTGCTTCAGCTTTCGAGACTGCGGTCTTGAGTGGGAGAGGGGCATTATGAGTTTGCATTGTAGCAAAGGACTGTGGGCAGGTGTTGAGGCTGTTTAGGGCAATGGTTTCACCATTTGCGAGAAGGACGGCGCGTTCAATGACATTTTCCAGTTCTCGGATATTTCCCGGCCATGGAGAATCGAGAATGACCTGCATGGCACTGGGGTCAATGGCTGTCACGGCTTTGTTATAGCGCTTGTTGAATTTGCGCACAAAGAAATCGACGAACAGGACGATGTCATCCTGACGTTCACGCAGTGGCGGCAGACGAACGGGAATGACTGCAAGGCGGTAATAGAGGTCCTTGCGGAATTCGCCGGTCTCCACCCCTGATTCAAGGTCGCGACTGGTGGCAGCGAGAAATCGGACATCAATGATGCTTGATGTGTTGCTGCCCACAGGCTTGATTTCTTTTTCCTGAATGGCTCGCAGAAGTTTAACCTGTGTTGAAGGCGACAAATCGCCGATTTCGTCCAGAAAGATAGTGCCGCCCTGTGCTTCTTCGAGTAGGCCGCGTTTGGTTCGTGTTGCTCCGGTAAATGCTCCCTTAACGTGACCAAAAAGCTCACTTTCCAGCAGGGTCTCAGTGAGTGCTCCACAATCTATGGTAAAAAATGATTTATCCGCTCGTGAGCTGATCGTATGAATGCGTTTGGCGAACAGGGATTTACCGGTGCCGGTCTCTCCTTGAATTAGAATAGGGGCATCCGATTCAGACACTTTATCCATGGTTGTCATCATTTGTTGAATCATGGCATTGTTGCCGATAACCATGGAATCACTTTCTTTATTGTCGTCACGAGCCTGAATGGATTCGAGTTTGCGATTGAGTTGCCCATGCTCGATGGCCCGGTGGACGAGGAGCAACAACTCCTGCGGGGTGAATGGTTTGGTGATATAATGATAGGCACCGAGTTTGATGGATTCCACAGCGGTTTCGATGCTCCCGACGCCGGTCATCATGATTATCGGTAAGAGGGTGTCAATGGAACGGACCCGTTTGAGTAGTTCCATGCCGTCGATGGGTTCCATGGCAAGGTCGCTGATGACGAGGTCATATATGGTTTCTGACAAGGCTTCCAGAGCTTCTGCGCCAGAAGTAGCCGTGTGGACAGTGTACCCCTGTCGTTTTAAGGCGCGTGAAACCGTTGATAGCAAGTCCAGTTCGTCATCGACCAGTAATATTTTGTCGGTCATTATACGCTCTCTTCATCTTCGTGCAGGGGAAATTCCAAAATCATTCGCGTTCCTTTATCTGGCTCGGACTCAGCAAAAATGATGCCTCCATGACGTTCCACAATGCGTCGTGTGATAAATAATCCCAGTCCAAATCCGTTTTCTCTGGATGTGAAGAATGGATCAAAAATATGAGGGAGATCTTTTCGCACAATGCCTTTCCCTTTGTCCTCGATGACAAGCCGAATGCTTTCGTGGGACCTGTCGCCGAAAATGGAGATGCTTCTCTTGCCCTGCATACTGCTCAAGGCATTGAGCAGAAGGTTGACCAGAACTTGCTGGATGGCTCTGGAGTCTCCGCGCATGCTCAGTGGTTCGTTTTGAATATCCAGTGTGAGCGTAGTCTTTTTGATTTTGGGCCCTAGCAGAGCGATACAGTCCTTGACCGCTTCGTCCAGATGGAGGATGTCGTTTGCCATTGGTTTAGGCGATGCCAGATCCAGCAGATGAGTGATCGTGTCCGCAGCCCGTGCCGCATTGCGGGAGATGGCAGTAAGTCCTTCTCTGGCTTCGGTGCTCATTTCTTCCGCATAGAGCATATCTTCTGCGTTGAATTGGATGATGCCCAGCGGGTTGTTGATTTCATGAGCTACTCCTGCGGCCATTTTCCCTATGATGCCGAGTCGTTCTGACTGGATGAGCTCTTCTTCCATACGATTTCTGTCCGTGACGTTACGTGCGAACAGGCAGGCCAGCAGTCCCGGTTGAATGGGGCCTTGCAGAATACGTCCTGCGATTTCAACTTCCATGTCCTGCCTTGTCTTTTCGTCCATCCTGAATTCGAATTTATCGCATCCGTCGTTGAACACCTTGTCCAGAAAGGGGGCGACTTCTTCTTTGTCTTCCGGTGCGATCAGGTTCTGCAGGTTTAACCCTTTAAACGGTGTCTTCAAGCGGAGATTGGTGCATGCTCGTTCATTGGCGTGGAGGATTTCGCCGTCCTCAGTCACCAAAAAAATCATATCGGGTGATGACTCGATGAGATCTCGATATCGTTGTTCAGTCTGGCGCAAGTCTCGCGCCACTTGAGCTACCCGTCGCTTCAGGGAAAGATTCCACACACCGAACATTACGAACAGGGTGGCTATACCCAGCGCTGTGAGGGCGATCTGTTTGGAGTATTTTGAGAGGGAGAACTCATGTGGTTGGTCGAACCATTTGTCTCGGATGCTTGCAAGTGTGCCTTGTCGTTCCAATGTTTTGATGGCGGTTTTGAGGCGACTGATGAGTTCCGTGTCATCGGGATTGACGATGAATCCTAATGGGGCTTCACCGATAAAGTCACCGTCCTTGAGGACAGCGTCAAAGCCGTTGGCAACGATTAGATAATCTGCCACTCGTTCGGACGGGGCTATATAAATGTCGGCAATTCCCTGGTTGAGGAGATTCAGGGCTTCAAGAGCTGAAGGCGCTTCGATGATGTTGGGAACCATCGAAATATCCATGACATAAGGGGCGCCTTTGACCGTGACAACGCGTTTATTCCGAAGAGTTTCAGGGCTATGCAGATCAATACAGGGGGCGCATGCCTCATGGATATACAAGTGGTGTTGTAGGCTGACTCCCACGGGGATAAAGGTTAGCCCATGTGTTTTCGCATAGGAAGCGGAATCATGAGCAATGAGCGCTATGTCGCCTTTTTTGAGAATTCCTATTTGTCTATCGATGGCGCTTACTGCAATGAATTCAATATCTTGTTTGAGCTCTTTTCCTACAGCCAGACTCTCGTCGATCGTGTATCCTTGTAAGTATTTATTGCCGTTTTGGACTGCATAATACGAAAATGGTGGTGAAAAAGGGAAAATACTTATGCGTAAGGACTCCGCCGCAAGGGCTGGAGATGTTGCGAGGACAATAAAGAGCAATAAATGAATACGGAGCAGGAAGGTTACTTTCATGGTGCATGAATACCTTAGAGTGCCGTCATTTGTCACCAACGAAGCCCGTCATTCCCCTTATGAATTGTTGTTGCCACAGCGTAAAATTGGGACGCTGAAATCGTTATTTGACGACTTCATATCTTGTAGAAGGACCTTTCCCTTGTTTGATAAGGAGCCCTCGTTTGACGAAGTCCTGTAGGTCGTAAATTGCCGTTCGTGTGGGCAGTGTGCCGCTCACCAGTTCCTGGTATTCCTTGCGCGTCACTGATTTCTTTTTTTGTATATGCGGCCACGCTTCTTTTTGGCGAGCGTTCAGCGGGGAAGCCATTGCCGGGGGTGGCGTTGGCTCAACTCGATTCACCGAGGGATCACTCTCTTCTTTCGGTGTGATCGGAGGAGTATCGTTTTGCTCTGTTACGGGCTGAGGCGTTTCGTTTTCCAAGCGGATTTCTTCGGCCTGAATGATATCATTCTCTGCCATGACAGCGGCTCTGGTAATGCAGTTGACCAATTCGCGAACATTGCCGGGCCACTGGTAGTTGACGAGCTTCGCAAGTGCCCCTTTGCTCAGGTCAAGGCTTTCTCGTCCGGCGAGTTGTTCCGCCTGGTTGAGATAATAGACTGCGAGCATCGGGATGTTTTCTCGGTGTTCACGAAGAGCCGGGGTTGCGATGGAAACAACTTTGAGTCGGTAATACAGGTCTTCTCTGAATGTTCTTCGTTCGATCAGGTCAGGGATATCCACATTGGTTGCCGCGACGATGCGTACGTTTACGGCACACTCCTTGTCACTACCCAGTGATTTTATTTTGCGTGATGCAATGGCCCTGAGCAGAGATTGTTGCACCTTGGGTGAGGCTGATTGGATTTCGTCCAGAAAGAGAGTGCCGCCATCAGCTTCGATAAATGCGCCGTTACGGTCTTCTTTGGCTTCCGAAAATGCGCCTTTGATATGTCCGAACAAGGCGTCGAGCAAAAGGTTTTCATCTAAGGCACCGCAGTTGATGGAGATAAACGGGTTGTCTGTGCGATTGCTGTGGGAATGAATGGCTTCGGCAACTAGTTGCTTGCCGGTGCCGGTTTCGCCGGAGATGAGGACGTCGACTTCCACCTGGGCGGCTTTCAGGATGTTTACTTTCATATTTGAAATGACCGGGCCAATGCCAATGATTTCCGGGATACGGCTCAATTCGGCTTCTGCAAGGGTTTCTCGTTCCCTTTTTAGCGGGGCGCGTTCCCGTTTGTTCACGTTAAGAATGGCTTCATCCTTGACTTGAATCTCAACCACTTGCTGTTTGACCTTGCGAATAATGACGTTGATTGCTTTTTGAAGTTGGGTGATGTCTGCTCCGCTGTACGGGAGGTTGATCTCTTCCATTTCTTCCAATGAATTCAATGAATCAAGTTTGGTTGCCAAGGCGTGAATTGGGCGTGTGAGGATGCGGCCAAACCAGAAGACGAGGCAGGATATCAAGAGAATTGCTCCGGCTGTGACAAAAAGCATCACATCCAGATTCTTGTAACCTGCAATGATGGGAAGTTGGGTTCTGTCAACGAAGACAACACCGCCGAATGATGTTGGTTTATCTTTACTGTCGCCCCAAAAGCGAACTGGGGCATAACTGAAATAGAATGAATTTACGGCTGAATCACCGATGCGTTCTTCAGCAACCTGAGTAAGACCGTTTTCCCCTTTGTTGATGTCGTTGACAGCTGCCCAATATCGGACATGATTCTCATTAGGGCGAAATGCCGCAGCATGACCGTCTTTCCCCAGTGTGCCGCTGAAGTTTTCTCTGGCAAGATAGGTGGTCAGCTCTTTGTTGGTTTCGTTAAATGCTTCGGATTGAAAGAGCATCCAGCCATCATTGTTGAGGAAGTAGCTGAATCGAAGTTCATCACTCCGTGGAAATGCCCACAATGGTGATTCTTCCGAATTATACCAGGAAAGAATATTGCGAATATCGGTAGCTTTTACGGAGAGGAACAGGATGCCGGGGGGCGAAATTTCATCACCTGGGAAGTATGTGTAAAAACGGAGAATGCGTGTTTTGATGTGTCTGTTCGAGGCCGTGTGACTGGGCATGGGGTAAACCGTTTCGATAATATCTGAAGGCAGCACCTGTCCGACTTTGAGAAAATCAATTTTGTTCAACTCTTCAAAAGGGTTCGGGTATATAGTATCGAATGCGTCGGCGTGAATTTCTTGTATTATGCCATCTTGCTGAATGAGTGCAAACGGTTGGCCGCCTGAGGCCGGAATAAAGGAGAGTTCGAAATACTGGTTGCCACCTGAACGCAGACGTTTTTCCAGCATGGAACGTAGGGCTTTTGGTTCCATTTTGCCTTGCGCAAAGAAAAGAAGGTCGATCCGGCATTGTTCGAGGAGTTCCTCAACTTCATGCGCCATGGCCAGGGTATGCATTTTTACGGATCGTTCAAGGGCAATGTCTATGAAGTCTTCGGAAACGGTATACGAAGCATATCCGGTCACAAGCAGAATGGCGACAATGGGGGGGAGCAAAGCAAGGAGGAGTTTTCCTCGCAATCCCAGCCTACGTATGATGGATGATCCCATCTTGGTCCGGCGTGATTGCGTGGATTGATCGGTCGTGCGAGTCTCGGTCATGACATCCTCCCGTTATGGAAAACAGCAACGTTATGAGGCGAAATTACAATCTCTATTTCTGCGATTATTCTTCTCTTTTGTCGGTGTCAATCATTTTTGGCATAACGGTTGCTTAATTAGGTGTGAGGTTTTTCAATCATGCGATATTACTTTGCGCGATTTGTTAAATATTTGTAATTATTTGAGAATTAACTCGCAGTGTTTTGCGCAAAATCAGGCAGCGAAATTTTATGAATAAGAACGCGATGTTTACCGGAGTTCACAGACTGCTTTTTATCTCCATGATAATTGTTCCGGCTGTTCCGTTGTTTTTGGCAGCTGTCATAGGATTTTATTCATATGTTGAAACCACAAAGAATTTTGCGACCAATGCCATTGAACAAGTGGCAATCGACCATAGAAATATGATTGTGGGTTTTTTGGATGAGCGGCGGGCAGACCTTGAAACAATTCTGGCACTCACCTCGGTCGATGCTTTGTCCGGTGCTGCTGGACAGGCTGAAATCAGCCGAATACTTCATGCTTCGGGGAATGTGTTTCAGGATATGGGTGTTATTGATCCGGAGGGGAGACAAACAGCTTACAGTGGTCCTTATGACTTAGTCGGTAAGTTTTATTCGGACACTGCATGGTATCGTGAGGCCGTTAAACAGGGGTACTATGTCAGCGATGTGTTCCTCGGTTATAGGAATGTTCCACATTTTGTTGTGGCAGTTGCTCGTCGTATTCAGGGACAGGTGTGGGTGTTGCGAGCCTCCATCGATTCGAATCAGTTTGGCCGACTTGTCGAGCAGGTCAGTATCGGAGATTCCGGTGAAGCATATATTTTGAACAGGGATGGTATTTTTCAGACAGACCGCCGGTCTTATGGTGAATTATTGGAACGTGATGCCTTTAGCTACCCAACGCATGATGAATCAGTCATGGCGTTTACTGGCAAAGAGCAGGATGTGGAATATCTGTTTGCCTCTGCGACCATGAATGATGGGAAATGGCGTTTGATTGTTCGTCAAAAGAAGGAAGAAGCGTTTCAGTCTACCATGGCTGCGTCGTATACGGTTCTGTTGATATTGGTGTGCGGTGGTGGTGTTATAATCTTTTTGGCCGTGATCGTTAGTCGTCGGGTTTTGGATACATTACAACGGCAGGCTGAAGAGGTTGATATTTTGGAGAATCAATTGCTTCAAGCAGCCCGTCTGGCTGAACTTGGTGAAATGGCGGCGGGTTTTGCTCATGAAATCAACAATCCCTTGCAGGTCATGAAGACCGATACCGCTTTGTTGGAATTAACTTTGAGTGATTTGGTTGAAAAGGGGACTGATGCTGATTTGTGTGCAGAAGCTCAGGAGGTTGTCGATCAGTTCTCCATTCAGATTGGACGATGCGCCGCAATAACCCGTGAAATTTTGCGTTTCGGTAGACATGATGCGCCGGAATTACAGCCTGTGGTTTTGACAACATATATTCCTGAAGTCGGGGCAATGATTCAGGCCAAGGCAGAGGTTCATGGTATTCGTTTGCAATTTGAAGTTGATGACAAATCTCCAACCATTGCAGCCGATCCCGGACAGTTACAGCAGGTCATGATTAATTTGCTGAACAACGCCATTTATGCAGTGGTGGACAGGCACGGGACGGAAGGTGGTGAAATTTGCGTTTCCGTGAAGAATATTCAGGGGAGCGCTGTTATCCGTGTCGCTGACAATGGCACTGGTATGTCAAAGGATATCCAGAATAAAATATTCCTTCCATTTTATACGACAAAACCTCCGGGGCAAGGCACGGGCATGGGACTTCCAGTCAGTCACACCATTATTGATTCGCTTGGTGGCGAATTGAATGTTGAAAGCGTTCGGGGTGAAGGAACCACGTTTGTTATTACATTGCCAGGTCTGTCGAATCGGCGTTAGTGGTCTTAAATGTCCGGCTGTCTTCTATAATGGGTTGCTAGAGAGTCCAGTTCATGCAGGTAGTCGGGATATCGCAGTAAATAAAAGGCCAATGCCTTGGGGAAATTTCGGCCGACTAAACCATCAACAAACAGACGTGCAATAGTCTTTTCCTGAGAAAGGATTTGTTGGGACGCCATGAACACTTCGAGTTCATCTCGGTTCATGCTTTCCAATGCTTGCCGAAGAGCTTCTCTTGCGCGCGGTTTGTAGGTGCGGATGTAGAGGAGGTCTAGCGCGTTGGCGATAACTTCCGGGACATGGTTTGGCGTTGTGTTCTTGGACAGCTCAATGAAATCATCTGGAGAATTCAATGTCTTGAGCATGTCTCGAGTCGGAAATTCAATTTCCAGTCGTGAAAATATTTCGATGATTTGTTTGATTTTTTCAGAGTAATCCCAATGCCGCATGGCAATGTTTCGTCCTCTGTCCGCAAGCCCTTCGATAACACCGGCTACGCAGTCTGATGCCAGCTTGGATATGACCGCTGCCCAGAGTTGAAGAACCGCAGCAGTATCTGTGTTTCCCGAAGCTATCAAAATAAGACCAACGCCCCAGTTGAAGAGCATGGCTACGGGAATGGATAAAACACTTCTGAAGAAGTTTCCGATGGCGGCTTTTCGAGGTAATCCCCTGATGATATTATGACTGGAAATATATACGCCATTGGTGATGGCCATGATGGAGTATAGCAAGAGCGGGCTGGTCATGGTCGTGATGCCGAAGCTTTGATCAAGGACAACTGTTTTGCAAAGCCAATCCAGCAGCGGCACGGAAAATCCGGTGTAGAGCAGAGAGTCAGATATGCGTTCCCAGTCGATATAATCGTTCCAGGTCAGATATGGCGAGCGTCGCAATCCTCCTCCTCCGAGGATGGACTGGATAACGTTTCGCAAGCCTGTAATGGAAAACCAGATCACGCCGCCAAGATATGCCAGTATCCACCAGTCTTTGGTCAATGAGAATGTCAGGAATGCAGGGATGAAGCCAATGACGATTTTTGCAGCGTTTTTTAGTACGGTGTTGAGTGTCCCCGTTGATGGCCGATGCGGAGATTTTTCATCATCATAAAGACTCAATCCATTTCCTTCCTGATTCATGCCACCCAGAGAAACGACATTGCCGCATCCCGCATCGTCAACATGGTATCCGGCAATGTGCCAACTATGCTTAGTTTTGCACATCAGGCTTCGCAAACCCGGCATATGGCAAAGGGCTTTGGCAATCCCCCCGGAGCGGATGATTTTATTGCGTGGCGGGATGAATTCTATGGATTGGGTTGCGATGCCTGATACCGGGATGCAGTTTGACGTCGTCCTGTTGCGGATTTCCTGCTGTGATCTGAGCGGAAGTGTATCTATTACGGCGAATCCCATGCCATGGGATCGGGTAGAACGACCAGTCGACCCACTGCCGATTTTGGCTCTGAGCGGTGAGCGTTTGTAGTAATCCAGAAGCGCACTGAAGTCGGAAAGAATGGCTAAGAGTCGTTCTGCCTTTTCTTTTGATTTGGTCGAGTTCTCTTCTTGAAGCTGTTCGATACATTGACGAATTGTTCGTTTGAGCGTGACAGCGTTCTGTTCGTTTAATGATCGTTGCAACAGGCTGAAGGGTTTACGATGACGGACAATGAATTCCGTCAGACTTTTGGTATTAAAGACTTCAAAGTGTGAAATTCGACCTTTGCAATCGTACAACAGCTCAATGGCATCGGACAGATCAAGCTCCGAAAGAATCAGCGTTAATTGGCTCGTATAACTGACGCGGCGGAGTCGGGTTGTTAGTTCTGCCGGAGAGAGTTGCAACAATTTTGGGCCGGACCCGTCAGCAGAGGGGGTGTCGGGATCGGAAATTTCTGGATTTTCCTCTGGAACGAGATACCGCGCAATAATAGTGTCTGCGTCGAGGGAATCGAGTGATTCCAGATGCATAGCAATGGAAGCCCGTGTGTCATAGTCCGCATTTGCATATTCCGCCTTTAATTCAATAACACGGTCAGCGAATAAGGGCAGCGCTATTTCATGGATATGATTACCGAGGTGAAAAATGGACGGCTGGCCTGTGCCAATGGTTTTGGCGACATCCTTGTATTCGATGCGGGGAAGGTTAATACCGAATTCTTGGCGGATCGATTTTCTGTGAACGTCGTTGAATGCTTCTGTGGCAGATTGAACATACCATGTCCTGTATGCCTGAACTTCGCGTCCCTGCTGCATTAATTCAAGAACGGATTCACGTTTGAAAAAGCCTTCAATGTCTGCATTGTCCTGCAATCCTTCAGGTCCCCAAACAATCTTGACGAATCGGTCGCCGAATCGAGCCTTGTATTCAATGCCCACTGAGACGGTAATGCCCAGAATCTGGGCTGAAGCGAATAATTCTCTGGCAACAGATGGTTCCATGAAGTCGTAATAAACGACTGTCAGGCGGCGGATACCTTTGATCCATGCGTCCATAATGAGATGGGTCGCTGATTTTCTGCCTTTGCTGTTGGCATCGTGTACACGGTCATCGAAAGTGACCTGATTCCATTCCTCAGGCATTTCGAGCAAATGGTATTTTTTCAACTGTTGACGAATGAAACGGGTTTTACCAATTGCCGCTTTCCTGAATTCATGTGCCAGGGCAAGCTGCTTGTCTTTATCTCTCCTGGCTCGAATCAGTTCCTTGCCTATCTGGAGGAGCACTCTGGCCCTGTTGTTGCGCATACCTCCACCGGCTGCGGACATAGTTTCGTCACGAAGTGCGATAAGAGCTTTAGTCCTGTCTGACGCTTGATCAGATTTTAAGGATTGGAGCAGGTGCATGATCGCATAGGCGATTCTGAGTCCTCGTTCTGCTGCGAGTTCCTTGATGCCGTGCGGCTTAAGATATGGCTCAAGAAGCGTCTTGAAATTGGACCTGTCGACTTCCCTTGTCAAAAGGTCATCAAGAATTTCGAGAAGCTTGTAGTCATTTTTGTCGTAGTGAAAAAGATCTGTAAGCAAGGCATTCTCCGTAATTTCTGTTGGTAATATATGTTTTGTACCGTGCATCATCCATGCCTTGCCATATCGTAAAGTTCGTTTCTGTTCTGAAATTTGGCCTGTTATTTCTGAAGAATAATGAATCCTTCTGTTTCATTCCCGCTTATTTTCTTGCCTTCTTTTCTCTTTATATTGTGTGAATTTAAATCTGGCAATTAGATATTGCAATAGATATTGCCATTTAAAATTCATTTAAATCAGTGTGTTACAAATGGCACACCGGTTGCTAAAGAGAAGCCATTGTTCACGAATTATCAAGCAGGTCAAATAGACGGTGACACCATGGAACAATTGAAAATTTTGCTTGTAGACGATGAAGAACGTCTGCTGAGCACGACAAAAAAACTTTTCGAGAAAATGGGCATTTATGCCCTGACAGCTTCGTCTGGCAAGGATGCTCTGAGTATCCTGGAAGAGCAAGCAGTTGATGTCGTGTTTCTCGATATCAAAATGCCTGGCATGGACGGAATGGAAGCTTTGCAGCGCATCAAGAAGAACTACCCTCTCATGGAAGTCATCATCTTGACTGGACATGCCACGATGGAGACCGCCGTGGAATGTTTAAAGCTCGGTGCGCTGGATTATCTTATCAAGCCTGTCAGTATGAAGGATTTTCTTGGAAAGGCAGAGGAGGCTTTTGAAAAGGTAACGCTTCAAAAACAGAAAATTCATTCTGCCCGCATGGTCGAAGCGACCGGTGGGCAGGGTGGCCTGCGTTAGATAACACTAGGAGGTTGAAATGGTTAAGATCAAGGTCCTCATGGTCGATGATGAGGAACGCTTCCGTACCACGACGGCTAAGATATTGGCCCGTAAAGGGTTTGAAACAATACTTGCAGAAAGTGGTGAAGAGGCTTTGGAAAAAATGAGCCAGGGTCCCGACGTGGTCATTCTGGACGTGAAAATGAGCGGATTGGATGGGCATGCCACTTTGAAAATCATCAAGGAACGGCAGCCGGATACACCGGTTATCATGCTGACCGGTCACGGTGATGTCCCGGGTGCACGGAAAGCCTATGAAACCGGTGCGTTCGACTACCTTGCAAAACCCTGCGACGTGGACTTGTTGAGTGCCAAAATTCAGGACGCTTACGAGTACGCAACCAAAGTCGCTTACATCGAAAAAATGGCCGGGGACATTATGATCCCCCTTGAAAGATATACGAGAATCGACATTGACAGCACTGTCCGTGACGCTATCGCCGCCCTTGAAAATGCTATGCGCGAATTCATGGCCACGGATCGACTCATGGACACAGGCCACCGTTCAGTGGTGGTGACCGGTTCCAATAATACTGTGGTCGGTATTCTCAGCCCGTTGGATCTCATCGATGCGGTAAGGCCCGAGTATCTCTCGGTTCCTAAGCCGTCGATGGCCGACACTCTTCAATATTCTGCCATGTTCTGGCAGGGGCTTTTCACTTCCAGAGTCAAGGAAATCGTGGACAAGCCCGTTCGGACTTTCATGTCCGATTCACTTCCCGTCATCGATGCAGAGGCCAATCTCATGGAAGTTGCCGACACCATGGTGACACTTCCTGCACGGCGCATGCTGGTTCAGGCCAACGGCAAGGATGTCGGTATCGTTCGAGAGCAAGAGCTGTTCTACGAGGTCGCAAAGATCATTTCATCCAGCTGACTTTGATTGAAGTTCAACACACAGAGGTTAAAAATGGCTCAAGAAAAGAAAAAGGCGACCGGTTACGATAAGTTCGTCAATTGGAAGCTATTAATAATTCCGGTGATAATTTTTACTGTCATTATTCTTCTTCCTACTCCCGATGGGATGAAGAACGTTGGAATGCAGTATTCGATTGGTCCTAAGGTCGTGACCCAGTTTATCGCTCAAGAACTTTTTGGTAAAACGAGTTCTGATTGTGAGCAATGGCAGGTGCTGACCGCCCGTATGATGGAACAAAACATGCGCATGGGGGCCTTGTCTAAAGAACGGTTCATGAAGCGCGATGTGAAGTGGGCGAAGAAGTACAAGATTCCTGTTGATTCGATCAACTTCCAACGGTCCATGAAGTATGTCGTGGATTCCGTGCCAGCTGAAGCCTATATGGCGGTTATGCAGAGTGCGTTCAAGATGAGGACGAAGGGGCTCAAGTATGACAACCTTTCGGACAGAGACAAGGTGAACGCGGATAAGGGAGCATGGAAGATCAAGGTCGCGATCGCCCTCGTGGTGTTTGTTGTCTTCTGTTTCATGACCGAGTGCATGCCACTTCCGGGTGTGGCCTTTTGTATCGGATTGATTCTTGTTTTCTCTGGAGTCGTTTCACGAAGCCAGGTGGCCGGTCTGTATTGGTCTGACGCCTGCTGGTTTATCATGGGTTCACTCATGTTCGCGGCGGCCTTTGTCAAAACGGGCGTGGACAAGCGTATGTGCTTGATGATGTTCCGTAAATTGGCAGTGCCAAATGTGCGCTGGATTACATTGATATTCTTTGTCGTAATCAGCCCGCTGGCGGCGTTCATTTCTGACCACGCGCTGGCAGCCATGTTTCTCCCCATTGGTATGCTGCTTTATCAGAACAGCCTGACTGACGAGATCCCGGAGGACAAGGAACTCGCCAAGATGTTGATGATTGCCATCGCTATGGCATGTAATATCGGTGGTCCTGGTGCTCCGTCCGGCGGCGCTCGTAACGTCATTATGATGACATACTTGAGTGACATGTTCGGTATGGATATCGGGTACGCCCAGTGGATCGGCTATTGTATGCCGTTCGTTATTGTCATGATTCCGTGCACGTGGCTCATCACCAACATGATCTTCAAGCCACGCATTACTTCCCTTGCTCCGGCCATGCGCCATCTGGAAGGCGAAATTGACAAGATGGGTAAGTGGAACAAGCATCAGATTTGGGCCATGGTCATTTTTATCATCATGGTTTTCGGATGGTTCACCGAAAAGGCTTTCTTCAATATGGGTATTTACCCCATTCGTCTTGGCATTGGTGTCATCGCGGTTGGCGGTGCTGTGGCTTACTTGCTGGCAGGCGTTGTCAACTGGCGTGATTATCAGGAAAAGGTCGACTGGGGTGTTGTCTGGTTGTACGCGGGCGCGATTATTTTTGGTCGGACCCTCGATAAGACCGGTGCTGCTTACTGGTTGGCTCAGTCCGTCATCGACATGCTGGCTCCGTTGGGCATGAGCGAAGGCATCCCGCTGATGCTCACCTCCAATGGTCTGACAGCCGTCCTGACAAACCTGATGGCCGATGGTCCGGCAGCAGCCGCAGTCGGTCCCATCACCCTTAACTTGGCAAGCATTGTTCATCCCGGCACCACATTCCTGCCGTTCATGGCAATGTCCACAGCTGTGGCGTCATCCTTCGCTTATTGCCTGATTATCGGTACGCCGCCAAACGCCATCGTTTATGCGTCCGGTTATCTGGAACCCAAGGATTATGTGAGGGTTGGTATCCCGATGTGGTTCATTGCGAATATTGTGATTGTGCTTCTGACAGCGGTTTATTGGACCGGTATCGGATTCAATGATCTTCCATCGTTCTGACGATGCTGAAACAACCGTAATACTCCGGCGGCCCGTCCTCGGGCGGGTCGTCGATTCTAACAGGAGATTCATCATGACACAGGAAAAGAAACGCAAAAAGTTTTTCGTTCATGAAAAGGGTGTGACGTATTTTACAAAGCAGACTGAACGGCGAGTGTTGTTCGTCATGACCATGGTCATGCTCATTTGGGGTGTGGTCGAATATTCACGAGATTTTTTTTAGGGAGCAGGAATAATGAAAGCAACATGCGCAGCAGACGCCAGAATGGGCATCAGGGAATATTTTGACGTTATTTTTCATGTCATGCGGTCACCGGCTCGGCATTTTGAACAGGTCGCGTTGGAGTCCGGGTCGCGTCGAGCTTTGTTCTTTCTCATGATTTCAGGAATTTTTTATTGTTCCGTGAGCATGACGTATTTTTTTGAGAATTCGTTGGCCATGGGTGTGGTCATGATGGTTAACGCGGTGCTTATGCCTGCACTTGGAGCGGCTTTTAGTTTTATTCTGCTTGGCATGACCGGTCAGGGCAAAGTGCCATATGGCAAGGTTTTTAATGTGTACGCCTATGCCAGCGGCGCGGTCATGGTCATTTCCTGGATTCCTGGACTTGCCATTGTGATGGAGCCAGTACGGGCCGTGCTCGTGGGCGTCGGGCTGTTCAAGGTGGCTGAGGTAAGCAAGCTCAAGGCTGCTGTGATTGTTGCGACGACAGCTTTCTTGTTGTTGGTATTTTTTTGGGCCGCAGCTCCTCTGGTTCTTGAATTGCGGGCAGTATTTCTGTGAGGATGTGACCGATTCGGCGCAAACGTATTGGTGCATATAATCCTTACCCTCCCCATCCAGGCCGGGGGCTTGCCCCGCCCCCGGCCAGACGTGGACAATGTTGATCGGAGATTCCCATGCAGAAGATAAAATTGCTTCTTGTTGATGATGAAAAGGATTTTCTTACAGTATACGCCCGACGCTTTGTTCGTAGAAACGCCGACATTACTATCGCGTCCAGTGGACAGGAGGCTATAGACAAAATTCGGGTTATTGATTTCGACGTAGTTATTCTCGACGTCATGATGCCTGAGATGAATGGCATTGAAACGTTGCGTCGTATCAAAGCCATCAAGCCAAATCTCCCGGTGATCATCCTCACGGGACATGCCAATTCTCAAACCATGATTGAAGGGATGGACATCGGTGCCTTTGATTTCCTGCTTAAGCCGGTAGGGACTGATGAGTTGTATTTCAAGGTGCTGGATGCTGTCAGATCCAGACATCGTACACAGGTGTAATGGCTGGAGGATGAACACATGCAGACCCTCTTCAAGACTCTGTTTAATTGCATTCGCAAATCTTCTGCCGGACATGATGAAGACAGGGAGCGCTTTCTTGCCAAGACCGAGAATTTTCGTCTGTTGTTAGCCGCCAACAACAAGGCGCTCGAAATCATGGCCCAGATAACCGAAGAAGCACAGTCGGAAAGTATTTTCAGCATGGCCCATGTCAGGGCTCAATGTCTCAAGGCTGCTTCCGGCGTTCGTCAGATGATCGAACGATTGTGTCTCATGGCTCCTGGGAAATATGGCGAACTTAGTGATGTGTTCAATAATATCGTCCTTTCCATGGAAAAGGCCATGGATGAAGGGACGAAACAAAGTTCCGGGCCACTGGTTTTGCAGATGGAAGACATAAGGGCTGATTCCTTACCACAGACGGGGTCAAAGATGGCCATGCTTGGTGAAGTAAAGGCAGCGCTTGGAGTGGAAGTCCCCCGTGGGTTTTCCATTACTGCCTCGTCGTACCATTTGTTTATGGAGCGATCCGGGCTTGGTGATGAGATCAACCGGCTGATCCAGATACACGACAATGAGACCTTGGACGGGTTGCGTCTTCTTGAGGAGAGCATCCGACATGCTATCGATATGACGGTGATTCCGCAGGATATCGAGCAGGCAGTTATTAAAAAATGCAGGAAACTTGGTAACGTCAGAATGGCCGTCCGTAGTAGTGCTGTGGGTGAAGATTCCGAAGATGCCAGTTTTGCAGGACAGTTCATGTCGAAGCTTGGGGTCAAGGCTGGCGACGTACTGGAAGCGTACAGAAGCGTTTTAGCCAGTGCATATTCGGCCACGGCCATGGCGTATCGGCTCAATCGAGGGTTGCGTGATGACGCTGTGGTCATGTGCGTTGCCTGTATGGAAATGATCGACGCAAAGGCCGGAGGTGTCATTTATACCCGGTCTCCCATGGGACATGACGATGGGCGTGTAGTCGTCAACGCGGTGCCAGGACTTCCCCGAACCGTCGTTGATGGGTGCTCTCTGGTCGATTCCTGGGTGGTCGAACGTGTGTCCTTGGCAATCCGAAGCAAGGATATCGCGGCAAAGGAAGTCTGTTACGTGAAGACTTCCGGCGGTCGTATAAGCAAAGAAAAACTTTATGGTGACAGGAGCGTGGCCCCGTCAGTTTCGGATTCGGTTATCCAACAGCTTGTTTGGCTGGCCCTTCGCATCGAAAGTCATTTTGGTTCTCCTCAGGATATCGAATGGGCATTAGCCCGCGATGGTCGTATTGTCATTCTTCAGTGCCGTCCTTTGTCCGTGTGTGTGCCACATGAGGAGGTATTACCGCATACGAATAACGACGAAGACGCTGCCTCCATCCTTCTGCATTCCTGTGTTGTTGCAAGTCCCGGCGTTGCAGCAGGCCGTGTGGCTCTCATTGCATCGGATGAAGATATGTCCCAGTTCCCGGAGAGTGGTATTTTGCTGGCACGAAGTGCGCGGCCTCATCTGTCAGTGTTGATGTCACAAGTCAGTGGGCTGGTGACCGAATATGGCAGTCCGGTCGGGCATCTTGCCAATGTTGCCAGAGAGTTTGGCAAGCCCTATCTGATCGCCGGACCGGGTGCTGTCGAGCAGTTATCCGGAGTTGGTGTCGTCACTATTAATGCTGACAACGGAAATATTTATCTCGGTATGAGGCAGTCTCAGATTGATGAATCCGTGGATTCTGTTTCATCGCCTTCAAGCAATGAAGTGCATTTGGCATTACAACGGATGATGCCATATATCGTGCCGCTTTCGCTGACCGATCCTGAGTCGCCGCAATTTTCTCCAGAGAATTGTGTGTCTTTGCATGATATTACAAGGTTTTGCCATGAGAAGGCCGTCAATGAAATGTTTATGGGCGGGGAGCAGTTGACGGCAAATGCACGAAAGCTGGTCGGCAAGATGCCCATGCAGTACTGGCTCATTGATATTGGCGGCGGTACCGCTGAGTCGTGTGATAATACGCGCGTTTGTCTGGATGACATCCGGTCCAATACAATGAAGGCCTTGTGGCGAGGGATGACCGCCATACCTTGGGATGGCCCTCCGCCGGTCGCTCCCGGTGGACTTATGTCGGTTTTTTCCGAAGCTGCATGTAACCCGGCATTGGCTCCGGGAATGGCCAACAGTATGGGCGATCGTAACTATTTCACTGTCGGTCGGCATTATTGCAATCTCCAGTCCCGTTTCGGATTTCATTTTTGTACCATTGAAGGTTTTGCCGGTGATACACCCGTTGAAAATTATGCACTCTTTCAGTTTAAGGGAGGCGGTGCAGATATTGTGCGGCGTTCCCGCAGAGCGAATATGATTGGTGAAATATTGGAACGGTATGGGTTTATCGTGGAAGTACGGGATGACGCCCTGTTTGCACGGATTGAAGGTGTGGAAAAGGAAGCCGTAGAACAAGCCCTTGTCGTGGCTGGGTACCTGCTGGTGCATACCCGTCAAGTCGATATGGTCGCGGCTGACCCTGATTCCATCAGTCGGTACGGACAGAAGTTTACAGCGGACATCGGTGCGCTTTTGTCGGGAACTGCTGAAGAATCTCAGGATTGGAGGTGCGGAGCATGACGACTTCATCATACAGGAAATTGCGGTGGACACTTGTTCTTATTACTTTGAGCCTTTCGCTTATTCCACTCTTTGTGTTGGGGTATGTCATCCACGCTGAATTTAGTCAGTCATATGAAGAAAAGCTGACGAGCAATTTGCGGCTTGTGGCAAGTAACAAGCGTGATGCTATCGATATGTTTTTGACTGAGCGGGTTGTCCAGTTGCAGCTTCTCGCCGATATGCATTCCTTTGCCGACATGACGGATCAGACCTACCTGCATGAGGTGTTTAATACCATTCAGCAGGCGTCACATTCTTTTATAGACATAGGCGTCATAGGGCAGGACGGACGGCATGAAGCGTATTGTGGTCCCTTTGATCTCAAAGATGTCAATTACAAGGATGAACCCTGGTTTAATCAGGTAATGCTCAAGGGGTTGTATATCAGTGACGTTTTTATGGGATTTAGAAATTTTCCGCATTTCATCATAGCGGTCAAAAGGCGGGAAGGGGATATTACGTGGATACTCAGAGCCACTATTGATTCCGACGTATTTACGTCTCTTGTTCGCAATGTTCGTATCGGCAGGCAGGGAGATGCCTATCTCGTTAACAGAGATTACGCGCTCCAGACGCCGTCTCGTTTCGGTGGCAAGGTGCTGTCTCAGGCAGAACTTCCAGAATATCGTGGTGAAAATGATGTCGAGATCGTTGATTGGGAGAAAAACGGTACCCCGTTTATCGCCGGTATTACGCCTTTGGCCCATGCTGGGTGGCGGCTTATCATCATTGAGAATCCAGAAGAGGAATTGTCACCGCTTTTGCGGACACAGTCTCTCATATTCACATTGCTTTCGATTTGTGCGCTGATGGTTTTCATCGGGGCGTATATTTCCGTGTCTTCTGTTGTGTCAAAACTCAGGACATCGGATCGACAACGGGCGGCCATGGACGCTGCAGTCATGCAATCAAGCAAAATGGCTTCGCTTGGTAAACTGGCCGCTGGGGTGGCCCATGAAATCAACAATCCATTGTCCATCATACGTGAGAGTGCCGGGTGGATACGAGACATCATTAATGATGGAGAACTCGGTGAAGGCGAAGCTGTGGATGATTTGCAGGAAGCCACGGACGACATCGATCGGCATGTGGAAAGGGCGCGGACTGTCACGCATCGGATGCTCGGTTTTGCTCGTCGTATGGAGCCACTTCACGAAGATGTGGATCTTAATATGTTGGCTATGCAGACCTTTTCATTCCTTGAAAATGAGACTCGTCATCGGAATATTGAAGTGGTGCGCAATTTCGATCAGGATCTTCCGTTGATCACAACCGATTCTAATCAGGTGCAGCAGGTCATGCTGAATCTGCTTGAAAATGCCATCGACGCCATCGGCGAAAACGGTTCCATCTCGTTGACCACCCGTGGGGACAAAGACCGGGTGATTGTTGAAATCGAAGACAGCGGCGAAGGGATACCGGAAGAGCATATCAATAAGGTTTTTGATCCGTTTTTTACCACCAAAGCCACCGGGGAAGGCACCGGTCTCGGGTTGTCTATTGTTTACACCACCCTCAAGAAATTGGGTGGCAAGATCAGTGTGGACAGCAAACGCGGTCATGGGACTGTTTTTAGTATTTCCCTGCCGTTGACCTGCCCGTATTTCCCTGACTGCCAGGAGGAAGCATGACTCGAATAAAGGTACTCGTTGTCGATGATGAACCGGATTTTCTGAAGTTGATTAAACGTCGATTGTCAAAAAGAAATATCGACGTTGATGTTGCCACTAGTGGTGAGGTCGCTCTTGAAAGTCTGCGTAAGAGTCCTGTGGATGTCCTCATTCTTGACGTCAAAATGCCGGGTTTGAGCGGCATAGAAACACTCAAGGAGATCCGAAAGAGATTTGGTGGGTTGTCCGTCATCATGCTCACCGGGCACGGATCCGTGAAGTCGGGCATCGACGGAATGAGTCACGGTGCCTACGATTATATTCTCAAGCCTTTTTCCATTGATGATTTGCTTGAACGAATTAGGGCTGCCAGCGAACACTCCCGACTGAAGAAGCTGGACCGAGGTGACGTATGAAGTTGTTGCGGGTCAGAAGAGTCGCCCGTTTGGGGCAGTACGTATATCCCGCTTCCTGTTTGTTGATCGCTGCTGTTGTCTGGAAATTCCCGCCTTTTGAACATGCTTTTATCATGGCCATTATTGCCTCAATCATTGTTGGAATGTGGGGGTTGCTTCGTATCTCTGCCCGGTGGCTCGATGAAGCAACGGCTGAGCAGTCCCGTCTCGGGAAGGAACTCATTCAATCGCAGAAAGTGCTCGCTCTTGGAGAAATTTCCACAGGTATTGCGCATGAGATCAATAATCCCTTGAATATCATTTTGCGTGAAGTCGAGTTGTTGCGAATGCAGCTCGACTCACCCCCACCTCCAGAGGTGATGAGTGAGATTCAGGGAAGTCTTGATTCCATTTTTGGTCAGGTTGAGCGGTGTTCGGAAATAACGCATAAACTGTTGGATTTCGCCCGGCATCGTCGTCCTGTTTCTCAGTTCGCGGATATCAATTTGCTTATGGAAGACATGTTGTCTTTGGTTGAGCGCGAATCCGGGACTGACAGTATTTGGATTGTCAGGGCGTTTGATGACCTCATGCCCATGGTGAAGACCGATCCCCCTCTTTTACGGCAGGTTTTTTTGAATCTGCTCATCAACGCGGTGCAGGCCATGGGAAAGATTGGCGTTATCTTCGTGTCCACCTTTTGTGAAAAAAGTATGGTGTGCATTGAAGTACGGGATACTGGCCCGGGTATCCCTCCGGAAGATCTCAAGCGAGTGTTTAATCCGTTTTATACCACGAAAGCTCCTGGCGAAGGGACGGGACTTGGGCTTTCGGTCAGCCTGCGTATCGTCAATGAATTGAGGGGTGACATAACCGTAAAGTCAGCCCCTGGTGAAGGTGCGGCCTTCACCGTCCGAATCCCTATTGAATCTTGAGAGGTACAGATGGAAACCAACGCGCGAATTTTGGTTGTTGATGATGAAGAACGGTTTCGGAAATCCATGGCTCGAATTTTGAGATCCAAAGGATATGCCGTGGATGAAGCCAGTGACGGTATGGATGCGTTGAATAGGCTTGCGACAGGCGGGTTCGACGTTGTCCTTCTTGATTTGAAAATGCCGGAACTTTCCGGGGAAGAAACGTATAATGAAATCCGTTTACAGGGGTTTGATGTCGAAACCATTTGTCTGACGGGACATGTTTCGATCAATGACGCGACAAAACTTCTACAGCGTGGGGTGTTCGATTACCTCGTGAAACCTGCTTCTGTGGAGGAGATTCTTAGCACTGTGCAGAGAGCCATTGAGAAAAAGCAGCTTCGTAATAACGAGATAGAAATTGATCAGCTTTTCAAGAATTCGACCATGATTTGATGTGAACCTTTAACCACAAACGCAACACAGGGAGAACCGTTGTGACCACTTCACTTTCGAGGGCTTTCGCTCTTAACTTTCTTGGCAATGCGCCCAAATGGTACAAAATGACCATCTTGGGCTTTCTGCTTCTCAACCCCGTTCTTATCTATGGTGCGGGGACTTTCATCGCTGGCTGGGTACTTATCGGCGAATTCATCTTCACACTGGCCATGGCCTTGAAGTGTTACCCTCTTCCTGCTGGCGGTTTGTTGGCTATTGAAGCGGTATTCCTTGGTTTGACTCGTCCCGAAAGCGTGTATCATGAAACGCTTGCCAACTTTGAAGTGATACTCCTGCTGATTTTCATGGTGGCAGGTATTTATTTCATGAAAGATCTGCTTCAATTTACCTTTACCCGGATATTGATCAGGGTCCGTTCTAAGGTGCTTATCTCGTTGCTTTTTTGTATGGCTGGTGCGTTCTTGTCAGCGTTTCTTGATGCCCTGACTGTCACGGCTGTTATTATCGCTGTGGCCTATGGTTTTTATAACGTGTATCACCGTTTCGCTTCCGGCAAGGACCGATTCTGTACACACGATCTGTGCAGTGATCAGTTCGTTAAGGAGACTGCACGCGAAGAATTGTACCAGTTTAGAACTTTCCTACGTAATTTGATGATGCACGGTGCTGTCGGTACGGCCCTCGGTGGTGTCTGTACGTTGGTGGGTGAGCCGCAGAATTTGCTTATCGGAGCCGAGATGGGCTGGCATTTCAGCACCTTTTTTATCAAGGTTGCTCCTGTTTCCATGCCAGTGCTCGTGGTCGGGCTGCTCACTTGTGTGCTGGTCGAGAAATTTAAGATTTTTGGATACGGCGCATTACTTCCCGGAAATATCCGTTCCCATCTGTTGGAAACAGCCATGGAGAGTGAAGCCGAATTGGGTAAAACTGGTCGGGCCAAGCTTGTCACTCAGGGACTCGCCGCGATTTGGCTGATCATTGCCTTGGCGTTTCACTTGGCAGCTGTAGGTATCGTCGGTCTGTCCGTGATCGTTTTGTTGACGGCGCTCAACGGTGTGACGGATGAACATCAGTTGGGCCATGCCTTTGAGGAGGCTTTGCCCTTTACCGCACTATTGGTGGTTTTTTTCTCGATTGTTGCTGTTATCCACGATCAACATCTTTTCAAGCCAGTCATTGATTATGTCCTTGGCTTGGAAGGGCAGACCCAGATGGCCGCTTATTATGCTGCTAATGGTGTGCTTTCGATGATTTCTGACAACGTCTTTGTGGCAACGGTGTATATTTCCGAAACCAAGATGCACTTTACGCAGATGCTTGACGCTGTCCCCGGTATTGCCATGGCGGGCAGTCAGCTCATGGACATGTTGACGGACCCGCTTTTGTCGAGGGCCGAGGTCCTGGCTGGCCTTCCGGCAAGTGCTGCGCAACAGGTTGGTGCCATTATGGAGAATTTCGACAAGCTGGCCGTGGCCATCAACACCGGTACGAATATTCCGAGTGTAGCAACACCCAACGGGCAGGCTGCGTTTCTCTTCCTTCTTACTTCCGCATTGGCACCGGTTATCCGGTTGTCGTATGGGCGGATGGTCGTTTTGGCCTTGCCCTACACCGTTACAATGTCCCTGACCGGCTTTGTAGCGGCGTGGCATATCGATGATATTCTTCATTTCTTTGGTGGATAACCATATGCAACATTATTTTTTTGCGATGAAATATACAGGAGTTAAGCGTGAATGATTTTAGCTATGAAAATATGGGATTTTGTTATTGGAATGGAGCCTTGGGGCCATTTAATATTGGAGTTGTCGGTGTTGGGAATGGACTGAAGGTTTTGGTGGATATCATTTACAACGAAGCCTTCCGAGAGTTTCTGCCGGAAATACGATTGCTCGCAGTCAGCCATGAAGGTGAAACCGAGACCGTATTGCGAGAATTGGACGGTGTTTCCTGTCCTGTCTATGCAACCTGGGCGGAGATGCTCGACATGCACCCGGAAATAAATTTGGTTGTTGAGATCACCGGCAATCGCAGTACACGCTGCCGTTTGCGACAGTCGCTTCCTGAAAGAGTTTCTCTCATGGACCACCGAGAGTTTGTGTTTTTGTGTGGTCTACACGACATGGCTCTGGTCAAGAGCAACTACATGAATCATTTGGATCACCAACGGACATTGCTTCAATCCATTATTGATGAAATCCGGGAGGATATCTTCCTGCTCGACAAGAATGGTATTATCACGGATTTGAATCGTATGGTTTGGCAACGGGCGGGTGTTTCGCGAAAGGAGCTTTTGGGCAAACCGTGTTGGCATGCGGCCAGACTGCGGGACGGTTCGATTTTCTGTAATGATTTGGATTCGGCTTGTCCGTTTCATGCGACATTGAAAAGTGGGAAAAAGGAAGAATCATTGGTCACACGGATCAATGGGAACGGTTTGCTGCAATATTACCGGTTATATGCCTATCCGATCTATGACATCAGAGGGAATATGACACATGTAATGGTTATGCATCGGGATATTACGGAACGAACACATCGTGAGAAATTCCAACATCAGCGAGATAAGTTTGCCATAATCGGCGAGATGTCCACGTATCTGGCCCATGAAATTCGTAATCCGCTTTTTGCCGTGGGTGGTTTTGCTAATTCTTTGCTAAAATCATCGAATCTCGATGCAAAGGATCGGGAAAAGGCACAGATTATAGTTGATGAAACTCAACGGTTAGATCGAATGTTGAGCAATATGTTGAATTTTGCCCGTCCCACCCGATTCGGGGGCGAGAATGTTGATATCGTAAATGTTTGTCAGGATGTCGCGGAATTGATGGCTGTTGGTTATGGTAAACAAGGGTATTCCATTGAAGTGAAGGCGTCGTCGTTGCCACCAGTAAAGGGGGAGGCGGATGCACTCAAGCAGTGTATCGTCAATCTTATCAAGAACAGCATTGAGGCAATGCCCGATGGTGGGGCCATTCTTCTCGATTTGGTATTGGAGAATGGCGAGGTTGTGTTGAACGTGAAGGATTCGGGAGTCGGAATGGCCGAGCAGGAGTTGGGAAAGGTTTTTAACCCCTTTTATTCGACCAAGGAAGATGGAAATGGTCTTGGTCTGGCCATGATCAAGAAGATTGTGGAAGATTTTGGCGGGACCGTGGAAATTGCCAGCAAGTCGGGGCATGGGACAACGGTTTCCATGCGGCTCCTGCCCGTTCTTGATGTTGAAAGTGATGGCGGGGTCAATGAAGAAAATAGTGCTCCTCAGGCAGAAGCCGTCAGCCTCCCCGAATGAAAATAAATAACAGTGGATTTTAGCATAATTCAGCCCCCGCACCAGAAGGTACGGGGGCTTTTATAGGGGTGTTTGTGATAAACCCCAGAGGAAGGGCGGTTGGACCTATTCCGAGGCTGTTTGTGCCGTGACGTGCGGTGAGGGGAAAGGCGGGCCTTCATGCTCGGGGGCTCCCAAAGAAAGTTCCCGTCTGACCTCATCAAGATCAATGATACGTGGTGGGACCAGTGAGTAGCCGGAAGCGTCACACCAGTCGTGATTATTTGCAAAAGTATTGTCGTAACGAATTTCATCAAGGATGAAGTAGCCTGTTTCACCCATGATTCTGTCCCATTGGTGGACCATGAATTCGAACTTGGAAGGATCAAAAGCACCGGGAGTAGTCCACTGCCAGGAGAACTTGCAGAGTTCGTTGTCGAAACCAAGGACGCATACGTACTTTGCCTTACTATCAAGGTACATTCTGCGTCTGATCTTTAAAGGATCGGCTGTGATCAGATTGGTATCGAATTCAATGGGGTCACCATCCACTGTTACTTGAACGTGACAAACGTCATCAATGCGCATTCCCCATGTGGCGGTCTTTCCCTTGCGCCACCATTCAAGGGCCTTCATGGCGTAAACGTCAGAGCCGTACTCGTTGATGATGTGTGCGGTCTTTTCGGATATGGGGTGCAGTGCTAGATCACAGGAATGTCCATGTACGGTAAAATTGATTTCCATTATGAATTCTCCTTATTGATGAATTTTTTCCTCAGTAATGTCACAAGAGATTGCATAGGCCGTGCCTGCATTCGCGGGGGATGGCGTTGTAATCGGCATGCTATTGAATCTATTGTATTATTTTGTTGATAAATGAAAAGTTGGCGTGTTGATTTTATTCGCCATTTTACACTGTCGCGCGATTTTGCGAAACGTTTGCCAGACAATGAGGCTTGAATTTTGGCACGATTGCGGGCGTGGATTCCCCTCTTAGACCATGATTGTTATGGGTGATCGGAAAGTTGTCGTAACTTAAGGGAATTGCGGCATTTAATTTGCAAAGTCTTTTTTGTTCTTTATCGAATGAATGATCGCTCATATTGACGCAGTTTGAGGGGAGGAGTATGTTATGTCCGTTTGGGCACAATGCTGCGCCTTGTATGCTTGAATATGTCGGAAAGCATGGGGGCGATGCTTCATTGGAAATATCGTCAATTGTATTGTGCTTGTTGCGGCATAATTGTACATGAACAAATATTGAAGAACTCGGATGAGTCCTGTTTGAAGTGGAGAATGTCACGCTTTTTGAAGAATGTTGTATTAAGTATTAGGCCTATTTTGACATAATATTGTTTTGAAAAATACTTGAGGGTAAAGGTGAAACTTACCCTTGACGGAATACGGAGTTTGTTGCTGATGAAAACTGTTCACGTTCACGATGCCGTCGGTATGGTGTTGTGTCACGATATGACCAAGATTGTTCCCGGAGAAAGCAAAGGTCCAGCCTTCAAAAAAGGGCATGTCGTTGCTGAGGAAGATATTCCGGTATTGCTGGATATTGGCAAGGAGCACATTTATGTGCTCAATCTGGAAAAAGGAAGCATTCACGAAAATGAGGCGGCGGAGCGTATTTCAAAAGCTGCAGTCGGACCGGGAATAACTCTGTCCGAGGTCAGTGAAGGCCGTGTCAATTTCGAAGCCTCTCCCGGTTTGCTTGATGTCAATGTCGAGGCCCTTAATCGTATTAATTCCATAGAAGAAGTCGTGTTGGCTACCATGCACACCGGCCAGCAGGTCACACAGTCTCGTCCCGTGGCTGGTACTCGTGTGGTGCCGCTGGTTATTGACGAGAAAAAGATAGAGCAAGTGGAAGCCATCTGTGCCGAGTACCCCTATGTGGTCGGCGTTCGTCCTTTCAAACATCACAACGTTGGCCTTGTGACCACTGGTAGCGAAGTGTTTCACGGGCGTATCACGGATAAATTCGGTCCGGTTATTCGTAAGAAATTTTCCAAACTTGGTTCCACGGTCATGGATCAACGGCTGACGTCGGATGATCCGTCCATGACTCGCGATGCCATTTTGGCCTTCATTGCTGAAGGAGCCGAGATGGTCGTGGTCACGGGCGGTATGTCTGTGGACCCTGATGATCAGACTCCCACGGCTATTCGTGCCACCGGGGCCGAAGTCATTACCTATGGTTCGCCCACTTTCCCTGGTGTCATGTTCATGATCGCCATGCGGGAAGGTGTGCCCATTCTTGGGCTGCCTGGTTGTGTCATGTACTACCGGGCTTCCATTTTTGACCTTGTGGTGCCCCGCCTGTTGGCCGGGGAAGAAATCACCCGAGAAGACATTGTAGCCCTGGGACATGGTGGATTTTGTGCATCCTGTGATGTTTGCCGTTATCCTATCTGTCCTTTTGGAAAATAGGCTTTTTTCCCTCCGCCAATAGGCGGCGTGAACCTGCGACAGTTACACACCAAGGAGGAATACTGTCATGATTAAATTGAATCTTACCGTGAATAATGCACCCAAACAGGTGATTTGCGAAAAGGACGACAAACTTTCGTCGATCCTGCGTGAAAGCCTCGGGTTAACCAGCGTGAAGGTCGGTTGTAGCACCGGACAATGCGGTAGCTGTTCAGTTATCGTTGATGGTAAGCTGGTCCGTTCCTGCTCCATGAAAATGAGCAGAATCAAGGACGGCGCAACTATCCTGACGACTGAAGGTATTGGTACTCCTGATAATCTGCACCCCATCCAGATGTCTTGGATCGCCAACGGTGGCGCACAGTGCGGTTTCTGCACTCCGGGTTTCATTGTTTCTTCGTACGCCCTGTTGCAGGCCAATCCCAGTCCGACCCGCGAAGATATTCGTGACTGGTTTCAGAAATATCGCAACGCCTGTCGTTGTACCGGTTACAAGCAGTTGGTCGATTCCGTTATGGATGCCGCCGCTGTCATGCGCGGCGACATGAGTATGGACGAGCTGGCTTTCCAGATCCCCGAAGATGGTCGTATCTGGGGCACAAAGTATCCCCGTCCCACCGCCGTGGCCAAGGTCACCGGTACGCTGGATTACGGTGCAGACCTCGGTATCAAGATGCCCAAGGAAACCCTCAAGTGCGCTTTGGTTCAGGCAGAAGTCTCCCATGCGAAGATTATCTCCATTGATACCAGCGAAGCCGAAGCCATGCCCGGCGTGGAAAAGATCGTTACGCACAAGGATGTCAAAGGCAAAAACCGTATCACTGGTCTGATCACCTTCCCCACCAATAAGGGTGACGGTTGGGATCGTCCTATCCTGTGCGACGAGAAGGTCTTCCAGTACGGTGACGCCATTGCCATCGTCTGCGCTGACTCCGAGAAGAATGCCAAGGCCGCAGCCGCCAAGGTTAAAGTCGAGCTGGAGCGTCTGCCTGAGTACATGAGTGCTCCTGCCGCCATGGCTGACGATGCCATTGAAATTCATCCCGGCACTCCTAACATTTATTACACACAGAAAGTCGCCAAGGGCGAAGAAACCGCTCCTATTTTTGATAAGGCCGACGTGGTTATCGAGGGTGATTATTTCACGACTCGTCAGCCGCACATGCCCATCGAACCGGATGTTGGATTCGCTTATCTGGATGACGAAGGCAAACTGTGCATTCATTCAAAGTCCATTGGTTTGCATCTGCACCTGTACATGATCGCTCCTGGTCTCGGTGTCGAGCCTGAGAATTTGATCATGGTTCAGAATCCTACTGGTGGTACCTTTGGTTACAAGTTCTCCCCGACTATGGAAGCGCTTGTTGGTGCAGCCTGTCTGGCAACTGGCAAACCGGTTTTCCTCTGTTACGATTGGTATCAGCAGCAGACTTACACCGGTAAGCGTTCGCCTCAGTTCACTACCGTGCGCATGGCTGCCGACAAGGAAGGCAAGCTGCTTGGTATGGAAACCGATTGGACCGTTGACCATGGTCCATATTCCGAGTTCGGTGATCTGCTGACCCTGCGCGGTGCTCAGTTCATCGGTGCCGGTTACAATATCGACAACATTCGCGGCGAAGGTCGGACTGTCTGCACCAACCATGCATGGGGTGCAGCTTTCCGTGGATACGGCGGACCTGAAGCCGAGTTCCCCTCTGAAACCCTGATGGACGAATTGGCTGAAAAACTCGGTATGGACCCCTTGGAACTTCGTTACAAGAATATCTACCGTGAAGGTTCTACAACTCCCACGGGTTGTGATCCTGAAATCTATTCTTTGCCTGAAATGTTCGACATTCTTCGTCCCAAGTACGAGGAAGCCAAGAAAAAGACCGCTGCCAACTCCACCGATGAAATCAAACGTGGTGTGGGTATTGCCCTTGGCGTGTACGCTTCCGGCCTTGATGGCCCGGACACCGCTGAAGCGGACGTTCGCCTGAATGAAGACGGCAGTGTGACCGTGCTGACATGTTGGCATGATCATGGACAGGGCGCTGATATGGGCGTGCTGGGTACTGCTCATGAATCCTTGCGTCCTTTGGGACTTACTCCTGACCAGATTCATTTGACCTTGAACGACACCCGCTATTGCCCCAACGGCGGCCCCGCTGGTGGTTCTCGCTCTCAGGTTGTTGTGGGTAATTCCATCAAGGTCGGCTGCGAGATGTTGATGAGCGCCATGCTCAAGTCTGACGGCTCGTATCGCACTTATCAGGAAATGGTTGATGAGAACATTGATCTTGTCCAGCACGGCAAGTGGACTGCTCCGGCCAACAATTGTGATGAAAACGGCCAGGGTAAACCTTTTGCTTGCTACATGTACGGTCTGTGCATGGCTGAAGTGGCCGTGGAAATTGCTACTGGTAAGACCACGGTTGAGAAGATCACCTTCATTGCTGACATCGGTAAGGTCAACAACGTTCTGGTCGTTGACGGGCAGATCTACGGTGGTGTTGCTCAAGGTATCGGTTTGGCCCTGTCTGAAGATTACGAGGACATCAAGAAACACTCCACCATGAAGGGTGCTGGATTCCCGTACATCAAGCAGATTCCGGACGATATCGAGATTGTCTACGTCGAGACTCCGCGTCCCGAAGGCCCGCATGGTGCATCCGGCGTTGGCGAAGTCCCGTTGTGCTCCCCGCATCCGGCGATCCTTAACGCTATCTACAACGCATGCGGTGTTCGTATTCGTACGCTGCCGGCTTTGCCTGAAAAGGTTTTGGCTGGACTCAAAGGTTAATTCATAACACGTAAAAGGAGCGGTCTGTGCTTCGGCATGGACCGCTCCTTTCAGTTGAAATAGAGCAGGGCGATCATGGAACAAGCTGATCTGAGAGAATTGGAAAGCAAGTGTATTCAGGAGGAAGCGCCCAAATGTGTTGCCGCCTGTCCTTTGCACGTTGATGCACGCACCTTTTGTTCGTTCATGGCGCAACGCCGATGGGACAAGGCATGGCAGGTGCTCGCCAAAACCATGCCGCTCCCCGGTGTGTTGGCTCGGTTGTGCGAAGGCCTATGCAGAGTCGATTGTGTTCGCAAGGATGCCGGTGGCTCTATTGAAATGGGACTGCTTGAACGGTTTTGTGCTGAGAATGCCAAGCCTGTGGCCTCGCCGCGTCCCCTACCGTCTCGTGGTAAATCTGTTGCCGTTCTTGGTGGCGGTATGACCGGATTGTGTGGCGCATGGGAAATGGCGCGCAGAGGGTTCAATGTCACCCTGCATTGTGCAATTTTGGGCGAAGATCTGCCCGAACTTCCCGAAGGTGTATTGGATAACGAACTGGCGAGTCTCGAAAAACTGGGGGTTGTCATCTCCAGCGGAGAAGCCCTGACTCCTGATGTCCTGAGTTCATTCGTTGATGAAAAGGATGCTGTTTTTATAGATTCAGCTTGTGTGCCTTCCGATTGTCTTTCTGATCTTGGCAAACCGGATTCCCTGACATTGGGGACAACCAAAATCGGTGTTTTTGCCAGCCGTCTCAATGAGAAATCCGCTGTCTTGCAGGCCGCTGCCGGTCGTCGGGTCGCCAATTCCATTGAGCGATTCACACAGGGCGTTTCCATGGTCACGGGGCGGGAACTGGAAGGGCCGTATGAAAGTAGGCTGTTCACCAGTCTGGAAAAGATCGATTCCTTGCCACTTGTTGAAAGCGAAGATGGATATTCCGAAGAAAATGCGCGTGATGAGGCAAAGCGCTGCATCCAGTGCGAGTGCCTTGAATGCGTGAAAGGGTGCGAATACCTGCGGCATTACAAATATTATCCCAAGGTATACGCCCGACAAATTTACAACAATGAATCCATTGTCATGGGAACGCGTCAGGCAAACACCATGATCAATTCCTGCACGTTGTGCGGTCAGTGCGAGGTCCTTTGCCCCGAAGATTTTTCCATGGCCGACGTTTGTCTTGCCGCGCGGCAGAATATGGTCGAGCGAGGTAAAATGCCGCCGTCCGCTCATGAATTTGCCTTGCGAGACATGGCCTTTGCCGATGGCGAAAAATGTGTGTTGCATCGCCATGCACCCGGTGAGTCCACCAGTGAATACCTGTTTTTCCCCGGCTGTCAGTTGACGGCATCTGATCCTGAAGGTGTGGAAGCAGCCTATGCTGACCTGCATGAACGGCTCGGTAGTGTCGGGTTGATGCTGCATTGCTGCGGTGCACCCGCTGAATGGTCCGGGCGACATCGCATGTTTGAGGAATCCATGGCTGTGCTCAAGAAAAAGTGGAAGGACCTCGGCAGCCCCAGAATTATCGCTGCCTGTCCCACATGTCTCAAAACTCTGCGTCAGGGATTGTCCGATGCTGAAATAGTGTCTCATTGGTCCATTCTTCGAGCGGTCGGGTTACCTTCAGGGGTGGCATCCAAAGAATGTACCTTGGCTGTTAACGATCCGTGTGCTGCTCGACATGACACCATATTGCGTGAAGATGTTCGGGTTTTGCTGGACCAGTTACATGTGGATATGACCGAGCCGGAATACAATGGTGAACTTGCCCAATGTTGTGGCTACGGCGGTTTGTTGTCCGAGGCCAACCCGGAACTTGGTATGGCTGTGGCGGAAGTGCGCGCCAAGGGTGCAGATGAGGATTTTGTTACCTACTGTATTATGTGTCGTGACATGATCGCCAAGACCGGTAAGCGGGCCATGCACTTGTATGACCTGTTGTATCCACGGCGTGATGATCCCGGCGCACGTCCTTCTCCCGGTTATCCTGCACGACGTGAAAACCGTGTTCATCTTCGGGAGAAGTTGCTGCGTGATGTGTGGCGGCAGGATGAGACACATGTTGCCGAACCGTATGAATCAATCGAGTTCGCTGTGACGGATCATGCTGCACGTATCATGGAAGAGCGGCGTATCTTGAAGAGCGATATCCAGAAAGTTCTGCTTCAGTTGGATCAGTCCGGCAAACAGTTGGTGAACAACGAAACCGGACATTTTCTCACATCATTCAGGCCGGTGGTTGTGACCTACTGGGTTGAATATGAATCCACTGAAAACGGGTATCTCGTGCATAACACATGGTGCCACCGGATGAAGATAAAAGGGGCGCAGTCATGAGTGTTATCAAAGTACCGGAAGCGGAAGTTTCAGGGTGGAAATGTGCGGCCTGCGACAAAGAATTGGTTCTGGCTCCGGTTGAGTTGGAGTATCTCGATTCATTGTTCAATGTGGAATTGCCAACCTGTCCCTCATGTGGGTTCGTGTTTATCCCGGAAGGGTTGGCGCTCGGCAAGATGAATCAGGTCGAGCATTTGTTGGAGGACAAGTAATCGTGCCGGAGCCATGTGTTCCTCTTTGGGAAAAACCGTCATTACGTGTTGCCGCGGGAGAGACCTTGCGGCCCGGTGGTTTTTCTTTGACGGACCGAGCTGCTGAACTTGTCGGGGTACTTCCCGGCTGGCGGATACTTGATGTGGGCAGTGGACTGGGAGCCACGGTTGAGCGATTACGCTCCCGTTTCGGAGCAGATGCCTGGGGTGTGGAATCGTCAAGTGTGCAGATTGAACGTGGTGGTGGAGCGAATGTCATTCAGGCACAAGGTGATGCCCTGCCCTTTCATGATGAAAGTTTTAAGGCCGTTTTTTGTGAGTGTGTGCTGTCGCTGTTTGCTGATCCTCAGAAGGGACTTGCAGAGTTTTATCGAGTACTTCAACCGCAAGGGTATCTTGTCCTTGCTGATTTGCATGCAGAGCGGCCGAGCCTGCCGGATGGGAGTTCCTGTGCCGGACGCGCCGTGCCGCTTGCTGTCACGCGGGAACGGGTGGAGGCGTGTGGCTTCACGGTGCGTCTGGTTGAGGATCATTCCCGACAGTTGAAGGATTTGGCGGCCAAATTACTGTTCGCCGGAGGGGAAACAACCAGGACATGTGATGGCGATCTCGGGTATTATTTGATGATTGCGCAAAAAGGGAGTGAGCCTCGTGTTGGATGATACTGGTCTCAAGATGATGGAATTGGGCGGCAAAGGGTATTGTTGCAGTCAGATTATGGTCATGTTGGCTCTTGATGAAATGGGCCGCGACAACCCTGACTTGATTCGGGCCGCTTCCGGGCTGTGTAATGGCTTGGGCGATTGTTCAGGTGTGTGCGGCGTCTACACCGGGGCAGCCGTGTTACTTGGATTGTATGGCGGTAAAGGTGAAGACATGGAAGAACCTGCGGATGTCTTGCCATTAATGCTCGAAGAGTTACGTGATTGGTTTGTCGACGCCACGACACACTATGGCGGCACGGCGTGCAAGGATATTCTGGATGGTCAGTGCGGCCAGCCTGATACGACTCGTTGTGGTGGATTGGTGGCTGCGACGTATGCCCGGATACGTGAAATTTTGGTGGACAACGGACTGGACCCGTCCGAAGGGCGCTCCTTGTCATGAGTCGTATTCCGCGAAGCGTCTGCCCTGTGTGTTTGAAGCCTATTTCGGCAGAGCATGAAACCGTAGGTGAAGAGACTTTTCTAGTAAAAATATGCCCAGAACATGGCGAATTCAGGACTGTTGTCTGGCGTGGTGAACCTGCGTTTTCGGATTGGTCTCGGGTGAAGATACCTTCTCCGCCGAAAAAGCCTTTTACCCGTGTTGATAAAGGGTGTCCGCTTGATTGCGGATTGTGTGATGCCCACCGGCAGCATACTTGTACAGCGGTTATTGAGGTAACGTGGCGTTGCGACTTAGGCTGTCCGGTTTGTTTTGCTTCATCCGGCAAGAACGCACCACCAGATCCGACTCATGCTGAACTTGGCTTTTTGTTTGATCGGGTCAAGGAAGCATCCGGGTATTGCAATATTCAACTTTCTGGCGGCGAACCCACAGTGCGGGATGATTTGTCGGACGTGATCCGGCTTGCCAAGTCCAAGGGGTTCCCTTTTGTTCAACTCAATACCAATGGGCTACGCATCGGCCGCGAAAAAGGCTACGCGATGTCGTTGGCCGAAGCCGGGCTTGATTCCGTCTTTTTGCAATTCGACGGGTTGAGTGACGATGTGTATCAGGTCTTGCGTGGTCGTTCCCTTGTTGATCTTAAGTTGGCCGCGCTTCGGGCCTTGGCTGAAGCAGGCATCGGCGTGGTGCTGGTCCCCACAATCATACCGGGGGTCAACGATCATTCATTGGGTACCATTATTAAACTGGCAGCCGAAAATTCACCGCATGTGCGTGGTGTGCATTTTCAGCCTGTGAGTTATTTTGGGCGATACGCAGAATCGCCGACAGATGCAGAACGGATCACTTTGCCTGAACTCATGCGCCGTCTTGAACAACAGACATACGGTGCTCTTCAGGCAACCCATTTCATGCCGCCGGGGTGTGAACATTCACATTGCTCTTTTCATGCCAATTACATGGTGAGAGAGGACGGGCAGTTGCAGAAGCTCTCCGCTGAAGGCAAGTGCGGATGCCAGCCTCGTCCAGCTTCGGAAGGAGCGGATAAGGCCAAGGCCTTTGTAAAACGACAATGGGCGGCACCAGAAAAAATATTGCCCATGGCTGACGCGCCAGATGCTCTTGATGCTTTTATCAGCCGTGCGGCAACACATACTCTTGCGGTATCCGCTATGGCGTTTCAGGACGCCTGGACTCTGGATCTGGAGCGCCTCAAGGGGTGTTGTATTCATGAAGTTTCCCCGGACGGGAGATTGATTCCATTTTGTGCCTACAATTTGACCTCTATGGACGGAGAAACTTTGTACAGAGGTAAATGTCATGGGCCTGCCAGCGCTTGATCAATGGCTTGTTCGCCGTATGGGGTGGCAGGGAGCCGTGCTGCCTACAGCCCGTGATATTCGTCAGTGGCAGCTCGCCCGATTGCGTGACACTGTGGCGCATGCTCAGGCCAACAGTCCGTTTTATGCGCTCCATCTTGGGGGCGTTGAAGCTTCAGCCATACAGTCTGTGGAGGCATATTCCCGTCTGCCCATGATGACGCCCGAAGATATCCGTAGGGGTGGCGAGCAACTCTTGTGCGTGTCACAGGATGAGATTGCACGGGTGGTGACGCTGGCGACTTCCGGTACCACGGGACAACCCAAGCGAATTTTCCATACGGCTGACGACCTTGAGGCCACAGTAGATTATTTTAGCTGGGGGATGACCAATTTGGTTGAGTCAGGCCAGACCGTACTCGTACTCATGCCGGGGGAAAGACCGGGCGGCGTGGGACGTCTCTTGGTCGATGCACTTGATCGGATCGGGGCGCGAGCGGTTACGCATGGTGTGATGCATGATGTGAACATTGCGCTCGATCAATGCCTCAAAGAAGATGCCCAGTGTATTGTCGGATCATCGGCCCATGTGAATATGTTTGCCAGTGCATGGGAAAAGCGCGGGTTGCCTTCGGGTAAAATTCAGTCAGTTCTTTTATGTTGGGATGCGGCTCCAAATGCTGTGGTGCACAATGTCGAACGTATTTTTGGATGTTCTGCGTTGCGCCATTGGGGCATGATTGAGACGGGCCTTGGTGGGGCAGTGGAGTGCTTCCCTCATTCTGGAATGCACCTACGGGAAACCGACGTATTTATGGAAATCGTTGACCCGGATAAAGGCACGTTGTTGATGGATGGAGAATTTGGCGAGATGGTTGTCTCCACGCCGCTTCGGCACGGGATGCCGCTTATTCGTTACCGGACCGGCGACATGGGGAGAATCCTCCCTGACAGGTGTGAATGTAAAAGTCCTTTGCGCCGACTTGATACACAGGTATTCCGAAAGGAAGACGGATTATCTGTTGGTTCAGGTCGGTTGACTCTGCGGGAATTGAATGAAGTTCTATACGGAGTGCCGGGGCTGGAAGATTTTGGTGCATGGTGTGTAGATGGGCAATTGCGTGTTGTGGCGTGCGGGGATCAAACCGCATTGCCCTATTTGATACGCACGGCTCTTGGCTCCATGCCGGTCGTTGAGCAGGGGATTGAAGAGGGACTGCTCTCGTTGGATGTCATAATCAAAGACGATGGGACCCCGGCTATTCCGGGACTGGGAAAACGATCCATACTGAGAGAATTGGAGAATTGAATCATGAAAGCGTTTGTGCGTTCCATATGTGAACTTATTGGACAGGATGAAACTTTTGTCATGGCAACGGTGGTGGAAAGCTCCGGGTCCACACCTCGTTCGTCCGGGGCAAAAATGGCTGTGCGCGGTGACGGGTCCATCCTCGGCACCGTGGGTGGTGGATTGGTGGAGGCCAAGGCCTGCAAGGATGGTCGGGCCATGCTTGACACGGGAGACGGTAGGGGCAGTCTGACGTTTGTCGATATGACACAGGAACTCGCTGCCAATTCGGACATGATTTGCGGCGGCGGTCTGAGCGTGTTGCTTGAAGTTGTGGAACCGAGTGGCCCGTGTGCTCAGGCATACCTCGAAGTGAATGAATTGTTGCGGCGTGGCGTGCGGTCGTCACTTGCCACCAAATTTGAGGGAATTATCGATTTTTGTGCCGTGGAACATCAGGTCCAGAAAGATCAAACCGATGGTGATACGCCTGTTTTTGAAAAGAATTCAAACGGCATGAAGCTTACGGAGCCGTTTATTCCGCCTGCATCTCTTTATATTTTCGGAGCTGGTCATGTTTCTCTGTTTACGGCACGTACAGCGGCCATGATCGGATTCAGGACAGTGGTTCTTGATGACCGGGAGGATTTTGCCAATGAAGCCCGTTTTCCGGAGGCCGATGAAGTGGTTGTTTTGCCTTCTTTTGCCGGATGCTGCGACGGTCTGAATATGGATGAAAATTCATTCGTCATCATTGTGACCAGAGGGCATTTGCACGATCGTAATGTGTTGGCCGAAGTACTGCGGACCAAGGCCCGATACGTGGGCATGATCGGGAGCAAGAAGAAACGCGATAAGATTTACGATTCCCTGCTGGCTGATGGGTTCACGCAGAAGGATATTGATCGTTGTCATTGTCCTATTGGATTGACGATCGGTGCGCAGACACCGGAGGAAATTGCGGTTTCCATTTGCGGTGAACTTATTCAGGTGCGTTCGGGGGGCGTATGAGCGCCCTGGCCGCAATAATACCGGCGGCTGGTTTTTCTTCTCGTATGGGTGATTTCAAACCCTTGTTACCGTTGGGAGATGGAACAGTGTTGTCGCGGTGCGTTGACGTATTCCGAAGAAATGGTGTTGAGCAGGTCATTGTGGTTACGGGAAGACGGAGTGACGAAGTGACCGAGGCTGCGCATCAGGCCGGAGTTGTAGCTGTGCATAATGCCGATTTTGAGCAGGGTATGTATTCTTCAGTGCTGACAGGTGTTCGGGCTTTGGGAGATGATATTTCGGCGTTTTTCATGCTTCCGGTAGATATCCCGTTGGTCCGTTCTGAAACTGTTAGCCGCCTTGTTGATGATTTTGAACAGGCCTCTCCCTCCATTTTGTATCCTTGTTTTATGGGAGAACGAGGTCATCCTCCGCTGATCAGTCGGAGTTTGATTCCCGCAATTGTGAATCACGATGGAACAGGTGGGTTGCGGACCGTGTTGGATCAAAATGAAACCGGGGCACGAGATTTGGACGTGGCTGATTTTGGAACTGTGCACGATTTGGATTACCCGGCAGATTATACGTTGGCAAAGTCTTTGGTAGATTCCCCGTATCCGAATCATGAAGAGTGCTGTCAGTTGTGGGAAATGTATTCCGTGCCTTTGAATATCGTTCGGCATTGTCAGGCTGTATCGCGTGTGGCCGAGGCCCTGTGTCAACAGTTGAACTGCCTGCGCAACGGCGATTGTCTTGATGCCGCACTTGTTCGGGGGGCGGCGTTGACCCATGATATAGGCAAGGGGACCAAGCGGCATGAGATAGTGGGAGCCGAGCGGCTGCATGCGCATGGTTTTCATGTTGCTGCGGATATTGCCTTGGAACATTTCGATTTGTTGCTTCCATCGGAGGAACCGATTACGGAAAAAGAAGTTGTGTTCCTTGCGGATAAATTGGTGTGCGGAGAGAAACCGGTACCACTTAAAGTCCGTTACATGAACAAGATAGAGCAATATCGTCACGAACCGGGCGTGGAACAGGCCATACTTGGCCGACTGGAGCGGGCGACAGATATTATGGCTCGCTTTGATCGGGAGATGGGTGTTTCCACTGAGCAGTTGGCGCAGGAGGTCTTGGCATGATTGTACTGATGCGCCATGCGCAGAAAGAGGATTCCAAGGGGCGATGTATTGGAAGAACTCCGTTGCCGTTGTCAGATGTCGGACGCGAGCAGGCTCGGTCTCTTGTGGAATCGGTACGCGGTATTGGGTTCAAGCGACTGTGCGCGAGTCCGGCGCAGCGGGCTTTGGATACCGTCAGCCCATTGGCTCTGGATTTGAATATGTCGGTGGATACTATTCCCGCTTTGAACGAAATCGATATGGGAAAGTGGGATGGCCTTCTCTTTGATGAGATACGTCGAGAATATTTTGCGAAGTATGCTGAACGCGGTGATCGATTTGGTTCATTTCGCGCCCCGTCCGGTGAAAGCTTTTCGGATGTGGCTGACCGGGCTATGAGTGCCCTAGAAGAACTGGCGCACAGTGCGTGTCCTGTTTTGGCCGTGACGCACGCAGGAGTTCTTCGATCAGTGCTTTGTCGGGTAACAGGTCACCCTTTGGATGACCTGTTTCATTTTAAACCCGACTATGCCCATTGTACATTGTTTCGGTCAGGGAATAATGGGCTGGAGTTGGTTGCGGACAACGTCTCCCCTGACGATTTGTCATCTTTTTTTGAATCGACTTCTTAGGAACTCTGTGGACAGAATCGGTCCCATTCCATGAGAGCGGCCCCGCCGGAGATGGTGGTACCATAGAAAAGCACCGGTTTTTTTGTCAGGAACAGATCAATGGTGCTGTTGGCAAGCGTGGTGCCGGTGACAAGCAAGAGATCGCACCAGTCAATAGCTTCTGCCGTGGCCTCGCCACCTTCCACGAGTACTCCGCGTTTTGTTTCTCCGATGTTGTCCGGGTCGAGATCAATGAGCCGCACTTCGGTTTCTTTGTTGAGTGCTTCGGCCAGTGCCGGCTGAAATCCGATGATGGTGATGCGACATTTCCCGTAGTTTTCCTTGATGTGATCGAATATTTTTTCCGAACATTCCTTGGGGCCGCAATCCTTGCAATGAACTGTGCCTTTTGCCAGGCCGAGCGAGCGGGAAACGGCATTGAGTGTGGCGACAAACACGGCACGGTTGAAGTTGTTGTCCAGTGTCAAGGCGGCCACATCGCTCAAGGTGCCGGTGTAGTTGCCGTAGTTATCTGTAAAAGCCTGCCCGCGTTCTCCGCGAAATACGGCCTCCATCAATTTTTCTTTACCCTGCTGAATGGGAAAGTCGTTTTCTTCAGGGGTGCCAATAGCTTCCTCGACGGTCAGGGGACCGGCTGAAACCGTGATGCTTTCGTTGAGGATATCTTCTTTGCCCCAGAGAACAAGGGCCTTGTCGCGGACGGTTTCCAATGTGGTTTTCATATGTGCTCCTAGACAGCGGAAAGTTTTTTGAGTGCGATGAATATGGTCAGTGAGAATATGCCGATGATAGCGGACAGGACCAGTGCCCGCTCGAATTCACCGCTGAATACGGCGTTATAAATCTCAAGGGACAGGGTGTTGGTCCTGCCGATGATGTTGCCGCCGAGCATCAGCGTGATGCCCACCTCTCCGAGAGAACGGCCCAGAGCCAGAAACCAGCCTGAAGCGACGTTGCGTTTGACGTTGGGCAATAATACGAACCAGAAGGTTTGCCATTCGCTCTTGCCAAGCACCCGTGAGGCTTCGGCCAGTTGTTTGACATTGCCCCGAAGTGCGGCTTCCACTGGTTTGACCACCAATGGAAGTCCGGCCACAAACGCGGCGATGACCACGCCCGGAAAGCTGAACACGATATCCACTGGTAGGACCTGCCCGATGAACCCGGCTCTGCCGAGCAGTATGAGCAGAATGAAACCTGTGGCTATGGGCGGAAAGACTAACGGCAAGGTGACCAGAAAGTCCACCACTGAACGCATCGTGCTTTTCCCCGAGGTCAGATAATAGCCGAGCAGAATACTGCTTACCAAATGGAGTAGGCCGGATACTGCCAGTACTTTGAGGGTGAGGACGAGTGGTCCGGTGGTTTCCGGTTGTGCCAGAATATCAAGGACGTTCATGCGGCCTACAGTCCGTTTTCTCGCAAAATGGTTTGGGCTTCGGGAGTTTCGAGGAAACGGAGGAAGTCTTTGGCCTGTTTCATATGTCGACTGTCTTTGAGCAGGGCAGCGAGAATTACGATGGGAGAGTATCCTTTTTGATCAACTATGACATAGCCGCCAAGTTTGTCGGCCACGTTCAGTGCGTGTGTGAGGTTCAGGAAGCCCATGTCCACTTCATTGGTCGTCAAATAGGAGAAGACTTGAGGAATGGTTGATACTTCCAGCAATCGCTGTTTGATGCCGGGAAGGTTGCCGTTGGACTCAAGAAATTCCCTTGCAGCCTTGCCATAAATGGCTTTGTGCGTGTCAGGCAGGGCGATGCGACCGGCCTTGTCCAAGTCAGCAACTGAGGAATACGGGCAGTTTTTGGCAAAAGCGAGGACCAATTTTCCGTGACCTAATTCCTGTTTTTCGGAAAAAGTGAGTTGTGCCTTTTTCAGGAAAGATGCGTCACCAAGGACGATGTCCACGTTGCCACTCTTTTTTGCCAGAGTAGTCACACGTGCCATGTTGCCGAAGAGGAGGTCCACAGTCTGTCCGGTGTTTTTCGTGTAGGCTGTGTTCAGGGCGTTGACCATTTTCTTGTAGCCTGCGCCGGATGCGAGGACAGCGTTTTCTGCCGAGGCAACTGTGGCTATGCAGAGGATAAGAAAAGCCGTGACGATGATAGTACGAGTCGTGCGCATATGCATTCCTTTTATGAGTATGAGGGGACGGTCAGCTGGGCCGATCCGTGTGGTACATGTTGATGACGGTTGAACCAGTCAGGAGCGATACGGCCACTTTCCACGGCAATGACGCTATCTCCAAGTTGATCTGCTTCTCTGAGGTCGTGGGTTACATGGAGAATGGGAATGTCGAGATCCTTTTTGAGATCCGATAGCAGGGAGCACAGAAAGATGCGTGTGGCCGTATCCAGAGCGGAGAATGGTTCGTCGAGCAGAAGCAGATCCGGTTCTCTGGCAAGTGCCTGACAAAAGGCGGCACGTTGGCGTTCACCTCCCGAGATGGAGGCTGGCCGTTGATCTTTGAGATGTCCTATGCCGAAGGTCTTCATCAGAGGTTCAACCGATGTCGGCGTAATGGCGCCAAAGGCTATGTTTTGACGAACTGTCATGTGTGGGAAAAGTGTGTATTCCTGAAAGACCAGTCCGATTTTTCGTTTGCACGTTGGAATGAAGCTGCCCGTTTTTGAATCTATCCATGTCCTGCCATTCAGTGTAATGGCTCCATTATCAGGCGCTTCGAGTCCTGCAATTATGCGGACAAGCGTGGTTTTTCCTGCCCCAGAAGGACCGACAATGGCTGTCAGCTCTCCCGCAGCACAGGAAAATTGGGTTTGCAGATCGAAATGTGGAAGCTTTTTATGGATATTGACGGTCAGACTCATGGTTGTTCGTATCCTTTCGGTCATTGGGGTGGCCTGCGGGGTTGTGTCACGCTCACAATTTTCCTATGTTCTGTTCTGTTATTCGGCAACCAAGTCACGCGAACAGTGTAAAACGTGACTCTTTAAGGAATACCATCAATGAGCAGTGTTAAATCATCCAGCAAGGCCTACCCCCGAGACTTTTTTAATGTGTCGGATCATGTGAATTATCTGGAACCGTCTGAGATGCGTGAGTTTGAGCAGGCGTTCAGGCAATGGAAGGTTTCGGCTGTTCGTGCGGACAGTGTGCAGGCAAGGGAGCGCATGTGGCTCATTTTTTTGATGCTCAGGCATACCGGAGCGCGCCTGGGGGAGATCCTTTCCCTTGATGATTCAATCGCTTTTGACGCTGAGGGGCTCTTTGTTCGTTTGGGACGGGAAGGGAGAATCCGGGAAGTGCCACTTTCAAACGAGTTGTTTTCCGAGGTGATGGCAGCCCTTGAAGGCCCGTTGGGATGTGGTTTACGGGGGACATTCTTTCAGGTTGACCCAGGGTATTTTCGGCGTATTTGTTATGCTCGAGGGAAGGATTGCGGGTTGTCCAAAGATCATGTCTGTCCAAAATCCCTTCGTAATACACGGGCCGTGGAAATGCTTCGCAGCGGTGTCCCCATCACTATCGTGAAGGAAGTTCTTGGTCAGTCCTCTCTTGATTTGACAGCGAATTTTCAACAATTTTCGACGGGCGATATGCAATCTATTGTGCGGACGGCTCATAATGCCATGCGTAAAAGAACCAGTGCGCGAAATTCTTTTGTCGGCCACGTGATAGGCGTTGTGGAAGATTCAGTCATGGCAGAAGTGACTATGGAAACACGGTCGGGTATGGTTTTGTCCTCCGTTATCACTTCGGACAGTCTGCGCAATTTGAAACTCGTGAAAGGTGCGCCGGTCATTGCAACGGTTAAAGCTCCGTTAGTCAATGTCATTTCATGTCGTAAAACACCGGTTGGCAGTGCCAGGAATCGATTCAAGGGGACTGTTATTCGTGTGACTGATTCTCCCGTATTGTCAGAAGTGTTGGGACGACTGCCGGATGGTTCTGACGTTTGCGCACTCATTTCTGAACAGAGTGCCAAGGAACTTGCCCTGAAATCCGGCGATGAAATGGAGTTTTGGTTCAAGGCTTTGTCTGTGGTCCTGAACACTGTCCAGCTATAATCTTTTGAGTTTTCTGAATATTTCTTAATGAAATCCTAGTAACGTTCTGGGTGGGGTATGCGATAATATTATCAAGTACACCACTTCCTTTTCGCATGCCCGCCTTTGGAGAGGGGAGACAGTCATATCGGCTGTTGCCGGGCCGTGAAAACGGGGGTGGATGATTCAAGGAGATGCCTTATGGAAATTGGCTCTATGAGTTCGATGAGTTCCATGGCCGGAATGATGGGAATGCAGGGTGGTATGCAGCCTCCGCCTCCGCCGGAAGCGTCGTCAGAAAGTTCGGATTTCGCGGATGCGATGGACGCCGATAGTGATGACCTTGTGAGTCAGATTGGCGCATCCTCTTCTGAAGCCTCAGATTCTTCGGACAGTACCGAAGAACTTGACCCATTGGATACCAATGAAGATGGTTTTGTGTCGCAGGAAGAGCTTGACGCGGGACGTGGGGGCAATGGCTTGGGCGGTATTAAGTTCAACGGAGGTTCTCAGGCATTCCAACAGTTGATGGATATGACCGGAGGTAACACCCGCGATCGTCAGGCTCAGGGCGTTGAACAGTACGGCCAGATGCAGGATTCCATGTTCGGTGGCGATTATACCCAATCCTTCTCCGCAGGATTGGACCTCAGCGCTTAGACGTTTATGCGGAACAAAAAAAGGGCTGTGTGTTTGAGCACGGCCCTTTTTCAATAAAATTGTGGGTTGCCATGATATTACCGGTCGAAATCCCTGTGGATGTGTTGAGGCGAATAATGCGCAAGAATGCTACGAATGCATCTGCTGACGATGAGTGCATAAAATCTGAGTACACGTCCGACTCTCGTGAAGTTGGGAGTCGGAGATTGAGGTTCGTATCGTCGGAAAAGAGAGATCGTCCCCGGAATTAATCAAGCTGTGCCAATTGACTCGTGAGCATGGCGCTGAGGTTTTCGTAAGTGCTTAAAGTCGCATCGAGAGCAGCGTACTTGCGTGTCAGTGATGTTTCCAATGTGTCGAGTCGTTTTTCTTCATTGTATATCTGGTTGTCCAGACTCGTGACGCTTTCTTCATAATTGTCGATGAGAATGGACAGGGTTCCAGTGTCTTCATCTGACATGGCATCAAGGGCGTCTGATATCTCACCTATCTTCCCCTGCTTGACCCGCGCCGTGCCAGAATAGTCACCGTCGCTGTGGTCTCCCACCGAGATAAACAAACCGGTTGAGGTCGAATCGGTGCCTAGAATGGTCCAACCGTCAATTTCAGCTTCCTTGCCGTCAATAGTTGCCGAGGTAATGGCCCCGCCGGAAATGGTGTACTCAACCGAGTGTTCACCCGGAGGTGTTACGGAATCGATAACGGAGATGATCTGGAAGTCGTCACTGTCTGATTCGCCAACGCCGCTTTCGGAAAACAGTGCGGCCACGGCTTCGGGGTCGGTGTCCAGTGCTTCCTGCAATTCGTCTTCTTCCACGAGCAATTGACCGAATGTGTCAGATCCTTCATCCGTGTCGGTATAAAAACCGATTTGTGACAGGGCATTGTAATAATCTCCACCTTCTTCTTCGTCATATCGGGAGAACCCAAGTGCCCCTGATGACAGGATGCTTTTGAGTTCGTTGTACATGATGTCCATGGCGTAGTTGTCGATTGTATAAGCTTCCGTTTCCGGGTCTTCCTCCTCAGTGACGCGACCTGTCAGAATCTGAATGTCGAGAATGATTTGGTTCATACCCGCCACCACATCCATGATGGTGTCGAGCATCCCGTCAGTGTCGTAATCCACCGATATCTTGACCCCGTCACTTCCCGTTGTCTCTTTGAGATCAAGGGTCATGCCGTTTATCACGTCATCTACGGAATTGGTGTCGCGTTCTATCCATTGGTTTGGATCGTCCGGGAATCCATCTACCTTGATTTTTGAGTTTTGCGCTGTCTGGGTGTTGGCGAACCCTGTCGGGTCCATGCCATTCAATGTGCCCGTGCTGTCGATGGTGATGGCGTTATCTTCGCCGGAGTCGGTGCTTTTCAGGACAAAGTAATAACTGTCGCCGTCGAACATGAGGTCGGCCTCGACCTTGTCGCGTGCGGCCACGCTGCCGTTGATAGTGTCCACAAGGCCCTGAAGAGTGGTCCCGGCGGCTACATCAATGGAAATGGTGTCTCCCTGAAATGTTATATCCAGAGTTGTGGCCGTATCTGCGATTACAGTTGTTTCTGCATCGTACCCTTGTGCGCTGTTTATCCAGATGTCATTTTGGGCCAACTGGTCAACAATGACAGTGTGTACGCCAACATCCGCTTCGCCAGTGACTTCCACATCGACCTCATCGCCACTGCTGGTTCCTTCCATGGTGTAGAACTCGTCAGGTTCGTCCAAATCTTTCAGCGAGGTGTTGAGTTCGTCCATTTCGCTTTCCAACTGTTCCAGAAGGCTGATTATGTATTCTGTTTCAGTCTTTTGGGCTTCGTACTCTTCTTTTTGATAGCTTTCGGAATCGATGGTGACGTCGATGATTTCCTGGAAGTCCGTCCCGTTACCCAGTCCTGAGAATGAGACTTCACCAGAGGTCGTAACAGGCTCGTATGCAATGACATTACTGGAAACAGAAGAGACGTATCCCATGACTTCCTCCTTAAATATAATTGAGTATGCTCATTTTCATGATGTCAGCAGTCGATCTGAGCACAGCTTCATAGACGTAATTGGCCTGTTCAAGCTCGACAATCAGTTGAGTTGCGTTGGCGTCTTCCTCGCGGCTGATACTGTTTGTGGTCACTTCCCGGATCAGCCCCAAGGATTGCTCGGTGTAGGAAATTTTGTTTTCTCTCGCGCCGACGTTGGCTGAACCTGTTTCGACATTTTCATGAGCGTCGCGCAAATCGTCGAGACATGCGGCCACTGCATCCTGATTGCCAGTTTCCATGTAGACGATGCAGTCGCTTAAGGTCTCGAAGAGATTGGGTTCTGTGTAAGGCATGTTGGTTGTCGGGTCGACACCGCCGAAGACAGTGCTGCCCACGGTGGTCATATCCACATTGGTGTTTTCGGAAATGGCAACGGACATGGCTGTGTCACTTCCTGTGTAATGGGCCGCTTCTCGCAGATAGAATTCAGTGCCGTTTCCGTTGCCGTCAGCCGCTGTCACCGGGGTACCTGTTGTGAATTCAATTTGGGCGGTCCCGACATCAATGGTCGTGTCGCCAGCCGCAAGTGTGGCGGTTGTCCATGTCTGACCGTTATCGGTGGAATATTGGTAGTCGATTTCATCAGTTCCGATGACACCTGGTTCACTGAATTGGACGTGGACCGTGCTGTCGATTTCACCGGTCATGGAAGCAAAGTTCGCATCGTTCAATGAGTCATTTGGCAACGTGACGCCAAGGCCCATTTCGTAAGCATTATTGCCAAGGTCATCTCCTGCAAAGAGAGAGTCCGCCCCCATTTGGGTGTTGGAAATGGCGAGTATACTGTCGAGGTAGCTTTCCATTTCCAGAGCCATCATCTGGAGCTGTTCATCAGTGTATGTTTCGGTCGATCCCTGTTCAGCCAGTTCCATGGCAGCTATGATATTTTCACTGACCTGCATTAATGCTTGATCTGCCAAATCAAGACTGTCCGTGGCGGTTCCGCAGTTATCCATGTAGCCACTCAGGGATTGATCGTAAGCGTTCAGGTTCATGATATTCGCTATTCCGGCGGGATCATCTGACGGCCTGTTGATTTTTTTTTGAGTGGATTCCATCATGTTGAGTTCCGCTACATCATTGAGCGCGGTATTCATCTGGTTGAGAGACTGGGAAAATATTTGTGATGTGCTGATACGCATGACTGTTCCTTTGAGGTTAGACCATGTCCAAAATGGTATCCATCATGGTTCGCGTGACAGAGATTATTTCTGCAGCAGCTTGGTATTGTTGTTGATACTTGGTGAGATCGAGAAGTTCTTCGTCAACATTCACTTCACTGACAGAGGCTTGCTGGTCGTAAAGATACTGGGCTGAAGTCTGGGCATAGGTCAGCTTGAGTTCCGTGGAATAGGTTGCTGATCCAACGTCGGATACAAGCGTTGAAAGGGCACCACTGAGAGTCGTGGTTATAGACCCTACAGAGACGTTTTCGCTTGAAAGAGTCATTATTGCGTTGGCTACATCGTTGTTTCCAGATGAAACCAGACCGTCGTCACCAACGACTCCGCTGTTGATGTGTGCTGTGTCGGTTGCGATGTAACTGTCTATTGCAATGGTCGAAGCATCCGAACCCGTGAAAAAGGTATTCATGCCTGTCGCGGCAAGAAGGTTTGATGAGTCTCCTGCAATCTCGAAACTTACGTCCGAGGCTGCTGCGATTTGCAGTTGACCGTCACCGTTGACGGATGCCGTGAGTTCTCCTGCATAGAGTGTGTTGATGGAATTGATGATGTCGTCCATGGAATCCGTGGCCGGATCAACGGATATGACAGCCGAAGTGGAGACCGTGCCGTCCGCATTGTATGTCACCAACTCAAGTTCCCCTGCCTGAATATTATCGGCGTATGCGAGACCACTATTGCTGAGCAGGGCACTGGAATCTTCCATGCTGTAACTGCCTGTCAGTCCGGTGTGGTGTTCAAGCCCGGCTCCTTGTGCGTGTTCGGCGTTGACTTCCCAGATGAGGGCATTGGCTATGTCGTCCAGTGCGTCAAGGGTGGGGACAACTGTGTCGTCTCGTGCCGTATAAAGTCCAGCCAGACTTCCTCCTGAAGTGCGCCCGGAGACTTCCTGACCTGCGGCATCGGTCATGGGAGTGATGTTTTGTAATGAGCCATCACTGGTTTCCCAGTACAGGCCGCTCTTGGGAGTAATAGCGTATCGATCACCTGTTGCATGATCTGCTGTGCCGCCTTCAAACCATATTTCAACCCCTTCGATTTCAACCGGGGAGTTTTCATCGCCAGCCGTGTAGAGCATGGTGTCGCCGTTTTCATCTTCCAACCAGGTCTTGCCGCCATCGGTAGACACTTTGAATTCCGCAGTTCCGTCCGGGCCTGTGGAAACGAATTCAAGGAGCAGTTCTTCACTTGATGACCCGGAGAAATCGATAGTTCCATCATAATCAGAGTCACGAATCAGTGAAGTCGTAGCATTCGGATCGCCATAGACAAGGCTGTGCGTTTCAGTTCCATCCACCATGGTATATCCCTCCTCGGTCATGATCGTGACTTCCCCATTGGATTTGTAAAGCGCGTTGACTCCGATGATCGCATCGAGATTACGGATCATCTGATCGCGTTCGGCAATGGCTTGAAGATCGTTTGGATTGGCTGCAATGGCCGCATTCGACAGGGCGATGTCTTCGATGAGTTGATTGGCTTCGCTGATTTCGCTCTGGATTTCCGTGTTGATGCTTTCTTCCACGCCTTCAAGTTGTTCTGCTGTGGAGTTGAGGCCGTAGATCAGTGTTTGAGTTTCTCCCAACAGGGCTTCACGTGCGGACAGCGAATCCGGGTCGGTGCTCAAATCATTCCAGGCCAGGAAGAAATCATCCAGCGATGTACTGAGTCCACCGTCCGTTTGGTTAAGCAGTGAGTCGAGTTGATACAGGTATTGGTAGGCGGCGTTCTGACAGGCCAAATCTGCGGAGGCGTCGAGGTATTGCGCTTCTACAAATTCATCGAACGCTGACTGGATAGCCACCACGTCCGCCCCGGTGCCGATAGTCAAACCTTGTATGGTGATGGAATCGCCGGTTTCGTAAACGGCCTCTGTCTGCTGGTATCCGGGAGTGTCTGCATTGGCGATGTTGTTCGACGCATTGTCGATGGACACCTGCGCATTTTGCAGTGACTTCAGTCCGATATTGTACAGATTGTTGATCATGTCGCTCTCCCGGTATCGTGGCCGTTATCGCTTCATGCCGATGGCTGTCTGAAGCAGGGTGTCTGCCGTAGTGACGACCTTGGAGTTGGCCTGATAGGCTGCTTGAATAATGATGAGGTTAGTCAGTTCTGTGGCCGTATCTACGTTGGATTGTTCCAGAACGTTGGAGGCTATGGAGCCGAAGCCTGCGGAACCGGGAGTGCCGATATAGGCCTGTCCTGATTCAGTGGTGGCCGAGAACAGATTGCTTCCCTCGGAGTAGAGCCCCTGTGTGTTGGTGAAGTCAGCTAATCCAAGAGTGTACAGATCCTGTGTCTGTCCATTGGTATATCGGCCTGAAAGTACGCCGTTTTCGCTGATGGAAACATCGATGAGCACGCCGGGTGCATAGCCGTCCTGATTGAGGCTGAATGTGGCAGACCCGGAGGTCGTGCTGGTGGTGGCGCCTGTGGCGAGAACGCCCGTATTGAATGAAGGCAGGTCGTCGGTAACGGTTGCCGCGTTTAAGTCATCCAGTGAGTCAATGCCGCCGGTGGTGTCCCAACCGGTGCCTGTGCTGTAATCCGAGTTCGAGATGCCGAGGTCCAGCGTGATTTCTTGATTTTCGTCGGAGCCGGTGAAATTGGTGTCGAAGATGGGCAGTCCGTTGGTGTCGAATTCCGCTAATTCCCAGTTCTCGGCAGCCATGGGGTCGGTCGGGTCCGTCGGCGTGTCCGAGAGGGTGAACGCAGTCATGCTTTGCAGATCACCGGAAGAGGAGAACGTCATGGTGCCGGTCATGAGTGCGCCTGCACCACTTGTGGTGTTCATTTCCGCCCCTTCGAAGTCACGCATGTCTTCGCTGGCGTCACAAGTCAGGACGTATTCCCAGACCAGATCACCGTCAGCAGTTTCTACGGGATCGAAGTATATGGTCATATCATGGGCAGCACCGTTTTCGTCATATGTCGAGATGGTTGTTTGATATGCATAACGGGAGTCGTCCATGGGCGGTTCTGCCGTGCCGTCGTACGCGTCGAATAACGCTGTGTATGGGCTGGTGGCTGAGGTGCTGTTATCCGTGGATGTAGAGTCGAGATTCAGTGAGAAATTGATTTCACTGGTGGCGTTGGGCGGGGATTGGGAGTTGTCCAGCTGGATGTCGGTTAACCCGCCGGAGATGGAATCGTCTGCCATTTCCCACCCCTGAACACGATTGCCGTGGGCATCTACGAGGTAGCCATTCGTGTCAAAGGTGAAGTTGCCGGCGCGGGTGTAATAGGTATTGTCTGTGTCCGGGTCCACGAGCATGTAGAAGCCGTCTCCGTTAATGGCAACGTCAGTGACCGAGTTGGTGGATTGGTATGCCCCCTGAGAAAAATCAGTATTGATGGAGGCCACGGATACACCGTTACCGACCTGGTCCGCGCTGTTACCAGCATAGACCGTGCTGTAGAAAACATCTTCGAAAACGATGGATGAGCTTTTGTAGCCTGTAGTTGTGGAGTTCGCTAGATTGCTGCTGACCACCGAAGTCGCCTGACTTTGTGCCTGAAGACCGGAAATCCCTGCGTACATTGATCCTGTGATACTCATGTCTATCTCCTTGTATTAACAGAAATTTGATTAATTTAATCAGGAAGTGGCGTATGTGACGTCCAGCATGTTCACGGTGCGTCCGTCGTCGAGAGAGAGGATGATTCCATCATCGGTATTGCTGATGCCGATAACCGTGCCGGTGGTTGTGGTGGAAACATCGATATCCGCACCGTTGCTGTCTTGTGCGGAAACGACCACGTAGTATATGCCGTTGCTCGCTGTGTCGTCGTTGTAATCAGTGCCGTCCCACGTGAATGCGCTGATTCCGGCATCCAGTTCGGAGTAGGTTTCGGTGTCCACGATGGTGCCGTTGCTGTCGTAGACGTTGCAGGTCACTGAGGCGGCATCTTCGGGCAGTTCGAAATAAAGAGAGGAAATGGAGTCCCCCGATACGCTGATGGTTGATCCATCTGCTTCGACCTGTTTGCCGAGGTAGTCCAAGCCGTTGGAGGCGGTCATGGCACCAAGACTTTCGGTCAGGGCATCCATTTTCTCATTCATTTCAGTCATCTGTTCGAGCTGGGAGTACTGGGTCATCTGGTCAACCATTTGTGAGTTGTCCACAGGCTCAGTGGGGTCCTGATATTGTAACTCGGCCAGCAACAGCGTGATGAAATCATCCGAAGTGAGGGAACTGGCTTCAGTATCAGTGGTGATGGTGACCGGATCAGGCGCAGAAGACTGCACCAGTGAGTCGTAATAACTTGTGGTGTCGATACTCATGAGACCTTCCTCCTGGGTGTTTCCATGGTGTCTATCTCGTGCAGTGCGGGAGTGGCTCCGTAGTAGGTACGGAGTCTGTTCAGGGCTTGAAATTTGATGCTTCTGACAGTTCTGGCTGTGATCCCCAGTGCTGTTGCGACTTCGCAGGCCACCATCCCTTCCTTAAAGAGGAGTGTTATGACTTCCGTCTGTCGTGCTGTAAGAACTCCCGCCGGGAGACTGAATATGGCCGCATCAATGTTTGGCTCTTCTGTGATGTGGTGGGTCTCGGTGAGTACTGATTCTGTCCATCGGATTTTTTTCCTGTAGTAATCAATTGTAGTTGTTCTGCATATGATGTTGAGCCATGTAATAAATGAGCTTTTTTCTTTATTATACTTTAAAAGATAGTTATTCTTAAAAATTTTCAATGCAATTTCTTGAAATATGTCATCGACCTCACTGTTATGAAGTCTAATATTTTTTGCATTAATGAAGTTGTAAATGAGTTTAAATATCAGTTTAGAGTGTTTTTTGAAGAGTTCATCATATGATATATTGCCAAATTTTTTTTCTATTTCAATTAATGTACTACTCATTGTTCGCCTCCTGACTACAAAATGAGCAATATGAATACCGTTTAATGTTCACTTATATAAAAAGTATGTTAGTAAATATTTTTTAAAAATGAATAATTGATCTGTTTTGTTTTGATGAAGACGTCATGATGAAATGAAAATAAATAATTCTTAATAAAAAACGATAGTTGAGAGTGGGGTGAAACCATTTGTTCTCCGTGAGGGAAAGTGCAGGCCGGAAAAAAACGCCGATGGGAAAAAAGATGTAACCGCGTCGGGAGTTTGGACGATGTAAAGAGTGAGGACCGGCCCGGATTGGTTCCGAGTCGGTCCTCATGTTGGAGAAGGAGTGGACTAGCCGATGAGTGACAAGGCCATCTGCGGGAGTGAGTTGGCCTGTGAGAGCATGGCCACGGCAGATTGGGTTATGATCTGCTGCTTGGTGTACTCGGTCATCTCAGTCGCTACGTCCACATCGGAGATACGGGATTCGGCAGCCTGAAGGTTTTCCGCCTGGACTTCGAGGTTGGAAATGGTTGCCGAAAGTCTGTTCTGCATTGAACCCAGGTTGGCTCGGACCTTGTCCTTGGACACGATGGCCGAGTTGAGTGCGTCCAGAGAGTTCTGGGCGAGTTCCTGAGTGGAAACGGCAGCGCCGACTCCGGTAGTACTGTTTGAGCCCACACCGAGAGCTGAAGCTGTGCAATTGTCGATAGTGATGGCGTACTTGTCCTCGGTGGCATCGTTGCCAGTACCGAAGTGAACTGTCAGCCCGTCGCCGGACAGATTGCCGTTGAGCAAGTAAATGCCGTTGAAGTCAGTGGCATTGGCGATACGGGTGATTTCCGAAGCCATGGCCTGATACTCGTCGTCGATAAGTTCACGCTGGCTATCGGTGTACGTACCGGTGGCGGCCTGCTCGGCCAGTTCCTTCATACGGATGAGCTTTTCATCAATGACGGAAAGCGCGCCGTCTGCTGTCTGGATCATGGAGATGCCGTCGTTGGCGTTCCTGACCCCTTGGTTGAGGGTTGAGATGTCGGAGCGCATGAGTTCGCGGACTGCCAGTCCAGCTGCATCATCCGCTGCGCTGTTGACGCGCAGGCCAGAAGACAGACGTTCCGTCGAGGTGCCCAAAGCACTGTACGCGTTGTTCAGATACCGGGCTGCCGAGTTTGCCATTAAGTTGTTGTTAACGACCAGAGACATACTTTCCTCCTTGAAAGTGGGTGCATCCATGCGGTGGTTTTGTTCACGGTGAGCAAAACGCACATTCAATGCCCCTCTATACGGAGGAGGATGGGCAATTCGTTTACATGGGAAAATTTTTCCCTGCATAAAAATTGCATGAGATATTGAGAAAACTACAGTGATTATTAATGCGTCTTAATCTTCTTTATATAAATTAACATTATATGAGTTTCAGTGTCTCTTCTAAAGCTATATAATCAAATGAAAAGGAGGCGGTATGAGTGATCTGTTGTTGATAGATGACGATCCCGAGGTTGCGGAACTCTTGTCCAGCTACCTTCAAAGCGAAGGTTTTGCCCTTGATTCAATGTATACAGGTGAGTCTGGTATTCAGGCCGCTGAGAAAAAGTCGTATGAGTTGATTCTGCTTGATGTCATGTTACCTGACCTGAGTGGGTTCAATGTGCTTTCCGCCTTGAGATCAAGTTCAAATATTCCGGTGATCATGCTGACCGGACGTGGAGAAGAGATTGACCGGGTGGTAGGATTGGAAATGGGGGCTGATGATTACATTGCCAAACCTTTTCCACTTCGTGAATTGCTGGCGAGAATTCGGGCCGTGCTTCGCCGGTATGACACCAGTCGATCTGAAGGCGGGGCCGTGAAGATGCTCCGGAAGAAGAGTATTGAGTTTGGTAATGTGGTCATTGATAGAAATACGCGCAATATGACCCTTGATGACAATCCCGTGCATTTGACTTCGACGGAGTATGATATCGTTGAACAGTTAGCCTTGAATATGGGGGCCGTGGTTGAACGAAACGATCTTATGGAGCAGGCGCTTGGTCGGGGTGTTGAGTTTGATGACTACGTCCTTAATGTTCATATGAGTAATCTGCGGAAAAAGCTGGGGTCACACGTCAGCATCAAGACTATCCGAGGAAGAGGATATCTACTCGCCACTTCACAAGGAGCGGCTGTCTAATGATGGTGCGAGGGTGGCTGTACGCTTTGGGCTTTCAGTCTCTGTGCCTTGTCTGTCTTTTTTTATGTTGTGTTGGCAGTGCATGGGCCGATGCAGAAGATCCTTTGGCCTCATTAAGTCTTGAAGAGTTGATGGAAGTCGAAGTGGTTACCACCTCTCGTCGAGCCGAGCCTTTGTCGCAGGTCGCAGGAGCTGTGACCGTTTTGGACGAAGATGATATATTTCGTTCTGGTGCCACCACCATCGCAGAAGCACTCCTACTTGTTCCCGGCCTGCATGGTGTCCAGATGGATACAGACAAGTGGGCCATAGGTATTCGTGGTTTTAACGGGATTTTAAGTAACAAGCATTTAGTTTTGCTGGATGGCAGGCCAATCACCTCACCAACAACTGCAGGGGTGGTTTGGGGAAATACGATCCCGGTCAGTATAGTGAAACGTATCGAGGTCGTACGCGGTGTCTGGACTCATCTATGGGGCGCGGACTCTTTTACCGGCGTTATTAATATTATCACTAAAAGTGCCGCTGAGACGCAGGGCGGGCAGAGTGTGACTCTTGCCGGATCAACCGGCATTGAGCAGTTATTCAGGTATGGAGACACCGTTGATGACGTGGCCTACAGAGGCTACCTCAGCGGCGGTTACAGGACTGGTGACTGGATTACGGGTGAGGGTGATGATCGAAGCTCTCAGGATTGGGTCAAACAGCAGGGTGGTTTTCGGGTCGATTGGGAGAACGCTTTTACTGATTCGTTGTCGTTACAGGGAGACTTGGCGGCATCAAGTATCAATGATGGCGCTTCTGGTTCACAAAAAATTTACAGGCCGCATGTTCGAAATGAATTTGGTGGATATGGGCAATTTTCCTGGCATAGGGCGACAGGGTTGGATGCCGGGATAGGGTTCAGGACTTCGTTCACCCGTGAACTCGTCAGCGTGGCTGATTTGACAGGCGGGACCAATACGCTGGACGCAGAATTACAATATGCTGCCGAGCAATACGGTCGGCATCGACTGACATGGGGAGTGGGAAGTCGCTACTTTTGGGACGATATCAAGAGCGGAGACAGGGCTACTATCGATAAAGAAAGACGGTATACATTTACTTCAAATGGGTTTGTTCAAGATCGAGTAACACTCCTTGAAGATAGTTTGTTTCTCTTTCTTGGAGTTAAATTGGATTATTTCGGACAGACTCCTGTGGAAGTTCAACCCACAATCCGATTGCTGCATACTCGGGAGGATTCGGAATACTGGTTGGCTGTATCCAAGGCTGTTCGGGCCGATACACGGTTTCAACGGAGTGGAAGCTATTCTATTGAGCATGGTGGCAAAGAGTATGTCGTTTATGCACCGGATTCATTGACGACAGAAAAACTCATTGCCTATGAAGCCGGATATCGTCAGCGCTTCACTTCGGATATCCATGGAGACATTTCATTTTATATCAATGACTATGATCAACTTGCCATGATCGATTTTGATAGAGCTACTCGGACCGCCACTTTGACAAATTCACTTGAAGGTTCAGCATATGGAGTTGAAGCTATTCTCGATTGGACGGTGAATAGTTGGTTGCGTCTCAGTCCTTCAATTGGCCTTGTTTATCAAGATCTTCGGAATATCGATTTTCTTCCGTCAGGAGATTCCATGCCGGAGGAAGGATTGTCGAGTGAATATAAACTTCACGCGTTCATGAAGCCCATGCAGGATGTCGGGTTTGATGTGTTGGCGGGATATTCCATTAGCCCGGATGAGCGCTTCATGCCCGGTTATTTTTCTCTGGAAGCTCATGCCTCATGGAAAGCTTCGGAAACCCTTATGCTCGAATTGATTGGTCGAAATCTTGGCGAAGCGACGAACCAATATTCCCCGTTGCACATTGGTCCGAGTGTCGATTTGCGTATGACATGGGATTTTTGATGAGTCGTGTTCAATTTTTTGTCATAACGCTCCTTTTTTGGACAGTCGGTTTGTGTCCCGTTTCATCCTTCGCCGGTGGCAAGCAACTCACTGCGACCAGTGAACAACTTCAGGCCTTGTATGTGCAGCGGCTAGTCAAGTATGTGAAGTGGCCTGTGGGCGCTGGCCCGAAACTTGGCGAACCGTATGTCATCGCTGCAACTGATTCCAAAAAACTTAAGCCATATTTTAATGACGCATCATCGCAGTTTCGGTTGGTGCAATGGCCTGCGGACGGTGTTCATGTTCTTGTTATCAATGGCGCACCCAAAAGAGAGGCTGCCGCCATCTTGAAGCGAACAGCAGAAATGCCTGTGCTGACTATCGGGCAGAGCCCAGCGAATCTTCGTCAGGGGGTGGTCATAAATTTTCGTATGGTTGGCGGAAAACTCAAGTTGCAGGTCAATCCGCATGCAGCCGGTGCAGCTGGGTTAAACATTAGTTCAAGATTACTTCGCATAGCCACGATATATAGGGGAGAAAGCCATGAGCAGTAAACAGCTGACCCCGCTTGGACGGAAAATAGTTGCGGCTATCCTTGGCACTACATGCATCGCGTTGGTATTGGCTTTCGTTTTGAATCTCATGCCCATAGTTTTGCAGTTTCGGCAGGCGGCTGTCAGCAGAACTTTGGCACAGGCCGAGTTGATGGCTGCGTCGTTGGTCGCTGCCGTTGATTTTGACGATGCTGCTGCCGCACAGGAGAGCCTTGAAACTCTGACTCTTATTCCCGATGTTATGGGAGCTGCCGTGTATGTGACCAGCGATATCCCTTTTGCTTGCTACGGTCAGACTCCGCAACGGATTGAAACTGTTAAGAAGGTTGAGCTGGGGCTTTCTTCTTTGACTGTAGCAATGCCCATATCCTCTGATATGTCGGGCGGTGTACTTCTCATCTCGCTGTCTTTGGAAGAACAATGGAGTATGATGCGAGGTTATCTCCTCGTTGCCATTTTTTCTTGTCCGGTGATTTTGTTTTGTTGCTACAGAGTTGCCATTCTGTTTCGTCGCAGACTCGGTGATCCGCTGGAGCAAATGACCGATGCTGTACGCGAAATATCTTTGAACAAGGATTATTCCCGGCGTGTCGATTATGACAGCGACGACGAAATTGGTGTGCTCGTTGCTGAATTCAATTCCATGTTGAGCAAGATTCAGAGTCGTGATCAACAATTGAGTCATCATCAGGAAGTGCTGGAAGAAACCGTTGAAGAACGGACTATGCAATTGAAACGCAATGAGCTTGAATTGTTGCAGAATAACCGCCTACTCCTTTCGGAGATCAAGAAGCGTGCTCAAGCCGAGATGATCCGGGAGGAAGTGGAACGCATCAATCGTCATGATTTAAAATCTGGTTTGAGTCTTGTTATCGGGTATCCTGAGCTGCTTTTGAGCGAAGGGGAACTCAACTCTCGCCAGGAGAAACACATCAAACGGGTTCGTGCCGCCGGATACCGAATGCTCGACATGATTCGGAACCAGCTCAATATTTTCAAAATGGAAAAGGGTATTTATTCCCTGAGTCGAAGGTCGGTCGATCTCGTGGAAATCATGTGTGGTCTTGAGGAAGAATTTCGTCCAATGCTCGAGAGTATGGGAATAGCCATAGAAATGCAGTTGAATGGTCAGGACGTTGAAGGACGTGAAGTTTTTGTCGTTCCAGGAGAAGGACCTCTGTTACGCGCCATGTTCAGAAATTTGATACAGAATGGTATTGAGGCATCTCGTCGAGGTGATCATGTGTCTGTGGATTTATCAGATAGTGAGGGGAAAAGCGTCGTTATTGCCAACTCGCAAACGGTTCATGAAGATGTGCGGAGGCGGTTTTTTGATAAATATGTGACGCATGGCAAGGAAAATGGAACCGGTCTTGGGACGTATTTTGCGGCACTTATTGCGCGGACGCATGGAGCAGATATTTCCATGAAGACGCAACCTGACAGAGGGACACAGATTACAATACTGTTCAGGAGTCATCTCCAAAACGTTGAAACTCCGCAAAATTTACCTGTATGATATAGTGTTCTGTTCTTTTTGAATCAGTTCTTGATTTCATTGTGTTTAGTTGCTAAACACAGTGCATGAGAACTTTTGAAGAGATGATGCCGATGCTCAGGCAATTCAGTCGAGCCATGACAAAACATTCCCTTGTTGACAGGAAATCGTATGATTTTGGTGTGGGTATGTCGCTGCATTCAGCAGAAATTCACATGGTTACCACGGTAAATATGCATGATGGCACAGGAGTGACCGAATTGGCCGAAGAGCTTGGCACCACCAAGGGGGCTGTCTCTCAATTGGTCGGCAAGCTTGTAAAAAAAAGGTTGCTCATGAAAGAGGCCGACCCCGAACATGGAGCGCGAGTGATTATCAGGACAACAGATCTTGGAAAGACGGCCAGTGATAATCATATGGCCTTTCATCGAGAGCATGATCGGGATTTTGTGGAGTATATGAGCCAACTCGATGACGTTTCATACGAGACGATTCGCGATTTTGGCAAACAGATGAATTTGTGGATGGACAACTATTTGAAATAATTTTTTTAGTAAATAAGTTTAGCAACTAAACATACCGGAGGGCATATGCTTGTCACAAAACCTCAGAATAATTTTGAACCGATACATGCCATGCTGATGCAGTCCTTCAATGCCAAGGCGATCATGAGTGCTGTGGAGTTGAAGATTTTTGATCTGCTTGATGGTTCGGTGCGGGAAGCGTCTTCCCTTGCTGATGAAATGGAAGTCAGTATTGAAAGATTAGAGCCGCTTCTGAATGTTTTGGTAGCAGCCGATTTGGTTGTTAAAGAGAACGACGGGTATCGGAATACTCCTTGTGCTTCCGAATTCTTGGTGAGTAGTGCACCCCTGTATCAGGGGGACAGTATGCGTTTGACCATGCGTTTTAATGCGATGGTGGAGGACAATATTACGGAGCTTGTTCGCGGCGGTGAAGTTAATATGAGAAAGACTGATCAGGATTGGGGGGTCGATGAAGGCATTGAAGGGACGGCGCAGGATGCCATGGGTGGGCCTTTGTCACCTGTAATTGATTTTACGGCTTCTTTGCCTGGATTCGTCGATTTTAAAGTCATGGGTGATATCGGTGGTAATCACGGTATGTATACCATGGGAATGTTGGAGCGAAATACGAATATGCATGGGGTCATTTTTGATTTACCTCCTGTAGCCGAGAAGTCGCAGGCCCGATGCGACCGGTTCGGTTTTGGTGATCGTGTTACCACGCAGGGAATAAATTTTTTAAAGGATCATTTGCCTGCCGGTGAATTTGATTTGATCCTCACCTCGCATGTCCTGTATATTTTTAAAGAGGATCTTGTTGGTGCATTGGAAAGAATTGCCGAAGGCTTGAAGCCGGGGGGCTGGTATGTCTCTCAGCATTATTCTGGATATGCCAAGCCTGGGTATGAAATGGCCAAGGCGTCAGTCGAGTTACTGACGCGTTTGTGCGGCTATTCTTCTCATTTTATTGAGCAGGAAGAGTTGACCGGAATCCTTAAAAATCTCGGTTTTGAGGACATTCGGTGCCAGCCGGTTTCCGAGACTGGTCTCGGGTTGATGATCGCTGCGCGAAAAGCCGTGTAATTTATTGTTTCACGGCAGTCGCCTGAACAGGCGGTAGTATTTTAATCGAGAATAAGAGGTTGTCCAGAAATTTGGGCGGCCTTTTTTTGTGGTTGTGAAAGTGTTTATGATTGGTGTTTTATATTGGATTTTTGGGAGAAAGTTCCTTGTTGATAGTAATAAGACGCCAAGTTGTAACATTTGTCGGTTGTGTAAAACTGTACATGGTTGTATTAAAAATGAGATATTTCGTTCATTTGTTATTTTTAATAAGGAGTATGACCGTGAAGAAGATTATCGTGTTCGCTCTTCTGGCAATGTTTGCCTTTGCCGGGACAGCCCATGCGGAAACGCTGAAATTGCTGACGTGGAAAGGGTATGCCCCTCAGAAGTTGATTGATACTTTTGAAAAGGAAACCGGAATCAAGGTTGAAGTCACTTTTTCCAACAACGAAGAGATGATCGCCAAGTTGCGTGCTACACGCGGTGCTGGTTTTGATCTGGCGCAGCCTTCTCAGGATCGTATTTCCTCCGTGCAGGAAAAATTCAAGCTGTACCAACCGCTTGATTATTCGAAGATTGACGCCGCGCTGTTCATTCCGTCCATGTTGGACGCAGTGAAGAAGAACACTTTGGTTGGCGGTAAGTCTCACGCTGTCCCGTTCTGTTGGGGAACCTCCGGCCTGATCGTCAACAGTGACAAGGCTCCAGAGGCAACTTCCTTCAAGGCGTTGATTGATTCCAAATATGAAGGTCGCGTCAGCTACCGTCTGAAGAGACCTACTTTGATCGCCATGGGTTTTGCCCTCGGCTATGATCCTTTCTCTCTGTATGGTGATGTCACAGCCTACAAGGCCATGCTCGACAAAATCGCTCAGACCCTGATTGATGCCAAGCCTGTTGTGAAGAATTACTGGGCCAATGGTGATTCTTTGCTTGAATCCATGCGTTCCGAAGAAGTTTTCGTGGCCATGGCTTGGGATGCAGGCGGATGGAAGCTGCATCTCGATAACAAGGCAATTGATTTCAAGGCTCCTTCCGAGGGCGCATTGGGTTGGATCGACACCTTCGCCATTCCTGCCAAGGCCAAGAATATTGACGCTGCTTACAAGTGGATCAACTTTATCATGAAGCCTGAAAACGCTGGTTATTTTTCCTCTCAGGAAAAGTACGCCACTGCTTCTCAGGGCGCACTGAAGTTCACTGACAAGGCTGTGGCTGATAACTTTGCTCGTTCCTTCCCGCAGGCTACCATTGATAATATCAAGTGGTACCCGCCGGTCCCGGCCAAGCTGGAAAGCATCGAAGGCAAGATTTTGGATAAGATCAAGGCTGCCAACTAGCCAAAGCTAAGCATCCAAGGTATTGGAGGCGGGGTGTCCGAAGGGACTCCCCGCCTTATTTAATCTTTAATTCCACGAAGAGCTATGACCAACGACCTATCCGTTCGCAATATGATAAAACGGTTTGGCGATTTCGCCGCTGTTGATGATGTGACTTTTGATGTCCCTACCGGTTCTTTTTTTTCTATTCTCGGGCCGTCCGGTTGCGGCAAGACAACACTTTTGCGCATGATTGCAGGTTTTGAAGGCCCCACGTCCGGTGCGATTGAGATTCGCGGGAAGGATATGCTCGATGTGCCGCCAAATTTGCGGCCGGTCAACCTCGTGTTTCAACATCTCGCTTTGTTCCCCATGATGGATGTGGCCGGGAATATAGCATTTGGGCTTAAACGGCGGGGTGTTGGTGCTGCTGAAATCAAACAGAAAACCGAAACCATGCTTGACCGTGTTGGCCTGCCGGGGTTCGGTAGTAAGCAGATCAGTCAGCTTTCCGGTGGACAAAAACAGCGGGTGGCCATTGCTCGGTGTTTGGTGTTGGAACCCTCGGTGCTCCTTCTTGACGAACCGCTTGGTGCGCTTGATCTTAAACTTCGCGAACAGATGAAAGTGGAGTTGAAGAAGTTGCAGGCCAAGGTTGGGACGACTTTTATTTACATCACCCACGATCAGTCCGAAGCCCTTGTCATGTCCGATCATGTGGCCGTGATGAATAAAGGTCGATTTGAACAGGTGGGGACGCCTCAGGAACTCTACGGTAAACCAGCAACGCCATTCGTGGCAAAGTTTGTCGGGGACAATAATATCTGGAGTGGGCATGTGACCCAGCAGATTGACGGACATGTGCTCATTTCTACGGATGAAGGTTATTCCTTCCGTACGAAGTCGCATGGTTTGTGTGGCGTTGGAAAGAGAGTGGACCTGTTCCTTAGACCCGAAGCAATACGTATTGAACCTCGGAATAAGGACGGTTTGAATACGTTTAACGTGATAGTGAAAAGCATTTTGTTTGATGGGGCCAACAGTCGACTTTTGACCGTCACCAAAGAAGACCATGAACTGTTGGTCACGCTCCCTCAGAATCGTAAATTCGACTATATTGAACCGGGGAATGAAATTGCCATTGGCTGGCATCCTGAGTCCGGTATCTGTTTTGAGGCGGAGGCGTAGAATGCAACGCTCCCGTCTGGTTTTTTGGATTTTTTTTGCACCGGTCATTATGTGGTTGTTGCTGCTGATCGTTTTGCCGCATCTTGATCTCCTGACTATGAGCTTCAGGGGGGAAGATGATTATGGTAATACGGTCTGGACAATACAGAATTATATGAATTTTTTTACAGAGCCGGTCTATTGGCTGACTTTTGTCCGCACTGCGCTCTATGCGATTATCACCACATTCATCACTTTTTTGCTTGCCATGCCGGTTTCTTTCTATATAGCCAAGCTGGCAAGGACGCGGGTGCAGGGTGCACTCATGATTCTGCTGCTGCTCCCGTTTTGGGTCAGCGAGCTTGTGCGTATTTATGGCTGGATGATTCTGCTACGGGAGTCCGGGGTGCTGAATTTTTTCATGCTCAAATTGGGTGTTATCGATACACCCATCGAAATGCTCTATAATGATGCGACAATGATCATGGGACTGGTTTACACTTCTATGTTGTTCATGGTCGTACCATTAATTTCGGTCATGGATAGCTTGGACGACAGTCTCATTGAAGCCGCACATGATCTTGGAGCAGGGCCTCTCACCATTTGGCGGACCATTATCATCCCGCATTGCAAGCCTGGTATTACATCTGGTTCCATCGTGGTTTTCATGTTGGCATTGGGTAACTATCTGACACCGAATCTCATGGGCGGCAAAAATTCGCTCTGGTTTACCGAACAGATTTATAATCAATTTATTGCCAGCTTCAACTGGAATCAGGGTTCGGCTTTTGGCTTCCTGTTGCTCATCCTCAGTTCGCTTATTATTTGGGTGGGGCTGAAGCTTACGCGCCAGAAGCTTGGGGAGGTGGCGTCATGATTCGCTCCTTGCCCAGAAGTCGGAACTACAACTGGTCGTTTAATCTGTTCATTATCGCGTATTTCGTCTTCTTGTTTGCGCCACTCCTTGTCACCTGCGTACTGGCGTTCAACGATTCCAATTATCCGTCCTTGCCGTGGCAAGGTTTTAGTCTTGACTGGTTCGTCTCTTCTGGGCCAGAAAGAGTCGGTCTTTTTTTTGATGATCAGAATTTGCGTTCCATTTTGACAAGTTTTCAGACCGCCTTTTTTGTTGCTATTCTCAGCGTGGTGGTCGGTACCTGTGCGAGCTTTCTGTTTGAAAAAGAGGACTTTCGTTTTAAGGGTGTACTCTATTTTCTCATGCTTGCCCCGTTGGTTATTCCGGGCGTTATTCTTGGAATTTCTCTGCTCCTTGCGGCCAATACGGCCGGGACGTTTTTTGATGAGACGTTCGGGCTGGATTTTGACCTCTTTCGTCCCAGTTTTTGGCTGGTCGTACTTGGGCAGTTCTCATTTATTTCAACCTTTGTGACGCTCGTTGTCTCGGCACGATTGCGTAAGTTTGACAAGTCGCTGGAGGAAGCCGCTCTGAATTTGGGAGCCACTCAACTCAGCGTCATCTGGTATATTACTTTGAAATTCCTGCGTCCGGCCATTATCGGCGCGGGAGCCGTGGCCTTTCTCATGAGTTTCGAGAACTTCAATACCACGTTGTTTCTCGTTGGTTCGGAACCGACCCTGCCCATCAATCTCTATTTGCAGGTTCGAGATGGTAGCACGCCGGTTATTAATGCGATATCCTTGATGCTCATAGTTGGTACGTCGTTGTTGGCCATGGTCAACCTCTATTTCACGAAGAAGGAAGAGTAAGTGTTTTTCGATTTTTTACCCGGAGTAGGGCACGTCGGTGCTCATCGAGGCGCACGTACTCTTGCGCCTGAGAACACCATGCTTGCGGCTGAGTTGGCTGTGAAGATGGGTGCTAATTTTTGGGAACTTGACGTTAATAAGGTGGCAGATGGGACACTTATGGTGTTCCATGACGACGTTTTGTCACGCACCACGGATGTTGCCTCGAATGCTGGCTTTACTGGGATTGCGCCATGGGCGACGCATGAATATTCTTGTAAAGAATTGCAACAACTTGATGCCGGGTCCTGGTTTATCGAGGAAGATCCTTATGGTACCATTGCCAGTGGAGAAGTTTCATCCGCAACTCTTGACAAGATGGTTGGTCTGCAGATTCCCACACTTAGGGAAGCATTGGAATTTTCTCGTAGACACGACCTCCCTGTGAACGTTGAAATTAAGGATCAGCTTCAGTCTCCGGGCGATCTGTCCATTGTTGATGATGTTTTAAAAATGGCGCATGAGACAGAAACTGAAGATCTTATCCTGCTTTCTTCCTTCAATCATGACTATTTGACTCGGATGCATTATCTTGCCCCGAATATGCCATTAGCAGTTCTGGCTGAAAAAAAGCATCCAGACGATATCCCGGGATATCTCAAGCTCCTTGGGGCGACTGGCTATCATCCGGCCAAGGATATTATTGATCCAGAGCTGGTGAGAGACCTTGCTAGTCGGGGTATCAAGGTCAACCCGTATACCGTGAACGACATGGACCAAGCTGTATCACTGATTAATGCCGGTTGTTTCGGGATTATTACGGACTTTGTTCATAAGCTTCGTCATCGGCTTTCAACGCAATCATCGCGCTAAATTGTTTTCGTTTTTATGGGTGTTAGATTTTCTGCTCCCTTGCATTAAAGCAGGGGATGCAGAGGGTCTTGCCACCCATTCGGCGTGTGCGGGACTCCATGATGGATTCGTTGCAGCACTCACAAACCAGACTTTCCAGAATTCGAGCAGGAGTCGGGACAGGCTCTTTGGGCTGAGTGATGACGAACATGTCATCTAATTCCAGTGCCATAAACAGTTCCTGCAACATTTTGCGGAGGGCCGCTATACGATCTTTTTCGGCGGAGGTGATTGTGCCATCGCTGTCTTTGCGCATGAGAACTGCGAGTTCGTTGTCTATTTCATCTTTGATCCCGGGTTTGATGAAAGCTCGGAAGCCTTTTCCGTTGTTCCTGTCATAGAATGAAAAAGCCATCTTTCCGTGATCGCGGTGGAGGAAATTCCCTTTGCCGTACGTGCAGGTGGTAAGGAATTGGATTGCATCCACGCCACACATGTCGGTTTCGGAAACAGCTACCATGTCGACATCAGGGGAATCGCCCAGCTCGCGTAGAGCAAGTTCTGCAGCACGGATGCCAACGGCAAGCCCTGGGCAGCTGTGCCCGTGAAATTCTATAGTTTTATCAATGGTATCAGGTGTAAAATTACAGGACATTGAATTCTCCTTTGAATGAGGTCAAATGGCAGGGACGATCATGGGATGCCCCTGTATTGTATGAATGTGGACCGGAAGGTCATAGACCTCTTCCACAACATCGGCGGTGACTGCGCAGGCCGGACCGGTTGAATGAATGCGGCCATCTTTGAGAAAGAGGACTTTATCCGCATAGCGAAGGGCCGTGTTGAGGTCGTGCATGGTCATGATAGCACTGATACGGTGTTCATCGACCACGCGGCGGAGCATTGTTAGGATGTCGACCTGACTTTTGAGGTCAAGGGAACTTGTCGGTTCATCAAGGAGCATCAACTTTGGTTCCTGAACCATGGCGCGTGCAATGGCAACTTTTTGCAATTCGCCTCCGCTTAGGCAGTCAATATGGCGCAGAGTCAGCCCTTTCAGGTTGAGTCGATTGATGGCTGAATCTACGATTTTCAGGTCGTTATCTGAGGGACGCCATTGAATATGGGGTTTTCGTCCCATCAATATTGCATCAAAAACCGTCATGCGGGCGGCTTCGCTTTGTTGGGCAACATAGCCGACACCCAGAGCTATTTCGTGGGGCGGCATGGTCAGAATATCTCGTCCTTCGACCATGACCGCGCCTGCGGATGGACGGTGGATGGCATTGATACATTTTAGCAGTGTTGTCTTGCCGACACCATTAGGACCGAGGATTGCGAGTAGTTCGCCACCGTCGAGTTGGAAGTTTACATCGGAAAGGACCGGAGTCGCTCCATAGGTAAATTCAACGTCGGAGATAGAGAGGATCATCGGCGTTGCCCCCGTATTATGAGATAAATAAAGATTGGCGCGCCCATGAAGGCCGTGAGCACGGAAACCGGCAGGATGTGCGGAGCCAGCATAAGGCGAGCCGCTGTATCTGAAATGAGCAGCAGGAGACTGCCGCCCAGAATGGACGCGGGCAAAAGGAATCGGTGGTCCGAGCCGATAATTCGGCGGGCCATGTGCGGCACAACCAAACCGACGAATCCGATAATACCGAGAAACGCGATAATCGTCGCTGTTACCAAGGATGCCAGTAACATGCCGATCAAACGGACCCGTTCCACACGGACTCCGAGTCCCTTGGCGGTTTCATCTCCTGCATCGATGGCGTTGTAGTTCCAACTGTTGGTGAGGAAATAAAGTGATGACACGGTAACGACTGCCGTGATGACTCCCAACTCAGACCAGGATGCACGAGCAGTGTCGCCAAAGGTCCAGAAGACCATGGCAGCCAGTTGGATATCATCAGCGAAGAATTGTAGAAACATGGTTCCGGCCGTGAAGAGTGCTCCGAGAGCCACACCGGTCAAAACCATGACCTCAGGTGTTGCACCGCGTGTGCGCGAAATGCCCACGATGACGCCGGCTGCGATGAGACTGGCGATGAAGGCCGCCGCAGTAGTCATATACGGGCTGGTAATGTTGACAGCACCCGCATTGGTGGAAGTCATGACGCCACCGCCCAACATCATGACAGAAAAAGCCGCTCCAAATGCGGCAGCATGAGAAATGCCGAGCGTGAATGGTGACCCTAACGGATTTCGTAGAATGGATTGCATGGCAGTGCCGGATATTGAGAGTCCGGCTCCGGCTACGACGGCCGCGAGCGCTTGGGGCAGGCGGATATTCCAGACGATGACATCCACGCGTCTTGAAACCGGGAAGTCCAGTAGTGAAGCTATGACGTCGGTCAGGGGGATTTTCGCTGCTCCCAGGGAGATGGCGATCACCAGAGTGATCGCCAAAAGTCCCATGGAGGTGATCAGGAACGTGGTCTTCCAGCCGATATATCGACGATATTCGGCAGGAATTTGTCCGTCAGAGAAGTGCATATTAGTTTACCGGAACCGGGGTGAATACATATCCCTGAAAAAGTTGGTTTACTAATTCAAAGACAGGTTTACCCACGAGGAATTGATAAATTTCGTCTGCCTTTTTTATTGGATCGACGTCGGTGAACCGGTCGGGGTAAAGAAGCTTTCCGATGTAAAAGGCATTGGCCAAAATGGAGCCGTAGTTTTTTGAATAGCAGTTATAGGGCAGTACTCCATAGACTTTGCCTTCGGAGACGGCGGTCAGGCTACGGTATGCGGGGTCATTCCGCAGCTCATACAGTCCTCCAGCCTTGTTGCCTAGTTGCATGGTCATGAGGTCAAGGAACAAAATATCCGGGTTCCAGGCTACTATCATTTCCTTGGATACATCAGAATGGCTAAGTTCTTTGCCGGTAAGACCTTTGTTGTATGCGAGATTGTTTGCATTGATGAAAGCGAATGGTGGGTAGGCGGGTTCAGTGGATTGGAACCCATGAGGTCCTTTGAAGGCGACACCGCCAATGAAAACACTGGGACGACCTTCTTCAGCAATGTCTGTTGTTCTTTTTTTAAGCTCGGCAATCTCTGCTTCAAAGTAGGCGATGACTTCTTCTGCTCTCTCTTGTTTCCCGATGACTTCTGCCATGGTGCGGAGTGCCTGGTAAAATTGCGGGCGGAGTTTGCCAAGGTTGCCGTAAGTGAGTGTTACCACCGGGATTCCGGTTTTTTGCTGAAGTTCTATCGGGTCGTATCCCATTTTGTTTGCATATGTTTTAAAAATGACCTGAGGTTGAGGTTCAAGGGTCAGTATCAATTCGGGATTGTCGTGGCCACGAAACTCTCCAAACATGGGCATACCAGTGAATTGAGGATTGGCCATTGCATAGGGGCGTGCATCGTAAGGGCTGGTTTCTGATTCAATATCGTCAACAGCTACAACCATTGATTGTGCTTGAAGATATGTCAGAAGGCGAAGACATCCGGGACCTGAACAAATGACGCGTTGGACATCTTTTGGCACTTGGACAGTTCGGTTGGCACCATCAGTGACGGGTCGAGTGTCTGAAGAGGCTATTGCCGATGTGACTAGAGTCAGAATAAGCAGAGCAACGCATATACAATTTTTCACTTGTAAGCCCCTTTTGGTGTACGATTTTTTATTATTTGGTGTCTTTATGTTACGAAATGGCTATTCGTAACACCATGTAAGGTAGGTGAATCAAATGAATTCGTCAAGAGGGAGTATGAAATCAGAGTGTTGCAGTTCAGTTCTTGTCGTTGATTTTTTTGTAGAGAGGATGACCGGTGGTGATCATGCCGTATGGGCACGTAAAAAGGGCCGGGGTTTGTGCTTCCCGGCCCTTTCAGTGTTTGGCATGTAGGGCTGCCAAATGGTTGAGGGGAATATGTTTATGCCGAGTTTTTTACCTTGTGGAACATGGCGAAAAAGAGCGGCACAACTATCAGAGTCAGGACCGTGGCAAAAGCCAGGCCGGACATAATGGTGACTGCCATTGATGAAAAGAATGGGTCGAGCATCAATGGGAGCATGCCAAGGATTGTCGTTGCGGCAGCCATTGCCACTGGACGAATACGGCTGACAGCCGAATCCACGATGGCATGATATGGTTCCTTGCCGCCCTCCAGTTCTAGTTTGATCTGATCAAGGAGGACGACCGCGTTTTTAATGAGCATACCTGACAGACTGAGGAATCCGAGCAGGGCCATGAATCCAAATGGTTCACCTGTAATCAATAATCCTACGGTAACCCCGATGATGGCCAGCGGCACAGTCAACCATATGATCAGTGGATTGCGCAGGTTGTTGAATAGCATAATCGTTACGAGCACCATGATGATGGTGGGGACGAGGAGTGAGCCAGCGAGACTCGTTTGGGCGTCTGTGGAATCCTCATATTCACCACCCCATTCCATGATATACCCTGGCGGCAGTTCGATATCTTCGATTTGAGGCCTTAGGGCTTTGAACAGAACTGACGGCAGACCTTCAGCCGGATCACAGGATGCGGTTATGGTCAGCAAGCGGTTCCGTGTTTTGAGAGTTCCGAAAGCCATTTCAGTCTTGAATTCGGAGACCACTTCCTCCACTGGAATCATCTGTCCGGCGGTGGGACTGAAGACGCGTACGTTGCCGAGTTCCCTGACTTCCATTCGTTCGTTTTCAGGAGGTCGAACTACGATGGGAAGCAGTTTGTCGCCTTCTCGATAGACGCCGACCGTGGTGCCGTCAAAGAACATATTCAAGGCTTTGGACAGTCCGGGGCGAGTGATACCAGCCAAACGGGCCTGGGCTTCAGCCATGACCGGATGGATAATCTTGACTTCCTGTCGCCAGTTGTCGCGGATGCCTTGCGCATTCCCGCTGGCGTACATGATGTCCTGAGCCTGAGTGGAGAGTCGTTTGAGGATTTTTGTATCCGGGCCACTGAAACGGACTTCAATGGAGGCGTCACGGCCAGGGCCGAGACGGAATTTTTTGAATTTCGGTTCTGCATCAGGGAATGAGTTCTCAATTTCTCCTTGATATTTAGCCATGATGGATTCGATCTGATGATAGTCTTCCACTTCAACGAGTAGTAGGCCGTATGCCGCATTTGTCTTTTCTGGGCTGTAGGTGAGGATAAAGCGAGGACCGCCTTGCCCCACGAAGGAAGTGACGGAAATGATATTTTTATCTTCCATCAGCATTTTTTCTATTTGATGAATATCATTGCTGGTGGTTCTGATATCCGTCCCTTGCGGCATCCAATAGTGGATCAGGAAGCGTGGCTGTGTTGAGGCTGGAAAGAAGCTTTGTTTGACAAAGCCGAATCCGTAAATAGCCAGGGAGAGCATGACGACCAGACAAAGAACGGTCGTTGTTCGGTGATGCATGCATAAAACAAGAAACTTTTTGTATATGCGATAGAGTTTTCCGCCATAGGGGTCTTTGTTCGATGAGACTTTGGGATGCAGGAACATGTGACAGAGCAAAGGCGTGACCGTGACGGCGGTAATCCAACTCATGGAGAGCGAAATACAGAGGACGATGAACAAAGATCTGCAGAATTCACCGACGCTGTCTTCGCTGAGGCCGATTCCGGCAAAGGCCATAATGGCTACGATGGTTGCCCCAAGCAATGGCCATTTGTTTTGATTGACGACTTCTACGGCCGCTTGAAGCCGATTCATTCCCTGTTGATAGCGGATGAGCAAACCTTCCACGACGACGATAGCGTTGTCGACCAGCATACCTAGTGCGATGATGAGTGCTCCAAGGGAAATGCGTTCCAAAGCGACGCCGGCCATTTTAATGAATATGAAGGAGCCACAAATAGTGATGAGCAGGATGATCCCAATGAGCAAGCCAGATTGCATTCCCATGAACAGGAGCAGTACGACAATAACGATAGCCACGGCTTCGGCGAGGTTCAAGGCAAAGGAGCTGACAGCGTTCTCCACTCGTTTGGGCTGATAGTATACTTTGTCGATTTTCATGCCTACCGGCGTCTGGTTCTGGAGTTCGTCCAGCTTGGCATTGACGGCAGAGCCGAGGTCAACAACGTTGCCACCTGAAACTGAGGATATGCCGAGCGATACGGAATTATCGCCGTTATATCGCATGATTTGTGTAGGAGTGTCGGAATACCCTCGGCTAATTTCAGCTATATCGCGAAGCGGGACAAGTCTGCCACTGGCGTTGTCCTTGATAAGCAGGTCGCCAAGACTTTTGACGGAATCGATGGTGCCAGTGGGAGATATCTTTATGTATTCCCTGTCAACTCGGACATTACCGGCGGGGACCACGAGGTTACGTTGTGACAATGCGTTGTAGACCGAATCTAGTGAAAGTCCCATGCGGCTCATACGTGCACGGGAAATCTCCACATAGACTTTTTCGGGCTGACTGCCCCAAATAGTGATCTTTGCTACCCCCTCAACTAGGAGGAGTTGTTTCCTGAGGTAATCGGCAAAATCCTGAATATCCTGTTGCGGATACCCATCTCCCGAAACGGAGAGCAAAATCCCGTATACATCGCCAAAGTCATCAATGACCATGGATGTTTCGGCTCCAGGAGGCAGTTGAACCTGCGCGTCATTGACCTTACGGCGAAGTTCATCCCAGACTTGCTGGAGTTTTTCATGGCCGTATTTGTCTTGTACTTCTACGGTGACAATGGACTGGCCTGGGTTATTAATTGATTCGACAGTATCAAGCTGTCCTAACTCCTGAGCCGCACTTTCAATGACATCGGTGACTTCATTGGTTACTTCTTCCGGTGTGGCTCCAGGGTAGTTGGTGATAATGAGGGCGTCCTTGATGGTGAATTCAGGGTCTTCCAATCTGGACATATTCAGGAAGGAAAGTGCACCGCCTACAAGGAAGCAAGCCGTAAGAACCAAAGTAATGGTCTTCTTGCGAATGGAGAGTTCTGCAAGGTTCATTATTCGCGGCCTCCGATTCGACCATTAAGCACTTTTACTTTTTGACCTTCACGCAGGTAGTTGACTCCAGCTACGATGAGGAGATCGCCGGGTTGAATGTCACCGGTAACGCGGAACATATCCTGAATAATTTTTTCAACTTCGATTTTCCGTTTTTCCACGGAGCTATTGCTGTCAAGAACCCAGACATACTTGTCGCCTTCGACTTCACCAACTACTGATGAAAACGGAATGGTTACGGAGGCGGCGCTTATCTCTTCGGGGACACTTCCCACAATTTCTACGGTCATACCGGGGTGGATTCCAAGTCCCTGCGCATTATTCATGGTCAGAGTCACTTCGTAGGTTTGGGTCTGCGGGTTAGCGTTGGTCTGGTATTCCTTGATACGGACAGGGAAGAGTTTGTCCGGATATGATTCGAAACGTGCCTTAAATCCTTGGAGATTGGCGTCGCCTGTTTTGAAGGCCTTGATCCAAATGTTTTCCGGGATATCAATAACAACATCCAATGCGGAAGTATCGGCCAACTGGACAATGACTTCTTTGGCTTGGACGTATTCGTGATTGGATGGGATCTTTTCGGCAATGATTCCACTGAACGGAGCTTCCAATCTGGTGTATTGCAGATTGAGTCGCGCTCGTCGCAGTGACTGCTCAAGGGAGAGAACCTCGGATCGGCTGGTTTCATACTTGGATTGCGCAGCGTCAAACGCTGACTGGGCAATGATTTTATCGTCAAGAAGTTTGCGGTTACGGTCAATGTTGAGCTTGGCTTCGTTCAGGACCGACTTTGCTCCAACAAGACGGGCTTGAAGGTCAGCTACGGCAGCTTGAAAATCACGTTGGTCGAGCATGGCAATGAGTTGGCCCTGCTTGACGGGGTCACCTTCTTTCACATTCAATTTTATAATTTGCCCTGCGACGCGAAATGCGAGGCTGGCTTCACGTGTCGCTTTCACTTTGCCAGGAAAAGTTCGTGACTCCTGCGCAGTCGCACTTTCAACGGTGAAGACGCGGACCGGCCGGATGGATTCTACTCTCTTGATTTCTTCTTTGCAGCCTGCCAGTGCAACGGTGAGCAACAGGCAGAATACGATGACTTTTCTCATTATCTTCCCTTGTAGGACTGAAAAATTAATCAGTTGATTAATTCCAGGTTAAAAAAAATTACGCCCAGTATCCAGTGAGGCCTTTTTGAAGAATTTCTACAATCGCATCTGCATATTCTCCGACCATTTTTTCGTCGTCGATACAACTGCCTCCGCCGAGTAGATAGTCAGAAAAAACGGCACCGATAATGACTGTGAAACCCAGTCCCGGAATACCGTCTAATCGTGGTCTGTTGATTCCCAGTCGTTCAAAGTTTTCTTTGTAATTTTCCAGTGACTCGCTGATGATCTCGTCTCTAAGATCCTGTAATTCTTCAGAATCGTGGTTTAATTCGCGCAGGCCGATGAGGTAGAGATCGCGGTTTGATCGGGCGTTTTCCAGTACTGTTGGTACAAAATTTTTAATTAACTCATGGGGGTTAAGAGACCTATTCATGCAACGTTTGGCTTCACTGAGGAACAAATTGGAGAATCGAGAGAAAATCTCTCGCAGCAAGCCTGTTTTGCTCCCGAAGTAATAGGAAACCATGGCGCTATTGACGTCTGCCTCTCTGGCGATGTCGCGGATGCCCACCGTATCAAAGGTGCGCATGGCAAACAGTCTCGCCGCTGTTTTGAGTATGTGTTCCTTCTTGTTCATATCTATTAATTAATCGCTTGATTAATGTTTGTCAATACCAATGTCATTTCGTTGTGTGGCAGTATTGAGAAGTAAAACACGTTTATTTTAGGTAGATTATGACAGTATGGGCAGGCGAAAGTGTTTATGGTAGCACTGTAAAAAAATGGAGGAAACATGAATCCGTCGACAATTTCGCCCTGTATCATTGTTGCTGATGCGAGGCTTGCCCGAGATTTTTATTGTACTCATTTTAATGCCACCATCTGGTTTGATAGTGGGTGGTATGTCAATTTCAAGTTTGGTGAGGATGGTCCCACATTACAGTTCATGGAGCCTCAATCTCCTGAGCAGGAAACTTTTAAGGGGGGACTCACGTACAATATGGCGTTGCAGTCTAGCTCTTTGGTCGATGCAACGCATGATCGACTGGTCGAGGCCGGTTTGCCGATTATTATGCCACTTGAGGATCATCCGTGGGGCGACCGAGGATTTGCCACTTTGGATCCGTATGGAGTTGCGCTCTATATTTACGCAGACATCGAACCCAGTGCGGAATTCCAGCAGTACTTCAAGTAGTTGCTTTATAATACCGAGGTGCTTTCAGAGGGGATTACGCGGCGTACAAGCCTCGGATTGTTTTGAAAAGAATCGGCTTGCGGTCATACTGGTGGACTATGTGTGCTGGAGTTCCCGCTTCGTTGAGTACGTTTCCTGTATCATCGGCCGTTGGTTCTCCCTGTGTCTGACCAAGTGTGAGAATAGGGCCGCTGTTGTCGAGCAGAGTTAGGGTTTCAATTTGCCCGGTGTGAACAAGCATGTTGTGGATGGCTTGATCATATCCCGCCATGCGTTTGGCCGTGGGTGGCGGTGTGAGGTGGCTGGTCATGGTACGCAGATAGCCAACCATGGCATCGTGATCACCAACAGTCGTGCCGGAACAGGACACTGGTTTGTCCGTGAGAGTTGTTAACATTTCGGGGCCGAGGTGTTCACGAACCCAATGGGCGTTATATGGGCATCCTCCAATGGTCGCGCTGCGATCTTCCAGTGTGCAGTTGAGACCTTTGGCCCATGGAAAGGAAAATGGGTCGCGTTGAAAAACGACGTCGCGAACATCTGCGATAAGAATGTGATCATATCTTTTCGATGATTCCAGAAAGTTTAGATATGAAAAATATCGCAAACCATTGTAAGGAACTTTTTCATGTCCCGTCGTCCGTTTTATAGGAATGGTGGTCACTGAGTGTGACTGCATTTGGTCCAGATTTCGAGTCGTGTCGGACACGAAAAGAATCCGATCGCCGGAATAGTCGACTTGATCAAGTGAGGCAAGAAAAGGCCGCACATCACCGTAATGGTAACCTGCGGCCAGTCCAAGAATAAGTGAATTTTTTGGCACGGCTTAACTGCTGGAAGGTTTTTTTCTGCGTCGGCGACGTCGTCTGGGTTTGGGCCTGGATTTTGAAGCCGTTTCGTCCTCGGCCTGCAGTTGTTCCCTGGGAGCGGGTTCGCGTATTGGCTCACTGGCAAGTTTTTCTTTGGCCGGTTGTTTTTTGACAGGCTTTTCCGTTTCCTTTGGTTTGGGAGCGCGTTTTGCGACTGTACGCTCACGCGGGGCTGGTTTTTCCTCTCGTTTTTGAGGCTTTCTGGCGGGCGTATTTTTTGTGGGCCGAGAGTTGCCAGATGGTTCTTTTGCGAGAGTGGGATCTACGGGTTTGCCGTGCAGGGTGGGCTGATAAAGTTCATCAAGCAACATGGCGAGCAAAGCCAGAGATTCTTCGTCCTTGCTGTATTTTTTTGCCAAGGGAAGGAATCGAGAAACACGTTCTTGCTGAATGTTGGTCAATTTGCGGAAACGTTTTTCAAGAATGGCGGTGAGTCGTTCCTCAATGATAGCGGTTACATCTTCTTCTGTGGGGTCCTTCATCTCCTCAAAAGTGATCTTGAACCGGGTGGCGATGCGTTCCAGTTCCATCTTTTGGATGACGTCAACCAGAGTGATGGCGGTGCCTGTGGCTCCAGCACGACCTGTGCGGCCAGCACGATGTACGTAAGATTCAGGATCTTCTGGTGGTTCCATCATGAAGACATGGGAAAGTTCCGGGATGTCGATGCCGCGTGCAGCAACGTCCGTGGCAACGAGGAAGCGTAATTTGCCTTCCTTGATTTGTGTCATGAGGCGTTCGCGTTTATTCTGCGTCAAATCCGAGGTCAAACCTTCAGCGTCGAATCCGAACTGGGAGAGCAGGGCGGCGGTGAATTCCACGTTGCGTTTGGTGTTGGAAAAGATGATGGCAGAGGAAGGATTTTCCAGCTCAATGAGTTTGATGAGCTTGCGTTCCTTGCCCATGGCTTGCACTTCCACGAATTGGTGGGAGATGGCTGAAACGTTGGTCTCGTCAGAGGAGAGGCTCAGGAATTCCGGTTTGACCATGAAGTCTTCGGCCAATCGCAAAACAGATGGCGGGAAGGTGGCGGAGAACATGAAAGAACCGATTAAATTGCGTGGCAGATACCGTTTTACTTCCACCATGTCAGGGTAGAAACCGACCGACAACATACGGTCTGCTTCATCGAAAATTAGGACCTTGAGGTCGTCAAGGATCAGGTTACGGCGCATGAGGTGGTCCAGAATACGACCGGGAGTGCCGACGACGAGTTGGGCACCGTCGCGAAATGCATCGAGCTGTTCTTTATAGCCCACACCGCCGTACACGGCCACGACTTTGATACCATTGTCGCCAGCTAGCATACGCGCTTCCTGCGCTACCTGTTTAGCCAGTTCTCGAGTCGGAACCATGACCAAGGTTTGACATTTCGGGCTGTTAGCATTGAGTTTCTCGATGAGCGGGAGTACGAAAGCGCCCGTTTTGCCGGAACCTGTCCGGGCTTGGACCATGACATCCTGTCCATTCAACAAGTACGGCATTGCTTTTTCCTGCACTGGCATGAGTTTATCCCAGCCTGCACGGTTGCATGCTTCTGCCATTTTTTCAGGCAGTTCCTCAAAAGTTATTCCAGGGATACCTGTTTCATCTATCCCTTCTTCGTTCCCGGTGTCGGGATTCAGATTTTCATTTTCCATAAGTACCTACAATGTATGATGTGAACTCCGGTCGAGTCAGTCGTATAAATGGGGCCGGAGTGAGAAATTTGTTTAAAGCTCGCGCACAGTATACCTTAATCCCCTGTTTGTACAATAACGGCAAAATCCTTTTCCTGAAATATTTTTCTCTAAAGGTGCGGGAGTCAGACCGCGCTTGACGATCAGAATTAAAGGACAAATTGTTCGTTGAAAATGCGTTCCTCAAGTGAGTGATCCGGGTCAAAAAGGATGCAGGCCGGACGGGAATGGTCTTCCTTGATCGTGATGTGCGCGACATCACGGACTTCGAAAGAATCTGCTGACGCACCAACGGGGCGGCGTTTGGCATCCAATATCTCAAATTCAACGCTGGCCGAGTGGGGCAGAAGTGCGCCGTTCCAGCGGCGGGGCCGGAACGGGCTGACCGGTGTCAGGGCAAGGACATTGGACCCGAGCGGGATGATTGGTCCACGTGCGGACAGATTGTATGCGGTAGAGCCTGCAGGGGTCGCCACCATAATGCCATCACAAACAAGGTTTTCCAGACGTTGTTTGCCGTTGATGGACACCCTGATGTTGGCTGACTGCTGTGAATAGCGGAGCAGGGCTACCTCATTGAAGGCCAATGCGGAAACCTGTTGGCCATCCACCGTAAAGGCGGACATGACCAACGGATTGAGAGCATGTACCTGTGCCGCGTTGAGTCGTCCCAACAGGTTGTCGGGATTGAACTGATTGAGCAGGAAGCCTATGGTGCCCCGGTTCATGCCATAAATGGGCAGGCCGGTATCCATGTGCTCGTGGATGGTCTGGAGCATGAAGCCGTCACCGCCCAAAGCAACCAATACATCAGCATCGGCAACGTCCGTCAGCGGGTAGCGTTCAGCCAGGATAGCGAGCCCTTTCTGAGCCTTGGGGGCATCCGACGCCACACAGGCGATTTTCCTGATCTCTTTTTCTGTCATGACAGCCTACAGTCGTGAATCCAACGGGACATATTTGCGCGGGGCAAGACCTGTGTAAATCTGGCGCGGACGGTGAATCTTGGTGACGCCGTCGGTGTTGGCCTCATTCCAGTGGGCTATCCAACCAGGCATGCGGCCAATGGCAAACATTACAGGGAACATGTTCACTGGGATGCCGAGTGCGCGCAGGATGATGCCGGAATAGAAATCCACGTTGGGATAGAGTTTTCGTTCGGTAAAGTATTCATCATTCAAGGCAGTATCTGCGAGTTCCAGTGCAATGTCGAGCAGCGGGTCACTGTACCCTGTGGATTCGAGCATGTTATGGGCTGCCTCGCGCAGTATTTTGGCACGTGGATCGAATGATTTGTAGATGCGGTGGCCGAATCCCATGAGCCGGAATTCCTTTTGCTTGACTCGCTCGATGCACTGCTTGACGGACAGATCTCCTTCATTGATCTGTTCGAGCATGGAGATCACGCCTGCGTTGGCTCCGCCATGCAGACGGCCCCAGAGTGCGCAGATGCCTGCGGAAACTGAAGCGAACATATTGGCTTCGGTGGACTGAACCATGCGTACGGTGGAGCATGAGCAGTTTTGTTCATGGTCTGCATGGAGCAGGAAGAAAAGTGACAGCGCACGTACCTGAGCATCGGTTGGCTCAAATGGTCTGTGTGGGAAAGAGTGCATCATGTGCAGGAAGTTGCGGCAGTATGTCAGCTTGGGGTCCGGGTACATGAACGGCAGGCCGTGCGCCTTGCGATAGGACCAGGCTGCGATGGTACGCACCTTGGAAATAATCTTGGCAGCAGCCCGGAGAAATTCATCTTCCGTATTGATTTGCAGCAGATCAGGATGATAACAGCCAAGTGCGTTGATGACTGCGGACAGGATAGCCATGGGATGTCCGTTGGATGGAAAGCCTTCGAAGTGGTGGCGCAAGTCTTCATGGAGTAATTCTTGTTCGTCGAGGAGTTGGCGAAATTCCTGACGTTGGGCGCGGGTCGGCAGTTCTCCGAAAATCAACAGGTAGGCGGTCTCTATGAAAGTGCCTTGGGCCGCAAGCTCCTCGATGGGATAGCCTCGGTATCGGAGAATGCCTTTTTCGCCATCAACAAAGGTGATGTTGCTGGAGCATGATCCCGTGTTGGCGTAGCCTGGATCGTAGGTGATGAAGCCGGTCTCGGAACGGAGGCCAGTGATGTCGATTGCGTGCTCATTTTCCGTGCCCACGATAATGGGCAGCTCATAGGTTGCATCCCCTATGGTCAGCGTGGCTTTCTGATCCGGTGTCATTGTGTTCTCTTTTCCCATGTCATTTCCTTGTCTTTTGCCGTCGACCTAGCGACTCCGATCATGTCGGAGGCAGAATGATATTCGTTTGCTGGACTGGGCCAGATGGCCGATGATTTTGGCCGATAGTTGCGGTCGATGCGCTGTCTTGATTTATGGACTCGTTTGTTATCACTATGTTATTACAACAGAGGTATGAATGGTGTCAATTGTTCAGAATGCGCTATGTTGTGAAAAATGAATTATTTAAAAGCTTTAACGATGCTAAGGTGTATATTTTTTTATTGTATGTCCCCAAAAAAGTGTCATTTTGAATGAAAACTGTCCATCTTGACATGAGCGAATATACCCCTATAGGGTATGTTGCGCGGTGAATCGAGATTTGTTCGAACAGCCAGAGTATTTATTATGAGGTGTTTATTAATATGGGTAAAAAGAAAGAATCTTCTGGGGGCATAAGTCGTCGTGGCTTTTTGAAAACTTTTGGCGTGGGTGGAGCCGGAATGCTTATTCCGTCTGTTGCCGTGGCTTCCGAACAGCGAGTTCCCAAACCGTCGGATGGCGAATTGGCAACCCTGCTCGATTTGTCCAAGTGTATCGGGTGTGGTGAGTGTGTGTCCGCATGTCGTGAATCCAATGCTTCCAAATTCCCTGAACCCACCAAGCCTTTTCCGAAGATTGTACCTGCCAAGCGGGCCAAGCCCGAGGACTGGTCGGGAAAACGGGATGTCGACGACAGGCTGACTCCATATAACTGGTTGTTTTTGCAGAATGCTACGGGTGAGTATAATGGTGAAGAGTATGACATCAATATACCTCGTCGGTGTATGCATTGTCAGAATCCGCCATGTGCCAATTTGTGTCCATTCGGTGCGGCCAATAAGGAACTCAATGGCATTACCAAAATTAGCGACCAGTTATGCATGGGGGGAGCCAAGTGTCGGACGGTTTGTCCATGGCACATCCCGCAACGACAATCAGGAGTTGGGTTGTATTTGGATATTATGCCGCGTTTCGCAGGGAACGGGGTTATGTATAAGTGTGACCGTTGTTATCAGTTGTTGGACAAGGGCGAATTGCCTGCATGTATTTCGGCTTGTCCCGAGGACGTGCAGACCATCGGGCCGCGTCGAGAGATCGTCGTCAAGGCCAAGGCTTTGGCCAAGGAAATGGATGGTTTTATCTATGGCCTGAACGAAAATGGTGGCACTAATACGATATATGTCTCTCCGGTTCCGTTTGAACTGCTCAGCAAGGGGGTGGAAAAGGGCAAGGGCAAGCCGCATATGGCAAAGGTCGAGGATGTCATGAAGGATGAAACTCATCTTGCGACAGCGACACTACTGGCTCCTATGGCCGGTGTTGTTGCCGGGTTCCTTGGCGTGGGAGCTAAACTCCTGAAGAGTCCTGAAGAGGAGGGCGGCAATGAAAGTTAGACCGTATTCCACATGGATATCCCGATTGTTTCTTTTTGCCATGACTGGTCTTGGTGTTACCGGTATGCTTCAAATGCCGTTGGCAAAACGGTATTATCTGACTGAGGTTCCGGGCATGGCCTGGACCGGTGATTTTTTCTTTGTGCATAAGTTGCATTATGTGCTGGCAGCCCTACTGTTGTTTGTGGTCGCATTGGCGGTTATGAATTGGCTGCTGGAATGGAAGGACCGGCTGGTCCTCACTCGATTCGGTGTGGTCCGGCCCGTTATTCTGGGTGGGCTTTTGGTGAGCGGGTTGTTGCGGGTCTATCGTAATATGCCGAGCGTGACACTTGATCCGACAGTCATTGTTGCCATTGAATGGGTGCACCTCGGGCTGGCTGCCGTGATGGGGATGGTTGCTTTGGCCGCACTCTTTAAGAAAGCTTCGGCGTATGCCGTATGGCGATGATACATACTCTCACGTTGAATATTACAAGGGGGCTTTTGAGCCCCCTTTTTTTGTGTTCGCGCCAAAGGCGACACAGGATTCCACAGGCCCTTGATTTTTGGCCGTCGGAGACGAAATCACATATAATAACCGTGCAGCGGTATCTATACTTTCCTATTCCAGAATCATTTCATTCGCAGATTGTCGCCATGCCTTGGGATGGATTTCTGTACCGGGATTGAGATGTCCGACCGCGATGAGCATGGGAATCCAGTAGTTGTCCGGGATGGCAAATTCCTTTTTGACGGCTTCGTGGTCGAATCCATCCATGGGATGCGTGTGTAGGCCGTGGTTGGTCGCTGTAAACATGAATGACATGGCAAATAGTCCAGCGTTTTTGTTGGCGAAAGCCTGACTGGCCGCTTCGCTGTTGCCATAGAGCGCGCTTGTGGTGTTGATAAACCACTCGCGTTGTTGGGGTTGGAGATTGTTGGTGAAGTGCTTTTCCAGTGTGTCGCAACCCTCTTTCCAGCCGTCTCGGTCAGCGAGCACCAACAGTATGACGGGTGCCTCGGTTACCTTGGGCTGATCGAAGGCCAGTGCTCGCAGGGTGGCTTTCCGTTCGGGGTCACGGACCATTTTAATTTTCCATGGCTGCAAATTAAAGCTTGATGGAGCCTTGGCGGCCTCATCGAGCAAGGTTTTGATCAGGTCTTCGGATACATCGCGTGTGGGGTCAAAGAAGTTGATGGCCCGTCTTTTGATAATGATATCGTTGAAATCCATAAAGGTAACCTTCCTGTGGCTGGTTGAGAACTTTGCCACATGATAACCATTCTTGAAAAAAAGAAAAGGCCGCTTTTTCAAGCGGCCTGCATAATCGTAAAAATAAGGGTGTTGTTTACGGCATCATAGGGGCCATGGGTAGCCCTTCGTCAATATCGAGCCCACAGATCAGGTTGGCGTTCATGAGTGCCTGACCGGATGCTCCGCGACACAGGTTGTCGATGGCGGACAGGATAATCAGTCGGTTGGTGCGGGGATCGACCACTAGTCCGATGTCACAGAATACTGTGCCACGTACGAAACGGGTTTCCGGGAGCTGCCCCTTGGGCAATACACGGACCATGGGCTTACCCGCATAGAATTCGGTGTATGCCGTGTGGATATCATCCAGTGAAGTGTCAGCGGTCAGTTTAGTGTAGATTGTGGACAGGATACCACGATCAATGGGCAGCAGGTGGGTGTTGAAGGAGACCGTGATGTCGGTCTTGCCCAATTTGGAAATTTCCTGTTCTATTTCAGGAGTATGCCGGTGCGAGGGGAGACCGTATGCCTTGAAGGAGTCTGCCACCTCACAGAACAGAGAGCCAACTTTGGCTCCTCGGCCTGCACCAGAGGCACCGGATTTGGCATCAATAACGATGTCGTCGGTTTCGATGAATTTATTTGTTAGTGCCGGGGCAAGACCCAGAATGCTTGAAGTTGGATAACACCCGGGGTTGGCAATGAGCCGTGCGCCCATGATTTGATCGAGGTAGAGTTCGGGCAGTCCGTAAACGGCTTCAGTAAGCAACTCCGAACGCGTGTGTTCTACGTCATACCATTGCTCATAGGTCGCCTTGTCATTGATGCGGAAATCTGCGGACAGATCCACAACTTTAACGCCTTCTTCCAGCAGGGTGGCTGCGATTTCCATGGCGGTTTTATGCGGCACAGCCAGAAATACTACGTCACATTCTTCGGCCAAATCCTTGGGATCAGGCTGAGTGATGACCAAATTGCCCAGCGGTAACCGGTTTAGGAAAGGGTATATGTCGGCGAGGGTTTTACCCGCTTCCGAGCGTGAAGTGACCCGAACCAGTTCCATGGAGGAGTGATGGATCATAAGACGCGCCAGTTCCATGCCGGTATAGCCGGTTACGCCGACCAATCCCGCCTTGATTGTCTGAGACATGTGCCTCTCCGATTATTTTGTCTTGTTTACATAGGACATGCGCAGATTATATACGATGTCACAGAGCAATTTTTGTTCTTCAGCGTCCAGACCTTTATCAAATTTTTCCTTGAGCATACCGAGCATGTCGATGGTGTGCTTGGCGAGTTGCGGTTGGAATTCCACTTTGCCAGTACCCGGCTCCGGGGCCTCGCCCAAGGCGACCATGGCCGATGAGGACAGGGAATAAATAAAAGTGGTAAAAGTGATGTCGATGGGGACACCCTTCATGGGGTTGTCTTTGCATGTTTTGTCGTCAGCCATGTTCCTCTCCATTTTGATGGATGCGTGTGTCACTCGCAATTAAATACGGTCTGGCGTCTTTGGAGTCAATAACAAGGGAGGTGCAAATCGTGTCTATCAGCATGTATTTTAGTGTAAAACACGGTGTACATGCGTACATTTTCCGTTTAAGATGCCTTCAATTGAACATAGGGGCTGTGGTGTTTGTGTAAGTAAACCCTCCAATAAGGTTTTTGTCATGGCGAAGAAAGGTCTGCGTGGAGCTCTCCTCCTGTCTTTGGTTGTACTTGTTTTGATGGCTGCCGGTTGTGGCGGTGAAGATAAAGCGGCTCAGGCTCCTCAGGGTCCCGTACCTATGAAGGTCGTCAAGGCCGAAACTCGAACGATGCCGCAATGGGGTGAGTTCGTAGGGCAGATCAGTGCTGTCGAAACCGTTGAGGTTCGGGCACGCGTGGCCGGATTTTTGATCAAGCGGAATTTCGAGGAAGGTGGGAGTGTCAAGAAGGGCGACCTGTTGTTCGTCATCGATCCCAAGCCTTTTGAAGAGGATTTGAAGCAGGCCCAGTCAGGTCTGCAATACAATCAGGCTTTGTATAAAAAAGCGAAGAAAGACTTTGAGCGATTCAAGAAGCTCTATGATGAGGGCGTGGTCAGCCGCGATGAGTATGAAAGCTATCAGACGCAGGTTGCGACCTATCAGGCGCAGATTGGCGACAATCAGGCCAAGGTTGAAAATGCGAAGATTCAGCTTGGATATACCAAAATTTATGCTTCCACTGACGGCCTTATCGGTCGTGTGAAAGTGGACGTTGGTAACCTTGTTGGTCAGGGTGAAAATACGTTGCTCGCCACTATTTCTACGCAGGACCCGGTCTATGTCAGTTTTAGCATTAGTGAAAATGACTATGTGCGGGCTACCCGTAGTCGTATGGAAAAGGATACAGACCGTCAGATTCGGTTACTCCTTTCCGATGGCAACGAATATGGCCACGACGGCCAGGTCAGCATGGTTGATCCGACGATTGACCCTCAGACCGGTACGCTGGGGATTCGTGTCGTTTTCCCCAATCCAGAGAATATGCTCAGGCCTGGTCAGTACGCTAAGGTTAGAGTGCTTATTACGAATATTGATGATGCCGTGGTCGTCCCGGCCCGCGCGGTCATGGATGTGCAAGGAATGAAGTCCCTCTACGTGGTTGGTGCAGACGGCAAGGTCAAGAGCCAGCCTGTTAAGATCGGTTTTGAAGTAGACAATCTGACCGTTGTTAAAGAAGGATTAAAAGTCGACGACATGGTTATTGTTGACGGTATTCGCAGAGTGCGTCCGGGTATGGACATCAAGCCAATCGTCGTTCCCATGACTGATGACGGCTCCCAGCCTGCACCCGCTGCTACACCCGCTGCCGAAGCTCAGGATACTGAAAAGAAGGACAGCTAGACCATGTTCGTCAGATTCTTTATTGATCGGCCAATCTTCTCGTCGGTCTTGGCTATTATCATTCTGTTGGTGGGTGGGTTGTCCATTTTTGCCCTGCCTATCGCCCAGTACCCGGAAATCGCGCCACCATCGGTGCAGGTGAGTGCTTCGTATACCGGTGCTGACGCGCAGACCGTTATGGAATCCGTTGCCACTCCCATCGAGGAGCAGGTCAACGGGGCGCAGGACATGTTGTATATGTCTTCCATCTCGGCCAACGATGGTTCCATGTCCCTGACTGTTACCTTTGAGTTGGGGCGTGATCTCGAACTCGCAACCGTTGACGTGCAGAACCGTGTGAACCTTGCTACGGCCCAGTTGCCGCAGGAGGTTCGCAATTCGGGTATCAGCGTTGATAAGCGGTCGCCGGATATCGTCCTGATCATTAACCTGACCTCGGACAATCCTGCTTATGATACGCTTTTTCTCAACAACTACGCTAAGATTAACCTGTATGATGCGCTCAAACGTATTCCCGGTGTCGGCGATGTCATGTTGTTTGGCGACCAGGATTACGGCATGCGCCTTTGGCTCGATCCTGATAAGTTGACGACCTATGGTTTGACGGTTTCGGATGTCATCAACGCGGTCAAGGAGCAGAATGTTCAGGCCCCTGCCGGACAGATCGGTATGCCCCCCGCACCTCAAGGACAGCAGTTTCAGATGGCATTGCGCGTCAAAGGGCGTCTGGTTGAGCCGAGTGAATTTGGCAACATCATCCTCAAGGCAAACGAGGATGGTAGTTCTGTCAAGATTCAGGATGTCGCACGGGTAGAACTTGGTGCCAAGAACTACTTCACCTTTGCCCGTCTGAACGGTGGCCCCACCGCATCCATGCTTATTTATCAGCTTCCCGGTGCCAACGCTCTGGATGTAGCGGCTCAGATTCGTTCGACCATGGATGAATTATCCGTCGCTTTCCCGCATGGCATCAAGTACCAGATCCCTTACGACACGACCCTGTTCGTTTCGTCCTCCATCGACGAGGTTCTGGTGACCTTGTACGAGGCGTTGATCCTTGTTTTTCTGGTGGTCTTTATCTTTCTGCAAAACTGGCGAACTACTATTATTCCAATGGTTTGTGTGCCGGTATCACTTATCGGTACCTTTGCGCTTTTCCCGGTGCTTGGTTTTTCCATCAACACATTGACGCTGTTCGGCCTTGTGTTGGCCATCGGTATTGTTGTTGATGACGCCATTGTTGTGGTTGAGGCCACGCAGCGATTTATTGATGATGACGGGATGTCACCCAAGGAAGCGACCAAAAAGGCCATGACTATGGTTACCGGCCCGGTCATCGCGAGTACATTGGTGCTTATCGCGGTGTTTATCCCGGTCGCCTTCATGGGCGGTATCACAGGCCAGCTCTACAAGCAGTTTGCGCTGACCCTGTCCGTGTCCGTGTTTATTTCGTCTATCAACGCGTTGACCCTGTCTCCGGCTCTGTCAGCCTTGTTGCTCAGGCCGTATAAGCCCATTCGCGGGCCGTTGGGATGGTTCTTCGATAAATTCAACGTCATATTCGAGGCCGTGAGCAAACGGTACAATAATGGGGTTGGCATGTTGGTTCGCCGCTCGGTTATGGGCCTGCTCATTGTGGGTATTGTCGTTGTCGCGTGTGGCGGGTTGTTTAAAATTCTGCCGTCTGGTTTTGTGCCGGATGAGGATCAGGGTTACTTCATCGTCAACTCAATGTTGCCCGAGGGCGCGTCTCTTGAGCGTTCCGATGCAGTTGCTCGAAAAGTTGAAGCCTATCTCAAGGATGCAGAAGGCGTTCGGAGTGTGGTTTCACTTGGTGGATTCAGCCTGTTGACCGGTGCATATTCTTCATACAACTCAGCATTCTTCGTGGTTTTGGATGATTGGTCCGAGCGGACCACGCCTGAATTGACGGCTGATGCCATCATGGCCAAGGCGCAAAAAGCGTTCTTTGGCATTCAGGAAGCCATTGTCGTGGGATTCGGCCCGCCGCCTATTCGTGGATTGAGTTCCACTGGTGGTTTGCAGTTCGAGTTGCAGGATAAGACCGGTGGCTCCATCGAAGAGCTGTCCTCCGTGGCGACTTCGTTTATGGCCGAGGCAGGCAAATTGCCTGAGGTCAGCAACGTGTTCACCACGTTCTCGGCGCATGTTCCGCAGTTCAATGTGGAAATCGATCGTGACAAGGTCAAGAAGCTCGGCGTGCCGATCAGTGACGTTTTCCAGACGCTTCAGACCTATCTCGGCGGCTATTATATCAACGATTTCAACCAATATGGTCGTACATACCGTGTTATGGCTCAGGCTGAATCCAAGTACCGGACCAAGATCGATGATCTGGACCAGTTCTATATGCGTTCGGCCAAGGGTGACATGGTTCCTTTGTCCACTTTGAGTACATCCACTCGCATGGTCGGGCCGGAATATGTCCAGCGGTACAACATCTATCGGACGGTTGAACTGACTATATCTCCGGCCGCCGGTTACAGTTCGGGGCAGGCTATGGCCGCACTTGAGCGGACAGCCCTTGCCAATTTGCCGCAGGGTTACGGTTACGACTGGTCAGGCATCGCCTATCAGGAAAAAGCCGCCGGTGGTGACACTGCGTTAGTTTTTGTTTTGGCTATCATCATGGTCTTCCTTGTGCTGGCCGCTCAGTATGAAAGCTGGGCCACTCCGTTTGCGGTCATTCTCTGCGTTCCGCTTGGTATTTGTGGTGCCATGGCATCCCAGTGGATTCGCGGGTTGGACAACAACGTTTATGCCCAGATCGGTCTGATTATGCTCATTGGCTTGGCGGCGAAAAACGCTATTATGATTGTTGAATATGCCAAGGAAAAACATGAAGAAGGCATGTCGGTCAAAGACGCTGCATTGGCGGCCGCTGCCTTGCGTTTCCGGCCCATTCTGATGACATCCTTCGCCTTTATTCTCGGTGTTATTCCGCTTGTATGGGCAGAAGGTGCTGGTTCTTCCAGCCGTCACGCGCTTGGAACATCCGTTTTCGGCGGTATGCTCGCGGCGACTATTCTGGGTGTGCTCGTGGTACCTGCCTTGTACACGGCCATTCAGGGTGCCGGCGGCAAGCTCAGCGGAAAGATTCGTAAAACTCGACCGCCGGAAAAGTCCGCGTCGGATGAATAACTGATTCATAGCAAACATCATCAAAGGGTCGTCCAAATGGGCGGCCCTTTTTGTGGTTGATCGGGTGAATGTTATTATTGATTGGTGCGTGTTGACGGTCTGTATGATTGTGTTAAATTGGACACCATGCCACAGCAGTCATCATTTTTCGGCCTGTTTGCTAAAAAAGCATTATACCAGTGTGTTTTAATGGTGTTGGTTGTGTTTTTCCTGTCATCAACAGCCGTGGCACATCACCCATCCCTCCATATTGATTATCCAAACTATTGGCCTTTTTTTTCGCGTGATGAAGATGGCAATATGGAAGGTTTTTTCTATGACATCATCACCGAAGCCTTCATACGAATGGATATGAGGGCTTCGTGGCATGAATACCCGTGGGGACGGTGTCAGGTGAATGTGCAATGTGGTGAAGCCAGTGCCATGATTTCAGTGCCAACCAAGGAACGCCTTGAGTATACGGTGACACACAAGCATTCATTTTACATGAAGGATTTGACAATTTTCACTTCCATAGACCACCCGAAAATAAAGAAAATTGAAGCTGTTACTTCAATAGAGGATATCCTTCGGTTAGATTTGTCTGTTGTGACCTATGTAGGGAATGGGTGGAATGACACGCATATCAAGTCGCGGGGAATCAAGACCTATCAGACTCCGCGATTGAAGAACGTCTGGCAGATGTTGGCGAACAAACGGGCTGATATTGCCATTGAGTGGCCGGGAGCTGCGTGGGCGCATATTGTCAGTGAAGGGGTGAGCGACAAGATTGTTCAGACTGAAGTAGTCGTTGCATCAATGCCATTTCATCTTTTGGTCCGTAAGGGTGAGCTTTTTGTGGAACGTTTGGAGGAATTCGATAGAATTATTGTTGAGATGCAGGAAGAAGGTCTCATTGATGAGATGGTGCGAAAGTATGTAAAGGTGGGATTGTAAGAGACTGCCTTTTGGTCGAGACAAAGAAGAGTGTAGATGCCGCCGAGGAGGCGGTTTTTTTATGGAAGAAGGAATGATGAGGGTCGGATGTGAAATTATTGTTTTGAACAATATAGAATTTATGATATTCCGTGTTTAAGTAAATAACTCAAAGGAGAATTGCATGCCGAAGTATTATGTGAACAAGAATCAGCAGGCTACAGGTGAGCACGAGGTTCATGAGTTTTCGTGCGGACATTTACCGGCTCCTGAGAATCGTGTGTATCTCGGTGTTCATGAAACCTGTAAGGGGGCGTTGAGGGAAGCGAAGAAGCATTATGATAATGTCGATGGGTGCTATTATTGTTGTAATGGTTGTCATCGAAAGTAAAGATTTGAGCGGTTTTTATGAAGCAGTGAAGGCAAGCCCTGTTGATCAGGGCTTTTTTTGTTTTGGCGGTCAAGCGTCTTTTGATTCGAGTATTTTCAGGTCGTGTACGCATTTTTCTCTGGCTGATTGAGAGGGTTCCAAGAGGACGAAATTGGAGTTCCATAGAGCCGTTTGATTGTGGTTGAGCTGTGTTTCGGTATCGAGCGTTAAGGCTATATTGTCGGCGTGGTTTATGAGTATGGGGGTTGTTTTCCAGCCTGCCATATGGCCGCGCGGGTGGGTGTAGGCGAGGATGAATACTCCTGCGGATTGCGGGAGTTTCTCGCTTTTGGGGAGGATGGTGAAGGGGTATTCCGTGCCGGAGGCGCCTATGAAGGGCCATATTTTTTGTTTGAACATACAGGGTGCCCTTACAGGGGGTGTTTGTTTTTTGTTTTGTTTGGGGGAGTTTTGAATAGTGGGGGGGATTATTCGAGTTTTTATTGTGAAAGAGAAGAGAAGGGAAGAGAGGAAGAGGGGAAAGAGGGGAAGGGAGAAGAGAAAAGCCTTTGGCTTTTTAAAGGCAGAGAGCCGTCACTGGCGTTCCTCCAGCTTTCTTTTTGCCCTCCCGGCGGGGTTTTTTTTTGGCTGGGCCGCCCCAAAAAAGAACCAAAAAAACTCGGCTTCCTAGCTTGGCCGCAGCACTCCCCAGCCTAAGAAGCTGATCGGGCCGGTTCCGCTCCCCGAACAGTCACTCGCTGTGCTCCCTCCAAGTTCGGAAGAGCCGCTCCACCACCCCGTCAGCTTCTAAGGCTGGGGAGATGATGGCTAGGGGTAAATTTATGTGAGTGGAAGTTTGAATGGTGAAGGCACCTCACTTACGGTATCAATAATCCAAGTAATATGTCGTTTTTTTTGTCCTGCTTTTCGAGTTGTAATTTTGCGTCCGTATACTTTAAAGTGTAGACCCTTTAATTCGTTGGACTTTTTATTCTTTGTGCGGTTGATAAAAGTGTGATCTTGGATGTCAGCCCAAAATTCATTTTTTCCTTTGAATTGCCAGCGGTTTAGTTCAGGAGAAAGATATATGATTTCGACATTGTCATCAAAAAAGTCGGTTTCATTTTCAGCAGGAGGAGTGTATTTGAAATAGTGTCTTTCAGTGTTCTTTATTGAAAATATTTTTTGTTCTCCTTTTGCTACAGTAATAGCGTGATAACCATTGTCATCAAGTGGGCGGGTGAAGTTATCCATCCCTTCTCTAAAATTTTGATTATTAATTGATTCAATTAATATACTCTTTTCGTCATCATTAAGATTTTTATCTCTATTAATTTTTTCCACTAATTTGTTGATGTCGCCTTTGGCATCTTTAAACTCTTGAACAATTGCAGTTTGAGTTTTAGTTAGCGCATCAGAAATATCTTGAGCTTCAATTCCAAAAAAATTTAGGATTCCACAAATAGACCCGATTAGCCCTATAGATTTGATAGTCGTATTAACAACAGATTTAAATGATCCTTCATCATTTGCAACGATTGAAATTTGGATGGGGGTGTTGAATAGATCTGTGCAAATAGTACTAAGCGCTTTCGCATATCCGCCAATTGAAATTGAATAATCCGTTGCGTCGATTTGGTGGGTTAAAAGGAATGGGTTTGTTCCATCGTATTTAACAATAACAGTTTCTGAAAAATAGTTAATTTCTTCTTCGTATAGTTTAAATTGGTCCATGTGGAATGCTCCTGTAGATGTATGGTCTTTATTATGACTATACTGTCATCTACAAAACATGCAATATGTCGAAAACACACTGAAAAGGTGTGATTATTGCGGCGTCAATCAGAACAACAAAAGGTCGTCAAAAAATGACGACCTTTTAATGAATAAGTACAAAGAAAAAGTTTAATGCGCTTCAGCCCAATTCAATCCAATCCCTAAATCTACCTTCAAGGGGACGTCCAAGCTTGCTACGTCTTGCATGATGGTTTTGAGGCGTGCTCCGGCGGCTTCGATGTTTTCCTGTGGGGCTTCGATGATGAGTTCATCGTGTACCTGAAGGATGAGTTGGGCGCCGAGGGTTTTGAGTTCTGCGTCGGCGTGGGCCGCGAGCATGGCCATTTTGATGATGTCGGCGGCTGAGCCTTGAATGACCGTGTTGACGGCTTGCCGTTTGGCCTGAGACTGGAGTTGGTTATTGCGGGAGTGGAGTTCCGGGAGCAGGCGGCGGCGTCCGGCGAGGGTTGCCACAAAGCCGTGTTTCTGGGCGTCTTCCACGATGGTGTCGTAGTAGGCCTTGAGGGTCGCCATTTTTTCGAAATACTTTTCCGTGAATTCCTTGGCCTCGGTCTGTTTGATTTTCAGCTCGCGGGCCAGTTTTTGGACGCCCATGCCGTAGATCAGGCCGAAGTTGATGGTCTTTGCGCCGCGTCGTTCATCCGATGTCACTTCTTCAACCGTCTTGTCATTGAGCAGGGCCGCTGTACGCGAGTGGATGTCCTCGTCATGGCGGAATGCATCAATCAGGGCCGGGTCTTTGGAAAAGTGTGCCAGTACGCGCAATTCAATCTGCGAGTAATCAGCCGCAGCTAACAGATGGCCTTCTTTCGCATTGAAACAGGCGCGCATCCGTGGGCCGTGTACCCCGCGAATCGGGATGTTTTGCAGGTTCGGCTGCGAGCTGGACAGTCGGCCAGTGGCCGTGGACAACTGATTGAAATGGGTGTGCAGTCTCGATTCCTTGTCCACCAGTTTCGGCAGTGGTTCAAGATAGGTGGAGCGCAGTTTTTCCAACATGCGGTATTCCAGCACTGCTTCGACAATGGGGTGCTGATCTCGAATCTTTTCCAACACTTGGTTGGCAGTGGAACGCAACCCCGTACTCGTCTTTGATCCCGCTTTGATACCGAGTGTATCAAACAGGACTACGGCCAACTGTTGGCTGGAGCGGATATTGAATTCCTCTCCGGCGTGGCCGATGATGGTCCGGGTCAGCTCAGCCAGTTGTGCGCTGACGTCATCGAGAAATCCTTTGAACGCTTCAAGGTCAACGGCAATACCAGCCTGCTCCATGGAAACAAGCACCGGGATGAGCGGCAATTCAAGGTCGTGCATAAGCGGTTCAAGCTCCGCACTTTTCACCTGTCCCTGAATACCTTGCATATACACAAGCGCGGCCAATCCCTGAGATTGCGGGTGCAATCCCTTGGCAGCTTCTGCAAATTCAGAGCGGCCATCATGGTGAATGGATTGCTTGAGCCGAGCCCACGTATAATTGCGTGATTCCGGGTCGAGCAGATATGTGGCCAGACTCAGGTCGAACCATTGGCTTGCCAAAATATAATTCCATGCCGAATCGGCACGTAACAAATCCTGCACGGACGGGGTCGCGATCACCGAAGCATCGGCCAATGCGCGAACCAGATCGGCAACGTCACCGGTATACCGGTATTCCTTGCCTTCCATGCCAATGAAAAATGCTTTTTTCTCAAAGACCACACCCACGTCTTCGCCCGCCAAATTGGGCAGATCGCCGACAGTCGGGGCCTCGGTCATAGCCAGAGGTGCTTCGACCTTCGGGGTTGCCGGGGTTTCGCCGAACAGGGACAACATGCCGCCGTCCTGTGCCGCTTTTGGGGAGGATGCGGCCGGGGCGCTTGTCGCTGTTTGTGTTGCCGTGTTTCTGGGTAGATCGCGTTGCAAGCCTCGCAGTTCATACTCTTCCAAAAATGCGTGAAGCGCGTCCACATCCATGTCCTGCACAATGAAATCATCCACCGGATTGTCACAGCAATCGGTCTTCATGCGGGTCAGGTCGCGGAACATGAATACCGTTTCCATTTCCGGCTCCACCTTGGCGCGGAGCTTTTCCGGGAGCTTATCCACGTTGTCGCGCAGGTCCTCAAGCGTGGGACCGGTTTCGGCGAAAATTTTTCGCGCCGTGACCGGGCCGATTTTGGGAATACCGGGAATATTATCTGCCGAGTCGCCGATTACGGCCTGGAAATCCGGCCATGTGGCTGGCTCCATGCCTTCCTTCTCGCGGAATCCGTCTAGTGTATAGAGGGTTTCCTTGCGTCCGTGCTGGCTGACCATAGCCACGTTGGTATCAAGGCACTGCTTGAGGTCCTTGTCCGAGGCCATGATGATGACCGGGCGGTCCGCCTTGTACTTGTTGGCGAGTGCGCAGATGCAGTCGTCCGCTTCTACGCCGTCTGAGACAAGCAGTTTGAGGCCGAGTAACTGAACGCCTTCCTGTACTGGCGCAATCTGTTCGGCCAGCCCTTCGGGCATGGGCGGACGATTGGCCTTGTATTTGTCGTACAGGTCGTTGCGGAAGGTTTTCCCCCTACCGTCCATCATGAATGCTACATGTTTGGGCTGTTCATCCCGGAGCATGTTCATGAGCACACGCAGAACCGTATTGATCGCGTTGGTCGGGAATCCGTCCGAACGTGACAGGTCGGCGCGAGCGTAGAAGGCGCGATAGAGCAGGGCGGTACCGTCGATAAGAAAAATAGGTTCCTTATCGAAATTAAGGCGTTCTTTCAGCGACATATGTATTGTGTGAGTAAAGGTTAAACTTTACGAATCGTGGCTTTGCGGCCTTGTCCGATACGCTTGAGCATGAATATTTCTGGGTCCACGCCGTCCAGTTCTTCAACCGGCACTTCGGCACGGGCAGCCTGTTTGTGACCACCAGCCGAGCCGAGGCCGTTCATGAGTTTTTGGGCCATGGTCCCCATATTACGACGTTGACCGTCGCCGCGAAGAATACAGACGAGCTTGCCTTCGGACGTCCCCGAAACAACAACCCACGGCACGTCGTGAACGCGGGTGAAGAAATCGGCGACAATGACCAGAACGTCCGGGTTTTCCACGTTGCCACAATAAGCGAACAACCCTTTGCCGATCCGGCGCAGGTTGTAGAAGGCACGGGAAATATACCGCATCCAGTCCAGATGGAATTCGCTGCGGCTGATACGGTTCATCAGCTTGGAGTCGGAATATTTGGACAGATACTTGAAAGCCGCCATGTCAGCGTCGATGAATTCGCGCTCAAAGGTCTTGGTGTCACAACGGATGCCGTACATCAGGGCCGTGGCCAGCAGTTTGGCCGGGCGGATTTTCATGTTGTACAGGTATTCGGTCATCATGGTGCAGACGGAGCCGTACTTGGGCCGGATGTCCACAAAGTCAGCGTTGACCAGATTATCCTGTGCAATGGGGTGGTGGTCGATGACCACTGAAAAATCGAACTGTTTGAATTCGGGGTTGTGGTGGGGTTGTGAATCCACCAAGGCAAACTTGTCGAATTGGGCCGACAGGTTCGGAATGAGTTTTTGCGTGGGTATGCGGCAGTAACGGATCATGGACAGGTTGTCCGGTCGCTTGATCTCATTAATCTGGGCAATGGCAGTTTGATTTACCCGCCGTGCCATAATGCGCCTCAACGCCAAGGCCGAACCCAGAGCATCCGGGTCAGCATTGATGACGATAAGCCAATTATCGTCCTTGTTGAACAGTTCGAGCAGATGTTCGACCTGTTCATCCAGTTGTCGAAAGAGTGCCAAAAAGTTATCCCCGTTTCAGGGTTAACGGAAGCCCGGCTGCAACCAGAAAAGCCTGGTCAGCCTGCGCGGCGATGCGCTGATTAAGCGCGCCGAGGCTCCGTACGAATGCCCGGACTTCACCGGATGCCGGTAAAACTCCAAGTCCAGTCTCACATGAAACCAATATCAGATTCGAGGAGCCCCAATTACTGAGAACATCCATGAATTCTTTCATTTTTTCCGCTTCGCAGCCAGCTTCCCGGCAGGCGAATAACCAGTAGTCAAGACTGTCCACAAGCACAGTCGGAAAGTGCAAGTTAGCCTGTCTCAGCGTCTGAGGCAAGTTCTCGGAAACTTCAATAACTTCAATGCTTGAGGAGCGTTCTCGGCGGTGTTTGCCGATCTGTTCCCGGAAAGCGAAGTCCTTGGCTTTGCCTGTGGCAATAAAAACACCCGGTTGCGCCATATCGGCCAGTAGATTGAGCGCGAAGTCGGATTTTCCGGACTTGTTGCCGCCGAGTACCAAGGTGATCATTGTTCTTTTCTCCAGTCGGACACCCATTGGCCCAGCAGATCAAGGGATCGAAAAAGTCCCTGTTCATTGAACAGTTCCAGAGTCAATGTCCGGCCTGTAAATTTGTCGAGCATGGTGCGTAGCAGGTCTTGTCCCGCCTTGTCCATCTCGGAAAGAGGTCTGTGCTGCATGCGCTTTTCAGCGCCATAGATGTGAAGCATTTGAACATGTTGCCATAGGTCGGGCAGATCAAGCACGTCAAATTGGTTGTAGGCCTGTATATGCCCGATATCCAGACACGCTGAATAGCCGCCTTCACGTATTTCATCCCAGATGGGTGTCAGGTTGTAGCCTCGGATATTTTCCACCAGAAAACTAGCCGGGTCCACGCCTTTGTCTCGTAGTCGGGCAGCCAATGGAACAAGCATATCCGGTTCAGTTGGCGGGTGTAGTACATAGGAGTGCGGTGACAGAAATGCGGCCTTGTCGATAAGTCCGTCGATTTTGTGCCAGATGACATTCAGTCCGTCAGCCCAGTCAAAGTCCAGCGGCATGTGAACGTGCCATGAAAGCGGCAGCTCGGCCATGGAAGGTGGCAGGTCGGCCTCGGTATAATTGAGGCAGGCGTCCGCTTCAAAAAAAAGCAGGGCGATTTCAGGGAATCGATTTGCCAGATATACAGCGTTTTCAGCGGCTCCGGCTGGAACAACAAAAGACGTTGCGGCTACGGAATACGGGAATTCCACTCCCCATTTATTCTGGGCGGCCGTGACGGAATTTGGGCATTGGTGCGCAGTTTTTTCCCTGTCGACGGGAGTGTTCGATGTGGAACTGTCGGTCATTATTGCACTCTCAATAGTGGGCATATCCCTTGCAAAAGAACAGACAAATGCACTGAGTTGCCGAGGTTGTTGCCATGAAAAGATTCAGAAGCTTTTGCCAACATGTATTTAATCCGCTCCACCTGTTCTGTCGTTTGCGTCAGGCAGGCGTATCCGTCTTTGCAGCACGAAATATGTGCAGGGCGTATGAGCGCGGCGTCTATCGGTTCTTTTTCTAATCGAGCAACCCGAGCTGTTTTTCCTTGGTTACCATCTTGGCAGCCAAGGTTGATTTTGTCAGAAGATGTTCAGGCAGTTCCCGTAAATATCGAGAAGATGGCAGATTCAGAGTCTTGCCGTATAACTGCCGCTGGTCGGATCGACTGATATAAAGATTGCGTTTGGCACGTGTCATGCCCACGAACATTAGGCGGCGTTCTTCTTCGAAGCGTTGGCCGCGTCCGGGGGTGAGTGTCACCGTGGCTGTCAGCAAGTCCATTCCGGCAAAGGGCAGGATGCCTTCTTCGCAGGCAGGCATGAACACCGCATCGAACTCCAGCCCCTTGGCCGCGTGCAGGGTCATTATTTGAACCTTTTCCGCAGATTTGCGTACCAGCTCCAGTTCGGTCTGGAGGCTGACCCAATTGACCAGCCCCTGCCATCCATTACGTTCGTCAAAGGCCTTTTTTAATTCTTTGAATTGTCGGCTGTCCCAGAAGAACTGGTCGAACGGTGGGGTTTCATTCAGGAATGCGGCCAAAGCCACTGGTCCTTTGGCGAGGATGTGGTCAGGTACATCAAGGACGTCTTCGGAATCGGAAAGTGTCATGCCCAAGAATTGTTCGGCGGCTTTGAGTATACTCGCTACACGCGGTTCCTGCCAGAAGCCTTCCAGTTCTGGCGTGGATACCGGGATACCGGCCCGTTTCAAGGCTTTTTCAAGAATGGGAATAAGGGCTTTGAACCGTACTAATACGGCGATGTCGCCGGGGGCCAAATCTCCGCCGCCTTCCTGATCGGTGATGGAATGACTGGTTGTGCCAATCAGTCCTTTGATTTTATCGCTGATCCAGGTGGCTTCGCGTAATCCGTTTGGTCCTTCAAAAAGATGAATGGTAGCGTTGATGTCCTGATTGGCGTGGAGTTTTGGTTCATCCGGGAAAAGGGATGCTGCCGTATCAAGAATGGCCTGACCTGAGCGGTAGTTTTCAAGCAGGGTGACAGGCTTAATTTTTGGCCACATTTCCTTGAGGCGTTCTTCCACGTTTTCTGCTGCGCCTCGGAATCCGTAGATGGATTGCTTGGGGTCGCCGATACAAAATACGCCTTTGCCTGACTTCTCGGCAACGCCTTTGATTACGGCAAGTTGCAGGGGGGTGAGGTCTTGAACTTCGTCCACCAGTACGTCGGTGTAAGGCATACGGAAAGTGGGCGCGTCTGATTGCTCCAGCATGAATTCCAGCAGATCGGTGTAGTCCACCAAATCCCAGTGATTTTTCTGGTTGCCGTAGTTGATGTGTGCCTCGGCAAGGTCAGCGGGCAGTTCTTCTAACCGCTCACGGGCCATGATGTATTTGTTCCAGTAGTGGTTGAGATTTTTGCCCGCGAATTCGGGGTTAACCTCGGCAAAAAGTTTTTTGGCCGCAGCCTCTGGAACCACTATTGGTGTGTCAGAATAGGCATGTCGCCAGTAGTCGAAGCACAGTGAATGCAGGGTGCCTGCCTGAGGCATTTCTGCTGTGTCGCCACGAAGACTTTTCATGCGATCGCGGAGTTCCTGCGCTGCTCTGCGGGTGAAAGTCAGAGCGAGTATGCGCTTGGGGTTACCCCCTTCGTTAATGAGTCGTTCAATACGTCCCATAAGGGTCTGCGTCTTTCCGGTACCGGGGCCGGCCATGACCAGAACCGCACCAGGGCCGGCGTTGATGGCTGCCTGCTGTTCCTTGTTATACGTGACAGTAGCAATTTTATTTTTTCGTCTGAGAATGACTTTGCACGGCTTGGCTATTTCGCCCACGTCAGGGTGCTTGTCGGATGCGGCCATGGAGATGAGCGTACCGCCATTTTTGATTTCAGCGCGTTCTTTTTCAGAGAACACGGTAATTTTGCCGTATTCACCGTCGAATCCGGCCTTGCGAATGACCTGTCCTTCACGCATTCGGGATAGACCTTCGCCCAGATGACAGGAAAATTTATTTAGATCTTCTACCGGAGCACGTTGAAGGATGTCCAATTCAGTGCCGAATTCATGGAGGAGTTTCATGTACAGCAAGTTGACTTTTTTTGAAGTCGGTCCCACCCCCACCACTTCAGACAGAATTTCCTTGAGTGGAATCATGGACACGAAATTGGCCGCACCTGCGGGCTGGACCGGTTCTTCGCGGTCGGACAGTTCCAGTATGCGATTATAGACGCCCACGGTGACCGGTTTGCCGCAGACCGGACAAATGCCGTCGCGGGCAATGGTTTCGTGCGGGTCCATGGACACGCCACATTTGCGGTGGCCGTCCATGTGGTATTTGCCTTCTTCAGGGAAGAATTCCACGGTGCCGAGAAATTTGTGGCCCAAACCTTCGCTTCTGAGCGCGCGGTAAATGCCTTCATAGGAAATATCACCACGGAACAGATTGGCCTCGCGTCCCAGCTTTTCGCCGGAATGCGCGTCTGAATTTGAGATGAGTTTGATGCGGTCGAGTTCCGACCATGTCCAGTTCATTTCCGGGTCCGAAGATAAGCCGGTTTCCATGGCGAAGATTTCGTCTGAATAGTCACCGAAGCATTCGCGGATGGAGTTAAAGCCGGATTTGGAGCCGAACAATGAGAACCATGGTGTCCATATGTGGGCCGGAACGAGGAAGGCCATGGGGTGAGTTTCCAGCACCATGTCAATGAGATTGCGGCTGTCCAGTCCGAGAATGGGGCGTCCGTCCGAAGCCAGATTGCCGACTTGTCCCAGCTTTTCGTTGAATCGTTTTACGGAATCAAGGTCTGGCATATAGACCAGATTGTGGACTTTGCGCACCTTGCCGCCACGTTTGTAGATAGAGCTGATTTCCGTCTGGAGCATGAAGCGAGTACGGCCGGGAATCTCTCCGTCAAAAGTCGGGATTTCCGATTCAAGCCCTCCGGGGTCTCTCAGGGTGAAGAGTCCATGCCCGTTGTCTTGAAGCTGGTCTTCGATTTCGGCCAGCCATTCAGGGTGGGTGAAGTCTCCGGTACCCAGGACTGTTAGTCCTTTGAGGCGCCCCCAGGCTGCCAGGCTCCGGATGGTCAAGTTCTTGCTCGTGGCGCGAGAAAAACGGGAGTGGATGTGCAAGTCTGCGGTGAATCTTTCCATGGCCGGAACAGTATAACCATACGATCATTATTGCAACTGGTGTCCACACTAAAAATGGGTTGACCGACTATTTTGTTGCAGTTACAACTTTCGGATGCCTTTACAAGAATTGAACCCAAGAGGTTCTCTCGGCTTTCTTACATGGAAGGTCTCGAGAATTTTGACTAATGATATGACCGCGAAATTGTTTGAGGCTGGCCTCGACATTACCGTGGAGCAATGGCGCGCATTGATTCCTTCCTACAAGCATGATGGGCTGACTCAAGGTCAGCTGTGCGAAATTATGTCTCAGGAAAAGACAGGTGTCAGCCGGTTGGTATCTGCGCTTGAGAAGCGAGGTTTGTTGCGTCGAGAGGCCAGCAAAGAGGATCGACGGGTCAAGTTCCTTTTTATTACGGAAGCTGGCCGGAATTTGATGGAAGCGTCTTTTGATCCGGTTCTGGAAGTTCTTGTCAATACCGTAAAAAATATTGATCCTGCAGAACTTGCCATATGTCAGAAGGTTTTGTGGCAGATCATTACTTCTCCTGACAGGGAAGAAAATATTTTCCGAAATGCAGAATGTTGTCGTTGAGCATGACCATGGTTCTATTATTGAGCCGTGGAAAAATATAAGGAAATGTACGAGCCTATCATGAAAAAAACACTGTATCTCCTCGTTGTGTTCAGCCTTGCGGTTTTGCTTGCCGCTCCGGCTCTTGCTCAGAAATCTGGCGAAAGGCCTCCGTCTCCCGTTGTTACCGGAAAGGTGACGACTGGGGATATGGCTCCGCAAACTGAATTTATCGGTACTGTATATTTTACTGAAATTTCCAATGTCGCCGCCGAGGTGGACGGCAAGCTGGTGGACCTGAAAGTTCAGGAAGGTCAGCGAGTGAAAAAGGGCGATCCGCTTGTGATCCTGTCTTCGGATATTTTGAATCGAACCATCGCTAATGCCAGAGCGCTGTTGGAACAGTCCAAGGCAGAGGCTGAGTTGGCCAAACGGGAAAATACTCGGACGACCAAGCTTTACAAGAGTGCGACAGTTGCAGAAGGAGAATATGACTCTAAACGACTGGCCGCATTATCTGCTGAAAAGAAGATGATTGCTGCTCAGGCCATTCTTAACAGGCTGTATGTGGAGCGGGAGAAGAAGACCATCCGTGCCCCGTATGAAGGTGTGGTGCTTGATCGCAAAGTCTTTCGTGGTGAATGGGTTTCAAAAGGGGCAGTTGTGACTTTGATTGCTCGCGACGACGAATTTGACGTGGTGGTTAATGCCCCACGTGGAGCGTTTGGCGTGGTTAAGCCCGGTCTCAAAGTTGTTATTAATACTGCTGGCAAGGAATTGCCGGGTGAAGTGTTCGCCGTCATTCCCAAGGGTGATGTGACCACTCGTACGTTCCCGGTCAAAATTCGTGTCAAGAATGATGGTTCTTTGGCCGAAGGCATGGAAGCCCGTGTCAGTCTGCCCAAGGGCGTTGGAGGCAAGACTCTTATTGTGCCTCGTGACGCTATTATTTCCGCTCGAGGCCAACTGGTCGTCTGGTGCGTTATCGAAGGCAAGGCCGTACCTATGCCAGTATACGTTGTTGGCTATCGTGGTCTCAGTGCCGGTGTGAAGTCCAAGACTCTCAAAGAGGGTATGGACGTGGTGGTCAAGGGCAATGAGCGGCTTCAGCCCCAGCAGTCCGTGGCCGCAAAACCCATGCAGCAGCAGTAGGGGGACGCCGTGGATATCGTCGGAACCGCCATACGAAAACCTGTTGCCGTCCTTGTGGGCGTCATTATGGTTACCATGTTCGGCGTGGTGGCCCTGCTTGGGCTGCCCTATCAGTTGTCACCAAACGTGACCGAGCCTGTAATTACCGTCACCACCACTTGGAATGGTGCTACGCCCTACGAGATGGAGCGTGATGTTGTTGAGGAACAGGAAAAGGTACTCAAGGGTATCCCCAGTCTCATCAAAATGGAGAGTTCCAATTATAACTCCCTGTCTGAACTGACTTTGACGTTTAAAATTGGTACCGAAATCGACCGTGCACTTTTGCGCGTGTCCAACAAACTCGACGAAGTACCGGATTACCCGGACGATGTTGACCGACCCATTATTTCGGCCACAGGTGCGTCCACATCGCCTGTTATCTGGATGCTTCTGAAAGGCCTGCCGGACAACACTGACGATGTCACAACATATATGACTTTCTTTGAGAACGAGGTTCGTCAGTACATCGAGCGTGTGCCCGGTGTGGCTGATTTGTTCATGGGCGGTGGGCGCGAGGATGAAATGCACATCGTCGTGGACCCTGCCAAACTTGCTTCCTATAACCTGACGGCCACTGAACTTATAAGTGTGTTGCAAAGCGAAAACGTGTCCGTATCCGCAGGTACCCTTGGTGTCGGGCGACGCGATTATCGTATTCGTACACCAGCCGAGTTCAAGTCTATTGAAGATATCGAGTCCGTGGTTATCTCTTCCTCCGGTCAGTTCCGTGTCACTCTCGGTGATGTCGCAACTGTCTCCAAAGGAAATGAAAAACCTGTTACCGTCATGTTGCAACGTGGTGTTTCCGGCATTGCCGTAGGCGTTAAGCCTGAGCCGGGAACCAACATTTTGTCCATGACCAATGCGGTGGAAGAGGTCGTTCAGAATCTCAACGACGGTGTGCTGGCTGAAAAAGGTGTGTACCTTGACTGGGTTTATGACCAGCGTCCGTACATCGAAGGTGCCATTAATCTGGTAAGGCGCAACATCCTTATCGGTTCCATTTTGGCGATTATCGTTTTGTTTGTCTTTCTCCAATCATTTAGCTCGACTATTATTGTGGCTGTGTCCATTCCCGTGTCCATCGTTGGTGCGTTTATTATGTTCGCAGCGGCAGGACGTAGTTTGAATATCGTTTCCATGGCGGGTATTTCGTTTGCTGTTGGTATGCTCGTGGATAACGCCATTGTTGTTCTTGAAAACGTTGACCGGCATCGACGAATGGGGAAAACCGCTTTCAAGGCAGCCTATGATGGAGCCAGTGAGGTGTGGGGGGCGGTGCTTGCTTCGACATTGACCACCGTAGCCGTGTTCCTTCCCGTTGTATTTATGGAGCAGGAAGCCGGACAGCTCTTCAAGGATATCGCCATTGCTGTCACCTGCGCCATTGCCTTGTCGCTCTTTGTGTCGGTGTTGGTTATCCCCATGCTCGCCAATCAGTTTTATCGTATTGCCGAGAAGAAAGCCGCCAAGCGGGACGATAGCCCGAGAAAACCGGCTGGCCTGTCCATAGCGAAAAGGATTCTTACGCCGCTCACTCAATTGGGTGGCAAATTTGCTGATTTTATTATCATGCTTTTGCGTATGGCGATTAATACGTGGAAAAGTCGTGTCATTACCGTTGTCGGGTTGACCATGGTGTCCGTTCTTATTGTTTGGACCATGTTTCCGAAGATGGAGTACCTGCCGCAGGGCAATCGTAACTTTGTGATCTCGATTCTGATCCCACCGCCGGGCCTGTCGTATGCGGAACGCTACGACATCGGTCAGTATGTGTTTGATCAAGTGGATCCTTATTTTGACAAAAGTGTTGGTGATATCCCTGGAATTGAGAGCATGTTTTTTGTTTCTCATCCGACTATCAACCTCTTTGGTGCCGTATCGACCGAAGAACAGAACGCTGGCGGGTTGATTCCACTCTTCATGCGGGTGCTTAATTCCATACCAGGTATGTTCGGCGTTGCTCTCCAATCCTCCATTTTTGAGCAGGGGATCGGTGAGGGTCGAGTTATCAATGTGGATTTCTCTGGTGACAACTTGCAACAACTTGTGGGCGCTGCCGGAACCATGTTCGGCATGACTATGCAGTCTATTCAAGGTGCACAGGTACGGCCTATTCCGTCGTTGGAATTGCTGTATCCCGAAGTACGGTTCCATCCGTATCGTGACCGAGTGCGTGCGGCGGGCCTAACCTCCAGCGATTTGGGTAAGGCCGTGGATGTTATTCTCGATGGTCGTAAGATCGGTGATTATAAGGAAGAAGGCAAAAAGAAGATTGATCTGGTGCTCAAGGCATCCAAAGATGAAATAGCTACGCCCGAAGAACTCTATTCTCAATTAGTGGCAACGCCTAAAGGATGGGCTGTGCCGCTTTCTTCCCTTGCGTCTATCGAAAACACCTATGGTGTGACACAGATTCGACATCTCGAACGCAAACGGACCATTACCCTTCAGGTCACGCCTCCGCCGGATATGCCTTTGCAGTCCGCTATGGAAATTATCCAGCAGAAGCTTATTCCTGCCTTGGAGCAAACGGGTATGATGGAAGGGGTACACGTCCAGCTTTCCGGTGCGGCAGATAAGCTCACCGTGACTCGTGATGCTTTGCAATGGAATTTTATCCTTGCAATTATCATCACATATCTGCTTATGGCTGCGCTCTTTGAGAACTTTATCTATCCGCTCATCATTCTCTTCACCGTCCCTCTGGCCGGTGCAGGAGGGTTCCTCGGGTTGCGATTGGAGAACATCTTCATTGCACCGCAGGCCCTTGATATTCTGACAATGCTCGGATTTGTCATTCTTATCGGTGTCGTCGTCAACAACGCAATTCTTATCGTGCATCAATCGCTCGGTAATATTCGAGAGCGCGGTATGGAGCACAAAGAGGCGGTCATCGAAGCCACTCGAACACGTTTGCGGCCCATCTACATGTCCGCGACTACGTCTATCTTCGGTATGTTGCCGCTCGCCGTGGCTCCTGGTCCCGGTTCCGAGTTATATCGAGGACTTGGATCAGTCGTGCTTGGTGGGTTGGCTATGTCTACTGTCTTTACCGTGTTCGTTATCCCAGCACTTCTCATGTTCGTTATCGGTATGGAGAAGCCGGGTAGTAATATAAACGTAGAATAACAGCGTGCTTTCGGTGGAGGTCCTTTTGGGGACTTCTGCCGGGGGCCGTCCGATTGCGGGACAGCGGCTACCTATGGTCCATTTGGTGGGGACTAGGGCATTGTTTGGACCCATCAACGATTGTGGGCCTTTGGAATTTTATAGGCGCAGTGGAGTATGGTTACTGTGCTCGGAAGGTTGGGCTACGGAATATTCGCAAAAAATTGCGCGGGACATCTTCTATAATCGGAAGGTGTCCCGCGCAATTTTTTGCGAACGGTTGTTAATATAGCCAGCTAGACTTTTGGTTTTTGGGGAAGGGGATGACTGTGGTGACATCAAATGTATAGTTGAATGTGTCATCAATGATTACATATATGTTATACTGGACAATTATGAATCACGATGCAACCAATAAACTTGGAGTAGAAGGCGTTACTATTTATTGCGTGAAAAGGAGCGGGGATGACGTGGAGCACAATACTGGCGTGCATTTTAATTTTTTTAGGTGCACTGGTGATGCTGCGAAGCATACTTTATCATAAGAGCTTGATGCTCACCGTCCACGATTCGATAGAAGGGTTCCCAAAACGGACCTCAAGCTTGATAAAAATGCATATGGCCTTCATGGTCTTTTTCTTTTTTGCATATATACTCGTTATTTTTATTTTTATCGGTCATTTCGATGTTGTAAACGATCTGTTTATTGCTCTTGTTTTCTTTTTCGGTGCAGTCTTTGTCTATATTGGAATTATTATTCAGCGGAAGGCCTTTGGTTTGTTGAACAATACCAATAAGGAGTTGCGAGAACATGCCAGAAAGCTTGAAGAGAATCAGGATAAGTTGATCAGACTTAATGATAATCTGAAGATGGAAATCAAACAAAAAGAAATGGCGCAGGAGGCTGAACAACTGAAGTCTGATTTTCTTTCGCAAGTATCTCATGAGTTGCGAACTCCTCTTACTTCCATTTTTGGTTTTACCAAGCTTATAAAAAAAGATTTTGATGTGATCAGTTCAGAGAATGTTATTCCAGAACCTCTTGCAAAAAAAGAGAATAGGATTCGGAAGAATATATCCATTATTTCCTACGAGTGCAGCAGACTGACCCGAATGATTAATAATGTACTTGATCTTGCTAAGATTGAATCGGGTCAGGCTACATGGAACGATGAACCCACTTCGTTGGAAGATGTGCTTCAATCATCGGTAACGGCGGTGGAGGGTCTTGTTCTTGAAAAGCCATCCGTGACGATGACTATCGGTACGCACTCGCCGCTTCCTTCAATGTATTTGGATGTGGATTTGATTACACAAGTCCTTGTCAATCTTTTGAGTAACGCAATTAAGTTTACGGATTCGGGTGAAATCGTCATCACCGCGTCAGTGAATGATAAGCATATAGAGATCGCGGTCAGTGATGAAGGTGTTGGCATGACTGCTGAAAATATCACTAGAATATTCGACAAATATTACGTCGCAAAAAAAGGGAATACTCTCAGTTCTTCCCAACTTGGAACAGGCTTGGGGCTTCCGATTTGTAAGCAAATAGTAGAACACTATCACGGTGAAATTTTAGCCGAATCAGTGCTGGGAAAGGGAAGTTGTTTTTATGTCACGTTTCCTCTCAGTATCATGGTAAAATAGTACTTACTTGAGGGAAAGGAATGGTGGCTATCGGCGGTCTATTTCATGGAACTAGGGCGCTGCTCTGAACCCGGCAGAGGCCGAGAGCCTTTGGAATCATATAGGCGCATTCGTGCATGGTTACTGTGCTTGGAAGGCCGGGGTATGGAATATCCGCAAAAAAACGCGTGTGATATCTTCTGTAATTAGGAAGATATCCCACGCTATTTTTTGCGGACTGCTGCCAACGCCGCCAGTCAAATTTGGTAGAAAATTTAGATGGAAGGATGGCGGTGTAGGGTTATGAATCTTCACAGAGAAGAGCGATTCCAAATCCAATAAAAGAAATACCAGTCAGTTTGTTGAAAATAGCCATTGCTCTTTTTTTTGATAAGAAAGGCGAGGCTAACGACGCTGATATTGCGTAACTTGTCAAAATAATGAAAGAAATTACTTCAATGGTGAGGATTAAAGTTAAGAATTGCGGGATGAAAGTTCTGGCTGGGTCAACAAATTGAGGGAAAAGGGCTGTGAAAAAGGCAATGGCTTTTGGATTGCTGATACCAACTCCCAATCCTTCTTTAAACAGAACCGTAAATTTTTGGTTGTTGATTTGTTGTTCTTTTTGGTGGTTTCTTTTTTGAATACAAGGTGTTTTCCAAGATTTTATACCCAGATATATCAAGTAAAGACACCCGAAAACTTTGAGAATAACAAATAACGAAGATGAAGAGATAATTAAAGCTCCTAGTCCAACTGCAGAAAGTGTCGCCAGCAGAACCATGGCAATAAAGTTTCCTAAGATATTGGCAATAGATGCTTTATAGCCATATTTTAGACTGTTTCGTATGGTGAGAATAACAGCTGGTCCTGGAATGGCAGTAATTGTGATCGCCAGAAGGACGTAGACAACATAATTATTGATCATTGAATTTTATTTATGTTTTTTTTGAAGATGCATTAAAGCCGTGCGCTCAGTGAAAAAAGTGTTTTTATCCCCTTTCCTTTCCTCCAGTTTTTGGAGGCACATCAAATATATTTTTATTATCCAGTCACACGGGTGGGATTGTCGAGGACTCGTTCGATGGCGATGCGGATTTTTGAGTTTATTTCGAAATCTGACAATCGGTTGGACAGAACTATTGATCCGGTCTGGGCGTAACCTGCGGGGATCAGATTCAGAGTGAGTGCATAGATATCCTGAATATCGAGATCTTCGAAAATGAAATCAGGATAGTATTCCTGAATTAATTCCGGGATAAGTGCCGCCACGCGGCTTTCATTTCGATTGATGATATTAGTGACGTTAACGCCGTTGATAATCAATGATTTCTCATGCATATGTGTAACCCTTAAAAGTTCGTGGTTGGCCTAATAAGGTTAAGTATACCTATGTTTTCCGGTCCGTGCAATGCGGCTGGTACATTTTGTGCTATAAAATGTATAGCTTGCTGTTCGATTCAAGTAAATCATTATGTGGAGAGAAGGCTCCTATGTCGACGCAACCTATTGAACAGACTGTACAAGGATACACGTACAAAAGGCCGAAGCGCACACAGGGCGAGGCCGATTTTTCGCTTGGTCCTGAGCAGTCAAAAAAACGACAGGAAACTGATGCCGATATACAAGGGAGTGTGCGGGATCATATTCGTGCGCTTTTGTCGAAGGTTGCTGATGTTGGTGATGATAGAGTGTCGTTCAAGGCCGTGTCGGATTATCATGATGCATTGCAAAGTGGATGGAACCGAGACGTAAGTGACGATCTGGCTGATCTTGGTGTGAACGTGTCGGCACCGTTTCGTTTGTCATATGATCCGGCGGGTGGCGTGACTGTGGCCGGAGATCATCCGCATCGGGAAATGATCAATGCGTATTTCAGTACGAACCCTGCACGGGTGAATGAGCTGGGTGAGATTCTTCAGTTCGGGAAACTGGCAGGCGTTGCAGAAAGCAGGTTGTCGCCGCAGGATATGGAGCAGACGCTTCAGACTGAGGCTATGGCGTGGTGGTATGCATCTAATATGAATACGACGTCACTTTTTACAGGCGGTGGAATGATGTTTGGCGCGGGCGGTGTGGCTTACAAGGGGCTGGATATCCACGTTTAGAACGTGTGTTTTTTTTATGAGTATCGAAAAGACTGAGGCCTGATGTACAGGCCTCGGTCTTTTTTAAGGGAGAATTTTAGTTGTTGTTTTTGAGATACTGTTCGAGTCGGTCCATGCCTTCTTTGATATTGTCCATGGAGGTGGCGTAGGAGAAGCGAATGAACCCTTCTGCACCTTTACCGAAATCGATTCCGGGAGTAACGCCGATCTTTGCTTTTTCCAGAATATCATAGGCAAGCTTGAGTGAACTGCCATCAAATTTTGCGGCCAGATGCTGCATGTTGACGAGCACGTAAAATGCGCCGGTCGGTGGATGCTTGATGTCGAAGCCCATGCCGGTCAGTCGTTCAAGGATGTACAGGCGGCGTTTGTTGTAGGTGGTTTTCATGCGTTCTACGTCGAGTGCGCCTTCCTTGAGTGCGGCCACACCGCCCCACTGAGCCATACTGTTGGCGGAGATGAAGAAGTTTTGGCACGCGGTCTGTAAGGTGCGCATGAATTCAGGCGGGGCAATGAGATAGCCCAGCCGCCAGCCGGTCATGGCATAAAGCTTGGAGAAACCGTTTAGGACAAAGGCGCGGTCAGTGAATTCAAGGATGGAATGTTCTTTTCCTTCGTAAACCAGACCATGGTAAATTTCGTCGGATATGATCCAGAGATTGTATTCTTCAGCCAGTTCGGCAATGGCCTGCATGCGTTCCTTGGAAAGCAGTGTGCCAGTGGGGTTGGCCGGGGAGTTGACGAGAATGGCCTTGATGTTTTTGTTGGCCTTGAGTGCTTCACGAATGGCGGATACGCGGTACTGGAAGGCGTCGTCTTCGGACACTGGGATCTTGACAGGTTCGGCCCCTGCAAAGGTTATGAAATTATCGTAGCAGGCGTAGCACGGATCACTGGTGATGACCTGATCACCGTCTTCTAGAATCGCTGAGAATAGGGCGAGCATGGCCGGGCTGGTGCCCTGTGTGATCGCGATGTTCGCCGAGTCAATAGCAATATCGTACCGTTCGCGATAGTCATCGCAGATGGCCTCACGCAGTTCGATGAGACCCAATGAATGGGTGTAGTGGGTGTGGCCTTTGTCCAGAGCTTCACAGGAAGCGCGTTTGACGCAGTCCGGTGTATCGAAGTCTGGTTCGCCGACTTCCATGTGGATGATGGATTCGCCATTACGCTCCATGGCCTGAGCAGCCTCAAGGATTTCCATGACCAGAAACGGGGTCAGGTCGCTACAGCGTTTTGAAATACTCATGTGATGTGTCCGCCTGTTAAAAAAAAGAAAACCCCGCCCTCGCCGAATTCAGCAAGAGGCGGGGGGATTTTAATCAATGTGAAGTTATTTACGCAACTTCCACGAGTTCAATGTCAAAAATCAAGGTTTCTCCCGCCAAGGGGTGATTACCGTCAAGCGTGACCATCTCTTCGTCGAACGCGGTGACGCGTACGTATGCGGGGTGGTCGTCTTCGGTGCGGATTTCCAGCATGATGCCTTCTTCCAACTCGACGTTCGGGGGAAGTTGTTCCTTGCGGACCTGGAAGACCAGTTCTTCATTGGGATTGCCGTAGCCTTCCTCTGGTGCAATCTCCACGGTCATGGAGTCGCCGACATTCTTGCCGATGACGGCTTTTTCGAAACCGGCGATGACCATACCTTCACCCAATTGGAACTCGAGAGGCTCGCGGCCCTCACTGGAATCGAACTGGCTGCCGTCAGCCTTGAGGGTACCGGTGTAATGGACTTTGACAGTGCTGCCTTTCTGGGCTGCCATAGAATCTCCTGAATGTTGTGTGGTCCCGGAAAGAGTTCGGGAAATGCACTATATATATTTTTTTTGCTTAGAAGTCGAAGTTCATGACCTGACGGATTTCGTCCATGGTCTTTCGGGCGTACGCACGGGCCTTTTCATTCCCTGCGTGCAGGATTTCCTGAACCATTGCATCAGTGCAGGCGGCGCGGCGTTCGTGCAAAGGCGTCAGGAAGGTTTCCATGGACTCCATGAGCACCTTTTTGCAATCAACACAACCCCAGGACGCATTGCGGCAACCTTCCTGAATCTCAGGGAGTCTGGCCGGATCGGTCATGAGCTTGTGGTAGGGGTAGAGGTTGCAAATATTGGGATCACCCGGATCGGATTTGCGCAGACGATTTTCGTCGGTTTTCATGCCGCGCAGTTTAGGCATGATCTCGTCAATAGGCTCGGAAAGCATGATGGAGTTACCATAGCTCTTGGACATTTTGCGACCGTCCAGACCGGGCAGCTTACATTCTTCGGTGAGCATGTCTGCCGGTTCCGGGAAGAGTTCCGTCTTGTTCAGGTGATTGAAGCGACGGGCTATCTCTCGGGTCAGTTCCAGATGCGGAAGCTGGTCCTTGCCTACAGGCACGGCGCACGGCTTGTACATCAGGATGTCAGCAGTCATGAGTACGGGATAACCGAGGAATCCGAAGGTGTTCAGTTCTTTCTGTGCCAGTTCGGTTTTTTGTTCTTTGTATGTAGGACACCGCTCCAGCCAGCCTAGCGGGGTGATCATGGCCAGTAGCAGGTTCAATTCAGCGTGTTCTTTGACCATGGACTGCTGGAAGATGCTGCATTTTTCCGGGTCCAGACCTGCGGCGATCCAATCTTTGACCAGACCGGGAACGAAGCCTTTGGTTCTGGTGGGATCGGCGTATTCGCTGGTCAGGGCGTGCCAGTCGGCCACGAAAAAGAAACAGTCGTACTCTTCCTGGAGTTTGACCCAGTTGGCAATGACGCCGAAGTAGTGACCGAGATGAAGGGGGCCGGTGGGCCGCATGCCTGAAACGATGCGTTGTCTTTCGCTCATGATGAATTGGTGTTGTTTAAAGGGTTACATGGGGATGCCGAGTAGACCGGCCATGGCGCGAACCATAGGCAGAATGATCTCGCCAACCAGTGAAAAGCCGGTGAAGCGTCCCAGCATGATAATGCCGATGAGGAGAATAAAACCATATCGGCTTAGGGACATGAACTTGTAGGCTGCCTGCGGCGGTAGAAAGTACGCGACAACGTTGCTGCCGTCCAGAGGTGGAATGGGCAAAAGGTTGAATACGCCGAGAATAAGGTTCACGAATACGCCATAATAGGCCACAGCATAGAATGCGCTCTGTCCGTTGATGTCAAAAGCGACCATGGCGTGGAAGATCAGCGCAAAAATTGAGGCCAGCAGGAAGTTAATCCCTGGTCCCGCCATAGCTGTCAGCATCATGCCTTGACGTGGGTTTCTGAAATATCGTGCATTAACCGGAACGGGGCGTGCCCAGCCGAACTGGACAAAGAAAAAGGCCAACGTGCCGATGGGGTCCAGGTGCTTGAGCGGGTTGAGCGTCAATCGTCCCTGGGACTTGGCTGTGGGGTCACCGAGCAGATAGGCCACGTAACCATGGGCTACTTCGTGACAAACCAATGCAATGAGCAGGCCCGGAGCCATGATAAGATACAGTTGGAGGTCCTGTGCGGTAATGTCGAACATGCGATGCGGCTACCATGCCGGAGGGCGGCACGGCAAGAGGAATGTCTCAGTAGAAATTGTTGGGCAGGTGCGAAAATTAAACGAAGACACCCCCCGGGATGTGCCTGGAGGGTGTCTGCTAAAAAGATGAAAAGCTGTGTGTGATTAGCTACATACCAGCTTTATTAAGGGCCATACGAACCTTGTCTTTCAGCTCTGAGAGGTCCACTGATTTGACCACATAGTAATCTGCGGCAATGGATTTGAGGTCGTGCTGGAAGGAGTCGTACGCCGTGGAAAGGATGACCGGTATTTGCAGGTCTTTGGTCCTGATTTCCTGCAAGAGGTCAAGGCCGGAGCGGCTGACACCAAGTTTGATGTCCAGAATGACGATGGTCGGGGTTTCTCGTTCCATTACATCGAGGATGTCTTCTTCGCCGTCTGAGGTGGCGACAGTGTATCCGTCAGCTTCCAGTTCTTCCCTGTAGAGCATGCGAATATGTTTTTCATCATCGACAACGAGAATCTTCGGTTGGCTCATGAAATCCTCCTTAGGATTATTCCCTTATTGGCAACATACGCGATTCCCCTCTTTTGGGTCAACAAAGGTTTGGTGTTTTCATTCAGATTCTAACATACCGCCGTGGTACCCCGGAGTGACTGTGTTTTTCGTGTAATTCCCCTCCGAGACAGGGGGCTTGAACAGGACCCGCTTCCTCTGTAGTGTCCACCCACCCGCTGGCCATCAAAGCGACTGGCGGAAAAGGAGACACATATGATTACGGTTAATCTTGAACCGGACGGAGAGCAGATCGAGATGAGCAACACTCGTTCGGTCATTGCTGTGCTGAATAAATTGAAGCTCCGTTCCACCATGGCCATCGTTGTGCGCGACGGCGAGCTGCTCACCGCGGACTGTATGTTGAAAAACGGTGATACGCTCATGGTTCGTAAAGTTACTTCCGCAGGGTAAGGGTATTATTTATGAAATGTATCCGTTGTAAAAAAACTGCCTGCGTCGCATTGCCCAGTCATCATTCCGGGTTTTGTAAGGATTGTTTTCCGCTTTTCTTCACCAAACAGGTGGAAACCGCCATCCGTCGGGAAAAGATGTTCACCCATGATGAGCGTATTCTTGTGGCACTGTCCGGTGGCAAGGATTCTTTGGCTTTGATGCTTGAGCTGAAATTGCAGGGGTATGATGTTACAGGCCTGCATATTGACCTCGGCATTCCCAATTCTTCGGGAAAAGCGCGTAAGAAAGTCGAGGATTTTTGTGATCTGCATGATCTCGACCTGTGTGTGTTTGAAATGGAGAAGTGGGGGTTGCCCATCCCGGACATCAAGCAATACGTCAAACGTCCGGTCTGTTCCGTGTGTGGCAAGATGAAGCGACATCATTTTAACCGGATTGCTCGGGAAGAGGGTTTTGATGTGCTCGCTACCGGTCATAATTTGGATGATGAAGTGGCGCGACTCTTCGCAAACACTCTGCGTTGGGATACGGCATATTTATCCGATCAGGGGCCGACCCTGCCTGCCAGTGATGGTTTTGTGCGTAAGGTCAAGCCGCTGTTTCGATTGAGTGAATTCGAGACCGCCAACTACGCCTTTCTTAAGGGTATTGAAATACATTCGGACCCATGTCCGTATGCTTCAGGTGCAAGTTTTACTCACCATAAGGAATTGTGGGGAGAACTTGAATATCGTAGCCCCGGGCAGAAGTTTCAGTTCTATCAATCCTTTCTCAAGAAGGGGAAGCCTGCATTCGCTAATTTGGAGAAGGAGACCGGAGATGAACTCAATCCGTGCATTGAATGTGGATCGCCAACCAGTGCCGGCACATGCTCGGTCTGTCGCATCAAGGCGGCTGTGAAGGCGAGCAAAGCCGAGGCCGAGGTCGAGTAACCCATGCCTACACCGAAGGTTTCCGTGACTATGCCTTGCTTTAATTGCGGGGAGACCGTGAGTAAGGCGCTCGACAGTCTGCTTGTTCAGACGTGTGCGGATTTCGAAGTGGTGGCCGTGGATGACGGTAGTAATGATAATACAGCGGGAATCCTGGCCGAATATGCGCGCCGGGATTCCCGTATTCGTGTTGTGTCCATCGAGCATGGTGGCGTGATTACGGCGGCTAATGCGGCTATTGAGGCGGCTTGTGGCAGGTATATAGCTCGCATGGATGCGGATGATGAGTCGTTGCCGGAGCGGTTGGCGGCTCAGTCTAGGCTGTTGGATGAAAATCTGGATGTCGGGTTGGTTGGCTGTCGTATCCGATTCGGCGGGTGTCGTGAAGCTTGTGCTGGGTATGCCCATTATGTAGATTGGACCAATACGGTCCTCTCGCATGAAGCCATTACTTTGAATCGGTTCGTTGAATTTCCAGTGCCCAATCCATCCATCATGTATCGAAGGGAGTGCATCGACGAACACGGCATGTATCGTGATGGAGATTTCCCTGAAGATTACGAATTGCTGCTGCGGTGGTTGGAAGCAGGCGTGCGCATGATGAAAGTGGATGAGGAACTGCTCATTTGGAATGATCCTCCCACACGATTGTCGCGCAATCATCCCAGATATGATGTGGATGCCTTTTATCGTATCAAGACCGAGTATCTTGCACGGTGGTTGGCTCGGAATAATCCGTTGCACCCCGTGGTCCATATACTTGGCTCAGGACGGACCACTCGTAAACGGGCAGATCTTTTGCTCGCTCATGGTGTGGAATTTGCGGCCTATTATGACATCGACCCGCGTAAGATAGGTCATATCGTTAACGGGGTGCCAGTGGTTGATCGCAATGATATTCCCGGTGCAGGCGAGGCGTTTTGTTTGCCGTACGTAGCCAGTCGGGGAGCACGTGAAGATATCGCCGAGTTCTTGAATGGACGTGGTTATGAATTGGGGCGCGATTTCATACCAGTAGCCTGATGTTTTCTTCTCTCGGTCAATCTGGCATGGTCAAGTCATGACTGATCAAAATACCATCCAGAGTGCGTCTGATTCCAAGCCGAGAAAGCCGTGGCTGGCAGGACTGCTTTCCCTTTTGTTTACCGGTTTTGGTCAAATATATAACGGTCAGTGGAAAAAGGGCGTTGGTTTTTTCGTGGCCGAGTGGGTGTACTCTTTGGCCATGATTCCGTTTTGGTCAGATTTTGTCTCGACACTATTGTGTCTCGCCATATTGTTGGGCTTCAATGTATTCGTGGCGTGGGAGGCTTTTGCTTCTGCCAAAAGGCTTCGGGAATTTAGTCCCGGACCATGGAATCGTTGGTGGGTGTACGCTCTCTGTCTGTGCGTGAGTCTGGCATCCGGTCTTGTCTTTGATCATTTGATGTCTCAATCTTATGAGGCATATAAGGCCCCGTCCGGTTCAATGCTGCCCACTTTGAAAATTGGGGATCATTTTATTGTGGAGACTTTGGCCTTAGATTATGCCGTGAAGCGAGGGGATATCGTGATTTTTCCGTTCCCGGAAAATGAGCATGTCGATTTTATCAAACGAGTAGTCGGACTTCCCGGCGAGACCGTTGAGATTCGTCAACGACAAGTGTTTGTTGATGATAATCCGCTTGAAGAATCGTATGTGCAACACACCAAGACGAGCATAGTACCAGTACGTGACGACTTCGGGCCTTTGACATTGGGGGCGGAGGAGTATTTCGTTCTCGGTGATAATCGTGAAGCTAGTTACGATTCCAGATGGTGGGGGCCGGTCCAACGAGTAAAGATCAAGGCCAAAGCCAAGTATATTTATTTCCCCGGCGAATTTGAGTCAGAGTCATGGGCGGATCGTCTCGGCGTTGAAATTCGCTAGGCTACCAGAATTCAGGAGCGGCCAGCAGTCCGTCTGACTGGTTGATGACCAGCGGATGGACTTCCTTGATGCCGAGAGTGTCCATGTAACCCAACACTAGAATAAGATTGGTCAGGCGGGTGGCGGCGAATTCACTTTCAAAGTCTTCGTCGTTTTTGCCAGTCCATTTTTCCAGCGCCTTGGCGACATCGTCGCGGGTGAAGACTTTGTCACGTCTGCCTATCTGTTCGGGGATTCCGTAATAGTGCACACCGCCGATACCGGCCACAATCATGTTGGAATGACGTAGGCGGGATGTGATGAGCGGGGGAATGGATGTGGCGGCGTGGGTCTTGATGTTGGTGAGAGCAGAGGCAACTTCGTCGGCATTGACTGGGTTGGGGGAAGAGACTGTGGCGATGTTTTTTCCCTGAATGGTGCCGATGACCACATTTTTGAAGGAGACTGAAGCCATGGGGTCAATGTAAAAGAGAAGGCCACCATCCATGTGTCGGGCAGTCATCTGCATGCTGCCGCCACCGATGTCCCATACAAGTAGGTCCCGAGACGAAAAATCTAATGCCTGTCGTACCGCGTGGTAGCTGAGCATGGCAGCTTGTTGTTCGGAAACAATCCGGCTGGGGATACCTGTTTCTTCTTCGATGCGGACAAAGTAGGCCCGACCATTTCTGGCAGAGCGGAATACGGCCCCACCTGCGGCAGAGTATTCTTTAACGTTTTGCTTAACCGCAATACGTTTCATTTCTTCAAGGGCCTTGATGCCCGCGTTCATGATGTCACGGCTGAGATTTGAATCGTAGGATCGGGCGAGGTCTTCTGCGAAATCTATTTTTTCCGACAGGGTTTCAATTGTTTTGATGATCTGGCCGGTGGATATGTTCACATCGGCGATAGTGCATTTGATGACGGCGGAGCCTATATCGAATGCGGCACGACGCACCGATGATTCTGATTGGGCAAAGCCGTTCGTGGCACAGACCAGACAGAGGATAAGGCCCATGAGTTGGACGAGTCGAATTGATAAACGCATGTTTCTCCCGATGGAATGTTCTTCCACCCGATATGCTATCGGAAAAGGTATCAGTTCGCAATGTTCGAGGCGCAGGGATTTCGGTTATTCTTGAGTGGATCGATAGGTCTTACGATTTCTTCTGAGTTGGTATTGTCTGACCGCATTATTGTGTTCTGATAAGGATTTACTGAAATAATGCGACCCGTCCCCTTTTGCTACGAAATACAGAAATGAATGATCTTCAGGGTGGACGGCGGCCAGAAGTGCATCAAGACCCGGTGAACAGATTGGCCCCGGAGGCAGGCCGCGAATGACGTACGTGTTGTATGGATTCTTTTTGTCCAAAATGTGACTGCGCCGAATGTTTCCGTCAAAAGCTGGCCCAAGACCATAAATGATGGTTGGGTCCGCCTGGATGAGCATCCGTTTCTTGAGGCGGTTATGAAAGACCCCGGAAATTCGCTTTCGCTCCGAGGTGTTGCCAGTTTCTTTTTCGATGAGTGAGGCGAGCGTGACCATCTTGTTCATCTCTTCAAATTCTGGCAGACCCTCAGGCCAGACTTTGGCCGCGTTTTTGAAGAATTCCTTAAGCATGATTTCGGCCATGTATCGAGATTGGTCACCCCTTGGCGGGGTGAGCAGATATGTCTCCGGGAAGAGATATCCTTCGGCATTTTTCGCTTCAAGGCCGTATTTTTTTAAAAGTTCAGGGTCGACTATGGCTTCAGCAAAATTTTTATAGCTGCCCAACTGTGCTGCCTGAATTTTGTCGGCGGTTTGCCACCATGTCAGACCCTCGCGGATCGAGGCTTTTTTCATGATTCCGGCTGATGAACTGAGTTCATGGAGAATTTGATCGGGCGTCCATCCAGTCGAAAGTTTAAACTGTCCTGCGCGGAGTGATGACGTTTTGCCGGTTTGTTGTGCCAACTTGAGAAAACGACGGGTATCCGTGATCAGGCCATTTTTTTTGAGATTGGCTGAGATGGTAGTGAAAATTTGACCGGGTTCCACGCGAAACATGATGTCTTGTCCAGGGGATTCCGGTGGTACGGTCAGAAATTGTTCTTCAAGCCATGCCTTATGCCAGACATAGCCGCCCGCACCAATGCCCGCGAGAAGAAGCAGGCTGAGAAATGATATTATGATTGTCCGCTTTCGATCCATGAGCGCAATATGATGACGGCGGCCTGACTGTCCAGGGCCATCTTTCGTTTTTTGCCGTAGAGACCGGCAGCGTTGAGTTCTTCTTCGGCTTCAGCAGAGGTCAACCGTTCGTCCATCAGGTGGATGGGCTGTTCGATGCGTCGTCCCAGACTTTCGGCAAAATTGCGGGCCTGACGAGTGGTCAGGGTGTCTCCTCCGTCCAAAGATAATGGGAGACCTACCACAACGGTTTCAATTACTTCATTGTGTATGATTTCGAGCAGTTCGTCAAAGAGGGCGTTTCGTGAAGTGCGGACAATAGTCTTGAACGGCGAGACAAGTGTGCCTGTGCGGTCGGACACGGCAAGGCCCACGCGTTTTAGGCCGAAATCAATGCCGAGCGCACGCATACTATTCTTCTTCCCGAGTGTGAGCGGGGGGGCAGTTTGTGTCGTGTTTCATAATCTTTTTATTGTCCATGCGTGTCTTCATCGAAAAAGTCCGCCCAAACAAAGCATTTGAGCGGACTCTGGTCAATGTAAAAACGAGGTCAACTCAATATTTTGAACATGATCGGGATGGTAATGCCACTGGCCAAGGTGGTCAGGAAGACCATTCGAGATGCCAGTCCGGCATTGCATCCATAGGTGCGGGACAACGCCACGGTGAGCAGGGCTGAGGGCATGGCCGCTTCCAATACCAGTACGTGCACTTCCCATGTCTCCAGGGCCATAAACACGGTTGGCATCCATATCATGATAGGTTTCAGGATGAGTTTGTTTGCGGCTACGGCGACACCTGCCAATGCCACGGAGCCGAGGTCTTGAAAATGGAGGAGGACGCCCACGAGTAGGGTGACCATCAATGTGTTGGCTGCGCCTGTTACGTCGAGGGCTTGCATGATGGTCCCCATGATAGGGCCGTCTGTCGGGAGTTTGAAGGCGGACCAGACAAGTCCGGCTACTACTGAGATGAAAATGGGGGAACGGAAAAATCCTAATGCTGCCTTGAAACGAGCCTCTGGGGATGCGCCTTCACTGCCATAGTATATGGCGATCATTGTGCCGATGGTGAAGAGTGCCGGACCTACGCCGATTTCTGAAACCATGACAGCTTCGGTCATTGCGCCAGTGTTCCCCGGAAAGACCTGGCTGATGAGTGCGTATCCAAGCAGCGAGGAACTACCAAAGCCGGAAACGAGAATCATGGCCCCGCTAGAGGGACGATCCAATCGGAGAGCCTTGGCCGCAATCCAGCCTAGGCCAAGAGCTAGGAGTTCGGCCATCAGCATGATGAGCGCGAGCCATGCTTCATCCCAAATGATGGAGGTGCGGGCTAATGAAACAAAAATGAGTGCTGGCAGGGTGGCGTGCGTTACGAGCTTAGCAAAGACACCACCATGTTCTTCGCGGACAAAACCTTTGTGCCGCAGGAAGGCCGCAAAGCAGATCAGGCCGAGTAGAATCGCAATGGATGCAATGAGGCGAGCGTAGATTGTCATGGTAGGCTCCTTTGGAACAGGAGCCTACCTTGTCAGACATTTTGGGTCAAACTTGGGTCGGAATTAGTTATCCGAGCCTTTGCGTTCAACTTTTTCTAGCAAGTCCTTGAGTTCTTTTTTCCATTTTTTCCCGCCCACGGCTTCGGCCAGATATTCCACGGCGTGAAGGACCCGGTTGGGGCGTTTCATCTGGAGCATGGACCGTTTTATACCGACTTTGCAGGACGGGCAGCCGACCACGATGGGTTTTTCTCGGTTGTGGCCGAGATCCTCAGTGAGTTGGTCCTGTTTGCATTCGCGCAGCCGGTTGTAAATGCCAGGTGAAGTCAAGGCGCCGAGGCCGGATTCTCCGCAGCAGCCGGGTGAGAGGCTCACCTCAGCACCGGTCAGTTCGGCCAGTGCCGTGCGATACAGTTCCGGGGCCTTGATTTTGGGTGCGTCCACCCATTCTGCATGACAGGCAGCGTGGTACACGATGGACTCGGACTGGCGGATGGAAGGCAATCGTTCGATGAGGAATTGGACTACGTCCATCTGCTTGAGCGGTTCTTCCATTTCACCGGTGAAGTCGTAGCTTTCCAGCGATTCACGACAGGTACCGCAGGCTGTGAGCAGAGTGGTAGCCTTGAGGCCCGCCTTGCCGGTTTTGACGAACAGGTCAAGGAATTCCTGTATGTTGCGATGACGGTTGGTTTTGTATGCCTCTTCACAACCCGAAGCGAGCAGTGGATATCCACAGCACATGTGGTGGTCGGGCATGACCACGTTTACGCCGGATTTGAGAAGCAGGTAGACCGAGGCCATACCGATGGAATGGGAGAAGAGTGATCCTCCACAACCCGGAAAGTAGAGCACGGTGTTATCGCTTGCGGCTCTGGGATTTTTGAAGACTGAGCCGCCTTCCAATTCCAGAGTTTCAAACAGATTTCGGAAATCTATGTGAGGACTGCGACTTTTGACGATCGGGGATTCGATGCGAGAAAGCCAGCGGGCCGGTATCATGCCCAAGGTCTTATCCTGAAGGGATTGTCCGACAGACAGGAACTTTGCAACGACCGGCAGGTTGGATGCCGGATTTTTGGCGACGTTGCGTAAAATAATTTGTTTGAGCTGATGGCCTGATTTGCCCTTGGAATCGAGGAATGACCGCATGGACAGAGCGGCCCCGGCAGAGTCAATCTTGACAGGACAGGCTGCTTGGCATTTGCCGCAGGCTGTGCAGTGATCCATCAGGTTGCGCAGTTCAGCCATGAGCGAAGGAGCGGGCTCGCCGGTTTGCACCTGCGAATAATAAATGCCTTCAATGAGCGCGCCGAGACTGATGTTTTTGTTGCGCGGGTGGAATAAAAGTCCTTTGGCTGGAAGGTACATGGGGCAGACCTGTTTGCATTTGCCGCAGCGGGTACAGGTCTGAATGTTTTTCAAAAGCCCCATGAGGGCTTCCTTGTCCTTGAGCGCAGTGGCGTCGAGGTCCTTGATCAGTCTGTTGAATGAGAAAGTGAATGGCACACTTGGCAGTTTTCGTGCGGTGAGCTTTCCCGGATTAAGGATGTTGTTTGGGTCTACATCTTTCTTGTAATCAGACAAATCCTTAATTTTTTTGTCGCTCAGGAAGGCGATCTTGGTGATGCCGATGCCATGTTCGCCAGAGACTTCACCGCCCATTTCCAAAACTTTGGTCATGACTACTTCAGCGGCTTCGTGGGCTGAGGCGAGCATCTCCGGGTCGTTGGAGTTGACCGGCAGGTTGACGTGGCAGTTGCCATCGCCTGCGTGCATGTGGTTGGCAATGACGATGCGCCGAAGCTGCATGTCCTGCCACATGGCTTTGATTTCGCGGTCCAGACGAGGGTAGGAATCACGCAATTTCAGGAACAGGTAACGGCATTGAGCCTCCTGTTCGGTGTCGGAAAAGTCATGGGACGTTACTTTGCCGCTCAGAATATCGTCGATGCGACCAAATGCTTCTCTTATGTCAGCATCATCGTCGTTCACGCCGGACATGGCACGGACCTTTTCAAGGGTGGTGCGGTATATTTTTGCCAGATAGATGAGGTTCAGATCTTCGAGGAAGTCGGAGAATTCCGGGATGACATCCATGGGAATGACAACGTCTTCGTTGATTTTGAAACCTGAGGTGCGTTTGGCAATGGCCGACAGCTTGTGCCGGTCCTCCCAGAACAGTTCGCCTTCTTTGTCGTCACGGGCAGCAAATATGTCCACGCCGTCAAAGGGCTGGGCAATGGCCAGCACGTTCTGGCATGCCGCGTCCAGTGCTTCCTTGTCGTCGGAATCCAGTTGCAGAATGAGGACGGAAATCGGGTTGCCTTCGTACTGGGTGGATTTGGTTTGGTAGTCGATGGCCTGTACGTATTTGGGGCCGAATTCTTCCAGAGCGGAAATCTTTACCAGATCGCCTTCTTCTCGGATGGTGTCGCGCAGGCCGACAACGTCCTTGATGACGAGCATGGCATTGCGCATGGAGCGTCCAAAGAATTCAAGGCAGAGCACTCGAGAGTTCTTCAGGGCCGGATAACAGACGAATCGGGCTACGGTGATAATGCCGTCTGTGCCTTCCTTCTGTACGCCGGGCAGGCCGCCCAGATATTTGTTGGACACGTCCTTGCCGAGGCCTTTGCCACGGATTTCGCTGCTGTCGAGTTCGACAGTGTCGATTTTGTGTCCATTTACATCGAAGATTTCAAAGGTTGCAGTTTCACCTTCATAAATTTTGTGACGTGGGTGATCCTTACGGCGGACTTCGATGAGCGAGCCGTCTGGTTTAACCATCCGGTAGCTCAGGATGTTGTCGATGGTGGTGCCGTATTCAAAGGCGAACGGGCCACCGGCGTTTTCGGAAATGTTGCCGCCAATGGAAGAACCTGCCTTGGAAGCCGGGTCCACGGTGAAAAGGACATCCTTTTTGGCAGCAGCTTGAATGGCGTTCAAGGTAATAACACCGGATTCCAATGTCAGGATGTGATTTTCCTGATCAACGTCCAGAATATCCTTGAATCGGGTCAGGGACAGGATGACGGAGCGAGTTTCTGCCGGGATGGCTCCACCTGTTGCTCCGGTGCCGCCACCGCGCGGGATGATGCCGAAGTGCATTTCGTTGGCGAGTTTGACGATGCCCTGAATCTGCGCTTCGGTTTCGGGAAAGAGGACGAGCATGGGCAGTTCCATGCGCAGGTCGGTGGCGTCGGTGGCTGATTCTACACGGGAGTGCGGTGCGTCACCAATGCCGTCTTCGGGCATGAAGTGTTCGAGTTGCTTAATGATCTGTTCGCGAAAGGTGATTTCTCGGTCATAGCGTTCCCAGAACAGTTCGATTCCTTTGGTCAGGATCGTGCCGAATTCTTTGTCGAGGGAGGGCCTGGACATGTTCAGGCGACGAGCAACTGATTTTTTTACCAGTGAGGCGTCGATGAACGGATTATAGCGCACCAGAAAAAGTTCGGCGGCAAGATTGGCGGCGAGTTTTTTTACATCCTCGGGCCAGTGTGCATATTGCTCCATCTCTACCACGCCCAGGGCGCGGGTGATGAGCTGTTCGTCTGATATTGAAATGTGGGGTCCGAGCTGAGCCATGTCTTATTACTCCATGGGAAATTGGTGAAGAGAGAGTAAATAAGTACTTTTCCCCCGAATGGCAAGCGTTGGGGCGCATAAGAAATATGAAAATCTGGTGCTATTTGATGGTGTCGTTTCTGGACATTGCGCACTCTCCGGTATACTGAACGACGACATTTTTTCATCTTTTTTGTTCTACATCCACAGAGAGAGGATTCGCCATGAGCCTGTCTAAATTCGCACAACTCAAGCTTTTTATTACCGGTCCCACCTATATTCGTGACGACGTCAAGGCTGCGGCAATGTTGCCGGAATTTGGTCATCGCGACAGTGAGAATGAATTGCGTTTCGGTCCTATCCGTCAGCATCTGCGAACACTGGCTGGATGTGGTGACGATTACGAACCGATTCTGGTTTTGGGGTCTGGATCTTCTGCCATGGAAGCGTCCATTCGTTCACTGGTAGCTGATGATGAAACTTTGCTTAACGTATCTGTCGGAGCGTTCGGTGACCATTATCAGACGATCGCCGTTGCCAACGGAAAGCAATCCACGAATCTCAAATTCGAGTATGGTCAGCCTATCAATTTGAATGTGCTGGAGCAGAAACTCAAAGATCTGCGGCCGGATGTTGTTTCTTTTACTCACAACGAGACATCCACTGGTGTCACCAATGATATGAAGGCTGTGTGCGCGCTTATTCGCCAATATGACGCCATGCCCTTGGTTGATGGAGTGTCCATTTTTGGCGGAGCTGATCTGGATTTGTCGAATTCCGGGGCTGCCATGTATGTAACTGCTACACAGAAGTCTTTGGCTTTACCTGCCGGATTCGGTATCGGATTCGTGTCCAGGGAGGCCGAGGAAAAGGCTGCTCGTGTGACCAACAAGGGCCATGCTCACGACATCACCCGTCAGCTTGTCTGTGCTCGTAAAAATCAGACTTTAACCACACCCAATGGCACACTCGCCAACCAGATGGCTGTGCAGCTTGATCGAATCGTCAACGAGGAAGGCGTGGAGAATCGCTTTGCCCGTCATATTCAGATGCGCGGCATGGTTGAAGAATGGGTGGCCGGTCTGGATGGTTTCGATATGTTCGTGCCGGAAGGGTATCGGTCCGTGACCATGTCCACTGTCATTTGTCCTGAAGGCGTGACACAGGCTCAACTCAAGGGTGGCGTGAAGGAAGCCTTGCGAGAAGAAGGCTATCTGATGGACCCTGGCTACGGAAAGCTTAATGTTCAGTTGGAAAAAGAGGGCAAACGTCAGATTATCCGTATTGGTCATATGGGCGATATTACCCCTGACATGCTTACCGAGTATCTGGCTGCGCTTGAAGTGGAGTTGAAAAAACTGTAATTTTTGGATATTTTAATAGACTTTTTGTTGAAATTGAAAAGGCCCGGTGTTGATGCACCGGGCCTTTTTTGCGTTGTTATTTTCTGGATAACAGCCAGATGACATGCACCAAGCCGGGGAAGTATCCGAGGAGAGTCAGCAACAGGTTCACCCAGAATTGTAGGCCAAAGCCGACTTTCAAAAATGCGCCTATGGGCGGGATAAGTACGGAAATGATGATACGAAGCAGTTCCACGTGAGCTCCTTTGAAAAAGGTGAGTACTATAATCTCCTATTACCTACTTTTGTGGTTTGTATCAATCATATATCGGGAACAATGTCTTTGGTTGGTGGCGGAAGGGCGAGGCCGAGCTTCTGGTTGATTTCAGGAGTGAAGTATTCCGTAATATGTGCATACGGGATAGTTACCACCTGTTCGCCTGATGAATAGGGAGCCACCTGATAATGCGGGAAGATAAAAACTATGCCTTGGTCGTTGAGGATGAATCGTGAAAAATTCTCTTCCAGCGATTTGGTGCCGGAAAAGATCATGTCCTTGATTTCCGGGCCAAGTGTCCGCAGCAGAACGGCGCGGCACATGGAGGAAACAGCAGGGAGTGCCGTATTCATGTCCGTGAAAAGTTCTTCTAGTGTGATGGTCGTGCCGTTTGTCATGTCGAAGACCCATGTCATGGGCCAATGGTTTGGGTGGGCGCCACCTGAATAGACTTCAACATCAAGTTTAATCGAAGCGAATCGTTCGGAAGCGGCCGCCCAGACACTGTAGTTCATGGTCATTTCATATTTGTGCGGGAATTCTGACAGGTCATGGTCAGGATCGAACTTTTTGAAATCGAACAAGCGATGTCCCACCCAGTCGCGGATGGTGCGATTGGCGGCCTCTGCACAGAGAACAGGATAGCGGGTGTCCACAATGAAACCGGCGGTCTCTTCCGCTACATGGATTTCAGACAGGACAAGCGGGGTGCATTTTGTCCCAGCCATAATGAGTGCCGGGGTGAACAGGATGAGCATGATCGCGATCGAAAAAGTGCGGATGGCGTGCATGGTTTTTCCTTTATGATTTGAGGAGTAGTTTCCTTTGCCCCCAGACCGCCTGACCTAAGGAAATACATCCGTCATTGGGTGGAAGTTGGCGGTGTATTAATGGAATCAACCCTACATTTTCAAGGGCCTGCGGCAATTCTGTGGCGAGCGTCAGGTTTTGCATGACGCCACCGGACAGGGCCACGTGATGGATATCCAGCACCATGGAAAAAGAATAAGCCATTTCTGTCAGGCCGTTAATCAGCCCTCGGTGGAATCGGCGGGCGATAATGGAAACAGGCACCTTGTTTTCCAGATCTTCCAATACAGCTTGTACCAGAGAAAGTGTGTTCAAGGAAACGGGGTCGTCGGATTGGAGCGGACAAGGATATGTTCCGGTTTCAGACATATCCTGCGCTTTTTCTAGCAGGATGGCGGCTTGCCCTTCATAACTGATGATGTCGACCAGTCCACAAAGCGCAGCCACGCCGTCAAATAACCGCCCGCAACTGGATGTTTCTGGTGCATTGATGGCCTTTTCCAGAATTTGCGGCAGGAATCGACTTTGGGTTTCAAAATTTGTGAGCCATGGCCATTGGTATTTCCCTGATTCCTTGATGCCAAGTTTCCAGAGTGCGGCCTGAGCTATACGCCATGGTTCTTTGACTGCTGCCTCTCCGCCGGGTAGTCGGATGTGGGAAAAGTGGGCCAGTCGTTGATGTTCTAGTTCTTCGGGTATGACCATGAGACATTCGCCGCCCCAGATGGTGCCGTCTTCACCGTAGCCTGTGCCGTCGAGGGCCAGCCCGATGGCGGGGCTAGTGTGTTTGTTCTCGGCAAGATTGGCATATATATGAGCGTAGTGGTGTTGTAACGTCGCTACGGGAATGTCCAGTTCCTTGCCGATGTCCTCGGCCAGAGTGGATGTCATGTAATCCGGGTGCAGGTCTCGGACGATCAGCTTCGGTTTAACCTGAAGGATATCTTGTAAATGGGTCCGGATTTCCTTGTGGAATTCCAGTGTTTCCAGATTGGACATGTTGCCGATGTGCTGACTGGTGAAAGCTTGATCTCCCTTGGTCAGGGTCATGGTACATTTTAGTTCAGGCCCCATGCCTAAAACGGTCGGACCTTTTTCCGGGATAAAGACGGGTGCAGGGACGAATCCACGTGCGCGGCGCATGAAAATGGGATTGTCGGTGGCAGGGTTCACGCGGACCACGGAGTCGTCTGTGCGAATAAGAATGTCCCGGTTGTGAAAGAGAAAAATATCCGCAATATCGTGGAGTCGTTTAAAGGCTTCTTTGTTGCCCAAACAAATGGGTTCGGAACTCATGTTGCCGGAGGTCATGACCAGAGCCGGAATGTCGTGCGGTGTGGCGGCGGCAAAATCATTCAGCAGGATGTGGTGCAGCGGAGTGTAGGGAAGCATTATCCCCACGAAATTTGTGTCGGGTGCAACCTGTTCTGCCAGTGGAAACGGTTCGTGTTTGGCGGCGAGCACAATGGGGCGATGCAATCCGGTCAGCCATTTTTCTTCTGCCGGAATGATGTCGGCCAATTGGCGAGCGTGAGTCATGGTCGGGATCATGACGGCCAGCGGTTTGTCCGGGCGGTGTTTGCGTTGGCGCAATGTCGTCACGGCTTCGTCTGCCATGGCATCGCAGACGAGATGGAAGCCGCCAAGTCCTTTGATCGCCGCTATCTTTCCTTTGGCAAGTTCAATAGCAAGTTGCTTAAGCGCTTCGTCGCCTTCAGCAATGGTCGAACATTCTCCATCTGTGAGCCAGACCGTGGGGCCGCAATCAGGACAGGCATTTGGCTGCGCATGGAATCGGCGGTTGAGTGGGTCTTCGTATTCTTCCAGACAATCATTGCAGAGTGGGAAGCAGGCCATGGAGGTCTGAGGACGGTCATACGGTATTGATCGAGTGATGGTGTAACGAGGACCGCAGTTGGTGCAGTTGGTGAACGGGTATCTGTATCGACGGTTGGTCGGATCAATCATGTCATTCAGACAGTCCTGGCAAGTAGCAACGTCTGCACTGATGAGAACAGAATGTCCCTTCCCACCAGTGGATTTGAGGATGGTGAAATCCTTTTCGTCGTCCACGACAGGCAATTCTTCAAAATCCAGAGTGATGATTTTGGCTAATGGCGGTAGCTTTTCAGCCAGATCTTCTGAGAAGCCAGTGACTTGTTTCAGGGTTCCTTGAATTTCGATGAGAACACCCGCGGAAGAATTGTTGACCGTGCCCGAGACGTTGTTGTCCAAAGCGGTTCGGTAGACGAAGGGTCGGAATCCGACGCCTTGTACTTGCCCGGTGATGGTAAACTTCTGCCGCATGAGAGTCATGGGGAGTCCATACAACTCCAAGCCGTAAAGTGCAAGAAAATCACTGTTTTTTGAAATACTTCAACAAACTGCGAATTCTGCCTTTGATAACTCGAGAGGGTGCGAAGGAAAGTTCGCGCTCCGGCGACATGGTGAAACCGAGAATGTCGAATCCAGAGGGGGGGGCAATCGGGAAGTCGAGTTCCTGTATGTTTGCGCCGGAAATATTGCGAGTCAAAGCTTCGTCCCAGAGCGGGATACGGTCTGGCGTCAAACCCAGTACGGTATAGGCAGCTGTGTCCATGGCAATGCCGTTCGTAGATGCGCTCAGTAGACCGAGTGGGAACGGTTCGCCGTTAATGGGGCCATCTTTGTGCATGGCGTGGACTCCATCCATGAGATGATGGCAATGAGGCAGGGCGGCGTATACATCCATGAGCATGGCGCGGAATATTTTACGGTTATGCCCGAGGTGATTGTGAGCCATGGCCTTGCGGAATCCCACCACGCAACCGAACAGATTCTTGACCGCACCAGTCATGACCATTTGGCAATGAACCTTGAGCTTGGGCATGTTGAGAATGAGATCTGCATCAAGCGCATCCTGTGATAAACCGATTGTGCCGCCGTGCGATAATTCCAGCGGCATCGCTCGTTTCAAGCTCGTGACCTTGAGGCCAAGTTGGCCGACTACCTGCGTCAATCCTGAGTTGTGGGCTACATATGCGGCAGGGCCGAGTGCCGGGGAGTCTGCCACAGTCACAAGGGCGTCGTGATCGAGAAGCCATGCACAGACTGCTTTGACCATTGCAGGATGGGTGGTGCAGTGCCGAGCGTTCTTTCCGTTGACCAAGTTCGGTTTGACCAGCACTCGTTGGCCGGGAGAGATGGTCAAACCCGATGTTGTCAGCACCTTGTCCACGGCAAATTTTAATGGCGTGGGGGCATAGTCGTGGACGTGGTCGATGGCAACTGTTGGACGCATGGCAATTACCATAGGCAGGAGTCGGGGTGTTTACAAGATAAAGCGGTTGCTTCTGATCGAAAGAAAAGGAAGAATGTCGCTGATGCATACTTTGATTTCATTGACCAATGTGATTGTGACCCGTGAAGGCAAAACCCTTCTCGGTCCGTTGTCGTGGCACCTTGAGCGTGGTCGCCATGTGGCTGTAACCGGTTTTAATGGAGCCGGAAAAACCACGTTTCTTCGTCTTGTGCGTGGTGAGTTGCTGCCGGATTCGGGCGGTGAACGAGTCTATGACTTCGGGCAGGGAGAACAGCGTTCCGTGCTTGGGTTGCGTCAGCGAATCGGCATGGTCTCGACGGATATGCAGGATTTTTATGGCTTGCATACGCCGCATGTTACAGGCCGGAATGTAATTCTGGCCGGATTTTTTGATACCCCGATTCTTTATGATGTGCCGACTCCTGAACAGGAGGCCTCGGCTGATGAAATCATTGATCTTTTTAATATTCTTGATTTGGCGGAGAGTCCGTTAGGAACACTTTCCACAGGTCAGGTGCGTAAACTGCTTGTGGCTAGAGGATTGGTGCCCAAGCCTGATGTCTTGCTGCTGGATGAATGTCTGGACGGTTTGGATACACAGTCTCGTGGCGAAGTGCTTCAAATGCTCAATAAAGCTGGGGAGCGGACCACGTTGGTGTGTGTCGCGCACCGAGCTGGAGACTTGCCGGAGTGCATTGCGCACGCCATAATTCTTGATCGGGGTATAATCATATCGGAAGGCGGCAGGGATGAAGCCTTGTTGGCATTGCAGGCCAGTGCACCGGATCTTGTGGCTTGTGATTTGCCTGTGACAGCTTCCGATTCGAATATGGAATATCTTCTGCGTATGGAACATGTTTCGGTGGTACAGGACGGATCACGTATCCTACATTCCATTGACTGGGAGATATTGCCCGGTGAGAATTGGATGGTGGTCGGTGCAAATGGTGCAGGGAAATCCACGTTGCTCAAATTGATCATGAGTGAGATTGCGCCATATGCAGATGATGAAGAGGGTGTGGGCGTGATTCAGCGGTTGGGCGGCATGACCATGGATGAGGCGCGTCCCTTGATTGGTGTTGTGTCGCCGGACCTTCAGGCTAACTATGCGCGTGAACTGGGGTGGGAGGTGACGGCGGAAGAAACTGTCATGTCCGGTTATCGTGGGAGCGTGGGGATGTTGGACGAACCGACGGGTCAAGAAAAGCTCGGGGCGGCACAGTGGCTCGAAATGGTTGGGCTGACTGGATTTGAGTCTCGGCGATTGCGTCATATGTCATATGGTCAACAGAGAAGAGTCTTTTTGGCACGAGCAATGGCTCCGGGGCCGAAGCTGCTATTGCTGGATGAGCCTTTATCAGGGTTGGACAGCGGCTCTCGCGCATTTATGAGAGATATTATTCAACGGCTGGCAGAGTCTGGGACCCCTCTTGTCCTTGTTACGCATCATGCTGATGACAGGGTGCCAGCTCTTAATCGCGTGTTGATGTTGAAGCAAGGCCGGTTGCGGTTTAGTGGACTGCGTGCTGAATACGGCATAGGATAATTGGATAAAACTTTTTTTTAAGTGAAATGAATAAATTTAAAAAAACACTTGACATCTCCCGTTTTTTAACAAACTGTCCTCATGAATGTACCAGTGAAGCCCATGGGGGCGAGGTCTAAATGTTGGCCGGTGCTGGTTGGAAATAGAACAGGTATATCGAGAAGCAGTGTGCGCATCGTGTACACTGCTTCTTTCTTTATTTATCGGTGCATCTGCATCATATCACTTTTCAGGAGTTTATTATGTCCAAGAACATCTACGTCGGCAATCTGCCCTGGTCCGCAACCGAAGACGAAGTCCGTGCTGCTTTCGAAGCATACGGTCAGGTTTCTTCTGTCAAATTGATCGAAGACCGTGAAACCGGTCGCCCCCGCGGCTTTGGTTTTGTCGAAATGGATGATGACTCCGGCGCTTTGGAAGCTATCGAAGCTCTGGACGGCAAGGATTTCGGCGGCCGTAACATCAAGGTCAACGAAGCAAAGCCCCGCGTGGAGCGTCCCCGCTGGTAGTTTTTCGCTTTCAAGCGTAAGCTGGCTATAAAAGCCCGTCTCTCTTTCGGGAGGGACGGGTTCTTTTATCTGATTCTTTCAGAATCGGACATATTTTTACAAGGAGATCGTCTTGGCAAAGCCCAATTACAAGTTCGCAAAGCGTCAGAAAGAATTGGCTAAGAAAAAGAAGAAAGAAGAGAAGAAACAGCGCAAGTTGGCAAAGGCGCAGGAACCATTTGATACGGCAGAAGATGGCGAAGAAAACGGCGAAGCCGTCGAAGGTGCCGTCGAAGAAGATTCTCAAGATACCGTTGATGATACTGCTGAAGAAAACAAGGAAACTGCTTCCTAGTTGTTTCAGTGTATCTGGAACAATGCGCCATTCACATTGCAAATATGCTGATCAACGAGTAATGTTTATACATCAACTCATCGGAGGCTGCCGTGCGGTGTGAAGGCGAAGTGACTTGGTTTAACGAACAGAAAGGGTTTGGATTCATTGTCGATGAAGACGGACATGATGTTTTTGTTCACTATACCGAAATAGTTCGTGATGGGTTTCAGACCTTGGAACCGGGCGAATATGTGACCTTTGGTCTGATCGACGAGGAAACCGGTCCCAAGGCGGTTGATGTCCGCCTTAAGAACGACGGCTCCCCGTCGACGTTACTTTAGATTATCCCAGTCCGATGCCCGGCGCCATTTCAAGGCCGGTCAAATCAGTTTCATATCCGCCGAGATCTTGGATCTTTGCTTTGACTTCATCCTTGCGGATTGTGGCGATGAGCGTTTGTATGCGCTCATCGTTGATGTATGCTGTGGGAATGATCAGGTCATACCGTTCATGTGCCAGTGGCACGAAGTCGAGGTCCAGAGCCTTGGCTGCGGCAAATATGCCCAGACCGCAGGAAGCTGCGCCGGTCAGGATGTTGACGGCTACGGCCATGTGCGTGAACTCTTCGTTGTCATATCCTTGTACATCACGTGGATTGATGCTTGCTTCCTTGAGGTGATGGTCCAGAAGAATTCTGGTTCCGGCCCCGCGTTGACGGTTGATGAAGATCACGTCTTCGCGAGTCAAGTCGGCTACACCCTGAATACCGAGCGGGTTGCCTTTGCCGACGATGAGACCTTGATGTCGGATGGCGAGGTTGACCACGGTCACGTCCAGATCGGGCAGATAGCGGTCAAGAAACGGGAAGTTGAAATCTCCGGTTTCCGGGTCGAACAGATGTGTACCTGCAAACAGGGCTGATCCTGCCTTGAGTGCGGTCAGGCCGCCCATGGAACCGGCATGGCTGGAGACCAGACGCATGGGGACCGATAAACCCATAAGTTCATTAGCGAGCAGATCGATCGTGTTGTCGTGGCTGCCCACATGTACCAACACTCGATTAAGATCATCCTTTGGAACCAACAGTTCCGCATTCAGGGAGTCTCCCTGTTCTACGCCTTCTACTTCTTCCGGGATATAAGCCACGGCTTGCGCCTTGGTCATGGTGGTGATCATGCCGGCTCCGCGAGCAAGCGGTGCGGCCACGATTTTGTCACCGATGCGACCTGCGGCCAGTCGGATGGCTTCCCGCATGCCGGCTTTCGATGGAGTTTTTCGTGCCAGCGTAATGTCTGCCATATGTCGGTCAGTGAGGGCTTTGCCCATGAGCCAGTGGATGATGGGGCCGAGGATTTTTTCATGGCAGACAATGGCGGATACCGGGTAGCCAGGTGCGCCCACAAGCAAACGTCCCGGGTATCCACTTCGTTCGTCTGTCACGGCGAGCAGGGTCGGTTTTCCCGGCATGACGGAAATGCCGTGGACCAATACCGATCCGATTGATTCGAAGACCCGTTTTGAATAATCCTTACTGCCTGCGCTCGATCCAGCGCCGACGATGACGACGTGACAACCTTTTTTGAGTCCATCCATGACAGCGGTGCGGAGTGTCTCTTCGTTATCCGGGACAGGGGACGACCATGATGCGTCAACGCCCCACGAGTCTGCATATGCCTTGAATACCTGCGAGTTTGATTCGATGACCTGTCCGGCCTGTGGCTCGGGTTTGTCCAGAAAGTTGAGCACTTCATCGCCTGTGGGCAGGAAGACGACCTTGACCTTTTCCCTGACCTCAATTTCATAAATACCTGCTGAAAGCAGAGCACCGATGTCTGAAGGCGTTAGCTCGCGATTTTGTGGGATAAGCAGTTCGGTAGCAACGATGTCTTCTCCGATGCGTCTGACATGTTGCCACGGAAAAGCCGGAGTATCGACAAGGACCGTCATTTCATCTTTTTGTACGACGTTTTCGATCATGACGACCGCATTAGTTCCGTCAGGCATCGGGTTGCCTGTGTTGACGAACTGGAATTGATCCGGGTGGTTCAAGACCACGGGTTCATCTTCTCGGGCAGCGAATGTCGATTCGGCCTGAATGGCGATGCCGTCCATGGCCGCAGCGTGAAAAGTTGGAGAAGAGCATTTTGCGAAGATCGGCCCGGCAGTGACTCGTCCGGCAGCCTCGTGCGTGGGGATCGTTTCGGTTTCCATCAGGGCCTTGCGGTCCAATGCTTCCTTGGCGTTCCTGACCGCTTTTTCAGGCGCAATTGTTTCTAAATAAATATTTCGTTTTGTCATTTTGATAACTCCTTAAACATCAATTCGGAACGCTTCCCTCAAGCATCCCGACAATAAAATTCCGCCAAATGTAACCTACAACTTTTGCAAAGCAAAACAATAAAAAAGGAAAGGAGAGAGGACGAGGGGTCGGGAGAAGGAGAACTTTTTTCAAAGGGGTTTCTTCCCCCCCCCTTCTCCCGACCGCCAGAGGCTTCCCCCGTTTTAATCGTGCTGGAACTGGCCATCTTTGTAGATGACGAGTTCTTCACCGCCCTTGAGAGTGGCTGTGACTATTTTTTGTTCCGTATTGACCAAATCCCAATGGAGGGCGGAATCATTGAATCCGAGTATGTTTTTTTTGGCATCGTCCAATGTTGACTGATCACCTGCGTAGGTGTCGGCGTATGATGCCCCAACTGCGACATGGCAGTTGCCTTGGTCTCCGCCGAAGTTTTCGTCGAATAACGTGTTCGCCATGAATTCGCTGATCTTGGAAAATCTGCGGTCTGTCAGGGAAAATTCGCCGAGCCGGTTGGCTCCTTCATCCAGAGTCAACTGTTTGGCAACGAATTCACCGCCGGTTTTGGCTTCAGTTTTGACGGCAATACCTTTTTCAAAGGTTAATTTGACGCCTTCCACGAAGTTGCCGGACCGGAATGAAGGCTGGTCGGCGTAGTAGACTCCTTCGGTGCCGCGCCAGTCTGGGGAAAGGAAAATTTCGAAGGAGGGGATGTTATGACCGGATACGCCGAGCCAACGTCTGTCCTTGCCCGGAACTACAATGAGATCTGTATTTTCGGTTTTGACGTTGATGTGTTCAATCTCGAGATTGTTGAGCCATCTTTTGACCTTTTCAGACTGCTCGAAGATTTCAGCCCATTTGGCAGGTGGGTTTTCAGCGTCGAGGAAGCAGGCTTTGACTACCTGGGATTTGAACTTGTCCATGGACAACCCGGCTGCCTCGGCAAGAGCTTTGGTCGGATAGATGCAGAGCGTCCACCCGAATTCACCGGTTTGTTCACGTTTCTCCATGATATCGCGCATGAATTTGCGGGCTACGGCGGCTTGGCCGATTCTTTTGGGGTCCACGTTTTGCAAATGGGTCAGGGAGGACGGGGCAATGAGCGAAATCAATCCGTTCAGGTTGCTGACGAATTCCTTGTCACCAGCCGGAATATGGGTGAGCTGGGCTTCGGTTCCTTTGCCATAGAAAGATAATTCCATATTGGAGGTCATGTTTTGACGTGGCACAGGGTTGATGCCTTTTTCCACGAGCAGTTCAAACATGGTTTCAGCCAGAGGGAGTGCATCCGTGTCAAAACGGAGCAGAACGAAATCACCGGGTTGGTATGGTTTGGTGCGAGCGGTGGAGAGGCCCCACCACAGGGTTTCAGCATATTTTCTGAGTTCTTCTTGAGTAAACATATAGGTCCTTGTTCGTTTTAAAGATGCGTTTTCGGACTCGGAGAATAAACAAGTATGATGTGTATCACAACCTTATTGAACTGTACCGAGTAATTGTCCCGTATTCCGAAAAGCTGTTTCATGTCTTGACACAGGACGGCCTTGGTTATATCAGCAATTCGTGTCCGGCTTTTTTGACCGGATTAAATACGAATGAGTGTGCCGATAACCGTCTTGTATGGCTGCCGACACACAAGAACAGGCCCGCAATACGGGCGTCCCAAATTATTTTCTGGAGGAAAAAATGGGCTACACTATTACTATCGACACTGACAAGTGCACCGGCGACGGCGAATGCGTAGACGTTTGCCCCGTTGAAGTTTACGAACTTCAGGACGGCAAAGCCGTTGCAGTTAACGAAGACGAATGTCTCGGTTGTGAGTCCTGCGTTGAGGTTTGCGAATCCGACGCTATCACCATCGAAGAGAACTAGTCTTTATTGTTCTGAATATGGTCTAGGGAGTGGCAGTTTTTGCTGCTGCTCCCTTCCATTTTTTACATTGGCACACCGTGCCGTCCTATCGCCTCCGGGCGTCTTTTTTTATCTTCCGGGTTCACCGTTCCATTTTTCTTTCCCCGGCACGGTTGACGGTTCCAATTCACGACTTAAATTAACTGGACACTACATCACCACGGTCCTGTAACGACTTGTGCAGATTTGACGAGGAGTATTTAGAATGGCGCTTGATTTTACCGAGTATTTTGAAAAGTACGAAGCCGTTGTGGCCGAGGTTGATGCCGTTTTCAAGAAGTTCGAAAACGAAATGAGTGACTTGGTTAAATGTGGCAAGGGTTGCAGTGACTGTTGTTACGCCCTGTTTGATGTCACATTGGTTGAAGCCATGTATATCAACACCAAGTTCAACGAAAAATTTTCCGGTCTGGAACGGTCTATCATTATGACTCGTGCCGATCAGGCCGATCGCCAGATTCATAAGCTCAAGCGTAAAGTTTATAAAGCGAGCCAGGCCGGGCAGCCCACGAATGATATTTTATTGGAAGTAGCCAAGGCTCGTGTGCGTTGTCCCATGCTGGATGACAACGACCTGTGCTCCATCTATGAAAATCGTCCCATAACCTGTCGATTGTACGGTGTGCCCACCTCTATTGGCGGCGTGGCTCATACCTGTAACAAGACTGGTTTTAAGGGTGGCGAGAAATACCCCACAGTTAATATGGATATCGTCCTCGACAAATTGCTCGCCATTGGCAAGGATTTGCAGGAAGGCATCGGCAGTCGGTTCAAGGAATTGAGCGAAATGCTGTTGCCGTTGTCCATGGCTCTCGTGACAGAGTACGACGAACATTATTTGGGTGTGGGCGATCGTGTGAATTTGACTATCCCCAAGGAGCGGGTTGATGAGTTGGAGCAGACCGCACCCAAGGTCGTTCCCGAAGAAATTGTCGCTCCCGATGCTCCCAAGTCCGAAGCGTGTTCAACATGTACTCAGTCCAAATCCGCTTGCGAGACCTGTGGTGAGTCCATCGTTCTCGGTGGCGGCGGGAAAGAATAATGACCAAGACGCTCAATTATGAAGAGATGTCCGCTCAGGATATCGAAGCCCGCAAAAAATTCATGTACGAAAAGATGTCTAAAAGGCGTCGTAAATTCGTTGATCGTATGGGCTATGAGAATTGGGACCCGTTCGCGGCTCCGTTTGATCCCATCGATATTCGTCAGGATAAGACCGGATATACTTCGGCAGAACTTTCTCAGCTTTTTATTCGAGAATCAGGGAAGCATAGCAATCAGGAATTTATTGATCAGGTCAATGAATTTAATGTCATGATGGTTATGAATTTTGAAAAAGTCCGTCCCGTTTATGAATTTTGTCTCTGGTATGCAGAGCACTGTAAAAAACACGGCATCGAACCATAAGAAGGATATTACGCCATGGAAAAATTCGAAAATCTTGACGAGTACATTGCGGATCTCAAAGCTAAGTTGGTCGCTAACCCCTCCTGCGGTAACACCCATTATAATTTGGGCGTGGCTTATTTGTCCCGCCGGGATTTCATGGAGGCCGAACGTGAGTTTCTCGATGCCATCGCTCATTCTCCGCGTATGGCCGAAGGGTATGTGCAGCTCGGCGGTATAGCTTTGCAGCGTGACGATATGGAGTCTTGTCTGAATTATAATATTCAGGCCACTCAGCAGCGTCCGTTTTTTGCAGTGCCCTGGGGCAACATCGGCTTTATCCTTTTGCAGCAGGGAGACTTTGACAAGGCTCATAAGGCCCTGAAAAAGGCTCTTAAACTTGATCCTGAGTTCGCTCAGGCTCAGGCTACCATGTCCTCTCTGTTTATCGCCATGAGCGACTATGAAGAGGCTGACAAGCTGCTCAAGAAAATTTTGGAAAAGCAAGCCAACTTTGGTCCGGCTTGGAATAACAAGGCTATTGTGGACGCTCACTTTGGCAACTGGGAAGATGCCGCAAAGTGTATCGTCAAGGCTGAAGAATCCGGCTTTGAAGTGCCCGAAGACTTCAAGAAAGAAGTGGAAGAAAATAATAAATAGGAATTATTCCTATTGCCTGCATCGAAAAGATGATTATACTAGGGGGACCGTCAGTTTGGCGGTCCCCTTATTCTTTGTAGGAGTTGATATGTCAAAGTTTCGCAGCACGAAGAAGATAGTTCGTGAAATACTCATAGATGATAATTGGCAGGAACGACTGGTCGAGTTGGATGAGTTTCCTCCTGGAGACCTGATGCCGCCGTTGTTGAATCTGAGGCTTGATCGAGAAGAGGCCGTCCGTTGGCATACGGTCCCGGCATTTGGTCGAGCTGTGTATCGTTTAGCTGAAGTGTCCATGGAAAAGACTCGTACCCTTATGCGTACGCTTATGTGGCACATGAATGAAGAATCCGGCAATCTTGGATGGAGTATCCCGCATTTCATGGCTGAGGCCATGGTCCAAAATGAAAAGATCGCCAAGGAGTTTCATAAGATTTTGGTGTCCTACATATTCTGCGATGCCGAATGTGATGGCAATTTTCTGGATCATCCTGAACTGAGACGTGATGTATATTGGGGTTTAGCCCGACTGGCCAGTGTGCGGCCTGAGCTGGTTGCCCATGGTGAACGCTTTTTGATTGTGGGGCTTGATGATTCTGATACATACAACCGTGCATATGCTGCATGGGTGCTTGGTCTCATCAAGGCTGAAGGGGTAAAGGTCAAGCTTGAAGCGATGAAGAGTGATGAAGCCGAGCTTCGGACGTTCAAGGACGGTGTTATTAAGTATTTGACCGTTGGAGATATGGCGAGTGAAGCACTGGCAGCCATTGGTTAGAAATTGCATGTTGTTCAGTTCCCGGACATGTTGTTGACGTAGTGCTTGTTTAGGACGTCTGTATTTTCTTGGTTTATATTGAGCAGGAGACTTTGCAACGGGTCGCATTCCATCTGAATTTAGGGTTTTGAATGGAATATCTTTTTGAATTTGCATTCATTATTCTATGATTTTGTTGTTTGTGTTAAATATGTTGAAGCAATTTTGGAAACAATGAATGGGGCTTTTTTGGGGCTCTGACTATGGATATAAGAAGTTGTTTGAGGCTCTTTCCCTTTTCATGGTGATATCCTTTTTAAAAAAAATGAAAAAAGATTAAAATGTCGCTTGACAACAAACGGTCTCGCGGATACTTTCCGTCTCGCTTCAACGAGAAGGCGCGTAGCTCAGGGGGAGAGCATTTGCTTGACGTGCAAAGGGTCGTGGGTTCAAATCCCTCCGCGCCTACCAGAACATCCCCGGAAGGGAGGCCTCAGGCCTCCCTTTCTTCGTTAACAGCTTCCGGCATTTTCCCGGACCAAGGAGTATAAGAAGTGCAGATCGAAGTCGCTGGCAATCCAGTTGAATTGGCCGACGGTGCATCCTGTGCCGATGCCCTGCAAGAGGGCCTGTCAAAGAAACAGTTCAAGAAGGTTGTCGCCGCCAAGTGCGAAGACACCATTTTGGACATGTCCACTGCCGTGCCGACTCCTTGTACTACCATTGAGCCCGTCTTCGCTGACAGCGAAGAGGGGCTGGGCGTTATCCGCCACTCCGCGGCCCATCTCATGGCCGAAGCTGTCAAAAAACTGTTCCCCACCGCCAAGGTGACTATTGGTCCGGCCATTAAGGACGGATTCTACTATGATTTTGATTATGAGCGCCCATTTACCCCTGAAGATCTGGAAGCCATCGAGAAAGAGATGCTCAGTTCCGTGGGTGCCAACAAGGAATTTGTTCGTTCAACCATGACCAAAGAAGAGGCGAAGACGTTCTTTTCCGACATGGGTGAAGAGTACAAGCCTGAAATTATGGATGACCTTGGTGTAGACGAATTTTCTATTTACACGCATGGCGATTTCGCGGATTTGTGCCGCGGCCCGCATGTTGCGCGTACCGGCATGATCAAAGCCTTCAAGCTTTTGTCCGTGGCTGGAGCGTACTGGCGTGGCGACGAAAAGAACAAACAGCTTCAGCGTATCTACGGTACTGCATGGCAGGACCCCAAAGCGCTCAAGAAGCATCTGTTCCGTCTTGAAGAAGCTAAGAAGCGTGATCATCGTAAGCTCGGCAAGCAGCTTGATCTTTTCTCTTTCAATGATGAAGTCGGCCCCGGTATGCCTTTGTGGCATCCCAAAGGTATGTTGCTTCGTGCCATCTTGGAGGACTTCGAGCGCAAGGAGCACCTGAAGCGTGGATATGACCTCGTTCAGGGGCCGCTCATTCTCAAACGCGAAATGTGGGAAAAGTCCGGTCACTACGAAAATTATCGTGAGAATATGTATTTCACGGAAATTGACGAGCAGGCTTACGGCATTAAGCCCATGAATTGCTTGGCTCACATGATCATCTACAAGCGTAAGATCATGAGCTATCGAGAGCTCCCTCAGCGGTATTTTGAACTGGGTGTAGTGCACCGTCATGAGAAATCCGGTGTGTTGCATGGTTTGATGCGTGTGCGTACCTTTACTCAGGATGATGCACATCTTATTTGTCGTCCGGATCAGATTTCTGAGGAAATCATTGATCTCATCAAATTTTATCAGGACATTTATTCTCTGTTCGACTACGAGTTCGATGTGGAGCTGTCCACTCGTCCAGAGAAGTCTATCGGTTCGGATGAAGATTGGAATATCGCTACTGAAGCCTTGCGCGAGGCTTTGAACGAATCCGGTTTGGAATATGCCATCAATGAGGGTGACGGTGCCTTTTACGGTCCCAAGATTGACTTTCATTTGCGTGATTCCATCGGACGTTCATGGCAGTGTGGTACTATTCAGGTCGATTTCACCTTGCCAGATCGCTTTGACATAGTATATGTCGGCGAGGATGGTGAGCGGCATCGACCTGTCATGATCCATCGTGCTATGCTCGGTTCTATCGAACGCTTCATTGGCGTCTTGACGGAACACTGTGCAGGTGCTTATCCTGTTTGGCTGGCTCCGGTCCAGGCGCGTCTTTTGAACGTGACGGATGCACAGCTTGATTTTGTGAATAAAGCCAAAGCCTTGTTTGCAAGTAAGGGAATTCGTATCGAAGCGGATACCCGCAACGAGAAACTTGGTTATAAGATTCGGGAAGCTCAAGTTGAGAAGATCCCGTATATGTTGGTAATCGGTGATAAAGAGGTTGAGGCCGGGTGCGTCAATATTCGTTCACGAGACGGAGAAGACCCCGGATTGGTTTCATTGGAGGAGGCAGTGCAGTTGATACTTGATGCTGCAAAGTCGCCTTTCGAAGCAGGAGGAATGAGCTATAGCTTTTCGGGGTAACTACCGCCGCGACCAGCGGAAAGACGAGGTCCGGCGCAACGACAGAATTCGCATCCCTAAGGTGCGAGTCGTGGATGATGACGGCGAGCAGTTGGGCGTACTGGCAACCCGCGACGCTTTAGAACGCGCTCGCGAAAAAGGGCTTGATCTTGTGGAGGTCGCGCCGAACGCCGATCCGCCTGTCTGTAAGATCATGGATTATGGTAAGTTTAAGTACCAGCAGCAGAAGAAGCTGCAGGAAGCTAAGAAAAAACAGACCGTAATTAAGATCAAGGAAGTCAAGTTCCGGCCCAAAACCGATGAGCACGATTACCAGACCAAGCTCAAGAAAATTGTTAAATTCCTCGACGCAGGAGATCGCTGTAAAGTGACCATCTTCTTCCGAGGACGCGAAATCGTCCATAAGGACCGCGGGCTGATGATGCTCGACAGGGTCGTGGAGGATACGTTGGATATCGCTAAAGTCGAGAGCAAGCCAATGTCAGAAGGACGGACCATGACAATGATGCTTGCTCCCGTGAAAAAATAGAGACTCATAGGGGACTTGTTCCCTTTTAGGAGGATACAACTATGCCTAAGATTAAAACTCGCCGCGCAGCAGCGAAGCGGTTTTCCAAAACCGCTACTGGCAAGTTCAAGCGTCGCCGCAAAAACCTCAGGCACATTCTGACCAAGAAGAATGCCAAGAGAAAGCGTCGCCTGGGCCAGTCCACTACAGTGGACTCCGCCAACATGAAAGCTGTTCGTCGTCAGTTGCCCAACGGCTAGCAATCCGCCTGATAAACCTGCTGGCCGCGTTCAAAGAGAGCCGGGGAATGGCCCCGGTTCGCACGTAGCGTCAGTTCGGTTCAGTCGAGATGCCCGTTGATTTACATTAACATTTAAAGCAATCCGCCTCGTCGGGGGAGTCCGTCCGGCCCGGGAGGTAAATAAGCGATGGAGGTTTTACCATGAGAGTAAAGCGTGGAGTGGCCGCCAAGAGGCGTCATAAAAAGTATTTGAAGATGGCCAAAGGCTATCGTGGCGCAGGCAGTCGCCTGTACCGCACAGCTCGCGAGCGTGTAGAGAAAGCTCTGTGTAACGCATACCGCGACCGTAAACGCAAGAAACGCGAGTTCCGCAAATTGTGGATCATTCGCATCAATGCCGCCGCCCGTCTCAACGGACTGTCCTACAGCCGTTTGATGAACGGTCTCAAGCTGGCTGGCATCGAGCTGAACCGTAAGGTTCTGGCAGATATGGCAGTGCGCGATCCTGAAGTGTTCGCCAAAATCGCAGAGGCAGCAAAAGCCAAAGTGAGCTAAATTGTGAGTAATGAATTGAAGTCCTTCCTGGAAGGACTCGACAGCCTGGCCCAGGATTGCGAATCTCGCAAGGGCCAGGCTTGTTCGTTAAAGGAACTGGAAGAACTCCGTGTCGAGTTCCTGGGGCGCAAAGGCAAGCTCGCCGGAATGATGGGCCAGCTTGGGAAGCTCGACAATTCGGAAAAGCCCGAAGCTGGACAGAAGGCCAACACAGTCAAGCAAGCCATCACAGCGTTGCTTGATTCCTGGGAAGCCGAATTGCATAAGGCTGAGGCCTCCGAAGCGTTGTCCAAATTTGACCCCTCCATGCCGGGCCGTAAGCCTTGGGCAGGTTCTCTGCATCCTGTGACACTTGTCATGGATGAAGTGTGTAACGTGCTGACCGGTCTTGGTTTCGAGCATGCAGCCGGGCCTGAAGTCGAAAATGATTGGCACAACTTTGAAGCGCTTAACATGCCGCCTGAGCATCCAGCTCGTGACATGCAGGATACGCTTTATGTGTCGGATAAAATCGTGCTGCGTACGCATACTTCCGGTATGCAAATTCGTTCCATGCTCAAGCAAGAGCCGCCGGTGGCCGTCATTTGTCCAGGTAAGGTCTATCGCCGTGATTCTGATTTGACCCACACTCCGATGTTTCATCAGATTGAAGGGTTGTTGGTTGATAAGAACGTATCCATGGCTGACCTGCGTGGCACTTTGACCGTCTTTGTGCGCCAGATCTTTGGCTCTCAGACTGATGTTCGCTTCCGCCCGAGCTTTTTCCCCTTTACAGAACCGTCTGCAGAGGTTGATATCTCCTGCGTTATGTGCGGTGGCAAAGGTGAAAAAGATGGCTCGACTTGTCGTGTCTGCAAGGGCACCGGCTGGGTTGAGATTTTGGGTTGCGGCATGGTTGATCCCAATGTTTTCAAATCCGTGGGTTACGACCCGGAAGTCTTTACCGGCTTTGCATTCGGAATGGGCATCGAGCGTATCGCCATGCTGAAATACGGCATCGGTGATCTGCGTATGTTCTTTGAAAACGACGTCCGGTTCCTGGAACAATTCGCTTAGATATTCTGTGCGGCCCGAATGATTCCGCGTGGATTATTCGGGTCGTTTTTCATAACTTTTCACCGATTACGGTAGTGCAATGTTAGTCAGTCTTAATTGGTTGCGTGAGTTCGTTCCCTACGAGGGCGATATTCAGGTTCTGGGTGACAAGCTCACCATGTTGGGCCTTGAGCTGGAAGGGATCGACGATCCTTTTGAGAATATCAAGGACATTGTGGTCGGCCACGTTGTGGAGTGCGAAAAGCACCCTGAGGCCGAAAAGCTTTCGGTCTGTACCGTGGATGTCGGTGGTCCCGAAATTTTGACCATCGTTTGCGGTGCGCCCAATGTTGGCAAGGGGCAGAAAGTTCCGGTAGCCACTGTTGGTACCGTCATGCCCGAGGGTATGAAGATCAAGAAAGCCAAGCTGCGCGGTATCAAGTCGTTCGGTATGATCTGTTCCGAGCGCGAACTCGGTTTTTCCGACGACCATGATGGCATCTGGGTTCTGGATGACACCTTCTCGGTTGGTGAAAAACTTGTGGACGTCATGAATCTGGAGCGTGTGGTTTTTGATTTTGATATCACACCCAACCGCGCAGATTGCCTCTCCATTCTGGGTTTTGCTCGTGAGACTGCATTGGCATTTGATCTGCCTTTGACTATGCCGGAGTTGAATCTGGTGGAGGCTGGTGGCAACGCTGCCGACGATTTGAAAATTTTGATCGATGATCCGGCACTGTGCCCAGCATATCACGGTCGTATTATTCGCGGCGTTGAAACACGTAAGTCTCCTGACTGGATGCGTTTCAAATTGCTTGCACTGGGACAGCGTCCAATATCCAATATTGTTGATGTGACCAATTATATTATGTTTGAGCTGGGACAGCCGCTTCATGCCTTTGATCTTGATTTGATTGAAGACGCTACCATTCGTGTAGCTCCGGCAACTGACGGCATGAAATTTACTACTTTGGATGATGTCGAGCGCACCTTGACTTCCAAGGATCTCCTTATATGGGATGGTAAGAAGCCCGTTGCTCTTGCAGGTGTTATGGGTGGTGCCAATTCCGAGATGCACGCCGAATCCACCAGTGTTTTGTTGGAAGCTGCCGTTTTCCGTCCGGGTACTGTTCGCAAGACCGCCCGTCGTTTATCATTGCCGTCTGATGCATCTTATCGCTTTGAGCGCGGCGTGGATCAACAGTTGACCCGTTTCTGTCAGGACCGTGCAGCTCAGCTCATGGCTGAAGCTTCCGGCGGTTCCGTTGTCTCCGGTGTGGTTTCCAATGAGCCGACTCCATGGCAGGACCGTACACATGGCTATCGTCATGCGCGGTGCATGTCCCTGCTCGGTCTTGATTTGGAACAAGATTTCGCCAAAAAAGTTTTTGAGGGCGAAGGGTGTGCCGTTGATGATTCCAATGCTGATAATTGGACTGTTTCTTCTCCGTCCCATCGCCTCGACCTTGAGCGCGAAGTGGATTTGTACGAGGAAGTGGGCCGCGTTTTTGGCCTGGATCAGATTCCGGCAGTTCTGCCGCGGGTTTCCAAGTCTTTGGATACTGTTTCAAGCGGTACTGAATATGCTTTTATCAAGAATATCAAGTTGTGGGGTGCCGGTATTGGTCTAAATGAAGCTGTGAATTACAGCTTTGTTGGCTCCGATGATCTGGATCGCCTTAACCTTCCAGAAGAAGGGCGGGTATTTATTGCCAATCCTTTGAGTGAAGACCAGAATGTCATGCGTACTGATCTCGCGCCTGGCCTGCTGAACACACTTAAAAATAATCTGGCGCAGGGTAACAACCACGTTCGTATTTTTGAAGTGGCCAAGAAATTTCTGGCCGATGCCGAATCTGAAACCGAGACTTCCGAACATATTCGTTTAGGAGTTTTGCTCTACGGTCCGCGTCATGCCAATGAATGGCCGTGGGGTGTAGAGAGTGCAGACTATCTTGATGTCAAAGGGCATATTGAACATCTCATTGTGAATCATCTCAAGCTGGAAGCTCCTGAATTTAGTTTGGTCGAAGACCATGCCTATTTGGAGCCGTGCGTGCAGGTGATAGTTAACGAGATGCCGATTGGTCTCATTGGTCGCGTCAAAGAAGACATCGCGGATTATTATCATGCCCGGAAAGAGGCATGGCTGGGCGATCTTGATCTTGATGCCCTGCGGTCCATGACTGAGGAGCACGCAATCGAGTTCGCACCGCTGCCTGTGTTTCCGCCCAGTCGTCGTGATGTGACCGTTATCGGGTCTATCACCCTTGGGGCCGATGTAATTCGTAAGGTTATTGAGGAAGCGGGCGTCAGTATCATGGAGTCCGTGGAACTGGTGGCTGAATACGTGCCTGAAGGTCAGGAAGAGGAACGCAATTTGTCTTTCCGTTTGACGTATCGTTCGCCGACCAAAACTTTGAAGGACAAGCAAGTTGATAAGGAACATAAGAAAGTGCTGGCTGCTCTCGAAAAGAATCTGCCGATACACTTCTAGGTTCCTGTAAAGAATACGTTAATGAGAGGAAGGGAAACCTTCCTCTCTTTTTTGTTCAGAATATAGGATAAAATATAAATATAGTGTATTAAACGGCTATCTACTCAACTTTTTTAGAGGAGGTAGCTATGGGGCTTATTCAATCGACTTATGCGGAAGTGCGTGAATTGATGAAGCCGGGTGATGTCGTAGCTTTCAGCGGGAAAGGACATTTTTCCGAGATCATCAAGTGGGCAACGTGGGCGCCAGTGTCGCATGTGGGAGTCATTTTGCAGACAAAGGTAATGGCGGATTCGACTGACCGGTATTTTAATCAGATTATTGAATCGACATCTCTCAATGGTTTTAACGGAGTGAACGTGTCTCGATTAAGCGACAGGGTTAACTCGTATAAAGGGGACATTTGGTGGCTTCCCCTTGAAAGTGAGATGAGCGTTGAAGCTGGAGAGAAATTCTATGATTTTCTCTTTGACCAAGCCCAAAAACGTATTTGTTACGACATGCCACAGGCCGTTAAGTCGGCCGTAGATGCGTTAGACCAACTCCCCTTCGGACTCCATGGTCCCGGATATAACCGGGAGGATTTCAGTAAGTTTTTTTGTTCTGAATTGGTCGCAGCCGGTTTGGAAAAAGCAGGAGTTGTCGGCACTGTCAATGCTTCTGAAGTGACGCCCATTGACCTTTGTCGGTGGAAGATATTTAAGAGTGAATATCATCAAATCAAGGTCGATAAGGACCTGAAGTCAATTAAACGGTATAACTCCCTTGATCCGGCACAATGGGATGTATGATTTTGATGGAGAAATGAGCCTCCGTGCTGCTTATGGGACGGAGGCTTTTTTATTTGAAGGAATCGTCCCTATTTGTTAGTTAAAACAAATGGAAGATTTGCAGGATTTCAAACGATACAGAATCGGCGAAGCGGCACGTGAACTTGGCGTGAAAACGTATGTGCTGCGGTTCTGGGAAAGTGAGTTTGATGAAATTACCCCCATCAGAACCGAGAGTGGCCAGCGGCTCTATACTGAGGACAATTTGGTGGTTATTCGTGAAATCAAACGATTGCTCTATGATGAAGGGTTGACCATTGATGGCGCGAAACGAAAGCTGCACAGCAGTGAGCACAGTGATATTTTGTTGGAAGTTCGTGATGAACTCCTTGCAATCAAACAACTCCTGAACACATAAAGGGCAACGGCCTGACCGGGGTTTCTAATGAACAAAGTGGCGAAATACAGTATCTTTTTCATTGGAACCTGCGCAGCTTTATTTGTTGTCGCACTCTTGGTCTTTTCTTCCGTTGTCGACCCCAATGACTATAAGGACCGCATCTCGCGGATCGTACTAGAGGAAACAGGGCGGACACTGGTTTTTGACGGTGATCTTGATCTACTGTTGTTTCCGAATGTCGGCATCGAAATGGGCGCCGTCAGTCTGAGCAACAATGCTGATTTTGGACCTGATCCTATGATTCGGGCTTCTTCGGTCAGCGTTTCCGTGCGAGTTCTGCCTTTGCTCTTGGGCAAGGTTAAATTTGGTAAACTCATATTGGAAGATTTAGTCCTGAATATGGGACGGGCAGTCGATGGGACGACAAATTGGGAAGATATTGTCGGGCGTCAGGAAAAAACCGATGCGGATGCGCAGGTCGATGAACCGTTTTCTCTTGAGGTGGCGGGGGTGTCGGTCAGCAATGGCAGTCTTTTGTGGGATGATCGGAAAACCGAGACCAAATTTATATTACGGGGTATTGATCTGACGACCGGGAAGATCGCGGAAGGTTCATTATTTCCCGTTGATGTGTCCTTGAATTTTGAATGTTCTCGGCCTGATGCGAGAGGTGTTTTAAAAATTAGAGGCAAGTCTTCTATCGATTTAGTCAATCGTGAATATGGGCATATGGATATGCAGGTGAGTGTTGATGCTCAGGGGCAATCTGTCCCTGGTGGCAGTGTCAAAGCTGTTGCCTCCTTTAATTTTATGGCTCTTGATTTTAATAAGGAGCATGCCCAAATCACGGGGCTGAATATGTCTGCCTATGGGACAACGGTTCATGTTGATGGGACTGTTGAAGGGATAACTCAAGGTTTGAAAGCGGCCGCAGGTGTGCTCACGGTCGATCAGTTCGATGTTCAGAAAACCATGGTTGCCATGGGCGAAAAACCATTGAATGTGGCCGATTCGACAGCTTTGACCAGTGTTGGTGGTATGGTCGATTTTTCTTTTGTTCACGGCAAAATTGATATGAAAACTTTGAAAATAGACGTTGATGGCGCCCGAATTGTGGGCAATGCGCGTGTGGAACGTGGCCATGCTTTGCCTTCATGTTTTGCTCGCTTGGACGTGGGTAAACTTGATTTGGACAGATATTTGCCACTCGAACACGAAGCACAAACAGCAGCGGCAAAAGAAGCTGTTGCATCCGGTGATTCAGATGATGTCGTACTGTCGGCGAAAGTTCTTCGTGAGTTGAATGTGGATATTGAGGCCAAAGTCGCAGAGTTAAAGTTGGCCCAAGCGCACTTTCAATCTGTGACGGCACAGCTTACAGCGCAGGATGGTCTGGTTAAATTTTCACCGGTCATGGCGAGTGCATACGGTGGGTCAGTGAAATTGGATGCCATTGCTTCGGCTGTTGAGAAAACGCCCAAAGCAGATGTGGCGGTGCAGGTCAAATCCTTGGATATAGGTGCGTTAAGTCGTGATATTGACAAGGATTCCAAGTATGCCGGTATAGCTGATTTTGATGCTACACTCATGAGTCGGGGAGAACGAATACAAACCATGCGGCGTACCCTGAATGGTAAACTTTCCTTTCATTTGGCTGATGGTGTTTTTCCTGGCGTGAATGTTGTGAAAATGGCGCGAGAGACTCATAGCCGTGAATCCAAGGGCGGCAAGGTGGAAGGCGATAAAACTGAATATACGCGGTTTGGTTCCATTAAAGGGACCGGTGTCATTAAAGACGGTATCTTGAAAAATGAGGACTTAGAAGTCATGGCGCCGGGATTACGTGCTCATGGGCATGGTGCGGTCTCATTGATTAACAATAAAATCGACTACATGGTTAAAGCAAAATTAGTACCTCAGGCTGGAGGGCAGGGCGGGGAAACGTCAGATGATCTTTTTGGGGTTTTGGTGCCGATCCATGTCACAGGAACACTGGACAATCCTCAATATTGGGTGTCGGTGACAGAATATGTCAAAGCCTTGGGTGGTGCTGTTGTCGGTGTCGTCGGGAGTGTGTTTGGCGGTGTTACCAATGCGATCAAGGGCGTTGGGTCCGCTTTGGATGAGAGTTGTTGCGAGGACACACCCGCCTCTACAAAGACTCCACAAAAGAAGAAATTCTTGGGAATTTTCTAAGCTTTTTATTGTGGTTTGCTGTTCCCATTGACCAGTTCGTGCATGGTCTTGAATGATCCGTCCAAAGTTTCCTGGTCTGTCACCAATTGTTGTAGGAATTTGTTGATGGGACCGACCATGGAAATGGCTTTATCTACTTCTGGGTTGGCGCCTTTTTGATACGCACCGATATTGACCATATCTTCCACTTTCTTGAATGTCGCCATATGCCGAAGCAGTGTGCGGCCATCTGTTTGGGCCTCTTTGGTGGTGATGTCGCTGCGTAGTCGACTGATGGATTTGAGCACGTCGATGGCTGGATAATGACCACGGTCGGCCAGTTCGCGAGTCAGGACGATGTGACCATCCAAAATTGAACGGGTGGAGTCTGCAATGGGTTCAGTAAAATCGTCACCGTCAACAAGTACGGTATAAATGCCGGTGATGGATCCTTTTGGGCTTTTCCCTGCACGCTCCAGAAGTTGGGGCAGTTGAGCGAACACGCTTGGCGTATATCCACCACGGGTCGGTGGTTCGCCTGCGGCCAGTCCTACTTCACGGCCAGCCATGGCAAAACGCGTTACCGAGTCCATCATGAGCAGGACATCCTTGCCTTGATCACGAAAATATTCTGCCACTGCCGTTGCCGCGTAGGCTGCTCGCATTCGGATGAGTGGGCTTTTGTCAGAGGTCGCGACTACGAGGACGCTGCGGGCCATGCCCTCAGGACCAAGGTCTCGTTCCATGAATTCCACGACTTCTCTGCCACGTTCGCCGACCAGAGCGATGACATTGATGTCTGCCTTGGTGTAGCGTGCCATCATGCCGAGCGTAGTGGATTTACCGACGCCAGAACCGGCCATGATGCCTACGCGCTGGCCTTTGCCAAGAGTGAGTAGGGAATTAACCGAACGGATGCCAACGTCGAGTGGTTCATTAATTCTGGGGCGTTCCAACGGGTTTGGGGGCTCGCGGTGCAACGGGACAAATGTGTCCGCATTGAAGGTCCCTTTGCCGTCCATTGGTTCGCCGAAAGCATCCACAGCACGGCCAAGCATGTCGTTACCAACAGGGATGTGGGGTGGAGTTGCAGCGTTTTGGATGAGAGAGCCGGGGCCAATGCCGCGCATGTCCGAGTAGGGCATGAATAAGCATGCCCCATCACGGAAACCGACTACTTCTGCGGGGATAGGCTTGCTGTTGGGCGGCAGAAGATAGCAGACGGACCCCAATGGGGCCTTGATGCCGTGACCTTCCGCAATAAGGCCGACCACCTTGGTCACCTTGCCGAAAGTCTGGCAGGGATCGAGGTCTTCGAGCAGTCCGAGTCTCGATTCCTGAGTCATGGATTACCCTTTGTTGTTGTCGACAGTGATCTGCACGGCCAATTGATCGAGAATTGGTTCAACGCTTTCCCATCGTGTATCGATGGTATTGTCTACTTTGCCACCGGCTCCTTCGATAACTACTCCACCGGACTCAATGGAGGCATCGCCTCTGACAGTCCAGTATTGAAGTGACGGATTACGGTCTTGAATGGCACGGAGATATTCTTCTAAACCAGTGACGTCTTCCGGGTGACATTTGATGGTCAATTGCCGCTGGGATTCAATGCGATCAAGCGCTTCGCTCATGAGAGATTCAAGAGAGGCCATGCGTTTTTCGTCAATTTCCACCTTGAGGGTTTTTTCAACGGCCAGCCTGATGAGATTGAGTATGTCCTCGCGGCGATCTTCAAAAATGGTGGTGCCGTATGCACCAATCTTTGCGAGCAACGCTTCACCTTGTGTCGAGATGTCCTGAATATGACTATTAATATCTTCCTGTGCTTGGGCAACGCCCTCGGCATATCCATCATGACGGGCCGTGGCTCTGAGGGCTTCTGCCTCCAGTTCGGCCAACATCTTGATTTCTTTGGCTGCTTCCATAGCCTTTCTTTTGACGCGGTCCAGGTACTCGTTATTGGTCGCGTCATCCCAGAGGAGTTGACGTTTGCCCTCGAGTTCCTGGATGGTCATTTGATCTGGACCCGGAGAGTCCATGCCAATGACCACCTTGCCCGTCAGATTCGGGGCATTGGTGTTTGCGTTATTAGATAAAGACATCGCTTCCACCTCGGCTGATAACTATCTTGCCTTCGTCTTCCAGACGACGGACGGTTTTGACGATCGATTGTTGTGCGGCTTCGACATCGGACAACTTCTTCGGCGGCATGATTTCCAAGTCTTCTTTGATCATTGCAGAAGCACGTTCCGACAGGTTCTTGAAGAACTTGTCGCGGAGATCTTCGGAGGCACCTTTGAGTGCAACGGTGAGATCTTCGTTGGAAACTTCTTTGAGAAGTTCGCGGATGGCGATGTCGTCGATACCTTTGACGTCTTCGAAAACGAACATGAGGTTGCGAATGTCTTCTGCCATCTGGGTGGATTCCTCTTCAATCTCGGAGAGAACCTCTTCTTCGGTGTTGCGATCCACGGCATTGAGAATTTCTGCCACGGAATTGACGCCACCGACTTTTTTGCCTTCCTTGCCGCCCATGGCGATAAGCTGGCTTTGCAGAACTTTGTCCACTTCCATAAGCATTTCCTCGGCAACGGCTTCGAGTTTTGCTAGGCGCATAAGCACTTCGGCACGAACACCTGCCGGGAGGTTTTGGATGAGTTCGGCAGCCTGATCCGGGTGCAAGTGACCGAGAATGAGCGCCAGTGTCTGGGGATGCTCGTTTCTCAGAATCTGTGCCAGGATGCGTGGGCTGACGTTTTCCAGTTCCTGGAAAGGCGTGGGGCCGGTATCCAAGTCCAGAGAATCCATAATGTACTTTGCGGTTTCTGCGTCCAGAGATTTGGTCAGGAGACGCTTGACCTGTTCCGGGCCACCTACCAGAAGTTCTGCGCCGTAGGCCAACGCTTCGTTGTACTCTTTAAGTACGTCGAGCACTTCTTCTTTGGGTACGGAGTCGGTGTCGAGCATGGCCTTGGATACGGCCGCAATCTCGTTGCGCTCCATTTTTTTGAACACTTCCGCCGTGAATTTTTCGCCAAGGGCGAGCAGCACGATGGCCGTTTTCTGGGGTCCGGAGAAGTCTGCCATGGTCTATGCCTCCTGGGTGAGCCAGGTTTTGAGCAGATGCACTGCCTGGTCAAGATTGTCGTCGGACAACTGGATAGCGTGATTCTTCGCATTTTCCAAGCGTCGAGTTGTATCCATGGCTTCTTCGTCCACATCCTCTTCTTCGAGGGCCAGACGTTCGGCTCCGGGCAGGCCAGCCATCTCTTCGATTTCCTGTTCGGCAACACGGGGCCGGATAAGGGCCATGATTACTGGTCGAACGACTAGAATAAGGAAGAGGAAGATCAACAGCCCGTTTAGGAAAGGTTTGCCTAACCGCTGTGCGTATTCCAGCATGGTCCGTGTGAGGGAGTCGCCGTCATACAGTTCCGGTTCACCGAAGGAAATGTTGCTGACTTCGATTGTGTCGCCGCGAGCCGAATCGAATCCGACGGCATTGGCGATCAGGGTCTGGATGCGTGCGAGTTCTTCAGCAGATCGGGGTGTGTAGATTGATTCACCAGTCTCCGCGTTTGTCTCCCATGTGCCATCCACGATAACCGCAACGGTCAGTCGTTTCAACTCCCCAACGGGGGTAACAATATTTTCTTCCTGCTTGTTAATTTCAAAGTTGGTTGTCCGGGTTTCACGGGTGGAATCCTGCGTTGTGCGCGTGCCGGTGAATCCATCGCCACGGAAGTTGGCATCGGGTTCGCCTCCTGCCAGGGATGCTGCGCCAGCGGTGGATTCTTCGCTACGTGTTTCAGAGCGGACAACTGCGCCATCCGGGTCGTAGACTTCCTTGCGCACGGTGCGTTGGCTGAAGTCGAGGTCGGCGTTGACACGGGCAATGACCTTGTCCGGCCCGACAGCGGGGCCGAGCAGTTCGATGATGCGGCGTTGCATATGGGCTTCAACGTCAGCCTTGTGCAGCATCTGAGCGCTGGACAGGGACAGACCGGAGGATTCGTCACTCGGCGTATAGAGCGGACGACCCTTCATGTCAGTAACAGTAATATACTTGGGGTCCAGCCCTTCCACGGCCATGGAGACGAGATTGACAATGCCTTGAGTCTCTTCAGAACCGAGTTTACTTTCGCTTTTCAGCTGGAGGATGATTGATGCCGATGGTGCAACCTGGTCTTCGATAAATAGGGATTTCTGCGGAATGACAAGGTGGACCCGAGCTTTTTGCACCATGGGGAATTCGGTGATGGTGCGGGCCAGTTCGCCCTGGAGAGCTCGCTGGTAATTGATATGCTGGACGAAGTCGGTCTGTCCGATCTGGACTTCATCGAAAATTTCAAAGCCGATACCCTGACCATGCAGATTGCCTTCGCCAGCAACCTTGAGTCTGAGTTCGTATACGCGATCCACGGGGACCTTAATGGTCTTTCCGTTGTTCTCGAGGACGTAATCTTCCTTGGCAGCCTGCAACATGCCCACGATTCTGGAAGCATCTTCAGGATAAAGATTGGTCATCAAAACCCGATAGTCGGGCTTGTTCATCCAGTAGATCATGAGCGCAAAGGCGATGACCACAGACACGGCCAGACCACTGATGAGAATACGCTGGGACATGGAACGGTCGGTCCAGAACCCATAAACTTTTGACCAATATTCGGCGACGAACGGAGGCATTTTCTCTCTCCCGCAGATTGAACGTTTCGCGTTTTACGTAAGTTGATGCGAGCCTTAGAAAGGCATCTGCATGATTTCTTTGTAAGATTGCATTATTTTGCTTCGGACAGCGCCGGTCATTTGAATGGCCATGCTGGCTTTTTGCATGGAGATCATCAATTCATGCACGTTTTGGGCTTTACCCGTCGCGAATTCTTCGATCATCGTTTTCTTCACTGTTTGCAGCTCATTGACCTTGTTCAAGGAAGTCTTCAGCGTATCGTCGAAGCCCTGGACCGGTTCTTGAGGTTTTTTCAGGCTGTCTGCAACTTTGTTGGTGATAGCCTTGCTACGGTTGCCCATAGCATTTTGATATGCATTGATTGCGACACTTTTAACGACCATGATTTTTACCCCTTCGAGTTTAGCCCATACCTATTTGCAAGGCTTTCTGGAACATGCGCTTGGCGCCTTGGATGGTTTGCACATTCGCTTCGTAACCGCGCATTGCCTGCATCATGTTGGTCATTTCTTCGACAACGTTGATGTCAGGGTAGGTGACATAACCCTGATCGTTGGCATCTGGGTGATGCGGCTCGAATACCTGTTTGAAAGGACGTTCGTCCGCTGTCACGCCGAGTACCTTGACACCTTTTAGGTCGCGGTTCAGCTGGTCGTGCATTTCCTGAGCGAAGGGTGAGTACACGGGCGTGGATTCGAAAGACACGGACTTGCGCTGATAAGGGCCACCGTCTTCTGTCTTGGTGGTCCTGATATTTGCCATGTTCATTGAAATGACATTCAGCTGGGCACGCTGGGCCTTGAGGCCGGATGCGCTGATGTCCATTGCTGTCATGAAATCCATATTACTTCGCTCCATCCATTATGACTTTGCCCATGCCTGAAAAATTCTTTTTAATGACCATGGCAAGAGCGTTGTACATCATGGTGTTTTTGGCGTTTGTTGCCATTTCTTTATCCAGGTCCACCGAGTCCTGACCGTATATTTCCCGGGCCTTGAAACTTTTCAAGCCATCACCTGAAAATCCGTCAGGGTTGAATGTGGAAGGAAGGTGAGCCTTGGAGGTACGGGTCATTTTTCCTATTCCATCCTGATTGAGCGCTTTTTGCAGCTTGTCCTCAAATTCAATGGAACGGGCTTTGTACCCCGGTGTATTCAAGTTGGCGATGTTGCCAGTGACGAGATTTTGACGTTGCAGGTGCAGGTCCATGACCTTGCCTGTCAATTGAATGTGTCGTCCGAAAAGCTCTCTCATGCCTTGATCCTCCTGCATTCGCTGCGATGTTCGGTTTCCTGACAAGCTTGTTTTTCCGTCAGGTCCGCAAGAGGTTAAGCAACTCCCGTTCCAAACAAATAACATCTTGAAATAAAAGAATATTAAGTTTATTCCGGTTTCCTTGATGTTTTTAGAAGCTGATTGGAAGAAGGCACGGCGTCATTTTTATAATGAATACAGGGGCAGAATATTCCCTTTTCAGAGGAGTGAAGCCGTTTACGGTCTATGGGGTTGAATTGCTGGTTTTACCATAAAATAATATTTATCAATATGTTAGAGATATATGTCGTTGTGACTCTATCGGGAAACACATGACTTTGGCACAGCCATTGCTAGATTCAGTGCGGTCAACTGTGACCGTGGAGATCTTTTCAACCCGGCCTCCGGGTAAGGGAGAAATGGAGGGGACATTATGAGTGGTCATCTGGATTACGAAATCAACAAAGAACTCGGTGAATGCTACCTGTTTATGGGTGAGCTCGACAAAGCTGAAGAGTATTACAAGAAAGCTGTAAGCTCTAATGGCATTCATCCCGATCCTTATCTCGGCCTGGCAACCGTTGCTGTTCAGCGCGGTCAACTGGAAGACGCCATGCGCATGTATGAGAAAGCTCACACTATTGAGCCTTCTGACAAAAGTCTTTCTGGGATAGGGCTTATTCGGCTGGAAAATGGTGAAACAGAGGAAGCATACTCCCTGTTTACCGAAGCCATAACCCTGAATCCCGAAAATATGGTGGCCCTGTTCAGTTTGATCAGGCTCGGCCATGAGTTGGAACGTTTGGAAGAGATAATTCCACATCTCGAAGCTTACCTTGAGATTGACCCGGGCAAGCACGAAGTGCGGTATTCCCTGGCGGGAAGCTTTGTCTGCCTCGATCAGAAAGATGCGGCACGGGCTCAGCTTGAGATTATTCTTGAAGCAGACCCGAATCACGAAGCCGCCAAGGAAATGCTCGAACAGTTCCAGTCCTAACTACGGTCTCCCCTCCCCGTTGGTTTCCCGTTCCGCCACCGTGTCACATGGTTGGTGGAGCGGGGAGCCAGCCTCTGAGGAAGGCTGTGCATAAGCGCACGACTGTTGCGTTGTTTTAAAAAGCCTGAATCCTCGCGTAGTGGACTACGCGTCGGTCTCATTCTTTTTTTGCGCCTTGCACTCGTACGCTTCCGCTCATGTCTTATTGTTTTATAGTCATACATCCATATTTTTTCAGAAATATAGCATCCTATCCTGTCGGGAGACGACAGTCTTGACGTTGTGTGAGGTGTGTTTTTTGGCTCTCTGTGGCCCTTTTATCGTTTCATCACGGACTCATTTACTTGCGTTTATGGCGTGAATCTGGCAGAGCCTCTCGAAACAAGAAGAGAGGTCTGTGATGAAATTGTTGCCCGTCAAACGAGCTATATTGTCCGTAACCGATAAGTCCGGTCTTGCCGAGTTCGGAAAATTCCTGACTGACAAAGACTGTGAGTTGGTATCTACTGGTGGTACCAAAAAAATGCTGCAAGAAGCAGGATTGCCTGTCACGTCAGTGTCTGATGTGACCGATTTTCCGGAAATTCTCGGTGGTCGTGTCAAGACTTTGCATCCGAATATCCATGGCGGTATTCTAGCTGACAAGGATGACGAAGGGCATATGGAGACTTTGCGTGATTTCGGTATTGAGCCTTTTGATCTTATTTGCGTCAATCTTTACAACTTCGCTGATGCCGTTGCCAAGGGATTGGATCTCAAGGCCGCTGTCGAGCAGATTGATATCGGTGGTCCTACCATGTTGCGTGCCACTGCCAAGAATTTTCATTCAATTTGCGTAGTCCCTGATCCAAAGTATTATCCGGTTGTTCAGAAGGAAATCGAGGAGAATGGTGGTATCTCTTTGAAATTCCGTAAAGAAATGGCTGCTCTGACTTTTAAACTTGTTAGTGAATACGACGCCATGATTACCAAATATCTTAGCGAGAACGAAGCATAGCTTCATTTTCGGAGGCGGCTTTAGCGGGCTTTCTTCGTCATTGGAAGGTCTGTGACTGTCCTTTTCGGTAAGATACGACCGTGGGAACCGCGAGACCTTCCGCCTACAAATCTGTCCCATTTTTCTAAGCCTAATGAGGTTAGGGAAAAACGGGATTTGATTTGCGGTAATTTTTATGATTTTTCGTGTTTTTCGGCGAGAGCGAAACTTGTCGAGTTTCCATTGATAATATTATAAACTCCGATCTGAACACAAGAATCGGCCCAACAGAGCATAGCGGTTTGGGTCGATTCTTGTGTTCAGATCGGTTACAGGATTCCAAAGGGGTTCGCCCTTTGGTCCCCGCTGGAAAGCGGCCCCGGCTGGGACGCTGAAGGCATCTACCATAAAGGAGTAGGGGTATCGCAAAGAAACCCGAGGGCAACCTGCAAGGGTTGAAACCCAATCAGATAAAACGTCTTTCCCGGTTGTATCAACGTCAATTTCCCACTGACGATTGCTATACGAATGAACAGGCCCGCGAGTTGGCGGAATTGAGTGCAGACATTGGCCGTCAATTGGGACTGCTCATTGACCGTCAAGGCAAGGTCGGCATGGTGTTGGTGGGTGACAATCGTTCCATTTACATTCCGGAATTACCGCGTAGACGATTGTCCACAGGACGACTCCGTGGTTTACGCCTGCTCCATACACATCTTTCAAATGAATCTTTGTCGCAGGAAGACCTGATGGATATGGTGTTCTTACGACTCGATTCTGTGGTTGCTCTGAATGTCAGTGATGGTTTTCCTGAAGTCGTTCAGGCCGCGCATTTATTACCTCCCAATCCTGAGGAAAAGAGTTACGAGATTTTTGAGCCTCGGCGTTGGGATCGATTCGATCTTGATTTGGGGAGCATTGTTGAGGCTCTGGAAGATGAGTTTAGCCGACAGTTGGCTGGACAAGGGACAGAATCCGATGAGAATCGGGTGCTGCTTGTCAGTGTAGACAAGACTCCTCGTCCTGTGCAGGAACTTTCTTTGGAAGAACTTGCTGAGCTGGCTGATACCGCAGGGCTTGTCGCTGCCGGAACCATGATTCAGCGAGTGCGCAAGCATAATCCCAAATTTATTATGGGAAAGGGTAAATTGACTGAATTGGAGGTCCATGCACTTCAGGCTAATGCCTCGGTCATTATCTTTGATCAGGAGTTGTCACCCACCCAAATACGTAACCTTGCCAAGGTGACTGAACGAAAAATTCTTGATCGTACACAGCTTATTCTCGATATTTTTGCCCAACATGCCACCAGCCGGTCCGGTAAGTTACAGGTGGAAATGGCGCAGCTCAAGTATACCTTGCCGCGATTGGTCGGAAAGAATCGGGCCATGTCTCGACTCATGGGTGGTATCGGCGGTCGTGGTCCCGGTGAAACAAAGTTGGAAATCGACCGTCGTCGTGCCAATGACCGGTTGACCCGTTTGAAAAAAGAACTGAAAGACGTTCGTAAACGGCGTACCCAGACTCGTGAACGCCGTGCCAAGGCAGGGTTGCCCATTGTGTCGCTGGTTGGCTATACCAACGCAGGCAAATCTACATTGCTCAATACCCTGACTCAATCCAAGGTTATTGCTGAGGATAAGCTTTTCGCCACACTCGATCCTACCAGTCGTCGAATTCGGTTCCCGCAGGAGCGCGAGGTCGTGCTGACGGATACTGTTGGATTTATTCGTCGATTGCCGCCAGATTTGAAAGAGGCTTTTCGGGCCACATTGGAAGAGTTGGAATCAGCTGATCTGCTGGTGTTGGTGTGTGATGCATCCCATCCCGAAGTGGAAGAGCAGGTCGAGGCAGTGCGTTCCATTTTGCGAGACATGGAATTGGATGATATTCCGTCTATTCTTGTACTTAATAAATGGGATAAGCTGGATGCAGAAGGACATGAAGCCATGCACAATGTCTACCCGGATGGGATACCAGCCGTCGCTGTGAAGCGAGCGAGTTTGGAACCTGTCGTGGACGCTGTCTTACGTGGTATCCCTTGGGAAAAAAAGGGTTTCTAGTCCTCGAGGGGCTTTACTTTTTTGGCGCACGTGCCGCCTATTTTCCAACCATCGTAGGATGACTCGCATTCCAGAGGTTCCACATGAATGGTGACTTCGGCGCGAGATAGCTGCGATTGGATCAATTCTTCAATGAGACCGCAAAGGTCGTGGGACGCTTTGACCGACATATCACCCGGTACAAGCAGGTGGAAGTCGATGAAGCGCCTTGAGCCTGACTTGCGGGTGCGTAATCCGTGAAAGCTTGCATCGCTGTTTGTGTAACTGCGGATGGCATTTGCTATGATCTGTAGTTCTTTTTTGGGCAGAGCATCGTCCATAAGGCCGCCGACAGACCGTTTGAGTAGGCTGACACCTGTGAAAACGATGTTAATCGCCATAAGAGTCGCTATGATCGGGTCGAGAAGTTTCCATTCCGGCATGACTATAATGATAGCCAGTCCTGCCACCAAGCCAATTGATGTCCAGACATCAGTCAACAAATGCCGTGCGTCCGCTTCCAGAGTGATGGAATCGAAACGGTGAGCTGCTTTGAGCATGACTTTGGCAACCACATAATTGACCACGGATGAGAGCAGAGCGAGAATCAGGCCGGGGCCTAGATTCGTCAATGGTTGTGGGGAAAGGAAACGGCTGATGGCAGCATAACCGATGGCAAATGCGGCTATGATGATGAGAATACCTTCGATACCGCTGGAAAAATATTCGGCTTTGCCATGTCCGTAAGCGTGTTCGTCATCCGCCGGACGCATAGCGATGGTGATGGCCGTGAGCGCGAGGACGCCCGCAGTAAGATTAACGAGAGATTCTGTTGCATCCGAAAGCAGCCCCACGGAATCCGTCATGGCCCAGGCTCCGAATTTGAGAGCCAAGGTCAAGATTGACGCCCCGATGGAATAAATGGCGTACCGCTTGGGGGAGTCGGAGAACATGTTTATTCCTTAGGCTTAATCCAAGGGTTTTCTTCACCGTGTGCCAGTCTGCGGATATTTTCTTTGTGTCTCCAGAACAAGATGACCATGACAATTAGGGCAACGGGAACGTAGCCAAAGTTGCCAGTCAGAATCATGAATACAGGTAGGGCCAGGGCAAAAGTCAGGGAACCCATGGAAACGTGGCCGGTCAGTGCTACCATGGCGAGGCACATGGCTGCAGAAAAGACCGTTGCCCATGGGGCCAGTGCGAAAAAAGCACCCACAGTTGTGGCAACAGCTTTGCCGCCTTTGAAATTCATGAAGCAAGAATAAACATGACCGAGAATGGCGGCCAGTGCCACGATGCTTAGGGCCAGATGTGATTCAATCCAGGTGGCGGCGAACAACACCGGGAGCATTCCTTTGAGAACATCCAGAATCAGAGTTATGATTCCGTATTTCGTGCCGCACAAACGGGCCACGTTGGTCGCGCCGGTGTTTTTGCTGCCATCTTCACGCGGGTCGATGTTGCATAAAGTTTTTCCAATGACCAGTCCGAAGGGAATGGAACCGAGGATATATGCGATTAAAGAGCCTATGATTAAAGCCATAAAAAGTTCTCCTGAAATTTCACTGTATGCGGTGACTGTATCTATTTTGCCGACAGATGAAAAGAGTGTCTATTCCTCAAGTGCTTCGCCCAGTCTGATTTCGTTGGTCAATGGGTCGATGCGTGAGAAATTGATTTGGAATTGTTGGCCCGGATAGAGTTTGTCTCCGAGCATCTTTTTCGGGGCACGTACGTTGACCTGCAAATGGGGCATGGCCAGTGTCGCCATAGGGCCGGCTTCTTCCACGAGTACGGCGGATTGGAACTGTTTTCGTTGTTTGGCGAGGTATACGAGTTTCCAGTACCGGGGCCGGAATCGCTGAACAGCACTCACCGCTTGGATGCGCATTCTTAAGTGAATGATGAGATGCTTCAACGCTTCCTTATCCAGTCGAGGGGTACCATTTGTTAGATAGGTACACACCTGAGATATGTTGATAAAGTCCGTATAGCGGCGCAGGGGTGAGGTTATGGGGGCATATGCCGGGACGCCAAGGGCCGCATGGCGTTTGGGATTGGTTTCCAGCGTTGGAGGCAAAAGTAATTTTACGGCGCGCAGGATAGCGGCTGGTTCGGTAAAGATGCCTGCGGATTCTTGCGGCAGGGCGATGTCCTGCGTGCGATGCAGAAGCGGTACGTTATTCTCTTTGGCCCACAGGGCAAGGCCGGAGTTAGCCAGAACCATGAATTCACTGATAACCAATTCTGAACGCGGGCTTGGTTCTTTGAGGGTTATTTCGACAGAAGATTGTGCGCCTTCACCCGATACAGTGACTATAGGTTCCGGTTTGCGGATGACACATGCGCCGGAGGCTATACGACGTTCAATAAGTTTTTCTGCCAATTGGTGCGCAAGAACAAGTGATTCATCAGTGCCGTTTGCAATGGCTGTGTCAGCACTCTCATAGGTAATGTTGGCTTTTACCGTGATCCAGGCGGTACGCGGCGTGACTGAGAGTAGTTTTCCTTCGTTGTTCAGGGAAAAATCTGTAATCATGGCAGGGCGTGTTTCGCCTTGAATCAGGCTGTAGAGGCCTGTGCCGAATTGTTCGGGCATCATGTGACTGGTGCCTTCGGGCAGGTACAGACTGGTCGCACGGTATAACACTGCCTTGTCCAGCGGGGAACCGAATTCCCAGTGCTCATCAGGACGGGCCAAAGCGATGGACAGGGTGTATCCTGTGTCGGTTTTTTCTATACGGAATGCATCGTCGATGTCGCGGGTGGTTATGCCATCTATGGAAATGAAATCGTCAATTTCAGCAGTTGCGGCCTGATTGGAAAAGCGTTTTTCTATTTCATTGATTTCATTGGTGTATGATTCAGACCAGCTGTCGCCCCATGCAAAATCGGCTTCGTCAAGATGATAGTTGTGGTGGCGTGGTAAGACTCCCCATGTTTGAGCAAGGAGAAGAGCAAGGTGCTGTTGGTCGGGCAATCCCTTGCTTATGGCAGTCCATACTTTGCGTTCGGTTTCGTCGAGAGAGTCGCCGACCTTGTGCTTGAGTATTTGTTCGAGGCTGGCAGAGAGTTCCGGGTTCATGGCCGGGAGCTTGGGCGTGCGGCCCTGACTATATGCCGCCCAGAGCGTCTGAAGGAGAGTTTGACCGGCGGAAGTGACGGCTTCGCGAGCCTTTTCCTCGGCTTTTTGTTGCATTTTCAATGCAACCTTTTCCGCAGACCATATTTCGAAATTCGGGGGCCGGAACTTGAAATGCGTTTTGGCTTGAAGCATGGCACAACCCAATGCAGCCAATTGATCGGGAGTTGCGTCTTCCCAGAGCAGATCGGCAAACCATGACAGTGGGGCGGATTCCATTTCTCCCTGAGCAAGGTCCCAGAGTTCCATAACATCGAGGCCTGCCAGGATTTCTCCGCGGGCTGCCTGGTGTTCATTGAGTGTATTCTGGATATCCTGTCGGGAGAGTTCCGCAGACAGGGTTGGTCCATACCATGGCAAAAGGCGTGCTGCCGGGAGTTTCATTTCCCGTTTGTTGATGGTGAGCAGGCGGAGTTTGCTGGATGCTTCTTCCAGCACCCAAGCTAATTGTGGCTGGTCTCCGTGCATGAATTCTACCACTGTACCGGGGCGAACTGTTGGGCTGAAGGTCGTTTTTTTTACCATATATCTATCTGATGAGTTTTTTCGTCAATGTAACGGCTTGGATATCATGAAATGGTTGTCAGTGTAAGAGTGTGCGAGTAATGATGGTGCATGAATATAACACCCATAGAAATAATAGGCCTGATCGCTGGTTTTTGTACCACGTTTTCATTTTTACCGCAGGTCGTTCGAACATGGCGAACCAAGTCCGTGGATGATATTTCACTGCGCATGTATCTGCTACTTTGTTTTGGCATTTTGCTGTGGCTTTATTATGGTATTAGCATGCAGTCAGTGGCACTGGTTCTTACCAATGGAGTCAGCCTGATTTTGACATCCTCCATCCTTGTCATGAAAGTTCTGTATCGTAATCGAGGACGACAATAGGTCGACTCCTTGTCGTGAAAAAAGCTTCGTCGAACTCCTTGTCCGACGAAGCCTTGTCTATTCAATACAGAGTGCTAATTAGTGTTTGAAGGAACGCTGTCCTGTGAAGACCATGGCCACCTGCGGGCTGGCTTCGTTGACGGCAGTAATCACTTCGTTGTCACGGATGGAGCCTCCGGGCTGGGCAATGGCTGTTACGCCTTGATTCATGCACAGGTCCACGCCGTCACGGAAGGGGAAGAATCCGTCTGACACCACTACAGAGCCGGGCAGTCCGCCACGGGCTTCTTCGGTGCGTTTCTCGATATCATCAAGTTTTGCTTTCATCTCTGGGTCTTTGATGGCCGCCAGTTTCAATTCGAACAGCGACATGCCGAGTTCTTTGGATGACAACAGGTCGGAGTACTTGATGTACGCCTTGGTTACAGCCAGAAGGACACAGCCGACGCGGTCTTGCTCACCGGTTCCGATGGCTGTGGTCACACCGTCGCGTACAAACAGGACTGAGTTGGATGTCACACCGGCTTCAACAGCCCAGGCAAAAAGCAGATCATCCGCTTCCTGTTTGCTCGGAGCACGAGCTACGAACTGATTGCCGTTTTTTTCCGCAGTGGCCGGAATGAAATCTTCCGTTTTGAGAATGGCGTTACGGAAGGAGAATTGAACAACCATGCCGCCGTCCGACAGGGATTTGATGTCCAGAAATGGACTTTGGACCAGACTTTCCAATTTGGTGATGCCGGGGATTTGCAAGATGCGAAGATTTTTTTTCTTTTTGAGTTCAACCAAGGCATCATCGTCGAATTCAGGGGCAGCCACTACTTCAAAATAGACGGAGTTGATAAGTTCGGCAGTGGCAAGGTCAAGCTTGCGGTTGACGATTACAGCTCCACCGAAGGCTGCTATGCGGTCCGCTTCAAAGGCCCGTTTCAAGGCAACGGATACGCCTTCGTTGGTCCATGCTGCGCCACAGGGATTGTTGTGTTTGAGAATGAGCGCGGCTGGTTTGGCGGACAGGTACTGCAAAATATTTAGGGCGTTGTCCACGTCGGTCAAATTTGTTTTGCCGGGGTGTTTGCCTGCCTGAAGCATGTGTTCTTCGGTCAATGCGGACACCAGTCCCTGCCCTTGGCCGATGAATTTTACGCCGCCTACTTCAAGTTGACCTTTGGTCAATTCGTACAATGCTGCCGGTTGATCCGGGTTCTCGCCGTACCGCAACCCTTTGGTTTCGCCTTCAATTTCCCAAGTGCGTTTTTTGAAAACCAATTCCTGGTCACCCAGAGTCAGTTTCATGTCAGCTGGAAATGGGTCTTGCTGCAAGGTATGGTACATTTTTTTCAAATCGCTCATTTCATCAACTCCCTGTTGTGCTCATGTGAGGTGGCGGTCATATCACAGCTTGTTCCGACGGGCAATAATCCCCATATGGGCCAGGTGGAAATATATAACCCCCCAATGTATTATATTCCTACTTATAGCGTTTGAAACAGTGTATTGTCCAGTTAGAGAAAATTGATAAGTAGCAGGGTGTATGATCTTTACCCATTGATTTATCAGCGAAATTCCAACCTTGGAGGGGGATATGACTATACTGCGATTCCGCGACTGGAGCATGCGAAGCAAGATTCTCAGCATTTTCTTGGGGGCTATTGCTTTGGTTGTCCTTGGTCTGGTTGGATATTTTCTTCCTGTTGTCGGTGATTCTCTCATGGCAGAGAAGCAGATCGCAACAAAAAGTGTTGTTGATGTGGCGTATAGTTCCGTCGAATATTGGGCTGATCAGGCTGCTTCCGGTGCATTGACCAAGGAAGAGGCTCAGAAAGCCGCTATCGCAGAGATTACAAAATCAAGATATCATGGAAATGAATATTTTTGGATTAACGATATGAAGCCCGTTGTCGTGGCTCATGGATCCAATGCATCGCTTGTCGGTAAGAATGTGGGTGATGTCAAAGATCAGGACGGTATTTATCTTTTTCGGGAATTTGTTGAAGTCAGTCGTAAGGACGGCGAAGGTTTTGTGCATTATTCTTGGCCCAAGAAAGGAGCTACTAAGCCTGTACCCAAGGTTTCTTATGTTAAATTGTTCAAGCCTTGGGGTTGGATTGTAGGGAGCGGAATCTATGTTGACGACGTAGAAGCTCAGGTTGCGTCCTTGCGTTGGCAGATCCTTATTCCAACGGTTATCGCCATGGGTATTCTTATTCTTGTTGTTATGTTTGTCATTCGGAGCATGACGGTCCCGTTGAATGAAGCTGTCGAGGCTTCAAATCGTATGGCGCATGGAGATTTGAGTGCTGATATCACTGCCCGTAGTAAGGATGAAGTCGGGCAGTTGGCTTCAGCCATGGCGAATATGTTGCGTGAATTGCGTCGTGTGGTCACTGATGTCCGATCCGCGACTGAGCAGGTCACAGCAGGTAGTCAGGAATTGGCTTCGTCTTCGGTTCAGTTATCACAAGGTGCGACTGAGCAGGCCTCTTCCATTGAAGAAGTCTCTGCTTCTATGGAAGAGATGACATCTTCCATCGGTCAAAATGCTGACAACGCCCAGACTACCAATTCCATGACCAATCAGGCTGCGTCCGATACCGAACAAGGCGGACAGGCTGTGGCCAAGACCGTGGATGCTATGAAGCAGATCGCGGAAAAGATATCCATCATTGAGGATATAGCTCGACAGACCAATCTGTTGGCTCTTAATGCTGCCATCGAGGCCGCCCGTGCGGGTGAACATGGCAAGGGGTTTGCTGTTGTCGCTGCGGAAGTCCGCAAGCTGGCCGAACGGAGCGGAACGTCTGCTTCCGAGATCAGCGAGTTGTCATCTTCCAGTGTGCAGGTGGCCGAAGAAGCCGGTGAATTGCTGTCGAAGATCGTTCCGGATATTCAGAAGACCGCAGAGTTGGTGCAGGAAATATCTGCCGCCACCAATGAACAGAATGAAGGAGGCACTCAGGTGACCTCTGCAATCCATGAAATGGATAAGGTCATTCAGCAAAATGCTGCTGCTTCAGAAGAGCTTGCTTCCACTGCGGAAGAATTGTCTGCTCAGGCGGTGCAGTTGCAAAATTCGATGCAGTTCTTCAAGCTTGGCGGCTATGAACCCTTCCAAAATAATTCCGTATCAGTTGCACAGAAGCCAGCTCCCCGGATTCAGGCGGTGCAACCCAAGCCGCTCGCGCAAGCCGCACCATCTCAAGGAGGTGGAGTGAGCATGAATATGGATGACGATGATGATGGCTTTGAAAAGTTTTAATATATTGTGAGTCAGACCTCTCCTTGCGGACCGTCTTTTGACGGTCCGCAACTGACTGTTGAGGCTTGGTTGTTCAAGACCGCTCGTACGAAACGTATGGGTGGTCTTGTTTTTTATGAAAACTGGCGAGATTTTGCCTTGGCGTGGTGGCGGGATGTTTGGTATGGAGAATGTCCCGGCTATTGCTGTGTGTATAAATCAAGGATAATCGATGTCTGAAAGTTACATGGAAAAAGCGCTCTTGAAGCTGGCGCGTCAAATCAATGCTTTTGACGAGGCTTCACTTATGAGCCTGTGGGAGAAATATGCGGAAAAGGTCCGCCATTTCGAACCCACCAAGCGATGGGAGGAGTCCGTGGTGGTCTTCAATCTTATCCAGTCTACTCGCCTGAAAAATCAACTTTTCAATTATAATTGGGCGCAGTCCCGTATGCCGGATGCTGCTCCTCACGAAATAGATTTTGCTGCATTGACTTCTCCGGAAAAGCGTGTCGCAGACTCTGAATCCGGTGCAAATAGTACGGGACCAGAGCTTGTTGCTGATGAACAGAAGAAAGATAGAAGGGGCAAGTTACTGACATTGACCCCCAAAAATACCAAGTAATTGCTATTTCTGTCAGTTGACAGACGCACGTATTTATACTTACGGAAGATAACCGTTTGTGCGCGCAATTTACGCCGGTTCGAGAATCCGGCTATTCAAGGAGCAATTCATGTCCAATATAGTGGTTTTCGGTTCCCAGTGGGGGGACGAGGGTAAAGGCAAGATCGTCGACATGCTCGCCGAGAAGTCAGATGCCATCGTTCGTTTTCAAGGCGGTAACAATGCCGGTCACACCCTGGTGGTGGATGGAGAACAGTGTATTTTGCACTTGATCCCTTCCGGCGTATTGCATCCCGGTAAAAAATGTCTCATCGGTAATGGTGTGGTGTTGGATCCGTTTGTTTTTTGCGAAGAGCTGGATAAACTTGATGCCAAGGGACTGGATGTTTCAGCCTCTCGCATGATGATCAGCAAAAAGACCCATGTCATTCTGCCATATCACTGCCAGATGGACGCAGCCCGCGAAGCTGCCAAGTCTGATGATGGTAAAATTGGTACGACTGGTCGCGGTATCGGTCCTTGTTATGAGGACAAAATGAATCGCTGCGGTGTGCGTGCCGGAGATTTCGCTGATCCAGAACTGCTCAAGGCCAAGATTGTGAAGGCCCTTGAGGAAAAAAATATTCTTTTCAAGCATATGTATGGTGCAGAGCCCATGGATGCCGAGGCTGTTTTCAATCAAGTCCTGCCCGTGGCCGAACGACTGATCCCGTATCTGGGGGATGTTTCTTCCGCTATTCAGGAAGCACAGGGTAATGTCCTGTTTGAAGGCGCTCAGGGTACTCATCTGGATATTGATCATGGCACTTATCCGTTCGTGACTTCTTCCAATACAGTGACCGCCAATGCTGCATCCGGTTCCGGTTGTTCGCCGCGTGATCTGGAACGTATCATTGCTATCGTTAAGGCCTATACCACTCGTGTTGGTTCCGGTCCGTTCCCCACGGAACTGTTTGATGCCGACGGTACATATTTGCAGACCCAGGGTCATGAATTTGGTGCAACCACAGGTCGTAAACGTCGTTGTGGCTGGCTTGATTTGGTTGTGCTCAAGGAATCCGCACGGCTCAATGGTCCCACCGAGTTGGCTATTACCAAGCTCGACGTGTTGTCCGGTCTGAAAGAGATCAAGCTCTGTATTGCCTACGATTATAAGGGTGAGCAGATTGCCTACCCGCCGCAGGAACAGAACGGTATGGCCTATGTCACGCCGGTCTACGAGACCATGCCTGGATGGGACGAGGACATTACTGGCGCACGGAGTTGGGATGATCTTCCGGCCAGCGCTGTGGCATATTTGAAACGGATCGAGGAAATTTCCGGTGTGAAAGTCGGTATCGTTTCTGTTGGTCCTGATCGGGTTCAGACCTTTTAGTTCAGGAGGATGGCAATGATGTTGAACGGTGATCCGCTGGCTGCCCTCGCAGGGCACGAGCATGCGGTGAAACGCCTCAATGCCATTGCGCATGATCCTCCCCAATCAATCGTTATTGAAGGTGGCGACGCGGATTCCCGCGTCGCCCTCGCCTTGTATTGGGCCATGCGACTCAACTGTGCGTCTGGTTCTGTTCCGTGCGGACACTGTCCGGCCTGTAAGCAAATCGGGGATCTTGCCTTTAATGACCTTCTTTTTTTTGATGGCCGGGAAGGACTGATCAAAGTTGATCCTGTGCGTCAATTGCGTTCCACCTGGGGGCAACCGCCCAATGGTGACGGCTACCGTGTGACCATCTTTGCCGAGGCCCAGATGTTCATGACCGAGGCGGCCAACGCATTGCTTAAATCCCTTGAAGAACCTCGCCCCGGCAACGTCTTTGTCCTTGCAGCTCCACAACGTGAGCGGTTGTTGGAGACATTGGTCTCTCGATCCTGGGTTGTCACTTTGGCTTGGCCCGATGTACGACAAAACACGCCTGAGATTGCCGAATGGTTGCAGGCGTTGGTTGCATTCTGGCAGACAGGACGCGGCTGGTTTGCCCGGACATCAACCAAGGGAGCTGTGGATAAGCATCTTGCCATGCAGATAGTGCTTGGTATGCAACGAGAACTTCGTGAGGCCATGTCTGGTTCGTGCGGGACACCGCTTTCATCAACCCTTGCTAATTCTCACGACCTTACGTTCCTTCGGCGTATCGGCCTAGTGCTCGACAAGGCTCAGGAAGCTTTGAATACGCAGGTGCCGGTTAATCCGGCCATGGTGTTGGATTGGGTCGCAACGCGAATGATTTAATCCTATGCAAATAATACCTTTTTGCGATCACGACACAGATTCCATCGTCGACCTTATTACGACGATTCAGATTAATGAATTTGGTGTGCAGACATCTGCTGATCAACAGCCAGACTTACGAACTATTTCTGATTTTTATCAGCAGGGAGTGGGCAACTTTTGGCTTGCGTTCGAAGGCGACGAATTGGTAGGAACCATTGCACTCCTTGACACTGGCGACGGCGTGTGCGCCTTGCGCAAGATGTTTGTCAAAAAGGAGTATCGCGGTAAGAAATATGGTGTTGCTGCCGCTTTAATGCAGATCTTGATCGATTGGTCGAGAGACAAGGGTGTCCGGGAAATTTATCTTGGCACAGTGGATGTTTATCACGCTGCCCATCGTTTTTATGAGAAGAATGAGTTTGTGGAAATCACCAAGGCGCAGTTACCGGAAAGAGTTCCGGTTATGTGTGTGGATGTGAAGTACTACCGTTATTCTTTCTGATTTATTCTTTTTGAGTGACTAAAAGAAAACCGCCCGACCAGTGTGACTGGTCGGGCGGTTGTTTTTTGGTGCTGTGGATAGAGGCTATGCCGGGACTTTTTTGCCCAGGAAACGGACGGCGAGGCCAGTGATGGCGATGCCGACAGGCAGGGTAATGTAGACTGGCATGCCGAGTCCTGCCGGAATGTATCCGGCGACAATAGCGATGAGGGCCACGGTGCAGGCGTAAGCGAGCTGCGTCTTAACGTGGTCGATGTGGTCACATGCGGAACCCATGGAGGACAGGATAGTGGTGTCTGAGATGGGGGAGCAGTGGTCACCGAAGATGGCACCGGTCAAGACTGAACCAATGTTCAGGATGACGTAGTTCGGGTCTGCCTGAAGCGCATAGGCCAAGGGAATGGCTAGCGGCATGAGGATACCCATGGTGCCGTAAGAGGTTCCGGTCGCGAACGATATGATGGAACCGAGGATGAAGATGATGGACGGCAACAGGAAGGCCGGAAGCGTATCAGAAAGCACGTTGACTAGGTAGGTTGCGGTGCCCAGTTCCTTGATGACGCCGGACAGGGACCAGGCGAGAAGCAGGATGACGGCGGTGATGTTCATGGATTTGACGCCGGTGACCCATGTCTCGATGGCTTCTTTGACGGGCAGAATCTTTTTCACGACAGCCATGCCGATAGCAACCATGCTGGCGATGAGCGCGGCTTGGAATAAAACGACCGAGGCATCGGATGCACCGAAGCAATCTCGCATGGAGGCGAAGCTCAGCGGAGAAGTTTGGATGGATTTCAGAAGAGCTGGATCATCGATGGCGCCATATCCGTTGAAGTAAAAACCGAGGAAGGCGGTCACGATCAGGGTGCCGATGGGAATGATGGCATTCCAAATGGAAAGCTTCACACCGGGTACAGGTTCGAGACTTGAAGATTCTTCAGCAGCCATGGGAGTGGCGTCGTCAGCGATGACTTTGCCTTCTGTGCGGGCGCGGACTTCCGCTTTGTGCATGGGGCCGAATTCACGCATAAACCAGATGGTGAAGATGATGAACACCAAGATGAATATGTTGTAAAAACGGAAAGGGATAGTCTCGACGAAAACGCCGTATGCATTGGCGTCGATCGGAATCATCTGGTAACCGTCGCGGATCAAGCCGACTTCGTAGGCAACCCAAGTGGAGATCAATGCGATACCTGCAATGGGGGCGGCGGTGGCGTCGATGATGAAGGCCAGTTTTTCGCGGGAAACTTTCATGCGGTCAGTAACCGGGCGCATGATTGGGCCGACTGTCAGGGAGTTGGCATAATCATCAAAGAAGATGAACAGGCCCATGAGCCAGGTGACGAACTGGGAACTGCGAGGGGTTCTTGCCCGTTTGACCAGTGCGTCGGCAATGGCTTTTGCTCCACCCATTTTGGACACCAGAGCGATGAGGCCGCCAATGGCCAGACACTGAAGTACGATACCAGCGTTCCAGCTATCGGCCAAAGAACCGAGGATTTCGCCGGAGAAGCGCAGGAATGCATCAATCAGAGCGTGGTATATGTCCCAACCCCTGAGATCGAGCATGAAGCAGCCAGAGAAAACGCCGAGGAACAGTGAGAGTACGACGTTTTTGGTGATGAATGCGAGAACGATGGCAACTACGGGTGGGATCAGCGTGAGTAGACCGAAAATTTCGGCGTTGCCTGCGCCTTTGGACGAATCAGCCGCCATTGCCGGGTCGGCGAGGAAAGCGACGACCGAAAGGCAGGCTAAAGTGAGAGTCAGCAGTTTCTTCATTGAAAATCCTTTCCTTGAAAAGCAGTTAAACAGAAAAACAATCGGGTATAATGCGTGTTGGCGAAACATTGTTCATCAACGCGCGCATTTGAATAGACAATATATTGTGAATTGTCGATAAAAAGTCCTAATAAGGAGGATTGCTCAGCTATGATGGGGAGATACGGTGACTGTGTTCAGCCAGAAGAATGGATTATGTTAAAGATATCCGTTTGCATTGTGCTCCCTTGGGAAGGAACAGGGACATTTTGGGTGTTTCTGTGATCGGTTGATCAAGTTTTTGGGCCAAAAATAGTGATGGGTTGGATTCGAACATCTGGCCGGGACGAAGGAAAGTGCGACAATACATTTCACCCCAGTTGGTGGCGTATATGACGGCTGCCTGATCAACTCGTCTTGTATCGTGCGGACTGGTCAGGTTGAGAATGAAGAAAGCTCGTGTAACCTGTTCCGAGTTGAGGCCCTCGTTGATATCGCGTTCAAATGTCGCGTCAAATGGGAAGAAATTGTGTAGGGCGGGCATGAGTTTTTGTAGGTCGGCCACGGCGATTGGTGCAATTGACCTGTCGGCTTGGAGTAGACTTTTGGGATGATAGATGCGGTTGGCAAGCAACCATGCGAGCATGCGAACGGGGTCTACATTTCGGTGTAATGGTTGCAAAGCTTCTGCGGATTGCTTGGCTTCTACCGCAGAGCCGCCACGAACAACCCATACGGGCGGTTTGTGTGAATGTTTGACTGCGGAAAAATGCAGAATGGGGAATCCGGTTTCAGTGGTATCCATGAACGGAACTCGCATAATTTTATGCGTTTTTCGTGAAAAATTGGCACTGATTCGGCGGCCCATGCGAGTCAGATCTTCTGAATTGATGTGTGCCTTGGTCGCTCCTTCTGTCGAAAGTCCTGACTGAATCCGTTGGTAGGTGTCCACCATGTATTGGCGGACTCGTGAACCCATTTTGAGAGATTTGCTGAATGACCATGACCGGTTGACCCTGGCAATACGGTCCGGTTCCACATAGCCGACACCGAAGAGTACCGAGATAAGGCTTTCATCTTCTGGCCGGGTGGGTAGGTTCATGAAGAACGGTACATCTGTTAGGTTCGCTTTAAGCCGGAATGATTCCTTGAGCAGGGCTGCGGCGTTGGTTTCATTACGTTTGATGTAATAGTTGTGCAGGGTGGTGAACAAGGCTGTATATGGGTCGGTGTCCAGCTTGCCCCGCCTGTTGCCGACCAGACCTCGTTTGATCCGTTCGCATAGTGGGAGCGATGAAATGCCGGGTGCGGCATATGTCTCAAGCAGCCCCAGCTTCAACACGGATTTGAAGGGAGCGTGCACCGCTTTGACCATTTGCCAGAGGGAGCCTCCGAAATATTCATCAGGCGGAACTGGTGCGAGATACCCGAAGTCTTCCAGTCGTGGTTTTCCGCAGACCGGATAGCGTCGGGACGCACGGATACATGCGGCATATGTTTTTCGATTGGCTCCAGCCGGAGTGATCCACCACGCGAGACTTTTGCCTGCAATTTTGAGTGCAGTCCGATAAAATTCTTCTTTGAGAAGAAGGACCTGTGCTGAACCGGAACTTTCTTCGTCGCCCGAGAGGAAACGATTGTCCCGTACATCGTCCATGCGCATTGGATAGAAATGTGTTTCCAGATTGAATTCGCTTTCTGCCCACAAAGCGATGGCTTCCAGCTTCCGTTTGAGACCATTTTCCATGGCGATGGTGAGGTCGCCGTCATAACATACCCAGCAGTCAAAGTCGGATTGAGCCGTTTGTGCAACAGTGCCTGTGCTACCCATGGCGTAGAGGGCGAGAATGCGAACATCCGGTGTTGTAGGGCGAAGCTGGAGTCTGTTCAGATGTTGTCGTCCAATTTCAAGAGTGCTCAGACTGGGATAATATCCCCAGATTCGACATATTGGAGTCTCGCTGAAATTGAATTTTCGTTCGAAATTGTCCGTATCCAAAAGTAGGGGGAGTATGCGGACGAATTCCTGTTGAGTGCGCCCCATGGTCGTGACAGCTCGTGAAATTCGTGTGCGGTTATTGTCGAGCATGCGTCGTTCGCGGCGCATGAAGCTCAGTTCCTGAGACCATATGGTCAGCGTTTTTTGGGCCAAGAACGGATCGGTTTCCTGTGTTTTGGGGATGACTCCTTTTTCTACTTCTCTGGCAAAGAGTGTCATTTGGCGGATGCGGTTAGCTAGAAATAGAGGGTGTGCCACGTCGGAATTTTTAATGATGGAGCGGGTGACCGTGGTTCTTGGCATTTCCATCGAGGTGAGGGTGCAGTCCCGTATATAGACAGCGTGCAGAACCGAATTGATAAATTCTACACCTCGTACGTCGTTGCTCACTAATTCGCTGAAAGTCAGGTCCATGGCTGTGAAGCGGGTCGTGCGGATGCTGCAATCATGAATGGTCGCTCCTGCTAGCGAGCCGGTCCCAAAGTCGGTCATACGCATTTTTATTTGTTGGAACGAAGCGTTACCAAAAGAGCAGTCACGGAATCGACATTCCAAAAAAGTGCAGTCGTCAAAGGTTGTGGTAAAAAAAGTGCAATTCGTGAACGTGCAGCCGCTGAAAGTTGTTTTGGCGAACTGAGAGTCTGTGAAGTCGATGTTGTTAAAAGTCGTGGCCGTACATTGGCACAGGAAAAAAACAGTGTTGTTTAGCGTTGAGTTTGCGATTCTGGTGCGGGTTAATCGGGTCTTTGAAAACATGGAATTGGCAAGGGTCAGTGCGGTCAGTTCGCGTCCATCCAGATCTTCATCTTCAATATGCGAATTGGGAAGGGTCATGTCGCGGATGTTCCGGTATTTGGGAAGTATGAATTCCAATGTTTTTGGTTTGTTTTTGAAGAACTTTGCAAAGAACCCCTGCTGAGGCCCATCTGTCTCCTTTTTGCGGTTTGGTGCTACAACTGGCTGGCTACCATTCTTTTTGGCGCGTAGCTTTTGTCCACGAGGCATACATTGCTTGGTGACATTGCGTATGAAATCCGGGGCAATGGCTTCCAATACGCCGAGGGATTCCAAGTGCGCGTCTATTTGTTGGTCTTCGGGGAGGGCCTGAATGTAATTGGCATACCCTGTGTCGCCAAGAAGTGGAGCGCGTGAAATTGCTCCTTTTTTCAGACCGGGTATTTTAGTGCGAACCGAGGCGAGCAACTTGCCGACTCCTGGGTAGTCTTGCGCTATGATGGTGTCGAGACAGGCTCCGGCCAGACCGTTTGAGGCGTCTGACAAGGTCTTGAAAAGCATGGTCAGGATGGTCTTGTTTCCGGCTTCTCCAATGGTGGCGATGGTGCGAAGAACTTCCACGTTGGGTTTGATGTGCTTGAGTTCCACCGATTTGGCCAAGGCTTCGGCATACGAAGCGTCATCAATAGCCTTGAGGATCAGGCATATCTGGTGCAGTTCAGTATCGTTTGTTCCATTGGACAAGCGGGTGTTGATCCATCGTCCAAGTAACCCACCCATTACGGCCTGTTTGACAGGGAAGGCCAGAGTTTCCCCCATTTCACCGAGTTCAGCCACAAAGGGAGCAAGTTCTACAGGGTCCGTGGCCATAAGAGGTTTGAGCAAACTCTCTAGCCATGTGAGGGTTTCCTTGTCATTGTCCCCCGGATATTCTTTGAGCATTTCATGGGCAATAGCCAGCCTGTCACGTACGGGCCAGTTAGAAATTTTAGCATCCAGTTTGTGCAACGATACCGTTTTGGCAAGGATGAAACGGCTACACAATATACGCCCGAATCGGCCAGAGCGAATTATGGCCTGTAAACAGTGTTGAACAGTCTGTATGTCTTTGGAGTTTTTAGCGATACTGTTGAGAAGTAGGGCTATCTCTGCACGAAAGGCGGCGTCATTTCGAAGGGGAGGAGACGCATCTTTGCACCATCCGATGAATTCGGATGTCAGTTCTCCTATGCCAGGGCCGTCCGAAAGTATGGAATCTGTTGCGAATTCCCGGATGGAGTTGGTTATGTTTCGTATAGTGTGTTGTTTGTCGTCCATTGTTTGGCATACCGCCTGATAATGAGCGTCTAATATTGCAGTGATTGGGCGGGGATGTCAAAATTTTCATCGTTTATGTTTGTTCTTTTTGAGGAAATTGCTGGGTGCGGTGTTTTCAATCATTCGGCATGCCTAGAGGGAAAAGGCCGGGAAGCCCCTGAAACACTCGTTTTAAACCCAAAAAGACTTTGACTCGCATATGACAATGGCCTATCGTCGCCGACTATTACTGATCACTATAAAAATAGCACTCAATCAACTTTTCAGGAAAGATACTTATGTATACACTGCGTACTCTTCCGGGAGATGACGTCCGTCAGATCATGTGGCGTTTCGCCGAACGTTTCGACCTTCAAATGTCGGTGCAGTCTGCCCGCGCTATTGCTCGAAGCACAGTTGCTAAACTTGTGGCCGAAGGCGCACGCAATACACACGAATGGACCGAGCAGAAGAATGATCTGCTGACCGCATTCGATCAGTCCGGTTTGACCGCACTGTTTATGGACCCTCATCAGGGCGGTTTTATCGAAGGTCCCAAGAACTTCGCCTTGGCTTTGGTCGCTTTCGAGCTGGCCTGGGTTGATGCAGGTGCCGCGACTTCATCGTTGGCTTCCAACCTTGCTCTGGCGCCCATTCATGAAAAAGGGACTGCCGAGCAGCGTGATTTTTATATGGCCAAGTGCGTTCCTCCCCAGCCGGGTGAGGACCGTGAAATTTGGCGTGGCGCATTTGCTTTGACCGAACCGCTGCCCTACGTGGGTGTGGATACCGGCGTGCTGTGCGGCAAGGCTTCCGTGGCCGACTGGACCGAAGGCGAAGAGCCTATGCTTCAGATCGACAAGCGTGGTCGGTTTATCACGAATATGGATTTCGCCAACTTCGTGACCGCTGCCGTTGAGTCCAAAGACGATCGTATCAAGGGGACGTTCATGGTCATCCTTGAAGATACCGATGAAGGTGTTTTCGATCGAGGTGCACCGACCTTGAAGATGGTTCACCAGCTTTCTTCCACTCGTGACCCCGTGTTGAACCTTAAGGTTCCGGCTTCCCGTATCATCGGTGGCTACGATGTAGTCGACGGCGTGATCATTCCCAAATATAATCATTCGGAAATCATCGGTGCGGTTTTCCACCGTACCCGTATTCCCGTGGGCCTGATGACATCAGCCAAGCTTATTTCCGCTGTTGAGCCGGTTATTCGGTATCACCGTAACCGCTTCCGCGGTGGCGATGCCTGCACTGAAGGCTCTCCTCGTTTTGATAAGGGCCTCCAGATTAACGAGGACGCACTTCAACGTCTGGCTGATGTCTGGGCGTCTGGTGAAGCAGGGTGTTCTCTGGCATTCGGCGCGTCTCGTCTGGCTGACCGCTTCGATCCTATCGAGAAAGCCAAGGAAGCCCATTTTGTGGCAGAGGGAATTCCCTCCGTTCGTAAGCAGATGGCAGTCCTTCGCAAACTTAAAGATCAAGTTTGTGAGTTCATTGATCTCGAATACACACCTGAAGCCGAGCGCGATCAGGCTCGCTATGTAGAATTGCAGGGCGACACGCTTGTCCAGTACGCCTACATGGAAGCGTTAGCAGGTGTCCTCAATCCCGGCGTCAAGCTTTGGAATACTGGCGAGGGTGCCAACAAGATGCGCGAAGCCGTGGCTCTGGTCGGCGGTTATGGTATCACTGAAGACTGCCCTGGCTTCCTTATGCAGAAGTGGTCGGATTGTCAGCTTGAAGCGACCTACGAAGGCCCGGAAGCTGTGCAGCGTCGCCATTTGACCATGACCATGACCTCGGAAGTTTTCCAGCATATCATGGATAATTGGGTGAACCAGATGCAGGCCGCCGGAAAGAACGTGCCGGGGCTGGGCGGATACGTCATCGCTTCCGCCATGGAACTCTGGCAGTGGACTCTCAATCATCTCAAGGTTGCCAAGGATGATGATGGCCGCAAACTGTATCACAACAAGCGGCAGGGTGTGACCTTTCCGCTGGCTGATGCGCTTGGCTGGTTGCTTGGACCGTATTATTTGGCCACGGACGTCATGGAACTTATTGAGAAGGGCCCCATGTCTCCGACTTTGGCAGAAGGTCTTGACGATTTGACTGGGTTCTACAAGGACTTGTGTCACATTCAGGCTGCTCGTGCTGCCGGTGAAGTTGCCCGTATTTGTACCGAATTGGTCTACGGTTTCAATACCTGTTGCTGCAACGAGCCGACCGCTGAACCCGGTGTACGACCTGAGTGCACTGGTCGTGCAGACCTTGCGCAGTTCCGTGAACTGAAGGCCAAGGTCGACATGTGCATGGCTGGTTCCCGCATGGCCAAAGATCGTGCAGGCAATGCTTTGACCAGTGTCATGATTCCGGAAGCTCTCGATTATCCCATAGGTTAAAAATTTGTGTGAGGGGGAAGCTTGTTATCAAGCTTCCCCCTCGCCTTTTTTTATTGAAAACCATTGAATACCACCAATGGGTTTTAAGAAAATACGAATTTAGAGTAATGGTCTTTTTTGAAAGTTTTGACTTGGAAAAAACAAAGCTTTCATTAGGTAATGATTCAAAACGCTGCAAGTGGAACAATTGAGTTCAGCAATTCATTCAGCGGCGTTTTATACACAAAGTTTAGGAGATTCTTAAGAACCCTTCTCAAAGGTTTCTTAAGCCGCCGGAGGCATTTTTTATGAGCGACGAGACTCCCAGAGCAGCAATGGAGACTGATATCGTTTGTGTCGGTTTCGGCCCGGCAGCGGGTGGTTTCTTGACCACCTTGACCCGTGGTCTCATGAACGAAGATGGCACACCCGTGGCCGAATCCAAGGCCATGCCCGGTATGCCGCCGCAGGTAATCTGCTATGAACGCGCTGACGACATCGGTTTCGGTGTATCCGGCGTGGTTACCAAGGGGCGTTCCATTAAGGCGAGCTTCCCCGACCTCGATCTTTCGCAGATTCCCATGGCCCATGAAGTCACCAGTGAAAAAGTTCTGTATCTTAAGGACCCGGTGGGCGCGAGCCGCAGGCCATCCGCATTCAAGATGGCGGACAAAATGCTTTCCCGGTGGATGAAAGACGATGCCTTCGAGTTGCCGTACATTCCGCCGTTTCTGGAAAAGCATCCGGGTATGATTTTTTCCATAGGCCAGCTCAACCAGTGGGTGGGCGGTAATCTGATGGGTACAGGTTTGGCTCAGGTTTGGCCTTCCAGTCCGGTGGCGGAACCGCTCATGGACGGCAAGGCCGTTAAGGGTGTGCGCATGGCCGACCAGGGTGTGGAGAAAGACGGAACCCCCGGCGTAGGATTTATGTCCGGTATGGATATGAAGGCCGCATTGACTGTCGTTGCCGATGGTCCTGTCGGACCTGTTGGTCAACATCTCGACCGCAATCTCGGCCTGCCTGAAGGCAATCACCAGCGCGAGTGGGCTGTGGGTATGAAGTGTGTGGTTGACCTGCCAGAAGGGTGTGATTGGGAACCGGGTACAGTACTTCATACCATTGGCTATCCCGAACCTGAAATTTTTGGTTTTCTGTATGTTTATCCCGGCAATGTCGCCTCGCTCGGAATATTTGTGCCGTCGTGGTTCGATAATCCGGTGCGGACCGCTTACCGCTACATGCAGCATTGGATGATGCATCCGTATCTTTGGAAGCGTCTTGAAGGCGGTACCATGCGTTCTTGGGGCGCGAAGTCCCTGAATGAATCCGGAAGACGTGGCGAGCCAATTCTGTGTGGTGACGGGTTCGCCCGTATCGGTGAAGGCTCCGGTTCCACCAATATTTTGTCCGGTTCCGGTGTTGATGAGGCATGGGCTACAGGCGTTCAGCTTGGCGAATCCGTGTTGGAATTGTTGAAAGACGGCAAGGAATTTACCAAGGAAAACCTTGAAGCCACGTATGTCGTTAAACGACGTGAGTCATGGGTGGAAGAAGAGGCCAAGGTGGCGGAAAAGGCCCGTGAAGGTTTTACCAAGTCCGTGGTGCGCGGTTTTATCGGCATGGGAATGACCGGTTTGACCAACGGGTTGCTCAATATGCCTGGTAAACAGATTAAACCGCAGGATCGTATTCCGACCATCGAAGAATATTACAAGGGTTACCTTACTGAAGGCGAAATTCAGGAAATCCGTGCCGAATGTGCCAAGAAGGGAACCAGTTTGCACGATGCGCTCATGGATCGTGTGGGGTGGCCCGAAATTCCACTGGACGGAACCTTACTCGTATCCCATCAGGATGCATTGCTCATGGGTGGCAAGGTGCAGGCTAATCCCGGTTACGCTGATCATGTCCGTTTTGCTGACCCGGATACCTGTGCGACATGTCGGGAACAGGTTTGTATCGAGGCGTGTTCCGGCCAGGCCATTTATACCAATCCCGAAGGCGGCGTTCCGTTGTTTGATCGGGAAAAATGTGTGCACTGCGGTGCCTGCATGTGGAATTGCAGCAAATCCAATTACAAGGACCCGGAACGGACGAACGTTTCGTTTAATGGCGGATCCGGCGGGCTGCATTCTGCTGAGAATTAGGATAAAGGCAGGATTTGATGCCGCCTTTGGCGGCGATTGTCGGGTGATTTCGCCTCTGGCGGCTTAAGGCCGAGGGCCTTAAGGATCCCGTGTCCCCTTCGGCGAAGTGTTTAATATAAAAGAAGTCCTTTTGCATACGATACCCTTCGCGAAGCGACATAAGAAGTTTTGGAGAGTCCAGAGAACCTTTTTCAAAAGGTTCTCTGGTCCCGCCGAAGGCGACTGCCGGTAGGCCCGCCGGAGGCATACATAGAATCCAAGGGGTGGTGCGGTAATAGCCGCGTCATTTTTGAATGGCTGACATGAGAAATACGAGTGTCGCCACTACATTAAGGAGAAACTGAATGAGCAATGAATTCCACATTGTGGTGTGCGGCTCCATCGTACCGGACCCGCTCCAAACGCTCGCACCTCAGGACGGTCCCAACGGCCCGGTCTTGCAGAATGAAATGATGCTTCCCGCCGTGCTCGACCCGTGGGCCGGACACGCGCTGTTTGAAGCTGCTGATTTGGCTGCCAAAAATCCCGGAAGTCAGGTTTGGCTGGTCAGCCTCGGTCCCAAGGCCAAGCTCCAGCAGGTCATGATGTCCGTATCTCAGAAAGCTCCCTTCCAGTTGGTCGTGGCCGACGGTTCTGCCTCTGGTTTTGAAGATAGCTTCGAGACAGCCAAGACCCTTGCCGATACTATTGATGGTATCGCCGGTCTGGATAAATCAAAAATGTTGCTTTTTGGTGGTTGGCAGTCCGCATCCCGTGGCTCCGGCGCCGTGATGCAGATGGTCGGTGAACTGCTTGGTGTTACAGAACAATTTCAGGGCGTTGATAAACTTACCGTGGAAGGCGACGGCTCTCTTGAAGTGCTGGAGCGTGTCGAAGGTGGTGCTTATCAGAAGTCTGTGGTGGACGGTGCTCCTGCTGTTTTGGGTTGGGCCACTGGTGAATTGCCTGAGCCTCCCAATAATCCTCAGATCGGTATGCAGAACATGCAGAAAAACATGCCTGCGCTGCAACAGGCAAAGCCTGCGGATTTGTCCGGCACCAGCTTGAGCTTTGCTTCCGTTGAAGTACCGCAGCAACGTCGTGAGACTCGTGTGGTCAAGGACGTTCCCGTTGAAGAAATGGCGAAAGAAATCGTCGAATGGATCAAGGGTTAGGGGGGACGAACATGACAATTTTATTTCTTGCACATACAGAATGTGACAATACCCTGCACAAGTCCGCTCTTGAGGCTCTGACTGCAGCCAAGGCTTTGGCCGAAGGCATGGGGGCTGATTTGGCCGTGGGCGTTATTGGTGCTGATATCTCTGCTGCCGCTGATTCTATTGGTGGCTGCGGTGCAAAGTTTTACGGTGTGGCCGGTCCCGAATTCGCGGACGCACGCTATTCTTCCGATTTGACCGCTGCCGAGGCCATTGCCAAGGCGTGCGGTGCCGAGATCGTGGTGGCTTCGGCCACTTCCCGTTTCAGCCGTGCCCTGCCGGGGTTGGCTATCCGTCTGGATGGTCGAGTGGATACTCATTTGTCCGGTTTGGATGCCGTTGACGGCAAGCCTATCGCCAAACGGTGGTTCTATCGCCAGCGTATGGAAGGTACTTTGACCCGTGATGAACGTCCTTGGGTCATGACCTTGGATTCAGGCTGCGCAGAGGCTTTTGACGGTGCTGGTTCCGCTGACGTGGAAGCTGTAGCCGTAGATGTGTCTGGTGTGCGTACCAAGATTGCAGGTATGGAATGCGTGTCCGAAGACGAGCAGACCATTCGCCCTGATGCAGAAATGTTGCTTGTGGCCGGTGCCGGTTGGACCAAGAAGCAGGCAGACGGTGCGACCCATGTGGATGTTGCCGAAGAAACCATCATGAGCTTCCTGACTGCCACCAAAAGTTCCCTTGGTTCCTCCAAGTCTTTGGTGGATATCTCGGGCGAAGGGGGGGCCATTATTTCCTTCCTGACGCATATGCATCAGGTCGGTCAGACCGGTTCCACTCCGCGGCATGCCAAGGGGTTGTCAACTTGTTGTCACGGTGAAGAGCCGCATGTCGTTGGTTGGCGTTTTGTCAACGAACGTCGTGCGATTAACACTGACGGTAGCTGCGGTTGGGCACAGGGTAAATGCGACGTACTATATGTTGGCGACGCCTTTGAGATTATGAAGAAAGTGAACGAGCTGCTTGGTTAATTTAGGCTAAAGATGCTATACTAAAAGCCGTACCCGTGAATCGGGTACGGCTTTTTTCGTGTGATAGACATGTAATGGCGAGGTTTTTACCATGAAAATTAAGATAATTGTACCCTCCGTTATTCTTATCGCTGCGGCCTTGTTGTTTTATGTGAACATGAATCCGCCACTGCCTGAGGGGTATGTGGATTTTGATGCCAAGGCGGCGCAGGTACAGCTTGTACAGTCTTCGGATGTGCTCATCCTCGACGTGCGGACTTTTGTAGAGTTTCGTGATGGTCATATTAACAATGCTGTGAATATTGATTTTTATAGGAATGATTTCGAAAGGAAATTGAAAGCGTTGGATCGGAATGCACAGTATTTCGTTTATTGCAGGACCGGAAATCGAAGTTTGTCAACGTTGAAATTGATGCATCGCCTTGGGTTTACCAAAGTTTGGCATTTGAACAAAGGTGTCGTTGACTGGAAGGAGAGCGGGCTGCCGCTCTCAAAATAGAGTTTAGCCTTGTGTCAGGCGTGTCACACATTCAAGCAGTGCAGCTTTTCTGACGGGTTTGGGGAGAAACTCGGTACAGCCAGCATTGAGTGATTTTTGCTTGTCTTCTTCAAAAACGTTAGCGGTGACGGCCACTATAGGAGAAGGGAGCAGCCCTTTTTCAGCTTCAAAAGAACGTATCGCACGAGTGGCCTGCCAACCGTCCATGACAGGCATGAGTATGTCCATGAGCACAAGGTCATAAGGGGAAGATTTATATTTTTCTACCGCTTGTTGCCCGTTGTTCGCAAAATCAAGCGTGTATGGTGTCCCTTCGAAATAGAGAGAGAAGAGCATGGCGTTGCTTTCGGAATCCTCGGCGATAAGGATTGTGGCAGATTGATCTGAGCGAGCCGTTGTCGCTGTCTTTTTGTTAAATGGCATATAGCAGTGTGCTCCATGTTTGGAATCGGGATAACACTTCGCATATACCAGAGAAAAAATCCACAATGAGCGACAATTTGCATAATTGCTCAAAGTCGTGCCGATTTTTCTATTTTTAAGAGGTTGCCTGTTTCGTGTTTGAGGGGATTATTCCTTTCGTGTCAGTCGCCGATGTGTGCGCATAGACCAGATGGATTCACCTGTGTAAACGGCCAATCCTGACCAGATCAGCGTGAAAGTTACCAGATGACTTGCGGTGAACGGCTCTTTGTAAACATAGACGCCGAGGATGAAGGCGATGGATGGACCTACGTATTGCAGTACACCAAGCGTTGACAATTGTAGGCGACGGGCGCCATAGGCAAATCCGATGAGGGGGGTGGCTGTAGCTGCACCTGCTCCGATGAGGAGCAGATCAATGGTCGGACTGACGGTGAAAAATGCCGAAGTACCGTCCATTTGCATTTTTATCAGATAGGTCAGCGCCAGTGGTGCCAGCACCATGGTTTCAAGGAATAGGCCAGGCAGTGATTCCACCGAGGCAATCTTTCGGAGTAATCCATAGAAGGCGAAGGAAAGGGCGAGTGTCAGGGATATCCATGGAAGTTCGCCGTAACTGAATATGGAGTTGGCAACGCCCAATGTTGCCAGCCCGATGGCAACCAGTTGTAAAGGTTTCAAGCGTTCACGGAAGAAAATATAACCCAACAAAGTTGTGACCAATGGGTTGATGAAATATCCAAGGCTGGTTTCCAGCACATGATTGGTATTTACGGCCCATATGTAGAGCAGCCAGTTGCCACCGATCATCAGGCTGCTCAGAATGAGTATACCGATATCCTTGGGGGATCGCATGGATGCAAACGTTTCTTTCCATCCCTTGAGAATGGTCAGGATTATGGCGATAAAGACCAAGGACCAAATGATGCGGTGGCACAGGATTTCAACAGGATTCACTACAATGAGTGATTTCCAGTAGATTGGCAGTAATCCCCATGCAAAGAAGGCGGCAAGGGCGGCAAAGAGGCCATATGTTTTTTGTTTTGAGGCAATATCCGGCATGATGTTTCCTTGTCAGGCGTATAGCCCGAAGAGGGAAAGTACGCTGGTTGGTCGGTCTGGTAAAGCGTGAAAAAGTGGCTGCCGTTCTTATTGGTTCATCTGTTTTGCCAGTTCTCCGAGGGTCTGGATGGCCTGTTGCACTTCATTGGTCCACGGAATGCCATAACTCAGGCGGATGTAGTTGGAAAATTTATCCTGTGTGGTGAATACTGCGCCGGGTGCGATGCCGACGCCTTTGTCTCGGGCTTGGAAGAAGAGTTCTACAGCGTTGATGGCATGCGGGAGTTCGAGCCAGAGTACAGCGCCACCTGTGGGGTGCGTGACTCGTGTCCCCTTCGGGAAATCGCGGCCGAGGTGGAATTGCATGGTGTCCATCTGTTTTTCCAAAGAGCTTCGAAGTTTTTTCAAGTGTCTTTCCATGCGCCCCTGACGGAGATATTCGGCTATGGCCATCTGAGACAATGTGGCACAGGAAACGTTGGTGGTCGCTTTTATTTCCAATGCTTTTTGTCGGAATCGTCCTGGCAGCATCCAGCCGACACGATAACCCGGTGCAATAGTTTTGGAAAATGAAGAACAGAGGAGCACCAGTCCTTTTGTGTCGAATTGCTTGAATGTTCCCGGCCGCTTGGGACCGTAGTGGAGGTCTGTTGAAACATCGTCTTCAATTAAAGGGATGTTTCGTGCCGCAAGGATGGAGACAATTTCTTTTTTGCGTGCGTCCGACGTCAGGCTGGAATCCGGGTTGTTGAAGTTGGGCGCAAGCACACAGGCGGAAATATCAAAAGTATTCAAGGCTCGATGAAGGACTTCGGGCAATACTCCGTTTTGGGGACATGAAGGTATTTCAATGGCACGGAGTCCGAGCGTTTCCAATAACTGAAGGAAACAATAATAGGTCGGGGATTGAATCAATACCGTGTCGCCTCGTCTGCATGTCGAACGCAGAGAGATATAAAGAGCTTCAAGACATCCGGCTGTGATGATCGGGTCATTTGGAGCAACTGAAATTCCGTGTTCCATGGAGCGGTAGGCTATTTGGTGAATGAGACGCGGGTCGCCTGGAATAGGGGCATAATCCATAGCGCGTCCTGGTTCATCGCGGACCATTGCCGCTGTTATGCGTCCCAAATCTTTGAGGGGAAGTAATCCGCGGCCTGGAGCGACCACGGCCAGAGAGACTGCACCTTCTTCTCCTACAGATTCCAGAACTGTTTGGATCAGGCCAATGCGCGTTACAGGGCGGGGCTTATCCATGGGGGATGATTTTTTTTCAGTGCGGGGTAGCCGGGTGGATTCTCGGCGGACAAAGAATCCTGATCGGGGGCGGGATTCGATGACCCCTTTGCGTTCCAGCTCAAGATACGCTTGATTTACGGTGGAGATCGATACGCCTATTTTGCTGCTCAAAGAACGCAGGGAGGGGAGCTTGTCACTCAATCCGAGCGCACCGGTTTCAATCATCGACATGATATGTTTTTCAACGGCCTGGTAGCGATACGTTTCCATGGGGTGCTCAAACTGTTATGCTTTGTTTTTATAATATCTGTATCTGTACTGATTACAGTTTTTCCGCTTTACTGCAAGTCACGGATGAATCAGATTAACCGGGCTATGCCCAGAAAGACACTCAGAGAGAAACTCATCATGACTATCGAAGCTGTTGCCGGAGAAGAGGCCGACTCCCCGATGATGTCAGCCGTCAAACAGGTTGCACCCATTATTATGGGGTATGTCCCTGTTGGTGCCGCCTATGGCGTGTTGGCACATCAGGCAGGACTCTCCATGCTCAACACCGTACTTATGTCTATTCTGGTCTATGCCGGTTCTGCCCAGCTTATTGCAGTGGGCATGTTTGCAGTGGGGATGCCCCCATTATCTATTATTGCCACAACATTTGTGGTCAATTTGCGGCATTTGCTCATGAGCGCATCGCTCGCTCCGAATCTCAAAACGTGGAAGAAGTGGGAATTGGCGTTGTTTTCTTATGAAATCACCGATGAATCCTTTGCCGTTCATTCGGTCCGGTTTGCTCGTGGCGATCTGAATAAGACTACCTGTTTCGGTATTAACGGTATTGCGCAGGCGTCATGGATTCTTGCATCCTGGGTCGGTTTTGTGGCCGGGGCGTCTATCCCGGATGTGGAACCGTTGGGCATTGATTATGCTTTGCCAGCCATGTTTATTGCTTTGCTAATCATGCAGACCAAGAACAAAATGCATGTTTTGGTGGCTGGTTTTTCCGGCTTGATGGCCGTTGTTCTCGTGCAGGCCGGTGCAGACCAGTGGAGCGTCATTTTGGCAACGGTTATCGGTGCAACTTTTGGTGTGGGAGTGGAATCATGGACCAAAAAATAGTTTTTCTGACATTTCTTGGCATGTTGGCTGTGACATACATCCCGCGCGTTTTGCCCATGTTGGCGCTTGCATCGCGGACTCTGCCTGAACCAGTCGTTCGTTGGCTTTCCTATGTCCCTGTGGCAGTGTTGTCCGCAATGTTGTTTCCGGCTTTGTTGCTCAAGGATACAAGTTTCAATTTTGAACCGGATAACTATTTTTTGTGGGCGGCCATTCCCGCATTTATTCTGGCATGGCGCACTCGGAGTTTCTTCGGAACTGTGGCATTGGGTATGGCTTTGGTGGCCGGTGCTCGTTATTTCTTTGGATAGGAGAGGATTGCATGAAAACTATTGGTCTGCTTGGTGGCATGAGTTGGGAATCCACAGTCGGGTATTATCAGGTCATGAATGAGGAAGTGAAAGTTCGCCTTGGTGGCTTGCATTCGGCCAAAATACTTATGTATAGTGTTGATTTCGCGGAACTGCGTGAACTTATGTTGACCTGTGACTGGGTCAGTATTGGCAATCATCTGGCAGATGCTGCCCGAATGCTGGAGCAGGGTGGGGCTGACATGATTGTTATCGGGACGAACACCATGCATAAGGTGGCCCCACAGATTCAGGCGGCAGTCTCTGTGCCTGTGGTGCATGTTGCCGACGCCACGGCAGATGCGGTGCGAGAGCTTGGTTTTTCTTCGGTCGGATTGCTCGGGACTCTTTTCACCATGGAAGATGATTTTTATACTGGCCGATTGAAGGACCATGGCCTTGAAGTACTTGTCCCCAATGCCGAGGACCGTCAATTGGTGGATCGGATTATCTTTGATGAACTGTGCAAAGGTGTGCTGGAGGGGGCTTCTCGGACAGAATACCTGCGTATTATCGAGGAGATGGCATCCCGTGGAGCACAGGTCATTGTTCTTGGCTGTACTGAGATAGGCATGTTGGTTCGGTCCGGTGACACAGACATTCCCACGCTGGATACATGCAGAGTTCATGCGACAAAATCCGTGGATACGGCATTGGCTTAGCATACCGCCATAGACGATAATCACATGCTTGACCCAATGCTATAACGTGGTATTCAATTTAAGGCGCACGAGAGGTGCGCTTTGTTGCGTCCAGTCATCGGGAGGATGTGTGAGCGACCAAATCAAGACATTAAAAGATTTGTTGGAGTCTTCGATCCAGCAGTATTCTGAGCGGACAGCTCTTGCCTTTGTTGGCGGAGAGCCTATCACCTACACTCAACTGGGTGAGCATATTAAGGATTTGCAGACCTTGCTCAGTGATATTGGCATCAAGCCGGGCGACAAGGTCGCCATTATCAGTGAAAATATGCCCAATTGGGCTATCGCATATTTTTCCATCACCATGATGGGAGCCGTTGTTGTTCCAATTTTGCAAGAATTTCATCCCAGTGCAGTGCATCATATTCTGCGTCATTCTGAGGCCAAGATGGTGATCGCGTCCAGGCGGTTTATTCATAAGGTTGAAGAAGAAGATTTTTCCGCACTCAAGACTGTTATGGTCATGGATGATTTTTCTCTTGAGAATGACGAGGGCGAGACCACAAGTTATACGGAAGCCCTTGAGGCTGCTCGGGAACGCATTGAACATTTCAGTGAGGCGGCTCTTGAGCGGATGGAACATCTGGGTGAAGCCGCACGGGACAAGATCAGTGACTCTACCAAGGAGCGCATGGAACATCTCGGTGAAGCCGCCAGAGAGAAGGTCGAGAAGCTTGAAAAGCTTGGTGGCACAGCCATGGAAAGAGTGGAGAAAATCGGTGGCACTGCCCGAAAGAAAGTGGATAAGTTCAGCGATTCTGCAAGGAAGTTTATTGATAGGAAGACAGGCAAAGGCTTTGAATTAACGGAAGAATCCGTCGCCGCAATTCTGTATACTTCTGGGACCACTGGACACTCCAAGGGTGTTGTGTTGCTTCATCGTAATTTGGTGCAGAACTGTTTGGCAGGTATTCAGGTCATTCCTGTTTTCAAAACCGACCGTTTCATGTCTGTCCTGCCTATGGCGCATACCTATGAATCCACTGTTGGCCTCATTATTCCTTTGCACTGTGGTAGCTCTATTCATTATCTGCAAAAACCGCCCACCCCGAGGACATTGCTGCCTGCCATGCAGATAGTCAGACCTACCGTCATGGGTGTGGTGCCGCTCATTATCGAGAAAATTTACAAAAGTCGGATTAAACGTAAATTGACAGGTTCGGGTGTCATGCGCGGTTTGATGAAGATTGGTGCAACCCGGAGAAAACTTTCTCAGGTGGCGGGCAAGAAGCTTATCGAGGCGTTCGGTGGCGAGTTGCGGTGTATGTGTATTGGCGGCGCGCCTTTGTCCCCGGAGGTCGAGCAGTTCTTGACTGATGCAAAAGTGCCGCATGCTGTTGGGTATGGCATGACCGAAACCTCTCCGCTTTTGGCTGGAGCTTTGCCGAGTAAGCAGAGATTTAGAGCCATTGGCCCTGCACTGCCCGGAGTTCAGCTTAAAATCGTGGATGCTGACCCGGAAACCGGAGAGGGCGAGATTTTGGCCAAAGGACCTAACGTCATGCGTGAGTACTACAAGGCTCCCGTGGACACGAAGGAAACGTTCACCGAGGATGGGTGGCTTAAAACTGGTGATCTTGGCAAGTTTGAGGACGGCTATCTGTATATCAAAGGTCGTTTAAAAAACATGATACTTGGTCCCAGCGGTGAGAATATTTATCCTGAAGAGCTTGAATCCATCATCAATGAATGTGAGCATGTTGTAGAATCCATGGTGTATGAAGTCGACGGTAAAGTCGTCGCCAGAATTCATCTTAACCATGAAACTCTGGATGAAGCTTTTGATGTCAAGAAATTGATCGAATCCGAAGTTCGAGCCAAGGTGATAAAATTGCTTGAAGATATTCGCAAGGATGTGAATACCAAAGTTTCCACGTTTGCCCGGTTGCATCGAGTGATCGAACAAATGGAACCTTTTGAAAAGACACCTACTCAAAAGATTAAACGATTTATTTATTTGGATCGTTAAAATAAACGTAAAAAAGGCGCATTCCATAAGGGATGCGCCTTTTTTTTAATTCTCAACATCGCCGTAGGCGTGAGAAAAGGTTCTGGTCACCAAAGAATTTTAATTATTTGACGTCGGCAGCAATTTGCATGCGCACGATGGCGTCGGGGTCTTGAACTGCACCACTGCGGCCAGCGCCTTTCTTTATTTTGTCCACGAGATCCATGCCACTCGTTACCTGTCCGAAAACCGTATACTGGCCGTTGAGGAACGGGGCTGGGGCAAAGCAGATGAAAAATTGGCTGTCCGCACTGTCCGGGCTTTGTGCACGAGCCATGCCTACGGTGCCACGTTCAAAAGGAGTGTCGGTGAACTCTGCTGGCAGATTTTCGCCGGAACCTCCACGACCTGTGCCTGTAGGATCGCCAGTTTGGGCCATGAAGCCGGAAATGACGCGGTGGAAGACGATGCCGTCATAGAACTTCATTCGGGTCAGTTCCTTAATGCGGGCCACGTGTTTGGGCGCGAGATCAGGGCTCAGTTCAATGACAACCCGACCATCTTTGAGGTCGAGATATAGCGTGTTTTCCAAGTCTGTTGCCATCGCTGAGGACAGGGTGAGTAGGGAAATCAGAGTAAATGCGAATAATGCTTTCAAGATAATTTTCATGAGTATTCCGTTGTCGGGTTAGAGTTTGTGCTATGGTTCGGTCCTTTTTGAACGATTCGGTTCAAAAAGTTGATGATACGCCGGAGGACATTCATCAAGACCGGCAAAGCATTCATTTTGAGGATAGCTATTTTTTCCGGGGAATGGAAGTCGGCGAAGAGTCCCTGCGTTATGCCTGCACTAACGTCGTAAAAGAATAGTGCGTAAAAAAGTATTCTCATAATCAGGGGCGAGGAAAGAAAACCTTTGCGGAAGGTTTGTGCCTAGAAGTCCTTTTCAGCCAGACAACGGGAGATATATGACAATAGTTCTTCCCGATCCAGAGGCTTCGCGAGAAAGAACGTTGCTCCAAGTTTGAGCAGGTTGGAAATGTCATTGAGGCCGACAACGGCGGACATGATGATGATGGGAAGATTGGCGAATTTTTGGTCGCCGCGCAGTGTCTTGATAAGTTGCTGACCGTCCATCTCCGGCATCATGATGTCGGTCAGAAGCATATCGATGTCGTTGTGCATCAGCGTTTCATATGCATGTTTTCCGTGAGGGCTGACAAGCGCGACATGTCCCTGCTCTTCTACAATTCTGACAGCAAGTTTTTGGGAAATTCTATCATCTTCAGCTATGAGTATCCTGGCCACGGTTTTCTCCTTGTCTCGCAAGAGTCTGTGGGGCGTAGCACCCAAATGCGAAAAGACCTGACAAAAGTCAATCACCTTAGGATTGTAGCAGGTCGTTAAGAAAAGTAAAGGCCGTGATTTTAATAATGAAACCACTTTAGCTGAACTGGGTTCGCGCCCGAATGTTTGCATTCGGGCGCGGTGCTCACTCAGATTTTTTTGACATGCATGCAGTCACCGAACTCACAGCTTACTTGATAGTTACCGCCATTGGTTTCCACGGTATAGTCGCAACCGGGAAATAATGTGCATGCAGGTTCGAATCCGTCATTGACCATGATGTTTTTGGCTTCACCATTGGATTCAAAGCGAACAGTTGTTCCGTCTCCAAGTGTGATCATTTCTCCGTGACGAACGTCAACGGGCAGGTCGGCTTCGGTAAAAGACATATTCTCCTCCTTGTTGGCTGAACTGGAATCCTCCACAATTTCTCTATACACATTGAAACATAAAATGAACAGCGGAAAACCATCCGATATGGGTTGGGGACTGGTTTTCGCGACTCAACTAATGTATGAGTCATGTCTAGGAGATATGTAGTGAGTTCGACCATTCTTGTCGCCGAAGGTGACGCCGCCATACGTGCATTGATCCGGGACATTCTCGTTTCCGGAGGATATTATGTGGAAACTGCTTCCAGTCTGGCTTCGGCTTCGGCCTTGATGGCTCGGCAGGAACCGGATGTTCTTTTTGTTTCCGCTGATTTGGTGTTTGAAGGCGGGTGTGACCTGTCGGACGATGCCGATCGACTGGGTTTTCAGGTGCCTCTTATTTTGCTGGTCGATGCAGCTTTTGATAACCCAGTGGAAGCAGTCAGCATGAATAGGGCTTTATCCTATCTGAAAAAGCCGGTGGATCGTTTTCAGTTGGAGATGCTTGCTAGACAAGGTGTTGTCGCCAAGAAAAAGATGGTTAAAGCGGCTGGGCATGCTCGAGAAATATTGCGTATGCAGACTATCGTTCACGCCACGCTCCATATGGATGACGGGGCTTTTTTTGTTTTGGATGAAGAGGCTAGCATACTGGATTGCGGTGGTCTTATTCAAGAATTGGTCAATCCCATTGAGGAACAGATTTCAGGTTGCGATTATCTGTCGGTTTTGCCGGAATTTATCGCCATACGCCAAGCAGGAACGTTGTCAGAGGTTCGTGCCACGATGAAGACTGTCTGTATTGAAGAGAAGCGCGGCGGCGTCGTTGTCGAGTCCTGCATCAAGCCGATTGTTGAAGATGAAGTTTTGACCGGATTTATCGTTACAGTTCGTGATGTTACAGCTAAACGGTGGAGTGAGTCCGGACTGGCGGCAGCCGAGAAGCAGTATAGGAGCGTCTTTGAAGGCGCGACCGACGCGATTCTTCTTATAGACAAGGAAACCGGCATCGTCATCGATTGTAATGGTGCTTCTGTTCGCATGCTGGGATTTGAGGCTGATGCAATGTGCGGACGTGATATTCGGACCATGGTGGATCATCCAGATCAGACCATGAATGCCATGAAGACCGGGGTAAAACGTATTTCTTATGAATATCTGCGACGCAAGAATGGCTCTTCGTTTCCTGTAGAACTTTCTCTGAGTTATTATACCAATGGTGCCCGTGAGGTGTGTGTTATGTCTGGGCAAGACATTTCACGGCACAAAGTGGTGGAAGAAGCCCTACGCGAAGGAGCCAGGTTGTATCGGGCCGTGGTTGAAGACCAGACGGAGTTGATTTGTCGGTTTAAAGCGGACGGGACATTGAATTTTGTCAACGGTGCGTATGCCCGTTTTTTTGGGGAGGATGAGGAAGAGGCTATCGGTTCGAATGTCTTTGCTCATCACGCCTCCCTTGATCGCCAGTATTTTGTGAACTGGTTGGAAAATGCCCATCCTGCTCAACCTGTTTTTGACAGGGAGATTATGCTGACACGGCATGGCGGTGACGTCCGGTGGATTCATTGGACCAATCGGGCTGTGTTTAATGACAGAAAAGCAGTTCTTAGTGTGCAGGCCGTGGGACGAGATGTGACGGATCGCAAGCTGGCTGAGAATGCCCTCGGGCGGGCTAATCAGGAAAAAGAGCAGTATCGTCTGAATTTGGTGGCAACCTTCAAATCTATCCCTGATGCTATTCTGACAGTGGATAATGATCTGATTATTATGGCGTCAAATAGAGCGGCAGCTTCATTGTTCAATTTTGATAGAGGTCGTATGCGTGGCCTCGACCTTGAAGACTTGGTTGAGGGCGATGGTAATCCCTGTGTGGGCGTACTCAAGCAGGTACTCAAGACGGATAAGCCTGTGCGTGGTTATGAGATCGAGTTGGAAATCAAGGGTATTGGCGAGCGCATGGTTGAAATCAATTGTTCTCCGTTGGTGGGGCAGGACAGGCAACATAATGGGGCTGTGTTGGTTGTTCGAGACGTATCCCACGTTGCTGATCTGGAAAAACAATTGCAACAGCGGCATGGGTTTCGAGGAATTGTTGGTCGTAGTTCTTCCATGCAGGATATTTATCAGCTTTTGGAACAGCTTTCGTCTTTGGATTCCATTGTGCTTATTCTTGGCGAGTCCGGCACAGGAAAGGAGTTGGCCGCCGAAGCCCTGCATTACGGCGGTGTGCGTGCAGGTAAGCCCTTGGTTAAGGTGAATTGTTCGGCATTGTCAGAAAGTTTGCTGGAAAGTGAACTGTTTGGTCATGTGCGCGGGGCATTTACCGGTGCGGTCAGGGATAAAGTCGGACGTATTCAGGCCGCTCAGGGCGGTACTCTTTTCTTGGACGAAATAGGTGATATATCTCCTTTGCTTCAGCTCAAGTTGCTTCGTTTTCTTGAACAGAAAGAGTACGAAAGGGTTGGGGAATCAAAGACGTATTCAGCAGATGTGCGTATACTCGCCGCCACGAATGTTGACCTGTTGGAATCCGTCCGGCAGGGCGTGTTTCGAGAAGATTTGTACTATCGTTTGAATGTTATGCCCGTTACGTTGCCGCCTCTGAGAGATCGTCAGGCTGATATCCCTCTGTTGATTAATCATTTTCTTGGTATGTTTTCGGAACATTTTGGAAAGTCTTTTGAAGGCGTTTCACAGGAGGTTATGGATTTGTTTATGGGATACAGTTGGCCCGGCAATATTCGAGAATTACGGCATGCGCTTGAACACGCCTGTATACTTGCTCCGGGTAAAACTGTTTCTCTCAAACATATCCGTAAAGATTTGACGGACAATAGTCAGAGTAGTCCTGTCATGATGCCTGAAATTATTTCAGAATATCAGTCTGTGCATTTTGTCCCTCGTAAGCCCGGCAAAGAGGATATTTTGGCTGCTCTCCAGCAGAACGTTGGAAACAAGGCCCGCACAGCCCGGCAACTTGGTATTCATAGGGCTACTTTGTATCGTAAGCTTAAGGCGTGGGGCATCGATACCTGACGTTTCGTTTTTCTTACTCTTTTCAAATTATAATCATTATAACGTGACGATATAATGCACTCATTGCTTTTGGTTGGTATGGTCTAATCACCATGCCAAAGATACAAAGTTTTATTGGGGAGTTCCGGCGAGTAGTCTATAATGGGGAAGCTTTTATGGTCAGAACCATAGAACCACAAGCTTTTGATTTCGAATTGCAGAAGAGTGACGAGCCTTTGCTTGTTGCATTTCTCAAGCGGAATGAGCGGTACGCCGATCAGGCTGAAATATTGGAAAAGGCCTCACAATTCCATAAGGACCGGGTGCGGTGTTTTTTGTATGATTCTGATTATCTGCATACGGCACAAGAGCGTTTTGCCGTGAAGGGAACACCTACTTTTCTTCTTTTTAACAAAGGAGAGGAGGTTGATCGGCTTATTGGTGAATCCGATGGAGAAACACTGGACGATTTTATTCAAGGAGTTTTTGGGGAGAAATAAATATTTCCGCTTGGCGGTGGGGATCATGGGCGTGTCGTATGCGGCAGGCCCTTTTTTTTGTCTTTTTTTCTTCAAAAAGATTTTTGATTGATGGTTTGCAGCAAGAGATTGGGACGGAGGCGTCTTTCTGCGATATATGATATGCCATGTGTTGTGCCTGATGACTGTTATGATTCCCATTGAAATAACCGAGAATCAACGATATCAAGCAACAGTCTTGTAGGATATACCTCATTTACAAATACCGTGCAGCCGGGAGAAAGCATGAAGCCGATCGTAAGGGAAATTTTTAGAACATATGACATTCGCGGAATTGTTGATCAGGATTTTGATGAAGAATGGGTGGAGCAGCTTGGTAAGGCATGTGGTACTTATTTCTTGCAAAATGGATCAAAGGTCGCTGTTGTCGGGTATGATTGTCGTCATTCTTCCCCTGCCTATGCCAAGGCCTTAACTGCCGGGCTGACTGCTGTGGGTGTGGATGTTGTCTCTATCGGTCAGGTCTCGTCTCCTGTTTTTTATTATGCAGTTACCACGCTTGGCGAAACGGCAGGCGTAATGATCACCGCTAGTCATAATCCCGCTGAATATAATGGGTTCAAGGTATGGCAGGGCAAATCGACTATTCATTCCGACGAAATTCAGGATGTGTACGAAGTTCTGAAGAAAGGCGTCTTCCCGGAAGGCGTTGGTACTATTTCTACAGAAGATATCGTTCCTGGTTATATCAATGAGTTGGCTGCGGACGTGACAATCAAGCGCCCTCTCAAGGTCGTTGTGGACGGTGGCAACGGCGCTGGTGGTAATATTACCGCAGATGCCCTTGAGTTGGCTGGTGTGGAGGTTGTCCGTCTGTTCTGTGACCCGGACGGTGCGTTTCCGAATCATCATCCCGATCCAGTGATCGAAAAGAACATGGTGCATTTGCAAAAGGCTGTTTTGGCCGAAAAAGCAGATCTTGGTATTGGGCTGGATGGCGACGGTGATCGTATTGGTGTGGTCACGGAAAAGGGTGATTTGCTTTTTGGTGATCAGTTGGTCGCCATTTATGCGCGCGATATTTTGAAAAATTTCCCCGGTGCTTCCATTATTGGTGAGGTCAAGTGTTCCCATCTGATGTATGAGGATATCAAGGCTCACGGCGGTGACGCTGTCATGTGGAAAACAGGCCATTCATTGATCAAGGCCCGTATGCGGGAAATTGATGCCAAGTTTGCAGGTGAGATGTCTGGACACATGTTTTTTGCTGATCGTTATTATGGTTTTGATGATGCCACGTATGCTTCGCTTCGCATCGTTGAGATCGTTGCCAAGTCGGACAAGACCATGAGTGATCATTTGGCCGATTGGCCCAAGACTTTTTCCACCCCGGAAATTCGTGTTGCTTGTTCCGAAGCGATGAAGCCTACGGTGGTTGGCAAGGCCGTTGAGTATTTTAGTGCCAAGTTTGAGGCCATCGATATCGATGGTGTTCGTGCCATATTCCCTGATGGTTGGGGGTTGCTCCGCGCTTCCAATACTCAACCTGTTCTTGTTTTACGTTTTGAGGCGGAAACAGAGGAGCGGTTGGCTGAAATCAAGGGCATGTTCGAGGAAAAACTTGAAGAGTGGATAGTATAAAGCTTTACAGGATAGTAACCGATAAAGGGTTCCGACATCAGTCGGGATCCTTTTTTTGTTTTAGTAATACAACGTTGTCTGGATAAATGAATAAATGTTCATGTGTTCACCTGTAAAAACTTAAAATAAATAGACTCAATTATTGTTATCGGATATTGTGGGTGGATACTTTTCATGGAGAATATTTTGTGCCTAAGATTTTGATTGTATTATTTATTTTTCTTCTATCTTCATCGTATGTTTTTGCAGAGAGCATTAATATGCAGGTGATTATTTACCCGCCACTTGCCTATGAGGTGGATGGTGAATTGAGTGGTGTTGCTCCTGAAGTCGTGCGGGCTATTCAAGTCATGATAGGTGATACCAATTCAATTCAAATAGCTCCCTGGATGAGGGCATATACTCAGACGCAGAATTTAAAACGTCAGGCGCTGTTTGCTATTGTTCGGATTCCTGAACGAGAGGATCTGTTTAAATGGGTCGGACCGATTTTTGGAGAGGGTGATTATTTTTTTAAACGAACAGGGACTGAGTTAAAAATTGAAAGTCTTGCTGACGCGCGTCAAGTTGATCGTATTGCTGTGCGTAAAGATGGATATACACATCAATTGTTGACGGCGAAAAATTTTACCAATTTGGATGTCGGACCGACGTATGATTCCAGTTATAAGAAACTCTCTCAAGGGCGTGTTGATCTAGTCCTTATGGGTGAACGAACATATTTTTATATGGTGAGTGAAGCCGGATTGGATCCAATCTCCTTTGAGCGGATTGGTCCCAAAGTAGCCGGTTCGACAGCATGGATCGCTTTTTCTCGTGATGTGCTGGATACTACCATTGAAAAATGGCAGAAGGCTCTTGATACGCTCAAGGCCGATGGGACATATGATGCTATCATAAAGAGAAACTTTAAAAATTGATGTACTGACAAAAAACATCTTTTCGTAGGGCGAATGTACTCAGTACATTCGCTTTTTTTTGTCATGTTTGACAACGCTTTTGCCTTTATGTCACTAGTGGTGACATGGAGACAGGAGGACCTTATGTCACACATAAAAAAAGATAAGGAACAGACTCGGCATCGGATTGTCGAAGCCGTAGGAAGGGTGCTTGCCGAAGGTGGATTCAAAAGACTCGGCGTGAACCGTATCGCCAAGGAAGCTGGTGTGGATAAGGTGCTTATCTACCGTTATTTTGGTGGGTTGGCTGAGCTTGTTACCGAGTATGGAAATTCAATCGAATATTGGCCGCCTCTTGAGGAATTGATCCCGCCATTAAACGAGGTCAGGCCGGTGGGTGGCGCGGAAATGCTCCGGTTTTTTTTCAGGAATTATGTACGCGCTATTCGGCAGCGTCCGTTGACGCTTGAAATAATGGCTTGGGAGATGACTGCGCACCATGACATGGCGATTCGACTTGAAGATATCCGTGTGCGGACTGCGCTGGAATGTTTTGAGCAAATGGAACTGCACGGCGCGGAGAAGTGTGATTTGACCACCGGCGTATTGATGCTTTTTGCAGCAGTGAATTTATTGTTGGTGAAATCGCGACATACCCGCACTGTCGGTGGGCTTGATTTGCGAGCGGATGCTGCATGGGAACGAATTGACGCCACTGTCAATGCAATGGCTCACGGTCTCTTTTTTTTCCCCACCACATAAACGAGGATGAATCATGAATATCAAAGAAAACGCTGTGATCGCTCTGTTGGGTGGTTCATCCTGTGCTCAGGCCGTACTCGAGGCCTATTGCGAGCGATATGGCGTATCCTCAACAGATGCCCGAAAGTTGACCGCAGGGTTTGGCGGTGGTTTTGCATCAGGTCTGACCTGCGGCGCAGTGGCCGCTGGCTGCATGGTGCTCGGTTTGGCTCTCGCATCCAATGATTTGAGTGATGCCAACGCCCGAGATACAACGTACAATGCAACACAGTCACTTCTCGCCAGATTTGCCGAGCGCAACGGCTCCCACCAATGCTCAAAGATTCTTTCTCTTAACAATATGGAAATGCATACCCCCGAGGGAAAACAACGCCTTCGTGAAAGCAAGCTCTGCGTCAAAATGGTCGAGGACACAATCGACTGCATTGAGGGGATCATCGCTAAAGCGAAAGAAAGCGTGGCTAAAACGGTCGTAGTGTAGTGGGATTGTTTTGCTCGTCGCATGGGGTCGAGTTTGTTCTTTTGGATATGTGTTGAATGTTTAGATTGGAAATTATCGGATTTTCCATTTTTTATGAAAGGTGCTTTTTTGCCAAGAGCAGTGGGGAGTAAAGGTGAGAGTATGGTATATATTTCAAATAATAAAAAAAGGACTTCAAGTATATTCTTGAAGTCCCATCTTTTCTTGGTGGAGACGAGGAGATTTGAACTCAAAAAGGTGGTACTTTCACAGGTCTGCACAAGAAAACACTAAATGACTTGAAAACCCTTTGTTGACAGGGGTTAACGCTGGGTTTAAAGTTCACATGTTCTCACAAGAAAAAACAGAGTGTCACGCTAAAAAGTTGTACAGGGGTTGTACAGAATGTCGAAATCGCCTCAATTCCACAAAACTGAGTTCAAAGGTGTCAGGTATCGGAAGCATGCTACGAGAAAGCATGGTGTTCAGCCTGATCGGTACTATGTGCTGACGTACAAGATTGATGGCAAGACCAAAACAGAGGCTGTTGGGTGGGCATCGGAAGGGATAAAGCCGTCCGAAGCGTTTGAGCTTCATTGTAAGCTTAAAGAGAACCGTAAGAAAGGATTTGGTCCAAGAACCATTGCTGAGATGCGTGCAGAGGGTGATGAAGAGCGGTCAGAACGCGAGGCTGAACAGAGACGACAAGCTCGACTAAATATTTCGTTTAAGGATTATTTCGAGCAGTATTATCTCCCAGAAGTAGAGCTAGCGAATAGGCCTGAGACAGTCGACAAGACAAAAATCCAAGTAAATATATGGATAGATCCGGTTGTAGAGGGACTGCCGATGCGCGAGATTGGACTTGAGTATCTCAAGCGAATCCGGGCCAATCTGAATAGGAAAAAACGCAGCCCTCGGACCATTCAGTACGTTTTCATCACTTTCAATGCGATTTGGAATATGGCTAGAGAGGATGGTTTTGTTGAGGGTGAAAGTCCTGCGAAGAAACGGAGCTTTCGCAAAACTATGCCCAAGGTGGATAACCGCCGAGAGCGATTTTTGACACGAGGAGAAGAGGACAAACTTCTTGAAGAGTTGTCCAGACGAAGTCAGCAATTGCACGATATGGCTTTGCTTTCTATTGAGTGCGGTCTTAGACGTGGCGAGATGTTTGCTCTGACTTGGGATTGTGTAGACTTTGACTCTGACACGCTTCATTTACGTCGCACCAAGAGTGACAAAAGCCGTTGGGTTCCTGTTACCCAGAGAGCTAAATCTATGCTGCAGGAAAGGGCTCCTGGTAATACCGGCGAGTTCGTTTTCAAGGATCGATTCGGCAGGCAGCTTGTGGCGCTCTCCAACTCATTTGACAAGGCCGTAAACAGGATCGGTTTGAATGATGGTGTTACCGACCGTAAGATGCGGGTTGTCTTTCACAGTCTACGGCATTCTTACGCTAGTAATTTCCTCAAAGCAGGCGGTAGTCTCTACGCTCTTTCCAAGCTAATGGGACATGGCAGTATCAACGTGACCGAGCGATATGGGCATCTGGCTAACGATGACTTGGTTGCTGCAGTCAAGCAGATGGAAGCTAGTCGAACTGCTGAGAAAACTGGTGGAAAAGTGGTGCCGTTGCATAAGGCTCAGGGGTCATCTGAGTGATTTTACTTTGAGATTTTGTTTTGTGTATGCGAATGTTATCTTTTATTCTATATTGCGTAAGCTTCTTTCTCTTACGCTTTTTTTTAGAATACTAAATAACTAGATTTGGCAACATTTTTTTGGGCTCTATTCAGGACTTTATGCAATTTTCTGTGGTTAACCAAGTAGCCTTTGATCGACTTTCCTTGCTTCTTTGAATAGTAGGTGGCGCTCAATCTTCCAGCTTTGTTGGGGATCAAAATTGTATTCTTCAGAAGCCAGGCCGTCCATTGGCGTAACGTGTGTTGAGGTGGCACAACCTCTCTCATTTCGGCTGTAGGGATCAGAATTTCCCCTCTGGATATTTCTTCCATCTCGCGTGGTCGTTTGATTTTATACTCACCGATTTTGGCGTTCGTCGGCATGATGAGGGATAGCTTATGCAAGGCTGAAATGAAGCACTCATGCTGGTTGTATTTGACGATTATTTCGTTGAACAGATTCTGAATGGTTCTGCCTTTCCACCAGCTAAGCTTTCCTTGTTCCTGAAACCAAGTTCCCACAGCTGCGCACAGCCAGAAGATTGATGCTACTTGCTTTCCGACCTGGTCTTTGGCTTGAGGCTCGGCGCGTAGAAGCTCCTCTTTTTTCCCTTTGAGAGCGGAGAGAGTTTCATCACGGTGCACTGTCAACGCTTCAATGAGTGCGTCCTGGAGTGGCTGCAGTTCAGTGTAGGTTGCCGTGTGGTCTTCGGGTAACTCCACGTCAACCGCGAGGACTCTTTTGTTGTGGGTGAACAGGTGGCCGCCTTTTTGCCCAAGCGGGCTATTGCCCGTTGAGATGATGATCCCGGCAACAGGCCCATCCTTTCCTTTTCTGCCTAGGAAATAGCGGCGGATGAAACGGTGCATCCCTTTGATGTCGTCGTCTTCGACTTCGGCAATATGAAGAGTTGAGTCCTTGTGATGTCCCTTTAGCGCTACCACGTGCTTGAGAGCGTCGGGGAGCGAGTAGATGGCGTGGCCAGCTACCTTGGAGATGGAAGCAAGCAGTGCGTTTCGAGCGCTCTGGCTTCTCCCGTGAAAGTGCAGACAAATGCCCGGAGTCTTGACTAGGGCCAGGGTCGGGGCTGTCATAGAAGCGAGTGCGCCAAGGAGCAGGTGGCGGCATGCGGAATCTTGCGTTTTGCGGAGACCCTTGAGGGAGGGCCGCACATCATATGTGATGGGAAGGGCCTGGTTTCGTGCTTTGTATGGTGCTGATAGTGAGTGTTGCGTGCCTGACGGTATATACTGAAAGCCGTTCTGCCATCCGGATTGGTCCACCATAGTTGTTTGGTCAGTGCGTGGTTGTCGGGGATATTGGCCAGCCAAGAAGGCACGAAGTTGTCCTTTCATCCTGTTGTCATTCGGTACGTGGACGCGGTTATTTTGCAGAATGGAAAAGAAAGTCGTGGAGTCAAAATCCTTTTGGTTAATGACGAGTGTTTTGGAGAAACCATCGACATCGTGACAGATTATCTCTCGGGCACCTAGGCCGCCTTGAGTGTCAGGCATGGTCCGGTTCACCCAAATCGGGTCCATGATTCTGAACCAACGGTCTTGTTCAGGGTAGAAGGCATATAGCCCCGTAGGCCGAAGGGAAAAGATAGAGTCTTCTTTGATCAATCCAGCCGGGCAATCGTGACCGGCTGTGAACGGGAACGCCTGAGGTGTCGAGACGCCGCACTTTTGGTGGCAGGTGTATGCCTTGTCGATGCGTCCAAGAGCTTTTTCCACATTGTTACACTTCATTCGTGATTTTAGGTGCGCGCGGGCCTTTCGGAGTTGGATGGACGGGACGTTGATAAGGATGTTTTGGCGACCGTGAAGGTCTAGTAGATATTTGAAGTACTCATCGTCACCTCCGAAGAGATCGAATATGATCGCCAGTTCATTTAACGAGGCTTCACTTCTCTTTAATAATGTATTGTATATTGAACAGTTGGCTGTGTATGCATGTTTTGGGACCATATAGTCCTGCAAACCTTTGAGCTTGTAGTGGTGGGCATAGTAGGTCCTGGCTAAAGTGGTGACGACATCTGTGTTTTTGGAGTGAGTACAGGTTGCGAATAACGGATGGCGAGTCTGTTCCAATGCTTCCGGGTCTTTAATTGTGGCCACTGGGATCTGGCTCATTGTCACTCGGACATTGTTGATTGTTAGGTATGAAAGGGAGTCAGCTTGGGCCAGTCTTTGAATGGCTCCGTCAAAATCGAAACGACAAGGCGACCCGACTTCGCCCCTGAAGGTGCGTTCATCAATGATGACTTCAACGCCGTTGTTTATGTAGTAAGCAGCTACACTTTGGTTTGGGATATCGTGGATGGTGAGTAGGTTGAGCAGGCTTGAGAGCCTTTCTGAATTGAAGGTCTCGGTGGAAAAGATAAAACACAAGTGTAAATCCCCCCAGATTCGTTTCGGTCGGGCCTCATGCTCCAGAGGGCTGGAATAAGAGTGGACGCTGAATTGCGCTGCCCCCAGAGAGATTTGCCGTGCACATTCATCAGGGCTGTCTATGAAATGGGAAATGGTTTTATTTTCATAACGAACATAGCGATACCGTTTGTTGTTCATATCTTTCAGACCTGTTTGAATAATTCACGATTACTTATCTTTTAAATGTCACGTCCAGCCCGCTAACGCAAATATGCAGGCTAGCCGAATGACATCCTCAAATTATTTTTTATTCACTGGTGACATCCTATGAGTTAAAAACAAACCAAGGAGATTACTGTGGAAAACTTAAAACAACAACTGGTTGAACATCTACCCCCGGTCTTTGCTGGGACATCATTGGATTCTCTCTTTTCGGGCGCAATTAGGTGGAGGACTGTCCAGAACTTGAGGGCACAAAAGAAGATCCCTTCTGAATGTTTCAAGCGGCAAGGAGCGAGAAAAGTGCTGATTGTACGTGATCCGTTTTTGGATTGGTGGATGCAACAGATAAACTAGAGGTTCACCTCAATGAGGTGCACGAAAGGCCGGAGAGCATAAGCTCCCCGGCCTTTTCATTTTGTAAAAGGAGAAATCTAATGAAATTAATTCATTATTGGGCCTCCATGAACGGCGATAAGCCAGGGCCCTGGAAAATTATTGAGGCCTGTAAGAATGTTCTAGAGCAGGTGCGACAAAAAGGGGCAGCCTTTCTGTCGACTATGGCTTTCGAGCATGAACCAGAAAAAGGCAAGGAAGAACCAAATCGGGTTGGTGACCTTGTCATTGATTTTGACTGCAAAGATGATCCGGAAATAGCCCGGAAGGATTGCATTCAATTTGTGAAATACCTGCTAGGCCATCACGTACGTCCGGAAGAGTTGCTTTACTGGATAACTGGCTCCAAGGGCTTTCATATAATGGTCCCGTCGTATCTGTTTGGCGGGACTGAAGGTGACCCTTTGCTTCCACGTATTTATGGAAGCATGGTGCGGTTTATCACTGTGCGTATTGGGTATGACCAACCGAATTCAGTGGACACCAGCATGTACTGCATGGGGAAAGGAAAGCTATTGCGGATGGATAATATCCAGCGGCCAAATGGTATGTACAAGGTTCCTATTACCTGGGAGGAGCTGTCGACACAAAGCTACGACGACTTGATTAAATTAGCGCGTGAGCCGCGTCATATTGAGATCCCCCCTGCGTCTTATCGTTTGGCAGAGCCGTTAGCCGCTTTATATCGATGGCATAAAGAAATGGTTCACAGGCCTCCTAGTAACAGCCTCGTGAATCCTGCTGACTTCATTCTGAAGTGCAAGTTCATACAGTACTGCTCAGCGAATGCAGAGACGCTGGAAGAACCTCTCTGGCACGCCATGTTGTCTGTATTGAAAGGACTTGGTGAATTCGGCCATTGGTTGAGCCATGAATTGAGTTCAAGTCATCCCGAATATGATCCCGATAAAACAGATAAGAAGATTGAAAGAATTCAGCCTAATATGAGCTGCGAAAAAATCCGACATCTCTACGATTGTGGGTGTAATTGCGGCGTTCCGTTCCCAGGAATGATCTGGGCTGCTGCCAAGGGTGTAGAAGCCGTGAAACAGACGGAATCCGAGCGGGTTTCAAGCCTGATTGAGCCGTTCGATTTCTATCCGGCGGAAGATGGCATGACGGTTTATGCAGACATCCATGTGGACGACCATCGTGAGACCTACCGCGTGGATAGTTCTGAGTTCAAGAACCTGATCGGTTATCGATACTACAAGGAAACAAACAAGCACCTTAAGACAGCTGCAGCGCAGGATCTGATCCAGTTCGTCACTGCTCGCGGATTGTTTGGTGGTGCGAAAAAGAAAAAAGTCTTTACACGCATCGCTCACCTCGATGACGCTGTGTACATTGATCTGTGCGATGAACAGTGGCGTATCGTTGAAATCACTGCAGATGGATGGAGGATTGTGACCAGTCCACCAGTTCGCTTTCGTCGTGTTAAAGGAATGCTATCTCTTCCAGAACCTCAGGTGGGTGGAAAGGTTGATGAGATACGGAAGCTCCTGAATATTGAGAAAGAGGATGCGCTTTTGATCGAAGCATGGCTGTTAGGTGTACTTTCGCCAGGGCCGTATCCTGTATTAATCCTAGAGGGCGAGCAAGGCTCGGCTAAGAGTAGTACGACCCGCCTGTTACGAATGTTGCTTGACCCATCGGTCGCTCCAACTCGAGCAGCTCCACGTAATGAACAAGACTTGATCATATCCGCTAACAATTCTTGGATCGTGACTCTGGACAATCTTTCCGGAGTGCCAACCTGGTTGTCAGATGCCTTGTGTCGCATGGCGACTGGCGGCAGTTTCTCGGCTCGGAAGTTGTTTACCAATGACGAAGAGGCACTGTTTACAATCATGCGTCCTATCGTCCTTAACGGGATTGATCAGGTTGCAAGCCGTCATGACCTTGTGGATCGAGGTCTTCGAGTGACGCTACCTGAGATTACTACGGAACGCAGAATGACAGAATCCGAGTTGTCCAACGCTATCAATGAGGCTGTTCCTAAGGTGTTGGGTGGTCTGTGCGATGGCGTTGTATGTGCCTTGAAGAATAAAGAAAGTGTTCAGGTCGAAAAGTCACCAAGAATGGCGGATTTCACTCTTTGGTGTGTAGCGGCAGAGAATGCCATGCCGTGGGATTCCGGTGCCTTTCTTGAAGCTTATAGAAGCAATCAGAACGAGTCTATTGGGCTCGCTTTGGAATCAGATCATGTCTCCAACGCGATCATTGCGCTGATGTCAGGTGCCTTTGGTTGGGAAGGGACACCTTCTGAGCTACTAAAGGATCTTGAAAATGTTGTGGATGAACGAATCGTCAGGCTGAAGTTTTGGCCGCAAACGCCAGCTTCATTTGGCAAGCGTTTGACGCGTTGCCAGGCTTTCCTTCGAAAGTCCGGCATCAAAATTGACCGACAGACAGGAGGTGATCGGATCATTAGTATAACAAATGAAAAAACTGAACCTGTTGCAAATTCCCATGTGGGAAAAAGCAATGGGGAGGTTTTTTGATAAGTGAAATAAAGGGCAGTCTGGGTATAATCCTAGGCTGCCTTCTTTCTGTCGGCAGGTCGGGCGGTTAAGGCGGTAAATCGCACGGTTAAAATGCTTAAAAAGAATAGATGTCATTGGAATATGCTTTGGGGGGAGTAGCGGCAGTAGCGGTTGACCCATTGCTTTCTTAGCGCCCAAACCGCCGCTACCGGCTTAAGAGATGTTGTTGACCACAGATACTCAAGCAAGATCGTGGGCGCTGAATCGATGACGGCTATTCAATCGCTTCCAATATTAACCTTATACAAGCCTCCAGTGAACTCGTGTGAATATTTAATTACTCGCTGTGGCCATATAATAGGCTAGAGGAATGCAAAAAATTAATTTTACATTGAGGTAATTGAAATGTCTAAGAAAAAGAAAAAAAATGTGATTAGGAAAACTAAAAAGACCATGCAGAAGCATGCGAAAGGTACAAGCAATGTCATTCAAGTAGCACTTCCTGATTTGATGGCTGGTTGCAAGTTTACGCCACCTAGAAGTATTCCATCTAATATAGAATACTATGAATCAGTTGAAGGTAACAGGTTTATGAGAACGAGCATCTTGATCCCTATTGATGAGTTTGGGTGTCCTCAATTAAATGTTTTTCCGGATACAATCGTATGTCTTGCCGAAACTATGATTGATGGAATATGTATGGAGTCTTGTCCGCTGGCACTAGTGGAGCCGACAGTCAATACGATTGAACCAAGATATATTGTTGAGTCGTGGATTCCTGGATTAACTCAAGCTCATCCGGATGACTTGGATGCTTAAATTAATCCAACACCAAATGATTAAATGAATTGTCGATAGACTTGAGAGAGGGTAAAGCCTCTCTCAAGTCTATGCGATGGTTGGCTGGAAATTATCCCACCCGATCAATCATCTTGAGGATTTCCCGGTCAGGAAACACAACGCCTTTTAGGTCTTTACATCGGCACGGCGTTTGGTTCAGAAATGAGGCAACCCAGCGGTGCTCCTCTTCGGTCTCAGGCAAAAGGCCAAGCCGGTCGGTCAGCATGAATTCACTGGCGTACTTCATGTCGTTGAGCGTCCCGAGCACACTCCGATTGTGTGTCTTATGGTACGAGAATCCACCAAGCAGCAGTTTGGCCTGAGCTATCTGTGCCGGATTGGCATTCACATATGCCAAATACTTCTCGAAATGAAGGAGGAACACCTGTTCAAAGATCGCCCTATGGAACCCGGTACAACCGTTCTGGGAGCTCAGGCTGTAGTCATTGACGATCTGGATGTTCTGCTAGAAATCTGGAGTTGGGATGCGTTCACAGGCCACTCCGCGATCCTGATCGAAGAACAAGTTGTAGGTAAAGATGATAGTGAAATCATCAAAACCATTTCGTCCATCATTCCAATCGGAAGAGATCACACAGTCTCCAGAAAATTAGGCTTCGTTTTCATCAACTACGGGTTCAAGGATTATGAGGACCTTCTTTTTGGAAACTGATGAAAAGTGCGACTGAGATGAACTCTACTCCACAGGCACAGAGATGCGGTCGTCAGACGTGATATCCTGAATTTTCTTAAAGGATTTCGGAACGCCTGGCCCTGTGAGTTCTTCACCTATTGCTTCTTTTTTAGCCAACTCCAAATTAAGATCGCGCAGCTGAATCAAGATGTCTGACTTCGCCTTAAAGCCATAGGTCTTAATCACGGCCAAATCGAGTGCGGCCTGAGCATCCTTCAAAGGGTTTTTTCCGGGCAACTCCATGGCCTGGTACAATTCCCGTAAAGTGCACTCGTTTGTGGAGAGTAAATCTTGTCGAATTCTACGCAACGAAACCGCAGCAGCAGCTACATCTTTTACCTTTTGGGGGGTTGGCTTCTGAGGCCAAGGGAAAGAGTTAAAAACAGTCTCAGAGGTGTACCTGAAATCGCCTTTGAGGGTTGAGCACCTATTTGTAAACCACAGCCAGTGAGTTGAAGACTGAAGTATGCCGAAAGAATAATCATCTTCAAAAGCAAAAACCATCAATGCGTCATTGGGGTGAATGCTCGATGAAACAAAGCTAAAAATAGGCCTTTTTGTCACCCGCCCACAAGTTATATAGCGCGTCATGCTAGAAATCGTATCTATCATGTCTCGCCTAGGCCTCCAAAATTTCCACCAATGACTAAGATGGTTTTGGCGCGGGCCAGTGTCTCTACCAGACTTGTCGCGTTCAGCCCTCGCCTTTGCTTCTATATCCGGTAGGACATTCTCTTTTACTTTTTTAAATTCAATTTTGTGCTGACTGGCTTTCACAATGTCAAAATTGCCAAAGTCGATAACATAACGCTCGGGCCCAGATGGGTAAGTCGTAAGCATATCACGAGCGGTCAGATAGGGGAAAATAACATCAGAAAGCTGGTCGTTTTTTTGATGTTGTTGGATTTCACTTTTATCTATCAAAAAGCCTTTATGCCCATGGGTTTGCCCCTGAAAGCAGGATTTAGCTTGATTGTTTATGGCCAACGAACTTGCAGATGTTAAGTCGGCTTTTGGTGAAAGCGAGGAAGGGATTACATCAAGTGTGTAGGATTCCCATGGGCTATCTATCCCATCACCTAACTGGTTCATTAAAGTGCATTCACCATTCGCTTTGCCTTTAACCCAGTTGGCAATAGAGACATGGACAACAGCATCGCCGGACCAGACCTGTGTTCCTACTGCGTCCGTGATGGTTCCACCGTTGCTAACGATGTAGTCTAATCCCCCTTCTCGAGAATAGTTCTGCCTAATGGTGTTTGTTCCAACAAGACCGGCCCGTCCACCCTGCTCGAGCACATCATGAGCCCTCCTAAACCAATAAACACAGTAGTCTGCCCGACCAGGTATCTTTGGATACAAGCCACGCAACTTATCTAAATACTCCCTGCCATATTCTTGAAGCATTTTGTTCTTCGATTGGTATGGTGGATTGCCTATGATTGCGTCAGCTTCAGGCCATTTTTTGAATAATGCATCTGCACAAACGACATTCTCATCGATATTGTCTAAGGGGAGAGTCTTTTCATACATGTCCGGTAAAGGGACGTGCTTCTTGAAGTGCTTATTCTGATTGATAATGGAGATTTCCTTTGCCAAAAGCAATGTCACCTTCGCTAGTTCAACCGCAAAGGGATTATTATCTATTCCCCAAAACTGGTTTGTGCTGACACGGGACAGACCAACTTTCCTGATATTTTTTTCACCGAAGTTCTCATAAATCTTATCAACGATAAGACTTTCAATCTTTTTCAATTCTCTATAGGCAACATATAAGAAATTGCCACTTCCACAGGAAGGGTCAAGGACATTGAATTTCGTTATCTCATTTTTTAGGGCAATCAGGGACTTCAAGGTTTTGGCTTTATCAATTTTTTCGCGCCATGGCCGAACAATGGTTGGCATAACAATCTTGTAGATGTCAGCCTCACTCGTAAAATGCGCACCATATGCATGACGCTCATCACCCTCCATACTCGACTGGAATAGCGTACCAAAAATTTCTGGCTTCACTTGTGACCAGTCTTCAATTGCTGCATCCCTTAGCAGTTCAAGCTCTTCTTTGTTGAGAGTGACTGAGGGGATGTTGCTAAACAATCCACCGTTGAAATAGGGGACGCCTTTTAGCTTCCCTTCAAAAGCACCCTTCTTTGAGTCCATTTGATTGAACAGGCTGGTGATAAGGCTGAGGGTCTCCCCGTTTTAGGGCTGGGCATTATGCGATTTTTTGGCTTTTTTCAGGTTCAGCCATGCCGGGCAATTGCCCGGCATGGCTAGCAAATTCGAACGGCGTCAAGTTGCCCAGAGATGTGTGAGGACGACTCACATTATAGTCTTCACGCCACGCCCCGATCTTACGCTGTGCATCGTCCAGAGACAAGAACCAGTTTACATTCAGGCATTCGTCTCTCAAACGTCCATTAAAAGACTCAATATATCCGTTGTCTGTAGGTTTTCCAGGTCTTGAAAAATCCAAAACAACGTTGTGTTCATAGGCCCATTTGTCCAAGGCCTTTGATGTAAACTCCGGTCCATTGTCGCATTTGATCCGGCTAGGAAATGATCGACCGACTGCAATGTATCCCAGAGTATCAGCGACTTGATCCCCAGTGATGCCTTGCCCCGTTTTGATGGCAAGGCATTCACGGGTGTAATTGTCTACCACAGTCAGCAATTTTAGCCGCCGACCATCAAACAGGGCGTCACTCATGAAATCAATTGACCAAACTTCATTAGGATTTTCAGCATTCTCAACATGCTGCCTATGAGCCGCGCTTACAATTCTTTTAGGACGTTTGCTGCGAAGGGTAAGCCCTTCCTCCCGATAGAGTCGGTAAACGCGTTTGTGATTGATTTGCCATCCTTCACGAAGCAATAAGATATGAATACGCTTGTAGCCATAACGAACTCGCGCAGCGGCTATTTCATGAATGCGCATGCGTAATTCTGCCTGATCATCGGTTTTGGGCTGGTAACCGTACAAAGATCGTGAAATCAATGCCACTCTGCAAGCATGACGGATGCTTACATCGTAATTGATTCTGAATTCATCGACCAGTTTGCGCCGACGAGCAGGCTTTAAAGCTTTTTTGACAGCACATCCTGCAACATGACTTTATCGAGGCTTAGATCTGCGACAAGCCTCTTTAATTTGCGGTTCTCTTCTTCAAGCATTTTCATCTTGCGGAGTTCACTGGTGCCCATTCCGCCATATAGCTTTTTCCAACGATAGAAGGTCTGTTCGCAAATGCCCATTTTACGAATGACTTCTTTGATGGGAGTGCCGTGTTCGGCCTGGCGTAGGGCAAAGGCAATTTGTTCTTCAGTGTACCTAGATTTTCTCATGGCGAAATCCTCCTGATTTGTAATAATCGATTTCGCCAAAAACTCACATTATCTTTGGGCCTATTTCACGGGAGAACGTCAAGGCTGTAGCCGGCATCTTGCGAAATTGAATCCTCAACAATTTCTGTGAACAATCCGGTTGGCAGCAACTCAAAATCTTCTGCAAACATGCAAAACACACATTGCAATATGAATCTTTGACTATCTGCTTGATCGTAGCCGCGATTCACGATGCTTTTATAAACATCAGTGGCTTTCTGCGCAGCGATCCTTGTAACCTCAATGAGGTTATTCGCAAAAATGGGTGTTTTATTGCCTGGAAGCAGGAAATTTAACGACGTAAAACGGGCTAGGATATCTTCGGTTTTCAGCTTGTCTACAGGCTCTTCGACTTGCAAATTAAAGTCATAAACATAAAACTCATCGAAATTGCACAAGATAACGTACTGTGGGCGATTTGGAGTAAGATGTGTCCAGTAATCAAAGGCCTGATCGTAGTGTTTCGCTAAATCGCTTTTGCGCTTTTTCATTTCAATAAGCACGCGACCTGGCCAGTGAAGGTCAGCAAACTTAGTGCTTTTCTTTTTCTTGATTTGGTCTTCAAAAGAAGCACCCGCACTGTGGACACCATCCTCGTGTCCAAGCGCACGAAACAAGTGGTCCAAAAACAGTTGAGCCTCTCCTTTTTCATACCCTTTCAAGGTCTTCCAAAACTCAATGAACCCTTGCAGCCGCTCTTGCATTGTATCTTCCGTCATAAATTATCCTAAAACACTAACTTTTTTTTAACTAGAATTCGATCGACGATGCAGTCGTATTCAATCAACTAGCTTGCATTTTAAATAGCGGCTATCGCTATAAAGGGAATTAGAGCACTTATTCAACCAAGTAATATCGGCATCAGATATCTCGCCGACTGGTATGTCTGACTTTACGTAAGACCAACTATCATCCCAAGGACTTACTCTAATTAAACTTACAACGCCATGGCCTGACTCGACAAGTTTCTTCTTGAGGTCTTCAATATCCTCGACTGTGACGGAGGAGTACACCTTGAAGCCAGATGAGTATGCGGTGGAAATTTCGATCATTGGTTGCTCTCCCAATTTATGATGTGATCATTTGTCCTTTTCTAAGACGCTGTGCTTCAATTTTTAATTCTCTCATCATCAGTCCTGCCAGCGCAAAAACTGGTTTGATTTTCCTGTAGCCGTCTTAAGGCCTTCGCCATGCGTGAGCAATTGACTAGCACCTCCCTTGACTTCTTATTCCAAAAGCCACCCAAGTTGTTTTGGATAGCCTCTCTTTGTCTTGAATAGTTACTATAATATTGACCATATCTGAAATTGTGTACAATACGACGTGGCACCGGATTGATTGTTATATTTAGGAGATCCCTGGCGCACACATAACCCTTGAGCGTGTTGATCATATGAGATTATTTTCACTGTTGGCTTAAACTCTCTTGGGCCACCCCAATAATTACAATGAGCGCATATCTTTTTTGTTTTTGACACGCTCGCTGGCATGGAAAGAATACTCATAGGAACCTTCTTGTATTTTGTAGTATCATATGGACAAGTTAAGCAGCAGATGTTTAAGCAATGCTACTTAACTTGTATCTTTCAATAATATATTCTTAAGGCTCTATGATGCCCCCTCTCTTTCTGCATATCTTACATTCAGCAGTACCACCTTTGTTTTGAGAAACGCACTTATAGCATCCCAATGTCCCACAGTTGTTACATTTCCTTGCAGGTCCTTGTTTTACGCCACAATTGGGGCATGGTTTTGATGAACTCCAAGACATTCCCATAATCTTCTCCTTCATATTTGGCTGATATTATTTGAGACGAGTGCCGTTTCAGCCATATTTCAGACACCCATCTTAACTGTTTTAAAGAAACGATCTCTTTAAAATGTTCCTTTTATTCTTTCTGGCTAAGAAGAACCACTGCTCCAGACAATGCAAAATGTAGCCACAAGCTCTTGCTCCTTTTCTCAGTGGCTTTTTCAAGAGCTTGAGCATACGTGACTAATTGCCCAGCATATCCTACCGCTTTTTTTTTCAACACATCTCTACCGCCCAATGACGTCTTATGATCGATGATGACATCTCCATCCGGCTGTCGGGAAAGCATGTCTATCCAACCACTTCCTTTTTGTAATCCTCTCTTGAGATGGATCGGCCATTCTGTGAGGACCTCGCCGATGCCTGCCGGGTCAATTGTCTTCGTGATGAAGGCTTGCAAGCGATGATGAATTTCTAGCAGCATGTCTGCATTAAGGTCTTTAAGGCTCAGACTACTGACAATCCTTTTCCCTCTTGCTTTGAGAGCAGCATCATCTTGATCCGGCGTTGCCACAGCTAGGAAAGCATGGACGGCGTCACCCAAATCTACGCGGGAGTCAGTTGTCTTAGTCAGCAAGGGCGGTCCAAGTTCAAAGAACTCAACGGAGACCTTTTCTTCGTCTATTGTATCGCCACTTGGCACGAATCGCGCCAAAGGATGATGTGCTGTTTTCTCTGGAAGCACTGGGGCATGACTTTGAGTGATTGCGGCTTTTCCCCCTTCCTCAGTTGGTGTGAGGCACACGGTTTCGACAGGAAAGGATTGCTTGCCCACTTCTATCTGACTCACTCCGTATATCTCAGGCAAAGACATGATCTGGTTGCCGCCCGCATTTTCATAACCGTCCAGCCAAGCTGTTGGTGAGCCTTTGCCTTCCTCTCGGGCTGCAAGGATCATGTAGTCCCTAGCCCGTGTCATGCCGACGTATAGCAGACGCAACCGCTCCCGACGCTCCTGTTCAAAGGCTTCCTTGGCAATATCGCTTTCATCAACTGCATCAGAAAAGTCTGCGATCTTTTTCTGTGCCCCAAAAGGCCAGGGCCAATAGCGGAGCCATCGGCCAGCCAGAGGATCGTCGAGATCAAAGTGAGCATCGGAGGACTGTATGCTCAAACCAAACGGATTTTTGCGCTCCTTGGAATCAAGCCTGGTCAAAATGACAACAGGCCATTCAAGCCCTTTAGATTTGTGATAGGTCAGAACCTGCACGGCATCGTCACCAACGCCAACAGCTTGGTCGTCCGCCTCATTCTTTTCCAATTGGTGAAAATGATGAACAAGCCCGGCAGGCGTGCAAGCGCATCGACGAGCTTTACAGGTCGATTCATATCCCAAAGCGTGACCGCGCAGAGCATCCAGATTTGCCTGCCTGAGAGCCGGATTGCCCCAACCTAATGCCATGCGGCTTGCATCAGAAAGATCAATGGCTAAATCCAACACCTCAGATGGTGTCAGCGAAGCGAGTCCCTGCCGCGCGTCATCAATCCGTTCGAACATGGGATGCAGGTCCTTGACGGCATCCATCCCTTTTCCCAGGGCAACTGTGAACCAATCCTCCAGTTCGAAGACCTTGGCCAACTCAGCCACAGCCAAAGTATCTTCAGCACTAAGAAGGTAGCGATAAGCAGCCATAACAAGAACGACCTCAGGACGTACCATGAGTCCGATTCGCGGAATAGCGGCACGAATACCATGCTCTTCCAGTACAGAAGCAACATCACGGCAATCCGCATTGGTCATGCAGAGGACTGCGATATCGCCAGCCTTGAGTGTGCGTTCTTCCCTTGTGATTTTGTCAAGGACCACATAGTCGGGCGCATTTTCGATCATGGACTTAATGCCATCGGCAAGACAAAGTGTGTCATTGGTTTTGTTTTTTGACTCAAATCGCCAGCATTTCAGGTGCGGGTGCTTCGGCTTGGTCGCCTTAACTTTGGAGGTCAGTCGTACCCTTTTTTCAGGGAGTCCGAACTGTCCAAAGGCTGCCGTGAAATATTCGCTGGCAAAATCAACCAAGGCAGGTTGTGTCCGCCAACTATTCGGCAGTGTCTCCGGTTCACCCAAGGCCTCGATAACAGCATCCATCAGAGCTGGATCTGAGCCTCGAAATCCGTAAATAGACTGTTTCTGGTCGCCGACCCAGACAGACTGCTTCACCAGCTTCGACAGCTTGAGAAATAACGCTAGTTGAATTGGGCTGGTATCCTGAAATTCATCGACCATCACCATGTCCAACCGTTCCTGCAATTGGCTGGCTACGTCTTTGTCTTCGACCATTTGCAGGGCCAAAGCTTCCTGGTCGGTAAAGTCAATAAGACCCAAAACCCGTTTGTATTGTTGATACAGACCTGCCGCTTCGGAGGCACAATCGAAAAGCAATGTGATGAATTGACGAACTTCCTTATGGAATCGGGGATGGGTTAAAAATTGTCCTGCCAATTCGTGAAGCGTTTCAACTTCATACGCACTTTTTTTCGTGGGTGATATTTTGGAAAGTTTGGACCATGTGGACCAATGAGGCACGCTACCACGATACAATGTGCGGCTAATTGTTTGGAGGTTTTTCTTAGCTCCCATTGTGCCTTTGGTTGTATCTCCGTCTGCCGGAAGAGCAGCAATGGTTCGCTCCAATTCCCGTACAATTTCGGAATCAAGCTTTTTGCCTTCGGCTTCAGAAATGGGATCAGGTAGTAATTCCTTGAGTAATTCCCAGGAGTGCTTTCCACTTTCCAACATCATTTTACGGTCAATAGCATTCGACCTAGCTTTGTCGATAATGTCTTTGACGATGTCTTCCCAACCTTCAATCTCCAACGAACGCACAAGCGGAACAATCTGCTTGGCACGTCGCCCGATGGCATCTGAAATTGCGACACGAAAGACAGCCCCGTCTTCACCTTCGGGGAGCACCTCGACTGTCGGGGATTGCCCGATTTCAAAAGCGTAATCCTTGAGAAGTGCGCCACAGACAGAGTTAACGGTACCAATGTAACCACCAAATACGCGCTGTGCATCTTCCGTCCGGTCCAATTCAAAAAGCTTTGAGCGAAAACGACTGCCAATCTCTTGAGCGGCCTTCTTGGTGAAGGTGGTTGCAACAACGCCTTCAGGACGGACGCCCTCATCAAGGCTGTTCACGAAGGTTTCCGTCAAAGAGTAGGTCTTTCCTGAACCAGCACTCGCGCTTATCAATTTGATATTTTTACTCATATCCCACCCCGCATACCATTGCGTAATCACAGAAAAAGCAGCCTGTGCCGAAATCGAATTCCTTTTCCTCATCGCTGGGTGCAATGGCCTCCACGTCTCCGGCCATCAGTCGGTCAATGGTGGCGTCATACCGCTCACGCACCATTTCCCATGTGGCTTTCAAGTCAGAATCAACAACGTCTTCTGGGGGCAACCATGGAGCCTGTGAAGATATCAGTTCGGTCTGAGCGAGCATGTAGTATGCTCCAAAGGCTGGAAAATCGTCCTTGTCGAGCATCCAGCAATAGGCCGCGAGTTGCAGAGCTATTCCCTTCTCTAGCTCTTCACGGCGATATTTGCTTTTGTTCGTCCACTTCATATCCCACACAACAGGATTGCCTTTGTCGTCTTCAAGGCTGATATCGACGTAGCCGCGATATGTCTGACCACCTGCGTCCGTCCGTTCAACTTCCCTTTCACTTTCAACGACTGACAGCCCTGCGCCTTCTATACGTTCGAACAAATCGCCCACGGCCCGACGGAGTCTAGATCTTAAAAACTCTCGCTTAGTTTCCATACCGGGCAGCAGATACGTTGCAGCCATCTCCTTGAGGCGAGAGTCGAATAGGGTTGTGGCTCTAGATACGGCTTCGTCGGATTTCCAGTTCTGAGACTCGTTGATCAAATCCTCGACTATGGAGTGGCAGAATGAACCGATAAGCTGATTGCCTTGGCAGAGAGTCGGGCTTCCTGTTGCGCTGATCTTAAGGACATGACTCAACACCCAAGCCAGCGGACATTTGATAAGCTTTGACATGCCTGACGGAGATTCCTTCTCTCGCCTTTCGATGATACCCGCCGGAGCCTGCCATTGATCCTGAAATGTCAGAGCCGCGTTCTCCGTCACGGGTTCAAGAGGAATAATCCTCTCCAACAGCTTGCCGTCGCCACGACGAAGTTGTGAAGCCGAAACCGTCATGGATGGAATATCTGTCTCTTCGGAAAGCTTCGTTGCGGCAGCTATGTTTTCCCAGAAGGGATGGGGAGCTAGGGGTTCTCCTCCATCCTGTTCCGGCATAACGAGAATCAGCCTCTTCGTGGCATTGCACGCAGCCTGTTGCCAGGATGAAAGCTCTAAGTTCCGTTGTAAATCAACATCCTTCATGCGAACGCCAGCACTGCTCAGGGCTTCTATCTCGGCATTCGTCCATGGCAAACGGCCAGACGGCAGTCCTGTCATAGTGAAGTTCCACCAAATAACTGTGCCAACATTACCGCCGAGTTGTCCCGGATGTGACAAGACCGTCCACGGTGAAGCTTCGGCCTTGTCTGAGACTGCCGCACCGCCACCTATGACTGAATCAAGCATTCGATCCAATTGAGGCTTCGGAATGGCCTGTCGGCCTATTTCGCCCACCGCTTCCGCAAGCTCCAATGCCATGCCTGACACTGCACTCATCAGTTTCCCTTCTTGAGCCCGGATTCCCTTTGCCGCCCAGTCACTCAAGCGCAAACAAATGTCACGGATGGTTTCAACATCCAATCCTGTATGTGGAGGCACACGTTTTACTTCGGTCCAAAAACGTAAATCCTCCAGCAACACGTCCGCATTCTCCTGCCTTCGTGCCCATTCTTCACACTTGGCAACAGCCTCAAGCCATTTCTTTCCACCCAGGCCAGGTTCTTTTTCAAGGGCGCGTACAAGACGACCAGCCATGGCTGGATGCAAAGGGCATATTGGTGCAGTCAAAAATTCAAGATACCGCTGCGGGTCGAACGGAGCCCAATGAATTCCTAACCCTAAGGGCAACAACTGCAACGCAGCACGCCATTGGGATCGACTTCCACCACCAGGGCGAGGCAAGCCGTGCCTACGCATGGCGGCATCCAAAACTTCTGTTCCAGATTCTGCAATAATGACTACGGTTCCCTCATTGTTTTCTTCAGCAGCAAGCCACGCTCCCAAAGCGTCTGCCGCCTCCAGAGCAGTCGAAGCACTCAAGCAAATCAGCGAACCGTCCGCTTTAAAAAAACCATCGCCAACGCCTGAATCACAGAGGGCTCCATGCAGCACATCCAGGTCAGTGGGTGCTTTCGTCGAGAAATCGAACTGAGTCACACTGATGCTGACGCCCTCTTGCTCCAACGTTGTAAAAAGCCTACGCCAACAAGATGGCCATTGCGCTTGTTCATGCACATGCAGCGTCACTTCTGAAACACCTGAAATGCTGTATTTGACGAGCGAGTCGAGAACGACTTCAATGCGTTCAGCAAGGCCGGGCAATATGTTGGCTTCTTCAAGGATCGCCATATCTGTCAATCGCGACGAGGAGCCTAGATTGCTCCCATCCCAACCTGACAATCGAAGCTGATCCCGTAATACAAGAAGACTCTTCGCCGAAGACCACCCATCAGCTTCAAAGGATTTTTTGTAGAAAGGTTCACCAGTCTTGCAAAGCGCATCCATTGCCGCAAGGTAGCGGGCAATACGAATCGGCTGCCCATAATGGGCACCGACCAGTCCAAGGCGGGTTTCAAGGATACTGACCAAACCAAGCGGGCCAGTCGTTACTACACCTTCTACCGCTTCTGCTGCTCCCAATTCGCCAGGGAAGCTGCCACCATCAAAACAATATCCAACCTGTATTCTCATGAAGCACGTTTTCCTTCTGCGTTCTACGATCTTCAAGGGTAGATAACGCACCATCATTCCAGAATATGGAACAACGTTCTCGACATCTTGCGGGGAGATTGCCACAAATCGGCAACATATTCCAACATATTCATTTCATGATGAAAACTGCAAAGAATCTTCGTTGTGGGGAAAAGTAAACCATAGCCTGACAAGAGTGGTGTATGCTTTGAAGGAGCGTGCTGGGTTAGATGGCATGTACTTATAAATCTGCTGTTGTCCCAATATCCCATTGTCACTGTGCTTCTCAAAATATTTAAGACATATATTACCTCAGTGAAGACTAATCCTTTTTAGCTTCAAATTAACTAATTGTCTCCAGTACCGCGAAAAGCAGTACTGGGGTTTTCTCTTTTTAAGGAGGTAATATGGAATCCCAGATGTGTTCCCCTGAAATTACGGAATTGGTAGAGGCTATGATCCAGGTGCAGCAGACGTTGTCACCTGCGCTCAAGGATGCTGAAAACACTTTTACCAACAGTCGCTATGCAACGCTTCACTCGGTCATGAATGCATGTCGTGATGCTCTTCTTCAGCACGGTATTTGGCTGACCCAGTATCCGGTTTCTGTCGAATTGAACCAGCTCGGTCTTGTAACCAAGATCGTCCATGCTGAAACAGGTCAATGGCAAGCCTCATTGTTGACCATGCCGTTACCCAAAAATGATCCACAAGGATATGGCTCGGCTATGACCTATGCACGTCGATATGGATTATCCGCGTTGATCGGGATTGTGACGGAGAACGATGATGATGGTGAAATGGCCTCTCAGCAGAGAGAACCGCAAAATGGAGTTTTCCAGTCCCGGAACTGCGGGAACAATTCACCCGCTGCACAGCCATTATCGATGGCCAAGGGTAATGCCCCTGGGGCAGTTAATCTACCACGTCTTGATGGCGTTCAGTATCGAAAAGGTACAGCCAATGACGGCAAGCAATGTGTCTTGGCAACTGGTGATACTCATCCCAAGAAGGAATTCCTTCGTAAAGCCGGTTTCCGTTGGGATGGCACTCGTAAAGTTTGGTGGAGGTATGCAGATGCAGCGTGATGACATCAAGGCACAAGGTCTGTTGCGATTGTTGACTCAAGGGCTTCTGGCACACGCTGAGTATAAAACAGCCAGTGAGCTTGGAGATCGTAGTCAGTACATCGGTATGTCTGACATCGGAAAAGGGATGGAATGTATGCGATCAGCCGTAGCGAGTAAGCTTGGAGCATCTGCCATTCCCGTCTCAGCCGCCATAGGTGAGCTCGCTCAGGGTGACTTGGCCCACGTTCTCGGTCGCCAGATCATCCTACAACGTGGCCATTGGCAGGAAGATGGAGTTCAAAAGGCTCTGCAAGCTGCTGGCGTTAAATTGATCCCACAGCTTGAGATCTCCGTTGAACACAGTGGGGTGCCTATGAAGGCGCACTTGGATTTTACCCTGGTTTGGGGCGGAGATCGTCCTGCTGTACGGATTCTGGAACTCAAGAGTAATGAGCGTATCCCGGAGTCGTTGTATGCGTCGTATGAAGCGCAACTCTATGGCCAGGTGGGATTGTTGAAATCCTATTGGAACAAGCCGTGCTTTTCCGTAACGGAAGCAGGAGTTAAAAAGGCCACATTCCCACAAGCTGTGCGTTCGATCTTCGGCGTGGATCTCCCAGAATCCCCTGAGGATGTAGACATTGAAGGCTGGGTACTTTCCATATCCATATCCATGGCCAAGGTTAAACCGTTTGGGCCGTATCAACCGGAGAAGAGCATGCTGGAGGCCTGCTTACAAACAGCGGTAGGAATTTGGCGAACGATGGAAGATGTCCGTTCCGGTACTTTGGAGTTAAACGATCTCGATTACTGCCGAGGCTTTCACCCGTTATGCGATTGGTGTGACGTCAACAAGGACTGTCCGAAGTTCCAGGATGTGAACATCCCATCGGACTCTGCTTGTGGGCTTGAGCTGGAAGAACTCGCCATACTCAAGGAGAGCAAAACAACCATAGAAAAGCGTATTGCTGAGGCTGAAGAGCGTATCAGACAGACGTATCGTTCGATTGGATCTCAGGACTGGGTATCCGTTGGAGGCCATCGTTTTCGGGTTGCAACGGTTTCAGGTCGAAAGACATTGGATCGATCTCTAGTGATGGATACTTTGACGGAGTTGATCGACGACCTTACGGCTCAAGATGCTTTGGAGCAATGTGAGAAGACTGGCAAGCCTCATGAGCGCTTGTATATTGGGAAAATCAATAAAATTCTAAAGTCAGTAGCTTAGGCTCCGCCGTCAGTGGCTTATTCTAAATCCCAGAATAAGCCACTGACGTTCGTATATTATTTTTTCATCCCCCATACAAATTTTCTCTCAAGTTTCCATTTCTTGGAATAGTTCTCAATTATCTTGAACTAAATGAGGAGGGGAATTCCATTTCCCACCATGTAATTCAAACAAGGAGAAATTATGCGTGACTTATTGACTTTTTTCGGTGGCGTTGCTGTTGGCGTATTGGCTGTGACAGGCGTGTATGCATTAGAAGAGGCTGAGAGCCTTTCCTTTGTCGATTGTGATGACGATGATGAATGCGATTCCAATGTTAAACACAGCACAGAGGAGCCGGAAGAAGCGGCGTGCTAGTTTCAACCGTAGTGACGGAGGCTTAATCTTCCGTCACTACAGGGAACAAAGCTTAAATATATAGCAACCATTGTGAGGCTTACCACAACATGCTTATTTCGGACTACCTTAACCAAGAATTGGACGTGCAAACTAAAGGGGACAGCTCTGACAGACATCTTCTGGTTCGCGAACTGAAAAAACTAGGGATTCACTGCTTTTGGGATTACAAAGTCGATAAGCTTTTTATCCAAACTATTTATTGGGGAGAATGGGCTCCAGTTGATAAACTCCTGTTTAACTGTCTTCCGTCAGACTGCCGCGTATCGGATTTTGTTTTGACGGAGTGGACTAGTGCCTTTGATCTCCCCGCTGGAATAAGCATTGACAGTCTTCATCATTTTAGTTGTTTCCCTGAGCGCGAAGGACAGGTTCGAGGCGAGTGGAAAACTAAATTCACTTATGTCCATCCTTTGATTGCACAAGCCAGATTGAATCCAACCTCACTTACGCGCGAACAATGGGTAAAACTTTTTAGTGAAGTGTTTACTGGCTACAAAGTTAGCCTTGATAGAGATCATAGAATTGTCATTGATTCTTCAAAAGGAGGTCATGGGTTTAGGGTTATCGATAGGCCAGACGAGTTAATTTGTATCCCTGAGATGTTGACAGTTCTCCACCGTATTGAATTTGCAGGGATTGCTCCCATGAATTTGGACAGCCTACTATGTAAGGATATTAACATTTCAAAGGAGCTAGGATTTTATGTGTAATCCGACTTCAGCCGATGAAGCCTTTATGGCGAAATTGGCCAAGAGTGAAGACGTAGTAGTGCATTGGAAATATTCGACTCGGCAAATATATGTAGACCTAGAGCTATATGTGGGCCGGTATTCTGAGGAGAGTCAACCTCTTTACGAGATTCCGAAAAACATTTGTACCGGGACACTATTCGTTGATGAAAGAGGTTGTCTGTGCAAGATTTCCAATGGGGTACAGGCCGTAGAATGTGTCCATTACAGCTATGACGAAAATAGAAAAGGTGCGTTTAAAATAGAGCCTGTTCCAAAATTAAAGGCGCATTTTAGTGGATATACATTTATACAGGTGCCGGAGTTGCTGCGTAGGGTCGATGAAGGAGAGTCTTTGACTTTGAAAGAGTGGTGTGAAGCGGCTCGTATGGCTTATGGTCACAAGGTTGAAGCCGACATAAATGATGGGCGTCTCGTTTTGACTTGCAAAGGCGATATGTGGCCAGATGTAGTGGTTTGCAAGCGGCCAATGTGTCTTTCGCGATTGCCTGAGAACACTCTTGTGCGTGGCCCTATTGCTTTTCAAGGAGTGAAGCCGCCTGTTGGGCTTGAAGTCGACCAAGAATCTCTCCAGAGAATGGACCATAGTGTCCGTATGGGGTAATTTTATGCCTATTAAACCGCCAGGTGCTTCGGACTATGCTTGCCGAGAATGTGGTCATCTTTTTTTACAAAGCAACCTCTTAAGAAAAATCTTTAGGAAAACCTTCCCTTGGCCCGCTGCTAAGGAAAAGCAACAGGAACTACAGTGCCCGAAATGCGGAAGTAAAGATATCGGGCTTTTGTTCTACTAATGGTCTATCAATCACCAGCTACTCTTCAAGAGTCTTTGTACTCCCTTGCAAGGGATGAAGGCCTTTAGCTTTAGACGCCCCAACACGGCGTTTAAATTTGTCCATTGCACTATTTTTGGCTGCAGAAGGTTCCTGAGTAGCTTGGTGAGAGTCAAGAAGAGCCTGTTGAGAAGCAGTCAGAGAGTTAATCGCATTTGTTCCCTTTATCATTGGGGCCAAGCTTAAATGAGTGTCTTCATATCCTTGTTCAATCCACGAAGAAACTTTGCTTGGATCAAATCCCAGCACATCTGGGATGACACTTCCGCGTTGGATGCTGCTTCGGGGGCGTATTTCTATCACATTTAATTCTGGGAAATCTTGCCGTCGCCACATAGAGCCGTCTCGAAGGTGGGTTACTATGGCGTGGGTACACCCGGCTTCAATTAGAGGAGTAATCGGCGTATTTCCTTGTGTGGACCTCCAGCCGCCGATTCCGCCATCATGGTACTGTTGATCATTGATCTTTTGTGCAGGAAGGAGGCCAGGGAGAGCAGATGACGCTAAAAGTGCTTTTATCTGCTCTTCATGTGGTAGGCTTTGCACATGATAAAAATGCGATTTGTCCGTATCCACAACACTCATCGATGCAGCCAGTGCTTCAATAAGAGTCTGGAGATTACCAGAACTGGGATAAACAGAAACATAAAGAGGAAGTCCCTTTTTGAGCAATTCGACACTAATGTTTTGTTCTAGAATGTTCTTAATGGGAGAGTTGCTGAGCAAGTCGACTTCGCGATCTGCGCTAGGAAAGAAAGCTAAGAAATTGGACACAGCTCCTAATGGGCTTGTATTTCCAACTATCGAAGTGAGTGGAAGTAAGAGCTTCAAAAGCGCAGACTTGTTAAGAGTTAGCGGCGAGTCTTCTCCTATCTTTTTCCAGAGCTCTTTTAAACGAACGGCTGCTTCCTCTAAATCTGGAGCACAGGCAACCATGGCTCCGTTCAAAGCTCCGATGCTCGCTCCTGATACAATATCAATAGTGATGTTTAACTCGGCGAGAGCCTTTATAACTCCTGCTTGGTAAGCGCCTTTTGCACCTCCGCCGGAGAGAACTAGACCAAATTTAGTTGATTTTGTCATTCAAGCGTATCTCCATGGATTGCTTCCACATCCTAGTCACAGCGAATGCGCAATCAAATTGAAGGGGAACACCTACCGTCGGCGACCCAGAAATATTTGTCGCAGTTCGAGGAAAATGCAGGTGTTTAGTTGCCCAGTCTCCCATGTAACTAAGCGACTGTTGCTCTTTTGGAGGGATGTTGTGACTACCTGTAACCCACTTTGGTAGTTCGATTTGGCTTTCGGTTTCCATAATTGTATGGAGTTGGATTAGCAACTTGTCCTGAGCATGCCCTATGTTGTTCTTGCAGGCCTGTGAGTCCGGGTATCTTTTGCACAATTCGCCAAAATCTCCCCAGTACAAATCGTCAATAACCAGATAAAGTTGAGTTATCGGTGAATACTGATTTAAACGTCCGGCAGCCCATTTGGCGAAAGCCCGTTCAAGATGAGTGTGAGCAGAATGTTCAATGGAAGTCTCTTTAAGTCTTTCTTCAAGTTGACCAATTCGTTGCTCGCTCCAGCCTATAAACTGTTCAAGCCTGTCATTAATTTCACAGACGCCTAGGGCTAGGTCTTTGATGTTTTTGTGAACCTCAACAAGTTGTTTGTTTATTTGAGTCGTCACAGAGTTGGTGAGCTCAATTGACTTCGTCAGTTCAACAGCAAAGTCAAAAAGTCCGCGTATGGCTTCGGTGTGATTTTCATTAATCGCGTTTTGCCGTCTGCCCCCAGCTCCTGTAATCGAATCCATAAGCCGATGACGTATCCTACTACGGTTGCTCTGGACCCGTTCAACATCTTGCGCAACGTTAATGCTGTTAACCACATCAAGAACGATTTTCTGGTGCAGGCCAGGCATCACGTCTATCGTGTCCGCCAAGCCCGCCTCTTTCAATATCGGGGTGAGACAGCTCATTATTGAAGCCTTTCGCTCAGCTTTTCTGTGTCTTCCTTGCATTCCGGAGTGACTTCCTGCAACTGTTGGATCTCTTTGAGCAGTCGTTGTTTTTCACTACTCTTCTCTTGACTGTCTTCAAGGCCTTGAAGCAGGTCGCCTCGAATGTTTTCTACAATCTCGGAAAGCTCGATAAAAAAGTCATTCAAGCTCTTGGCGAGCGGTTTTTCGATTGTTTTCTTAATCCCAGTGGACGTTAGGTTGGAAAATGCCTTTTTAATTTCTTCGGCAGCTTGTTTCTCTAGTCTTTTTATGTCTACAATGTAGAAATCTTTATCATAAGTTACATCGTCGTAGCCCCAATCGCCTTGACCCAAAAGACTTCCAAAAAATCTTTTAACCGAGCCTCCGGTAGACTCTCGAGGTACTGGTTTTGTATCTTTTTCCGTTTTGGATTCAACTTTCGCGACAAGCTGCTTTCCGCTGAATGGCAAGTTAAGCCTGTCAAGATTGGGCAAACTTAATGATATTTTTACGCCCTCCTTATTCATCCTTTCCTGTAAATCGCTCAGCAACATATTGGAAGGCTCCGCAATTCCTTTGGTCATATTCTCGTCGAAGTCACGGATGACTTCGTCTAAAGTTTTGTTTACCGCTTCCATCGTTTTGTTCAAGACACCTTCCAATGCCTCAGAGACATCTCCAACAAATTTCACTGCTTCATGCTTCTCGTCTTTTTCAAAACGAATTTTAGGTACTTTGGGATCAAAATTGGGACCTGAAATATGTCTTTCTTTGTTTCCACTAAGTTTGCTTCTTAACTTTTCAATAGAACTAGCAAAACCCGTTTTTGCCTTTTGTTGTTCCTGCTTACGTTCTTTGCTCCTTTTTTCTTCTTCGGCTTTTCCTGTTTGAAAATAATTGCGAATGACCTCAACTGTTTTGCACTCCCCTTCCTTGTACAAGGAAGTGCATTCGTTGGTCAATTGAGAGATAGATGTTTTTTTGGACTCCTCAGCAGCGGCCTTAAGTTGATCCACTTGATCAATGTCATTTTGCATTGCATCAATCATAGTCTGAATTGTCTTCACATCTGCAACAATGCAGCGACCACGTACGGCCAAGTGTTTTTCAAACTCTCCTATTATTTTTGAAAGCTTACTCGCTGCGGAATTTAAGGCAATCGAGGCAGCATCGGCATGCGACTTTTGGATGACTTCTTCTAGAGGGGCGGCAAAAAGAGAGTCTTCCCATAAGTCGATGGCAGCCGATCTAACTTTTTCCAGGTCGGCCAGATCTTCTTTCTTCCATCTTCTAAAAGCCAGGTCAGCAAAATCCACATGCCATGGAGTTTCAGTTAGCGCGAGTGCAGTCGTCGTTTTTTGCGCCTCATTGACCGCACTGAGTGCACAATTGGCCAGGTAGCCATATTTGGAAGAGACAGGATAAATTTTATCCTTATCTATTTCCCCGTCCATGAGTGATTCTGAGATTAATTCCTTCATGGAATCTAAATCGATGCTGTTTCGATCTTTTTGGTCATACTTGTTTACTAACGCGAATAAACGCCCTTTCGTGTAAGCAGAAATACTTTTCAGAATGTTTCGGACGGAGTCATCAGCTTCTGACTTCAACTGAGTAAAGTCCATAACAGTCAAAACGGCAGAAGCCTTTTGAAGTTGATCCTCCATCATCCTAGAGAGTGCTTTCATGCCAGCCTCATTCGGACCTGGAGTATCAAGAAGTATGAATTCACCAAGATTGTTTGAATCTCTTAGTGTTTCAAATTGGACTTCAATCTCCGGCAATTCTTGGATTTTGTTATACTCATCATAGGGAAAGGGGATACCGGTAATATTTGAGACTCTGACGAGGTCATTTAGCTGACGAAGGAATTGAAAAATTTCCTCTGCCCCTGTGTACTCTTCCTTGATTTTCCAACCGTTACAAATATCATCCATTGTTTTTGCAAGATCAGGGTCTTTGATTTCAAGTTCTTCACGATTGTCTTTCGCTGCGATACTACAGCAAAAATCATGTGCCGGTTTTTTGTTAGGGAACCGGAGGACAGGGATGGTTTGTCCTGGCTTATGTTTGATGAGAGTCGGCAAGGCTGTCATAGGCCTATTCCGACTGGGGAGAATCTCAGAACCGACAATCGCATTAATCGTCGTCGACTTGCCAGCTTTCATTGTGCCGACAATCGCCAAAGTTATTTCGAGATTTTTTAGCTTGTGCTGTTCTCCTTGCAGCACTTCGATGTATTTGATTATTTTCGGAAGAGTGAATGTTGCTTTCGCATTTTCTTGTTGAGCCTCAGTGACAATTTTTTTATCTCTAAGCTCCTCAAGTAACTCAATCTCCCATTCAATGAGGCGAATCGCCTCTTTCCTCATTAATTCGATGTTTTGCTCATGCATATCTTCTACTCGTTGGTTCATATGTTACCTCTATTTATAATAGCGTCGCCAATTTTCCAAAACTCCACACCCAGGCCATGAGTTCTCGTTCACTGACCGTCGTTAATTCCAAAATAAGTCCACCGTCTTCTTGGTCTTCAATTTTCTGGTCTTCGCTCCATGTCCGTTCTCGTACGTAGTCTGCAGTCTTCTCGTCAAAGGCGATGCGGAAGCGTTTGGGTTCGTGCCAACTCATGCCGAATGAGCCCTCATCGTCGATTGTCGCATCAAAATTGAAAGTTTTATCTGTCTGTGTGACATCTTGGATTCTGTGAATGGCGAAAGTCGTTGCTCGTTCCTTTTCTGCTAGCCCTTTTGATACCTTATGGCCGCGCACGTAAAGAGCGCCATTCATGGTGATGATGCGACCAGGAGCGTAAAAATAGTTTTTTGCTTCTTTTTGGGAGTTGGCTTTGTAGTCAACAAGGCAGATGTTGCGTTTTTGAGCAGCGTCTATGAGGCTTTCGATATGTTTGAAATGCCCGGTGTAATCTATGTATCCTTTGGACTTGAATCCTATCTGCTGCTGTTGTGCGTCATTTCTGCGAGCGTAATCAGGATCTGCCATGAGGGTTGAAAGCTCAAATATCGTTTTTTCGACTCTTGCTGAAATTTGTTGAGGCAGATGAGGCGATGCCAAGTCATGGCAGATGGCGAGGTAACGAAGTTCCTCGAATTCTAACCCCAGTGTACGTCTAGATGCGAGAGATTTGAGTTGGTAGTATCGGCGGCGATTTTCCGTCCCAATTTCAAGACCAGTGCCTACAGTCCCTTCTATCTCTCCGATAAGACGCATAACTGTTTGCGGTGAGCAATCAAGATATTCTGCAAGGTCGCTTTGATAGTGCCGTCTTCCTTCAAGCATAAGTTTTTGGAATAGGCGCAGGAGCTTTGTTCCATGTGAATCCAATGAGTTTTTATTAACCACGTTAAGCTCCTGTGTCAGATTGACAAATCCAAATATGAATAGATGTCGAGTGAGTTGTTTTTTTGACCATGAAAACATATTAAAATCAATAGAGTTGGTCGCATTTTTCTAACAGTTGTTTCATTAGTCTTTTCCGCAAATCGTATTTGATGGACTGTGAATGTTGAGGATAAGTCCTAGGTTAATTGGAAAGAATTTGGTTCACCCTAAATTCCCCATTTTTCAATTCGCATAAACATGTTGCTATCCGCCTATACTTCCCTTGCGCACCAGCATCTATATTGCACAGAGTATAATTCTTACTGCCTGACTGGAATTTAAATGTATCAGTTTGGTCGTCGTAGCGCCCTGTTGTCGTGAGACAGTCTTCTAGGTAAATTTCGTCATTGGCGTAGATGAAGTGGCTGAAGATTCCATATGTTGCTTCTTGAACTTGGTTAACACCTGAAGCGAAAATGATTTTTTGTTTTTTAAATGCGATAAAGCCCAAAAGACTCCCATTGGCTTCATTGCGGTAAATCGGGAGACTGAAGAATGTCATGTTGGTAGCTTCAAATTTGTTACTCATGGATTGAAGCCACCTGATCACGAATTCTCGATCTCTTTGGGAAAGTGGGTGTGATATTGGAGACTCTTGTATAGCGTGACTTCGGTGCTTTTCTGTAGAATGCCTGCAGAAAAGAAGGATGAGTGTAAAACTCAAAACTGTTATGACAACTAAGGCTCTTAAGTTTCGCGAAAGTGGTGTACGCATACAGGAAGAGAAGGAATGATGCTTCCAAAAATAGATGGGGATAAATCCAAATGCTAGCCAAGCCCAATTGGGCCATAAGGGGGCGATCTCTTTAAACTTAAGAATGTGCATGAGGAAAAGAGATAACACCGTACTTTTCCAAGAGAAGGAAAGTTGCAGACAAAATAATTGAACCGCGCAATGGGATAAAGAAAGGGTGTGACCTCAATTAGAAGAAGTCACACCATAACTTTTCGGCAACACACTGGAGTAAGTGAGGGAAAAACGTCTAAATTTGTAGAGCCTTTTGGAGCCGGGACGTCAGCTTCGTTTCTTGAACCCAAGGGATTACTAGTTCGGTCCGTGCTCGAGTCATGGCGACATAAATTAGATTCCGTGCCTGCTCTTTACCTATGCGATCAAGATCAATGAAATCAACACCTACTAATAGAACACAAGCATAATCGAGACCTTTGACGCTGTGGATGGTTGAAATGGATACTTTGTCCGTAGTTACGTCGTAGGCCTCTTTGCTTCTTGCGTCCTCTGAAATCCACTGGCAGAGAATCCCGTTTTCTTCCAGTGCATCTTTGATATGGGTGGGAATATGTAAATCTGGAATGGTTGTCGGTTTGCTCGTTGTGTAAAGCACTGCGATTTCAGATGCCGGATATCCTTTTCCCAACCATTCTTTCACTTTCTGGATGATGGTTGAAGATGTTTCATTAAAGTCGCCACAAAGAGGCATTGAAGGTGCTGGTCCATGATGTCCCAAGAGATTGGGGAGTAGTTCGTGCTGAGTGCTATTGTGATTTTGATTGACAGCTTCTCCCATGAATCGGGCAGCCCAACCAGCTATTTCTTCTGTGTTTCTGTATACCCAGTCCAAATGGTGAGTTCGTCCGCTTGCATCAATGCCAATTTCTTTCCAAGACATCCTACGTTGATAAATTCGTTGTCCTTTGTCCATGGCAATCGTCAGGCTTTTTGAAGTTGGTGACAACAGTCCCATGACGACCTTTAGCATGTCATCGGAAAAGTCCTGACCTTCATCTATCAAAATGGCATCATATTGAAGATCGCATTCTTGGCATCGCTCCATCGCTTCTTGTAGGATGAGTTCATAATAATCCTTTCCTTCACCATCATTATCCACTGTTTCATGAACTATACGAGAGCAAAGCTGGTAAAAGGGGAATACATCTATTCCTGATTTCCCCAAAGGAAGCTTCTTGTCGGCTAAGAGTCTGCGTATGTAGTTTGCCAAGGTTAGATTGTAGCAAACGAAAAGAATTCGTTTGACCTTTGGGTTGTATTTCAGAAGTTGAGCTGCTCGATGTACTAGTATGAGCGTTTTTCCGCTGCCGGAAGGGCCTGTGACGATCCTGTGCCCTTCGTCCATTTTTCTGGAAATTGCTTCTTGATTGTAGTCCAACTGCTGAAGGCGCGTCTTGTCTGTTTCGTAATCATTTTCTGCTGTTCTGTTTGGAAGTTTCATACGAATAACAGGGAAGATCACATTTCGAAGAATTTCACAGTCCTTGCCTGTTGGTTGGAAAAGAAAGACGGGGGGAAACATCTGCTTGAGCATTTCCGAGAATTTCCTGCCGGACGGATCTGTACAAATATCGGAAGAAGAATGCATGTCGTCCCAAAACAGTGTCTTATCCGCAGGGATAACGTCTCCGAGCCCCTTCTCAAGGAATTCGAATTTGTTGATGTTAGGGAAAACGGCACCGTAACTTATCGGGATTCTCGGTTTCCCGTAGTGTTCAGGTTCACGAGAGAGGAGTCTTCCGTCGTCTGTTAGCTTTTCGATTAAGTAAGAAAAATATTCCTTGGCTTGGAAAAGAGGATTTTTTCGTTTTTCAGGTTTACCTGCAATATTGAGAACGAAATATTGTGGGTTAGCTTCGATAATCTGGTTGAGAGCCCAGTCTTTAATTTCAAATATTATTAGCCCCACATCCTTGCTGAACATGATGAAATCAGGCTCTCTGCCTTTGAGGTCGGGAAGATACCAACTTAGGAATCTGCCTTCTGGCTTAGCGACGTGTTTGAGAAAATTATAGAATCGCTCTTCGCCTTCTGTTTGAAAAAAATCGACATCGTCAGGCAATATATTTGACATGGTGGTTCCTTTTTAACAGAAAAATAATTCAGACTATCTGGTGGACATGTTTACAATTATTCATAACCGAATCATATATTCTTCGTCAAAATAAATTGGGTCTGCATTTCATTCTATTTCAGATATATATTACTTCTTTGAAGACGAGGATTTTTCGTCTCTACGTGGACCCAGCGCTCAGTATATCCCGTTATATTTTGTCATGAACAGGTATCGAAGTACGTAACTATTCCTCGTGGAACTTTCCAGCTTGCGGAATAGACAACATGTATATCTTACCTCAATACAAACCGGAGCACAAAGGAGGACAATATGAATGCGCTTAAGATTATAAGCAATTTTACTAATGCATCTTTGAACGTTGGTAATGCCATTGGTAATTCCCCGGAAGATGAAGAACTTATTTTTAAAATACCATTCGGTGACCATGTCCGCGAGGTTGCCATGTCACCGGAAAAATTCGTGAACGATTACGAGAGTTGTTTCCTTGATTCCGATCGGGGGAGATACATCCTTGTTCAAATGAAAGCATTGTTTGAAGAACTCAAAACCAGATTCAAAGAAGGTCAACAGGAAAGCGTATGTAGTGAAATTATATCTGATTACGATAATTCTCCGGGCACAGAGATATATGGTCGCGAAATACTTGCGGCTCTCTATGAGGTCGGAGATTCGGAGTTCCGTGAAGCATACGAAGAAAATATTGACAGTCTTGTTGAGTTGGTCGGGAGACATCCCATCACATTCGACACATCTGATGCATTACGAATAGCGGTTTCACTCATGTACATGAGCCGTTCCCACTAATAAGTTATTACGAAAGGAGAACTACATATGGCACCTGTAAACAGGTTTTCTGATTTTCAATTCCGATTTGGAAAGCGTACCCGGACCATTGCGATGACTCCAGAAAAATACGTAAACGATGAAGAGAGTGAATTTCTCAAAACGGAACGAGGGCGATTCATCTTGACTCACATGAAAGCATTGTATGACGAAGTCGTCGACAGGCTTAAACAGGGGAGCCTCGAAGAGGTGTCTGAGCAGATGGTTTCTTCATACCGCAATTGGTCTGGATACGAGATGACAGGTTATGAAATCCTTAATGCCGTAAACGAAGTAGCGGATGAGGGGTATCGGGAAAAATACGATGCATGCCTTAAGGATTCCCCTCAGCCTTTGGAAAATATTGCATGGGAAACAAATCAGGAAGAGGTTATCCGTACTATCGTATCTATCGCAGCCATGTAGCTTGAACCGTAATATAGCAAAAAGAGAAGCCCACGCCTTACAAGGTGTGGGCTTCTGCTTTTTCAAAGGAGAAAAGCATGAGTGAAATCATCAAGGAACTGCGAGATTTGCAAACTATCGAACATGACGCAGGTGAAATCTTCAGCGGAAGGAAGTCCAAGCGTAAAGTGCATGGCTTTGAATCACCGTCTTCATTCACCCCTGACATTAATCCTGCATACCTGTTTCATGACTCCAGTCGTGACGCCGTGGTCTGGTTTATGGATTCGTCTGATCCGTTGTACGTCTTCGGGCCTGCCGGTTCGGGTAAAACAAGCCTTATCAAGCAGCTTGCGGCTAAGCTCAACTATCCTGTCTTTGACATTACTGGTCATGGACGGTTGGAATTCCCGGATATGGTCGGACATCTGACTGTAGAGGATTCCAATATGAGCTTCCAGTACGGACCGCTTGCGCTGGCGATGAAATTCGGCGGGCTTTTCCTGCTCAATGAGATCGATCTGCTTGATCCGGCAACCGCTGCGGGTTTGAACGGTATCCTGGATGGCGATCCGCTGTGCATCCCTGAGAATGGTAGCGAAGTCATTAAGCCGCATCCGTTGTTTCGATTTGCAGCCACGGCCAACACCAATGGCGGGACTGATGAGACCGGTCTCTACCAGGGGACGCTTCGTCAGAACTTGGCTTTCATGGATCGCTTTTGGCTCTGCGAGATCGGCTACCCGAGCCCGAAGGCGGAACGGGAGTTGTTGCATCGTAAGGCCGGAAATCTTCCCAAAGACGTGCGGACCAAGATGGTGGACTACGCCAACGAGGTCCGTAAGCTCTTTATGGGAGAAGCCGACGGCAATTATCGCGAGACCATCGAAGTCACGTTCTCGACTCGTACCCTGATCCGTTGGGCTGATCTGACTGTTCGCTTTCAACCATTGGCTAGACAAGGCATCCAACCTGTGACCTACGCGCTTGATCGTGCTCTTGGCTATCGTGCCAGTCCCGAAACCCGGACCGTTCTGCACGAACTGGCGCAACGTTTATTCCCACAAGAAACCAAGGAGTAATTATGGATACCCATACGGATATCACTGTGCTGGACAATTTGATGGCCCTGAACCTGGACGTAAACATCTGGACGGCTCGGAAGAAACTGACACCGGCTGACTTCGGTGGTGTTGATTTACCTCCAGAAGAGCTTGCTTCGCTTGGCAGTAAGAAGATTTGCAACCCACAGGAATTGCGTATCTTCGGTACACTCAAGGCTCGTGCCGTCAATTTGCTGGACAGAACTGGAGTCCGCTTCCTTGGTGGCTGGGCGATTCCTGAAGACAGTGCTGATGACATCGTGTCGGAACTGACCGCGATTCGTGATGACTTCTTGGCTGCAAAAGAACAGTTCCTCAATCGATATGACGAAGCAGTACGAGATTGGATCGTTCAGCATCCAGGTTGGGAAAATTTGATCGGCAGTTCTACAGTCAGTGCGGATTACGTGCGCAGTCGTATCGGCTTCAAATGGCAACTGTTTAAACTGCTGCCGCCTGTAGATAATGCCGTACACCAAGGGTTGCAGGACGAAGTAAATGGATTGGGTAGCACGCTGTTCGGTGAAGTGGCTAAGGCGGCAACGGATACCTGGCATCGATGCTTTGAAGGTAAGGATAAGGTGACACACAAAGCCTTGTCTCCCTTACGCTCCATCCACACCAAGCTGTCGGGGTTGAGTTTTGTCGAACCGCGAGTTGTGCCAATCATGGACCTCTTGGATGCGGCGTTCAATCGGATGCCTTCACGTGGATACATCCATGGAAGCGCATTGGTTATGCTTCAGGGCGTCGTTTCGATGCTTCGTGATCCTGCGACAATGGTAGCCCATGGTCAGAAGATTCTGAGCGGACAGGATACAACCGACATTCTGACTGGACTGGTTGCGGATACGATTCCTCCCTTACAAGAAGGGAAGGCTGCGGTTAAAGCCGATTATATCCCTGAGCCTGTGCAGCAGCATTTGATCGACAGCCATGGGTTGTGGTGATCAGCATGAAGAACCAACTTCTCATGAAATCACTGCCCATGGTGGCCTCCGTTCTTGGACGGAAATACGGTGTAAAAGTCATCATTGGTGGCAAGGGCGCGTATACGGATGGGAACACTATCCATCTGCCTGCACTCCCGCTGGATTGCGATGAAACACTCATCGGTTTGGCCAGAGGCTATATCGATCACGAAGCAGCCCATATCCGAGAAACTCGCTTCGATTGGTTGCGTCTTGCGAATCTGACACCGCTTGAGATGCATGTCTGGAACGCCTTCGAGGATTGGCGGGTTGAGCATAAGCTGGCCCGGTTGTTTCCAGGTTGTAGGCAAAACTTCAACTGGTTGATTCAGCATCTGTTCAGCAATGACGCTGAGCAAAATTCTGACCCAGCCATGGCAATCCTGAATTGGCTGTTGTTGTCGGTTCGTGCTTGGGACGTTTCTTCGCTGAATAGTCAACGAGATGAAGTCGGAAAACTTGTTGAGGCTCATTATCCAGGTTTGATTGATCAGCTGAATCATGTCCTTCACAAGGTTCATGCATATTGCGATTCGACCCAAGATTGCATTTTGTACGCAAGAGAGGTCGTTTCTATCCTTAAGGAACAAACGGCTGTTTTGCCCCCTGAAAATGGGGGGTCGAGATCGGAAAAGGCGGCTAAAAAGGGTGCCCCTGGTGGACACCCTTCAGACGCTGTTTTTACCGATTCAGGCCAACAACTGCAGAAGTTGATTGATGCAGATGAAACCGATTTGCCTACTGATCTCGGCAAAGTGTTGGCGGACAATCTACGCAAGGAGACGCCGAAGGATATTGGTGAAGTCCTGCGGGTTGCCCAACTCGGAACCAAGGCCACGAAACCAATCCCATCAGAAGACGCAGCCATAGCGAGGAAGGCATCGACTGCCTTACGGACGCAGCTTCAAGGCTTGCTGCAATCGTCCGTGCTGACGCGAAGTAAGGTTGGTCGTCATGGGCGCCTGGACTCAAGACAACTACACCGGTTGTCGGTAGCAGATGCTCGCGTTTTCAAAAGGGCCGGGCAACAGGTGGGCATCAATACTGCCGTCCACATCCTTCTGGATTGCTCAGGCTCAATGCGTAGGCGCATCAAGCTGACCACGCAGGTTTGCCATGCAGTTGCCACGGCTCTGAATGCTATCGACGGCATTAACGTTGGCGTGACTGCTTTTCCTGCAGGAACTTCGGTTGATGGTGGTAACGAAAACAATAACGGACCGACAGTCTGTTCTCTTTTAGGACATGGCGAGCGGGTACATTCTAACTTCGCTATAAGTGCTACAGGCTGTACACCTCTTGGTGAATCGCTTTGGTGGACTTTGCAGCAAGTTGTACCGCTTTCTGAGTCCAGAAAGATCGTCTTGATCTTGACCGACGGAGATCCAGATTCCTTCAACGTGGCTTTCAATGCTATTGAAGAAGGTAAACGTTTCGGTGTCGAGATTTACGGCTTGGGCATCATGTCTGAAGCCATCACCAAACTTCTTCCTAACCACAGCCGCACTATCAATGATTTGCCTGAACTGGCACCAGCCATGTTTGAAATGCTTCGTAGTGCGCTGCTCAAATAACTACAAATAATCCCGAGGGAAATATGAGTGAAGAGACTCTTGTGTGCCCGAATTGTGAAAGTTCGGCTCATGTCGTGTTAGCTAATACCGGCCAAAAAGTTGGAACAGCTGTCGGTGGAACCATCGGTGCAGCCGCTGGATACACAGGCGCATCCGCAGGAGCCGCTGCTGGTGCTGCAATTGGTTCCGTTGTTCCAGTCGTTGGAACAGTCGTAGGTGCCATTGGTGGAAGTCTGGTCGGAGCAATTACCGGATTTTTCACCGGAGCTGCTGTCGGCAATCAGGTTGGCGAACACGTCGATCGTCATGTCATTTGCGAGTGCCGCTGCAATCGGTGTGGTGCTGTTTTTGAAATCTAAAATAGGAGAAATCTATGCGAGACTTTTGGACATTCATTGGTGGAGTAGCCGTTGGCATCCTTGCTGTAACTGGCGTTTACGCTCTGGATGAGGATGGAAGACCTCGTTCTGTGGAATATGATGAGGACGAGGTGGATGAACTGGAGGATGAAATCGAAGAAGAAGGGGATGACGATGGAAGGTTGATCGTGCGTTAACTTATAAAAAAGAACCGTAGCTAGAGTTATCGGTTCTTTTTTTTGTATCGAAAAAAACATCAAAAGTATCGAGATTGTCTATTTGCTAACGGTGAGTGCTGATTGAAAAAGTTGTACAGGAGTTGTACAAAATGAACAAAAGCAAAAATCCTCTCAGCTAATATGCTGAAAGGATAATTATTTTTTGGTGGAGACGAGGAGATTTGAACTCCCGACTTCTACCTTGCGAAGGTAGCACTCTCCCAGCTGAGTTACGTCCCCGTTGGGGATGGATTGTTACTCCTTTTCGAAAGGCGAAACAACCCTTTTATGCGGGTGGGTTACAAATTCAGGGCTGTGAGTATGGTGTCGACTCGATTACGATAGGTATGGTCGTGCAGGATGCATTCGCGCCATGCTTGGCGGAGGTTGCGTTTGGTCTCTGTTTCTTCGCGGTAGCGAAGGAATAGATCGCGTATTTCGTTCGGGTGAGTATAGGTTACTTGTTCGACCAGTTCTTTCGGGAAGATTTGTAGGCCGGGGTTGGTGTCCGAGATCAGGAAGCCGCCTGCGCACCAGACGTCGAAATGGCGCTGAGTCAGGCCCGCCGGGAGTTGCATGCCGGTGACGTTGAGTGTGACTGGAGCTGTGCGATAGATGGCGGGGAGGTGTGCGTAGTAGTCGACTACCGGGCGTACGTCCGCGTTCTCAAGGATTTTCCACCCATCATCGCCGAAGATGGTGATGTCTCCGGCAGCGTGCAGGCAGTCGCTTTTCCATCTTGAGCTGGTTAGTTCTGTCCCTGCACCGATTTGACGAACCTGATTGCCGGGCCAGAGCTGTACGTCTTTCATCTGTTCGCGCCACCACAAATAGTCGAAACGGTGTGCTTCGTCGGCTTCGTGAATCGTGGTGAGGAGGGCGGGATTTACGCTGATTCCTGCAAAAAATTTTTCTTTGTCCGGGAATGCTGAGCGGCCAACGAAGACAAGGGCGTCCTCAATGCCATGAGCATGGTCGGGGAGTTGGCCGGTGTTTTCGAAAAAGTGTGGGCTGGCGGCGAGAGGCAGGTGTGTCACCCAACGAGCGCCAGTTTCGATGAGCGGACCGATAAAACTGTGATCCGTGACGAATAACTTGATGTTTTTCCAATAATCAGATTTGACGGTAGGAAGTACGTTAAATGGATTATCTACCATCCAGACCGCGACCTGAACGCCTGCTTCATGGAGAATGTGGCTGCAGAGGCCGAAATGATCGATTCCTTTGAAGTTTATGGAAAAGAAAAGATTAGGCGTCCCATCTTCAAGCAGTTCTGGCAGTACAGCTCCGGGGTGTTTTCCCAAGGCTTCATGATCAATGAATTTGACGGTGTATCCGGCTTCTTCGAAAGCAATGCCTAATTCTTTGCCGAGCAGATCGTCCTCTGTGATTGGAAGCCAAACAATTTTTGACGGGGCGGGGAATGATGATTTGCACAGGAGTAACCGCGCCGTAAGTGGCCCATAGAAGGACGGAAATGCTCTTTGGACGGGCAGGTATCGGATTACATGCGAGTTTGCTGCGATCTCGGCGGTAAATACATCGGCGGCGATACGGGTAAAATTGTCAGGTATGGCTCCATTCCAGTTGTTGTCGGTCTGGTCTACGAAGTCCTGACATTCCACAAAATACAGCGTGTCTGTGTCTGATAAACCAAACCATTTTGGAATCTTGTCCGGTTCAGGGCCAAGCCCAAGAAAAACAATCGGACAATCTTCAGGACCGTCATTGACGTACCATTCAAATTGTTCTTTGGACGTGGGCATGGACTTTTTCATGCCGATTTCATCGATTATGGTCTGATAACGGGGTCGAGGCACAGGGTTCACTTGGCTTTTTCGGCGTATTCGGCTAGGAATCGCTCCACGCCGGACTTAAGGAGCGTTGCCATGAAACAATATCAGGATAAGTACTTCAAACGAGCCAAAAAGGAAAATTACGCCGCCCGCTCGGTCTACAAGCTTAAAGAGATGGATAAACGGTTCCATATCTTTAAGCCGGGACAGACCGTGCTCGATCTTGGTGCAGCCCCTGGTTCCTGGACACAGTTTGCCGGGGAAAAAGTGGGTAAGCAGGGTCGTGTGCTCAGCGTGGACCTTCAGTCCACCAAACATTCCTTTGCGGATAATATCACTTTTTTACAGGCCGATGTTTTTTCGGATTCGCCGGAACTGTTGGAAGCCATAGAGCCGCTTGCGCCGTTCGATGTCATTATCAGTGACATGGCGCCAAAGACAACCGGAATCAAGTTCGCGGATCAGGCAAATTCTTTGGAATTGTGCCAACGCGCTTTTGAGGTTGCGAGAAAATACCTCAAGAAAGGCGGCAACTTCGCGGTCAAGATTTTTGAAGGTGGCGAGATAAATGATTATCGGAATGAAATCAGGCCGCATTTTGGCAAGATAAAGAATTTCAAACCTCATAGTTCTCGCGCTGAAAGTAAGGAAATATTTATTGTCGCGCTTGGCTTTCGGGGAATAGAAGAGTAAGCTATTCGGTCTGCAATAGAAAAAGAATTTGTTGAGAATATTCAGGAGGAAACATGGCCGGACACAGTAAATGGGCAAATATTCAGCATCGCAAAGGTCGTCAGGACGCTAAGCGCGCGAAATTTTTCACCAAAGCAGCCAAAGATATCATCCTGGCTGCCAAGGCCGGTGGCGGTAATCCAGAGGATAACTCCACTTTGCGTTTGGCCATTCAGAAGGCCAAGGAAGTGAATCTGCCCAAAGATAAGATTGAGAACGCCATCAAGAAAGGTACCGGCGAACTGGCCGGTGGCGATATCATGGAGATCCTGTACGAAGGGTATGGCCCCGGTGGCGTTGCCATGATGGTTGAAGTGGCTACTGACAATAAGAATCGTATCGTGGCTGAAATTCGCCACGCCTTCACCAAGCACGGCGGCAACATGGCTGAGGCCGGTGCCGTATCGTACATGTTCAACAAGAAGGGCGTCATTGTTTTTGACAAGGAAAAATACACTGAAGATGATTTGATGGAAGTCGGTCTGGAAGCCGGTGCCGAAGATATCATCGATGATGGTGATACTTTCACTGTGCAGACGGAACCCGGTGATTTTATGGCCGTTCAGCAGGCTTTTGTGGACGCAAGCATGGAATACCAGTCCGCCGAAGTGGATCAGGTCCCGGAAAATCTCGTGCCAGTGGATGTTTCCAACGGCAAGAAAGTTATGACCTTGTTTGAAGCTTTGGAAGACAACGATGATACTCAGAAAGTTTACCTCAATGCTGACTTCCCGGACGAATTGTTCGACGAAGAGTAAGTATGAGCGATAAAGGTTTGATCGTCCTTGGCTTGGACCCCGGAACACGGGTTACAGGTTACGGTATCGTCCGGGAAATATCCGGGCAGGTCGAACTGGTGGAGACCGGCACTATTCGTACACCGGTCAAAAAAGATATGGCCGTTCGGCTGGGTGTGATTTTTGACAGGCTTCAAGAGCTTATCGAAAAGTTTGCACCGGCAGAGGCCGCCATCGAAAATGTGTTTGTATCCAAGAACCCCTCGTCCGCCCTGAAACTGGGGCAGGCGAGGGGTGCTTGCATGGCAGCCTGCGCCACAAACGGCATTCCGATGGGGGAATATGAACCTACCAAGGTCAAGAAGAATCTTGTGGGAGTGGGTAATGCTCCCAAGTCGCAGGTCGCTTTTATGGTCGCGAATACGCTTGGCGAGAAAAAACCTGATTGGCCCGAAGATGCGTCCGACGCCCTCGCTATTGCCATATGTCATTTGAACGAACGGCGTATGCGTAAGCTGATTGGTCTGTAGTCGGTTGGATTTTTATTACAAGAAAGGCTCACCTCGAATGGGGTGAGCCTTTCTTGTGAAGTGTAAGCGGCTTATTTCTTTTTATCCTTTCCTTTGGACTTATTGCTTTTTCCCTTGCTTTTGTCTTTGCCCTGAGTTTGATTTTGGGATGCTTCGTCCAGTTCCTCGTCATTTTGGTTGTTCGTGTCAGTCTCATAAGTTGTGGTTTCGTTTTCATCCATATCGTCATCGGAATCAGCGTATGTCGAGTTGCCAGAATTTTTCCCTTTCCCTTTTCCTTTGTTTTTCGTTTTCCCCTTCCCTTTGCCGCTGGTCGAGGGATGAACGTTCGTTTCTTTGGCTATGCGCCCCCAGCCCATGCCGGAATCACGCATGGCTTGAATGTCGGCAGGGGATTTCCCGCTTTCTCTGGCGAAGGCGTCCACTCGGGCTTCATCGAGTTTCCCTTGGGCTTTCGTGAATTTTTTTTCAGCATTTTCAACGTTTGTCTGAGCTTGTTGCTGTTCGGCAACAGTGCCTTCTTTGCGCATAGCATCAAGGATTTCCTTTGCCTTGCGAACTTCATCCGAGGCCTCTGTTGTTTCTTGAACAACGGCTTCGCCAACCAAGCCTATAAGCTCCTCTTGAGTGAAGATCGGTTCACCTTGGGCCAGAGCCGTATTTATTGGTATGGCAAGCATGGTGAACATGCAGGCGATAATGATTCTGTGTTTCATGGCGTTCCCTCATGGTTTTAAATAATTCTTCATAACATACTATGACAAGGCATGCGGTCTTTTTCCATGATAATTGGGAGAACCGGGCATTATTCAGCCGTGTATTCTCTTTGAATTGCGTGCGTGAATGCGCTACATACCTGCAACGGAGGATTTTCATGATCGGATATTTGCAGGGAACAGTGTTGTCCGCCAACGAAAAGGGACTGGTCGTTTTGACACCCGGAGGTGTTGGGTATGAAGTGGCCGCGCCTACGTCGGTCATTGCCAAATTGCCTGGGAAGGGGGGAGACATAGAAATCTTCATCCACACTCAGGTAGCAGAGAAAGCCATTGATCTGTTTGGGTTTCTGACCGCCGACGATTTGGATCTGTTCCGCACACTTATTTCCATCGACAAGCTGGGGCCGAAAAAAGCCATGGCCATTTTGTCCATGTTTGACGCTGACCATCTGCGCGAGATTGCTTTCCGGGAAGATGTGACTATGCTGTCCACAGTGCCGGGTATAGGTCCGAAATCTGCCAAGCAGATTTTGTGGAATCTCAAGGATAAGGTCGCCAAGCTCAAGCCTACTACCGGCGCGACCATCTCTTCCACACCGCAAGGACCGCAGGGCGAATACCTTGATACGCTTGCCGGACTGAAAGGGCTGGGATACGCTGAAGATGAAGTTCGTCCTATGATCATTGATGTTTTTGACGAAGAACCCGACCTCGACGCTGCCGGTGGTATCCGTGCAGTGCTTAAGAAAATCAACGCGGCACGCTCATGAGCAAGTGTACACTCCCAGAGGAAAACGTTCGGCCCAGAAGCCTTGGTGAATTTATCGGGCAGCAGGACTTGCGTAGTAATCTCGACGTCTTCATCAAGGCGGCTCGAGAGCGAGAACGCTCCTTGGATCATACCCTTTTTTACGGCAATCCCGGGTTGGGCAAGACGACACTGGCACGTATCATGGCGAGTGAATTGGGCGTGAATATGGTGTCTACCTCCGGTCCCGTTATTGAGCGGTCCGGTGATTTGGCGGCTATTCTGACCAATTTGGAGCGTGGGGATATTTTGTTTATCGATGAAATTCATCGTATGCCCGCCACGGTTGAGGAAGTGCTGTATCCGGCCATGGAGGATTTTCAGATTGATCTGGTTATCGGCTCCGGTCCCGGTGCTCGCACGGTCAAGCTTGATCTTGAGCCTTTTACTTTGGTTGGTGCGACCACGCGACTCGGTTTGCTTACTTCTCCCTTACGAGACCGTTTCGGCTGCATTTTCCGTATAGAATTTTATAGTCCCGAAGAACTGGGACGGATCGTTGAACGGTCTGCGACTATTATTGACGTGAAAGTAGATCCTGAAGGAGCCTTGGCTATCGGGCGCCGAGCTCGTGGCACTCCGCGTATCGCCAACAGATTGCTTCGGCGGGTCCGTGATTATGCCTTGGTACATGGCGATGGCATTGTTACCAAAGAGCAAGCCGAATCTTCTTTGGAACGACTGGATGTTGATCAGTATGGATTGGACAACATGGATCGTAAGATTCTTTCGCTTATGGTGGAGAATTTCAACGGCGGTCCGGTTGGTCTCAAAACTATTGCCGCAGCTTGCGCCGAGGAAGTACGTACCATCGAGGATATTTATGAGCCGTATCTCATTCAGTGCGGTTTTTTGAAGCGTACCCCACGTGGTCGCGTGGCTACGGCAAAGGCATACCAACATCTCAAGATGCGTATGGAAGATGATCAATTGCCACTCCTTTAGAGTGTTATAAATAATACTGGTTCCCAATAAAGAGCTTGAAACGACTGCTTTTTCTGCTACCATGTACACAACTAGCAATACCATGGAGGTATCAATCATGGATAAGTGGGAATGCCCTTGTGGCTATGTGTATGATCCGGCTGAAGGTGACGCTGAGAACAATATTGCCATTGGCACAAAGTTCGAAGATTTGCCTGATGATTGGACTTGCCCCGAATGTGGCGCTGAAAAGGAATACTTCGAAAAACTGTAAAACCGAATAAAGCCTCTTGCAATCAGACGCCAATAGCGTATGGTTAAATCAGTCAAAGGAGTGTTTTCAGGTAACGCCCTACAAACCTTGTGATTCTTTGAATCGGAAAGTGTTTCCAGGCAACCTTCAATCAAACTTTATCCTTTGGTAGAGGCCCGTATTTCGGCAACCTCCCTACGAACGCATCGAGCAGAAGCCCCCGATTTATCGGGGGCTTTACTTTTGGGAAAAGACAGGAAAAAAAATTAGTTCGGTTGGGGGGTGGAGAGAGGAGGGGCGAGTCGTTTCAAAATGATCGAGCAAAGTAATCCTGTAATCAACCAGACAATTATTCCAGTTAAACCGACTGAGCCGCCGAGAAGCGGATGAACGTCGGGGAAGAGCAATAGCCAGACGCCATAGCCTTGAGCATTGACTGCTCCGTGGATGAATCCAGCCAGAATTGACGAGTCGTAATGCAGGGTCATTTCATTGAGGAATAGTCCGAACGCGAAGCAGAGGATGCACATCATGACTATGCCGCCCACAGGGTAGCCGGGGTAATTGAATCCGGCCAGAATTAGCGGGGCATGCCATATCCCCCAGAGGATGCCGAGCAGCGAGTATGCCAAGGGTTTACCCAGAGGTATGAGGCGCGGTAACATAAAGCCACGCCAGCCGATTTCTTCGCCTAATCCGAAAATGAGATTGATGAATGGTCCTAGAACAATAGACATGGGAAGCATGACTTGCAGGACGCTTTCCAGATTTGTTTCGCCTGTTTCGACGCCGGGAATTTGCGGATTGAAATCACCGAATCCGAGTCCCCAAGAGAGCAGATATATTCCAGCGAAAAGCGTGGGAACGAGAAGGATAGTCAAAAAATACGCACCCAGTGATGTCCCCAGACGCAGACCTAGGAAGTCGCGTAGATCTGCAAAATTTTTCTTTTCGACAAATGCAGTGACCAGCAGAGCTGATGCGCCCGGGATCCACATGACTGCCATGAGCCAGAGCGCTGGACTGGACATGCCTGTCAGGCTGTCGAAGCGCATGCCGTTTGAGATAAGAAAGAATTCCACAGCCCAAGTGGCTCCGAAAGTGAGTGCTATGAACAACAAAAGAGGTTTGATTTGCAGTGACTCTCTCTGGTTATTCATAGGATTTTACCATGTTAAAATAGTGCTTTCGGCATTGGTTTTCAATGTCGAGTAGTCTTTCAAAGGCTTTGTTAAAATCATTTAAACCGGCTGTGAACAGTCCGTGTCCATGGACAATTGCCGAGCCTGATGAAGCTATGGCAGGTGGCAGTGTGTTGCAGAGTCCTGTGGGACCAGTTCCAACTTCACCGGGAACGATTGGGATACCTTCTACAGTACGACACTCAGTACATTTTATGTGACATTTCCCTCGGTTTGGACAGTCTTGTTTGTCACAATACATGGACATAATGACGGAAAATTTAGGGTGGCCGTGGAGGATGCAGCGGTAATTAGAACGACGGTATACGTCTTCGTGTGCCGAGAGTTCCGAAGAAGCTGTCAGGCCAGTGGTTGCACTTCCATCCATAGGACATGGGTCGATGCAGCCTTCAAGTTCTTCTAGAGAACTCCCCGTCTGTGAAATGTAGACGGTGCCATTAAGCTTGTAGGATATGTTGCCGAAAAAGGAGTCGACCAATCCATACCCGACCACATGACGTCCGCTTTCAGCCATGGCCGCGAGAACCGTATCCTCATCGGTAAAAGGACCGGATACTTGCTGAGGTAATGTAGTGTGTGGTTGTGGCAGATTCTTTACAACACGCTGAAATATTTCGCGGTATTCATCGTCGAGAGTCTTGTTGCGTAACTTGTTCAGGTAGTCTGAAAAAAAGAGTACGAAACAGGCGAATATGGTGGACGAGTAGAAAACAAATCCTTGTTCAGGGCTGACCGTGCCGCAGGAGATAATGCCTTCGCCGGGAATAATGACAGCCTTGCGTTTCTTGAGATTGACTTCCATGGCCGAAGCCGTAAATTCTCGACAAATCGGGATGTCGTGTAGAAATGTGCGAGTCTCGGTGTCTTCAGGACGGATGGCCGATTTAGTGCGCCCGGCCAGGAAATCGAGGATGGTTGCATACGGTTCTGCTGGTTTTGAAAAGACCAGCGAATTGATGGACAATACGTCGAACAGCTTGGTGAATTCTTCAATACGCGGATCAGGTCTATTCCACACTAACTCGGCATCAAGGCCGCCTATGATGGGATCATTGGGTGCGGCCAGACCTTGGGTCACCAGCTTTGTGGCGTATTTATCGCACAGGCGTTTCATTGATCCAGTCCAAGTCGTTTTGTGATTTCAGGGGTGGGGTTGCCGTTCTCATCCAACTTTCGAACTCGATAGTAATTGGCCCGTGCCGCGAGAAATTCTGTGCGGTCAAGAGGGGGGATATCTACGCCACCACCGGAAGTGCCCGGCTCAGTAAAAAAACGGGCTGGGAGGTCATCGTCACTGGCCGAGAATCCATTGGCAGCGTTCATAATCCTTTCATTGTAATAGATGCGCTCTCCGGTTTCCAACAGGTCCTGCCCTGATATCTGTACGCCAGTAACAGCTATGAAAGCCTTGGTGTATTCTTCCAGACTGGCCGCGAGAAAGGTAAATCTACATGCTGTCAGAGAATCCACGATCGCATTGATGTCTTCAGCTATTTTGATAATGCGAGCTTTGCCGCTGAATGAAAATCGGTCGGTGGCAACGGGTTTACGCAAGACCTCGTGGCTGAGGGGATAAGCCCGTAGATGACATCCTCCTCGTGTGCTAGTGGCATAGGCTAGGGCCATACCGTAGGCTCCGCGTGGGTCATAAGCTGGGAGGTCCATTCCTTTGACGGACATGGATGTTTCCGATCGACCGCACGTATTGGCAAAGAAAAAAGAACCGTGTCCGAGGTCGTCGCCTTGAGCCATTTTATGCAGAGCATTCATTAACGATTTTTGGGTGTACTCCTGCCCGGTGATTTCGCGATGGCAGGCAAGGGTCGAACCGACGGAAATGGGGTCCATACCGAGTTGATTGCACACGTCGTTGGCATCGAGAACCAAGTCTATATTGTGGTTGCCGATAAGGGCAGTAAAGTGGGCCATGGCTTCATATTCAGGTATGGGTCGTCCATCCTGTGCGATTTTTTTACACAAGATGTGACAACCGCTGCAGCCGTGCTTTTGGGAGACGAACTTTTTTTTGTACGCGGCGGCATTGAGCTGGTGGGCATTGGGAAAGCGCGTTTTTTGAAAATTGTCAGTGGGCATCATGCTTCGGGAGTCCATGAGGTCGAAGAGAGAACCAGTGCCCCAGCAAGAAAATCCATGTTGTCCCATGAGGACCGGGGATGCCGCAGTGAGCCGGAAGATGTCTTCTCGTGTTTCCTTGAGGGCGTCCATATCGTGCACATGGGTTTCCCCAGTGCCTTTTACCATGAGATATTTGAGGTTTTTTTCAGCCCATATAAGGCCGAGTCCGCCTCTGCCAGCTGAGTGGTGCCTGTCAACCATGATGGAAGCGAGACGAGAGCCATTCTCAGCTGCCGGACCAATACAGGCCACGGAAGCTCCTGTCAGTATGGATGATTCAAGGTGTGTGAAGACTTCATTTGATGTCGCACCATGGAGATTTGATGGTGTAATTTGGACTTCGCTATCCAGAATTTCGATGCCACAAGGCGTGTCGCTTTTTCCGGTGATAATCAGTCCGTCGTATCCGGCGTATTTAAGCTGAGTGGCGAGCCTGCCACCGACCGAGGTGTCACATATGGCTCCTGTTAAAGGGGAGCGGGACATGATGGTGCCACGCCCGGAGGTGGGGGCAAGCGTGCCGGTCAAGGGGCCGGTAAATATGAGGATCGGTAGGGTTGGGTCGGCCCATTCCCGTGTTGCATGCGGCGAGAGGTAGTGTCCAGCCAGTCCTCTCCCGCCAATGTATTTGCGGTATATCGCGGGGTCCGGGTGATCAAGGGTGACCTCTTTGGTGGTCAGATCAATAAGCAGGACTGTGCCTGTCCAGCCGAAGCATTCTTTCATGATTTGAAGATTCCATGAACCGCCTGAAAAGGCAACCGGTTGAGCGCCTTGACCCCACAGGTTAAATGGGTATTCTTGATCGCCGGAGGATACATGGCCGAAAAAAAAATAGATAAAGCTCGTCGTAACTTTTTGTTTGGAGCGGTTCGTCGTTTCAAGAACGAGGACCCGGATCAGCTTGTGGCATCCACCGCAGAGTGTGTGGAGTCGATCAAGGAGGCCAACGGTCTCTACGTGGACGGAGAGTTTGAGGCAGCGCGTGATAAATATAAGGAATGCCTCAAGTCAGATCAGAATGATGCTGACGTGCGCTACCGGCTGGGAGTCTGTCAGTACAAGATTGGTAAATATCGCCAAGCCAAAGTGGAGTTTGAGCGTGCTTTACGTATCGACCGTTCATATCAAGATGCGTTTTTATATCTGGGATTAACGTTGGTTAGGCTCGGGAAACCGGAAAAGGCTCCGGGGCTTTGGACACAATATTTCAACATCAAGGCCGTGGTGGTTCAACGTGAGTTAAACTTGCAACTTGGTTTGTTGGAAACGGGTGTTACTGATCCACCCGAAGTCATTGCCGAGGCCGTGGAAGCGGCGATCAAGGATGCTGGCGACGCTGTTGGCTGATATGAAGCTATTTGATTAAAAAAAATAAAGCCCCAATCCTGTTGCAGGACGGGGCTTTTGATTGGTCTTTGATATTGGGCTATAATTAACAGTGCCCTTTGATTTTATCGTCGCTCGCTTGTTGGGCTATCTTGGTCATCTGGGCGCGGATGTAGTTGGCTGCGACATCTCCGAGATCTTCGTTGCCGGATGCGGTCAGGCCATGTTCTGTTAGATCCTTATCGATCTGTTTTTCCATACGCTCGGATTCCAAAAACATGATGTAAGCGAGTATCAGCGCGGCATTGTTGTTTTCACAACCGTCACAGAGCAACTCAATGTTTTTGGCATCTACGGTTTCCAAAAGCCGGTCAATGAACATGATGATCCATTTTTCATAGAGATCGTGCATGATAGGTGGAATGAGGCTGGCTACTTTTTCGGAAGCGTTGCCAGACGTTCCAGTCACGGCCATGAATTCGTTCAGCGCTTCAAGACGTTTGTTTTCGTCCTGTTCTTCCACCTTATTGATGATGATGGCAAAAATATGTTCTCGTATCTGCTTGGGCGTCATGCTCATTTCGGAAAATCTCCACTGTTCTTCAATCTTTTCGGTAAATCGGAATGTATCGTAATGTCCTTCGACGGGCAAGGGGCTAGGAGAAATCCATTTTCTTTCACGTCAAATCGGCGTATGCAAATTCCCCATAATAGAAATAAAGTTCCCTAAGGATACTCTCCATGGAATCTCTCATTACCACACTTGCACCATTTCTCAAGGTCCTGTTCGCTTTTGTTATCATGCTGGCTGGTATGCGGTTTAAAGTCGGTCTCGGTCTGTCCATTCTTATGGGTGGGGCTGTTATGGGGTTCATGTTTGGACTCGCGCCTGTCCCACTTGCCAAAGCGAGCGTCATGGCCCTGACTCAGGAAAAGTTCCATTTTCTCATAGCTATTGTCGGGCTGATTCTTATTCTTTCCGATGCAATGGAACGGTCTGGACAGTCCAAACGACTCATGAGCGCATTGTCTGGATTCCTGACAAGTCCAAGATTGCGGCTTATCTTTTTTCCAGCCCTTATCGGGTTGCTGCCTATGCCTGGCGGGGCTGTCTTTTCCGCTCCCATGGTTAAAACAGTGTCTGAAGACATGCGAATCAGCAATTCTGATCGAGCCGTGGTCAATTATTGGTTTCGACATGTGTGGGAATTGGTCTGGCCGTTATATCCCGGTATTATCCTGACACTTGGGTTGGCTGATATCCAGATATTGGATCTTATTTCCTACACTTGGCCAGGAACCCCTATCATGCTGCTTGCAGGGTGGTGGTTCTTCCTGCGGCCTGGAGTCCTTAATGCGAGTGAACTGGTTGTAGAAAATTTGCCCACTAAACGGAGCAAGAAGGCGGCTTTCAAGGAGGGGTTACCGCTCTTGACCGCCATTGGTGGTGCTATTGGGCTTGAGAGTATTATTGCTACATTTTTTCCCGCTATTCCTTTTGAGTTGGGTGTGGTTGTGGCTTTGGCTTCCGCTGTGCTGTGTGTGTTGTTGCAGAATACACAGTTGGGACTCCCGTTTTTCCGAGAAGTGCTGACCAAGAAGAGTCTTTGGTCTATGGTTTTTGTTATTGTCGCGATTTTTATTTTCAAGGACATTATGCAGGCTGCTGGTGTGGTCAGTGAAATGGCCCGTGTGGCCGGTGGTGAGGCTGCACTGTTTGCGTCTGCTGTGTTTTTACCATTTCTTGTGGGGTTAGTCGCAGGCATCAATGTGGCTTTTGTTGGTGCAACTTTTCCGCTTCTGCTTGGTGTGCTTGAGTCTCTTGGTATGCAAGATCAGACCATTCGATATATTGTACTGGGGACTTTTTCCGGGTTTACCGGAGTCATGATTTCGCCAATTCATATCTGTTTTATACTGACTTGTGAATATTTCCAGTGTGATTTGGCTCGTACATGGAGAAAGCTCGTATGGCCATGTTTTATCTTTTTTGCTTCGGGTGTGGCTCTGTTCGCAGTGCTGAAATAAGTAGATTACAGACCGAGGCTTGCTGAATAGACTTTTTTTTTGTAAACAGCATCTCTTCAAAGTGGATTATCTCAACCATGTACGAGGGGGACAATGAATGAGCCAGTACGGTGAAATCTTTACTGACGACCTGTTGCTGACAATTTTTCCCGAAGAACGGGCGGATGCGTTTTTCGAGGCACTGTTTGGGGATGCGCAAGAGGGGAGTTACGATATTGCGCTTGCGTATGTTGGGGATGGTGACTCCTGTCTCAATTTCGAGATGAGACTTCTTCAGCGTCCTGGTAAGTGTCTGGCGTGTAACCTGACTTATGGCTTGCCTGAAGTTTTTGCCCGGCACCCTATTATTAATGTGCAGGGTGTTGCGGATGCCGTAGCCAATGCTGTCGGTAAAAAAACTGCTGTTTGGAAGTTTGGTGCAACGCGAGAACTTTCGCGGGAACTGCATGTCATCCCGTTGAATATCCGGCCTGAATAAGCTGTTGGAGTGTACGTAAAAACGGCTCGGGGAAATATTCCCTGAGCCTTTTTTTGTTTATTAGATGGAGTCTACGAGAAGGGGAGTGCCCTTTTCCGGAGCCAATCTGAGCGAAAGTGCATCCTTGGAACACACCTGCACACAGACGCCGCATCCCATGCATTTGTCTTCGCGAATAAAGGCGGACTCCTTATTGAAGCCAATAGCTTTGAATTGGCATTTCTCGGCGCACAGACCGCATCGGACGCAATTGTCTGCGTTGACTTCAGCTAGATAACCGGATGAACAGAGCATGTTCAGGCCGTGACTCTGGGCCTTCATGGCCCCGCAGCAACATGAACAACAGTTGCAGATGGCGTAGAATCTACCGAGCATGACATCTTTGAAAAAGGCGTGAGAGACATGGCCGCGAGCCTGTTCCGCTTTAATGATTCGGACGGCTTCATCCGCCGTGATTTGGCGGGTCTTGTCCGGATGGTGTTCCAGCATGAAAGTGGCAAACGGGTCACCGATGAGGATGCAGACGTCGATGGGCGTGCATGGGTTTTTCATGCCGGATCGACAGGGGCAATCCAACAGAACAATTTTTTCCGGATTGTTGAGTACTATGTCTCGGGCGCGGGTATACGGGAGCACTTGCTCTGAAACTTCGGTGTTCACTGCACGGTTTATCTTGACCATTTTGACGGCTTCATCCAGCGGCAAAGGTTTACCGTGATAGGAGTCACCCCATGTCGCTTTTTGCTGGTTAGAGTCGCCAGTCCGATTTTTATCGTTTGATAAAAGGGGCGTGTGCTTGTTGATGATAAGGATCAGTGGCGCCCAGAGATACCGCCACCATGGCTCTTTGTCTCCGGCTAGACCGATGTAATTGTAACACCAGCGTCCATAGACATATCCGTGAATGAAATCGAACAGGGATACCCCCTGCTTTCGACAGCTTTGGTAGTAATCAATGGTCGACTGCTTGACGAAGGGTATTTTCATGGCAAATTTGGATTGTTGAATGTGCAACGAGTAGTCTATTAATTTTACCGACCTGCCAAACAAAGTCAACATGGTGGGGCGCGACTTTTCAGTATTTTTTTGCTAGAGATCGTTCAGATTAGCATATTAACGGGAGCATTATGAACGATGAACAGATGGAATTAGCCCGTGAGCGCAACAGGCTTGCCAAGAATAGAACCCGACTTGCCAACAAACGCACCTTTCTCGCGTGGTGTCGGACATCACTTGCCTTCATGACTTTTGGTTTCCTGCTGGAGAAAGTTGATGTTTTCCTCGCGTCTGGGCATAGCGCCGTGGCCGAGGCTGTGCTTTCCGACTTGGGAGTGCTCGGCAAACTCGCTTTTATTGGCGGTCCATTATTGATGCTATTCGCCGGATGGCGGTATTATCAATTGGAAAAGGAAATCGGATTTTCCGGGGGAGGACTGTATGTTTTCCCGGAAGTTGTGCTGTTCGGTTTTATTCTTTGTGGCGCTCTCCTGTATGTCTTTTGGTAAATAACGTCGCATGTTTCGAATTATATTCATCGGGGTCATAGCGGCCTTTTTTTTCAGCTCTACTTTTGTATTTAATCGGGCCATGTCTCTTGAGGGTGGTCATTGGGTTTGGTCTGCAAGTCTGCGTTATTTTTGGATGCTGGCGATTCTTGGTGTTTGGCTTGTAATTATGGGTAAGGCTCGACTCGGGCTTGATGCGATCAAAATTTTTTTTCGGCATTGGATATTTTGGACTGTGGCCGGCTCTGTCGGTTTCGGTGTTTTTTATGCGCTCATTACCTTTAGTTCCGTCTTTGCTCCGGGCTGGGTCGTGGCCGCCACGTGGCAGACTACTATTCTCGCAACCCCATTGGTCCTGTTGGCCTTTGGTCGCAAGGTGCCACTCAAAGCATTGGCTCTGACGGTAATTATATTCATAGGTGTGATTCTAGTGAATCTGGAACAGGCCTCAGCCACTGGTTTGCGTGAGGTACTGTGGGGCGCATTGCCTGTGCTGGTAGCGGCCTTTGCCTATCCATTTGGCAACCAGTTGGTCTGGGAAGCACGCAAGGGCGAGAAATCATTCGTGCCGTCCATTGATCATCCGGTCATGGATGATCCGTTTTGCCGTGTGCTTTTGTTGACCCTCGGGTCTTTACCGCTCTGGGTGATACTTATCGCGGTTACCACGCCACCGCCTCCGTCCGCTGGGCAGGTTATGCAGACAGCCATTGTCGCAGCGTGTTCCGGTGTTATCGCCACTTCACTTTTCCTTTACGCACGACATCATGCCCGTAGTACCGCGGAACTCGCTGCCGCTGATTGCACTCAGTCAATGGAGGTTGTATTTTCTCTGGCAGGAGAAGCGATACTTTTGGGGCACGTCATGCCCGGTATCTTGGGGTGGGGTGGAATAGCTTTGACCATGGTTGGGCTGATGCTCTACGTGACTTTTCAAAGCAGGCAATAGCTAATCCTATTTTCCCATAAAAAAAGTGGTTTTTTGTCGAATATATATGGAGGCACATGCATGTTTCATTGTGTTGTCATATGTATGAATCGTCATTGTGGTGATGAAGAGGGACAGTGCGCAATAAAAAAGGGAAGCCCGTTTGGACTTCCCTTTGATGTGTGTATTGTTTGATGCGAGTTACTGTTCTTTAGGCTTTTTCTTTTTGCCTTCTTCGCGGTGGCGAACCAGAGCGGACAATTCCAACTTCCTGAGTCGGATAGAGATGGGAGTGACCTCGACCTGTTCGTCGTCCTTGATAAAGTTCAGGGCGTATTCCAGGGTCATGGGCTTGACCGGGGTGAGGATAACCGCTTCATCTTTACCGGATGCGCGCATGTTGGTGAGCTTCTTTTCCTTGCTCGCGTTGACATTGATGTCATTGTCGCGATTGTGCTCGCCGATGATCATTCCTTCGTAGATGGGGTCGCCGGGAACGATGAAGATGCGGCCACGCGGTTCCAGGTTGAACAGACCGTAGGCAACGCCTTTGCCTGCACGGTCAGCTACCAGAGAGCCAGTGTAGCGGGAGCTGAACTCGCCGCGATGTTCGCCGTATCCTTCAAGATAGGAATTCATCATGCCGGTACCCTTGGTATCGGTCAGGAATTCGTCGCGGTAGCCGATGAGAGCGCGGGAAGGCACGGAGAATTCGAGGCGGACGCGGCCAGTGCCGTTGTTGACCATGTTGGTCATGCGGCCTTTGCGTGTCTGAATTTTCTCGGTGACGATACCCATGAAATCTTCGTCGCAGTCCACGAACAGGTGTTCGATGGGCTCCATCTTCTTGCCGTTTTCTTCCTTGATGATGACCTCAGGACGGCCTACAGACAGCTCAAAACCTTCACGGCGCATCTGTTCGACCAGAATGGCCATTTGGAATTCACCGCGTCCCTTGACCAGATATGCGTCGCGGTTTTCGGAGTCTTCTACCTGAATGGCTACATTGAGCAAGGTTTCCTTGTGAAGGCGTTCCTTGATCTTGTTGGTCTGAACGTGCTTGCCTTCCTTGCCTGCCAGCGGAGAAGTGTTGATGCCGAACCGCATGGATACGGTAGGTTCATCAACAGTGATGCGAGGCAGTGCCTTGGGAGATTCTTTGGTGCAGATGGTATCACCGATATGAACGTCTTCAATACCCGCGACAACAACAATGTCACCGGGAGAGCAGACTTCGGTGGGGACAACTTTCAGTCCATCATAGGTCTGCAGTTTGGTGACCTTGAGCGGAAGAACCTTGTCGTTGTCGGCCAGGCAGATGAGTTGGTCGTTGGACTGGGCTATACCATGATGGATCTTGCCGATGGCAAGGCGACCCAGATAGTCGGAATAGGAAAGGTCGGAGACGAGCATCTGGAAAGGCTCATCCGGGTTGTGGGACGGGCCAGGGACCTTGTCCACGATCATGTCCAGCAGGATGTGCAGGTTTTCTCCGCGTTCTTCTGCGGTCTTCATGGCGATGCCGTCACGGCCAATGGCATAAAGCAGCGGGAAGTCCAGTTGGTCTTCGTTGGCATCCAGATCGATGAACAGGTCATAAATTTCGTCAAGTACTTCGTCGGGGCGGGCGTCCTGGCGGTCAACCTTGTTGATAACAACCATGAGGGAAAGACCCTGTTCCAGTGCTTTCTTCAAGACGAAGCGGGTCTGGGGCAGCGGGCCTTCGGATGCGTCAACCAACAGGATGGCGCCGTCGGCCATGGACAGGGAACGTTCAACCTCGCCACCAAAGTCGGCATGGCCGGGGGTGTCGATGATATTGATCTTCGTTTCCTTCCAGCAAACCGAGCAGTTCTTGGCGGCGATGGTGATGCCGCGCTCGCGTTCCAGGTCCATGGAATCCATGATTCGTTCATCCACGTTCTGGCCTTCGCGGAAGAGGCCCGACTGTTTGAACATGGCATCCACCAAGGTGGTTTTGCCGTGGTCAACGTGGGCTATGATGGCGATATTGCGAAGCTCGGTGTTCTGTACTGTGTTGCTCATTGTCTCTCCAATAATATGTAATGGGCGCTTGAAGCGCAGGCTGGGGGTACCCGAATTGGATGGCTCTGGCAAGGATATATTGCCTCTGTTGCCGAAATGGCATTCAAATCTCCGGAATAATCATATAGGTTCGGGGTTGCCGTAACACCCTGACCATGGAGCGAACCATGAGCAAAGAATACAGAATCGAACACGACAGCCTGGGCGAGATAGAAGTTTCGAAGGATGCATATTATGGTGTGCAGACCCAGCGAGCTCTTGATAATTTTCATATTTCCGGAATTGCCATGTCTCATTATCCGAGGCTTATCAACGCTTTAGCCTATGTTAAATTAGCGGCTTCGGATGCCAATGCTTCTCTTGGGTTACTGGATGAGCAGAAGAGTCGGGCCATCTCCCGCGCTTGCGAGGAGATCCTATCTGGGAAGTTGCACGAACAGTTTGTGGTGGATGTCATGCAGGGCGGAGCCGGTACCTCAGCCAACATGAACGCCAATGAGATTATCTGCAATCGAGCCTTGGAGCTTATGGGATATGAAAAGGGGGATTATGACCATTTGCACCCTTTGAACGATGTGAATATGTCTCAGTCCACGAACGACGTATATCCATCAGCTTTGAATATTGCTCTGATCCTGGAAGTCCGTGAGTTGATGGACGCCATGCGTCATTTGAAGAAGGCTTTTGCAGCTAAGGGCAAAGAGTTTTCGGATGTGATTAAGATGGGGCGGACCCAGTTACAGGACGCAGTACCCATGACGCTTGGACAGGAATTTTCCGCTTGGGCTGTCATGGTTGGTGAAGATGTGCAACGGCTGGATGAGGCCCAGCATCTTGTGCATGAGATTAATATGGGAGCCACGGCCATTGGCACAGGGCTTAATGCTCATCCTGATTATACTCGGACAGTGACGGAAAAGCTTGTCGAATCAACAACGTTACAGCTTGTTTCCTCGCCTGATCTTGTCGAGGCCACTCAGGATACCGGAGCGTATGTCCAGCTTTCCGGCGTTCTTAAACGCGTGGCAGTCAAATTGTCAAAAATTTGTAACGATTTACGCTTGCTTTCCAGTGGACCACGGTGCGGTTTTAACGAAATCAACCTGCCACCAATGCAGCCGGGATCGTCCATCATGCCGGGCAAGGTAAATCCGGTGATTCCTGAAGTTGTCAATCAGGTAGCTTTTGCTGTTGTCGGTAATGATGTTACAATTTCAATGGCTTCCGAAGCCGGTCAGCTTGAATTGAATGTTATGGAACCGGTTATTGGGTATTCTTTGTTTCAGTCCATGAACATGTTGCAACGCGCCAGCCGGACTTTGGCAGACAAGTGCGTATCCGGTATTACGGCTAATCGTGAACGGTGCCTCGAACTCGTGGAGAATTCCATTGGTCTGGTTACAGCCCTTAATCCGTTTATTGGATATGAAAAATCTGCCGAGATAGCTAAAGAAGCCATGAAGACTGGAAGATCTGTTTATGAGATCGTGTTGGAGAAAGGCTATCTGAGTCAGGAGGAAATTGATGATATCCTGAAGCCGGAGAACATGGTCAAGCCACGGTATATCAAACGGTCGTAAATCCTATTTGTAACGGTCAAGGATGGCTTGAAAACGGCCATCCTTGCGCATGGTTTCGATTTCTTTGTTGAAAGCGGCGATGAATTTGGAGTGGTCGCTCTTCCGTGTGAAAGCGAAGCGGAAAGGAGCGTTTTCAAGCGGTTTCTTCGCAAAGTAAAATTCAGCCTCACGAAGGTTCGGAGATTTGCGGATGATCCATTTTGCCACATGGCGGTTGGTGAGAATGGCATCCACGTGGCCTCGCGAAAGCATGAGCAGAAGATTTTTTGTATTGTGAGCATCGTGTCTTTGGAGACTACCGCAAGCGAATAGCTTTTTGAGTGCTGGATAGGAAAAACCGTGAACTACACCAATGCTCATGCCTGTCAGTGATTGCGTGACTCGAGTCTGATCTCCATTCCTGAAAATAAGTGTGTCTTCCGAGATGACGACCGGGGCTGTCCAGTCGAATTGATTTGGTTCGGCAACCCATTCCTGAGCTTTGGGATAGACATCCACGATGCCTTCACGAAGATTCATGAGGCTGCGTTTTTCCGGGTAATGGACGATTTTTATCGTACAACCTGCACATTGTGCGGCTTCTCGTAAGGTGTCGATCATGATTCCTCGGGCCTCACCATATCTGTCGGCAGGGATCATGAAGGGGGGCCAACCAGCACGGGTGATGGTAAGAATTAGCTCGTTTAGAGGTTCTTTTGAGGCTCCAATTCCAGCGTTTGGCAACGTAATTGTAAGAAAAAAAAGAAGTAGTATGACAAATGGTGCTTTTTTGAACATGACCGCCCAGCGTGGAGAATAAACGATTTTTGTTGATGTCTATATAAGGCATTATGAACTTTGTCGTCCACAACTAATTGAATTTATGTAATTCAATTGGATATATGTGCATACATTTGCCTTTTTTCATGGCTTCGATTACGATTTCTAGACAAAGTCGAGAAATGATCCTGGCTCCAGTTGGGGGCTGCACGGAGGGATTATGCGTCACCTTATAGCTTTTTTCGTGCTTCTGGCCATGCTCGCAATGGCCGGTTGTGGCTCGCTGAATCCTTATCCGAAGCATGTGTATTCCACGCCGTCTTCGGGAAAGGACGGCGCTGTGTCGCCAAGGTATGATCCCAAGACTAATCCTTATACTGTCATGGGGAAGACATACTATCCGCTCAAGACCGCCCATGGGTATGACGAAGTTGGGATGGCTTCCTGGTATGGCAAGGATTTTCATGGAAAGAAGACGGCCAACGGATATATATACAATATGTATGGGGTGACTGCGGCCCACAAGATTTTGCCATTGGGAACACAGGTTCGTGTGACGAATCTCGAGAATAATCGAAGTGTCGTTCTTGTTATTAATGACCGAGGGCCATTTGTGCATGGACGTATTCTTGATCTTTCCTATGGTGCAGCCAAGAAACTCGGTACTGTGGACCGGGGGGTTGCTAAAGTTCGGATTACGGCTGTAGGAACGGTACCCGGGGCAACGACTCGGATTGCTGCCTCGTCTGCAAAGCAGTACCATGTAAGGGTGGGGGCTTTTGCAAATAGAGGGAATGCAGAAAGAGTGCATCGGGATCTTGTGGCCAGCGGTTTTGGTAATGCTCAAATTAGAACGATTACGCGGAATGGCCGTGTGCTGCATGTCGTGCAGGCAGGGACTTTTTCCAATCGGGATAAGGCTGAGCAGGTGTTGGAGAAATTGAAAGACGACTTTCCTACCAGCTATATTATCAGCTAACCCACAGAGAAAGACGTTTCGGATAGTCTATTTTATGGAAAAAGTTACGCTATACGGTGCTTTTTGACTTCCCATAACCATTTCGAGCGTGTATAAACCGTCGAAATGAACAACGTGTCACTTGTTTAAGACATCAAATAAACCACTTGTAGGAGTTTTTTATGACCAAAGCTGAACTCGTAGCAAAGATTGCTGAAAAGAACGGTACTTCCAAAGCACAGGCCGAAGCTTCCATGAACGCCATTCTCGACATCATCCAGGACGAGCTGGCCGCTGGCAACAAGTTGACCCTGACCGGCTTCGGTACCTTCAGTGTCAGCGAAAGAAAAGCACGCACTGGCCGCAATCCCCGCACTGGCGCAGAAATCAAGATTCCTGCCACCAAGGTCGCCCAGTTCAAGCCCGGTAAGGTCCTCAAGGACGCCGTCAAGTAGCTGCGATTAAAGAGGTATGTAAAAGCCCCTCCGGTCTGACCGGAGGGGCTTTTTTGTGTTCTGATTTTGTCAAAAAAATGGTTCCCCGACTGTGGGTAGTCGGGGAACCTACATAGAGGCCATATCATTGGGAGGAAGCGGGGTAGTGAGCTTCTATGGATTGCGGTCCTTACCTTCTGAGAGCCTCATGTAATCTTAGTTTACGGTTATTTCTTCTTGCTGTTGTCTGCCAGAACTTCGGACACGTGCCTGACTTTGATTTTTGAGCCGCGGGTCTTTAGTCCACCGCGTAACTGCATGATGCAACCGGGGCAATCTGTGAGGAGCGTGGTGGCACCGGTTTCTTCAACATTGGTGAGTTTTTTGTTCAGCAGTTCGGCAGAGAGTTCCGGGAACTTCATGGAGAAAGTGCCGCCAAATCCGCAGCAGACTTCTTCTTCGGCGCATTCCACGTATTCCATACCGCCCTTTTCGATGAGCTGACGCGGTGCGTCATGCACTTCAAGACCTCGGCAGAGGTGGCATGGCGCGTGGTATGTGGCCTTTTCCTTGCTTTCATTGAAATCGACTTTCTTTACCTTGAGAACGTCGTTCACAAAAGAGGAGTAGTCGATAATCTTGTCGGCAAAGGCGTCTGCTCTATATTTGAGAGCGGGTCTGTCCATTACCAGTTTAGGGTAGTTATGTTTGAGGTGGGCCGCACAGGAGGCACACAAGGTAATGATATAGTCATAGGCATCAGGCTCGAAAGCGCGAAGGTTCTGCTTGGCGACATCGCGGGATGCTTCCATTTCACCCATCATCTGAACTGGCAGACCGCAACAGGACTGTTCCATGGGGTATTCCATGCTCACGTTGTTGGCGGCAAAGAGTTCAACAGCAGCCTGCATTTGTTCAGGATAAACGAAGTCCTGCACGCAACCGGAGAACAGTGCAACCCTGAGTTTGGGTTTCTTTACTTCCGGGCGGTTGTCTTTCCACCAGTCGCGGAATGGTTTTTCAGCAATAGTCGGCAGAGCACGGAAGCTGTGTTCCTTGGAGAAGATCATGGGCAGATGGCGGATAAATCCGTCTTTTTCAGCCACGGGCTTTTGGCCCCATTTGGCAGTGCGAAGCAGAGTATGGAACAACTTGCGGTTTCTGAGAACTTTGCTCAGCAGGACGCTCGGAAGCGGATGACCGTCTTCATCTTGAATACGGGCATGGATTTCTTTGATGAGTCGGGGCAGATCAATGCCGCCAGCACAGACGTCCTTGCATGCTTCACAGTTAATGCAGTTCTGGACGAGGTTTTTGGCCTTGTCTTTGCCGTGGAAGAAGTATGTCAGGATTAGGCCAATGGCACCGATATAGATGTGGCCCATCTTGTGACCACCAACCAGTCGGTAAACCGGACAGACGTTGGCACAGGCACCACAGCGGACACAACGGTTAACCTGTGAGAACAAGGAGTCCTTGAGTAATTCGGAGCGGCCATTGTCCAATATGACGTAGTGGATTTCTTTTTTACCGTCTTCAGCGGAAAGACATTCGTTGGCGCCGGTGATCCAGGTGACGTACGATGTGATCTGCTGACCGGTGGCATTGCGTGGCAGCGCTTTCAGGATGCGTAGGGCATCGTGAAGGTTCGGCAGAAGTTTGTCGATACCCATGAGCGCGACGTGCACGCGGGGCAGGGTGGACACTAGGCGGGCGTTACCCTCGTTGGTAACCAGACCAATACCGCCGGTTTCGGCCACGGCGAAGTTGGCGCCGGTGATGCCCATGTCTGCTTCGACGTATTTTTGTCTGAGTTCTCGGCGGGCTACTTTGACCAACTTTTCGATCTCAGCATCCTGCTTCGAGCCGGTGACTTCGGTGAAGAGATCGCCAACCTGATAGCGGGACAGGTGAATGGCAGGCATAACCATGTGAGACGGGCCTTCATGGCGCAACTGAATGATCCATTCACCAAGGTCTGTTTCAGTGACCTCAAGGCCAGCGTCTTCCAGATCATGGTTGAGCAGAGTTTCCTCTGCTGTCATGGATTTTGATTTAACTATCTTTTTACAGTCGGAGTCTTTGGCGATTTGGGCGATGATCTGGTTGGCCTCGTCGCCGGTTTTGGCAAAGTGAACGTGGATGCCAGCGGCCTCTGCATTTTCTTTGAATTCTTTGTAGAGAGCTTCGAAATTTTCACCGGCTGCGTCTTTGGAACAGGCGATGTCGTCGATCAGGCTGCGTACATCCATGCCTTTGAAGGCGTTGGCTCGTCCGGCTTTGTAGGCCACGGCAAAATTATCAAGAGTCGTGCGCAGGAATTCATTGTCCAGAGACTCTTGTAATTCCTTACGGTATTCTTTCAGGTTGTCAGCTTTCTGCATTATTGGTCCTCCAGAATAAGGATATGGAGTTCAAGGGGACCGTGCACGCCAAGGGCAAGCACGCGTTCGATGTCTGCGGTGCGGCTGGCACCAGTGATGAAGGCAAGATAGTTCGGTGTTTTTTTCATCCGGGTGAGCATCATTTTTTCTACGCCGTAGGTATTCGCACGAATCTTGGATTTCGGAACGACACAGACGTGGTATTCGCTGACCATGGTGGCAAGACGGAGTTCTTCACTCGGGCAGTCGACCATCATGGTGCCGGTGTCGGCAATGCCGTATTCGGCAATGGTAAAACCGATGTCGATGCCAGCAAGATGCTTGCGCATACCGGAATCAATACAGTCGAAACCGGATTTCTTGGATTTGGCGGCCAGCGTTTCGTACAAATCGCTTTTCAGGCCCGGGGCGGCGATGACTTTGGTTTGCTTCGCATCACACAAAGTTTCAGCTTTTTCAGAAAGATCGGCTTCGCAACCGCTGGCTAGAAGCTGACATGCTTCTTTTTTATCACACAGGTTGATGACGTAATCGACGGCAGCTTCTTCGCTGTCGATATTCGTCACGAACGCGGAAACGAGTTCCGCTTTTTCCACAAACGTTTGATACAATGTATCCTTGGATGACATGGTATCCACCTCCAGATTGATTCGACCAAGGGCCAATGGCTCCCGCAACAGGTCGTTACTGATTAATTCACAAAATTCTTTGTTTCGCGTGCAATGGCGAGTTCTTCGTTGGTCGGGATAACCCAGACTTCGATAGAACTGTCTTCTGTACTGATTTTTAATGGTTCTGCAGCTCGCTGTGCATTGTTCATCTGATCGATCTTTACACCGAAGCACTCAAGGCCTTTCAATGATTCGCGGCGCACGATATAGTCGTTTTCACCAATCCCGGCGGTGAAAATTATGGCGTCGACATGGCCCAGAACAGCCATGTAACTGCCGATGTATTTACGGTTTCTGTAGGTTTGGACATCCAGAGCGAGTTTGGCCTTTTCATCGCCCATTTCAATGGCCGCGTGGATGTCGCGCATGTCGTTCATGCCGCACAATCCCTTGAGGCCGGATTCTTTATTGAGCATTCGATCAACATCTTCGGATGTCATATTGCGGGTTCGTGCCAGCAAGGCGTGCAGGGCCGGGTCCACATCGCCGGAACGTGTGCCCATGACAAGACCTTCCAGCGGGGTGATGCCCATGGATGTGTCGATTGCTTTACCTTCCTTGGTGGCGGTCATTGAACAACCGTTACCAAGGTGTACTGTGATGCAGTTGAATTCTTCGAAAGACTTGCCGATTATCCGGGCTGCTTCCTTGGCAATAAAACCGTGGGAAGTGCCGTGGAAGCCATAGCGACGGATACGCATCTCATCATACAATTCATAAGGGAGTGCGTACATATATGCTTTGGGCGGCAATGTCTGGTGATATGCGGTGTCCATGACAACCACCTGTGGAACGTCGGCGAAGAGGTGTCGAGCCACGCGGATACCGGCCAGATGACCGGGGTTGTGGAGTGGAGCCAGCGGAATAATCTTTTCCAGTTCTTCCACAACTGCATCATCTACCAAAGTCGGTTCATGCAGTTTTTCGCCGCCATGCACGATCCTGTGCCCGATGGCTGCGATTTCGCTTTTGTCTTTGACGACACCATTTTCGCCACAAATGAGATCAATGGCGAGCGTCATACCAACTTCATGATCAGAGATCGGCTGTTCCAGTTTGATTTTTTTAGCATCCTCGGTGTCGGGTGCTATCCTGTGTGTTAGGCGACCCACTTCTTCTCCGATGCGCTCCACGAGACCCGTGCAGAGAACGGATTCGTTGTTCATGTCGAGCAACTGATATTTGATGGATGAGCTGCCTGAATTGATGACGAGTACTTTCATTTATTCACCTTTTTCGGCTTGAGCCTGGATGGCGGTAATTGCAACGGTGTTTACGACGTCCGGCACGGTACAACCGCGAGACAGGTCGTTGACCGGCTTATTGAGTCCTTGAAGAATTGGGCCGATTGCAACGGCGTTGGCGGCACGCTGCACTGCCTTGTATGTATTGTTGCCGGTGTTCAGGTCGGGGAAGACAAAGACTGTGGCCCGTCCGGCGACATCGGATTCCGGCAGTTTGACCTTGGCGACTTCCGGGTCCACGGCGGCATCGTACTGAAGTGGTCCCTCAATGGGGAAGTCCAGTCCGCGTCCTTCGATAAGGGTCTTGGCAATGCGTGTGGCCTCAGTGACTTTTTCAACGTCTTCGCCTTTGCCGGAGGAACCAGTAGAGTAACTCAGCATGGCGACTCTCGGTGTGACACCGAAGATCTTGGCGGTTTCAGCGGCACTGATAGCGATTTCCGCCAACTGGCGGGCATCGGGGTTGGGATTTACAGCACAGTCGCCGTATACCAGTACGCGGTCCTTGAGGCACATGAGGAAGACCGAGGAGACAATGGAGCTGCCCGGTTTGGTCTTCACGAATTCAAAGGCAGGACGGATAGTTTGGGCTGTCGTTGTGACGGAACCAGCCACCATGCCGTCGGCGAACCCTTTATGGACCATCATAGTGCCAAAATAGGTCGGGTCGGACATGCGGTCCCAGGCAACTTCGGCGATGACGCCTTTGTGCTTGCGCAGTTCGAGGTATTCTTCGGCAAAGGAGTCGAGCAGTTCGGATTCTGCGGGGTTGATAATGGTAGCGCCGGAGATGTCCACACCGAACTTGGAAGCCTTATCGCGAATTTCATCTTCACGACCAAGCAGAATGATTTCAGCCACACCGCGCCTGAGCAGGATGTCGGCGGCGCGCAGGATGCGTTCGCCAGTTCCTTCAGGCAGGACAATGCGTTGCTTGTTGCGAGAAGCTTTGTCGAACAGGGAGTATTCGAACATTTTGGGCGTGACTCGCGTAGACCGTTTTTCGACCAGACGGTCACGAAGTTCTTGCACGTTTACATGCTGGGTAAAGCCGCCAAGTGCAGTGGCAATGCGTTGGTGGTCGTTAGCCTCAATGCGGCCATACAACCGGTTGAGTTCCTGAACGTTCTGGTAGGTGTGTCCCTTGACCGAGAGGACTGGGACAGGAACTCCTGTCCAACCTTCGATGAGTTTGTGAACGTTGGCAGAGACATCCAGGCCTCCAGTCAGCACGATACCTGCTATGTCAGGATAGGAACTGGAGAGTCGGGATGCGAGGCTGGACAGAATGATATCCGACCTATCTCCCGGTGTGATGATCAAGCTGCCTGGTTTGATGTATTGCAAAAAGTTGCCGATCTGCATGGCCGCGATCACGTAATTATCTACCAGAGTCTGCATGCCGCTGTGGCCGTAAAGGATGTCAGCGTCGAGCCACCGTTTGACGTCACCGATGCTTGGTTTGCCAAGGGCTTCATTCTCAGGGATGACGTATAGCGGCATGTGCTCACCGTTTCGGTCACATTCAATGGTGCCACACATCTCATCGGTCATGCCTTCGGGAGCGCGGTTAACCACGCAGGCGATGAAATCCACACCTTTTTCGGACAAGGTATCCAGAGTGGACTGAGTGATGTTGGCCACTTCGTCCGGGTTCTTGTCTCGGCCGGAAGTGATCACGAGCATGGGCGAGCCAATGTTGGCCGCGATGTCGGCGTTGAGGTCGAATTCGAAGGCCGGGTCTTTGCCCTTGAAGTCGGTACCTTCGCAGAGAACGAAGTCGTACTCTTCTTCTAGTGATTTATATTTGTTCAGAATATTCTCAAGAACAAGCGCGTGCTGACCTGAGTTGATCAGCTCACGCGCTTGTTTGAGAGTATACGCGTAGGTGTCGCGATAAGGGATGGACATCTTGAAGTGATCGATCATCAAAGCGATGTCGTGGTCTTTGTTTCCCTCACCCGGGTCATTGATGATGGGGCGGAAGATGGCGACGTTGTGCAGTTCTCTGAGGAGCATTTGCATGACGCCCAGAACTACGGCTGATTTGCCACTTCTTTCTTCCGTCGCGCTCACATACAGGTTTTTGGACATGGTTGGTTCCTTGTTACCTATCCGTTTGTTATTAAAGGCTTTCGGCGTAGAGTTCGATGACGTGTTTTACGTCCATCTTCGCGTTCTTCTGGGAGAGCATGTCAGTGATCTGGAGCATGCACGCAGGACAACTGGTTGCGGCGGTTTGTACGCCAGCTGCCATGATGTTGTCCGCTTTGCGGCTGCCGATCTTTTTGGACACGTCGTAATGAGCTATATTGAAGCTTCCGCCGCAACCGCAGCAGGTACCGGCTTCCGCCATTTCCTTGAAGTCGCATCCCGCAGCCTGAATGATTTTTCTGGGCTGCGCGGTGACGCCGAGGGAGTTTTTTAGGTGGCAGGGGTCGTGGTAGGTAACGCCTCGGCCTCCTTTGATTTCCTTGGGTTCTACCCCGAGAATATTCACCAGGAATTGGCTGATGTCCAGAGTCTTCTTTTCCAACTGTTCAAGGTCGTATTTCAGGGCAGAACTGCCACTGTACATACGAGGCCATAATTCTTTGATGGTGGCGGTACATGTGGCGCAACCAGTGACGAGGTAATCGAATTCACCTGACTGGAGTCGTTCCATGTTGATGCCGACCAGAGTATCAAAGGTATCGGTGTCACCGCTGGACAATGCCGGGATGCCACAGCATGCCTGCCCCGAGGGCATGAATACCCCCACGCCGTGGTGGTCGAGTACCTTGAGGATGGCTTCGCCCACATGGGGGAAGATCTTGTCAATAACGCAGCCTACATAGAAGGCTACCTTGATGCCTGATTTTCCGGCAGGTGTATCTAATTCCGGCACGATTTTGTGCAGAGGCTTGGAGGCCAGAGTGTTGAAGTGGCGGTCGCCGATAATCGGTGCATTGAACCGCGCACAGCTTGAGCCAAGCATGTCGTCCACCTTTTTGGTGAACAGTCCCTGGAACTTTGCTCCCATGCCGGTCAGTGTGTTGAACAGCTTGGGGTTTTTAAGCATGCCACGGAATATGGCTTTTTTCGTTGTGGATAGTCCGAAGTAGCCGGTCATGATGGCGCGTGCCTTCAGGAAAATATCCATGACGGATACGCCGGACGGGCAGTTAGCCTGACAGGTACCGCAGAGCAGGCAGCGGTTGAGCTTTTCGTTGACGCCTTCCGGGTCTTTGAACATCTCGTTGGCAAGCCCCTCCAACAGGGCGAGCTTGCCGCGGGTGACGTCAGTTTCACGACCACTTTGGGCGAAGACCGGGCAAACAGCCTGGCACATGCCGCATTTCATGCAGCCGACCAGCTGGTCGTCCAGCTCCTTGAACATTTGTGCGAGTTTATTGATATCAGCCATGACTGCCCCCTAGGACCTGGGACCGACAATCTTGCCGGGGTTGAGGATACCCTTGGGGTCGAGAACAGACTTCATGCGACGGGCGTATTCCAGTGTGCCTCGAGATGTTTCCTGCTCCAGATATTTGGCTTTAGCCAGGCCGATGCCATGTTCGCCGGACAGTGTGCCGCCCATGGCGAGCGCTTTGTCGAAGATCATGTCGATGCCCTTTTCCACACGTTCCCATTCCTTCTTGTCGCGTTTGTCGGTCAGAATGGTGGGATGCAGATTGCCGTCTCCGGCGTGACCGAAAGTACCGATGGTCAGGTCGAGCTTTTTGGAGATGTCTTCAAGTGCTTCGATCATGGCCGGAATTTTGGAACGTGGCACGGTGGCGTCTTCCAACACACAGGTGGGCTTGAGCTTGGCCAATGCGGGCAGAGCATCGCGACGGGCCTGCCAGACAGCATCACGTTCGGCAGCGTCTTTGGCGACCTTGAGTTCAGTTGCACCGTTGGCTTTGCAAATTTTTTCAACCATGGCGGCTTCGTCTTCCACCTGTGCGGGGTGGCCGTCCACTTCAATGAGCAACAGGGCTGCAGCATCGACCGGCAGTCCTGCGCCTCGGAAGTTTTCAACTGCTCGGATGGTGAAGTTGTCCATCATCTCAAGGGTGGCAGGGACGATTTTGTTGGCGATGATTGCGGCGACTGTTTCGGAAGCGGCTTTCATGGAGGGGAAAATCGCCATCATGGATCTGGCGGCGGCGACAGGTGGAATGAGTTTGAGAATGATTTTGTCGAATACGCCCAGAGTACCTTCGGAAGCGATCATCAGGCCAGCCAAGTTGTAACCGGTGACGCATTTGACGGTGCGGGAACCTGATTTGATCATTTCGCCGTTGACGTCCCAGAAGTCCACACCCATGACATAGTCTTTGGTTACGCCGTATTTGAGGCCGCGCAGACCGCCTGCGTTTTCGGCAACGTTACCACCGAGGGTGGAGACTGCTTGGCTACCCGGATCCGGAGGGTAGAAAAGGCCACGTTTGGCGACTTCGGCTGCAAATTGGGCAGTGACGACACCGGGTTCAACCACAGCATACATGTCTTCTTCATTGATTTCGAGAATGCGGTTCAGGCCGTTGGTCAGAACCACGACACCACCGGGATGGGGGATGGTTCCACCTGAAAGATTTGTACCGGCACCGCGAACGGTCAGGGGCAGGCCGTTATCGTTACATAGTTTGGTGACAGCTCCGAGTGTTTCGCTGTCTTCGGGGCGGACAACGAGTGCGGGCATGACGGAGTCAAGCACGGCTGCATCGTAGGAATAGGCGTGACGGTCAGTCTCGCTGGTCATAACTTTGTCGGCACCGGCTATGGCTTCGAACTCTTTGACAATGGCATCTTTGGTCATGAGTGACTCCTGAAAATATTTGTATGCTCGGGTTGAATGTCGAGCTTATAGCGTATTGTTATTTGTTCTCACAGTAACAGTAAGTCGTGTTGTGAAACGGGAGGCGGGCATTAATCCCGCCCCCCTTTTTATAGCATAACTTAGAACAGATTCGGCAGGAATACGAAGCTCATCAAAGAGGCGACGATTCCGACGACCAGACCGTACAGCAGGAAGGGCCATACGGTCCGCTTCAGGATCTGACCTTCCATGCCGGACAGACCAACAACCGCGCAGACTGCGACGATGTTATGGATGCAGATCATGTTGCCCATACCGCCACCGACAGCCTGAGCGGCTACGATGATCTGGCGAGGCAGATCAAGCTGGGTTGCAACGCCCCACTGGAATTCAGCGAACAGAAGGTCAGAGACAGTGTTGGAGCCGGTAATGAAGGCTCCCAGACCGCCGACGTAAGAGGCGAACATTGGCCATGCGTTGCCGGTGATGTTTGCAACTGCTTCTGCCATTGCCAAAGGCATGGAGGGGTAGTTGTTGGGGTTCAAAGCGGCATCAGTGATACCGGAACCGCGGAAGATGGACACCAGTGCGACCGCTGCGAACAGAGCGATGGTGGGGTTCTTCATGGTGACAATGGCCTGAGACCATGCGGCCTTAACTTTGGTGCCGGGCATACCGTGAATCATGACGGTCAGTAGGGCGACCAAAACGAACGGGATGGAACCGGGCAGGTAGAGGTATTTGATGGAAGCGTTGACACTTTCATAGCCGAGAATGGCGCTGAATTTGATAGCCTGTGCGGCAAGGAAGCCCTTAAGGCCAAGCTCAGGAATACGGGTGACAACGAGGATTGCGCCGATGAGGATGTAAGGCAACCATGCCTTGAACTGGCTCATGTGTGGCTTGAACTCGGTGGAACCACCGGAAACGGAACCGGTCCATTCCGGGTCCCACTTGTCAGAAGGACCGAAGTCCCAGGTTGTTTTGGGGACACAGAAACCGGCTTTGGCACCAGCAATGATGATACCGAGACCAACAAGGCCACCGATCAGGGACGGGAATTCAGGACCGACGTTCCATGCGAAGAACAGGTAAGGCACGGTGAAGGCAACGGCTGCGAACATGCAGAATTTCCATGCGGCCAAACCGGGCTTCCAGCTCCGTTCGGGACCGAAATAACGGGTCACGAAACCGAGCATAAAGACAGGCAGGATGAAGATCATGCCGAGGTGCATGAGGGTCGCCCATTGGCCGACGAGTGCGATGAAGTCGCCCTGGTTGGCAAAGTTGACGCCTGGGGCTCCGGTGGCCACTGCATCGGCAACGCCGGGAGCAAGATATTTCAGGCCAAGGATGACAGGAGTACCGACTGCACCAAAGGTGACAGGGAAGGAGTTGAAAACTAAACAGACAATTGCTGCGGCCAGAGGCGGGAAGCCCAAGGAGAGCAACAGCGGAGCGGCCAGAGCTGCGGGGGTACCGAAGCCGGCTGCACCTTCAAGGAAGGCTGCGAACATGTAACCAATGATAATGGCCTGGATACGGCGGTCAGGCGAGATGTTCTGCATCCCGTACTGAATGGTTTCCATGCCGCCCGACTGCTGAAGCGTCCGTAAGATCAAAATGGCACCGAAGACGATAATTAGGATGCCGATTGCCGTCACAAACCCCTGAAGAGTTAGTGCGGCAACGTATTTCATGGGGAGACCCCAGACAATGACAGCCCCGGCGGCTGCGGTGAGCCATGCCAGAGGCATGGCTTTGGTGGCAGGCCAACGCAGGCCGACCATGAGAACGAGTGCAACCAGAATAGGCAGCAGTGCGATTAATGCAAGCACTTCCAATGACATTATGAATTCCTCCTAAAGCGTGAGAGGGGTCCCTCACCGTGTTGAAACAAATACGCGGGGCGGATTAGGCTAAGCCTCCGCAACAACTCCGCCCCGCGTAAACATCTATTGTCTATCTGCCGTCATCACAGGGTTCCCCAGAACCCGGGCTTTCAGCAGAAATACCGGCGTCACACGTTGTTCCGTCTTCTTCCTCAACCTTGCTGAAGTCAGCGTCGGCCAGGTGAGTCAGGATTGTGTAGCGGTCGGCATAGTCTTTCTCGATTTGTGCACGGAATGCCTTTGACAGTTCCGGGTGGAAGCGTTCCAGCATGGCGTAGCGGTTTTCGCCGGACATGAATTCCTGCAAGGAACCGTCGGGAGCCTTGGACTCCAGTATGAACGGATTCTTGTTTTCGGAAACCAGTTCGGGGTTGTAGCGATAGAGCGGCCAGTAACCGGAATCTACGGCCAACTTTTGTTCGAGCTGGGTTTTGCCCATGCCCTTCTTGATGCCCTGGTTGATGCAGGGGGCGTAACAGATGATTAGGGACGGTCCGTTGTAGGCTTCGGCCTCACGGAATGCCTTCATCATCTGCTGTTTGTCAGCTCCCATGGCGACCGAAGCGACGTAAACGTAGCCGTAAGTCATTGCCATGCGACCGAGGTCTTTTTTGCCAGTGCCTTTACCGGCAGCGGCAAACTTGGCGATGGATCCGAGCGGGGTTGCCTTGGAGGACTGTCCGCCGGTGTTGGAGTAAACTTCAGTATCCATGACAAGGATGTTGACGTCCTTGCCGGAAGCTATGACGTGGTCAACGCCGCCGAAGCCGATGTCGTAGGCCCAACCGTCACCACCGAAGATCCAGACGGATTTCTTGGTGAACAGGTCGGCGTCTGCGGCGATGGACTTCAGGGTCTCGTCAGTAGAGTCTTTCAGAGCGGCCTTGAGGACGTCGCCTGCTTCAGTGGAAGCGGTTGCGTCGTCTTTGGCTGCGAGCCATGCTTCGATGGCGGTTTTGGCATCGCCGGAAGTGGTCTCAACAGCGGCTTCGCATTTGGCGATCAGTGTTTCGCGGCGGTTATTGACACCCATTTCGATGCCGAAACCGAATTCAGCTGCGTCTTCGAACAGGGAGTTGCCCCATGCCGGGCCGTGGCCTTCAGCATTGGTGCAGTATGGTGTGGACGGCGCGGATGCACCCCAGATGGAGGAGCAACCCGTGGCGTTGGCGATGATCATGCGTTCGCCGAAGAGCTGGGTTAGCACCTTGACGTACGGGGTTTCGCCGCAACCAGCACATGCACCGGAGAATTCCATGAGGGACTGACGGAACTGGCTGCCCTTGACGGAGTCGCGTTTGAAGGCTTCCTTGAAGGACAAGGTCTCGGCGAAGTCCCAGTTGGGGACCTGCTCGTCAAGCTGGGTGGCGATGGGCTTCATGACCAGCGCCTTATCCTTGGCAGGGCAGATGTCGGCGCAGTTGCCGCAACCCAGGCAGTCCTGAGCAGCGACCTGCAAGCGGTACTGCATGCCTTTCACGTCTTTGCCCTTGGCATCGATGGTGCCGAAGCCCGCCGGAGCGTTCGTCATTTCAGCATCATCGGCAATGACCGGGCGCAAAGCGGAGTGCGGGCAAACGAATGCACATTGGTTACACTGAATGCAGTTGTCAGCGATCCATTCGGGGACGTTGATGGCAACGCCACGTTTTTCGTATTTGGCGGTGGACAGCGGCATGGTTCCGTCAACGGAGAAGGCGGAAACCGGCAGGTCGTCACCTTTCTGGGCCAGAACCGGACGCATGACGTTTTTCACGTAATCGGGTTCGTTGACTTCGATTGCGGCGTCGTCAGACAGGTCAGCCCACGCTGTGGGAACCGGTATCTCGACGATGGCGTCGATAGCGTTGTCCACGGCTGCGTTGTTCATGTTGACGATCTTGTCGCCTTTTTTGCCGTAGGCGGTTTTGATACCGTCCTTGAGCAGCTTCACGGCTTCGGCGAAGTCGATGACGTCGGCGAGCTTGAAGAAGGCGGTCTGCATGATCATGTTGATGCGTCCGCCGAGGCCGACTTCACCAGCGATCTTGACTGCGTCGACCGTGTAGAATTTTAAGTTTTTCTGAGCAATGGTGCGGCGCATTTCTGCGGGCAGTTCCTTGTCCATGTCTTCGGCGGTCCAAGCACAGTTCAGCACGAAGGTGCCGCCGTCCTTGATTCCGTCCAATACATCATAAAGGTGGACATAGCTCGGATTGTGACAGGCGATGTAATCGGCTGCGGTCACCAGATAGGTGGACTGGATGGGCGCGTTACCGAAACGCAGATGGGAAATGGTGATGCCGCCAGACTTTTTGGAGTCATAGGCGAAGTATCCCTGTGCGTACATATCGGTATTGTCACCGATGATTTTGATTGCCTGCTTGTTGGCTCCGACGGTTCCGTCAGAACCGAGGCCCCAGAATTTGCACTGCACAGTGCCTTTCGGGGTGGTGTCCAGGGCCTCGGTCGTGACAAGGGAGGCAAGGGTGACGTCGTCTTTAATGCCCACGATAAAGTGGGCTTTGGGGGTGGACTCAGTCAGGTTGTCGAAAATAGCTTTGACCATGGCAGGAGTGAACTCCTTGGAACCGAGGCCGTAACGACCAGCAGTAACCACAGGACCTTCGCCTTTTTCCAGGAAGACAGTACAGATGTCCTGGTAAAGGGGGTCGCCCAGTGCGCCGGGTTCTTTGGTACGGTCCAGAACGGACACGACTTTGGCAGTCTCGGGCAACACGGTCAGGAAGTGTTTGGCGGAGAAGGGACGGTACAAGCGGACTTTGATCAGGCCAACTTTTTCGCCCTCGGCAACCAGATGGTTGACCACTTCTTCGATAGTTTCACAGGAAGAGCCCATGGCGATGACGACACGTTCTGCATCAGGAGCACCGACGTAATCAAAGGGCTTGTAGTCGCGACCGGTCAGGGCGGAGACTTTGTTCATGTATTCTTCTACGATCTCGGGGATGACATCATAGTAGTTGTTGGATGCCTCACGACCCTGGAAGTAGATGTCCGGGTTCTGGGCGGTGCCGCGAACGTCTGGGTGTTCCGGGTTCATGGAGCGGGCGCGGAATTCGGCGACCTTGTCCATGTTCAGCAGCGGTTTCATATCGTCGTAGTCAATGACTTCGATTTTCTGAATTTCATGGGAAGTGCGGAAACCGTCGAAGAAGGACAGGAAGGGCACGGACGATTCAATGGTGGCCAGATGGGATACCAATGAAAGGTCCATGACTTCCTGCACGCTCGCTGCAGCAAGCATGGCGAAACCAGTCTGGCGACAAGCCATGACATCCTGGTGGTCGCCAAAGATTGAGAGGGCATGCGCAGCGAGAGCGCGTGCAGAAACATGGAAAACGCTGGGGAGAAGTTCGCCAGCGATCTTATACATATTAGGGATCATGAGCAGGAGGCCCTGCGAGGCTGTGAACGTGGTGGTCAGTGCGCCACCGGCCAGGGAGCCGTGAACAGCGCCTGCGGCACCGGCTTCGGACTGAAGCTGACGGACTTCCACAGTCTGTCCGAAAATATTCTTGCGACCTTGCGCGGCCCATTCGTCGGCGATTTCACCCATGGTGGACGAAGGAGTGATGGGATAAATGGCGGCGGTCTCACTCATTGCGTAGGCCACCCAGGCGGCGGCGGTGTTGCCATCCATTGTTTTCATCTTGGACATAGAGTTTTTCTCCTCTTGATACAGAACTTTTTGATTTTGTTGTTCCGCTCATGGCGGACGCGATGTCTTGAAGTAACTCCTTACTCAACATCCGTGCCAATTAGGCAGAACCGCCTTTTATCACATAAAAACAACATGTTAAGAATTTTCCGTTGTTTTTGAATATGAGAAGCTTTTTGATATCAGTCCGAAAAATAGGACAGGTGAACAGGAAAAAGCGGAGTTGTTTACTTGAAAATACAGGAATTGCGGGGGTTGGACATGATAATGTGGACTGCATGAAAAAAAGGACAAGTCTGAATTTTCAGACTTGTCCTTTAATCAATAATTCTCAGGGGGAGGATGCGAGAAAGGGGGCTCAGTTATTTTATTGTGGCCCAGGCAGGATTTTTATTGAGTATTTTTTGATACGTGGGGCAAGATTCAATGTGTGCACCGTGTAGATAACCGCTACTCATCAAGAATTCATTGACAATTTCTCCACCAACGAATTTGAAATGCTTTTTGAATAATTTGACCCATTCTTCTTTACTGAGTGGGTGATGTGTGTCCAGCCAGCCTTTGAAGGAGCCATATTCCTTTTTTAAAATAAGAATAGCTTTTGCGTTGTGAATGGCAGCACCGATTTTCAAACGGTTGCGAATGATTCCGGCATCGCTGAGCAGACGCGATCTGTCTTCATCTTCATAATTGGCGATAGTTTCGATATCGTACTGGTCATACGCTTTTAGAAAATTTTCCTGTTTATTGAGAATGGTACGCCAACTCAGTCCGGCTTGATTGATCTCCAGGATAAGCCTTCCGAACAGTTCGTTGTCATCCTCAATGGGAAAACCGTATTGAGTGTCGTGATATATTTTGTCCACATCAGTTTTGTCGAAAGTCCAACATGCTTCACAATATGAGTTGAATTTAGCCATGGATATTTCCTAGAGTGAAAGGCCGTACTTTTTAAGCAGGCTGTAGAAATGAGATCGAGACAGTTTGGATGTGATAAGTATTTTTGCAAGGTCTCCGTCACATTGTCGAATGAGTTCGCCTAGATAAATCTTTTCTGCCATGCCTTTGAAGTCTCTGAGAGTGGGCAATTCCTGATCGAAAATATCTTCAAATATGTCTTGTCCGATTTTTCGGACTGGCTCGGCTACTGTGGTGTCTGTTTTGTCGGATACGACTTCAGTTCCGGTCATGCGTTCGATTTGTGCCTTGGCCATCTTGATGCGGAGTTCACGAGGCAGATGCATGGCGTAGAGCGTTTTTTCATCACCGGACGCGACTACGGCTCGTTCTAGTGTATTGAATAATTCCCGTACGTTACCCGGCCAATTGTAGCTTGCCAAAGCCGGGTGAAAATCAGATCCGAGCGTTTTTGACTCCATACCGTACTGCTTGCAGAGTTGTTGAACACGGAAAATGCTGAGGGCGCGGATGTCTTCAGGGCGGTTCATGAGTGGTGGCAGATGAATGTGCATGGTTTTGAGTCTGTAGAGCAGATCTGAGCGAAATTCGCCTTTGTCGACCATGTCATCAAGATTGCGATTTGTTGCAGCCACCAGTCTGAAATTACTGGTTTGTTCCCGTGTATCGCCCACAGGGCGGAAAGTTCGTTCCTGAAGGACTCTGAGAAAAGCTTTTTGCATGGAAAGTGGCATTTCTCCCACTTCATCAAGGAAAAGCGTGCCATTGTCAGCCAGTTTGATTAAGCCTATACGATCTTTTTGCGCCCCGGTGAAAGCGCCTTTTCGATGCCCGTATAGTGTTGATTCTAATAGGGATTCCGTCAGTCCTGCGCAGTCTACAACGACAAAATTCCCGGATTTTCGTTTTGAATTTTCATGGATTGTCGCTGCGAACAACTCCTTGCCCGTGCCGGTTTGTCCGGTAATAAGGGCATTGGAATCAGATCGGGCCGCTTGTGATAAAAGGTTGAAGCTCGCTTTAATGCTTGGGCTTTCGCCAACAACACCGGTCAGATCCAGAGAACCAATACTGTTGGCTCCGCCTTTTTTCTCATGATATTTCAGAGCGCGACCAAGGGTGAGGGATATTTCACGGATGCTGGACGGTTTGAGTAGATAATCCCATGCTCCGCCTTTGATAGCCAGTTCGGCTCCATCAGGATCGCCCTTGCCGGTCAAGATGATGACTTCGGGCGGATTGGGCAGGGCCATAATGTCAGGCAATATGTTCAGCCCGTTGCCGTCGGGCAAACTGACATCAAGGAATATCACGTCGAATTCGCTTTTACTTGCCAGACGCATGCCTTCATCCATGGTGTGCGCCGAAGCACATTCATGCGAGAGCCTGGTTATCAGGCTTTCCATGGTCTCACAGATTTCGAAGTCATCATCGATAATCAGAATCCGGGCCACTTGTTACTCTCCCTCGGTCATTGTCAATACGCTATTGATGGCTTGGGACAAATCTTTTTTGTCGTACGGTTTGATAACCACCCGTTGGATATTCGGCAAGTGGGCAGCTGCAGTTGCCGCATCTTCACGGCCGGAAACGAGAATAATGGGCAGATTTGGTTCAATGTCAGCGAGTTGTGCGGCCAATTGTGTGCCGCTGACATCCGGCATGTCGTAATCCGTGATGACCAGATCAAAAGAGTTCGGACCGTTGGAGACCATGGCAGCAGCGGCTTCAGCGTTATCCAGAGCAACGACCCTGCATCCCATTGTTTCCAGCAGGCGTGGAGTAGTATGCAGTTGGTCATGGTCGTCTTCAACAAAAAGAATATGGGCGCCGACCGAAGAACTTGTGTTGGCAGCTGGTCCTTTAAGAGCTTGGTTTTCTTCGCATTTTGGCAAGTAGATAAAAAAGGCAGTGCCACCGCCTCGGCGTGGGGTGACTTGAAGTCCGCCTTTATGGCTTCGAACAATACCATGTACAACCGCCAGTCCTAGTCCGGTTCCTTCAGTTTTGTCCTTGGTGGAGAAAAATGGGTCAAAAATTTTATCCAGTATGTCTGGCGGGATACCCGGCCCATTGTCTTCAATAACCAAACGGACATACTCTCCGGGGATTAATCCAAGCATGTCAGCATCATCTTCTGCCAAATCTGCTTGATCCAGACGGACATCTATTCTGCCGCCGGTTTCACGTAAAGCGTGAAATGAATTGGTACAAAGGTTCATCGCCACCTGATGAATTTGGGTGGGGTCGGCATGCACATGGGCCAGTGAAGAGGCTATGGTTGATCGGACTTCGATGTTTCTTGGCATGGAAGATTCCATGAGTCCAAGCACTTCTGTTATAACCGCCCCCACGTCAGTGGACCGGAATCCTTCCGTTGACGGTCGGCTGAAAGCAAGAATTTGCTTCACGACACGTCCACCCCTTCGAGCTGCTTTGAGCACTCGTTTCAAGTCTTTACCTGTGACCGTATCAGGGTCGATATCCCCTACAGCTAATTCTGTGGAGTTGATGATGGATGTGAGTATATTGTTGAAATCATGAGCGATACCACCGGCAAGAGTGCCGATAGCTTCCATCTTTTGGGATTGCAGAAGTTGTTTTTCCAGGTTGCGCTCTTTAGTGATATTTTCTGCGGTACTGAGCACGCCGACAATTTGGCCGGAACGATCGTTGATTGGGACTTTGTTGACTTCAATCCATGCGGGATCACCGTTGGCATCCAAAAGTTTCCGTCTGACTTTTCTGAAAGCATGCTGGTTGTGGATGACAGCCTTGTCTGCCCCCACGGCCCAGTCAATGTAATCAGGGTCCCGCATGACGTCTCGGGAAGTTTTGCGGTTTGCGCTATGACTGCTTTCCATACCGAAAAATTCAGCAAATGCTCGGTTTGTCCCAAGATAACGGCCTTTTACGTCTTTCAAAGAAACAAGTTGTGGAACGGTGTCCATCAGGGTTTGTTGGAAGGCAAGCTGGTCTTTGACTTTGCGTTCGACCTTACGGCGTTCGAGCATGCCCATAATTAGGAATATGAGAATGAGGAGAAGCAAGGCAAAACTGATCATGATGGTCCAGAAAAGTTCTTTTGGCAGTTCGTAAAATGCTTTGGGTGCATTAATAATTCGGCTGCCTTCAGGAAGTTGGTTCTCTTGAATTTTGAGTCGTTTCATGACGTTGTAATCAAAGAGATATTCACCCATGGGAGTTCTGGCAACCTTGATAGAATCTGCTGGAATGCCACTGAGCACTTTGAGTGTTACTTTGGCGGCTGTTTGACCATGGAGATAGCCTGAAATCATGCGTCCGCCGACAGTACCGTGACCAAGCAGGAACTCCCAGCATGTATAAATGGGTACGCTGGAATATTCGTAAATGGATTCGACAACTTCTTGAGCTGTCGAAAAGCGACCATTGATGACTTGATACGATGGAATGGCGAACAGAAATGTGTCTTTTGGAAGGGTGCTTACGCGATCCAGAACAGTTCGCATGGACATATCAATCCAGTAATCAACGACCAGCCTGTCTTTGAACTGCGGAACAACTGCTTCGATTTGATGTTTGATGGTTGTTCCTGCCGTAGATGAATCGCCGACTACGACCATACGTTTCTTTTCCGGATGAAGCTTTAATGCTACTTCCAGAGTCTTGGCCATGTCGAATAATTCAACAATTCCGGTAATATTATCCTGTTTCAAATCATTGGCTTTAAAGTCATTAACGCCGCTGAAAATGATTGGAACTCCGGGGAAAAGTTCGCCCCTATATTGGCTGGCAAACGTGAAAGCGTCATTGTCGGAAACCATGACTGCGTCAAACTGTTTGTTCGCAAATTTTTCTTTATAGAGCCGAAGAAATAAGGCGGTAACGTCTTCATAATTATACCGCTTGGCATCCATATATTCAATTTGGAGGTCGATTTTGTATTGGCTTTTATCCAGCACTGAACGGACGCCTTCAAGAATTGAGTCAGACCATCTGTATCCGTGGTGGTAGGAATTGAGGTACAGAATACTTTTCTTTGGCTTTTCCGCAGCGGCCAACCCCGGCAGCAGCCAGAATATGGCGAGAATGAGTAAAGTCCATTTCAATTTGTTCATATATCCTCGGCGGTGGCACCCTTCATGCAAAGTGTTTTCAAACTACTCGAAACATATGCAAAGGATGGGCCTTTGGTTGATAATGTCAAGTTTTGTCCTTTTTCCCAGAGTGGTTTGTATTTGGTTGTAGGTACCACTCTTTCTCTCTGTATTTGGCGTGGCAGGGTGACAAATAGTCCGAAAATGCTTATTGTGAATTAAGTATACAAATGTCCTTTTTTTAGTATTTCGGCTATGATTTTGTAATTATTGAGGAAAGAATAAAGGAAAAAAATAATGATTAGACATATAGTAATGTGGACGTTGAAAGAGGAAGCCGAGGGAGCATCTGCCCAGGAGAACGGGGCAAAAATGAAAGAGATGCTGGAATTGCTCAACGGGCGAATTGAAGGGTTGCAGCATATTGAAGTCAGTAATGACATAGTTGCTGCTGAGCCGGAATGCCACATTGTTTTGTGTTCGGAACATGACGACGTGGATGCTTTGAATCATTATCAGGGCCATCCTGAGCATCAGGCATGCGTTGCTTTCGTGAAGAAGGTTGCAGCAGGCCGTAAGGCTTTGGATTATGTCGTTTAGGAAATTGGATTGGATCGAATCGGTTTCAGAGAGGGTGATGCACGGCGGTGTGAATCCAAACGAACGCGGCAGAGAAGGAACGAAAAGCCGCGCCAAGGAGGATGCCATGTCTATGCGTTTTGATCAGGACCGAAAACGGATTATTTGTCGATGGGAAGAGCCGACCAAGATTGTCATGAACAAAAAGGAAGGTCTCATTAATCGTTCCCGCATGATTACGGTCAAGGTGAACGACAACGGGAAACTGAACAGTAAGGACCGGCGGAGACATGCGGATCATCCCATGTTTCCAATTATCAGCCGGTTCAATCAGATGCTCAACAATATGGACTGCTATCCGCAGTGCGAATGGGAAGCCGAACATACGTGCGCTGTTTGCGGAACGAACCACGGTGTTCATCCCCATTTTGATACCAAGCATCAGTCTCTTATCTGGCTGTGCAAGGAGCATTTGACAGATTCTCCCAAGGTGAATGACGCCTAGCGGACACGTTTGACATATAAGCGATTTATTCGTCGCGATATATATGGCCTCAGTAGAGCTGAGGACCGCAGGATTGGTTGTGTTTTAAACCAGTCAATAAAGCGTATCATGTCGAGCATGGTGCATTTTGTTTATTTTGATGCGATGTAGAGTTCTTATATTGAGCCATCTTTTTAATTTTAGGGTGTCGAGATCTCTTTTCGAAATTAATATATGACAGAAAAAAAGGGTCCGCACACAGTGCAGACCCTTTTTATTTTTCGTGCGTTTGAATTACATGAAGTAGTAGGTGGCGATGAGACCCATTATCGACATTGTGATGGTGTAAGGCAGAGCCAGTACAACCATGCGGCCGTATGAGAGCCTGATGACCGGGGCAAGAGCCGATGTCAGCAGGAATAGGAAGGCGGCCTGACCGTTGGGAGTTGCCACGGACGGGATGTTGGTACCCGTATTAATGGCGACTGCCAGCTTGTCGAAGTGGTTCATCATGTCGGTAACCTGACCCTGGATGGCTGCGGGCAGAGACAAAATGGTCTGTGCGCGGTCCAGATGACCGTCGGTCAGCCTTTCCATGAGAGCGACGCTATCTTCCACACCGGGGAAGGTGCCGAGCAGGTTGGTGAAGTGCATCTTGGTTTCCGAGATGTACACAGTCGCCACAAACACATTGTCCGAGATCATGGACAGGACACCGTTAGCCACATAGTAGGCTGCGAGCTGTGTTTGTCCCTTCATGGACAGAACGATGTCCATGACCGGAGCGAACAGATGTTGGTCGTGGATGACACCGACAATGGAGAAGAAAACCACGAGCAGGGCGGTGAAAGGCAGAGCCTCTTCGAATGCTGGTCCAAGCTGGTGTTCATCAGTGAAACCGTTGAAACAGGTCAACAGAACGATGACAGACAGGCCGATGATACCGACAGCGGCCAGATGCATGGCCAAAGAAACGATTAACCAGACACCGATCAGGGCCTGAACGATCAATTTGGCTTTGCCGCGCATGCCGCGTTTTTCTTCCATTTGAATGGCGGTTTCAAGCAAATGTGAGCGGATATTGCCCGGCATTTGTGCACCGTATCCGAAGATATGGAACTTTTCCACGAGCACACAGGTCAACAGGCCAGTGGCGAGCACGGGCATGGAGACAGGAGCAACTTTGAGGAAGAAAGGAATGAAGTGCCAGCCCATTTCGGAACCGATGAGCAGGTTCTGTGGCTCACCAACGATAGTGCAGACGCCACCGAGAGCAGTACCAACTGCACCGTGCATCATCAGGTTGCGCAGAAAGGCTCGAAAGTCCAGAAGTTCCTGGCGGGCAGCTTCTTTGACGGCCTCATCGGAACAGAGGTCATGGGAGCAGCTCATTGTTTTGCCGGAGGCGTATCGATGATAGACATTATAGAACCCGTAGGCCACGGCGATGATGACAGCGGTAACGGTCAAAGCATCGAGGAAAGCGGACAGGAATGCGCCTGCAAAACAGAACAGCAGGGAGATGACGATTTTTGAGCGTACTTTGGTCAGGATGCGGGTGAAGGTGAATTGCAGGAAGTCTTTCATGAAGTAGATGCCTGCGACCATGAAGATCAGGAGCAGGATGACTTCAAAGTTGTTTAGTGCTTCATGGTAGACCGTTTCTGGTTTGGTCAGGCCAAGAAAAACTGCCTGAATGGCCAGCAGACCACCCGGAGGCAACGGATAGCATTTCAAAGCCATTGCCAAGGTGAAGATGAATTCGGCGATCAACACCCAGCCCGCTATAAACGGACCGACGGTGTAGACAAGAATCGGGTTGATGACAAGAAAAGCCAGAATGGCTAACTTGTACCAGCTCGGCGCGTTGCCGAGAAAGTTTCTGCCAAAGGCCTGGGTCAGGGATTGGGACATTGTTACTTTCTCCTCAAATCAATGTGAATACCGTGGCGATTTCCAGACAGTCTAGTCGCCGATTGTCATGGTAGGATACATGCCTGCTTCCGGCCCGGACTGGAAGGGCTGGAGGATGTTGAAGCATGCGTCCTGAGTCTTCTGTGCATGGCCGCGGGTTTTATCCGAGCCGTCGAAATACGCACCGTTTTCTTCACGGATGTGATCGATGCGATGTTTGAATGCCTTTACAAAAGCCATGCCATCACCTTTGAATGTGGCATTACCTAAGGTTATTTCGGTTGTTTTTGCCAGATCATCCAAGCTGACGCACTGAGTTGCGAGATCGGCTTGCTTGGTTACATATCCCCAGATTGCCGAATTTTCAGGTATCTCGATAGGCTCTTCGGCATCAATAATAGTATGGGGCATGACAATGGAATCTTGGCCAATGATGATGGGACAGGATTCGGTGCCGTGGACAAATGAATTGAACCCGACGAATACGTTTTTGCCATTGCGGGTATGGATGACCTTGCCGCCGTGAGCTGTGACGTTGTTGCCTTCGAATATGGAGTTCTTGATGTAGCAGTTCTCCTGTGCGTTGGCTCCCTCTCCGATGATGGAATTTTCGACGTGGGCTCGTTGAACGATAAGAGCGTTTTCACCGATTTCACAGTGTCCCTTGATGACGGCATAGGGGCTGACATAAGCGGATTCTGGAATGATGACGTCTGTTTCAGGTGCGGCAGTCGAATAGATTGGAACGAAGTCTTCTTTGAAGTCGTCCACGTATTCAATGAATTGTCCTGTGAGTTTGCCGTTCTCGTCGAGTTTAACGTATTTATCCACCACGCCTTCGGGATAGACATAGTTGAATTCGAACAGGTCTCCTGCCTTGAGCCAGATGCGTCCTGGTTCAATGTTTACACGGGAAAGGTCGCCTGCCTGTACATAAGCGAAGTCGCCCACAACACAATTGTGCATGACGGAGAGATCTACTGTGGAGAAGGGACCGAGATAAACGCCTTCCGTGGTGGTCCCGTGGATATTCGAATAGTGCATGGCCACGGTGTTGAGGATGCGGAATACCTCAGGAATTTCAGGGTTCTTTGATTGATTGTGCACCAGTGTCTTTACCAGGAAAGAGTTGGTGATACGGATGACTTCGTCGTAGAAGAGTTTGGTTTTGACGCCATTGAATTCAACTACGTCACCTTTTTGTTTGAGCTCATCGCCTCGAATATCTGATTTATACAGAACAGAGCGATCAACCTGTGTTTTGCCGAGGAAATAGGAACCGGAGAGATTGGAGTTGGTGAATCTGAAGCTAATTGGATGGTCTTCGGTCAGAGCATAAAACGCATAGTAGAGGAGATGTCTCTCTCTTGGGATAGCATTATTAAGCAGGGGGCGAACGTCAATGCCCATGGGCTTCAAGTTGACGTTGACCCGGGCCGCGATGTGATCAAAGAGGGCTTCGAGTTTTTCCATGATTCTCACGTGGTTTTATGTTTTATGAAAAGACGGCTGCCATGCATCGAAGATGGCAGCCGTTATTATATTGTCTTATACAAACTGTCGACTGTTAACCGCCTGCGGGCAGCGTGATGGGCATACCCATAATCGGCCAGATGACGAGGATTGCAAGACCGACAACAACCATGAGCAGGATGGAAGCGGGAACGCCCCAGCCGAAGAATTCACCCGTGGTGAACTGTCCAGAGTCGTATGCAATGGCGTTGGGAGCTGCGCCGACAAGGAGCAGGAAAGGCATACCAGCAACAACCAGAGAGGCGTACAGGATGACTTCGGGAGCCACGCCAAGGTAAGGCGCGATAACGAGGGCAACCGGTAACGATATGGCGATGGCCGCCACGTTCATGATGAAGTTGGTCATCATCATGACGAAGAAGGCGATGGACATGACGAAGATAAACCAGTTCGCATCCTGGAACATGACCAGCCAGTTAACGGCCATCCATTTTGCTGCACCGGTTTCCCAGAGACAGAAACCAATGGACATGGCACCGGCGAACAGCAGGATGATGTTCCAGGGGATGTCTTCGAGGTCTTTTAGATCAAGGATCTTGAAGACAAAGAAGAGAACTGAGGAGCAAAGAATGATGGCGGTTTTGTCTACAGCTTGAAGGGCCGGGACAAAGGAGCGTAAGGACATGATACAGATGACACCACCAACGATGACGGCAGCCATGATCTCATCACGGGTTAAGCGGCCCATTTTTGCGTTGAGTTCACGCGCTTTTTCTCTCAGGCCGGGAATACGGTCTTTTTCAGGCTTGCATACGATCATGAAGAAGCCCCACAGCAGGAAGGTCATGGCCCAACCTATGGGTGCCATGTAGTAACTCAGCTCGAAGAAGCCGATGTCTACGTTGACGATTTCCTTGTAGAAGCCGAGAGCTACTGCTCCCCGGGCTGCACCAAGCAGGGTGACAACGGAACCGGCACCGGCCACGTAGGCCATACCTATGAACAATCCCTTACCGAACTTAGTGGGTTTGTCGCCTTCACCGTACAATGCGTAAATGGCGAGCAGCAGCGGATATATGGTGGCTGCCACAGCGGTGTGCGCCATAATGTGGGTCAGGGCGGCCGTGACCACGAAGACGCCGAGATAGATCATTGAGGTACGTTCGCCTACGACATCAAGCATTTTGTATGCAAGTCGTTTTGTCAGGCCAGTCTTCGTGAAAACCAGACCGATCATGATGGAGGCGAAAATAAAGAGAACGGACGGATCCATGAAATCCTTGAACGCCACTTTAGCTGGGCGAATCAGGAACATGACCTGAAGAATACCGATCATTAATGAAGTGACGCCGATGGGGACGACTTCAAAGACCCACCATGTACCGGCCAGCAGGAAAACGGCGATGGCACCTTTAGCTTCCGTAGGCAGGGGAAAGTGCTGACCCATGGGGTCAATTGCGTCCGGCCATGCCGGAGCGAAGTAGACAACGGCGAAGAGTACGACGCCGAGGAGCATGAACACCAGGCGTTTCCAGTCGAATGAGGGTTTGGCAGCTTGAGCTGTTTCCATGATTATCTCCTTGTTCACCAAGGCCTAGCCGGCACAGGCGCTCATGCGATTAATGATTTCATCAAAGACATCGGCCATGCGGAGGATTCCTTCCACTTTGCCGTTACTACGGACGATCAAGGGCTGGGGAGTATCGATAATGTAGAGATGTACACCATGCTCCAAGTCGCTATCTTGATCTAAGTAATGGGTGTCTTCGGGGACATGCATGACGTCTTTGGCCTTGAGGTCGAGGCTCTTGCTACAGAGGTCGGTCAAGGTGTTGGTCCAGAGATTGAATTCTTTAAACTGTTCGGCCACAAATCGGTTGGACAGAATGTCGCTGCCCAGATCGGTTTTGTTGAGCTTCTTGTAGTTGGGTTCCAGCGCAACGATGATGTCCGTCATGGTCACCACGCCTGCAAAGGCACCGTTTTCATCCACAATGAGGATGTCGCGGTGTTTGCTGCCGTGCAAGGCGCTCACGACGTCGCTCAGAGAGGTTTCCAGACCAAGGGTCTGGTAATCCTCTACCGGAGTCATCAGGTCTTTGATTTTCATGTAATCCTTCCTCCCGAGAAGTGTTGTTTGCACAATGATGCACGCTTACCTCCCTTGTCATGGAAAGTTTCAAGTGTACCAGCTGTGTCAGTTGAACCCCTTGAGGATTAGCCCGGAAATTGCCCCCAATTTCACATTGCGTAACATTACGCGGGCCAAGCATTTAAGAGGGTTCGCATTCCTATAAATAGTAAATCATTGTTTGCGTCAAGACTCTTATGTGAATAAAAGTTCAAGGACACAATGAAACATTTTGGGACGTTGGAAGATGTTTAAAATGTTTCAAAGTGAAACATTTTGGAACAAATCTTTGTTAATAGTAGATTTGTCCCTGAGAGAGGTTCCCCATGAGATATGCTTCGAGAACAGCATCAACCGGGCCACAGACGTTATCTATGATACTGATTCGCTTGCGTCGCAAGAAATCGAATATCTCTTTTTCAATGCCTGCGCAGATGATGGTCTTGATGTTTTCTGACATGACCATTCGGTACATGGCTTCACTGGAAGGGGTGTCGAGAATGACGACTTTTTCATCGATTTTACCCATGGCGCTTGTTTCTCTGGTTACGGAAACAATGAGTACTTCAAGGGCGATGTCAAACCTGGGAGCTAGTTCGTTGCCTGTGAGGGGGATAAGAATTTTTTCCATAGCTGTTTACTCTATGCCGAAATGTTTCATTTTGCGCCACAAGGTGCTTCGCCCCCATCCGAGGAGTTCAGCCGTCTGCTGTTTGCGGCCGCCGGTCTTGACCAAGGCTTCCAGTATCATTTTGCGTTGAACATCTTCCCACCGTTCAGGGCGTGCCATTCTGACTTCGCCCGGGGTGTGAGGGTGTTGGTCGGGCGATGTCACAAGGTTTTTCGGTAACCCATGACCGTGCAGGATGTACCCGGGTAAATGGCGCATTCTGATGACCGGGGTGTCGCAAAAGTTGACGGCATACTCGATGAGGTTTCGTAATTCCCGAATATTACCTGGGAATACGTACGATTTGAGGAGGTTATCCACATTTTTGGAGAACCGTTCAACTTTTTTCTTGTAGCGAAGTTGAAACATTTTCAGGAAGTGGTCCTGAAGCAAAAGTAAATCTTCACCACGTTCTCGCAAGGGAGGGAGGTGGAGTCGGATAACGTTGAGGCGGTAGAGGAGGTCTTGACGAAATGTTTTGTTGCGTACGGCTTCTTCCAGATCTGTGTTACTGGCCGCCATGATGCGAACGTCTGTACGGACTCCTTTGGTGGACCCCATGGGGCGCACGACATGATTGTCCATGTAAGCAAGGAGTTTTGTTTGCAGTCGCATGGGAAGATCGCCAATTTCCGTGATAAACAGTGTGCCGCCATGGGCCATTCGTAGTCGTCCCTGTTTGGTCTGATCCGCTCCGGGAAAGGCGTTTTTGTTGTGTCCGAAGAGTTCGGATTCAAGAAGAGGGTCGGGCAGGGCGCCGCAATTAACTTTGACGAATGGTCCGTCACGATCTGATTCGTTGTGAATTTCTTCGGCCAACATGTCCTTGCCAGTGCCAGTTTCTCCTGTGAGCAGTACCGGGGAATCCGTCTGTGCAATGGACGGTGTCATAGAAAATATCTTTCGCACCTGCGGGCTTCGGCCAACCAGTTCGCCGAGTCCCAGAACATGGCCTGCGACTTCGTCGAGGGGGCCTCCTCCGCTTGGTGTGATGGTCTCGATGGCACCTTGTATGGTGTTGTTTTCGCCCATGAGGGGGGCAAGAGTCAGGTTGACGAAGACCTTTTCTCTGTTGCGATTGAGAATGTTGGCTTCGACGGTCTGGGGAGTTAGGTCTTCCCATTCGGTCATGACCGGGCAGTTTTTCATACAGAAATCACACCGCAAGGCATGGAGGCATTTTATGCCGAGGACCTGTTTCCCCTCAACGCCCGTGATGTTTTCATAGGTGCTGTTGATAGCGAGCAGGGTCCCTTCTTTGTCCATGATGGCAACGCCAAGTGGGAGGACATCAAGGAGCGCGGCAAGTCCTTTTTTGTCAGTCAGGCTGTGTATCAACTCGGTCGGATCGGCTATTGGCATGGCGATTGTTTCGGTGTGATTGGTTCAATTCGATTCATAATGAACCCTAGTGAAACATTGCAAGGAACACAAGGCAGAAGGGAATATCAACTGGTAATATTATAGATGACTATGACGTAGCTTAAAAAAGGCGGAAGCTCGTAGAAGAGCTTCCGCCTTATCATTACTGAGTGGTGTTACTCGTTCATTTCCTTGATGAGATGGCGGAGTTCGTTGGAGAGTCGAGCCAGTTCATTGATAGCCTCGGCGGATTGATTCATGCCGTCGGCGGTCTCGGAAGCGATCAGGTTGATATCGTCGACGGCTTGGTTGATCTCTTCGGATGCCGCTGATTGTTCTTCAGCTGCCGTGGCAATGGATTGGACCTGGCCGGATGTTTCGTCTGCAAAGGATACGATGCGGTCTAGAGATTCTCCGGATTGATTGGCAAGTTCCGTGGCTTGTTCCACTGCGAGGGCTGCGGTGTCCACACTCTTGATGTTGGATGATGCACCGTTTTGAATAGCTTGAATGGCATCGCCAACTTCCTTGGTGGCGGCCATGGTCTTTTCCGCTAATTTGCGGACTTCATCCGCAACAACGGCGAACCCGCGTCCGGCTTCACCTGCTCGGGCGGCCTCGATTGCTGCGTTCAGGGCAAGGAGATTGGTTTGATCCGCGATGTCTTCAATGACATTCATGATTTGGCCGATATCGGTAGTTTGTTCACCGAGTTTACCCATGGAATCTTTGAGTGTGACTGTAAGATCATGCACCTCGCGAATGGCTGTCGTGGCTTCTCGGACAACAACGGCTCCTTCCTGAGCTTGTATTCTGGCGTTGGAGGCTGAATCCGCTGAGCTGGCTGAATTGCGGGCGACTTCAAGTACTGTTGCGTTCATTTCTTCCATGGCTGTTGCCGTCTGGGTTGTACGATCTCTTTGAACGTCTGCACCCTGACTGACCTGGTCTGCCTGGGTTGAGAGTTCGTCCGCGGCTGAAGTGACTTGTTCTACGATGAGCGATGCCTCTTGCGCAATGCGTTGCATTTTGGTTAGCAGATTTGTCGCTGTGATATCATGTTCTTTGGCTTCTTCCATGGCGGATTCAGCTTTTTTCTTTGCGGATTCGGCTTCTTCTTTTTTCTCTGCGGCTTCAAACATTTGGGTTTTGAGTTTGTCGACCATGGTTTCAATGCTGTTTTTCACAGAGCGAAGTTCTGCGGAAAAAGAGCCTTCAGGGGTAGCGTCCAGTTCACCGGAAGCCACGCTTTGCGCAAAGATACGGATGCGGAAAAGCGGGTTGACGATGATCTTTTTGACCAGAAGCCAAACAAGGAAACCAATGAGCAGCAAAATGAACAGGGTTTCACCTGCCGTATACAGCTCTGCCTTGAGAATGTTTGCTTTGGCTCCTTCCAGTGAAGATATTATTTGAAATGCGCCGTGGATTTCACCGACTTTCCAGCCTTCCTTGATGCCGCCCGTGGGGTCAATATCGCCTCTGGCATTTCCATGGCAGTACAGGCATTCCTTGGTCAATCGAATGGCGCGGAAATAGCGGATTTGATTGTCTTCAATCAGGATCTTTTCAGTAAGATTCTTTGCTTTGAGTTCCGCCAGAACTTTGCTTTCTAGCGGGGTAGGCGTGTTTTCGGGATTTCGAGGACTGACTTTGGGAACTCTGAATTGAAAATTGAGTTCATTTGATTGGCGTTTTGCCATCTTGATGGCGGTAATGACCGGAATCGCCTCAATGATTTTTTCTTTGGAATGTTTCAGTTGGTCAAAAGGCATGATAACACCTATTTCCAACTTTTTAGACATCTCCTGTCGGGCCGCCTCAGCCATGAGCACTACGGCGCGGCTTTGGTCGATAATGTCTTTTTCGCCACTGTCTTGAATCTGGATTACCTGTTGCGCTGCCAGAATGGCGGCAACGAGCAGGGGGCCGACCAGAGCGAGGGACATCACTTTCCATTTTAAACTGAGATTTTCAAACATCCTATCCCCATAGTATGATTCTGTGAAATAAACATAATCAGTCTCGGCTGATTTTCTCTCTATTGTTAATAGTAGATGATAACTCTTTTTACCAGAAAATTATATGTTGAAAACGGTGATATGTTCGTGAGAAACAGCTCTTTTGAGCTGACGTGGGTATGATCATTATCATTGAGTATCTGGAGTGCAAAGAAAAAGGGCTGCGACGTATGTCACAGCCCTTGTTCTTTACTGGTGCCGAAGAGAAGATTCGAACTTCCACGGAGAAACCCCCACATGGTCCTGAACCATGCGTGTCTACCAATTCCACCACTTCGGCACGTTCAGGAAGAGTCTGTCTATTAAAGAACAGGCGGGTTGGCAAGCCTTTTTTTGTCTTTTTTACAGATTGTCCGGGCCGATATGCCTATTGGGATTCGGCCAACCTGCGTGACGGTATCAATGCGGCCACGGATAACGCCAGAGATGTCCCGACTCCAGCGAAACTGTACGCTTTTATGCCGGTCGAAGCAGCCATTATTCCCAATGCACCTCCGATGATAATGGCAAGAAGCATGGTGCGCGGGTTGATCGGTCGTTTTCCCCAGGCGAGGATGGTGACAAACATTGGAGCGACTACCCCGCAAACATAAATATCGTTGGCCGCGAGCAGTAGGGACAGGATGCTACCCCCGGATGCGGCAATACCAAGTGCACCCATGCCTATGGCAACCATTATCAGGCGGCATCTGGTCGTATTGCTGCCACCGATGACATCATGTTCCAAAATTGTGGCGGCGGTGATGAGGCAGGAGTCTGCCGATGAAATGATGGCCGACAGTAGGGCGAAGAGCAGGGCGGTTCCGGCCCATCCTGGCATGACCGAAGGGACAATTTGTGTGAGAATGGAATCAGCGTCCGTTCCTGCGGGAGCCAACCCTCGGGCGTACAGGCCGATACAGACGATGACTACGGCGGAGAGGGCAATGCCAGCTGTGGCGATAAAAGCCCCTTGTTTTGCCTGTTTTTCACCACGCGCGGAAAAGAGTCGTCCGAACAACATTGGGCAGACCACATAGCTGCCGCCCACAATGATCATGAAATAGGTCCATTTCGACATGGGGAATGCTTCATTGACGAATTGTAATTTTACATCGGTGAGGGAAACCGGAGATGCCGTACCTGTATAATAGAGAGCCAATCCGAGTCCGACGGCAACCAGTGAGTATTGTACGGCATCACTTTTCAGGATGGAGTTTTGGCCGCCGAGCATGGTGTAGGCGGTGATGACCAGAGCGCAACCGATGAGAGCTGTTGAATAGTCCATGCCGGATAAGGCGGTGGCGGCCTTGGCTGCCGCGATATATTGGGCGGCCAGAATTGATGCCCATGCCGGGATAATTATCAATGCCGTGATTTTACGAGCGGCAGGTGAGATGAACTTCTCAGCCATGTCCGGTAGTGTGAAAACGCCGCTTCGACGGGTTTTTGCCGCAAGAAATGTACTAAGAACGAGCAGGCCCGCCGCACCTGATCCCAGCCACCAGAAAGAGGGGGTGCCGACGCTGAAGGCCAGCCCGGTCATGCCGATGGTTGCGGATGCTCCAACGCAGGACGCGGTGATGGATATGCCTGCCACTGTTGCGCTGCATCGACGGCCAGCCACTGCAAATTCTTCGAAGTCTTTGCGTTTGATATATTCGTAGATGCCCATTCCAATGAAAAGGGCAAAGTATACTGCGAGAAGATTCATGGTCTATCCTTATATATGAGCATTGTTTGCGATTGCGTCGTACACGGCTGCACCAAGGCGCTCCGTTTCTTCGCGGGTAATAATATAGGGCGGCATGACATATATGAGTTTGCCGAAGGGCCGTAACCACACACCGCGTTTGATGAAGCAGTCCTGCAAGCTCTGGACATTGACCGGGCGGTCCATTTCTACCACGCCGATGGTGCCGAGTACCCGGACATCTGCGACTCCGGGGAGCGTGCGACACGAGCCGAATGATTCTTTCAGCCAGTGCTCGATGTCGTGGACCTGTGTTTTCCAGTTTTTCTGTTGCAGGATGGTGAGACTGGCTTGAGCAACGGCGCACGCTAACGGGTTGCCCATGAAGGTCGGGCCGTGCATGAAGACACCGCCATTTTTGGAAATGGTGTGTGCCACGTGAGTTGTCGCAAGAGTTGCGGCCAGTGTCATGGTGCCGCCAGTGAGAGCCTTGCCGACGCACATGATGTCCGGTGTCACGTCACTCCATTCACAGGCAAAGAGTTTACCCGTTCGTCCGAAGCCAGTGGCTATTTCATCAAGGATAAGCAGAACATCGTGTTCGTCGGCCAATTTTCGCAGACCACGTAGGTATTCGGGGTGATAGAAATACATGCCGCCTGCGCCTTGCACGATAGGTTCCACGATGATGGCAGCGATCTTTTGGCTGTTGGCTTTGAAGATTCGTCTGGCCTCATCAAGGCTGGCTGGGTCATACTCTTCACCAAAACGACAGGCTGGGCGCGGAGCAAATATCTGCTGTGGCAAAAGGCCTGAAAAAAGTTGGTGCATGCCGTTGTCGGGGTCGCAGACAGACATGGCACCGCAGGTATCGCCGTGATAGCCGCCGCGAACCGTGAAGAGTTTGGTGCGCTCTGTCTGCCCGTCCGCCTGCATGTATTGCAGAGCCATTTTGATGGCAGCCTCTACACTGACGGACCCCGAGTCCGCGAGAAAAACATGGTCAAGTCCGTCAGGCGTCATATCGCGTAGGGTGCGACATAAATTTATGGCAGGTTCGTGCGTCAGTCCACCGAACATGACGTGTGACATGCGGCCCAATTGAGAGCGTGCGGCTTTGTTTAGTGCTGGGTTTGCATAGCCGTGAATGGCACACCACCATGAGGCCATACCATCGATGAGTTCACTTCCATCTTCCAGAACGATGCGGGTGCCGCGAGTACTACGGACTTTGACTGTCGGCAGTGGGTCCAATGCAGAAGTGTACGGATGCCAGATGTGATCCCGGTCAAAATCCATATCGTCGACGTTTTGTGAAGAAAATTCCGGCAGGATATCCAGAGCTGAGGTCATGTGCTGGATGAAAACCGTGTCGAAGTCAGCGCCCTCGACGTATGGGATATCAGCCAGAACGGGAACATCGCCCCAACCGGCAATGGTCTCGACATTGTTTTGTCGGAGGTGTGCATCGTCTGTGGTAGGAGTTGAAGTGTTTGTTATGACCATCCCTGCAACAGTGAGTCCGCAACCGCGAATCATTTCAATAGTCATGAGTGCGTGGTTGATGACGCCCAATTTGTTGTCGGCAACGATGATTACCGGTAGGTCAAGTCGCTGCATGAGATCAAGCATGGTCTGCCCGTTGCCGAGTGGTACGGCAGCACCACCAGCCCCTTCAACAAGGACGAGATCCCGGTCTGCGGCAATGTTCCTGACTTGATCGGCAAGTTCGTCCACGCTTACTGTTTCTCCTGCCATTTCAGCCGCTAGGTGCGGAGAACAGGCTGGACGGTATTTGTGGCAACAGGCTTCGGGGTACCCATCAGGGAAATAGGGCGCAGAAAATCTGGCGTATGCTTCGACATCTTCAGCTCGCAGGCCATGTGTACTTTCAATGCAGCCGCTTTGGACCGGTTTGATGGCCAGGGCACTTTGGTTAGTGTCGAGAAATGCCCGCAAAAGGGCGGCAGTGACGCATGTTTTTCCGACATCCGTATCGGTGCCGGTAATGAAGTATCCGTTCATGAGGAAATTGTGTGTTGAAAGTGTGGATGATCTCAATATGAGGTGAGCGACCATACATATGCTCGGGAGAATGAGCAAGTCGTGTGCAGAGGTGGTGTCGTAAACGCTTGTTTACATTGACGACTGTTCATACATGTGGCGTGTGTTGAAACTGTGCAAAAAGTCGGAACAGTGAGCGTGAGATACAAATATAGGGCAGAGGATTACTCCTCTGCCCTGTGTTAATTATCTATTATCTATATGGATTAGAACCTTTCAAATCCTTCATCTGTCATGCCGGGGATGGTCATGCCACCATTGGATTGGTTGGTTGACTGACGTCCCTTGGGGAGTGCCGCCGTCTTTCTTGCGACGTGGACTGTGGACCGTGCGGTGGGCATGTCGTTGACTTTGAAGAAGGCGATGGCAGACTGGAGTTGTACAGATTGTCTGGCCAACTCTTCTGAAGTTGCTGAGACTTCCTCGGCTGCGGCTGCGATCTGTTGCGTCATTTCATCTAGCTTGAGCATTGCCTTGTTGACTTGTTCGGCTCCGGCGTTCTGTTCATTGGATGCTGCAGCGATTTCCTGAATCAATTCGGCAGTGCGCTTGATGTCCGGGACCATCTTGTTGAGCATACCGCCTGCGGATTCTGCTACAGCAACACTGGAGGCGGACAAATCGCTGATTTCTGCGGCCGCTTCACCACTGCGTTCAGCCAGTTTGCGAACTTCTGCTGCAACCACAGCGAATCCTTTACCGTGTTCACCGGCTCGGGCAGCTTCGATGGCTGCGTTGAGAGCGAGCAGATTTGTCTGACGGGCTATATCTTCAATGATGGTGATTTTATCAGCGATTTCCCGCATGGCCTGCACGGTTTGAGTGACAGCTTCGCCGCCTTCTTCTGCATCCTGTGCGGATCGAAGAGCTATTTTTTCCGTTTCACCGGCGTTGTCGGCATTTTGGCTGATGTTGGAGGCCATTTCTTCCATGCTGGCAGAGACTTCTTCTACATTGGCAGCTTGTTCGGTCGCGCCGCCGGAGAGTGTTTGCGCAGTGGCGGAGAGTTCTTCGCTGCCACTGGCCACCTGTTCAACCGACTGACGAACATCGCTGACAACTGAACGAAGCTGTTGGCCCATGCTGGTCAAGTCGGCGGCAAGTTCGCCGATTTCATCTTTTTGTTCGATGTGTAGGTTGGCGTTGAGATCACCGGAAGCAATTTGTTTGGTAAAGGTTACGCCTTGGCGGATAGGATTTACGATGGACCGTGCCAGGAAAAAGATGATGGCGAGGAGTACTATAATGGAACTAATGCTCATGACGGCAGAGAGCCATGTGACGTCGTTTGCGGCTTCCATGATTTTGGCTGTGGGGATTGCCACGCCAAGAGCCCAGCTTTGTCCTGTTTCACCAATGGTAAAGGGAGCAATTATCAGTTCAAATTTTGTGTCATTTTTGGTGAAGGTCGTGTGCACGGTGCGTTCAGATTTCAGGCAGCTTGTGATCAGGTGCTCCATCTCTGAACCAAAGGTTTCGCCGACTTGTTTGCCGACATGTTTCGGGGACGGATCTGCCACGATCATACCGGAGTTACTGATGAGAAATCCGTAGCCTGTCTCAAATGGTTGAATTCGGGCAACGACTTTTTTTAATTGTCCGATGTTGAGATCCACACCGGCTACACCAATAGTGCGATTTTTTACTTTAACGGGAACAGTTGCCGAAACCAGAATGATTTTTTGTCCGTCGAAAATGTATTCAGTCGGGTCAGTGAGGAATGGTTTTCCTGAGCGAAGCGAGGTTTGATACCACGCTCTTTCCAGGTTGGTACCGTAGGACATCTTGTTTCCGGCTTGATACCATGCCAAATATTGTCCATTTTCATTGGAGCCTTCAGTTCCGATGGCTGCAGCATCGTTCCCATCGAATTCATTTGGTTCGAATGCAAGCCATGTGGAAGCAAGATCATCATGTGATTCAGCAAGTTCAACGAGGAAATTGTTTGTTTCTTTACGGCTTGGTGTCGTTGGAGAAGCTATCGTTGCTTCGAGGGATTGGGCCAAGGTCCAGCTAATGGTTAAAGCCTTGTCCAATTCCCCTTTGATTTCCTGACCGAATCGACCAGCCATTTCTTCGCCTATGGAATAGGCATCTTCAGTGGCAACAGTTTGGAACTGTCTGATCAGGACGGTGAGGGTAACACCCATGACAAGCATCACGAGAAATCCTACAGGGATCATGATCTTGTTTCGTAAGCTTAAATCTTTGTATAGTCTCATTCTTTGTCCTCCATAAATTCAACGGGCCTCTTCTTGAAGCTGCTCTACGATGAGCGAAAGCTTCAATAAAAGTAAAAACAAGTCTGCGCAACTCCTTGTTTCTATTTTTATGAAAAAATATAAAGGGTTTATAGTGATAATAGGTACTAGAAAGGGCGGTCATCTAGGCAAGGGGTGAAGGCATAGTAGGAGCGACTTCATCCTTTGGTATCAGGGAGAAGTTGAAGAGCACGCCTCCAGTCAAAGCTTCATGTGCGAAGCGCAGATGGCTTTCTAAAAAGTGGGACGTTTGTTGTTTTTCGATTTAAATTTCCGAATTGATCATTCGCATTTTCATAGCAGTCTTTGAAACAGCTTCTTCCGGCGACAGTTTTCCTTGAAGAGTTTTCATGATCATTTCTGCCAGCAATCCCATGGCTGAAGCCTGCGCTGCTTGAGGCACGATATGACCATCCACAAAGCTTAAGCTTTTTAATGAATCGAACCCTGACAGGATACTATGGATTCGTTGTCGGGAGTATCTTTGGAAGACGCCTTGGTGGTCTCTGAAAAAGGTGTCATGGACTGCAATATCCTTTAGTACAGGCATCATGCCGCCGGGAACCGTGTGAAGCCACGTTATGTAGGCGTCGTTCGTGAAGAGGAATTCTACGAAACGTTCAGTTGCTTTTTCCTGTTCAGTATTTTCAGTCTTCAAGAGTCCGAGTGCATTGATGATACCGTAACTTGCTTTATGGAGACCAGTAATGTTTGAAACAAATCCGGTATGTTTCAAGAGGTTATAGTCGTAAGGGGCTCCACAGAGTTCTTCAAAATTGTCTCCAGTCAAAGAATTTGCGGCAATGGAAGGAACCGCCATGTCATCCATGATGAATGTTGAATAGAACATCATTGCCAATTGCCCTTGGAAATAAAAATCTCTTCCTCGCCATGTCTGAGGACCGGGAGGTGTATATCGTGCCAATTCCGTATAAAATTTGAGGGTTTCGACGGTCGCAGGGGAATCAAACACGACCTTTCCTTCGGGGGTGAATTCTTTCACTCCAGCAGAGAGAGCCAGATGCGTAAAGACCTGTTCGGCGTAAACATCATCCTGCGTACCGATGAGGAGACCGTACTGTTTTTTTTCAGGGGCGTGGAAGGTCTTGGCCGCTTTCAGGATGTTTTCCCAACTATCGGGCGGATTCAGACCGTATTCCTTAAACCAGTCTTTTCTATACCAAATACCCTGAATCCATCCATTGAAAGGAATACCGCTATACGTTCCGTCTGTATGTTGCAATTTGCTGAGCGTTCCAGAATAAAATCTGTCTTTTCCTATGCTGACAATACAGGCTTCAGTCCCCGCATTGTTCATCCACCCGAGTTTGCTAAAGGAGACAAGCAGATCCGAAGCGCAACTGATAATGTTTGGTCCAGTCCCTTCTTTATGGGCCTGGGTCAATGCATCTACCATGGCGTTTTCTTCAATTCCCTCAATCTGTATCTTAATGTCCGGGTTAAAGATCATGAAAGCATCTGCGAGATATTTGATAACCGCTTGTCGGTCTGTACCCAGGTCCGTTGTCCAGAAGGTGATGGGGGTGGCCGCTGTTGCGAAAACAGGCATGCATACCATTAAAAATGAAACGAGTATGTACCATTGTAGCAAAGTCTTGAACCGTATCATGACCTCTCCTTATTTCACGTCGAAACTTTGTTCACCGTTCCAGGAATCATCCGGTGATTGTATTGAAAATTCCTGAGTGAGTTTCAGATATTTTTCAATGAGAGGATCAGCTCCATATTCTTCAAGAAGGGGAGTGAAAGCGGCTTTTGCTCCCGCAAAATCCCGTGAAAGGAAAAGACGGATAGCAGCTTCCCACTTTTCTGTTTTTTGCATGATTTCTTCAGATACAGAGAATGGGGCATACATACCTGTTGCATTGATTTTTGTCCCAAGCAGTTCATAAACGCACAGCCCGTCAGTCGTTCCTTTGGGGACAACTTTGCCTGCAAAGCGGAAGAGGAATTCATCTCCGGCTGCGAGCATTGTCGGTCGACTGATAAGGATATCCGTTCCCATGTACTTATTGAGCCCTTCAAGGCGTGAAGCGAGATTTACAGATGCTCCCATGGCCGTATAGTCCATGCGGTCCGAAGAGCCTATGTTTCCAACAACGGCTTCTCCTGTGTGCACCCCCATTCTGGTCAGGAATTCCGGTTCATTATTGTTTCGACGATGTTGATTAAATACCGAAAGTACATTTCTGCATTGCAAGGCTGTGAGGCATGCGTGAAATGCATGTTCGGTGTTGATTACTGGAGCATTCCAGAAAGCCATGATTGAGTCGCCGATATATTTATCTATGGTCCCTTTGTTCTGGAGGATGGTCCAACTCATTTTTTCTAAGTAGCTTGTAATACTGCTTGTCACCTGCTCAGGAGTGAGGGTCTCTGAAATAGTGGTGAAATCTTTTATATCGCTGAATAGAAAGGTCATTTCCCTGCGATCGCCGCCCAGCGTTGGAACAATGTCGTTGACGATCATCGCTTTAACGAGAGGTTTGGGAATATAACTCCCAAAAGCGTTGAGGGCTTCACGCATGGTTTCAGTCGCCTTGCTCAATTCTCGGATTTCAAGAATATTCGATTGAACATTTATTGGTGAATCCAGTTTGAAAGCTTTAATATTTTCTACTTTTTGAGTGAGAATTTTGAGTGGGCGGCTGATACGTTTGGAAACGAAATATAGTATTGGCAAAAACAGGAAAAGCATCCCTAATGAGACAAAGAATGTTCGTTTGCCAACTTCAGCTATCGGGCCGGTAAAAGTTGACTCCGGGACTGTGAGAGCTATGAATAATTCTTTTCCATATTCTTTGGGAAGTGGTTCAATGCCAACGAGATGAGTGGTGCCATCCACAAGAAGTGATTGATCGTGAATGACGTCTGTGTCTTTGGTTTGAAGTAATTGTACAAGAGCTGTCAGAGCCGGAGAGCCGAGTGCAGCAATTTTTGCATTTTTTGTCGAGTCGCTTTCAGTAATGCCTATGCTGGTGATCAGTTTGTTTAAATCAGGGTAGGCATAGACATTCCCGATAGTGTCAAAAATCATGATTTCATTGCCAGGGCCTATGAGCTGTGATTTTAAAAAATGCGACACATTGGCGAGAGATAAGTCCACGCCGACAACGCCTTTAACCGTGGCGTCAAAACGACGGGAAACCGTTATCCCCGGTTCGTCTGATAAAGAAAAAATATAAATATCACTCAATGTTGCAATATCTGTTTCGCTGGCTGATCTGAACCAGGGACGACGTCTGGGGTCATATTGTACGTGTAATTCAGCGGAAGAACCAACTGTAACAAAACCTGTATCCAGATATTTTCTGAGTTCGTACCGTTGCTTGTCGGCCTGATGAGCAATTGTTTGTGTATACCAGACTGCATTTTCTGGAATGCCCAGACTCTTTTTTAATTCATTACGTCCGTGCAGTGAAGATACGAGAAAGAAATCTCCATCTTCAAATCCAATAAAAATGGAAGTAAAATCCTTGTTCTGCTCGAGAAATTTAAAAAAAACAGATTCCAAAGGGTGAGAATGAATTGATGCTTTTTGTCCGATGTCTTTAAAATTGATGAAAGTGTCCACGGTCCTGAATGCCGTGTCGAAAAGGGCCTGTGTTTTTTCAACCATGGACATCTCAACTCGGCGCAAAAGCTGGTGTGCGGCAATAACAGCAGAGTCAGAATTGCTTTTGTGCCCGTAACCAATCACAATTAAAACGATTGTTGTAACTAGAACCGTAAAGATCGTGAGGATGTTGACATGCAAAGGGATGTGCTTTCTCATTGGTGGCTCTTATTGTTTTTTGAATCAACGTCGATAAAGGTGCCGATTCTCTGATTACCATAACTCATCTATAAAGAATGTGGTAGATTCTATCGCAAAGGCCTTTTCTAGGCTTCAAAATGTATACAAGAGGGCATCCGTTTTGAATCCAATGGGAGATGGAACCCGTTAACTGTCTTAGCCTTTTTCTTCATGTTTAATAGAGCGTTTGTGTTTGTTGTAACCGTCCTTACGCAGTGAAATAATGGAATATGGCCGAATGTTTCTTCGTATGCCTTTAACGGGGGGAGACCTTCGTTCTTCAATGGTTACAAGCTTTTGAGCGGAAAGTGGATTCCTGATGATAGCGACCACAAGCCGTCTTGGGCTTGAGTAGGAGGCGAGAGCAACAGGAGCAAGAATGAGCTGGCTACAATGGACAGTCGGAAAGAACGGAATTGAGACATAGAGTTCTTTATTTAAAATGGCAGATCAATTTTTCATGGAATAATGACGACATGTGCCACTGTGTATCAAATAAAGAATAGCTTCATTTGTTGTAGTCGGGAAAACTGGTCCCATTCAAGCATTAGATAAGCTGTATGGGGTTGGTCCTACAGGGTGTTGCTTAATGAAGTATTGTTTTGAAGCACAAAGGAAAAGGGCTGCGACGTGTGTTACCCCCCCCCCTTAAGCTTGAATCAATTGTGTCGTATTGATGTTTTTTTTTGAAAAGTATCGCTGATTTAATTGGCAGCAACCATTGTCTGAGCCAGAACAAACACGGTCAAATATTTATGAGCTAAATATGCCGACTAGGGATTTTCTACCGGCCTTTGTGGAGAAGCAGTCCTTTTTTTATTGGGATCCTGATGGGGTGATTTTTGGGGTACAGCCCCAGTAAAATGATTACGTAAAACACGTGTGGCTCTATCAAGTCCTAGACAGATTTCTCTTAATGGTTTATTTTTTAAGTACCTGTTTAAAGTATCTGTTTTGGAGAGAGGTGGTTGAATGATTGTTCAATTTGATCGTAAGATGAGTGACCTGAAGATAGGATTTATTGGCTCTTTTGCTCAAGAATTAGCCAAACATTCAATGAAAGTAAGCGATATTTCTGACCCGATTGTTATTGAAAGCTTTGACTGTGTAAATGAAACGTATGATTTGATTTTTGGTGCAGGATTATATGAAATTATTCCTGAAGACATTCTCAATGTCCCAAAATTTGGAATGCTTTTTTTTCACGCAACGCCACTTCCAGAAGGCAAAGGAAATGCGCCGATATTCTGGACTGTAAGCAATAAGAGACCCAATATTACAGTGAGTTGTTTTAGGCCAAACAACAGTATTGATGCAGGGCCAATTGCTTGCCAATCAAATGTTGCTATTGAGGAAACGGATAACTATCCCATCCTTTATAAAAAACAATGGCAGGGTGTTCTTGATTGTCTGGAAGCAGCATTAGACGACATCTCTCAAGGAGTATTGGTTTTTCGAGAGCAGACGGGAGTCTCGAGTTTTACAGCCAAGAGAAGCCCTAGTGATTCCCAAATAGACCCTAATATGAAGTTGATCGATTTATGGGATCACATAAGATGCTGTGATAATGAAAATTTTCCTGCTTTTTTCGAACTGAATGGGAAAAAAGTATATCTGTATCATAAAGTGAAAGATGACTAACTTTATATGGTTGCGTCTTGTGATTGTCAGGAGCAAACTATTGTCTTTTTATACAACCCAGAGTTGAAAGATTTGAAATTAAGAGAAGTGGAGCTAAGAAATTGGACCACAGCTTATTTAAAGGGTTCGACTCTGAGTCATTTGTATCGGTATTGGCAAAAGTAAGTGCGAATGCTGAAGTGAAGAGCGAATAATTTTTGCGTATAAAGTCCGCACGGGCAATATTGTGGTAAGGTTGAACGGCTATGGCGTTTGCTAGAATGGCATAACCTTACCATGCTGCGGAAAGTATGACGTCTGAAGTACAAAGAAAAAGGGCTGCGACGTATGTCACAGTCCTTGTTCTTTACTGGTGCCGAAGAGAAGATTCGAACTTCCACGGAGAAACCCCCACATGGTCCTGAACCATGCGTGTCTACCAATTCCACCACTTCGGCACGTTCAGGAGAAATGGCTTATATATGCCCTGCGAGTGGTTTGCAAGTCTTTTCTTTTCTATTTTGTCCTGTCGGGAGTGTTGGTTGCAAAAGATAATCGCTTGAACTCGGAGTGGAAAACGCCTACCGTCCGCGCACAAATTGGAGAGACGGATGGAAAATTTCTTATTGTTGGGTATTTGTTTTGCGCTGGGTCTTGCCATGCGTGTGGCTGGAGTCATTGATGAAAAAGGGCCAGCGGCTCTGAATGCTGTTATTATTTATATGTCCATGCCCGCATTGGCTTTGCTTTATGCCCACTCCCTGCCGTTGGGGGTGGATCTTTTGTTGCCTGCTGCCATGGCTTGGATTGTTTTTGGTGTCGGGTATGCGCTCTTTGTTCTTTTGGGGCGTCGATTCGGATGGGATGAAAAGACTGTGGTTTGCCTGACCCTGTGCGTCGGGCTTGGTAATACTTCGTTTGTGGGATTGCCCATGATCGAGACTTTTTTCGGGCCAGAGTATATCGGTGTGGGCATGCTCTGTGACACGGGCGGTACCTTTTTGGCTCTCGCTATTCCCGGAATCATTCTTGCGGCCAAGGTCTCTGGTGAGAAAGTCAGTGGGTTGATGGTTGCGAAAAAAGTTTTCCTGTTTCCTCCATTTATTGCTATTTTGCTTGGCATCGCGCTTCAGCCGATTGCATATCCTGAGTGGCTTACAGGGGTGCTTTCCCGTCTTGGTTCGACGCTTAGTCCCTTGGCTTTGTTGTCCGTGGGGATGACGCTGTGTTTCAGTGCCATTCATGGCAATGTCAGAGAGCTATTCATTGGATTAGGGTATAAGCTTGTTTTTGCTCCATTGATCATCCTTATTCTATATATGGTGATTTTGGGTAAGACTGATGTGATTTCGCAAGTCACGGTGTTCGAAGCTGCCATGGGACCAATGGTCACTGGTGGAATCATCTGTATGAGCCATGGGTTGAGGCCATCGCTTGCCGTGGCTTTGGTCGGAGTCGGGACGCTGTTGGCTTTCGTTACGTTGCCTGTTTGGTATGCGGTCATACAGGCTGTATAGAGGAAAAACTCTCCTTGCATCCTTCGTGGAAAATTGTTCTCATTATTGAGTCAAAACCCTTTACGGAGAATTCATGAGCAGCGGAACTAAGATATTCAGACAAGTGGAACAAAAAGATCTTCCCACTTTTTTTCGGGAATTGGCCGACGCGTTGGAGAATGGCGGAACGGATGAATTTGCCTGTGTCGATGATTTCAAGAAGTTCAAGATTAAAGGGCGGGCCGATTTTGGTCAGGTCGTTCTTAAAATGAAATTTCAGAGTGAGCAGGAATGCTCTGCGCCATTTGATGTGGAATGTGAGACCTGTGGCGAAATCAAACCGGAATACAAGGACCTCAAGAAACGTATGAAGTCCAGCTTCAGGATGCTGGTCAAGATGATTCATGATGGCGAAGAGCCACCGCGTGAGGCAGTGGAATCATTTTTGACGGATTCTGCGTTCATGGTCAGTTATCCTGGTTACGGTGATGAATATTATGACATATACACCGAGGCGTGTGCGGCGTTCAAAGATGCGTATGAGTCTGGCGACATCAGTCGGATGCATACGGCTATTGATGCGCTCGTTCACGAAAAGGGGCGGTGTCACGCAAAGTATGCGTAATGTAAAAGGTCGGGGACTCTGCGCAGGAGGTGCGCATGATTAATTCCATTAAGGTGCAGCGGTGGAGACAGAATCCGGAATCAGGACCGTCCATCCTGTTTTTTAGTGGTGGCACTGCGTTGCGTGACACATCGCGTGCGCTTGTCGGACTGACGCATAATTCCATTCATTGTATTACTCCTTTTGATTCGGGCGGCAGTTCTGCCGTGCTTCGCAATGCGTTTGGTATGCCAGCAGTTGGTGATATTCGTAATCGACTCATGGCATTGGCTGATCAGTCCGTGCAGGGAAATAACGGTGTGTACGCGCTGTTCACCCACCGCTTGAGTCAGCAGGCGGATCAGGTCGAGTTGCGTAATGACCTCGATAGGCTGGCATCGGGCGAACATTTTTTGATGCACTGCATCCCCGGTCCTGTGGGCGTGATCATTATGGATTACCTGCAACGATTTTTGGCGATTATGCCAGCTGATTTCGACTTGTGCGGGGCGAGTGTTGGCAATTTGATCCTGACCGCCGGATACCTCTCCAAAGACCGGAAAATGGGACCGGTTATTGAGATGTTTTCCGAGTTGGCGACAGTGCGTGGAGAAGTCCGCCCTGTTGTGGATATGGATCTGCATCTGGTCGTAGAACTGGAGGATGATACCATTATTGTTGGTCAGCATTTGATGACCGGCAAGGAGGTTTCGCCGCTTGAGGCCCCCATTCGGTCCATGTGGTTGACGGATTCTTTTGAGCGAACATCTCCTGTTTATCCTATTTTAGGCAAAGATATCAAAAAGCGTATCAGTCATGCTGATCTTATTTGTTATCCGCCCGGCAGTCTGTATTCCAGCGTGATAGCTAATCTGTTGCCTCAGGGCGTGGGAGCGGTAATATGCGAGAATCCATGTCCCAAGGTATTTGTCCCGAGTATGGGGCACGACCCGGAAGCTGTTGGCTTGTCTGTAGCTGATCAGGTCCGATTGTTATTGCATTATCTTGCTGTGAGCGGGGCGCCTGAAGGGTGTCGACCGGTTGAGGCTGTGGTGGTGGATGTCGCAAACGGCGAGTACCCCGATGGCATTGACGAACAAGCTGTGCGGGACATGGGACTGGTTGTCATTGATCACCCCTTGGTAACCGAGATGAGTGCTCCGTACATTGATGGGACAAAGCTCGCCGAACTTTTGATTTCTCTTTCCTGAAAATAAGAAAGGCCGGGCATATTCGTTTGAATGTACCCGACCTTGTCTTTTTTGGGGTTTAAAACCGTTCAAATCCTTCGTCGGAACTTCCCTCCATGTCGAGGGAGAAACCATTGTCAGGGGCTGTTGTCGGTGTTGGTTTGGATGGCGGCAACTGTGTTGTGGGTGTTGTTGGTCGAACTGAATGTGTCGGCGTAAAGTTTTGATCAGTTTGGTGCCCGATGTTGAAGAACTGCATACCTTGTTGCAGGCCGGTCGCGTGGTTGGTGAATTCGTTGGCCGTGGCCGCTAATTCTTCAGACGCGCTCGCATTCTGTTGGATGACATTGTCCAGATCCTGAATAGCCCTGTTGATTTCTTGGGCGCCCGTATTTTGCTCAATACTGGCTGCGGAAATCTCCTGCACCAGATCAGCGGTCTTGCGGATATCCGGGACCATCTTGGTCAACATGGCTCCAGCCTGATCTGCTTTTTTTAGAGTGCTGGAAGAAAGTTCACCGATTTCGGAGGCCGCTTCGCCGCTTCGTTCGGCCAGTTTGCGAACTTCTGCTGCGACAACCGCAAAGCCTTTGCCGGCTTCGCCTGCGCGGGCTGCTTCAATGGCTGCGTTCAAGGCCAATAGATTGGTCTGGCGAGCAATTTCTTCAATGATGGATATTTTTTCAGCAATATTCTTGATGGAGTCAACGGCTTCCATGACCGTATCGCCACCTTGTTGAGCATCTTGAGCCGTTTGGTTTGCCATCTGTTCTGTTTGGGTGGCGTTTTCCGTGTTCCGACCGATTTGGCCGATCATTTCTTCCATAGCCGCTGAGACTTCTTCTACGGCTGCGGCTTGACGGCTTGCGCCTTCTGCCAGCGATTGGGCTGATTCCGTGACTTCAGTGCTGCCGGACGCCACTTGGTCCGCACCATACTTTGATTGGCCGACAATGGAACGCAGTCTTTCGACCATCTGGCCGAGGGCCGCCGTCAGCAGTCCTGGTTCGTCCTTGTAGTCGGATTGAATGTCTGTAGTCAGGTCGCCGGATGCCACATGGTTGGCCAAGACAACGGCTTCATTGAGCGGTTGGACAATGGAACGAACAATGAGCAAACAGAATGGAAGAATAATCAAGACAAGGACGGCAATGATGACGCTGCCAGTGGCCCATACATATGTCGAAACCAATGAGTCGATGTCATTGGCGATGACTTCTTTTGCATGAGCTACATTGTCCAGATATACGCCGGTGCCGATCCACATGTCTGTGCCGGGGATGAGTTCTGCATAGGAAAGCTTCGGTTGATCTCCTTTTTCTGGCTTGGGCCAGATATATTCGACGAAACCGCCTCCATTATGTGCTTTTTTATTTAATTCGGCGACCAGAGCCACCCCGTTTTTGTCTTTGAGGTCCTTGAGATCTTTGCCGTGTAAGGAAGGCTTAGTCGGTAGAGCTACACATGTTGTGTTGTTGTAGACAAAGAAGTAACCGGATTTGTCTTCCTCAAAGCGAATTTTATCCACTAGTTTTCGAATGATATCTATTTTTTCTTCCAGGATAGGGGCTTCGGCTATGGCTGCGCCAATACTGACGGCCATGGAGTGGGTGGCGACTTGCAGTTTTCGTTCTTCACCTTGAAACATGGCCTGGTCTGAGCGTTCGACGCCGATGTCTTTAACTTTTCCAACTCCACTGAGAAAGGCAAGCGAGAATCCAAGAATGAAAATGACGATGCTGGTAATGAGTACCAGGATACGAGTCTTGATTGTGACTTTTCTGAGCATATATCCCTCCAATGGATAAATTCCAACATACGATAGCACGTATTTTGTCAGGAAATCCACTAGTAGAGCCAGATTATAAGAAGTCCCGACATGATGCCGAGATTTCAGAAGATGATCATAGATGTTTCATGCCGGACCAAATCCTGATAAAAGAGCTTCCGTGACATATATAAAAGATTATTCTCAATTGGCTGAATACATGGACAGGCTCGGACTTTTCCATATGGATTTGAGTTTGGACCGCATGGAAACGTTTATGGCTGCACACGGTATGCCGAATATACCCGTGGTGCATGTGGTCGGAACCAACGGCAAAGGGTCTACTTCTGCCTTTTTTGGTTCCATTGCCCGCGCTCATGGCCTCAAGGTAGGGCTTTTCTCTTCACCACATTTTATTTCTCCACGAGAACGGATTCAGGTGAATCGGGCCATGCTTTCTCGTGAGGTATGGGTTGAGCTTGCCAGCGCAGTCTTGTCCACGTCCGGTGGTGAAGATTTGACTTATTTTGAATTTCAAACTTGTCTGGCTTTGCTTGCGTTTGAACGAGAAGGTGTAGACGTAGCCGTCATGGAAGCCGGATTGGGTGGGAAGTTCGATGCCACCAATGTTCTGGCTCCCGGGCTGACGTTGTTCACACCTATTGGTATGGATCATGAGAAGCTCCTTGGTTCGACGCTGGCAGAAATTGCCAAGGATAAGGCTGGTGCCATGCGTCATGAAGGTGTGGCCCTGACAGGTCCGCAGGAAGCCGATGCCATGATTCAGTTGCAGGATCGTGCTCAATCTGTCGGTGCACGGTTGATGTACTCCGTGGACTTGGCTGAACCTGTTCGTGGTGTGAAGTTGGGCCTCAATGGTATTCATCAGACCATGAATGCTCAGCTTGCTTTGGCCGGGTGGCGATGGTTCGCTGCTGGTCGAGATATTCGGAGTGAGCCTCGTCTCGAAAATTTTGGTATGGAGACCGTTTTTGTGCCGGGCCGGTTGCAGACAGTGGATATCGACGGGCGGAGTATCATGCTTGACGGGGCGCATAACAGCCATGCCTTGACCGCGCTTTCCGCAGCATTGAATGCGCAAAATATCCGGCCGGAGTGCGTTGTTTTCGCTTGTTTGAAAGATAAGGATCTGGCCTCCATGGTGCCGTTGGTACAGGCGTTGACCGATGGGCCGATCTTTGTTCCTGCAATGGAAAACGAAAGAGCGATGGGTGCCGATGTGTTGGCCGAAGCCTTGGGAGGTAAGGCGCGCCCTGCTCTGTCTATGGGAGAGGCTCTTGAAATGGGGGCGAATGTTCCCGGTCCGACACTCGTTTGTGGGTCCTTGTACTTGTTGGCGGAGTTCTATAGATTGTATCCCGAATGTCTTACAGTCTAACATGAGAAATATATGAGCCAAATTTTTAGATATCTTCCGTCCGTGGATCAGGTCCTTTCTTCCCTTGAGGCCATTGAAGATTTTCGAGATCTGCCGCGTGCTTTGATCAAGGATTTGGTCAATGATTTTTTGAATGTTTGTCGAGAGGAGATTCGTTCCGGCGCCATCACAACATCGGAGCAATTGGACCTTACGGCATTGTTGCCTCGGCTGGTCGCATTTGTTCGTGCGCAGTCCCGTCCACATTTCAGGCGGGTACTTAATGGTACGGGCGTTGTCATTCATACGAATTTGGGCCGGTCACTTCTTGCCAAGTCCGCCATCAAGGCTGTGGCGGAGGCGTGCGGCCATTATTCCAATTGTGAATTTGATTTGTCCACCGGACATCGGGGTAGCCGGTATTCTCATGTGGAGAAAATTCTGTGCGATATTACCGGAGCTGAGGCTGCACTTGTGGTCAACAACAACGCCGCCGCAGTCTTTATCATGTTGGAAACCTTGGCCAAGGGACGAGAGGTTATCGTGTCTCGCGGGCAGCTCGTGGAGATCGGTGGTTCATTTCGCATCCCGGATGTCATGACCAAGTCCGGGGCCATTTTGCATGAAGTCGGTGCTACAAATCGAAGCCATGTCCATGATTACGAGAATGCTATCAATGATGAAACCGGTGCACTTATGCGGGTTCATACGTCCAATTTTAGGGTGGTCGGATTCACCAAGGAAGTGACGCTGCCGGAAATGCGAGAACTGGGTGACAAGTATAATCTGCCGGTAATCGAAGATCTTGGGAGCGGTTCTCTGTATTCACTGCAGGGTGACGGTTTGCTCGGTGAACCCACGGTGCAACAGACCGTGGCACAAGGTGCGGATGTAGTGTCTTTTTCCGGTGATAAAGTGCTCGGTGGTCCGCAGGCGGGTATCATTGTTGGACGTAAGGAATATATTGATCGCATCAAGAATAATCCGGTTAATCGGGCTATGCGCATCGACAAAATGACGTTGGCTGCTCTTGAGGCGACTTTGCGACTTTACCTCGACATGGATGAAGCTCGACGCAAGGTTCCTACGTTGAAAATGATTACCGCATCACAAGAAGCGCTCAAGAGCAAGGCGCGTCGTTTGGCTGACGCCATTCGTCATTCTCTCGGCGAGCGAGCTGTGGTTTCCATGAAAAAGGGAGTATCCAGAGTGGGAGGCGGGGCCTTCCCCGAGTATGATCTGCCCGGTACCATGGTTTCTATTGCCGTAAAGAATATTTCCGTGGGAGATTTGAAGGACGCGCTTCTTCAGACCGACCCTCCGTTGGTGGCGCGTATTGAGGATGATGAGTTTCTTATTGATCCACGTACATTGGCTTCGACAGAACTTAAAATGGCCGCCTCCGCGTTGGAGCAGGCTATGGTTTCCCTGACCGAAAAATAAGGATTCGTCATGAGCAAGAAAAAAGTACTTGAATATGAACCAAAGACTGCGTGGGAAGTGTATTCTTCCAAGAAAGATCGCAAAGCCATGGATGCCATGGCAAAAGATTATGTGAAATTTCTCAGTGAATGCAAGACCGAACGCCTGGTTATGGACTATGTGCGCAAACGAGTGGATAAGGCCGGGTTCAAGGATGATCTTAAGGCTTCGTTGGCTTATCGGTTTAATCGGAACAAGACATGTTTTCTGGCACGGAAGGGCAAACGTCCGTTATCCGAAGGCTTCCGGTTGGTTGGTGCGCATGCAGATTGCCCGCGTCTGGATTTGAAGCAGCGTCCACTTTATGAAGATACGGATATTTGTCTTGCCAAGACCCATTATTATGGAGGTATCCGCAAGTATCAATGGTTGACCATCCCATTGGCTCTACATGGTACCGTGATCAAGAAGTCCGGCGAGGAAGTTACCGTGTGCATCGGTGAGGACCCCAAGGATCCGGTCTTTACTATTACCGATTTGTTGCCACATTTGGCAGCCAGTGAAATGGGTAAAAAGGTTTCTGATGCCTTTGAGGCAGAAAAGTTGAATCTGTTTTTTGGACATTCTCCGGTATCCAAAGACAAAAAGGACGATGATGGTCCCAAAGAACCAGTCAAGCGCATGGTGCTTGAGCTGTTGAATAAGCGGTATGGCATTGACGAGTCCGATTTCTTCAGTGCGGAGATGCAGGCTGTTCCGGCTGGTCCGGCTCGATTTGTCGGTTTGGATGAGGCCACTATTGGCGGATATGGTCAGGATGATCGGTCCAGTGTGTTTTGTGCTCTGGAAGCATTGCTTGCTGAAGAAGAGCCTGAGTATGCGCAGATTGTTTTGTTTTGGGACAAGGAAGAGATTGGTTCCGAAGGTTCAACTGGTGCCAAGTCGTACTTTTTTGAATATTGTATGGAAGAATTGGCCGAGGCATGGGAACCGGGCGCACGCTTGTCCTTAATTTTCATGAATGGCTCAGTGCTGTCTGCGGATGTATCTGCCGCTATGGACCCTGATCATAAGGATGTATACGAGCCCCTGAACGCTGCTCGTATTGGATATGGGCCGTGCTTCAATAAATTTACTGGCCATCGTGGCAAGGTGGGAGCCAATGACGCCCATCCTGATTACATCGGTTGGCTTAGGCGTATCTTTGATGACGCTGGTATCCCGTGGCATATGGCCGAGCTTGGCAAAGTCGATGTCGGTGGTGGTGGAACTGTGGCTAAATTTTTGGCTGTATACGGTATGGATGTCATTGATGTCGGTGTGCCTGTATTGTCCATGCACTCACCTTTCGAGTTGTCCTCCAAGGCTGATATTTACGCCTGCACACTGGCTTTCAGGGAATTCCTGAAACGGTAGCTGCGAATTGGATAGAAAAGGGGTGCCGACAGTCTGTTGGCACCCCTTATTTTGTTTTATACAGTGGGTTAGTTGTCGTACAAAGCTTCTAATCCTTTGAGCGTCAGGAGTTCTTCCTTGACAGGAAAACCGAATTTTTTGGCGTTGTTCATCCACATTTGTGCTCGGCGAAGATCCTTTTTCACGCCGACACCTGCTGCGTAGAGATGGCCCATGTAGTACATAGCTACATCATTTTCAGCGACGCCAGCTCTGTATATGAGTTCGGCGCCTTTGATTTCGTCGGTCGGGACATTGTCCCCATAGACGTAAAACAGGCCGAGCATGAGCAGTGCGTCCTTTTGTTCCTGATCGCATGCCTGCTCAAGAAGTTGCAGGGCCTTGTTCATGTCTTTTTCAACCCCTTCACCTTCCATATACATTGTGGCCAATGCGTACTTTGCGTTGGCATTGTCGTTTTCCGCAGCATACTCATATTTGGTGATAGCGGTGTCGTAGTCTTTTTTCAGATACGCCTTTGTTCCTTGTCGTTCCGGTATTTGATTCGTCACTTTCTCGACGACACAACCGGCAGGCAGGAGGGTAATAAGTATAAAAAAAACACTATATTTGAGAAATCGATTCATCGTTTTATTCCTTCATCGGCGTCAACGGTTCATGCTTTTAGCCATTTGAGTCTTTCGTTATGGGGTAGACCCTGCAGGACTACTTGCTCCGCCGCCTTCGCTCTCGCTGCTAGCGGTATCTGTGTTTTCACCGCCACCCAAGCCTGCTTCCGCCTTTGTCTTTCCATCTCGTTCATTTGTGGCGTTATTGAAGGCTCGCTCCTGCACAGCAATTTTGCGCAGTTGTTGGTAGTCTGGATGGACGTTCAACCCACCAATTTGTTTTTTTTCAAAATTCAGAAGATTCTTGAAACCATCAGCTTTGAGTTGAAGTTCTTTTTTTGAGCCATACAACCCGAACTCTCCCTGACTAGTCATGGGGGCTGCCTTGATGACTTTTTCGCGGACCGCAGCAGGGATAGGGGCTGGTGGTGAAAGAGGACGGCCAAGTTCAATATCGGTCATGAGATTTGCTTCAGACATTGACATGGCGTTTATTTCTGAAGTGACAACTACCGTGTGTCCAGAAGCTATCTCGAGAACCCCTATGCGTTCCCGTTTGGGTTCGACAATAGCGAAAGGTTCAGTGCCTCGAATACCGATGGAGGTCATGGGGGTTGTCAAAGCAAAGGCGTCAGGATTTTGTTTGACGATTTGGCCTGTGACAAAACGGAATGTTCCTTCGCCCATTTTGAAAAGGAGTTTCGAAGAGGAAGCGTCTTCGGAAAAGACATAGTCGTCCATGGAGAGAGTCGACTCGGTTCCCTGAGAATAAATGGTGTCATCCTTGAAGCGGATTTCCACGTTGCCGGTTCTTCCTGTGACAATAACTTCATGGATGAAAACTGGGCTTTTCAATTCAAGTTTTCTGGCGTCCATGCCCGGTATTTGGGCCGAGACAAACCCCATGATGTGGATCACTTCACCTATTGGGTCGGGGGCTTGAGAAGGTGCGGCTGCCATCGACAAAGAGGGACTTATGCAGACAGCCGTTATGAGGAGAGCCATAACGCACTGTGTAATTCTCATGGATATCATGAAATAATAACTCCACAGATTGAGTGTGTATATTGATTAAGAAAAAATATAATACTGGTCCTATATGAAACTATTCTAATTGTCACGATATGATGAAAAAAGGGTGCAAACATTATTGTCTACACCCCATGAGAGTTTTGGAAAGATGGTAATCATAAACAGGAATAGTGCGTTTTTTTGGGTTTTCCACTTGCCTTTGAATGGTGAGACAATAAACGTATTTGTATATTGATTGAGTGTTTTTTTGAGAAATTGCATCCAGTGTTGAATTGTGTTTTGACTTTAAAGTTGAGAGCTTGTTTTGTGCTCTTGTGGCGAAGCCTGTTTTTCCCTATCATCTAAGTTCTCGTTGTAATTAAAAACAGATAGTCAAGGATTACCATATATGCCCGTTATCATGGGAACAGCCGGTCATATCGACCATGGAAAGACAACACTCATTAAAGCGCTTACCGGTATTGATTGTGATCGATTATCCGAAGAGAAAAAACGCGGTATCACCATAGAACTCGGTTTTGCCTTTCTTGATTTGGGAGAGGGGAACAGACTGGGTATCGTCGATGTCCCTGGCCATGAAAAATTCGTTAAGAACATGGTGGCCGGTGCTGCAGGTATTGATTTTGTGGTTTTGGCCATTGCAGCGGATGAAGGCATCATGCCCCAGACCCGTGAGCATTTGGAGATTTGTCAATTGCTTGGTGTGACAACTGGCGTTGTTGCTTTGACCAAGACTGACATGGTGGATGCGGAATGGTTGGAGATGGTGGAAGAAGAAGTTGCGTCTTATCTTGAACCAACATTTCTTGCTGGCGCACCGATTATACCGGTATCCGCGCATACCGGTGACGGATTGGATGCGCTCAAGGATCAGTTGCGGACCTTGATGGCAGAATTCAAGCCCCGTCGTCGTTCCGATCTATTTCGTCTGCCCGTGGATCGTGTGTTCACCATGAAAGGACACGGTACCGTGGTCACCGGGACTATGGTTTCCGGTTCCATTTCTGTTGGTGACGATATTATTCTTTATCCAGCCGGAGTAGAGACCAAAGTGCGTAGTTTGCAATCGCATGGCGAGGCTGTGGAGACAGCTCAGGCCGGACGACGGACGGCCATCAATTTGCATGGCCTGGAAGTGGACGATATCAGGCGGGGAGATGTGTTGGCTCGCCCGGGGTCATTGTTCCCTTCAACTGTGTGGGACATCGAGTTAACCGTTCTGGAATCTTCACATCTGCCGCTCAAGCATCGGCGGGAAATACATTTTCATCACGGTGCGCGTGAAGTGTTGGCTCGTGTTTATCTGTTGGATCGAGAAGATCTGAAACCCGGTGAAACTTGCGTCTGTCAGGTCCGATTTTCGGAACCGTTGGCCGCAGTATATGGTGATCGTATCGTGTTGCGCGCATTTTCTCCGCTCCGCGCTTTTGCAGGTGGTCGGGTTATAGGACCAGTCGGGCATACTATAAAACGATTCTCGGATAAGGTGGAGCTTATGCAGCAGCTTGCTGCCGAGACGCCCGAAGAGGTGGCAGCAGCCCAATTGGAATTAGCAGGTCCTGTCGGATTGACTTTCGCACAATTGCTGACCATGACCAATCTTGAAACAAAGGGGTTGGAGAAGACTTTGGGACTACTTGGTGGTCAGCAGAAGTCTGTGTTGTTTGACAAGGAAACGCGTCGGTATGCCGGTGGGCAACTGGCGGCGTCACTTGGTGAGAGTCTGCTTGTCTTTTTGAAGGATTTTCATGCCAGGGATTCTATGAAACCCGGTGTGCAACGAGGTGAACTGGCTTCCTCTTGGGGCAATGATTTGCCTCCCAAGTTGTTTCATTTTGTGGTTGAACGGATGCTTAAGACTGGTGAAATCATTGCCGAGCAGGAATTGCTCAAGTTGAAAGGGCATAAAGTTTCGTTGGCTTCAGATCAGGCAAAAGTCCGTGAAACCATCCTTGATGCCTATACTAAAGGAGGCGGTACCCCGCCCAATCTCAAGGATGTACTTGAACCGCTTGGCATGGACTTTAAGCAGGCTTCTGGTGTTTTGAAGTTGTTGCAGGAGCAAGGAGCGTTGGTACGCATCAAAGGTGACATGTATTATCATAAGGCGGCCTTGGATGACCTTCAAGGCCGGATAGTTGCTTTTTTTGCGGATAATCAAGAAATGTCCGCCCCTGACTGCAAGGAGATAACAGGGCTTTCGCGTAAGTATCTTATTCCGATATTGGAGTATTTTGATAAAGAGAAATTGACAGTCCGCGTTGGAGACGTACGTCATCTCCGCAAACGTTCTTGACACAGGGACACACTCCCTTTAGGCCTTTCTCATGGATACACGTCACTGTTTTATTTGGCCCCTGATACTGGGATTCGTCCTGATGGCTGGGTGCGCCGGGAAAACCACCCGTGGTGCAGACGGTGATATTGCCGCTGCAAATGCACTGGTGGACGAGGCCGCGAACGTCCTTGAAACGACGATTCGAAATGATCACGAAGGTGTTATCGGCAAGATGATCGACAAGGCCAAGGGCGTGTTGATCATTCCCGCCATTGGCGAGGCGAGCCTGCTTGTGTCCATTGGTGGTGGCAACGCTGTTTTGATGGCCTCGACGGATGAAGGCTGGACCGGTCCGGTCTTTCTGACCAAAGGGTCGGTTGGATTCGGATTTCAGGCTGGAGTTTCAAAACAGTCTGGTGTCGTCTTGTTTATGCATGAGGATGATGTCCGTTACATGTTGCTGACTGGTGCCATTTTGCAGGCCCATGCTCGTCTGATTGTTCTTAATATCGATTATGAAATCCATGAGACTGATGAATTTTATGAATCTGGTAACGTATATTTCGTGGGAGAGCGGAGTGGATTGTATGCGGGGTTGGCAGTCAATAGTGGCGGCTTTACAGATCGGACAGTTTTGAACGAAGCGTATACCGGCGTGAAAGGCGGCGGGCCACGATCCATCCTTTTGGAACAGAAAATTCAACCCGAAGCTGCGAAACGTTTGCGTGAACTGTTGTCTCAGGCAGGGAACGAAATCAAAGCACTGAATGAGAATGCTTTTACTCAGGCAAAATAAAAGGACGGAACTGATGTTCCGTCCAATTATGGTCACTTGGGGTGAGTGATGGGACTTGAACCCACGGCCACCTGGGCCACAACCAGGTGCTCTACCAACTGAGCTACACCCACCGTGTGAGGGGCAGTATTTAACTAAGCTTTTTACTACGGTCAAGCAAAAGAATAAAAAAAGGTAACAGATGGATAAACTAATTATTGAAGGTGGCGTTCCGCTTCAGGGAAGTATTCAGGTCAGCGGAGCTAAAAATGCGGCTCTGCCTATACTTATGGCATGTCTCTTGGCAGAGGGGCAGGTCAATCTGAGCAATGTTCCCAAATTGGCTGATATCAGAACTTCTTTGAAACTTTTGAATATTCTTGGATGCGAAACATCCTTTGAAGACAACAAGGCTACGAGTTTGTGTACAGGACTCAAACCTGAAGCTCCGTATGATCTGGTTAAGACCATGCGTGCATCTGTATTGTGTCTTGGCCCGCTTCTGGCCAGATTGGGAGAAGCTAAAGTTGCACTCCCCGGCGGTTGTGCCATTGGTGCGCGTCCGGTCGATCTTCATCTTCGTGGTTTTGAACGCATGGGAGCCGAGTTCGAAATTACTGAAGGCTACATCAAGGGACACTGTAAGGGTGGCCTTAAAGGTGCCCAAATTACTTTGGACTTTCCAACCGTAGGTGGCACCGAGAATATTCTCATGGCAGCTTGTTTGGCTGAGGGTGAAAGTATTATCGAGAATGCGGCTCGTGAACCCGAAGTCGCGGATCTTGCGAATTTTCTCAATGCCTGCGGTGCGAAAATTACCGGGCAGGGGACTAGTGTGATTAAGGTCCAAGGAGTGTCTTCTCTTTCTGGATGCGACTATCGCGTCATGCCGGATCGCATTGAAGCCGGAACCTATATGGTGGCTGCGGCCATTACTGGTGGAGAATTGGAAGTGCTGGATTGTCCCTTCAACGCCTTGGATGCTGTCAGCTACAAATTGCGTGAAATGGGTGTGTGGCTGCAGGAGGAAGAAGACTATGTTTTGGTCCGCCGAGCCAATGGTTTGTTGGAAAATGTGGATGTGACCACATTGCCTCATCCCGGGTTTCCTACTGATATGCAGGCTCAGCTCATGGCTCTCATGTGCCTTGGTAAGGGGACGGGGATTATCGAGGAAAAAATCTTCGAGAATCGATTCATGCATGTTCTCGAACTGGTTCGTCTTGGTGCCGACATTCGGCTCAAGGGGCGCACTGCCATGGTTCATGGGGTGAATCAGCTCAGGGGAGCACCGGTCATGGCCTCTGATCTGCGGGCGAGTGCATCTCTCGTGCTGGCTGGCCTAGCAGCCGAGGGTACGACCACTATTGAACGTATTTATCACTTGGATCGCGGTTACGAAAACATCGAAGCCAAGCTTTCCGGTGTGGGCGCACGTATCAAGCGTGTCAGCGGATAGTTCTTAAAATATACTTATCATTTTAGCGACCGACATCCGTGTGATGTTGGTCGTTTTTTGTTGTCGTTATTTCCTTCTTGTCTGACAGACGGACGGGATATGCTTTTTGAAAGGATGCTGGATAACGTGAAAGCTTCCTGTTAATTCCATGGTTGTTGGGGGAATTTTTTGTAACCGATATGATGAAAGTTGAGTGGCCATGGATAAAGCTTGTTGGACATCACGATCAATCGTTCCTGGATTGCTGCCATGGCAATTCTATGGGTTGGCGTTTGTTCTCGGGATTGTGTCCTTTAAGCATCCTATTCCGGCCATGGCGGCACTCGGTGTAGTGTATCTGGCTGATTATTTGTTGCGAGATCGAATGTGTCGGTTGCCGTTGTTGGTTTTTATCTGCTGCGCGGTCTTTGGTTTTGGTTATGCTTCTCAGCGCACGCCTGAATTACCCTATGAGACACCCGAATGGGCGGAGAGTCGAAAGCCGATCATGGTACGGGCAGTGGCAGAACGGGTGGAACCACGTTCAAGCAACCGGCTTCGTGTCGTGCTTGGTCATATTAGGTGCGAGGTAGACGGTGTCGAAGAGATTTTGCCGGGCAGAATGGTATTATCTATTCGTCACCCTCGTTACAGGCCCTCGCCGGGGCAGGACCTTGAGGCTTTGCTGCGAGTTGTTCCGGCGCGTGGTTTTGGTAATCCCGGTGGTTGGGATTATGGATGGTACTGGCAGCGCCAAGGTGTTTTTTGGCGGGCATGGCCTGTGGGGAAAGCGTCCTTGCAATGGGGAGAGTCTCCCGATGATATCCTGTGGCAGTTGAAAGCCCGACTGCGGCATGCCGTGGCAGAGTCTGTCCCTGAGACGCAGGGTGGAGCCATGGTTCTGGCTTTGACCACGAGTGACAAATCACTGTTGTCCAGCGACACCATGAACGCAACACGGAGTGCGGGGCTGGCGCATACTTTGGCCCTGTCCGGGTTGCACGTGGGGTTTGTGGCGGCCATGGGGTTCGGGCTGGCGTTGCTTGTGGGTTGGATATATCCGCCGTTGCTTTTGTCTATTCCCCGCCCAAAGTTGGCGGTGCTGATGGCTGCTCCGTTGGTGCTTGGGTATGCATGGCTCGGTCAACCATCTGCATCATTGATTCGGGCAGCAACGATGTTTGGATTTTGGGGATTCCTGTTGCTTCAAGGGCGGGGCCGAGTGCTTATGGACGGGCTTTTCTTTGCCCTGTTGACCATTGTGTTTGTTTCACCCATGTCGGTTTTTGATCTCAGTCTGCAAATGTCTGTTGTGGCTGTGGCCGGGATTGGCCTCATGTATCCGCATTTCCGTTCTTTGTTTCTTGCCGGTGATTCATGGCCGCGACAACTTGTTCGATGGGCTATCGGCATCATGTGTATGAGTGTCTGCGCGAATATTGCGCTACTGCCTCTCGTTTCCTGGTATTTCGGGACGATGAGTCCTAATATTTTGCTTAATCTGGTGTGGCTGCCTGTGCTTGGTTTTGTGGTTATGCCGCTGGGGTTGGCGGGTATGTTTTTGACGGTCTTTCCGTGGACACAATTTATCGGCGGTATTTTTCTTGGGTGGGCAGCACAAGGCGCGGATGGGTTATTGGTTCTGCTGCATACAGCCGGTAATGCTGGATTGATGCCTGTATTTGCCGTGCTGAGACCGTTATGGCCGGAAATGCTTGGGTGCGCCGTGTTGCTGATTGTGGCGGTGTCCATTGTTCGAAGTTCACGACGGGTACCGGTTGAACTGGCTGCTATCGGATTCCTTTTGCTCGTTTTTCCACATATTTCAGTCATGGTGGCTGACACCCGTGATCAAGTGCAGTTAACTATGCTGGATGTCGGGTTGGGACAGGCTTTGGTTGTCTCTTTGCCCGGCGGTCATCGATGGCTCGTTGATGGCGGGGGTGGCTCGCGAACGTTTGATTTGGGTGAGGCTGTGGTGGCACCGGCTTTGACGTATGGGCGGCCTCCGCGTTTGGATGGAGTGTTTATGACGCACCCAGACGTGGACCACAGTCATGGCCTGCCGTTTATTTTTGATCGATTTCAGGTAGGGGAATTTTATACTAACGGCATGATGCCGCGAGGGCGTACAGGTGAAAGGATGCGGAAAGCCCTGGCTCGGAAGCATCTTTCCCCTCAGCCCCTGGTCGCCAAGGCTGTGGTGAAATTGACCGATAATGCCGTTTTTGAAGTGGTGCATCCTAATCCTCAATTTAAGAGCGGGAAAGCCAATGAACGGTCACTGGTCATGCGAATGGTGTGGAAAGGTAGCCCATTGGCCTTGTTACCGGGGGATGTTGAGAAGGCCGGGATTGATACCATTTTGCAGGAGGGAAGTGATATAAGGGCCGAGGCCCTTGTCTTGCCGCATCACGGGAGCCGAAGCAGTCTTGATCCCCGGCTCTACGAAGCCGTGTCTTCACAGACTGTCCTGTGTTCCAATGGATATCTCAATCGGTATGGGTTCCCGCACCCGGAGGTAGCGCGTGCGGCCGGAGGCGGGGTGCTGACAACTTCTCGATATGGGCAGGTCAAGTGTCGTTGGGATGGCAATGGATACACTGTGCAGTCGTTTTATCCATAGATGTCGCTTGCCACGGAGTTTTTCCTGAGCTACCGTTCATTCGTGTATATTAGGTGGTTTGATCCACTGTCCTTGGATACAGATAATTTGATGAAACATGTTACATTCAAATGATTGGAATCAATGACGGAACTTAAAAATAAATTATTGACTGCCGTTGAGAAAATGCCTGCATTTCCTCAGAGTGTAAATCAGGTTTTGAAGCTGACTGGGGACATTAATTGTTCGCAGAGAGATCTGGTCGAGGTCATCAAACGGGACCCTGTCTTTACGCTCAAAATATTGCGGTTGGTTAACTCTGCCTATTTCGGATTGTCTCGCGAAATAACTTCCATTAATCAGGCCAGCGTGTATCTCGGCCTGAATACGTTGAAGAATGTTGCATTAGGTTTGGCGGCTGTCGGAGCCATACCCAAGTCCGCCGGAAAGCATTTGGATATGGGTGGATTTTGGTTGCACTCGTTGGCCGTGGCTACGGCTACGCGCATGCTCGGGTTGAAGCTTGGTGTTTCGCGTGACGATGCCGCTGATTATTTCGCAGCCGGATTGCTGCATGACGTTGGGAAGGCGGTTTTTGCTCTGTATATGCCGGAGGAGTTCGAGGACGTCTCGGGAAGAGCCGCTGAACCCGGTGCGGCGTTTTACCAGTGTGAACAGGATGTAATTGGGGCGAATCATGCCGACATTGGTGCCATGCTTGCCAAGAAGTGGAATCTTCCCGTGGAATTGCATGATGCCATAGCTCGGCATCATTCAGTAGGTTCGGGAGAGTCTTCCCAGCTTCTTGATTGTTTGTTTGCGGCCAATCAGATTACCAAAAAACTTTCTTTCGGTGCGGCTGGAGATTTTGAAATAGAGCCTTTGCCCGATTCCGTCAGGGAACGATTCTTCATGGATATGGAGGAACTCATCGAAGAGCTTCCAACTCTTGATGAGGAGGTGGAGCGTGCCCGGATATTTATCAAGCTTGGGGAGGCCTGATCATGTATTTTCAATTTCGGGGGACACGTGGCTCTTTGCCCTCACCCGGAGCGGATACTATTAAATATGGTGGCAACACCACTTGTATCGAGGTGCGATCCGATACCGATGATCTTGTCATTCTCGATGCAGGAACCGGCATTAGGGAGTTGGGTGTTGAGTTGTCGGCGAGCATGCCGGTCAAGTGCCATTTGTTTGTTTCCCATACGCATTGGGACCATATTCAAGGTGTTCCCTTTTTTATCCCCATGTTTGTGCCGGGGAATGAACTGACTATTTACGGTCCTCCCGATCCCGTGACCATGACAGGCATTGAGGCTGTGCTTGCCAAGCAGATGGAATATCCACATTTTCCGGTGCGTGTAGCCGAATTGCAAGCGAATATTTCTTATAACACATTGTCAGACGGGCAGGTCGTTGATCTTGGATTTGCAAAGGTTTCAACGATTCTCATGAACCATCCTGCCATGAATTTTGGATTCAAAGTGGAATGCGACGGCAAGAGTCTTTTCTTTACGGGTGATCATGAACATTTGCAGAATATATATCAGCCTGAAGATGCAGAGTTTGAAGAATATGAACAAGTCGTGCAGGAGCGCAGTCAAGTCATTGTCGATTTTATTAGTGGCGTTGACGTGTTGATAGCGGACTCGCAATATACGGAAGAAGAGTACGAAACGAAGCGGGGATGGGGGCATTCAACCTATGAAAGTGCTCTTGAGTTGGCTCGGGACACGGGTGCGGGGAAGACATATTTGACGCATCACGATACGACCCGGACTGATAAACAGTTGGATGTCATTCAGGATAGGCTCAAGGAGAAGTGGCGTGACTCTGGTGTGAGGTTTGAATTGGCGCGTGAAGGAGAGGTCATACAGATTTAGGTTGAATTCGGCGGGATGGCAGGAGTTGCATTTTGTCGTGTAAAGTGACATTAATTTTCAGGTTGCTGTAAGCTGTGAGTTTGCTCAGGAGGGTGTGCATGAAAGCGCTTATCGTGGATGACGATTTTTACAGCCGGAATATGATTCATGAGATCTTACGCCAAGTTGCCCAGTGCGATATTGCCGTCAACGGAGAAGAGGCTATTGAAGCCTTTGGCCGAGGGCTGGCTCATGGCGAACCGTATAATTTGATTTGTCTTGATTTACTCATGCCGGAAATGGATGGGCAGCAGGCCCTTCGTGAGATTCGTGCACTGGAAAAGGAGCACGATGTGGCTCCCCAGGACGAGTCCAAGGTTATTGTTACCACCATGCTCGCGGATGAGAAAGAAACCCACGACGCTTTTTTCCTCGGTGGGGCCACTTCCTATTTGGTCAAGCCCATTGATGAGGAAAAACTCCTCAATGAGATAAAGAGCTTGGGGCTGCTCTAAGCATTTGTTTATCAAGTAAAAAAGCCGGGTGCCGTGCGACTGAAACGGCACCCGTTTTTCTTTTGACGGCATCATTTGAAGTCCAAGCCGTTTTCTAATATATTGATTCTCTTTGCATGATACTTTCTTCCCCGATCATACGGGGTGCTTATATATAGGATATAAAACAATGAGCCAAATACTTGGTGTTAAATTCAACGATTACGGACAGGTATATTATTTTACCTCCGGTCCTTTCGTGGTGCGTGAAGGACAACACGTTATCGTCAAGACCGATCAGGGCATGGGGTTGGGCAAGGTCATTCTTATTCGTCAGGCTCCTAAGGAAGAGGACGATAATGAAGGCCATAAGCCTATTTATCGTTTGGCTAACGAAAAGGACATGGAGTCCACTGCCGAGAACGAGGCGCTGGCTAAGGATGCCTTCAAATTTTCTCGCAAGTGCATAGTTACCCATAAATTGGGTATGAAGCTTGTGGATGTGGAAGTCTTTTTTGACCGGTCCAAGATGGTTTTTTATTTTACAGCACCTGGCCGTATCGATTTTCGAGAGCTTATCAAGGACCTTGTCCGGGAATATAGGACTCGTATTGAATTGCGACAGATTGGTGTGCGTCATGAGACCCAGATGCTTGGCGCTATAGGTAACTGCGGGCAGATATGTTGTTGCCGTCGATTTATGCGGAAATTTGTCCCTGTGACCATTAAAATGGCTAAGGAACAAAATCTTTTTTTGAATCCTACAAAAATTTCGGGCATTTGTGGCCGTCTGCTTTGTTGTCTCAGTTTTGAGCAAGAAGGCTATGAAGAATTCCATCGCATGTGTCCGCGTGTGGGCAAGAAGTATACGACGTCCCTCGGTCAGGTGAAAGTTCTTCGTTCCAATTTTTTCAAAAAGACTCTGTCTCTGCTCACCGAGAAATTTGAGGAGCGGGAAGTTTCCATTGACGAATGGAATGAAATAGTTAACAAGCCGCCGAGTGAAGAAGCCTTGGCTGAAGCCAAGCCTCGGCCCCCGCGCAGCAAGCGTGGCGGTAGACCGTCCAAGCCAGATGATTCGCGTCGTGATACCAAACGGGGCAAGGAAAAATCTGAAGAAAAAGCTGGTGGTCCTCAAGGCCGTGGGAAGCCGAAGCGTAGCGACAAGAGTGGCAGTGACAAGAGGGATAGCCAGCGGCGTCCCCGTCAGGAGCGTCCCGAGAGGAAAGAGCGGGATGGCACGCCGGATCGTTCAACCCCTGAGGGAAAGAGCGAATCCCGTTCCGGCGATGAAAAATCAAAAAGAGGGCGCAGGCCCAGAAGGCGTAGGCGCAGGCCTTCCAAAAAATAACTGCGTGGCAGGCGGACTGTGTCCGTCACGACAAGGAGAATTGATTTGCAAAGTTTTTATATCACCACGCCCATTTACTATGTAAACGCCAAACCTCATTTGGGGCATGCGTATACCACAACTGTGGCCGATTCATTGAATCGTTTTCACAGACTGATGGGTGAGGAGACTTACTTCCTGACCGGTACTGACGAACATGGCGACAAGATCGTTCAAGCCGCGGAAGCCAACGGCCAGACTCCCAAGGAATATGTTGATATCATCAGCAAGCTCTTTGAAGACCTGTGGCCGGACATGAATATTTCAAATGATGATTTTATCCGTACCACGCAGCCTCGGCATATCGAGGTGGTGAAGAGCATCCTGCAAAAGGTCTATGATGCAGGAGATATTTATTTCGGCGAATATGGTGGTCATTACTGCTTTGGTTGTGAGCGGTTCTACACTGAGAAGGAACTTGTCGACGGCAAATGTCCTGACCATCAGACCGTGCCTGAATACATTGCGGAGAAAAATTATTTCTTCAAGATGTCCAAATACAAGGATTGGTTGATCGAACATATCAACACACATCCTGATTTTATCCGTCCAGAGCGGTACAAGAATGAGGTTATGAGCTTGCTGGAATCCGGCGAGCTTGAAGATCTGTGCATCTCCCGTCCCAAGTCTCGTTTGACCTGGGGGATTGAGTTGCCCTTTGACGATCAGTACGTCACCTATGTTTGGTTTGACGCTTTGATCAACTATCTGGCCGCACTTGGTTATCCCGAAGGCGACAAATTCAAGAAGTTCTGGCCGGCAGCCAATCATCTGGTGGCAAAAGATATTCTCAAGCCGCATGCCATCTTCTGGCCGACCATGCTCAAAGCCGCTGGCATTGAGCCGTATCAGCATCTTAATGTACACGGGTACTGGCTGGTGGAAGACACCAAGATGTCAAAGTCTATTGGCAATGTCGTGGAACCTTTAGCCATGAAGGACGCCTACGGTCTGGATGCTTTCCGTTATTTCCTGCTTCGGGAAATGTCATTCGGTCAGGATTCCAGTTTTTCTGAAAAAGCTTTGGTGGGACGCCTTAACGCAGATTTAGCCAATGACCTTGGCAACCTGTTTAGCCGTACTTTGGCCATGACCCACAAGTATTTTGGTGGAAGCATTCCTCGTCCCGATGTGGAAGATATCGTGGATGCGGAGATCAAGAAAATTGGTCAGGATGCCATGAAATCCTTCCAGAATTTCTATTCAGAATTCAAATTTTCCCGCGCCCTTGAAGGTTTGTGGGAATTGGTGCGCGGCCTGAATAAATACATCGACGCCACCGCTCCCTGGACTCTGTACAAAGAAAAGGACATGGAGCGGCTCTCAACAGTCATTTATGTGCTGTTGGAGAATATGCGCAAGATCGCCGTCCATCTGTGGCCGGTGATGCCCGAAGCATCCGAAAAGATGCTGGAACAGCTCGGTATAGCGTTTGACCCGGAAAAGGTTAATTTGTCCAAGGAATTGGATGTTTGGGGTTTGTTGGAATCCGGCGAAACCGTTGCCAAGACATCTAACCTCTTCCCTCGTGTAGAGATGCCCGAAGCCAAGGAAGAAAAGGCTGCCAAGAAGTCCAAGAATGGCAAGAAGGCCAAGAAGCAGGAAAAGGTAGATGAAGAAATTTCGAATATTGAATTCGAGGATTTCCAGAAGCTGGACCTGCGTGTTGGCACGGTCAAGGAAGTGGAAAAGCATCCTGATGCAGACCGCCTTCTGTTGGTTCGCGTGGACACTGGTGATGCAGAACTGCGCCAAGTCGTTGCGGGTATTGCCGATTTCTTCAGTCCTGACGAGCTTGTTGGTAAGCAAGTGGTCGTGGTTGCCAACCTCAAGCCGCGCAAGCTGAGAAAACAGTTGTCTCAAGGTATGATTTTGGCTGTGAAGACCGAAGACGGTATGCAGTTGCTCACCCCTTCGGGTGACGTCCCTTCAGGGAGCAAGATTAGCTAGAGTCTTTATTGAAATGAGTCAATCGCCCCGCAAGCCATGAGCTTGTGGGGCGATTTTTTTTGTTGGATCATTGCTATAAGCAATAGTCATTTTCCTTTTTTGGCAAATTCCTTGCATTTCCCGATACAGAGCCGTTGAATCGTCAAAAAACAGGCGGCGTGGGGTGGAATATGCGTGTGGAAATAAAGACTGTCAGGCCGAATTGTATCGATAATAATTCCGGTATATTCTCGCAGAGTTTTGTTCGTTTCGACGGGGATTGGAATTTGGATGAATTGGAGCAGGCCGTGAGTGACCGCGGTCTTGCTACTTTGACGTTCAATGATTCTGAGATGTTCAGGGATCACGCAAAAGTCGTTGCTATGTGCGAGAATATGCGTATTCGTGAAATAAAAATTCTGTGGAGTGCAAATCTCGACAGAGTTCCTACCGACGGATTGCTCAAAGCCATGAGGTTGGCCGGGTGTCAACAAGTCGATATGATGCTCGATTCCGATGATGCCGTGGAAGGATTGTTTTGGGCTCGTCGATATGGGTTTGATGTACGTGTCCGAAATGTGAACGGCACTCCGTATATCGCTGAAAAAATTTCCTACACTGTGGGCGAGCGAGAGGCGATTGCCGAGCGATTGTCCGGATTGCACGCGGCACAGTTTGATCTTGCCGTGGCCTATTACGGTGCACGTCGATATTCTGATGTGATGTTGCCTTTGGGTAAGGCCATGACCCTTGGTTTCCCCGTGAATGAACTTTGTCTTAATTTGTTGGCTTGTTTATCAGCAGCAAAGCATTACCCGGATCAGGCCGCAGGATTGTTAGTTCAGGCCGGATATGGGTGTCCACATCCTGTGGTCTTTCGCAATCGGGCGTTGCTTAAGTCGTGGCTCGAAAGCGGTGGCGATATCAAGGGTATACGTTTGGAACTGGAAGCAGCCGGTAGTACTTTAATCATTTAGACGTGGTTAAGCAGCTCAAGTTCAGTTGGTGATGGATTCAAATAATACTGCTGCGTCAGGTATGGTTTCTGATACTTTCTGGCATAATGATTCAGAAGCGTCATCGGTATCAGTAGCGGTATTTTTCCATTTTTATAAGCGAGCATCATACCCTGAAATTCTTGTTTATCCCCCGAGTTCAACTGTTTTTTGAAAAAGCCTATGGCATGAGATCGTACATCTGTGTTTTTTTTTTGGTGTTGTCTTGAACGACAGAGTTTTGAAGAGCAGGGTGGCGTATTTTATCAGTTTGCGGGCAAAGAATCCTGACCCGAGCCGGTGCGGTTTGCCTGTGGTGGAGAATATCTTGGCGTGATGCATGCCACAGGATGGAGAGCTTTGTTTTAGGACAAAGCCGTTGAGTTCTTCTTCTCCCAGACCATGCAGCACGCGTTCCGCCCACTCTGTCATTTTTTGGGTCAGATCATCGCCAGATTTATATCCTATGAGACGGATGTTTCCCGCGCAGTCTGCTTGGCGTAGTTCTTCTCTTGGGATGCCCATCCCGCAAGTTATTTTAGGACACAACGGGATGAATTCGACATGCTTGGCCAGAATTTCAGATAGATAAAGGTCTCGTCTATGCATGCCGTCCCACCGGATTTTTTCGCCGATGATACAGGCACTGACACCGATTTTGATACTTTCGGACGTTGTGTCCATTGAGTATTGGCTCAGGATATTTCCCGTAATTTACTTGAAACAAAAAGAATTTGAAAAAAAGATGGGCATGAAAAAAGCCGCCATGAGGCGGCTTGATACGTTCGGGTCTATCTCGTCCATTATGAAGCTTTGGCTCGTGGCCCGGGGCAGCAACTGCAGTGCGGACCTTCGTTAGAGTCATTGTCTACGGCCATTATCTTTCCGGCCAGGCCGCAACATAGGACAACTTCGGAACCGCGGACACGGACTCGGCAACCTGTTGGTCCACCGGTCAGAATCTCGACCGGACATCCAGGCGTCATGCCCATAGCGAGCATGCGGGCACGGGCCTGTCGGCCTCCGTCGATTCCGGTTATACGAACAACAGCCCCGGTAGGGTATTGTGTCAAAGGCTTTTGCATTTCAAATAATCCCTCAAAAAATGGTTGAGAGTGAAATTAAGTCTCAACTATGCTCGTGTCAATGGGAGAGTTTTGTTTTTTGCTGCCGAGATTAAAGGGGAAATTAATCATACGATTTCAGGATGTTTTTGGAATAAAAGTGTGTCATTTGGTTCGCTATTTAAGATTTTTAACAATAAAAAAAGTGGAGAACGTGAAGAATGTACCCTTGATGAAGGTGGCGTGGACATTTCTGGGGGTGTTTTTTCCGTTTTTCACACGACTGTAGGAGGCATAAAACCATTGCCATTCGGGGGGTAAGCCTGTAATAAAGTTTGCTTGTCCGGTGGGTGGCGGTATTGCCTGATCGGACGGGGTAGGCACATGATTCCCCGGCTTGCGAAAAATGCCGTAACTTCAACTCTTTGGACGAGAATGCCCAGACGTACAGACATCAAAAAGATTATGTTGATCGGGTCCGGCCCGATTGTTATCGGCCAGGCTTGCGAATTCGATTATTCTGGAACCCAAGCGCTTAAAGCGCTCAAGGAAGAAGGATACGAAGTCGTTCTGGTCAATTCCAACCCTGCGTCGATTATGACCGACCCGGAGTTGGCCGATGCCACTTACATCGAACCCCTTGAGCCCGAAACAGTAGCCCGAATCATCGAAAAAGAGCGTCCCGACGCTCTTTTGCCGACTTTGGGGGGACAAACTGGTTTGAACACCGCTTTGGCCGTGGCCGAAATGGGAGTGTTGGACAAGTACAACGTTGAACTTATCGGTGCGGATATTCCGGTTATCAACAAGGCGGAATCCCGAGAAGAATTTCGTACGGCCATGAATAATATCGGTCTCGGTATGCCCGAGAGTGGTATTTGTCGTACCATGGATGACGTGCGAGAATGGGGTGAGAAGATCCCGTTTCCGATTATCGTTCGTCCCGCCTATACGTTGGGCGGTGCCGGTGGTGGCGTTGCCTACAACATGGAAGAGCTTGAGGAAATTTGTTCCAATGGCTTGGCCCTGTCCATGAAGAGCGAGATCATGCTTGAACGTTCCATCCTTGGTTGGAAGGAATACGAGCTTGAGGTCATGCGTGACAAAAACGATAATTGCGTGATCATTTGTTCCATCGAAAACTTGGACCCTATGGGTGTACACACTGGTGATTCCGTGACCGTGGCTCCGGCCCAGACGCTCACTGATGACGAATATCAGAAATTGCGTGATGCCTCTTTGGCTGTCATGCGTGAGATTGGTGTTGAAACGGGTGGGTCAAACGTTCAGTTTGCTATCAATCCCGAGGATGGCGAGGTAATCATCATCGAGATGAATCCCCGTGTGTCCCGTTCTTCGGCTCTCGCTTCCAAGGCAACCGGATTTCCCATTGCCAAGATTGCGGCCAAGTTGGCAGTCGGCTATACGCTCGACGAGATTCCCAACGATATTACTCGCGAGACCATGGCCTCCTTTGAGCCGGCCATTGATTACTGTGTCATCAAGATTCCAAGATTCACTTTCGAGAAGTTCCCCGGCACCGAGGATTATTTGACCACGGCCATGAAGTCCGTGGGTGAGACCATGGCTATCGGTCGAACTTTCAAGGAAGCATTGCAGAAAGGTTTGCGTTCTTTGGAAACCGGACACATCGGTTTAGGTAAGCGTTTTGAAACTTGCGACATCGACAAAAATGAAATTTTGCGTCTGCTCCGTCGTCCCAACTCTGAACGTCTGTTTGCTCTGCGTAATGCGTTACGCTGCGGAATGACTGAAGACGAAGTTTTCGAAGCCACCAAAATCGACCCATGGTTCATCCGTCAGTTCGTAGACATTTTTGAGATGGAGAAAAAGCTCATTGAATATGGCAAGCGTGAGGGCGTTTCCAAAGATGCTGATGGCATGGATGAAATGCTCCGTCGAGCCAAGGAATATGGGTATGCCGATGCGCAGCTTGCCGCCATGTGGCGGACCAGTGAGGATGCAATCCGCACTTTGCGCAAGGAATTGGATATAATTCCGACCTACTATCTTGTTGATACCTGCGCCGCAGAATTTGAAGCATACACGCCGTATTATTATTCTACCTACGAGACCGGGCAGGAAAATGTCCGTGACGAGAAAAAGAAAGTCGTCATTCTGGGCGGCGGTCCCAACCGTATCGGTCAGGGCATTGAGTTCGACTACTGCTGCTGCCACTCTTCCTTCACTTTGAAGGAGCTTGGCGTACAGTCCATTATGGTCAACTCCAATCCGGAAACGGTCTCCACTGACTATGATACCTCGGACAAGCTTTATTTTGAGCCGCTGACTTTCGAGGATGTCATGAACATTATCGAGTTTGAAAAGCCGGACGGTGTTATTGTTCAATTTGGCGGGCAGACTCCTCTCAATTTGGCTTTGCGTCTTATGGATGCGGGCGTGCCGCTTATCGGTACCACCCCTGACGCCATTGACCGCGCTGAAGATCGCGAGCGGTTCAAGCAGTTCCTGAACAAACTGCATTTGAAGCAGCCTTCGAACGGCACGGCCATGTCCATGGTCGAGGCTCGTGAAATAGCTGAAAGTCTCGATTTTCCGTTGGTACTTCGCCCTTCATATGTGTTGGGTGGCCGTGGTATGGACATAGTCTACACCATGGATGAATTCGATCATTATTTCCGTCATTCAGCACGTATTTCGCCAGAACATCCGACCCTCATCGACAAGTTTCTGGAATACGCTATCGAGGTGGATGTCGATGCATTGGCCGATGGCGAGGACGTCTATATCGGCGGTGTCATGGAGCACATCGAAGAGGCTGGTATTCATTCCGGCGACTCTGCGTCGGTGCTGCCCCCGTACTCCCTGAGCGGAGAATTGATTCGTGAAATCGAACGACAGACTACAGTCATGGCCAAAGAGCTTGGCGTTGTCGGTTTGATGAATGTTCAGTTCGCTATCAAGGACAACGAAGTTTATATCATTGAGGTTAACCCGCGCGCTTCCCGTACCGTGCCGTTTGTGTCCAAGGCCACGGGTGTTCCGCTTGCCAAGCTCGCTACCCGCGTCATGCTTGGTGAGAAGCTGAAAGATTTGAAGCCCAAGGCAATGCGCAAAAAGGGCCATGTGTCCGTCAAGGAATCCGTGTTCCCCTTTAGCCGTTTCCCCAACGTGGACGTGCTACTTGGACCTGAGATGCGTTCCACCGGCGAAGTTATGGGTATCGATCCAAGTTTCGGTTTGGCCTATATGAAAGCGCAGTTGGCGGCAGGACAGAAACTGCCTTTGGAAGGGACGGTCTTTATGTCCGTTAACGATTGGGACAAGTCCAAGATAGTTCTGGTTGCCCGTGACTTTGAGGCTATGGGCTTCCGAGTGTGTGCCACTGGCGGTACTGCCGATTTTCTGGCTGAAAAAGGCGTTAACGTCGAGAAAGTTTACAAAGTTCATGAGGGCCAGCGTCCCCACGTTGTCGACCATATCAAGAACGGCGAATTTGACTTGGTTATCAATACTCCGTCTGGCAAAAAGACCGTGAGCGATGCCAAGATGATTCGTCAGAATACATTGTTGTACGATATCCCGTATACCACTACGGTATCCGGGGCCAAGGCCATTGCTCAGGCCATTCTTGAAGTAAGAGAAACCGGGCTGAAAGTTCAAAGCCTGCAAAAATATTACGGCTAACCGCCGGATAGGACGAGAGAGTCTTCCATGAAAAAAGAGTATTGCGGTCTTTTCGGAATCTACGGCAACAAAGAGGCCGCCAGAATGACCTACTTCGGTCTCTATGCCCTTCAGCATCGTGGGCAGGAGTCTGCAGGTATTGTCACCTGGGATGGTGAGAAGATTCGCGAACAGAAAGGTATGGGCCTTGTGGCCGATGTCTTTAATGAGCGCCATCTGAGTAAGGAACTTAAAGGTTCCATCGGGATGGGGCATATCCGTTATTCCACGACCGGCGCGTCACTTATTCGTAATGCCCAACCGTTTCGGGTTCGCCATGGTGACCTGCAATTGTCCGTGGCTCATAACGGTAACCTCGTGAATACCTATGAACTGCGTTCAGAACTCGAAGCCAGTGGCTCTATTTTTCAGACCACCATGGATACCGAGGTTTTTGCCCATCTGATCATTAAGTATTTGCATGAGTCCGAGTCTCTTGAGGAGGCTATCAGCAAGGCGTGTGGTCGTGTGCGTGGCGCATATTCCATGCTTATCCTCGCCAATGACAAGATGATCGCGATTAAGGATCCCAACAGTTTTCGTCCTCTGGCCCTTGGGCGAGTGGGTGATTCCTACGTGTTCGCATCCGAGACTTGTGCTTTCGATCTGATCGAAGCCGAGTATCTGCGTCCTTTGGAAGCTGGTGAGATGGTGACCATCCACAAAGGTAAACTTACTTCTCACCGTTTTGCCGAAAAGAAGAAGACCAGCAAGTGTATTTTTGAGTTGATTTATTTTGCTCGTCCCGACTCCTATGTTTTCGGCGATGTGGTTTACGAACGTCGTAAGGCCATGGGGGCCATGCTTGCCAAGGAAGCACCTGTGGATGCCGATTTTGTCATGCCGTTCCCGGATTCGGGTAACTACGCGGCTGTCGGTTATTCTCAGGAATCCGGCCTGCCGCTGGAACTTGCCATGATCCGTAATCACTACGTGGGCCGTACCTTTATTCAGCCTTCACAGGATATGCGTGATTTTTCCGTTCGGGTGAAGTTGAATCCGGTCAAATCCATGATCAAGGGTAAGCGCATTGTTATCGTGGAAGACTCCATTGTCCGCGGAACCACCATTCGTGCTCGTGTCAAGAAGTTGCGTGAGTTGGGCGCAAAGGAAATTCATCTGCGCGTCAGTTGTCCGCCGATTATGAATCCGTGTTTTTACGGCATTGATTTCTCCAGCAAGGGCGAGCTGATTGCAGCCAACCATACGCCGGAAGATATCGCTCGTTTCATGGGTATCGATTCTTTGCATTATCTGACCATTCCCGGTCTGCTTGATTCCGTGACTCAGCATGATTGGTGTCTGGCCTGTTTTGATGGAAAGTATCCTGTGCCTCTGTCGGATCATATGGGCAAGGATTGTCTTGAAGCAGAACCTGGTATTATCAAAGAGTTCTGCTAGCGGAGCGTGTGTATATGACATGCAATTCCAAAAGAACTGATTGGTTGAATCTGGCTCGTGAAGTCCTGGATATAGAAATTCAGGGTTTGGCGGCGGTCAAGGAACAGCTGGGTGAATCCTTTGTGGAAGCTCTGACTGCTTTGGCTGAATGTGAAGGTCGTGTAGTTATTACCGGTGTTGGTAAATCTGGGTTGGTCGGTCGCAAAATTGCTGCCACATTGTCCAGCACCGGAACCCCGTCTTTTTTCCTGCATCCTGTTGAGGGAGCGCATGGAGATATGGGGATGATCCGCAAGGAAGACGTGGTGATAGCCATGTCCAACTCCGGCGGTACGGATGAAGTGAACACCATTATTCCGGTGCTCCGGTCCCTTGGAGCCACGGTTATCGCCATGACATCCAATACCGCGTCAGCCATGGCTCAGCTTTCTGATATCGCCATTAAGGTCAGTGTACCGCGTGAAGCGTGTGCCCTTGGCTTGGCCCCGACGTCTTCCACCACCGCACAATTGGCAGTGGGTGATGCTCTCGCCGTGTGTCTCATGGAGTGGAAGTCCTTTGGCAAGGATGATTTTAAGAAATATCATCCCGGTGGGTCGCTTGGACAGCGTCTGGCTATTTGTGTGGATCAACTCATGCATACGGAAGATCTTCCCACGGTCCGGGAGCATATTTCTCTGACCGCTGCTCTCAAAATCCTTAATGGTGGAGGCCTTGGTCTTGTGGCCATTGTGGATGCCGCAAATCTTCTCAAAGGTGTCTTTTCGGACGGCGATGTGCGTCGTCTTGTGTGTGATGATTTATTGGACGGGAATCAGACCATCAGTGAAGTCATGACCGCATCGCCTCGACGTGCGGTTACTGGTGATAGTTCGGCCCATGTACTCGACGTGATGGAACGCAACGAAATTACCGTGCTGCCTGTTGTGAGCGAAGATGGTACCTTGGCAGGTATGGTTCATATGCATGACCTGTTAGGCAAGGGTGAACTGCGGTTTTCAAACGGTCATAACGGAGAAGCCGGATAATCCGGCGGGTGCTGACCGTGTCCAAAAATCAGATTGACGATTCGGATGTTTGTAGACGGTGTTCCCTTCAAGGACCGACGTGCTGCCGTATCGCGACTGGTCAGGAAGAATTTTGTTTTCCTCTTTCACAGGTTGAGAAAGAGCGTATTCAAGAGCATGTTCCTTTTACTGGCGGTTTTGTGCTGTCCCCCAATTCCAAAGCGTTTGTTGACCACGTCTGCCGGTTGTTTCCGGGAGAAGAAGACGCGGCGCGGGAATTGTTTCCTGAGGGCAAGGAACATTTTCGATTGGCTGTGGATTCCATGGGAGCCTGTCGGTTTCTTGGCCCGGAAGGGTGCGAAATTCCCAAGGAAGCACGGCCTTATTATTGTCGTTTGTTCCCGTTTTGGATGGCGGGAAGTGGCGTGACATTTTTTGATTCCCCTACTTGTCTGGCTCGGCGGGAAGGGAGAACACTTATACGAATACTTGATCGGCTTGATACTAACAGGGCGACGATTAAGGACCTGTATGGGCGATTGCGGCTTGTATGGGGGCTCGCGCCAAGAAAGGGCGCATGCCGGGTCAATAAAAAGTTCTGACGGATAGGTTTCATGAAAGTACTGAAAGTTTTACTGATAATATTCCTTTTGTGCATGTTCGCTGGAGTTGGTGGTGCTGTGTGGGTGTATAACTGGGCGGCCAACGATCTGCCCGGTTTCAAGAATATTACGGACTACAATCCACCATTGGTGACCACTGTGTATGCTCAGGACAATGAAGTCCTTGGGTATTTCTATAAGGAAAAACGATTTCTTGTGACTTTGGATCAGATGAGTCCTTGGCTTCCCAAGGCTTTTCTTGCTTCTGAGGATGCGAGTTTTTATGAACATGATGGTGTGGATTTAACCGCCATTGCACGAGCTTTTGTGGCGAACCTCAGGGCAGGGCATACTCGTCAGGGTGGTTCTACTATTACGCAGCAGATTATCAAACGGCTGTTGCTGACTTCGGAGAAGAGCTACAAACGTAAACTCAAGGAAGCGATTCTCGCCTTTAGGTTGGAGAATTATCTGACCAAGGAAGAGATTCTGACTATCTATCTCAACCATATTTTTCTTGGTGCACATTCGTATGGTGTTGAGGCTGCATCCAGAACATATTTTGCAAAACATTCCAATGAACTGAGTATTGCGCAGGCGGCTATGTTGGCTGGATTGCCTCAGGCTCCGACCCGATATAATCCGTATCGAAATATGCGGCATGCCCGGAAACGCCAGGAATATGTGCTTGGCCAGATGCGTCATCTCGGCTGGATCACTCCCGAGCAGTATCAAGAAGCCATGGATGAAGAGATCGAACTTAAATCCATGCCGGATCCGTCTTGGAAGACTGGTGCTTATTATCTCGAAGAAGTTCGGCGTTGGCTGATTTCCGAATACGGTGAGGATGCGACATATAATGGTGGCCTGACTGTGACAACGCCTTGCAACATGAAACATCAGAAAGCTGCGGAAAATGCGGTTAAACGTGGGCTGATTAATTCGGCCAAACGACGTGGTTGGACCGGGCCTATCGGGAATTTTACGCCTGCAGACATGCCTGGCATTCTTGAAGAAGGCCCGCAGGACTCCGAAGAGATCATGGACAAGACCCGACTGATGAAGGCTTTTGTCACCAAGGTTGTTGCCGAGAAGGCTTCGGTGAGTTTTGGTGTTTTCAAGGGAGAAATCCCGATCAAAGCTATGTGGTGGGTGCGCGAACCGAATATCAAGAAATCTCACGAAGATGTTCCCAATCCGAAAGATGCCCGCAAGGTTCTTAAGAAGGGCGATGTGGTTTGGGTGACTGTTGCCAAGGCTCCCAAGGAAGAGGGCGGCATCTGGACCCTTGATCTTGAGCGTAAGCCAAAGGTTGAAGGTGCTATGGTGTCCATTCAGCCTGACACTGGTGAAGTCGTAGCCCTTGTCGGTGGATATGCTTTTGAGAAAAGTCAGTTTAATCGTGCCACGCAGGCCAAACGTCAGCCTGGTTCCGCGTTCAAGCCGATCGTATATTCAACGGCCATCGACAACGGTTTTACGCCATCTACATTGGTATTGGATGCTCCGATAGTTTACGCCAATGACGAAGAAGGTAAGCTGTGGCGTCCCCAGAACTTTGAAGGGACATTTGATGGCCCGGTTCTGTTGAGGACGGCTCTGGTTAAGTCCAAGAACCTGTGCACTATTCGTGTGGCCCAGAAAATTGGTATTCGTAAGATTATCGAACGGGCCAAGGCCATGGGCCTTAAAACGGAATTTCCGCATGATCTGTCAGTCTCTCTCGGTTCAGCCGTGGTGTCACTGATAAACTTGTGTGAAGCATATACAGCCTTTCCTCGTGGTGGTTCCTATGTGAAACCGCGCACCGTTTTGTCGGTGAAATCCGCATGGGGAGAAGATCTGTTTACGTCGGCTCCTGAAGTATCGGATGCCATCAGTCCTCAGACCGCTTTTATTATGTCTACATTGATGAAGCAGGTTGTTCAAAACGGGACAGGTTGGCGTGCCCGGGTGCTTAAGCGCCCTGTGGCAGGCAAAACTGGAACCTCCAACAATGAGCAGGACGCCTGGTATATGGGGTTCTCTCCGTATTTGTTGACTGGTGTGTATGTTGGTTTTGACGAATTGACGCCCATGGGCAAGTGGGAAACCGGTTCGCGTGCGGCCAGTCCTATTTGGGTTAGCTACCGTAAGGCCGTTGAAAAAGATTATCCGTATGAGGACTTCACCGAGCCGCCGGGAATTGTTATGGTCCGGGTAGATGGCACGACGGGCAAGCTCGCATCGCCGTCTTCGACTAAGGAATTTTTCCTGCCGTTCAAGGTCGGTTCGGAGCCAACAGAAATGTCTCGGTCCGGAGGGAGTGGCAGCAGCGGTGACGGTCCTGTCTCCGATGATGATCTGTTTAAGCAGACCTTCTAGCATAGGGGGAACCCATGGATCTCGAACTCTATCAGGTAGATGCATTTGCTGACACTGTGTTCAGTGGCAATCCAGCGGCGGTCATTCCTTTATACGAATGGCTTTCCGATGATTTGATGCAAAATATTGCCATGGAAAATAATTTGTCTGAGACAGCGTTTTTCGTACGCAAAGGCGAGTATTTCGAGTTACGATGGTTTACTCCCGAAAGTGAAGTTGATCTGTGCGGCCATGCAACATTGGCAAGCGCGCATGTCCTTTATGAACATCTGGATTATGATGATCCCGTCGTGGTTTTCGAGACCAAGAGCGGGCGATTGTTTGTGGACCGTGAAAACGGTTTTTATTCCATGGATTTTCCGGCATGGCCATTCCATGAGATTCAGGTGACTGAACGTGTGGCCGCAGCCCTCGGAGCGCGTCCTGATAAACTTTACATGGGACATCGTGATATGATGGCCGTGTTTGAGAATGAAGCGCAGGTTCGCGAATTGAAGCCAGATTTTAGATTGGTAGCCAAGGTGGACGGACTTTGTATTATCTGTACGGCTCCTGGTTTGGACTATGACTTTGTATCCCGTTTTTTTACACCGGATGTGAGTATCCCTGAGGATCCTGTTACAGGCTCTGCGCACTGCATGTTGGTGCCATATTGGGCAAAGCGTTTGGGTAAATCTCAGCTTACCGCATTTCAGGCGTCGGCTCGTGGAGGTGTACTGAAGTGCGAAGATTTGGGTGATCGGGTCAAATTATCTGGTCAGGCTGTTACGTATATGAAGGGAATGATTGTTTTATAATAATTTGAGATTGATAACAAAAAAGCCTCCATACCGATTTCGGTTTGGAGGCTTTTTTGTTTGCATTCAGAGATTACAGTAAGTTGAGTCGTAGGTTGAATTCACTGGTCCGCTTGGGACGAGGGACATCTTTGGGCCATTCTTCCTTAATGGTAACGAAAGACTTGAATCCGAGTCGTTCCAGCTTGCGGAATTCTTTGGTCATATCCAATTCCCAACCAGGGTAAATCCAATTATTCTGCCCGTGCTTACGTACGAAAGAGACTTCGTGCATGGGACTCTTGATGGTCTCATTCATCTTGACGGATTCTGCCTCGAAACGAGCGAGTCCAAAGGGCCATAAGCCCTTGATGACGAACCCTAGTGAAATAGGCGAGTTCTGCGACAGCGCTTCTATGTCTTCGAACGAAAGTTCCGGGCTGATTATGGCCGAGGAAAAACCGAGATCCTTGAGCACGCCGAGAGCAAGTCTGTTGGATATATTACAGAATGGACCAGCCACCAGTTTGGTGTTTTTACGGTCTTCGAAATATCCAGCCTGCCAGGGGGCGTTTAACACGAATTCACGTGCGCCTTTTTTGACCGCTTCTTTAATCAGGGAGCGGTATTTCTTGTCTTCGTCCGGCCAGATGACAGGAGGCAGCCACCACTGTGCACGAATTACAGATGACTGTGGCACTTTGCTGATGGTGGCTTTTTCCAACCAAAATGCAGTCTTGTCATAAATACGACCACGCGGTGGTTGACGGAACAGGTTGATGGATTCAGCCCGGTTCCGTGTTTTGCTGCGTGCTGCGGCTTTGGGCCATGTGGGCGTGAAACGGGATTCCTTGGACTCGGGGGCCGGGAACAGGTCGAGTTCGTTGCTCAGTCCCTTGATGAGTTTTGTCAGTTCAGGCTCACGTCTATCAACTAGAAAGACCTTGGTGCCGGTGGGCAGGGCTGGTCCTTTCTGCTGTTTGGAAAAGGGAATATCCATGCGGCCGCGTTTTGGTACACGACGACGAATGGGGATGGTACGATGGCCTGGTTGGTCTTCATATCCAATTCGAATAAGATCGCCGGGATTGAGTACTTCACGAGGCTGGAAAAAGGGTTTTTTCTGGTCGCGTTTAATTTCACCGATGAGCCTGCCGGAACTGGTCTGTTCCTTGGGTTGAACCGGTTGGAAGGGACGTTGCGGCAAGAAAGTGGAGTGACTCGTCGGTCGGCCGAGTGCCTGATCAAGGAGGTCTTGAGCTGCTTTCTTGATTTTTGCGTCGTTGGGATTATCGCGAAGCATTTGGTACGCCTTGACGGTGTAAAAGACGTAATGGGGGCCTTTTTTACGGCCTTCGATTTTCCAGGCCGCAACCTTGGGCATGGAGAGCAGAGGCTTAGTCAATACATCAAGAGAGAGGTCGGAACAGGAAAAAAGACGTTCCGGGTATTGTTTGTTTTGAGTGTAAAGACGTCTGCACGGTTGGACACAGCGACCGCGAAGGCCGGATTTACCGCCCAGATAACTGGACCAGTAGCAACGACCCGACACACAGTGGCAGAGTGCGCCGTGAACAAAAATTTCCAGATCGAGGTCTTTCGGGCATGCGTCGGCCATGAGTTTGACTTCGTCAAGATTGAGTTCGCGAGGTATGACCACGCGGGATGCCCCAAGTTTTTTGGCAATAGCGAGTCCTGTCGGATGACTGATGTTCGCCAAAGTGGAGAGATGAAGTTCTCCGGTGAATCCAGCTTGTTTAGCCAGAGTCAGCATCGCCAGATCCTGTACAATGAGAGCATAGGGCTTGACGGTTCGCTGCAAACGGTCGATAAGCCGCCCTGCGGATTCGGGATCGCCGGGTTTGACCAGCGTGTTCATGGCTACATAGGTTTTGGTGCCCCTGTCTCTGCCGAGGCTTGCCAGTTGTGCAAGCTCACTGATAGAGAAGTTCTTGGCCTGCATGCGGGCCGAAAAGTGTTTCAGACCTACGTAGATAGCGTCCGCCCCGGCGGCGACGCCAGCGAGGTAGGAGTATTTGTCCCCTGCGGGGGCCATAATTTCAGGTAAATGTTTTTTACTCATAAGGTATCTCTATGTCATTGAGGAATTGCCGCAATGTAAAGGTATTGGAAGTTTCCCCGGTCGGTCAATCAAAAGCTGCGGGTGAATTCTTCGAGTTGAAGCTTGAATATCCGGATTGGGACGGGTGGAAGCCCGGCCAGTTTGTTATGATTCGTCCGGTGGACTGGGAATTGGACCTGCTCTGGGGCAGACCGTTTTCCATCTGTTCCGCAGACGGTGAATCCGTGACCCTGTTCATTCAGAACGTGGGGCGCGGCACCAGTCGCATCGCCCAACTTCAGCCCGGCGATATGGTCGCCATGTGGGGACCACTTGGCAATTCCTTTGCCATGGAGCCGGAAACACCGACTCTGCTCCTTGCCGGGGGCATCGGCATCGCACCTTTTCGCGGTTATGTCGAGTCTCATCCGCATCCGGAAAATTTGCAACTTTTTCTGGCGCACCGGATGCCTCTTGAGTGCTATCCTTTTGAAACACTGTCCGACAAAGTGGAAGGGCAATGTATCATTGAAGAAAAACCCGAAGATTTGGATGCTATCATCAATACGATGAAGGGGTTGATTCAGGAATACGCCGAGAAAGGCGGTTTGATCCTTTCGTGCGGACCGACCCCATTCATGAAAACCGTTCAACGTTTTGCGAACGAGTTTGATGCACGCGCTCAGGTATCGTTGGAAAACCGTATGGCCTGTGGCGTAGGGGCCTGTCTCGGTTGTGTGACCAAGGATGGCGAAGGGCATCATGTGCAGGTCTGTACCAAGGGGCCCGTGTTCTGGGCCGATAAAGTGGAACTCTAGGGAGTTGGTCAAATGGATATGAACGTTTCTTTCGGCGGGCTTGATCTCAAGAATCCCGTCATGACCGCTTCCGGTACCTTTGGCTTTGGAGTGGAATTTGCACCTTATGGCGATCTTGAGAAGCTCGGAGGTATCGTCGCTAAGGGATTGTCGCTCAAGCCGCGTGAGGGCAATCCTATGCCCCGTATAGCGGAGACTCCATGCGGTATGCTCAACGCTATTGGTATTCAGAATCCCGGGGTTGAAGAATTTGTTACTAAGGCGCTTCCTGTATTGGCAGGGAAAGATGTGGCCGTGGTTGCCAATCTTTATGCCTGTGATGCCGAAGAATTCGGCGAACTGGCGGGAGTCCTTGCGGGTGAAGACAGTGTGGCTGCTTTGGAAGTCAATGTTTCCTGTCCCAACGTTAAGGAAGGCGGTATTGCCTTTGGTCAGGATCCGGCCCAGATCGGCCGGGTGACAGAAGCGGTGAAGAAGCAAGCGGGTAATAAACATGTCATGGTCAAACTGTCACCCAATGTGACGGATATTGCCGTGTGCGCACGAGCTGCTGCCGATGGCGGTGCAGATTCCCTGTCGCTGATCAATACGCTTTCTGGCATGGCTGTGGACATCAGAAATCGCAAACCGCGCATAGCCAACGTTATAGCCGGTCTTTCCGGCCCTGCTATCAAGCCCGTGGCCCTGAGGTGTGTCCATCAGGTGGTTCAAGCTGTGGATATTCCGGTGGTTGGTATCGGCGGCATTGCTTCCGCAGAAGATGCGTTGGAATTCATTCTTGTTGGTGCTCATGCTGTACAGGTGGGGACGGCGAATTTCCTTCGTCCGGATTTTGCTTTTACCCTTGCGGACGAGATGGAATCGCTTTTGGAAGAGTTGGGAGCAGTGAGCCTGGATGAATTCCGGGGCAGTCTGCAACTCCCTTTGTAAAAAAGTAAAATTAGAACGTTTTTTTGCTTGCCAAGGCACATCATATTGGTTAGTTACTGCCTCTCAGCGCGGAGAGGTGTCCGAGTCCGGCTTAAGGAGCACGCCTGGAAAGCGTGTGTGGGCTAACGTCCACCGGAGGTTCGAATCCTCTCCTCTCCGCCACGCAAACACAAAGGCCTACCGAAATTTTCGGTAGGCCTTTTTGCTTTGACGCCGTTGGACTGATGGCGTAACTCCATTATACTATTCGGAGAAATCTCTGTGCAGACAGGCGAAAATATAATCGACTGAAATATGCCAGTGTTATAGAAAGTGTAAAGATAGAGGCGTCAGAGGGGTATTCTTTTTTTGGCGTTTTGCTCGGTGGAAAAGACCGGGGACAATGGAGCTATTATAATTTCTGTTTGGTTTAGCGGTCCGGCAGGATAGAGGAAATCTCATTGAAATTTTTGACCAGGCCGAGACATAGAGGGAACAGATCCCTTGTTCAGCATCTGACTGCGAGTCTTTTTTGTGTCCTTGCAGCCTCTGCCATCGCCATTTCTTCCATTGTTTTCTTTGTCCTATATGAAAAATCCGAGGCCCAATTTGAGCAAAGGGCCAGTGAATCCCTCACCCACTTATCCAATAGTCTTGAATCCTATCTTTGGCATATGGAAGAAGAGTCTGTTGTCAGTTTGTGTGACGCCTTTTCCAAAATAGATATTGTCGTTTTCATCAACGTTGTCGACCACCGTGGGAACGAGGTTTATTCCTTTGGAGAGATTGAGGAAGGGGTGACTATCGTCAAGGGGAAAAGCGTAAGCTACGAGGATGTCGAAGTTGGATATATTCAGCTTGGCCTGACGCCGCTTATTTTTGAAGATAAGGTATATGAAACCACTTGGATCAGCCTTTTGTCCCTGTTATTTGTTGCCATTGTTCTCGGTGTTTTTACTAAATTGATTCTTAACAAAAATTTACGAACACCATTGGATTTGCTTATTGCCCGAATCGAAAGCATATCTGCTGGTGAATATGCGGAACACGAGGAAGAAGGAAATCTTCTGGAAATGCGAACAATTCTTTCCAAGTTCAATGAAATGGCTGGAAAGGTTCGGTCGCGCGAAGACCTGTTGCGATTGAGTGAAGAGAAGTACAGGCGTCTTTTCGAGACAACGACTGAAGGTATAATCGTTATCGATAAGGACAGACGTTTGATCATGGTCAATAAGGTCTTGGCCGACATGCTTGGTTATATCGAGATGGAAATGTACGGTATGCCGATAGCAGATTTGTTGCATCCTGATGATCTGGAACACCATGACCAAGAGATGGAAAAGCGGGTTCAAGGTCTTTCCTCGCAGTATGAGCGCCGGCTTATGCACAAAGACGGGCATATCGTTTGGACAATTGTTTCATCAAGCCCCATGATTGGGATGAAGGGAGCCTTTGACGGATCGTTTGGGATGATTACGGATATCTCTGATTTACGGAGAGCTCAGGCTGAACTCAAAATTGCGTATGATGAAATGGAGCAACGTGTCATTCTGCGGACTGATGAGTTGAATAAGACGAATAGGCTTCTGACGTCTGAAATCCATATTCGTAAACAGACTGAAAAAGCGATTATCGACGCCAAGGAAGCGGCTGAGGATGCAACTAGAGCCAAGAGTGAATTTCTTGCCAACATGAGTCATGAAATTCGTACTCCCATGAATGCGATTATAGGTATGACGCATCTGACGAAGATGACCAATCTGTCGGCCACCCAGAAGGACTACCTCAACAAGATAGATATTTCGGCCAAGTCTTTGCTTGGGATTATTAATGATGTGTTGGATATGTCCAAAATTGAAGCGGGCATGCTCAGTGTGGAGTCGGTCGGTTTTACGATCGATCAGGTGTTGGAGCAGTTGACAACCATTGTTTCTCCAAGAGCCAACGAAAAGAAACTCGAGTTTCTCATTAACGTGGACAAGAAAGTTCCAAATTCTGTCGTTGGTGACTCCATGCGTTTGGCACAGATTCTTATCAATCTGTGTAACAACGCCGTCAAATTTACGGACGAAGGGGCTGTGGTCGTTTCTATTGTTCCGTTGGAGTTGAAACAGGAACAGGCAAAATTGCGTTTTACCGTCAAGGATGATGGCATAGGGATTAAGTTAGATCAGATTGATGAACTTTTTCAACCATTCACGCAGGCAGACGCTTCGACCACCCGCAAATATGGCGGGACTGGATTGGGTCTTAATCTGTGCAATCAGCTCGTCAGTTTGATGGGCGGAGAGATTGGTGTTGAAAGTGAGCCCGGCAAGGGCAGCCTTTTCTGGTTTGAAATTCCATTTCCGATTTACCATAGGGACAAGGAGCCTGCTTTGCTCCCGGGCGAGTTGCAAGGACAGCGTGCGCTTGTGGTGGATGACAACGATACCTCTCAGATTATTCTTAAAGGGATGTTGGAGCACATGGGGCTGCGTGTCGCTCTTGCCGGTTCGGGAGAAGAGGCGCTTGAGATATTGCGTAATGTCCCCAAAGAAGAGGCGTTCAACCTTTTGGTTATTGATTGGCGTATGCCTGGGAGGAACGGTATCCAGACTGCTGGGGCCATTTTGTCGGATGAATCCATATCTCCCAAGCCCCCCATGTTCATGGTTTCAGCGTATGGCAATGCTTCGTTGGTGAAAAAATCCAATGAAATGGGTTTTAAGGGGTTGTTGTTTAAGCCTGTGAACCAATCATTTCTCTTTAATCTCGTTGTTGAAACCCTCGGTAAAGGTATGGTGACAACCAGTGACTCCGTGGTCCGTGAAGGCGTTACGGACAATTTGGGCGGGGCCAGAGTGTTGCTTGTTGAAGATAATGAAATCAATCGTCAGGTGGCTTTGGAGATTTTGGCGTCTGCAAAAATTAAAGTTTTTGAAGCCGTCAATGGACAGGCTGCTTTGGACTTTCTCGCCAAGACTCCTGTAGATCTTGTCCTCATGGATGTGCAGATGCCTATTATGGATGGGTACGAGGCGACTCGTCGACTGCGTGAACAGGATCGGTTCAATGATTTGCCGATTATTGCCATGACGGCCCACGCCATGGTTGAGGACATTGAACGGAGTCAGTCCGTGGGTATGAACGGACATGTGGCCAAACCTTTTGATCCTGAGGATCTTTTTAAGGTCCTTGCGCAGTGGATTGAGCCGACATCTGTTCATCAGTCACGACCGTTACCTCTGACCGAAGAGCCTGTACTTGGCGATTCACTTCCGGCCTCCATGGACGGTATTGATGTTCAACTTGGACTGCGACGAGCGAGGGGCAACAAGGAGTTATACAAAAACCTTCTTTTGTTATTGGATGAAAAGTATTCTGATGCTGCTCAGGAAATCGAGCAGGCGAGAGCTGAAGGGCGACTTGAGGAGGCTGTAGGGCTTGCTCACTCGGTAAAAGGCACATCTGGGATGCTTGGTGCCATGGAGTTGTTTGAGTCGTCCAGCGACTTGGAGCACGCGTTGGACGAGTCCTCTGATGATGTGCAAGAAAAGCTGGAGCGGTTTTCGTACGATATGTCAGTGGTAATGCAGAGCATTGCAGTGATTAAGGAAATAGAAGGCACCAAGACTGTCCTCAAACAGGTGGGCGAGGTCGCTGATGCTGCTGATTTACTGGCGTCGCTGGAGGCTCTCAAGGTGCCATTGTCCGAAGGGGCCCCTGTCGTATGTCGGAAGAAGGCAAAAGACGTTCAAGTGCTTGTATGGCCCGGAGAATTGCATGATGATGTCGTACGGATGCTGAAACTCATCGCAGAATATGATTTTAAGAAAGCTTTGGTCTTGGTTAAGGACTTGGAAAAGCGCATGGTTTGATCGGATGCCGTTGATCGCGCATGAAAAAAGGCGCGTTCATGATCGAACGCGCCTTTGAGTGGAAACCGGACACCCGGCAGCAACCAATACCGCTGCTTCCTTTCGGATCTGACGGAGTTCTCAGCGCAACCGCCATCCGGCTTCCCTCATTCGGGAAACGGATACTTACAGCGTTCCTGCTGGTTCGTCAACTCTTCACAGCCATCTTCTCATCATATAGTTACATCTTCCAGCTCGATTGGCTTTTTGTCGCAACCCGCTTTACTTCTCTGTAAAGGATATGGTGTCAGTCCATGATGTTGGAAGTCGTTCCTAGATTCATAGAAAAATATTTTATTCTCATCACAGTTTTGTTGTCAGGAATAGCCCTGATTTATCCTCCGTCTTTTATTTGGATCAAGCCGCATATCCCTCTTGGTTTAGGCGTGATTATGTTTGGCATGGGGTTGACGCTTGATTTTGGAGACTTTCGCGAGATCCTGCGCAAGTGGCATCTGGTCGGTCTTGGAGTGTTCATGCAGTATGTGCTCATGCCTGTGTTAGCTGTCGGTATTTCTTTTATTCTTGGACTGCCTGCTGAGGCGGTCATTGGTATGGTCGTTGTAGGAGCATGTCCTGGTGGAACCGCTTCAAACGTGATTGCTTATCTGGCCCGTGCCAATGTCCCTTTGTCGGTCACTTTGACTCTGGCTTCCACCTGTCTGGCTCCATTGTTCACCCCCGTTATTATCTACCTGCTTCTTGATAAACAGGTACACATTGATTTTTGGTCAATGGTGCAATCCGTTTTCTGGATTGTCGTTTTTCCCATGCTGGACGGTCTTATCCTGCGTCGTATTTTTCGTAAACGACTGGAGCCGCTTTTGCGGTTTTTTCCCTCCTTGTCTATCATGGTTATTGCACTGCTTATCGCCTGTATTATTGGTTTGAACCAGAAAACATTACTCGCTTTCCCGGCTCTCGTTCTTTTGGCTGTTATTCTACATAATGGCATAGGGCTTGTTGCTGGATATGGTCTGGCACGGTTGGCTCGGTGTTCAAAACGGGATGCTCGAACTCTGGCAATTGAGGTGGGTATGCAGAATTCCGGCCTTGGTGTTGCTTTGGCGGTGAAGCATTTTGGAGCTGTCAGCGCTTTGCCTGGAGCGTTGTTCAGTTTGTGGCATAATTTGTCAGGGGTGGCCCTTGCTCGTCGTTGGAAGAACGCTCAAGATTCGGAGTAGATATGTTTCATTAAATGTCACTTTGTGACGTTTGGTTCTTGACACGTGTTACAAATTCAGTATTAGTAACATCGATCGATCACAGAAATGAAACTGGTATCCAATAAACAGGTAAGGAATGATGATGAGTCTACAGAGAATCGTATTGGCATTGGTCTGCGTTTTTTGGGCGACAACCGTTTCCGCTCATTTTGGTATGTTGATTCCTGATACGGATGAGACAACTCAGCAAAAACGTGATGTGGAGTTGACCTTGTCTTTTTCCCATCCATTTGAACTGCAGGGTATGGAGCTGGAGAAGCCAGCTGAATTTTTTGTGGTCATAGATGACGGTAAGCGTATGGATCTTCTGTCTACGCTGAAGGAAACCCGCGTTATGGACCATACGGGTTGGAAAACCTCCTACACACCCAAGCGCCCTGGAATGTACTCATTCGTTTTTGATCCAGTTCCGTACAAGGAAGACGCTGAGAACAACTATATTCGTCATATCACCAAGGTTGTGGTCGATGGTTTTGGTGAAGGAGAGGAATGGAACAAGCCTTTAGGTTTGGAGACTGAAATCGTTCCTTTGACGCGTCCTTTTGGCAACTATGCCGGAAATGTTTTCCAAGGCATTATTATGTATAAGGGTAAACCTGCACCGTTTACTCGTGTCGAAGTTGAATTTTATAATAAAGATGGCAAACGTACCGCACCGAACGAGCGTATGGTGACGCAGGAAGTCCTTGCTGATTCCAATGGCGTTTTTACTTTTGCCTGTCCGTGGCAAGGCTGGTGGGGTTTTGCTGGTTTGACGACTGCTGACGAACCGTACAAAGGTCGTGAGCTTGAACTCGGCGCAGTGATCTGGGTCGAAATGAAGTAATTGAAGAGGGCAGCTATAGAAGCTGCCTTCGTTTTGTGGGCGTGTGTTCGTGTTTTGTTGCGCGCATCCTGAGCAGGATAGGCGTGATGAATTCATCAGGAAAGGCACCACACGCAGCTCCGAAATAAGCACCTACGATGGAGCCGATCACTAGATTGGCTCCATCTGTGCTGGCTGCCACTTGAAGTAATGTTCCCACCATCGTTCCCAGAAATGCCCCCATTGTCCATCCGTCATTATTGACACCTCGATAAGGCTTTCTACCCCGAAGGGTCCTGAACAGGTCTTTGAGGAAGAATCCGGTGAATCCGCCTAGAAAGGCCCCGATGAGGGTCAACATCATCCCTGGAAACACAGTGTGGAGGGTGAGTTGTCCGTATTGAATGGATCCTTCGACAATGCCAGCCAGACCGCCGACGGCCAGAGTGCCGTGAAAGCTCTTTTCTTTGATATCCAATGTGGGAATCAGATTGTGCATGATATCTCCGTGGGAATAAATTTCCAGAATAAGTTTTCATCATGGAGAAATGCCAGAATCATGCCGTGCAAAAATGTCCCATCATATTCAAATTACATATCAAACAAGTGTTTGAAATAGTTTTAATGTTTTACATTTTTTTTTGTGTCGGTTAAGACGTGGGAGTTTGTGCAAAATAACTATTTCAATGTATTCGGGGCGGCTTTTCATGTTGCCATATCTGGGAGGGTGCCGGACTCATTGAACAAGACCGCTGTCGATGCGAATCGGCAGGATTCAAGGGGGAAGGATGAAACGTGCATCCGCCATTTTTTTCTGTAGTTTCGTACTCTGTATTTTAGCGTCCGCAGTGACTGTTCATGCGGGCGGTTTTGCTCTTTATGAGTGGGGTAACCGTGCACTGGGTATGGGTACCGCCAACTATGCGACAGGTAATGACGCTTCAGTCATCGCTTATAACCCGTCTCAGATGACCAAGCTGGAAGGCACCAATGTTTATGCCGGGACAGCGGTCATTAATCCGATGTCGGATGTTTACATCGACGGCGACAAGTCAACCACTCGTTCCGTGAACCATGTTGTTCCGCATGCCTACATTACCCACCAGGTCAATGATGATCTGTATATAGGTTTGGGTGAATACACCCGTTTTGGTCTTGGTACGAAGTATGACGATGATTGGGCCGGTGCCACTTTACTTCAGGAAGCTCTGCTGGAAACATATTCATTAACACCCACAGTCGCTTACAAAGTGACTGATGATTTGGCGCTTTCAGGTGGCGTTGAGTTCATTAAGGGTGGCTTTATGATTAAGAAAATGCTTTCTCCGGTTGGTCAAAAATTTAAAGTAGATGTAGATTCAGCCGCTCTCGCATTCAATTTGTCCATGCTCTACGATATCACCGATGATTTGAATTTTGGTTTTATCTACCGGTCTCCGGTTCATTTTGTAGGAAAAGGTAAGGCTACTTATCATAATGCAGCTGGCGTTCTTCTCTCTTCTGGAAATGCAACGCTTACCGCTGATTTCCCTGCCAGTTATACCGCTGGATTGGGATATTCTCCCATTGAAAATCTGACGTTTGAATTTGATATTGTGTACACTCAGTGGGAACAGTTTGACCGTATCGAATTTGATTTTGACGGTTTCGCCCTGCCTGATACTGAAGAAGAGTTTAACTACAAGAGCACATGGCGCTTTCAGCTTGGTGCAGAGTATTTGGTTACCAATGCGTTGGCCCTGCGAGCTGGTTATGTCTACGACCAAACTCCTATTCGACATGAGTACACTTCTCCTTTGTTGCCTGCGAATGATCGGCAGATGTTCACTCTTGGTGCTGGATACGCAATTAATAACCTGACGTTCGACCTGTCCGGTATGTATATCGTGACCAAGGAACGCCATGGTATGAAGATGACTGATGCTATTGGTACTACATATGATGCAGATTTCAAGAATGGTCGTACTTGGGGAGCCGGTCTCTCAGTCGGGTATGCCTTCTAAAGTTATCCTTTTTGACGATATTCAGGCCCCTGCTTCGGCGGGGGCCTTTTTTATTTCGTTGACACTTTCTGGTGCAATGGTTGAATCTACCGTTCGAGGAACCGCATGATTACATTGAACGCACTCTCTTTTGCCTATCCATCCGGTGGGAATGTCCTGTCCGGTCTTTCCATGAATATTCCCAAAGGTACTCTTTTGGGGGTGGTTGGTGCTAATGGAAGCGGGAAGTCAACGCTTCTATCACTTATGGCCGGATTATATGCCCCGACTGGAGGTTCATTGATCGTTGCCGATCGTGTCAGCCCCGGTTCGGAGAAATCCATTCGCGCCATATGTCGTTTGGTCATGCAGGATGCCGATCTGCAAATTCTTGGCGGGACTGTGGAAGAAGATCTGCTCATGGGAGCTAGGCGCGATGAAAAAGCCATTGCTCAGGCCAAGTATATGGCCGACAGGTTCAATTTGCTTTCGGCATGGGAGTGCCCTGTGCAGACTCTTTCCTGGGGGATGAAGCGCAAGCTTTGTCTGGCTGCGGCATTGTTGGATGATCCGAATGTTTTACTGCTGGATGAACCCTTCAGCGGGCTGGATTATCCAGGAGTACGCGAGATGCGTTCTCTTATTGGTGAAAATCGTCAAGCCGGGTTGACACAGGTCGTGTCTTCTCATGATCTGGAAAGTTTCATTGATCTGGTGGATGGGTTGGCTGTTCTTGATAGTGGAAAGCTCGTTGTGACCGGTCCGCCTGAATCCGTACTGGATTCTGTTCGGGAGCATGGCGTTCGACCTCCGCACTCCTGGGCTGTTGATCGAGTTATTGGGTCATGGGACACGGGGAACAATTGATGCCCGGTGTGTCTGCATATATTCGGGAACTTGATCCGCGCTTGAAGCTGGCTATTGCCCTTGTACTTGGTCCATGCCTGTGGAAGGTCCATGCCATTGCGGTGGTTGTATGTATTCTGTTTTTATTTTTCATTGTCTGGCCTTTGGCGGCAGAGCAGTCTGTCGGATTCAAGATGATTCGGAGCCTTTTGGTTTTTGTCCTGTTTTGGGTGGGAATCAAGATGACATTGGATGCTGTGTCCGGTGTGCCTGTGGAGTTCATAGTGATAGACGGCCTCCAGTTAGGGGCACGTTTGGTTGCATTGCTTCTGCTCGGGTTAGGACTAGCGTTATCCACATCTGCGCGTTCTCTTGGATTGGCTGTGTCTTGGGCTTTGCGGCCGGTGATTGGTCAGGAACGAGCTTGGCGCTCAGCCTTATCCCTTGCATTAATGATTCATTTTCTGCCTATTTGTTTGGAGACCCTCGCCAACGTCAAGGAAGTGGCGTCGCGGCGATGTCTTGGGTCCGGCCTGAGTGTGCGGATGCGTATTATTCCATTGGCTTTGGTCCGTAATCTTGGTCAGAAAACTTGGAATCAAACGCTGGCTGTGGCCTGTCGTCGGTTGGATTCCCCTAGAGCATGGGAATCTGATTTTTCTTGGTGTGTTCGAGATGGTATAATTGCTGTCCTTTCTCTGACAGCAATTGTCGTTATGTTCCAGATCTGATCGTTAAATCCACTCATATTGACGCCATGCGTCTTCCTGCCGTATTGTCTGTTCAATTGGAAAAGTTTCGACTTTATACCGCTTTGATCGGAGAAAATTCATATGGCACAGATCAATATGATGACCGTAGACGCCGCTCGAGTTTTTATGGGAAGCCGTAAGCCTGACTCCTATACATTGCTGGATGTTCGTCAGGAGTGGGAATATGCCGATGAGCATATTCCTGGAGCTCGCCTTGTCCCTTTGGTAGAACTCATTGATCATATAGATGAAATTGACAAAGAGAAACCTGTCTTAGCCTACTGCCGATCGGGCGGCCGGAGTATGGCCGCTTCGGCATTATTGGAAGGACAGGGCTTTTCCGATGTGAATAATCTCGTGGGCGGCATGGCCGGTTGGAATGGAGAGATCGCTTTTGGCCCAATGGAACTTGGGCTGATTGAGTTTACTGGGACAGAAACTCCAGCCGAGGTCGTGCTCAAGGCGTACGCCATGGAGAGTAATCTGCAACGTTTCTATGTGGAGCGAGCAGATATGGCGGAAACCCTTGAACGAATTGAATTGTTCATGGAATTGGCTGGGTTCGAAGATCGACATAAAGATACATTATTTACTCTCTACTGCAAGATTGTCGGCCGTGAGATGGACCGTGACATGTTTGAGAAAACGGCTTTTACATCAATCGGTCTGGCTGCGGAGGGAGGTGTGGAGATCAGCGAGTTCCTGGCTCATCATCCTGCCGCCTTTGACGACGAAGAAGGGATCCTGCAATTGGCGACCATGATTGAAGCGCAGGCTCTGGATTACTATTTGCGATGTGCACGGAGGGCTGCCGAGTCGCAAACTGAAGCCGTATTGCAAACTTTAGCTCGGGAAGAAAAAGCTCATTTGAAGTTATTGGGACGATATATGGATAAGCGAGAAGCCTAATTGGGAGGATTTATGCATATTGAATCCGGTTCCCGGATTATCGTTGAATATGCGGACAAGGAGCGTATGAATTGTCGGTATGTAGGGCAGTCCAAAGGGGAATTTATTCTTCTGAAAGTGCCAATGATGCCTGGTATAAGAGAGCGTCTTGCCAAAGGGACTCATTTGCAGGTGAGATATTTGGGAGCTGGTAGAATTGTTGGATTCAGTGTGGATGTTATTTTCTATCAGGCAGCACCTGTGTCTTTGGTTTTTTTATCGTATCCCACTGAGTTTGTTGAACATAATCTTCGGCAAGAGGACCGGATGACGTGCCATTTCCCTGCCACGGTGTCCATTGATGAAGATGTGTATGGTGGGCATATCTCGGACATTAGTCCGGGTGGGTGTTGTATCGTTCTGGCTGATGCCTCCATATTGGAGTTGAATGATAAGGCCCCGGTTGCCGGAACCTTTCAGACAATGGACGGTCAGAAGCCGTATTCGTTTACGGGCGAATTTATGACCCGTTGTGAGGCTGGTCCTCTTCAAGGGCTAGGTGTTCGATTTCAGGGAGACGTGACACTTCCTGCCGGGGTGTTAGCTTTTTTTAGTGAAATGGCAGATGCGGAAGAAAAAACGGAAAAGAGTTCGTGATAGGAATTATTTTTGAGTTGGTTGGCCGAATCGGAGATTGGGGACGATGATGCCTATAAGGATCATGGCCATGCCGGCTAATTGCAACACGACGACATGTTCGCCGAGGAGAACGGCAGCTCCCGCCAATGTGATCACTGGTTCAACGGAAGAAAAAATACTGGCATAAGCACAGCCGATTCTTTCAATGGCTTGATACAGAAGAGTGACAGCCAACACGCCCGGAAATAATCCAAGAGCAAGACCGATAAGCATTTGTTCGCCAGAGGTGTGGAACCATGCCATAAAATCGCCGGACAAGGTGAAGACTATGGCGGCAAAGAGCATAACATAAAAAGTGGCAGTCAACGGCTTGAGACCTTTGAGAAGCACTTGGCTTAGGACAAGATATGCGGAGAAAATGGCCATTGCGCCAAATGCGTAAGCAAGCCCGATAAGGTCAACTTCGCGTAGAAATGCATCGAAAAAGACGAGACAGCATCCAGCCATAACCAAGCAAAGTGAAAAGACGATAAGTTTGTTCAGTCGTAATTTCAGGAATATGACAGAGGCCAGGGTAACTACTACGGGATAGCCGTACAGGATTAGAGAAGTTGTTGAAGCCGGAATGGTAGCCAGCGCTCGAACAAAACAGGTTGTCTGAGTCCAATAAATAATGATGCCTATAAAAGCACATTTGGCCAAACTTTTTCTGGAGATTCTGAAGAGAGACCGGTCTTTGATCAGCATGAACACAAGCAGGAAGAGAACTGCGTATGAAAAGCGATATTGCATCATAACCGTTCCAGTCATGCCCGCCGCGTAGCCGAGTTTGACCAAAATCGGCAAGGCTGCAAACGCCGTTGCAGAAATCAACGAGTAAATAAGCCCTTGGATCATGAATTTATGCTTTGGCCATGTAGGCCATATATTCTTGGTTGCCTTTGGGGCCGAGGATTTTTGAGGGGACGACGCCCTTGATTGTCAGGCCCAGTTCGTTTTCGCAGAATCCGGTGACCATATCTACTGTCTCTTGACGTAAACTTTCATCTCGGACCACGCCTTTATCAGTCTGGCCGGGGCCGACTTCGAACTGAGGCTTGATGAGTACGACAAGTTCTCCGTCATTCTTGAGGAATTGGCAGCAGGCCGGAAGAATTTTTGTCAGTGAAATGAAAGATACATCGGCTACAATGACATCCACAGACTCGGAGATAAGGTCTGGCTCGGCATGGCGGACGTTAGTCCGTTCCATGTTGATGACCCGATCATCCTGCCTAAGTTTTTCGTGCAACTGACCATAGCCGACATCGACAGCGTAGACCCGTATCGCGCCGTGCTGAAGCATGCAGTCGGTAAAACCGCCAGTTGACGCTCCTGCATCTAAAGCAATTTTATCTGTGAAATCGATGGAAAATTCTTCAATAGCAGTCAGTAGCTTATAGGCACCACGTGAGACAAAACGAGAGTCGTCCGGGACAACGAATTCCGTATCAGGGAAGAACTGTTGTCCGGGTTTGTTTACGGGAATCTTTTGCCCTCGGTCCATATAATGGATTTTCCCGGCCATGATAAGTCGTTTGGCTCTTTCTCTGCTTTCTACCGCACCAGATATGGCGAGCAGTTGGTCAGCCCGTTGTTTTTTCGCCACCATCGTCCCCAACTATTTCTTTTCCAGACCGAGTTTTGCTACCACTTTGTTCGCAGTGGTGCGGGTGTATTCCTCGGGAGAAAGAGCGCTTTTTTCCTCTGGGGAAATGACCAGTTCTGGCGTGTTTGCCAGAGTCATGTCGGGGGTAATTTCAAATTCGGGGGGGAAACTGTTGTCGAAGTACATATTTTGGAAGTCCACGAACTTGAGTTGGTGGGCTGTAGAATCGAGAATACAGAGCTCTTCAGGCGTAACCAGGCCCAATTCCAAGGCGCGCTTTGCTCCGGCAAATGATTCGCCGCCTTGTGTGCATGCGATGTGTCCATGCATGTTGGCCTGGATCATGGAATCCATGATTTGCTGTTCCGTGACCTGAAGGACTTGGAAGGAGTCTTCGCCACCAATAGCTTCGAATTTTTCGGCGAAATATTTTACACGGGGGAAGGAAACCGGGTTGCCGATCATGGCAGCCTGGGCCACGGATGCGGCTACGGTCACTGGCTCGTACTGTCTTTCTTTGGGATCATCCACTGCGTAGTAACGGTAGACCGGATCTGCGTGATGGGACTGGACACCGAAAATTCGTGGCAGGTCGGCGATGATTTCCAATTCATATAGCTTGAGGAAGCCGGCCATGATGGCGGTTATATTGCCTGCATTGCCGATGGGGACGAAAATGCATTTGTTTTTCATGTCCCAATCGAACCACTGGGCGCATTCGAAAGCATAGGATTCCTGGCCCAGGATGCGCCATGCGTTTTTGGAGTTGAGCAGGGCCACACGGTAATTGTCGGCCAGATGTTCGACTACTTTCATGCAGTCGTCAAAAACGCCGGGGACCTCTAATACCACTGCGCCGGAACCGAGCGGTTGGGCAAGCTGTGCCGGGGTCACTTTGCCGTGCGGCAGGATAACCACGGATTTGATGGCTCCGCCGACATAGGAGGCATATAGAGCCGCCGCTGCCGAAGTGTCACCTGTGGACGCACAGACCGTGAGAATCTGGTCCCAAGCATTCTGCCGGATGAGTGAACGGAGATAGGAAAAGCCGCATGCCATGCCGCGATCCTTGAAGGATGCAGATGGGTTCTGGCCGTCGTTCTTGTATGCGGTAGTCATTCCGGTTGTTTGATTCAGGCCCGGGCTGGATTCGATAACAGGGGTGTTGCCTTCGCCTAGATAGACGATGTCTTCCTCTTCAAGTACCGGGGCCATGAGCTCATAGAAACGGAAAATTCCGCGCAAGGCAGTTTTCTTGGAAGCGGCACGACTGTCGAAAATTTCTCTCCACTGCTTGCCCGATCTTTTTTTCAGATCATCGAAAAGCAGGTTGTCGAGCAGGAACACGCCGCCGCATTCGGGGCATGTGTAATGCAGTTCATCGGTGGGGAATCGCTTGCCGCAGCCAAGGCAGAAGTATTCCATGTGTCCACGATAAGTAGGAAAAAGGTCGGCAGTCATTGGTCCATCCGGTATACTGTTTTTGGTTGATCAATCTGGGCCGCTTCAACGGCCACCACGTTCGCTTAAAAGTCCTCGCTGTGCAAGTCAAATTGTTACATGAAGACCTGTCTGTTATTGACCTTTTCAAAGCGGTGACGGTAGATAAAGGTTCTTGTTGAGTTCTATCAAGGAAATAGTGTGACATGGTACGAAAAAAAACAGTTTCTCTCGTCCTTGGCAGTGGTGGTGCTCGTGGAATTGCTCATATTGGAATTATTCATTGGCTTGAAGAAAATGGCTACGTAATTAAGTCCATAACCGGTTGCTCCATGGGGGCGTTGGTTGGTGGCATTCATGCCATTGGCAAACTTGACGAGTTTGAAGAGTGGGTGCGAGCTATTACCATGACCAATATGATTGGATTGCTTGATCTTGCACTTGATAGCAACGGGCTTTTCAAGGGTAACAAAATTATAGACACACTTAAGGCGTTGGTTGGTGAGAAGTTGATTGAGGAAATGGATATTCCGTTCACAGCTGTGGCCACGGATATCGATTCGGCGAAAGAAGTGTGGATAGATGAAGGCCCTCTTTTTGACGCCATTCGTGCATCTATTTCTTTACCCCTGTTTTTCACGCCGTTTAAGTTCCATGGTGTTGATCTTATCGATGGGGGTATTCTCAATCCAGTCCCCATTGCCCCTACTTTTAGTGATCATACAGATATTACCATTGCCGTGAATCTGTGTGGAAAACCCAAGGAAGGGCTTTCTTTGTCTGGTAAGGAAGAGGGCGAAAGCTCCATGTTGGGCAATGCCATTTCCGATTTTACGGGCAAGATCAAATCTTCGTTACCGCATCTAAAAAATGGTATGAAGACGCGTAATATTGTTTTGCAATCTTTTGATGCCATGCAAGGGACTATCGCTCGACAAAAGATTGCCGCGTATCCTCCTGATCATGTCCTAGAAGTTCCGAGAAATTTATGCATGATTCTCGATTTTGATAAAGCGGCACCGTTGATCAGATATGGGTATGACCTCGCCGCAGAGCGTTTGTCCGGTGTGCTTGATGAGTCATGAAAAAGGGCTGGCCCTCATATGAGAGCCAGCCCTTTTTTATGTAATTGAGTATGGCTTATGGCCAAATCCTGGGAATGGAGATGACCACTATCGTGGCTCCTATGGCCGTTTTGACCGTAAAGCCCAGTGCTTTGCCAACAAAGGCGCCTTTGGCGGCCATGAGTGCTTCCGGACGAGAGCGGCCGGGCATTTCGGCGATCAGACAGCCCAGGTAGGCTCCACTCAGTGCGCCAATGAGAGCACCTAGTCCGAGAAAGAATGGTGCGCCAAATATTGCACCGGCAACGGCACCGACAATGCCGCCAATATTGCCTCGGGTTGATGCACCGTATTTACCGGCGTATCGGGCCTGGAGGAAAAATTCCAATGCTTCGGCTACGGCTGCCACTACTGAAATGATGATGACGAAATCCCATGTCATGGAATCCGGGTAGATATATTTCCACAGTGACACCAGAGCGATGGCGATCCAATTGGCAGGCAGGCTGAACAGTTGCAGCACCTGCGAAAAGATTAGACCGAGTATGAGGAAAATAGCCCAGACATATTCCATAATGGATTAGTCCTCGTCGCGTGTATCGATGACTCGCACAGCCTTGCCTTCCGTTTTTGGAATGGAGTCGTGCTGGCATAATTCAACGCGTGGGGTGAGCAGGATTTCGCTGCATAAAGTTTTGGCGATTTTTTTCTGCAATCCTTGCAAGACGCGCATATCTTCTACAAAGAATTCTTCCTTGATTTCGACCTTGACCGTCATGTGATCGGACACGCCTTCGCGAACTAGTTCGATAAGGTAGTTCTGACCAACCTCGGGCATGGACATGAGGCATTGCTCAATTTGCATGGGATAAATATTGACGCCTTTCAAAATCATCATGTCATCGGCACGACCTGTAATACGGTCGATTCGACGATGCGTGCGGCCGCACTCGCATTGGCCCGGAATGAAGCGGGTCAGGTCGCGAGTCCGGTAGCGAATGATAGGCATACCTTCGCGTCTGATGGTGGTCATGACCAATTCACCGATTTCACCTTCGGCAACATGTTCGCCGGTTTTGGGATCGATGATTTCGGCAATATAGGCGTCTTCCCAAAGGTGCATGCCGGTCTGGTGAATACATTCAAAGGCAACGCCGGGGCCGTTCATTTCGGAAAGGCCGTAGGAATTGTATGCCTTGATGTTCATCATTTCTTCAATTTTGGCGCGGGCTTCTTCCGTATGCGGTTCAGCACCGATAAGGGCGATGCGCCACGGCATATCTTCCGTCTTGAAGCCTGCTTCCTGAACTTGTTGAGCAAAGTATAGGGCAAAGGACGGGATGATGTGTAGTACGGAAACATTGTGATCACGAATGAGCTTGATTTGGCGCTTGGTGTTACCTGCACCAGATGGGATTGTAATCATGCCCAGTCGTTCGGAACCGTAGTGGATACCGAGTCCGCCCGTGAACAGACCGTACCCGGACATGTTTTGGAGCGTGTCGGATTTGCGGCAACCACAAGCGTACATGGAACGAGCCATGAGCTCGGCCCATGTATCCAGATCCTTTTGAGTATAGAAAATTGCGGTAGGTGTACCAGTGGTACCGGAAGACGCATGCATGCGTACAAAGTCTTCTAACGGTTTGGTCAGCAGACCGTGCGGATATTGGCTGCGAAGATCATTCTTGGTGGTGAAGGGCAGCTTGGTGATATCATCTGCTGTGCGAATGTCATTGACATTGAAGTCGGCCAGACGTTCCGAATAAAACGGTGACTTTTTGGCATTCTCAATGGTCTTTTTGAGGCGTTCGACCTGGAGTTGTTCCAGTTCGGCGCGGTCCATTGCCTCTACTGAGTCGAAATACATGGCGTTCGCTTGTGTTTGAGATTAGTTGTTATCTTCGTGAAATCCTTCGGGAAGTTCGGACGGATATACTGTAGCGTCCATGTTCTCGAAAGCGGTGAACTCTTTTTGGAAAAAGAGCTCGCAGCGGCCGGTGGGGCCGTTACGTTGTTTGCCGATGATGATTTCGCAGTGGTTCTTGAGCGGGTTATCCTCGCTCTTGTTGTATGCGGCATCACGGTAGAGAAAAATAATGATATCAGCGTCCTGTTCAATAGCCCCAGATTCACGGAGGTCAGACATCATGGGACGTTTGTCTGTCCGTTCTTCAACTTTACGGTTGAGCTGAGAGAGGGCAATAACCGGGACGTTCAACTCTTTGGCCAGAGCCTTCAAGTGGCGTGAAATATCAGAGATTTCCTGCTCACGAGAATCTGGGCGTGCGCTGGAACGCATAAGCTGGAGATAGTCGACCACGACCAGTCCGAGGTTGTGCTCTGCCTTGAGACGACGGCAACGGGCCTGAAGTTCTAAGGTAGAAAGAGCTGGTGTGTCGTCGATGAAAATCGGGGCGTTTGTAATGACATCCGCTGCTTCTTGCAAGGCAAGCCAGTCTTCATCTTGCAGAAAACCAGTACGCAGGTTGCTTAAATGTACCTTACTTTGCACGGCCAATAGACGAGTCATGAGCTGTTCCATGCTCATTTCAAGAGAGAAGATGGCAGTAGGGCATTCAGAACGGGCTGCAGATCGCAGTGCCACGTTCAGTGCAAAGGCCGTCTTACCCATGGATGGGCGACCCGCTATGATGATCAAGTCCGAGTTTTGCAACCCGGCTGTCATGCTATCGAATTCGGTGTAGTGGGTTTGGATGCCCGTGACGGCAGATTTGTTGTTGAACTTTGCTTCCAACTCTTCAAAAACTTTAGTGATGAGCTGGTTGCTTGGCATCATGCCACGCATTTCCTTGCTCTGTGCGATCTTGAAGATTTCCTTTTCGGATTCGTCAAGGACTTCGTTAACATCGCGGGAAGAAAAGCAGTTGGAAATAATACCGCTTGAAATGTCGATAAGGCGACGCAGAATACATTTGTCGCGTACGATTTGGCCATGGTAGAGCGCGTTGCTCGCACTGATGACAGAATCGGAAAGCTCAGCAAGGTAGACAGGACCGCCGACGGTATCGAGGGTGCCGTCCTGTTCAAGCTGGTTGGCAACAGTGACCACATCAATGGGCTTGTGGCTGTCATATAGCTGCGTAAATGCTTTGAAAATATCCCTGTGAGCCGGTGAATAGAAGTCGTCGGCAGTGATCACATCCACCAGTTGATGGAACATGTGCTCAGATTGAAATACGCCGCCGAGAACGGCTTGCTCTGCATCAAGGGAGTTCGGGGGGACTTTGCGTACGAGATCGGAAGAGGCCCTATCTAAGGCCTCTTCCGGATTAACCTCGTATCGGCCTGATTTAGGCCTCTGTGGTTTCGGCGTCTTCGGCATTCTCTATGGATTCCTCGACGGCCTCAGCCACTTCTTCGATGTCTTCGATGGGGCGACCGTGACGAGCGACGGTGAGCTTCAGCTCGCCGCGCACATCGGGGTGCAGCCGGATTTCGATGTCGTACTCACCCAGAGCACGGATGGGCTCGGGAAGCAGGATTTTACGGCGATCAATGTCGATGCCGGCTTCTTCCATGGCTTCGCCGATGTTGGAGGTGGTGACAGAGCCGTACAGCTTGTCGCCATCGCCAACACGCACTGCGATAGAAACCGGAGTGGCGGCGATTTTATCGGCCAGGCCTTGAGCCTGTGCACGAAGGGAATCAGCATTTTCCTGCAGCTTACGACGTTCGAGTTCGAAAGCTTTGAGGTTTGCTTTGGTGGCAGGCTTTGCAAGGCCCTGAGGAATCAGGTAGTTGCGGCCATAGCCATTCTTGACGGTAACGATGTCTCCGAGTCGACCCAAAGAGTCGACGTCAGCGCGTAAAATAAGTTTCATAAGTCCTCCCTCCTACATGGAGCTACGCTTTTTCACATCAGTGCTGTGAACGGTGGTGTAGAACAGGAGAGCCATCTGACGGGCGCGCTTGATTTCGTTGGTCAGGCGACGCTGGTGCTTTGCACAGGTGCCAGTGATGCGGCGGGCAATGATCTTGCCACGCTCAGTCACGAAGTCACGAAGGATATCAGGGCGCTTGTAATCCAGAGGCAGTTCCTTGTCCGCGCAAAAGCGGCAGAACTTCTTCCTCGGTGTGAATTTTTTGCGAAATGCCATGGTGAAACCTCCTAGGCAGCCAGTTTGACGGTCATGAACTTGAAGACGCCGTCGGTGATGCGGATGTTGCGTTCCAGTTCGGCAACCAGTGCGCCGGGAGCGGCGTACACAAGGCGAACGTAGTATCCACGGGTCTGCTTTTCGACGGGGTAGGCCAGCTGGCGCATGCCCCAATCATCGGTCTCAACCATTTTGCCGCCTTCACGGTCCACGATGGTGGTGAGGTTTTCCAGGATTTCTTTCCTGTTTTCCTCAGCCAACTCCGGGGAGAGAAGCACGAGCGTCTCGTAGTTGTTAGCCATTATTATTACTCCTTTTGGTCATTGGCCCTGCTCCACAAATTGGAGGAGGGCAAGGCAAGAGAGGATTAATAGTTGTATTTGCCGTACCTGTCAAGTCGGGACGGCATCCCCTACGGTTATCTATTTATCTTGATCATCTTTTTCAGGCGGCGTCCAGCCGCATTTATCACTTGAGGGGCCTCAACCGCCACCGCCGAACTTGCCACGGACCATTCGTCCGACAACAAGGCCAAGAATAACAAGGCCTACGAGTTGCAACCATTCAGGCATGGGAGCCTCCTATACTTCGAGGTCTTCACCTGTCAGCAGTTTGTATGCTTCCAGATAATTGGCACGAGTCTGCGCAGCGATCTCCGCCGGGATGCTTGGTGCCGGGGGCTGCTTGTTGAATCCGATTTCTTCCAACCAATCGCGGAAGTATTGCTTGTCAAAACTTGGTTGTGATTTGCCGGGCTCATACCCTTCTTCTGGCCAGAAGCGAGAAGAATCAGGGGTCAGGGCTTCGTCGATGAAGATCAACTCACCATCAATGGTGCCGAATTCGAATTTGGTATCGGCAATGAGAATGCCGCGTTCCTTGGCATAATCGCGAGCGCGCGTGTAAATGTCCAGTGTGAGCTTTTCCACCTTGCGCATCATCTCTTCACCGAGCAGAGCGGCAGCCTGATCTAGCGTGATGTTTTCATCATGGTCACCGAGATCAGCTTTGGTGGACGGGGTGAACAACGCCTTTTCAAGCATTTCGGATTCTTTCAGGTTTTCTGGCAGCTTGTGTCCGCAGACTTCACCGTTTTTCTGGTAATCTTTCCAACCGGAACCAGTGATGAAACCGCGTACGATGCATTCGATGGGCAGAGGCTTAGCTTTCTTGGCAAGCACACTGCGGTCCTGAAGTTCCGCTTTATATTTGTGCAGCGATTCAGGATAGTCATCCACATTGGTGGCGATGATATGGTTAGGCACAAGGTCTTCCATCATTTTCATCCAGAATAAAGTGATCTGGTTGAGGACCTTGCCCTTGTCTTCGATGGGATCAGGCATGACCACATCGAACGCGGAGAGGCGGTCCGTGGTTACGAGGAGCAGAGTGTCGTCATCAATTTCATAGATGTCGCGCACTTTACCCTTGGAAATGAGCGGATATTCGGTGATGTTAGTTTCCAGAACGCCGGCCATGAGTCTTCCCTCTCTATTAATGTAATATTACTTGGTTCGTTTTTCCACGCTACGGGCGTGGGCTTCCAATCCTTCCAGACGTGCCAGTCGGGCTATTTTGTCACCGTGTTCGGCAACAAAGTTTGGACTGGTCGCAATCACACTGGATTTCTTGCAAAAATTCTGAACAGATAAAGCCGACGAGAAGCGGACTGTGCGAAGGGTCGGCAGTACGTGGTTGGGGCCTGCAAAATAGTCGCCCACGGGTTCGGGCGAGTTATGTCCCATGAAGATGGCTCCGGCATGTCGTATGGAACCAAGCATGGTCCATGGATCGGCAATGGCCAGTTCAAGGTGTTCGGCAGCCAGTAGGTTGATAAATTCCGCACCGGTTTTGAGGTCCGGTACAGTGACGATGGCACCCCAGTCTTCAAGGGATTTAGCCGCGATTTCACCACGAGGCAACTCCGCGCATTGGGTAATTAATTCGTCTCTAACTTTTGCGGCCAGTTCCGTGTCCGGGGTGACGAGAATGGATGCGGCCAACGGATCGTGTTCAGCTTGGGAAAGCATATCAGCGGCCAACCATGCTGGAGTCGCGGACTCGTCTGCAAGGATGGCGATTTCACTGGGACCGGCGACCATGTCAATGCCCACATGTCCGATAAGTTGGGATTTAGCAGTGGCAACGAATATATTTCCGGGACCGGCCAACATGTCGCACGGTGCAATGGTGTTTGTACCATAGACAAGAGCTCCAATGGCCCATGCAGAACCAGCCAGATAGACTTCGTCCAGACCGAGTAGGGCAGCGGTTGCCAAAATATGTGGATTCAGGGTGCCGTCTTTGCGCGGAGGCGAAGTGACGGCAATGGAGTTGACGCCAGCAACCTGAGCCGGGACAGCGTTCATAATGAGGCTGGAAATAAGTGGGGTCTCACCGCCCTGACCGCCGGGGACGTATAGGCCGACACGATCAATGGGGCGAACCATCTGGCCGAGAATGGTGCCGTCTTCGTCGGTGGTCCACCAAGATTTTTCTTTTTGGTTGGTATGAAAGGTACGTACGCGATCAATGGCTTCTTCAAGAATGGCGACATCGGATTCGGGGATGTTCGACAGTGCCGCTTTAATGACGTCAATCGGGATACGTATCTGTGAGACTTCAAGCGATTCGCAGTCGAATTTTCGGGTGTATTCTACAAGCGCTTCATCGCCGCGATTCTTGACGTTGTTCAGAATGTCTCGCACCAGGGTGTCGACCTTGGTGTCAGGGTCTTTGCGCTGATCGAGCCATTCACGGATGGCGGTCCAATCGTCGCTGGTCGAATATTTCAATGCTCTGCAAGGCATGATGACCTCAATTCAATGTGGTATGTTGTTGTCCAAGGAGGAATTATATATCCGAGGCAAAACCAAAAGTCGAGCATCGCTGTTGATAATCATCTTATTGTCTCAGTGTTTTTGCGTGTTTTTGAGCACAGCTGTGACGACATAAAACAATAAAAGAGGGCCGGGGTTTGCACTCCCCGGCCCTCTGGCGTTACTTGGCAATTAAGCTTTTCAGCTTAAGTTCTAATCAAATTAGAACTGGTAAACCATACCAATCTGGAACTTCCAAGCGTCGCCGCCGTCGCTGTTAGCGCCCCAAGCGTCTTCGTCGAGGTCCAGATTGACGTAACCAAGACCATTGTACAGGGTCAGTTCGTCGTAGATCTTGTACATGGTGTTGAAGTCGAGTTCCCACATGGTGTCGTCTTCGGTCAAGGAAGCGCCGTAGACCATGCCACCAGCGTTGGTGTCGTTGGTACCCTTGGCGTACACGATGTGAGCATCGTGAGTCAGGCCTTCAGCGAAGGACTGGATGCCGGTAGCGGACAAAGCAACGGCGTGGAAGCCGATGTTGTCGGAGTCGCTGTCCAGATCGTCACCGGTGATCAAGCCACCGCCGAACCAGAAGGAACCGATAGCCCAGTCGTTGATGAGAACAGGCATACGCTCGGAACCGTTGGTGTTGTCATCGTCTTCACCAGTGGTGTAGGCGTAGGTCAGGGACAGGTTCATGAAATCGAAGCCAGTGTAGTCCAAAGCGATGTCGAACAACCAACCGGTACGGTCGTACAGGTCTCTGTCGCCATCAACGTGACCGTAGTTCAGGTCAGCACGAACTACGAAAGGATCAAACATGGACATGGTGAAATCAGTACCGAGCCAGTAAGCGTTATTGATTGCATTGTCGGGGTAGACGCCAGGGGCAACGGTGAGGGCGCGGTTGGTCAGGCCAACAACTGCGTTAGAAGTGCCACCAGCATTCTGGCCCATGGGAGCGTACATGACGTACGGAGCCATAGCGATGCCTTCGAAGTTCAGGGGCAGAGCCAAGATGAAACCGTCAATAGCGGAATCGTTGGTAGCGTCAATGCGGGAATCGGCGTTGCCATCAGCAGCGCGAACCCAGCCACCGAGAACGCTGACGTTGTCAGTGATCGGGGAGCTAACCATCACACCAGTGGTGCGAGCGTTGTGGACCATGCTAGCGCCACCGACAGCGGCGGGCAGACCAACAGGCATGAGACCGGCTTTCACGTTAACGGAAGTGCCGGGCCAGTTGAAATCGATGTATGCATCACGCAGGTCGATAGTGTTAGCTGCGCCACCACCGGACTGGTCAGCAACCATGCCAGCCTGACCCCAGTCGCCGCGAACGGAACGGAAGCCAAGAACGGCTTTCAGGTTTTCATTGGCAGTAACAGTGAAGTACAGGTCAGCACGCTCACGGATGTCCATGGCGCGGCTGTTGGCCTGACGACCATCGTTACCATCAGCGAAATCCCAGTTGGCACGCCAAACAGCGTTGACCAGAACGTTACCAGAAATGGTAACTTCGGGAGCTGCGAAAGAGGTAGCAGCCATGCCCAAGACCATGGTCAGGGCGACTGCAAGCAGAGTCAAACGTTTCATAATAAATCTTCCTTTTTTTGCAATTCAAACCAAGTAAACGCCTAAACTGTTTTTTTGTTTACCGTATGGCTTAGGCTTTTGCAAGGGGTTTCGGTGAAATAAATGTAAAAAGTATAAAATTTTTTACCGTTCAAAAAATTGAACTCTTGTCTGTGTATTTTCGTTATAAATAGTTATATTTCAAGTATTTAAATGTTCAATATGAAAAGATGATTTGTCCTGAAAAATACAGTATGCTTTGAATCTGGAGAGAATGTGTCGAAAAAAAGCAACACTGCCATGGATACAAAGTTCAAATTTTTGTCCGCTGATTATCCAGATACACCCGGGGTCTATTTGATGAAGAATGACCGAGGGCGTATCTTGTATGTTGGCAAGGCCAAGAGTCTGCGCAAGCGGTTGTCCTCGTATTTTCGAGCGAGTGCGAATCATACACCGAAGACCATTGCCCTTGTCAGTCATATTCGGAAGGTGGACATTTTGCTGACGAGCACGGAGAAGGAAGCTCTGCTTTTGGAGTCCGGGCTGATCAAGAAGCACCGACCCCGCTATAATATAGTGCTCAAGGACGACAAGCAGTACGCTTTGTTTAAGCTGGACAAGCAGTCTGCGTTCCCACGGTTGTCTATTACTCGTAAAGTTGTTCGTGACGGCTCCGTTTATTTTGGACCATTCACTTCATCTACTGCTGCCAGAACCGTGTGGAAGTTGCTTGGCAAGGTTTTCCCTTTGCGTAAATGTACGGATACGGCGTTCAAAAATCGGATTCGTCCCTGTCTCTATCATGACATCCATCAATGTTGGGCGCCGTGCGTCAAGGAAGTGGATCGTTATTTATATAATGATATGGTTCAGCGCATTGAAATGTTGCTTTCTGGTCGCAGTATGGAGCTGGTGGATTCCCTGACTCGTCAGATGAAAGTAGCTTCAAAGGATATGGAGTTCGAAAAAGCTGTGGTGTTTCGTGATCAGATACGTGCGGTGAAAAAGACCGTAGAAGGACAGATTGCCGTCATTCATGACAATCGTGATCGAGATGTTATCGGGTTGGTTCAGAATGAACAGGGCCTTGGACTTGGTTTGCTGTTTGTGCGGCAAGGGAGGTTACTTGATGAGAAACAATTTTTCTGGCCTGGGCTGACGTTGGATGAAGGGCCGGAGGTGGTCGAGAGTTTTATTTCCCAGTTCTATGGGCCGGGACGATTTATTCCCTCATTGATTATAGCACCCTACGAGTTTGATGATTCGCCGTTGTCCGAGGTGTTGGCCGACCGTGGGGTAGGATCGGTCCGTATTGCCTTGCCGCAAACGACTAAAGAAAAACACTTGGTTGGATTGGCCCGGAGTGTCGGAGCGCAGGCGCGTGAGCGAAAAGATACCATTGCTGCACGGTTACAGAAAGTGCTGCGATTACCCGAGGAACCAGTACGCATTGAGTGTGTGGATGCATCGCATTTGTCAGGCACGAATATGCGGGTTGGGCAAGTTGTGTTCGAAGAAGGACGGCGGAGCCCGGAGGCATCTCGTTTGTATGCGTTTTCGGAACTGGAAGGAACCGGAGATGATTATGCGGCTTTGTCGGCATGGGCTAAACGCAGAGTTGAATCCGGGCCGCCATGGCCGGATCTGGTGCTTATTGACGGCGGACGTGGCCAGTTGTCCGCAGTGGAAGCGGCTTTGAATGAATGTGTGGATGATGTTTGTTGGGAGTTGGTATCGATAGCCAAAGGAGAGTCCCGGCGGGCTGGCGAATTGGGGGATTTTATTTTTCGGCCTGGACGTAAAAATCCCATGCCGCTCAAGCCGGGTAGTGCGGAGTTGCTGTTCTTGCAGAAAATGCGGGATGCGGCGCATCGATTTGTTATCGGGCGTCAACGCAGATCGCGGAAGAAGGCTGTTTTGAGCAGTGAATTGACGTCCCTTCCTGGCATTGGTCCTAAAACAGCCAGGATTTTATGGGACCAGTTTGCATCGTTGGATGATATGCTCAAAGCTGATAGTGCCGATATCACTGCATTGCCCGGTATTGGTCAGAAGCGGGCTGAGAAAATTTATACGGCTTTACAGTCACTGAAAGCCTCAAGAAAGGTCTAGATCTCAAACGGTTTGTCTATTCCCAATGTCAGGAGTTCCGTGTCGGGTGAGGTCAGGGCAAGTTGTTCCGCCATGGTCTGGGTGTTCTGGTCCAGAATAGGCCAGGTTCCCCAATGTTGCGGGATTACTTTTTTGCACCCAAGCAGTTTGCAAGCATAGGCAGCCTGTTTGGCGTCCATGGTAAAACGTCCCCCGATGGGTAGCATGGCAATGTCGATGTCGTGAAATTTACCGAAGAGTTCCATGTCACCGAAGAGACCCGTGTCGCCGGAATTATAAACACACAATCCTTTTGGGTCGGTGATGATGAATCCGGCGGGCGAGCCATTTACTGTGGAATGCATGGCTTGAACCATCTTTATGTCAAGCCCTTGTCGGGTGACAGTGCCGCCGATGTTCATGCCGACACCGAGATGTTCCGGCAAGCCGAGTTTAATGAGTTCCTGAATAACGTCGAAGATAGCAATAACTTCGGCATCATGTTTGATAGCGAGCTCCAGCGTTTGGCCTATATGATCACTATGGTCATGGGTGACCAGAATGAGAGAGCACTCTTCCACCTCTTTGTATGACGTGGTGGCACTGGGATTGCCCACAAAAAAGGGGTCGATGAACAGGGTTGCGTCAGCGGCCTTGATTCTGAAATTTGCGTGGCCGAACCATGTAATCTCCATTGTGCGTCTCCTATTCCCCCCACCGTGTGAACAGAGTGTGGGGGATGTCCAATTGGTCGAGGATTTTTCCGGCCAGATGATCAGCCAAATCCTCAATGGTTGCCGGACGATGATAAAAGCCCGGACTCGCCGGTACAATGACAGCCCCGGCCCTGGTGGCCGTGAGCATGTTTTCGAGATGAATAATAGAGTAGGGAGCTTCCCGTGGAACGAGGATGAGTCTGCCACGTTCTTTGAGGGTGACGTCTGCGGCTCGATGGATAAGCGTGTGCCCAAAACCCGTGGCCACAGCAGATACTGTTGCCATGGAACAGGGACAAATGATCATGCCGTTATGTCGCCATGAACCACTTGCTGGTGGAGCTGCGATATCATCCTGTGCATGAATGGCGGTTGCCCCTTTTGTCAGGGCATCAATGGGAAGGTCCGTTTCAAGGGCAAGGACTTTTTTGGCCGCGTCAGAAATGATGACGTGCAGTTCCACGTCATTCCGACCACCCAGGGCCTTGACTAATGAAGCGGCATACAAAGTGCCGCTTGCCCCGCTAACCGCGAGGATGATGCGTTTTGTGTCCATTGTCTCCCTGCCGAATTGTCTTTTTGCCATATAGACTTTTTTTAGACTTTTTTGCAAGAGAAAAGACCGTTACGGTATTTCCTATGTTTTTCGTGTTCTTTTTTTACAGTATTTAATGTAACCTTGACAAAGAAGTAAGCGAAGTATAGCTACTTGCTTCTTGTGGGCTATTAGCTCAGTTGGATAGAGTGCTTGCCTCCGGAGCAAGAAGTCGCAGGTTCGAATCCTGCATAGCCCACCATTAAGGAATTAAGGACTTATGTGTTTAATCACACATGAGTCCTTTTCTTTTTTGCTTACAAAATTGTCGCTCTGTGGTTATCATCGTAAGAATACGTGTTCTCTATGAACGAATAACCGTGTGAGGATGAAAATGAAGCGTTTTTTAAGTATGGTGATTGTGTTGGCTATGGTGCTGGGGACCACAGTTGCTCAGGCTTCCGACGATGTAGATAAATATAAGAAAATAAAGATTGTCGACAGTATACGGGTTTATGTCGATGCCGATGATATGGTGAAAGCTGATGAAGTTCAGGCGTACGCCCGTAAGTATTTTCAGGCTTTTATGGGTGATATGCGACTGAATGATGAGGCTTGGGTGGATAATTACCCTGCCGCAGGGTATGAGATTGAGAATGTCGGATATATTATCCTTAAGATTATGAACATCAGGACCGTTGGTGGTGTGAACGCCTATCATTTGAATTTTGAATTCGGTGTTCCGCCTCGTCAGGTGTACTGGGAAACGGCTATGATGGGCATCGCTCCGAATACTTTCGATTTTAAGAAGGAATTGCAGGAGGATGTTGAAGCCATCATCAAAAAGTTTGCAGATGCGTTTCGAGAAAAACGTGGATGGCAATAACGATAAAAAAAGACCTACCTTATGGCGGGTCTTTTTTTTGTTTGACTTAATGATTTTTTATGAAAGTGATCCTGACTCTTCAGTGGAGACAGGATCATTTTTAATATAGGCCAAATATTTTTTGTCTTGTTCCATGATGTGATTGGTTAACCATCGACTCAGGAAGACAAATATTTGAGAAAAGTTTGTTTTGTTGAAGAGGTTGCGTTGGAACTCATTCACATCTTCATTAAATTTTTTGTGTAATTTTTGATGATTTTCTAAATCAGGAAAATTGTTTTCTCGCATGTACTTTTCTTCGGTTTCAAAGTGCATGGCGGCATATGTGCGCATTTTGCCTATCAGAAGATACAGGGCAGGTTCATCGTGCCGCTGTATTGCTTCATATGATTCATTCATCAGGGCGATGAGTTCCTGATGCTGTGTATCCAATTCGTTTACATCGACGGACATTGTTTCATCCCATTGCATGAGGGGCATTTTTGACTCCATAATACTGTTTTTAAATGATAAAATTGTATAATCAACAGAGATGATGGCAAGGTGTTGCTTGATGATTTATGCTATGTGTCCGTGATTTTGAGGAATTCTTTTTTGTTGCTCGTTTCTTTTTATCATTTTTAGAAGAATATTCAGATTATAATTCCAAAAGCATGTTTGTTGTGGTTGCATGCAATACTGAGAATATGCCCGGTTTGGAGGTGGCTTAATGAGTAAAATGGTAATTATGTCAAACAAATGCCGTGAGTGTGTGTTTTTCCACAAAAAATGTGTACTTGGGCACAAACGTCCCTGGAATTCCTTGAGTTGTGATGATTTCAGACCGTATTGTCTGGTGTGTAATTATCCCAAGGAGTTTTGTAACACTTGTCGTAATCTTGCCTCTTGCAAGATGAAACCGCTTGAAATGGATTTAAAGGCGACATTCAAACATTTTCATGCATTGCAATTTGAATGTGTCTGGCAGTCGACGAATTTGCAGTAGGCGTTTTGTTTTCTCTGAATCACTGGTTCCCGAAAAGTCTCGAATATCCGCTTAACTTTTCTGCTATTTCCGTCTAGATTAACTCGCCAAAAGTAAACAGAACGGGAACCGCAATGGGATACAAGAATACTCGTGAGTGCCTTGACGCACTTGAAGCCAGGGGAGAACTGGTTCGCATTGATGCGTCTGTTGATGCCAATGTTGAGATCGGCGCGATTCAGCGTCGGGTTTTTCAGGCTGGCGGACCGGCCCTGCTCTTTAATCATGTGAAGGGTTGCCGTTTCCCTATGGCCGCCAATATCTTCGGCACCAGAGATCGGATGCATTTTATATTCCGTGATACCATTGATATGGTAGAGCGGTTAATGAAACTCAAGATGAATCCCATGGAATTGCTTAAGCGTCCGTGGAAATATATTGGTGCGCCCTTGACCGGGTATAATACCATGCCGAAGCGAGTTTCTTCAGGGCCGATCATGGAGAATGAAACCTCCGTTTCCTCATTGCCGCAGCTTGTGTCCTGGCCCATGGATGGCGGCGGTTATGTGACTTTGCCGCAGGTGTATACAGAAGAGCCTGACAATCCGGGGTTTGCCGGGTCCAACATGGGGATGTACCGGGTCCAGTTGTCGGGTAACGACTATGTGCCTGATGAGGAAATAGGTCTGCACTATCAGATTCATCGGGGTATCGGGCATCATCATGCTCAAGCTTTGCATAAGGGGGAGCCTCTCAAAGTAAACGTCTTTGTGGGCGGGCCGCCTGCCATGACGCTGGCGGCAGTTATGCCATTACCTGAAGGGCTCGCTGAAATATTTTTTGCCGGTGCCATGGCAGGGCACCGTATATCCATGGTTAAGCGGGATGGCGGTTTGCCAGTCCCGGCTCAAGCTGACTTTTGTATTTGTGGTACCATTGTCGAGGGGGTGCAGAAGCCCGAGGGACCGTTTGGTGATCACCTTGGATATTACAGTCTGGCGCACGATTTCCCGGTGCTTAAGGTGGACAAGGTTTATCATCGTGATGATGCGATTTGGCCGTTTACAACAGTGGGTCGTCCGCCGCAGGAAGATACCATGTTCGGTCAGTTTATTCATGAGCTGACAGCCGATCTTGTGCCGTCTGTTTTTGCCGGTGTACATGAAGTCCATGCTGTTGATGCAGCAGGTGTTCACCCCTTGCTTTTGGCAGTAGGAAGTGAACGGTATGTCCCCTATGCCGAAGAGCGGCAGCCACAGGAGTTGTTGACCAATGCTCTGGGTTTGCTCGGAAATACTCAGACATCACTGTCGAAGTACGTTCTGATTGCAGCTCGTGAAGATATGGCGAGTGGCAGTTCTTGTCATGATATCCCAGGGTTTTTCCGTCATATGCTGGAACGGGTAGACCTTACGCGTGACTTGCATTTCATTACACGGACGACCATTGATACCCTTGATTATTCCGGCATTAGCTTGAATCAAGGGTCCAAGTTGATATTTGCCGCTGCCGGAAGTGTGAAGCGAGAACTTGGAACGGAGCTACCTTCGGGAATTGATTTACCGCGAGGCTTCCGAGACCCGCAGGTCTTTGCTCCGGGAATTCTGGTTATTAAAGGACCTAAGCATCGTCGGAAACGGGATCAGCAAGACCCTGCATTAGACCGCATTGGCGATATGTTGAACACGGTGCGAGGGATCGAAAAGTTCCCTATGATCGTGGTGGCCGATGATGCCGGTTTTACCGCAAGGGATTGGGATAATTTTTTGTGGGTAGCTTTTACCCGTTCAGATCCGGCTACGGATATTTATGGAGTGGGTGGATTTACTCACGCTAAACACTGGGGCGCGGACAAGGCAATTGTTGTTGACGCCCGTCTCAAGACGTATCACGCACCGCCTCTTGACCCAGATCCTGAAGTGGAGAAACGTGTCGATGCTCTCGGCGCGAAGGGCGGCCCTCTTTATGGAATCATCTAGCAGTGGAGATAGAATGGACGAGAAAGTCTTAAAGGAATTGAAGCTCGCCTTTGCCTGCGATGTGTATGAAACGGTTAAGGCTGCTCGTAAGAATCGTGATGAGCATGTCTTTCGTCATACTATGGCCGACGAAGACGGACAGATGGTCTTTGCCGGGATGTTTCCTAAAAAAGATATTATGGAATTTCCCAATTTGACCGAAGAATTTGTGGATAAATTGCATACGTTCAATCTGCTCGGTGTGATTACCGATGGTGAGAGCGGTCTGGATATGTTTTATCTTGGTGGCATGAATAAGCCGTTTACTTCTCTGTCCAATGGACAGGAGCTGGTCAGGCACCTGGTCGATGAGCCTCTTTTGGCTTTTCTGGAGATGTATTTCAAGATTAAGGGTGTGATGATTAATTTTAGAGAAATGAATTACGAAGAATTTACGACCGCTATTGAAAGTGAAGTGTTCAAGAATACATCATTTTCTCAGATGAGCGAAGCCCAAGATTTTTTGGAAGTGATTAAAAATTAAAACGCATACACAAAAAAAAGGCCGCACTTCATTGAAGTGCGGCCTTTTTTTTGTGTATGCGTTTATGAACTGAGTGCTCTTTCTATCGCGACTTCAAGCATGCGTTTGTGGAGTCGAATGGAAATGGTGTCGCTGTTATCAATGTTGTCGACCAGTTCTCTGAGTTTGTCGACGGATTCGAGACACGCTGTGATGATCAATTCGTTTGGAGTGAGTTCTTTTTTGCGGATCATCTCCAGTATATTCTCAATTTTATGTGACAACTCCTCAATACTTTTGAGTTCGAGCAGGTTGGATCCTGCTTTGACCGAGTGAGCGTCGCGAAAAATAGAGTTGACCGTCTCCTGATCGCAGTTGATACCACATTCTTCCAAATGCAAAAGGCCCGACTCGATGGAGTCGAGCCGTTCGGCTGTTTCTTCTATGAAGATTTCAACTACTTCGTCGCCGCGCTGAATCAATCTATGCCACCTTCAATGAGGTTAATTGCGATTTCAGGAATCGTATTCAAATCAGGCTTGGATATCTGTCTGTTTGCACCAACAGAATCGCCTTTATGCTTCAGTTCCTTCGTGATGATGGATGAATACAGTATAACAGGTAGCTTGTGCAAGAGGGGATCGTCCTTGATGTTTTTGGTCAGGCTAAACCCATCCATAAGCGGCATTTCGATGTCGGAAATGACAATGTCAACGAATTCGGTAATATCCTTACCCGCTGCTTCAGCTTTATCTCTGAATCCTCTGATGGTTCGTAAGGCTTCATCGCCGTTATTCGTGATGATCGGGTTGAAGTTGGCTTCGGTGAGGTTCTGTTTAATCATGGCCCGGATGGTGGCGGAGTCATCGGCGACGAGTACGTTGTATCGGACGTCAGAGATTTTTACGTCTTTATCAGATTTCGGTTCAAATTGTGTCAGGATGGTTTCCAGATCAAGGAGTTGGACAAAATAATCACCCTTGTCGATGAGGCCGACGATGGCATCAGTGTTACTGGAAATGATATTTGAAGGTGGTATGACTTCACCCCAGCCGACCCGATGGATTTCCGTGACACCGGAAACCAGAAATCCTGTGACGGATTTACTGAATTCAGTAACGATGACAATGTCTCGTTCGGTTTTTGGCATGTTCAGTTCCAGCCAAACAGAAAGATCGAGAACCGGAAGAATCAGGTCACGAAGAGGGATGGTCCCCATAAATGAGGGATGAGGAGCTGATTCCGGCGGGTCAAGGTTCGGAGTTTCAATGACCTGCATAACTTTGGCCACATTGATTCCGAAAAAATTGGGGACAGGCTCTTCGCCTTCCTTGCGGATTTCATTGATGGAGAACTCGAGAATTTCAAGTTCATTGGTTCCTGTTTCCAACAGGATTCCGGTGTCTATTGCACTCTTACTCATGAATGGTCTCCCAATCAGGTTCATATCGACGATTTCAACCAAGTGTTAGTTATATACGCTGTCATGGATTTTATGTCCATGTCGTTAGAGAGTTTCGTGTGAATTTATAATGCCTTCATGGTGAATTATCCATCGAAAATGTGTGGTGTAATTTTATGCAAAGCCTTGACGTCTTCACACAGCCCATGCACAAGGATATTGGTTGAAAATGTTCATAAAATGTAATGGAGATGCATAATGAGCGACAAAATCACTGTTGACCCGACGAATGTTCAGAAAAAGGTCGTTGAAAGGTTCCAAAAATCAATTTCAGATCTTATACCGTGGTTCTACAACGATATGCCAGAATATTATTTTTTGACGCATGGCGAAGAAGAACAGATTAATCACGTCATGGCACTGCTTTCAGGCATGGTTCGCAAGGAGAAGCAATCTTTGGCCCTGCATAGTCCGTGTGGAACCAAGGTGACACACATTACGCCGGGCGGAGATATGGATGCTCTGGCAGGTGTCCTCAAAGGGTACCAGGACCGGGATATCCAGATTGCTCGTATTTATTCCAGTCGTGACGATTCTTTGCGACTTGATACTTTTGTTTTCGGTCCGCAGCCTTTGTGCGCCGTCGATGCTCAATCCGTCAAGAACGTGATGGGAATGGTTCAGGACGGTTCAGTGAATCTCGGGTCGGAAGACAGTGGAGAATTTAAAAATTTTCTGGGTTCGGTAAGTGAAGATTATATCGAGAAATTTGAACCGGGCCGTGTTTTGCGGCATTTCAAAACCTGTGGCTGCGTTGAGACTCAGGAAAGGGTGCAGGTTCTGCTTGAAAAAGATGTCCATCAGGGCTTTGATCGCATCAGTGTGGCCATGGCTAATCCTCCACGGACATCCTTGCTGTTGCGGGTCGTGAATGTGTTTGCTCGCGAAAGTATCCCTGTTGATCGAGCGTATTCGGATCAGTTTGAGCGTGGTGAGAAGCCGCCTGTAGTCATCATGAGTTTTTATTTGGACAAGAAACGTATTGATCTTGATGAGTCCTGTGAGCAGTGGTTACGCCTCAAGCGTCAGCTTGAAATGACCAAATGGTTTGCCCCTCATGGGTTGGATGCCCTTGCCAATGAAGAAGGTTGGGAACTTGAGCAAGTCATGCTTATGCAGGCGGCCGGAGAGTTTGCACACCAGTTCCTTATCAAGAAGGACATGCACGCTTATACGTCCAGTCGGATCGTGTACGTCATCCTCAAGCATCGGGATGTTGCGCAGAAGCTGCTCGACTATTTTGATGCACGGTTTAACCCGGATTTTACCGGAGATCGAGAAGCCGCAATGGCCGAGAAACGTGCGATCGCGCGGGCTGCCATTCGGGATGTTGGAAATGCTATTCATCGCGATATCCTGACATATATCTATAAATTCTTCCGGTACACATTACGGACAAATTATTATTTGGAACATAAGCTTGGCTTGAGTTTCCGACTTGATCCACTAATTTTGGCTCCCATGCCCAAAGCAGAGCGACCGTTCGGCGTTTATTGTTTCCATGGTCCATATAGTTTTGCCTTCCAGGTGCGGTATCGTGATACGGCGCGTGGTGGAGTGCGTGTCGTTCGGACCTGGAGTCAGGAAGGGTTTGAGATGGAGTCCAACCGACTGTTTGATGAAGTGACCAAACTCGCTTCAGCCCAACAGTTCAAGAATAAGGACATTCCCGAGGGGGGCTCCAAAGCGGTTATACTTCTCGGACCTGATGGGGATATTGATCTGGCCGTCAAATCCATGGTGGATTCTTTCTTGGATCTTTTGATTATTCCCGAAGGTACGGATGGTTTTGTTCAGCCTGGTATCGTTGATCATCTCGGTCGTGAAGAGATTATTTTCCTTGGCCCGGATGAGAATATTACTCCTGATCATATTCGGTGGATTGCAGCACGGGCGGAACAGCGTGGGTACAAGTGGCCCAGCGCATTCATGAGTTCTAAACCCGGAGCAGGTATTGCGCATAAAGAATACGGTGTGACTTCCGAAGGCGTTATTGTTTTTGCTGATGAGTTGTTGCGTACCCTTGGCATTAATCCTGATCAGGACCCGTTTACGGTCAAGATTACCGGCGGGCCCGCCGGTGACGTCGCATCCAATGTCATGCGTTTCCTTATGCGTGATTACGGTGAAAATGCGAAGATCATTGCCATGACCGATGGGCACGGTGCTGCATATGATCCAGACGGAATGGATCATGCTGAACTCCTCCGACTCATGGATGGTGAGTACAAAGCCTCTCATTTCGACAAATCCAAGTTGACGGGTGAAGGGGCGTTCGTGGTGTCCACGGATGAACCGGAAGGTACTCGTATACGCAACACACTGCACAATACGGCGGTTGCCGATATCTTCATACCTTCAGGTGGGCGGCCTGATACAATTAATATGTCCAACTGGAAGGAGTTCTTGCAGAAGGATGGTACTCCGTCAGCACGTGGCTTGGTAGAAGGTGCGAATATTTTCATTTCCACTGATGCCCGTGCAGAAATGGAAAAAGCTGGGGTTCTGGCTGTACCGGGGCCTTCGGCCAATAAGACCGGTGTTATCTGTTCTTCCTATGAAATCCTGGCAGGACTCATTCTTAATGAAGAGGAATTCTTGGAAATCAAGGACGAGTACGTGGCGCAATTGATCGAAATTCTGCGAGATCGTGCTCGGTCCGAGGCGCAAGTACTCATGCGCGAGTTCAAGCTGGCTGGTGGAAAACGGACTATTACCGAGTTGTCATTTGAATTGTCTGAATCCATTAATTCACTTGCAGACAGAGTCGCTTTGGTCCTGAATGATTCGGTTGATAAGGTTGCTGATGATTCCGAACTGGTCGAGGTCCTTTTGTCCTACTGCCCAGCGGTGTTCGTGGAAAAATATCGTGATCGAATCGTTAATGATCTGCCGCGAGGTCATCAAATGGCTCTGTTGGCATCGTTTGTTTCGGCCAAGATGTTGTATCAGGAAGGCATGGGGTGGGCTGACCATCTTGTCGAGTTGCGGGATATCCGTGATGTAGTCTTCAGCTATCTGGCTCAAGAAAAAATTGTGGCAGGCCTGCTGGCCGAGGTCCGAAAGGCTGGATTGGAGCACGGAGAACTCATTGCGAAGATCCTGGAAAATTCTGGTCGTAAGCAGCTTACATTGGGTAAACTTGGACTGGGTTAAGGTTGGTTGAATCATAAATATCAGCGGTTCCTGATGATTTTTTATATCATCAGGAACCGCTTTTTCTTCTTTGATTGGTATGAAATGATCTTGACAAACATATGAGCAGATCGTACTCTAACGACAAATGAACAACTACTCATGTGAGGCGAATTATGTCCAATATGGCGTGTAGTGATACTGAACAACACGAAAAGAATGTGGCTGCTGCCAAGGAAAAGATGCTGTCCGAAAGGGAATTTCTCTTTTTGGCAGAATTGTTCAAGGCTCTTGGTGATTATACCCGTGTCCGCATTCTCTATGCCTTGTCTGTTGGTGAGTTGTGTGTTTGTGCGTTGGCTGAAGTTCTGGATATGTCTCAATCTGCCATTTCCCATCAGTTGCGATTGCTCCGTGCTGCAAAGCTGGTTCGGTATCGTAAGGAAGGAAAGAACGTTTTTTATTCTCTGGATGATGACCACGTGCGTAATTTGGTCAGTCAGGGACTTGAGCATGTCAGGGAACAGGGGTAAGAGCCCCTGTCCTCTTTTTTTTGTCTCAATCTATGAATACTTACTCATATATGAACATTATAACCATTGACGAGAGATAGCTATGTTGGATATTATTATACGTGTTGTGACCGAATCATGGCATGTGCTTGTAGATGCTGGCCCATACCTTTTGTTTGGTTTCTTTGTTGCCGGTTTGCTTAAGGGGTTTGTTCCCGACGAGTACATGGCTCGTCATCTTGGGAAAAAATCTGTTGGTTCAGTACTCAAGGCAGCCGTTGTTGGTGTTCCTTTACCGTTGTGTTCATGCGGCGTCCTCCCGACAGCACTGGGACTTCGCAGACAGGGAGCAAGTAAGGGGGCTACAACAGCCTTTATGATTTCCACTCCCGAAACCGGCGTGGATTCCATGGCGGTGACATATGCACTTATTGATCCGATTATGACAGTTATTCGGCCCATCGCTGCGTCTATTACCGCCGTTTTTGCTGGTGTATTGGTTAACGCGTTTCCCGACAAGAAGGAGCCGTTGCCTATGGCCAGTGTTGTCGCTGCTCCGGATGAGTGCGGAGTGGGTAGCTGCGGTTGTGGACATGATCATTGTAGTACTGATGAGAATTTGAGTATTGGTGCCAAGTTTCGATTGGGTATGAACTATGCCTTCGGCGAAATGATTGCTGATATCGGCCGTTGGCTGCTGGTCGGTGTAGTCATTGCCGGTATTATTTCCGCAGTGGTGCCGTCCGATGCGTTGGATCAATATGTCGGAACCGGCTTCCTGTCGTATTTCGTTATGTTGGTCGTGGCTTTGCCATTGTATGTGTGCGCAACGGCATCTACGCCTATTGCCGCTTCTTTGCTGCTCAAGGGGTTGTCTCCGGGGGCGGCTTTGGTTTTTCTGCTTGCCGGTCCTGCCACCAATGGTGCAACCATCACGGTTATGCTTAAGACGTTAGGTAAGCGTGCGGCAGGTATGTATGTCCTGTCCATAGTGGTCTGTTCGTTGGCGTTGGCGTGGGCCACGGATTTGCTTTATCTCTCTCTCGGACTGGATATTACGGCTGTTGTCGGTGAAGTGAATGAAGTAACTCCGTATTGGTTGGGAGTGACATCTGCTGTGATCACCTTGCTCTTGGTTGCATGGAGTTTTGTGCGTCCTCATTCCCATAATCATTAGACTTTGAAGGCCTTTCTTTTTGAGAATTAGAAAGGGAGGGGCTTTTAATTTGTTATTTATAGTGACGTGAGAGCGTCGATAATGGGCGAAGGGTTGCACCTCTTCGCCTTTTCTTTCTTTTTGGTGCATGGTACAGGCTCTTTCGAAATCAAGAGGAAGAAATTAATGAAAAAAGTCTGTATAGCCATTGCCTTGTTGTTTCTGATGAGCGTGTCTGCTCATGCGGAGAATCTGAAAATTCGATTCGGCATCCTTCCGGTAATAGACACACTGCCATTACAGGTGGGTGTTCAGGACGGGTTGTTTGAAAAACACGGCATTGATATGGCACTGATTCGGTTCGCGTCTGCGTTGGAGCGGGACACCGCCATGCAGGCAGGGCAACTGGACGGATATTTTGGCGATCTTATTGCCACATATTTATTGATAAATCAGGGAGTGCCCATGCGCATTGCCCTGACTTCCTGGCGTACGACTCCCGGTTACCCCATGTTTGGCATCGCGTTGTCTCCGGCGAACAAAGATCGTGATATCGGCGACATGAAAGGGCGTACCCTTGGTTTGTCGAGATCCACCGTAATGGAATATCTTGCTGATAAGATGGAAAATCAACTTGGTGTGAACCGTGGTCATTTTTCTTTGCTTGAAATCAAAAAAATTCCCATTCGGATGCAAATGCTCATGACAGATCAGGTGGACAGTGCTTTGTTGCCTGAACCGTTGCTTTCTCTAGCACGACTCAAGGGTGGGGCAACGTTGGCTACTGCCGAAAAACTCGACATGCCGCTGACGGTTCTTTGTCTGCATGATTCCTATTTTGCTGATGACGCCAAGGGATATACGGCGTTTATCGCTGCATACAAAGAGGCTGTACAGCGTCTGGCTGATTCACCGGAAAAGTATCGGTCTCTTATGGCAAAGACCTGTCGCATTCCCAAGCCTTTGATGGCTGAATTCCCTGTGTATCCGTATCCAATGCCCTCGCTGCCGTCCGCTGCCGAGTTGGATGAAGTTCAGACCTGGATGGTTGAAAAAGGGCTTCTCAAAGTAAAAGTGCCGGATGAGACGGCTCTCTCTCCGGTTATCCCTTAGTGTATGCTGACTGCTGAGAATTTGGGGAAATTATACAACGGGCAGGCCGTTCTTGAAAATGTTTCTTTTTCTCTTGGGCAAGAAGAAACATTGGCTGTTGTCGGGCCTTCTGGTTGCGGCAAGACTACCTTGCTCTATTTGCTGAGCGGACTGGCTGCGCCAGATACCGGGCGTGCTTTGCTTGAAGGACGTCCCATTAATGCGCCATCTTCTGATATTTCTATTATATTGCAAGACTATGGCTTGTTACCGTGGCGTACCGTCATTGACAACGTGGCCCTTGGTCTCAAGGTGCAAGGCGTGGGTAGAAAAGAACGCATGGCGCAGGCCCGCGCACAGTTGACTGAGGTCGGCATTATTGGTCGGGATGACGATTATCCGGCCAATTTGAGCGGTGGTGAACAGCAGCGGGTGGCTATTGCCCGGGCTTTTGTCACTAGACCTCGTCTCATGTTGCTGGATGAACCTTTTTCCTCATTGGATGCCTTGACGCGTGAACGATTGCAGCGGGCTTTGCTCGATGTATGGAAAGTCCGTAAAGTTCCGTTTGTTTTGGTCACCCATTCCCTAGAAGAAGCCGTGGTGCTTGGGAAACGAATCATGGTCATGTCTGGTCGCCCGGCCAGTCCTGTGGCTGTGTTCGATAATCCCGGATTCGGTGATGCGTCCATTCGTGATACCGAGGCGTGTTTCTCGCTTTTGAAAAAGCTCAGGCATACCGTGGAGGACCTATGGTAGGCCTGTGTAAAGCGTGTTTACGATATGGGCTGGTTATCTTTGTCATCGGCGTGCTGTGGAAGTTCGCGGCGATAGGGATGGGTGGAGTCATCTTGCCACATCCCGAAGATGCTTCCCGGGCTTTTTTGTCGGCCATGCTGACGCGTGAGTTTTGGGAACATTTCTTTGTCAGTGGGTATCGTGCTGTGATGGCAATGATTTTGGCATGGGTGACGGCATTTCCTCTTGGGTTGATTATGGGCAGCATGAAGCGTGTTGACGCTATATTCGCGCCGTTTGTATTTTTGACATATCCTATTCCAAAGATCGTCTTGCTGCCGGTATTCCTGCTTTTGTTGGGGTTGGGGGACACTGCGAAAATAGCCATGATTGGATTGATCCTCGGGTATCAGATACTTGTGACAACACGGGATGGTGTTCGTTCCATTCATCCGAAATATTTTGATTCCGTTCGCTCTCTCGGAGGTTCCCGTATGGATGTCCTGCGCGAGGTGCTGCTTCCTGCGGCTTTGCCCCATGGATTTACCGCTTTGCGACTGGGCACCGGTGTGGCTGTGGCTGTGCTCTTTTTTGTGGAATCTTTTGCCACGACCAGAGGGCTGGGCTATATGATAATGGATGCTTGGGGTTCCATGGATTATCTGACTATGTTCTCCGGCATTCTGGGAATGAGCATGATGGGCGCGGCTTTGTATGAAATTGCAAATTTTTTAGAACGCAGGGCATGCAAATGGATGTTTCTGCGTATTAAAAATTAACCGGAGGAAAAGATTCTGTCTTCCACCAAACTTGAATTTGACGACGGTCATATGGCGAGCCAGCTTTTTGGCCCGCATAATCAACATTTGAAGTTGTTGAGTGAGCGCCTTGGGGTAACCGTTGAAAGTCGTGGTAACACGGTCACTGTTGCGGCACCTGAAGGAGATGAGGCCAAGGCCGATTTGGCCGGTCAGGTTTTGTCGCAGTTGTATGCAATGATTCAGCGTGGCAAGTCCGTGCATCCGCAGGATGTGGATTTTGCCTGTCGCATACTTGAACGGCAGCCGTCCGCGGATGTGGGTGAAGTGTTCAAAGGTGATGTTTACGCCACTTCGGGCAAGCGAACCGTGTCTCCCAAGTCGTTGACCCAGCGGGAGTATTTGGATGCAATCCATGATTCCGACATGACGTTTGGAATTGGTCCGGCCGGAACGGGTAAAACATATCTGGCCGTCGCCATGGCGGTGGGGGCTCTTTCCCGTCGGGAAGTCAAACGGATCGTGTTGACTCGTCCTGCCGTGGAGGCAGGGGAGAAGCTTGGTTTTCTGCCGGGTGATCTTGCGGAGAAAATTAATCCGTATCTGCGCCCATTGTATGACGCCCTGCATGACATGCTCGATTTTACCAAAGTTCAGGATTATCAAGAAGCCGGTATTATTGAAATTGCGCCATTGGCTTTCATGCGTGGTCGTACACTTAATGATGCTTTCATCATCTTGGACGAGGCACAAAATACGACGCCAGAGCAGATGAAGATGTTTCTGACTCGGCTTGGATTCGGTTCCAAAGCCGTTATTACTGGTGATGTGACGCAGATTGATCTGCCCGTTCACGCCAAATCCGGTTTGTTGCAGGCCCGAAAGATTTTGACTGGCGTCAAAGGGGTGAATTTTGTGACCTTTGATGAACATGATGTTATTCGTCATCCCTTGGTCGGTCGGATTGTTCGTGCGTATGATGTTCACGAAGGCGGCAGGAAATAGTTATGAGTGGCGTGGTCAGAATTGTCAGCAAAGTTCGTCTCAATCCTCGGTTCCCTTTGTCTCAGAGGGAGTTGGAGGTGTTGTCTGATCTTCTTTTGGAGTCTTTGGGGCTGGAGGGACGAACGTTTTCCCTGACACTGGTGGATGATCGTGAAATAGCTCTGGTCAATGCCGAATTTCTTGGCTGTACGGGACCGACCAATATTCTTAGTTTCCCCGATTCAGGAGATGCAGACGTGGAATTGGTGGTTGCGGATGATGACGGCAGTTCTTTGGGAGAACTGGTGTTGTCCGTGGATACCTTGGCTCGTGAGACCGAACTCTATGGTCAACAACCGTTGGAGCATTTGGCGCGGTTGTTGGCGCACGGGATATTGCATTTGGCCGGATTTGATCACAGTGACGAAATGTTTGATCTGACTGATGGCGCAGTGGACCGGATACTGCTTGAATACGGTGATATGGACGGCGGAGAATAATCATGGCGAGAGTGAAGCATATACGTGGCAAGGAACTCTATCGACTCGTTTTTTACGGTGTGATTCTTGTTGTGGCGGCTATCGGGTCTCTCGCTTACTGGGGCGTGCGGGAAATTCGTCGCGATGCAGCTGTTGTTGCCGTGGAAGGTTCTGCTCGCGGGTTGTCCGGTGCGGTCACCATTCTTCTTAACGCGGTGAGGAATTCAAACGATGAAATTAGTGACGGCACGTTATCCAGTTTGAAACCCATGGCTTTGCGCAAGGAATTTCGTGATCTGTTTGCCAAGCATTCATCAGTGAAAGCCATTTCCGTCAGTGATGGGCAGGGCATGATGTATATGCTTGCTAGGCGTGGTCAGGGCGTTGTGGAGGCCGTTCCTGATGAGGACCGCAGTTCACAGATGACATGGACCATGTTTAAGAGTGACGGTTCAAGTGATACTTCGTTTACTGGGTGGCGTTTTGACAAACGTGCAATAGATCGCATTCTGGTCGATGAATATTCTTATCTGAAACCGGGGCAAGTCAATTGGCGGAGTGCCAACAAGGCGTTTAATTCCAGAGAATCACTTATTTCTGCATCTTCATTGATGGAAACCGTGCAAGGCCGAAAGGTAATGGTATCGTTTGCCTTTCCCGTGTCCGGCATTGTGTCGCAACTTGATGGGGCTGAACGGGGCGGTGCTGATCGTGTCTTTCTGTATTGGAATAATGGGACAGCCTTACCTGTAACCGGATTGGGAGCCGGTGGAACTGCAATCAATCCGACAAGTCGAGCTCTTTCTCCATCCGAAATTACTGACCCCATAATTTCCCAAGCTGTGTTGAAGTTGGGTCAAATTGAAAAATCGCCGCAGGCTCCTTTTTCGTTTGTTGAAGGCGGTGAAGTTTGGTGGACTTATTCCCTGCCTCTGTCCATTTTTGGCGACACGATGTCACTTGGTGTTGTTGTGCCCAGAAGGAACGTAATTTCGACGTTGACCAGTGATACTTTTTTGCAAGGTGGTGCGGCCATATTGATCATTGTGGCTGGTTGGATTCTCTTTGTTCTGCATCGGAATCGTGGGAGAATCGAGGCGCTTGGTCTGCGTCGAGAAGCTGCCGTGAGCGAAGCTGAAGTTCTTGCTCTTATTACTTCCGGCGAGAGTGGGCGGCTAGAGTTTAAGCAGACACTCAGGTTTAATCTTAAGTCTGGGAAGAACGGGCGAGAGATAGAACATGCCAGTTTGAAAACCGTTTCAGCGTTTATGAATTCAGACGGAGGAACGTTGCTGATCGGTGTGGCTGATGACGGCACTGTGGCTGGATTTGAAGAAGATAAATTTGGTACTGCTGATCACGCCCTTTTGCATTTCAATAATTTGGTCAATCAGCATGTTGGTCCGGAATTTACCCGGTATATTGATACGATGATTATTCATGTGCGCGGACAGGATATTCTTCGTATACACTGTGTTTCTTCTCCGACCCCGGCTATTCTGGATATGAAAAAGGGCGAGGAGTTCTATGTTCGAAGTGGTCCAGCCAGTCGTAGCTTGAGCCTACGTCAATTTTATGAGTGGCTCAAAGAGCATTAGAATCTTTTATACGACAATTCCAACTGGCATCCCGCTTTTGTCTCAAAGAAGAGGGTTGATGCCTATGGAATAGATATTTCGTTCGACTGGAGGCTTGGGCCGCAAACCTTGCTGTTACACCGTTTTTACAGCTTTTCCTTCATCCAAATTCCTTTACATTCATATTAATATGGGACACACTCCTGCTCTTTCCCTATAAATGGCAATCGAGATGGAGAAAACGTACGATGCCCAAACATTTTTTGACTATTCTGGACATCCCTAGGGATGAGGCCAAGCAGGTTCTGCTCAGAGCCAAAGAGATGAAGGACAACAAAGTCCGCACTGATCTTTTGGCAGGCAAGACACTGCTCCTGATTTTTGAGAAAGCATCCACCCGGACCCGCGTGTCTTTTGAGGTGGGTGTGCGTCAGCTCGGTGGCGATCCTGTATTCATAGCTTCCAAGGATTCCCAGCTGGGTCGCAGCGAACCTCTCAAGGATACCGCTCGGGTGTTATCCCGATATGCGGATGGTCTCATCGTACGAACATTCGGCCAGGAAAAGTTGGAAACCCTGGTCGAATACGGCGATATCCCGGTGGTCAATGCCCTGACAGACGAGTACCATCCTTGTCAGATCATGGCTGATATGCTGACAATGTATGAGCGTACCCCGAATCTGGAAGACCTTAAGGTTGCTTGGGTCGGTGACGGCAACAACATGGCACATTCCTTTATCAATGGATCGGCGACATTTGGCTATGAGCTGGTTATCGCCTGTCCTGAAGGGTACGACCCCGATCCGAAGCTTTTGGATATCGGTGTGAACGCTGGAGCCAAGGTGTCAGTCGTGCGTGATCCCGCCGAGGCCGTGTGTGGTGCGCAGTACGTCAATACAGACGTATGGGCATCCATGGGCCAGGAAGAAGAGCAGAAGAAACGTGAGGCCGCTTTCGCCGGTTTCGAAGTCAATGCCGCCTTGATGGCCGGAGCCGCAGACAATGCCAAGTTTATGCACTGTTTGCCTGTCCATCGTGGTGAAGAAGTTTCGGAAGCCGTGTTCGAAAGTCCGGCGTCCATTGTTTGGGATCAGGCCGAGAATAGACTGCATATGCAGAAAGCCATCATTGAATGGATTTATAAATAATTGAGAGAAGAGAGATATATACAATGAAAAAGATTGAAAAGGTTGTTTTGGCCTATTCCGGGGGACTGGACACATCCATTATCCTCAAGTGGATCAAGACCAATTATGACTGTGAAGTGGTGACCATGACCGCTGACCTCGGTCAGGGTGAGGAGATGGATGGCATTGAGGAGAAGGCTCTCTCCACGGGTGCTGTCAAGGCCTACGTCGAGGACATGCGCGAGGAATTCGTGCGTGACTATGTTTTTCCCATGTTTCGAGCAAACGCCTTGTACGAAGGTCGCTACCTGCTTGGTACCGCCATCGCCAGACCGCTGATTTCCAAGCGCATGGTTGAAATCGCCGAGATGGAAGGCGCGCAGGCCGTGTCTCACGGTGCCACTGGCAAGGGAAATGATCAGGTACGCTTTGAACTGGCCACTATGGCCCTCAATCCCCGGTTGCAGACCATTGCTCCGTGGCGTGAGTGGGAACTTAAGTCCCGTACTGATCTTATGAATTTCGCCAAAGAAAACAGCATTGATATTCCGGTAAGTCGCAAGAAGCCGTGGTCCATTGATGCCAACCTGCTGCATACCTCTTTTGAAGGTGGCGAGTTGGAAGATCCGTGGAATGCTCCCGGCCCTGATTGTTACCGTAACATCACGCCACCTGAGATGTGCCCGGATGAACCGGAAGAGATTTCCATTGATTTCGAAGCCGGTGATCCCATTGCCATCAACAATGTTAAATATTCCCCGGCAGCCTTGCTGGCCAAGCTCAATGAGTTGGGTGGTAAGCACGGCATCGGTCGTGTGGATATGGTCGAGAATCGCTTCGTGGGCATGAAGTCCCGTGGTGTGTACGAGACTCCCGGTGGTACCATTTTGGCTGCAGCCCATCGCGATCTGGAAGGATTGTGCATGGACCGCGAGATGATGCATCTTCGTGATAGCCTTATTCCCAAGTATGCCGAGATGGTGTACTATGGATACTGGTTCTCGCCTGAACGCGAGGCATTGCAGGCCATGATCGACAAGTCTCAGGAAAAGGTCACTGGCACAGTGCGGGTTAAGTTGTACAAGGGCAATTGCGTGCCGTTGGGTCGCAAATCTCCGTTCTCTTTGTACAGCCCTGAATTGGCTACATTTGAAGAAGACTATGTATATGATCAGGCCGACGCCGAGGGCTTCATCAAGCTGGTGGGCCTCAGGCTCAAGGGCCGGATGCAGCAGTCCAAATGGGGCGGCAAAGATACCGAAGACTCCTGCGAGTAATATATGGCAGATAAAAAAATGTGGGGCGGGCGGTTCGCTGAAGGGACCGCCGCATCCATGGAAGCATATTCAGAGTCCGTGTCCTTTGACCGGCTTCTCTACGCTGAAGATATTCGGGGCTCCCAGGCTCACGCTCGAGTGTTGGCCAAGCAGGGATTTTTGACCGAAGCCGAGGCCAAAACCCTTTGTGACGGTTTGGATCAAGTTAAAGCCGAGATCGAATCCGGTGATTTTGAGTGGAAGACCGAGATGGAAGATGTTCACATGAACATTGAGTCTCGTTTGACCGATATCATTGGGCCGCTGGGTGGCAAGTTGCATACCGCACGGAGTCGCAATGATCAGGTCGCTCTTGATTTCCGGTTGCATGTAGGTGCTCGTCTTGCTGGCTGGCAACAGGCTTTGTCCATGCTTGTCGAGGTTTTTGTGACGCGTGCCGAAGAGCATAAAGAAACCATGCTTCCCGGTTGCACGCATTTTCAACCTGCTCAGCCCGTGAGTTTGGCGCACCATTTGCTGGCATATTGTCAGATGTTCAAGCGTGATCACGAACGGGTGACTGATTGTCTGAAGCGCGTACGAGTCATGCCGTTGGGTGCCGCTGCACTTGCAGGGACAACTCATCCCGTGAATCCTCAGGCCGTGGCGGATGATCTTGGCATAGGCGAGATATTTGCCAACTCCATGGACGCGGTTTCTGATCGCGACTTTGTGCTTGAAGCCGTGTTCGCGGGCAGCTTGGTCATGGCGCATCTTTCTCGCATGTGCGAGGAAATTATCATCTGGGCCAATCCGAATTTCGGGTATGTGAAATTACCGGATCAGTATTCTACTGGTTCGTCGATCATGCCGCAGAAAAAGAATCCTGATGCCTGTGAGATTATGCGTGGCAAGACTGGGCGCGTTGTCGGTTCCCTTATGGGACTGCTTGTGCTTATCAAGGGCTTGCCCATGACCTATAATCGGGACATGCAGGAAGACAAAGAGCCGTTTTTTGATGCGGACAAGACTGTTTCGGCATCGCTGACCATTATGGCAGATATGTTCAAGCAGATCGAATTCGTGCCGGAAAAGATGGCGGCAACGGTGAAACGTGGGTTTTTGAATGCTACAGAATTGGCTGATTATCTGGCAGCCAAAGGTGTGCCTTTCCGTGAGGCACATCATATTACTGGTGCGGTTGTCGCTCACGCTGAACAGAAAGGCGTTGGTATCGAAGATTTGGACCTTGCTGAACTCAAGCAATTTTCCGGGGACATCAATGATGATGTCTTTGGCGTACTTGATTATGCAGCGGCCATTGAACGACGGACATCCCCTGGAGGGACCGGTCCAGCTTCCGTGGCAAAACAGATTGACACCTTGAAAGGGTGGCTTAAAATTGTGTGATAGGTGAAATGAAGGGATTTTTTCCCAGTATCTCTTGATTTTTCATGCAGGAGCATTATTCTTTACCCTGCATCATAGTGACAGCGATAATGAGTCCGTTTTAATGACGGATTGGATCTGAGACTATACGGAGGAATCTCCTTTGAACAACCATATGAAAAATCTTGTTATTTGGGCTATCATCTTTGTTTTGATGGTCGTCCTCTTTAACCTCTTCAATCAGCCTCCTGTTCCCAAGGATACTCCTTCTTATAGCGAGTTCCTGACCATGGTAGACAGTGGCGGTGTGGCTGAAGTCAAAATTCAGGGTCCAAAGATTCTCGGCACGAAGACGTCTGGTGAAAAGTTCCAGACCTATGCCCCGGACGATCCCAAAATGATTGATACGCTTATTTCCAAAGGCGTTGAAGTCAATGCGGAACCGCCCGAGGAGTCTCCTTGGTATTTGACCATGCTCTTGTCCTGGTTCCCTATGCTTCTGCTTATCGGCGTTTGGATTTTCTTCATGCGTCAGATGCAAGGCGGCGGTGGCGGTGGACGCGGGGCAATGAGTTTTGGCCGATCCAAAGCACGCCTCATCAACGAGGAAACCTCCAAGGTTACCTTTGAGGACGTGGCCGGTGTGGATGAAGCCAAGGAAGAATTGGTAGAAATCGTTGACTTCCTGCGTGAACCCCGCAAATTCACCCGCCTTGGCGGTCGCATTCCCAAGGGTGTGCTTCTTGTCGGTGGGCCTGGTACAGGTAAGACTCTGTTGGCGCGAGCGGTTGCCGGTGAAGCCGGTGTCCCGTTCTTCTCCATTTCCGGTTCGGATTTCGTGGAGATGTTTGTGGGTGTTGGCGCGAGTCGTGTGCGTGATCTTTTTGCTCAAGGTAAGAAGAACGCTCCCTGTCTTATCTTTATTGATGAAATTGACGCCGTTGGCCGTCAACGTGGCGCAGGCCTCGGTGGTGGGCATGATGAACGTGAGCAGACTTTGAACCAGTTGCTTGTGGAAATGGACGGTTTTGAATCGAACGAAGGCGTTATTTTGGTCGCTGCTACCAACCGTCCCGACGTTTTGGACCCAGCTTTGCTCAGGCCTGGACGTTTTGACCGTCAGGTGGTCGTGCCAAATCCCGATCTTCGTGGTCGTGAACGTATCCTCAAGGTACACAGCCGTAAAACGCCGCTGTCTCCTGAGGTTAATCTTGAAGTTATCGCCCGAGGAACTCCCGGTTTCTCCGGTGCGGATCTTGAGAACCTCGTCAACGAGGCTGCTCTCGGTGCTGCCAAGCTTGGTAAGGATCGGGTGGACATGGAAGACTTCGAAGAGGCCAAGGATAAGGTCATGATGGGCGGGCGTGAGCGTCGTTCCATGATCCTTTCCGATGAAGAAAAGAGAACGACAGCATATCATGAAGCAGGTCATGCTTTGGTGGCAAAGTTGCTGCCCGGCACTGATCCCGTACATAAGGTTTCCATTATTCCGCGTGGTCGTGCTCTTGGTGTGACTATGCAGTTGCCCGGTGAAGATCGGCACAACTATTCCAAGGAATTCCTTCTCAAGAACATGGCAGTCCTTATGGGTGGCCGTGTGGCTGAAGAGCTTGTTCTCAACCAGCTGACCACGGGGGCGAGTAATGATATTGAACGCGCCACCAAGACCGCACACAATATGGTTTGTATGTGGGGAATGTCTGAGAAATTTGGTCCTATAAGCTTTGGTGATAATCAGGAGCCAGTCTTCCTGGGCAAGGAACTCAGCCACAACAAGGATTACGGCGAGGAAACGGCCAAGTTGATCGATTCTGAAGTTCGTCGTTTCGTGGATGAGGCTTATGAAAGAGCTACCGAACTGCTCAAGGGTGGCGGCGAGTCTCTGGAAGCCATTGCTCAAGCTTTGCTCGAAAGGGAAACCATTACCGGAGCGGATATTGATCTGCTTATGGAAGGCAAGGAATTGCCGCCCATGGAGTCTGACAATGGTGGTTCCTCTACTTCTGGTACAGCTGATGGATATACGGCCGAAGGTCGTGCCACAGGGCCCGGATACAAGCCTGTCAGTGAAGAATCCGAAGACAAGGGTGATGATTTTATCCTTGAAGACGATGATTCTGAGAGCGGTCCCGATGGAGACGACGGAGAAAATAAGGTACAATAATCGGTTCAAAGTAACGATGATTGATACAACATGGACATTGAAGGGGGGCAAGGTCTTGGGACCTGCTCCCTTTTTTATTGCCGGCATTGTGAATGTGACCCCGGATTCATTTTATGACGGTGGTACGCATGAAGACGCACACTCAGGTGTTGCTCATGGGCTGGATTTGGCTCGGCAGGGTGCGGCAATTTTGGATGTGGGCGGTGAATCCACGCGTCCTTATGCGGATCAGGTTTCGGAGGCCGAGGAATTAAATCGGGTTATACCGGTTATTCGCGGATTGGCGGAAGCGGACCATGAATCCGTGATCTCGGTTGATACCTATAAAGCTAAGGTTGCGGCTAGTGCGTTGGAGGCAGGTGCAGATATTATCAATGATGTGTCTGCCTTTCGGTTCGAGCCGGAGTTACTGGACGTTGTCGCCGAGTACAAGCCGGGGTATGTGCTCATGCATTCTCTTGGCAGACCCGAGGATATGCAGGATGAGCCTCGGTACGATGATGTCGTTGGTGCATTGATGGCGTTTTTTGAGGAACGGTTAACCGTGTTGGACAAGGCTGGGTTGCCCATGAACCGTGTGACCCTTGATCCGGGCATTGGTTTTGGTAAAACACTTGAGCATAACCTCTCAATTTTAAAAAATATTGAACGAATTATGGCGTTGGGTTTTCCTGTGTTCATGGGATTGTCCAACAAATCAATGTGGCAGGGGCTTCTTGGTTTGGCTGTAGGAGAGCGACAGAATGCGACGCAGGTAGCGACAGCAGTGCTGGCCGCAAAGGGTGTACCCATTCATCGTGTGCATGAAGTTGCGCTTACGCAGCAAACATTGACCATTGTTCGTGAATTAGCGTAGTCAAAGATATGTTTGAACTTTTCGGAATTCAGATCACTTGGAGAGTCCTGCTCGATATCGGGCTGGTCGCCTTTATATATTACAATCTCATTGTACTCGTTAGGGGTACCAGAGCTGCCGCCGTCCTTTATGGTATGGTTGTCGTGTTGGTAATCTATTATTTTTCCGATTTGTTTAATCTGTACACCCTCAACGCCATGCTCGGCGAGTTCTTGACATCCATATTCCTTATTGTGGTTATTTTGTTCAAGACGGATATTCGTAAGGCGCTTGCCAGTGTTGGTACCAAACGGTTCTGGACTAAATCGCAGGTTCGTGATGATACGTTGGACCAGATGGTTCGTGCTGTGATGACCATGTCCGAAAGCAGTACCGGTGCGATTATCGTTATTGAAAAGAATATGCCATTGGGTGACATTATCGAGCGTGGTATTGAGCTGGATGCCAAGGTAAATACCGAGCTTATCGAAACTATTTTTGTACCTGACACGCCATTACATGACGGAGCTGTTATTGTTCGCCGTGATAGGATTGTCGCGGCAGCATGCATCTTACCGCTGTCCAGCAAATTGCGAGGTCAGCCCATGTATGGAACCCGGCATCGTGCCGCGCTTGGCATCAGTGAAGGTTCTGACGCTATTACCGTGGTTGTTTCCGAAGAACGGGGAGAGGTCTCTGTGGCCATGAATGGACGTTTGACAACCAGTTTGGACGAAGTCCGTTTGATGCGTGTGCTCAGAAACGCACTGGGACGATAATATGAAGAACTGGCAAACAGCGATACTTGCTCTTGCATTGGCCGTTTTTACCTGGTTTTTGGTGACGGGTCGTGAGGTGGTGGAATCATGGGTGGACATGCCGGTTGTCATGACCAATCCGCCTGAAGGACTCATTATCGAGGACGGTCTTGTGGATAAGATTCAGGTGCGTCTGCGTGGTCCTAAAGGGCTGGTGGGCAATCTGACAACACAAAATATTCCCTATCACGTTGATGTTAGCAAATTAAAGATCGGTGTGCAGGTTGTGGACATTGATGCTTCGAATATTCCTTTGCCTAGTACGTATGAAATTATTGAGGTCAAACCGAATAGGCTGAAGCTTACGGTGGACCGTCGTATTTCCAAGGAGATCGAAGTGGAGGCCGCTTGGTCCGGTGACCTTAATCCTGATTACAAATTGAAGGAAATTATCGTCGATCCCAAGATTGTAGTCGTGCGTGGTCCTGAAACAGTGCTTCGTAAGATTTCTAAGGCTCGTGCGGTTATGAAGGAAGATTTTCCCGAAGATGTTCCAGAGTCTTGGGCAGGAGATGTCGGTTTGGAGCTTGCTCCTGAAATTGAGGCTTCTCCTGGGCAAGTTCGGGTTGAAGCATTTTTTGGTCCTCAGATACGTCAGATATGGGTTAAAGTCCCACTTGAAGTACAGGCTCCGGAGGGGTACAAGGTTTCGGTCTCACAGAAGTTTGTGCGACTGTTGATCGAAGGGCCTATCTATCTTTTCCGTGACAATGAGTACCGCAAGGATGTCGTTGTCAGTCTCTTGTTCGGGAGTGAAACGACGCCGGGCAAATTCGATTTGGATTATGACGTCGTTCTTCCTGACGGATGTCGGTTGGAAAAGAAAAATCCGGAAACCGTGACAACTATCTTGAAAAAGTAATAGATCGTCTTTCGAGGCGAAGTTTTGGAGTCATCCATGAAGCAGAGGCTTTTCGGTACTGACGGCTTGCGTGGTCAGGGCAATATATTTCCTATGACACCCGAGATTGCGCTTAGGCTCGGTCTGGCTGCCGGTCAATATTTTCGTAATGGATCCAAGCGCCATCGTGTGGTTATCGGCAAAGACACTCGCCTGTCAGGGTATGTGTTTGAGACCGCGTTGACCAGTGGACTGTGCGCCAACGGCATGGATGTTTTTTTGGTCGGTCCCATGCCGACTCCTGCCATTTCTTTTTTGACTCAGAACATGCGTGCCGATCTCGGCGTGGTAATTTCCGCATCTCACAATCCGTTTATGGACAACGGCATTAAGTTCTTTGACCGCAGTGGGTTCAAGTTACCGGATGAAGTGGAAGATGAGATCAGCGAACTTGTTTTGAACCCTGATACCCAGTGGGATTACCCTGCCGCCGAGGAAGTGGGCCGTGCTCATCGCATCACTGATGCTTCAGGGCGGTATATTGTCTATCTGAAGAACAGTTTTTCACAGCGCCTTACTTTGGATGGTGTTAAGATCGTTCTTGATTGTGCGCACGGTGCTGCCTATGGCGTTGCACCCAAGGTTCTCGAAGAGTTGGGAGCCGAGGTTGTTAGAATCGGCGTTAAACCCGATGGATTGAACATCAACCAGAAGTGTGGTTCGCTGTATCCTGAAGTTATTTCCAGCGTCGTTATTGAAGAAAAAGCTGATATTGGTATCGCTTTGGATGGCGATGCTGATCGGCTTATCGTCTGTGACGAAAACGGTCGTATTCTCGACGGTGATCAGATCATGGCGTTATCCGCTTTGGAACTTCTGGAGAAGGGCACTTTGCCCAAGAATATGCTTGTGTCTACGGTCATGAGCAATATGGCGCTTGAGTTGTTCATGAAGGATCATGGTGGCACATTGCTGCGGACAGACGTTGGTGATCGGTACGTGGTTGAGGCCATGCGTCGCGAAGGAGCCATGCTTGGTGGTGAGCAATCAGGGCATCTCATTTATATGGAGCACTCCACGACGGGTGACGGGCTGTTGGCCGCATTGCAACTGCTCCGTCTCATGCGGGAAAAAGATAGACCTTTGTCGGAATTGGCAGGTCTGCTTGAACCATTTCCCCAGATCCTTAAAAATGTTCATGTGAAGCGGAAAATCCCGTTTGATGATGCTCCTGAAGTGCAGAAAGCTGTTCGTAAGGTTGAAGAGGCTCTCAAAGGTAAAGGGCGTGTTTTGCTTCGTTACTCTGGAACAGAGGCTGTCTGTCGTGTTATGGTGGAAGGACCAGAGAGTGACAAGGTTGAGTTGTACGCTGGTGACATTGTTGAAGCCTGTGAAAAATATTTGAAATAAGCAGTTTTTTTCAAGGAAGAATCCCATGGAAATTAAGAAAGCCGTCATTCCCGTCGCCGGTTGGGGAACACGTTCCCTCCCGGCCACCAAGAACGTCCCCAAGGAAATGCTGCCCATCTTCCGCAAGCCCATTGTGCAATACATCGTGGAAGAAGGCATTGATGCCGGGTTGACCGATGTTGTTTTCATCACCAACCAGAATAAGACCATCATCGAAGATCATTTTGATCGCAACTTTCTGCTGGAACAGCTTTTGGAGCGGGCGGGTAAGGTCGAGATGCTTGAAGAAGTCAAGCGAGTTGCCTCGTTGGTCAATGTCATTGGCGTCCGTCAGAAAGAACAGCTTGGGTTGGGCCATGCCGTTCTTTCGGCTCGTGAAATTTGCAAGAATGAACCTTTTGCCGTCATGCTCGGTGATGACCTTATGTTTGGTGTAGACACAGGCATAGGAGAACTACTCCGTGCGGCAAAGGCCACCGGCAAGGCCGTGGTCGGCGTGATCGAAGTGCCGGAAGAGAAAGTCAGTCGATACGGTGTTATCAAGGGTGACGAATTGGAAGATGGCACATACCGTGTGACCAATTTGGTAGAAAAGCCGTCCAAGGAAGAGGCTCCGTCCAACTTGGCGATTATCGGTAGGTATGTGTTGCTGCCTGAAATATTTGATATCCTTGAAGGACAAAAAGCTGGTGTTGGTGGAGAAATTCAGTTGACCGACGCATTGCAGGGGTTGGCAGATCAAGACAAGCTTATCGCTGTAAAGTTGGGTGGTCAGCGTTTTGATGCTGGCGACTGGGTTGAGTACCTGACGGCTAATATTTATTTTGCTCTTCACGACGAAGAACTCAGGGATGATCTTGTCAAGCGGCTGTTGGAATTGTTGCCTTGTGGTGGGAAAGAAGCATGATGAAACGTTTGTCTGCCATTGTTATCGTTTTTTTTGTTGTGTTGACCGCTTTGCCTGTGTCCGCGTTTACTCCTGATGACGATGAATTGACCGGTTCTTTGAAAAAACAGTACGGTCCCATGCGATCTTGGGAAGCAGAGATGTCTTTTCCGAATTATTCGGGTGTAAATGTCCATGTATGGTATGCCCGAGGCAAATGGCGTCAGGAATGGCAGGCCGGTGATACCGCTTCGGCTGTTGGTATTGGTGGGAATGTCACCGGTGCATGTACAGCCGGACAGTTCGCATTGTCGCCATTATTTGTTTGGATGCCGCCTAATCCTTTGGACATCTGGAAGAGTTGGGGCGTGGCTGTGGATATGCGCAATTACGGATTTTGTGGCAATCAGCCATGTTTTCTGATTGGGGCTGAACCTGGTGACGATGCGAGTCCTGCGGTTCAACTCAATAATGAGGACCTGACGCCGCTTTTGGTACGATATGAAACTAGCGCCGGACTGACCTCAGTGGAGTTTTTCAATCATAAAACCGTGGCAGGGTACAGTGTGCCGCAAAAGCTTGTAGTCACTGTCGGTGAAGCTTCCCTTGAGGTGACGGTTAAATGGATTGCGGTCAACGGTGCTGACAGTGAAGAGCTGTACGTCAAAGAGTCACTGAGTCCGATTCCATGCGCAGAACCTCCTGCTCCTTTTGATTTTTTACGGAATTCTTTCCGTTATCCTTCAAGCCAATAGGCGGCACATATGGCCGATCTATGGCAGGTAACGCTCGTCAGTCCGCCCTATGAAGCGTGGACATACGAGCGGCCTTCTTTTTTTCCAGATTTGTCCGCCGGACAGCGGGTTATCATTCCATTTGGCAAATCCCATCGCGTGGGCATTATTGTCGGTCCAGCTGAGCAGGCCCCGGAAGGGGTCGCGGTTAAGCCTATGATCTGGCCTTTGGAGCGGACAAAGCTTTTTAGTGAAGAATATGTGGATATGGCCGTGAATCTTGCGGCGCGTCAAATGGTGAATGTCGGGCGTATTTTTGAAATAGCGTTACCGCGAGGTTTGCGCACGGCTGCGGTCACTTTTCGAGTAGATAAGCACATGTCTGATCGTAAGTTGCCCGGTTCGGTGCGCCCTGCGGAAATTGGACGGTTTGAAGAGGCGGATCAGATCGCACTCATGGACCTGTGGCTTGCCGGGCGGATGCGAGTGCGCGTCAATGCCAAGCGTGAAGCCGAAGAACGGTTTGTGTCGTTGGAATCTGATCCTCCATGGGCAGTCAGACCCAATGCAAAACGACAGCTTCGTCTTTTGGAATATCTTTTGGAGCATGGTCCACAGAGTTTGTATTCTTTGCGATATGCTTTGGGCGATTGGACTGCGGCTACTGTGGCCAAGCTGGAGGGTGTATCCATTGTTCGTACAGGGGAACTGACGGCGGATACGCTGGCAGAAGTTGATGAAGCTGGTTCGGTGGCGCCCTGTGGTGATGAATGTGAATATACGCTGACTGATGAACAGCAGGCGGCCATGGAAGCCATGACAGTGACCATGGAGAACGGTGGCGGGCCGCATCTTGTTCATGGAGTGACTGGTAGCGGCAAGACTGTTCTGTATCTTGAGATGGCTCGAAAATGTCTTACAAACGGTCGATCCGTTATGCTGCTTGCTCCTGAAGTTGCCTTGGCCTGTCAGTTATATCGTACCGTAAAAGAACGGTTCCCGACTGCGCAAACATTTTTCTATCATGGTTATCAAAGTCCCAAGAAACGGGAACGGACTTTTAAGGGATTATCCTGCGAAGCCGGTCCCGTTATTGTGGTTGGGACGCGATCCTCGCTTTTCTTGCCTGTGCCGACTCTTGGCATGATTGTGCTCGATGAAGAACATGACGAGTCCTATAAACAGGAAGAACGATTGGCATATCACGCCAAGGAAGTCGCCTGGTTCAGGGCCGGGTTGAGTAAAGCCTTGTTGTTGCTCGGTTCTGCTACACCGGATGTAAAAACATTTCAGGCCGCCAAACAGGGCATCATTGCCATGTCTGCGTTAAAAGAACGTGTTGGTGATAGCGAATTGCCGAGTGTGGAGTTGGTGGACATCACCGATATGAAAGGTGGCAGCAAGCTGTTGGCACCTGCCACGGAAGAGGCCATTCGTGAGACCGTTGAGGTCGGAGGGCAGGTCATTGTCATGCTCAACCGGCGTGGATATGCACCGCTCATGTATTGTCTGGATTGTACGGAGACCGTGCGGTGTCCAGAGTGCGAAGTGGGCATGACATATCATAAGGATCGTCAGCGCGTTGTTTGCCATTATTGTGGCCTGACATATTCGTATCCATTGACGTGTAAGAAGTGCGGTGGAACGAGTTTCGTGCCCATGGGCGAAGGTACTGAGCGGCTTGAAGAAGTTTTGCAGGAACATTTGCCCGAAGGCACCAAGGTGTTGCGTCTTGATCGGGACGCTACCCGGCGACAGGAGCGGATGGAGGAAATCCTTGGAGCCTTTGGCCGTAAGGAAGCCCAAGTTCTTGTCGGCACTCAGATGATTTCTAAGGGACACCATTTCCCCGGTGTCACTCTTGTTGTGGTTGCTGACGGTGATCTTGGTTTGAATTTGCCGGATTATCGATCTACGGAACGGACATTTCAGTTGTTGGTACAGGTGGCAGGGCGTGCCGGGCGTGGAGACAACCCGGGCAAAGTTCTCATTCAGACACGGAATCCGGGGCATCCTATCTGGACTGAAGTGGTGGCCGGTGACTATGCCGGTTTTTTTGAACGGGAAATATCTCGGCGATCCATGTTCAAGTATCCGCCATTTTCCAGGATGGCTCTTGTCCGTATCAGTTTCCCGGCTCAGTATCAGGACGGCCCTGCGGCTGTGTCGCTTTTCGCTCAAGTTCTGCATGAGCACGGACGGAAGTTGGGTATTGATGTCCTCGGGCCTGCGCCTGCACCACTTTCTATGCTGCGTGGTCGTAAACGGTTCAATTGTTTGCTCAAGTCAGACGATTGGGCCAAAGTGCGGACGTTGTATGGACATATGGCCGCGGCCAACCCAAATTTGAAATCCGTGCGCACAAGTCTTGACCTTGATCCTTTGACGACATTGTAAATGGTCGACAAGGATGTCCATTTTCGGATACATTGCCCCATTATATGAGCTAACAAGGTAGTCATCTCCATGAAAATTATGAAAATATCTCTGGCCATGTTTGGTTTGTTCCTGCTTTTAGGTGGAACGGCTTTGGCCCAGACGTCCAAGGTGGGATTTGTTAATCCTCAGCGGATTATCAATGAATCCAAAATTGGCAGGATCGCTCAGGATGATCTGGCGCGGCTCGGTAGAGAGAAGGACCGGAGAGTTCGGGATGCCTTAGCCGTTGTTGAGTCGTTGCAGGAGAGCCTCAAGGTGGAAACCATTTCCGTGACTGAGCAGCAATCCAAGGAAGAAGAGATGCGTTTGGCCGTTCGAGATTATGAACGCTTGGTAAAAAACAGCAATATGGAAATTCAGAGCGAGGAGCGCCGTCTTATTCAATTTGTCATGCGACGGGCAGATTCGTATCTCAGGACCATTGCCAAGGAAATGGGGTTTACCTTGATCCTGACAGACCCGGAAATTATCGGGTTTGTAGCTGATTCCATGGATATTACGGATCGCGTTATCCGTGAACTTAATTCGATGATGTAGCGGGGACGGAATAATGCGAAAAATAGCGATACTTACGGCGACCATCGTTTGTCTCCTTGTGATGGCAGTTGCACAGGCCTTTGCGTTTGGTGAAATTCGGTACACGGATAGGCCTTTGAATTTACGAGATGGTCGGTCTCCCAAGGCAAAATGGGTCGGTAATCTGTATGCTGGCCAAAAAGTCAGAATAGCTCATTCACGTGACGGTTGGGTGGCTATATATGAGCCGGATGCAACGGATGGGAGCGAAGGCGCGGCCATTGGTTTTTCCAATGCGAAATATCTTCAGAAAAAACGGACGCGGTACGAACCCAAAGAGTTGGGGGAATTGGTATATACCTATCGCGCATTGAATGTTCGGACAAAACCGGATGTCAGTGGCAGGAAGGTTGAAACGCTTAAGGCCGGAACGCATGTGCGCATTGATTTCCCTGACGGAGATTGGGCCCGTGTCTTTTTGCCAAATGCCACCATTCGATCCAATTTAAATGGCCTTGGTTACAGCAGTGTCAAATATTTCAAACCAGCTAGCAAAAAGACATTGGCCAAGGCGACTAAAGTCTCCAAGCCACAGCCGATTCAGGTTGAAGAAGACATACCTGTGGTGACTGAGCCAGATGATGTCGTCAGTGGTCAGGGACAAGTCAGCGGCAATGTGGCAACAACTCCGCCACCAACTCCTGTAGCAGCACCCAAACCGAAGTTTGTCACGGCAACGACATTGATCAATGTGCATGCTGACCGGACAACTGGTTCGTCTTTGAACAGGACTTTGAAACCGGGCGATACGGTTCAGGTCGGATTGTTGCAGCATGGTTGGTATGCCGTGTTTAATCGTAATGAATTAGTCCTAATAGAAGGACGGGCTATCGGTTATTCCTTGCAATCCATTATGGATAAGGGGACGCGGGCGGCGACGGGTCAATCACGGGAACTGGCGTTATCTGCTGGACCTGCGCCGACAGTTTCTACAAAGTCGGTTTCAAAATCTACTGCACCTGTCTCTAAACCTAAACCAGTTGCCGCATCGACTTCAAAGTCTTCGGCGAGTGGGCAGAAGACGATTACCATTGATCGGAAAAAATTTGCCAAAACGAAAAAGCCTGATCCCACACCGAACAAAACGGCTCACGGATACAAGTATCGTGTAATGGAAAAGTCGGAAACCAGGCAGCTTGGTGAGGCATGGATTACCCTTAAAGTATTCATGTCTACCACGAAGAAACCGACGCGTGATTCACTCAAGGATTTTTCGACCACTTTGTGGAAGGAAAACCGCAGGGTCACAAAGAATGTGGCTGTGCTTATTTATCTGCCTGGTATGGATGTCGAAGATTTGGCTTATGGAGTGATAAAGTTCGACGACAAGCAGCTTCTTGAAATATGGGTTCGTGAAGCCACATTGTTTGGCACCCAGTTTCTTTAAAAGGAAATAATAAAAAAGCCCTCGTCCGGATATCCGAGCGAGGGCTTTTTTTGTGAGAATCATCTTAAACCATTTCTTGTTCGAGAAAGAGTGGAATGGTTTTTTTTAACGTTGTTCGCAATATTGTTTTTTTCTTGGTTTCTGTCTGTGAGTCCTGTTGTACCATATAGAGTCCATGACAACTCTGGCATTCCCAATGGTTTTTATGTTCATGGAGGTGAACCAGCAGTCCGTCGCGATCATAACAAACCTGACAGAACGGTCCTTTTTTTTCGCCTTCATCCGTAAGCCAATATTTTTGGCCGTCGAATTGTATTTTTTCGGCAAGATCAAGGACATCGGCTACCTCTGACAACTGTTCTTTAAGTGCTTCATTCTCTTCGCAGACTGCCAGAAATTCATCCTGGAGACTTTTGAGAAGCACCGCCGCTTCATCAATTTTACCTTGTTTGCACAGATCAAGAGTTCGCTTGAAACCTGTGGCTTGAAACATGGTCGAGAACATGAGAGATTTCCCCTATTTTTATGTGGTCACGGCAACTATATCGGCCGATTGTTGCGATAACTTTAGGTTTTTATTGATATGATGTTTTTTATTGTGTGGGCTTTACAGGGAGAAACAAAAGGCATAATCTTCTCCGCAGCTAGGGGAGCCTCTTGATTGGGGCTGAGATGGACGAAGTAGTCCAACCCTTCGAACCTGATGCGGTTAATTCCGCCGTAGGGAAGCTGGTTGCAACTGATATTCCGTCAGACCGCGCTTGCCCTTATAGGGTAAGCGCTTTTTTTGTGATCGGGAACTCAAAGGAGATGCTCATGATTGTCGTTCTGAATGGCAAGGAAGTAAATGTGACGGAGGGGATGACGATCCTCGCTCTGCTCGAAAGCAAAGATGTTTCGCCGCAAGTTGTCGTGGTAGAGCGGAATGGTGACATCGTGCCCGGTGAAAACTTCGATACTACTTCGCTCAATGATGGGGACCATTTAGAGGTTCTTCGTTTTGTGGGTGGAGGTTAGGAGAGAATCATGTGTGAAGATATATTTGAAATTGGTGGCGTGAAGCTGAACAGCAGATTGTTCACTGGCACCGGTAAATATGGTGACGACGCGATTGTTCCAGATGTCTGCGAAGCCTCAGGTTCGCAGGTTATTACTGTGGCTTTGCGGCGTGTTGACCTTGAGTCCAGTACTGGCAATGTTATGGATTTCATTCCAAAGCATATGCAACTTTTGCCCAACACGTCAGGCGCTCGTACCGCAGAGGAAGCTGTACGTATCGCTCGACTGGCCCGCGCCATGGGCTGTGGAGATTGGATCAAGATCGAGGTCATTTCTGACAATAAATACTTGTTGCCCGACGGGTATGAAACAGCCAAGGCCACGGAAATCTTGGCCAAGGAAGGTTTTATCGTCTTCCCTTATGTCAATGCTGATTTGTATGTGGCCCAAAGTTTGGTAAATGCTGGTGCTGCTGCTGTCATGCCTTTGGGTGCGCCTATCGGCACGAATCGTGGCCTCAAAACCCGCGAGATGGTTCGTATTCTTATTGAGGAAATTGACCTTCCAATTATTGTTGATGCAGGTATTGGCCGTCCTTCCGAGGCGTGTGAAGCCATGGAAATGGGAGCAGATGCCTGTCTGGTGAATACGGCTATTGCTACGGCCTCTGATCCTCGCGTGATGGCTAAGGCCTTCGGTCGCGCAGTCAAGGCAGGGCGTGAAGCCTATCTGTCCGGTCCGGGTGCCACCAAAGTGCATGCGGACGCATCATCTCCCCTGACGGGCTTTTTGGGCGGTGAGTAAAGTGAGTTTCTATTCAGTACTTGCAGAATACGCTTCTGTACCTCTCGATGAGAAGTTTGCCGCAGTTACAGCGGAGGATGTTCGTCGGTCTTTGAACAAGATGACGCCGACTATTGAAGATTTCATGAATTTTATGAGTCCTGCTGCCGTGCCTCTTCTCGAAGAAATGGCGCAAAAGGCGAGTCGTTTGACTGCCCAGAATTTTGGGCGGGCCATACATTTGTTTACACCGCTGTATTTGTCCAATTTTTGTTCAAATCACTGTGTGTATTGCGGTTTCAACTGCAAGAATGACATTCCTCGTGATCAATTGTCCTTGGAACAATTGGATGTGGAGGCCAAGGCCATTGCCGACACAGGCCTCAAGCATTTGCTTATTCTTACAGGCGAGGCTCCGGCCAAGGCTGGAGTGGATTATCTTGAGGATTGCATGGGAGTACTTCGGAAGCACTTTCCGTCCGTTTCCATTGAAGTTTTTGCCATGGATCAGGATGAATATGCACGTTTGGTGGCTGCTGGAGCTGATGGTCTGACCATGTTTCAGGAGACATACAACGAGGAATTGTACGCCACCTTGCATCCCAAAGGTCCGAAGAAGGACTATAGGTATCGGTTGGATGCCCCAGAGCGCGGCTGTCAGGCCGGAATGCGCGTGGTAACCATTGGTGCGTTGCTTGGTTTGGGAGATTGGCATCGGGACGCTTTTTTTACTGGGATGCATGCGGCTTATCTTATGCACAAGTATCCTGAGGTGGATATTTCTGTGTCGCCGCCAAGGATGCGGCCTCATGCAGGAGAGTATCAGCCTGCGAGTATTGCAGATGACAGAGACCTCGTACAGTACATGCTTGCTTTGCGACTGTTCTTGCCACGTCTTGGTATTACTGTTTCCACACGTGAATCAGCTGAATTCCGTGAACAAATTCTGCCGTTGGGCGTGACCAAAATGTCTGCCGGTGTCACCACTGCTGTGGGCGGTCACACTCAGGACCACGATCAGGTCGGTCAGTTTGAGATTGCAGATACCCGGAGCGTGGAAGAAATGTGTGAAATGCTGCGTCGGTGTGGATATCAGCCGATCTTTAAGGATTGGGAACCCATCGAGTTGCAGGCAAAGGCGAGCGCATGAACCGGACCGAGCAAGGTATAGCTGCTTACTTGGGCAAAGACCGTCTGGCTTTTTTGCAGACGGTCTCCGTAGGCATTGCTGGTGCGGGCGGACTTGGGTCCAATTGTGCCATGCATTTGGTGCGTTCCGGGTTCAAGCGGTTTGTGCTGGTCGATTTTGACCGTATTGAGCCGTCCAATCTCAATCGGCAGGCGTACATAGCGCAGCAGGTGGGTGAATATAAGGTGGAAGCCTTGGCCGCCAATCTGTTGGCCGTCAATCCTGACCTTGATCTGGAGCCGTGTATTGGCAAGGTGACAGGCGAGGACATGGCAGAATTATTTGCTGAGTGCGATGTGGTGGTTGAGGCTTTTGATGACCCGGAAGCCAAAAAGGCATTGGTGGAGACCTTGCTCCCTAAAGGAGTGCTTGTTGTTGCCGCATCAGGCATGGGCGGTACTGGTAACAGTGACGCCATGATCACGCGTAAAGTGCGCGATAACTTCTATCTTATCGGTGACGGGGTGACCGAATGTACGGATGAAAATCCGCCGTTTTCACCACGAGTGGGCATTGCCGCCGCCAAGCAGGCGGACGTGGTGCTCAGCTATTTCCTGAATCGATATGAAGCTGAAGGAGGCAAATGATGGCGCGGATAATTACGCGAAATACCATTCTTGATACGGATTTATATTGTCTGACTGGCGAAAAGTTTTCGTTGGGACGGTCCAATATAGATGTCGTGCGGGAGATGTTGGACAGCGGAATCAAGCTGGTCCAGTACCGTGAAAAGGAAAAGAAGATGGGCGCCAAGTACGAGGAGTGTCTCGTTATTCGAGATATGACCCGTGAGGCCGGAGCCGCATTTATCGTCAATGATGATATCGAATTGGCTCGACTGGTTGACGCGGACGGCGTTCATATCGGCCAGGAAGATCTGCCTGTGGAGGCTGTGCGACGACTGGTGGGCGAAGAGATGACCATTGGTTTGTCTACCCACAGTCCGGCTGAGGCTCGTGATGCAGTCAAGCGCGGTGCGGATTACATCGGAGTCGGACCGATTTTCAAAACCTTTACAAAAGAAGATGTCGTAGATCCCGTGGGGTTCGAATATCTGGATTATGTCGTCAACAATATTGATATCCCATTCGTAGCTATCGGCGGTATCAAAGAACATAACATTGGCGAAGTTGTACGGCGTGGCGCGTCTTGCGTGGCGTTAGTGACTGAAATTGTCGGTGAAGAAAATATAAACGAAAAAATCAACGCGCTTCGTCATGAGATTGAAGCAGCGAAGGAGTAAGCATGGCAGCATCATACACCACTCAGATGGACGCGGCTCGTAAAGGCATCGTCACCCCCCAGATGGAAACCGTGGCTCGTAAGGAAAATATCCGTATCGAGGACCTCATGGAGCGTATGGCCAGGGGAACCGTTATTATCCCGGCCAATAAGAATCATACCAGCCTGGATGCCGAAGCCGTTGGCGAAGGCATGCGTATCAAGATCAACGTTAACTTGGGCATTTCCAAGGATTGCAGCGATGTAGATCCTGAATTGGACAAGGTCCAGGCTGCGTTGGACCTCAAGGCCGAGGCCATTATGGATCTGTCTTGCTATGGCAAGACCCAGGAGTTTCGTCAGAAATTGGTGAAAATGTCTCCGGCAATGGTCGGTACCGTACCCATTTATGATGCTGTAGGATTCTATGACAAGAATTTGCAGGATATAACTGTGGACGAGTTTTTTGATGTTGTGCAACGTCATGTTGAAGACGGTGTGGACTTTCTGACCATTCACTGCGGTTTGAACAAGCATACTGCAGAAAAGGTCAAGGATGCCAAACGACTGACTAATATTGTTTCACGCGGTGGTTCCTTACTCTTTACGTGGATGGAAATTAATAATGCAGAGAATCCGTTCTACGAGCATTTTGACCGTCTGCTCGACATTTGTGAAGAGTATGATGTTACCTTGAGCCTTGGTGATGGTTGTCGTCCCGGTTGTCTGCATGACGCCACTGACGCTTGTCAGGTGGAAGAGCTCATTACTTTGGGCGAGCTGACCAAGCGTGCTTGGGAGCGTAATGTTCAGGTTATGATCGAAGGCCCTGGTCACATGGCCATGGGTGAGATTGCCGGCAATATGATGATGGAAAAAAGGCTGTGCCACGGTGCACCGTTTTACGTGCTCGGTCCTATCGTGACAGATGTGGCTCCCGGTTACGATCATATTACTTCTGCTATTGGTGGTGCTATCGCGGGTATGTCCGGTGCGGATTTTCTGTGTTATGTCACTCCGGCGGAGCATCTGCGTCTGCCTACTATGGAAGATATGAAAGAGGGCATCATCGCTACCCGTATCGCTGCTCACGCTGCTGATATCGCCAAGGGATACCCTGGTGCAAGTGACTGGGATGACAAAATGTCCAAGGCCCGTGCCGCTCTCGATTGGGAAGCCATGTTCAACATCGCCATGGACCCGGTTCGTCCTCGTGAGTTCCGTGAGTCATCCAAGCCGGAGCATGAGGACTCCTGCTCCATGTGCGGTAAAATGTGCGCAGTGCGCAACATGAATCGTGTGTTGGAAGGCAAGGACATCCAACTGGATGACTAGGCTTGGTTTATAGAAGATAAGAAAGCCCCGGAGGATTTTTCTCCGGGGCTTTCTTTATTTCGCCTTGTGTCCGTAGACGACATAGATTGGATCGCTGATACCTTTGGTTTTTCTGAACAGCGGGTCATCCTCATGTCGCCAATCGTTACGGAAGGAGAGGGTTCCCGCTTCGTTGTCGAGTTTGGTGAAGCGTAGATACTCCAGCACCAGCCCCATGCGTTCGAATTCATGCATTTCTTTCCAGCCTTGAATGACGTTGGATTCGTCGAATGTGTTTGAGAATCCTATGACAATGGGGGCACCGGGTTCCAAAAAGTGGCTGACGTACCGGATTGTATCCACAGGTCTGTGCATGTATTCGACGGAGAAAGTACATACCGCTGCATCGAATTTCCCTTGGGGGCGTTTTGTTCCCATGGAGAAATCAAGGACGCGCATATCCGGTTTAATGAATCGATCATATGCTTTATCAAGATTTTTTTTGGCTGTGTCATCCACAGGCGGTGGGGTGAAGGGGGTGTCTTCTGTGGTTTTTCGATCAAAGAACGTAGGATGGAAGAAGTCCGTGGGATCGTCGTCATGCGTTGCCTGCATACCTGGGCCCCAGTCGCATGTCTTTTCGCGCCAGTGGGTAAGGGAGCCATATGTGCCTGTCCCGCGTTTTTCCATATATTGAATAGTGGCAGTGATAGTGACAGGGATATTGGCCAGAGGATGATTGCGGTCTGCTGTAAAAGTGTCTTCATCCATTTCCGTCAGGCGAAAAGGTGTGAGAGTGTCTGGATAAATATCTAGCAGACCATTTACATGTCCCTGTGGGTAGAATCTTCCTTCACGAGGAATAATGGGATCGCCTTGTACCGTTTTGGGTCGTAAGCGGTCCAAATCAAAAGTTTGAACCATGCTTTCCTTGTATCGGGGAATACACATACGTGGCTCGTAGGTGATTGCTACCGAGTCACCAACCCTTTTCCCTTCCAGAGCTTCACGCATACCGCGAGGGAAAATGTCATTGACCGGATTAAATTTCCGGCCAAGGAACCATTCTTCGTGCTGAATGTTGTTTTGTTCCCACCGGACAGAAAATTCTAGAGCGCCAATGGTTGTATCTTTGAATGTGATCATGATTATGAACGTCCGACAATGGTTGAAGAAATGTTGGTATAATATGTTTCAACAGGAACAAAGGCAAATGCGAATATGTTTTTTTATAAATTTATTTGGTTTTATTTTTGCATGAAAATCAAATAATTGTCAGTTTTATGTCGGTGAATACGGCTGGGGGGTATGCGTGGCGCCTTTCTTCTTATAAACAGGATGCTGTGGAAAATTTTTATTAATCGTCATAAAAGCGTTTAGCCGAAAATTATTACCCATAAGGGTCTGGTTGTGGTGCTTTTTATGGCTGTTGAATTGTCCACATCGTAACCGTTTGGATTATAAAGTTTTTTTGAGTTGACGAAAACTGTTGATTTCGGCTACTTTCAAGAAAGCACTATGGAATGATTATTTTTAGACTTTTTCTATAAATGCTCCAGGAGGATCTTATGGCGGACAAGATCAGTTCCACATCAAATCTCGAAGTATCTCTACCTAAAGCGGGAGAGGTCGTCGAGTATCAGATTTCTTCTGATGTACCTGTTAAATTTACATTCTTCGTTTCCGAAGTTGTTTTTTCCTGCAACGGTAATGACCTTGTCTTTACTGGGGAGGGAGGTGGTTCTGTTGTTATCAAGGACTATCTGGCTCTAGCTCAAGAAAATGCACTTCCTTCATTTGAATTGAAGGGTGGTGAAGAAGTTCCCGGCGATATTTATCTTTTTGCCTTTAATGATGCAGATCAATCTATTGAGACGGCTGCTGGTGGCAATATGGATAATTCTGCGACAGGCGATGACTATGGCGATACCATTTCACCTAGTGAGTGGCTCGAGCCGCTCATGGTGCCAGAAGCCGGAGATTCTTCGTCCTCGCTCGATATCTTGACTCCTGATGATCTTTTCTTAGGTGACAGTCAGGGCGATGTGGGGAGTGAATTCGTTGCGGTCAGTCTTTTGGGGGCAACTTCGATTTCGGTCGCACATGAAATGCCGATGGGATCTTTTGCTGACGGGTATGACTCGGTCAGTGATACTATCCAACTCATTATAGATTCACCCGAATACGCATAGTTTTTCGTTTAGTATATAAAATCTTAGGTTCAGTCGAAAGGCTGGACCTTTTTTTTGTCGTATGGGGATTTAATGATAATACTGTGTTTATATCTCAGCGTATTGATTTTTTTGGCAACATATCAAGTTGTAGTGTATTGATTTTTCGGTTTTTCCATAGGAGTGTGCTTGACAATATGTCTGGGTCGGTCTTAGGGAGTTGATGCTAAGTGTTTTAAACACGCTTTATCGGTGATTATTTGTTTGTTCTTCTATGAATTTGAGCCCGGAGAGATGTCCCCGGATTCGGCGAGGTGATGGCTATTAAGGAAAATATGCTGGGCGTCAAAGAAATTGATTGTTCAGACGGTATAAGTACAGAAGATTACAATCAGATAGATCCCAATATTTTAGATTGTTTTCCTCGGCAACAGTATCCGGTGAATCTTTTCCATTGGAAGGAGGATATTCGGGTTTTGTCGCCTGTGTATGTTGCTGGGCGAGGTCTTGATCGGCATTTGCGGATCAAGGTCCGTGATTTGAGTGAAAAAGGCTTATTGTTTTTTTCTCGTAATCAAATTGAACAATATACTGAATGCGTGGCCTGTAATCTTGATACTGCACTTGAAGATCCGAATTTGACATGGGAAGAGAAAGCCGGGCTTTTTGTTAATGAATTGAATCGTCGGCAGGGAGCGCTTTATGCTCATCATTTGGGGGGGCATCTTGAAGATTTGCAGCGAGCCGTAGGATCTCTTTGTGTTTATCTGATTCAGGATCCGCAAAGAATTGCCCGACTAGTCAAGGATGTGCATGCAGACCTTTCCGTTGAAAGACGGCGTATCAACGCATCGATCATTGCTTTGGCCATATATGTTGAATTGAATAAGGGTGAGATTTCGCTTGAACTGTTGGAAACAGTCGCGTTGGGTTTTTTGTTGTATGACATAGGCATGTCGCGACTTTCTCCGTTGATGCTCGGTAAGCCTCAGCAACTTACTACATCCGAAAGGCGAACTATGCGAGAACATCCTAATGCCGGGGTGGAGCTTTTGACAAAGTTGAATTTGGCGCGGCAGGAAATTGTCGAACCAGTTATTCAACATCATGAACGGCTTAATGGTACCGGTTATCCCAATAAATTGAAGGGCGAGAGTATTGGCCAGTTGGGGCGCATTGCCGCCGTGGCTGACTCATATTGCGCCATGATTACGGATTGTGCCTACCGCACCTGTATTCCGCCGATTAACGCTGCTGCCGAGCTTGTCACTAACGAGCGGAAGTACGATCAAGTCATTTGCCGAACGCTCGTCCGTTTTTTGCAGACAGTTCAAAAATAGCGCATTGCGCCTCTTCTTTTATAAGTATTGTTTTCATGACATGAAATGTTGCTAATGAGAGGGTGAGTGCTTGGGCTTGCCCTTGTTTGCGTTTGTCACAAAAAGAAAAAACGGTCACATCCATTAAGATGTAACCGTTTGATTTTCTGTGGTAGCGGGGGCAGGATTTGAACCTACGACCTTCGGGTTATGAGCCCGACGAGCTACCGTACTGCTCCACCCCGCGACACGTGAGAAAGAGGTTCTAGGTGGCTGCTGAACTTTTGTCAACAGAAAATAAAATAAAAAGAAAAAGGCTTACAGAATTAATCTGTAAGCCTTTGATTTCCTTGGTAGCGGGGGCAGGATTTGAACCTACGACCTTCGGGTTATGAGCCCGACGAGCTACCGTACTGCTCCACCCCGCGACACGTGAGAAAGAGGTTCTAGGTGGATGGTGTCTTTTTGTCAACATCTATTTCTTCATTATTCGAAAAAAAACCGGAAAGTTGAGAAAAGCTCGTGGTTGATGGTGAAATGGCCAGCAAAAAGTTTACAACCGCCTTCGAATTCCGTACATCATCATCCTATGAACAATACAGAAAAATTTTCGGTAGTCCTGCCGGTTTTTAATGAACAGGACAACTTGCAATCTTTGTTTGCGGAGATTCGGGCGGCAGCGGATGCCACCGGACGGCCTTGGGAGGCTGTGTTCGTGGATGATTGCAGCACCGACAACAGTCTTTCTATTATAAAGAAAATGGCCGACGACTTCGATGAAGTCCGGTTTGTTGCCTTTGCTGAGAACCGTGGACAGTCGGCGGCCTTTTGTGCTGGATTCGATGCAGTGCAGTCTGATATCGTTGTCACCATGGATGCCGATCTGCAAAATGACCCTGCGGATATTCCAGATATGTTGGCCGCGTTTGGTGATGGATGTGAAATGGTCATTGGTTGGCGTGCCAAGCGAAAGGATACATTTATCAAGCGTATCTCTTCGAAGATCGCTAATGCTATCCGCGATGGAATCATGGATGATGGCGTGCATGACACTGGATGTTCCCTTAAGGTGATGCGTTCGGATCTTCTTCGTAAACTTCCTCGATTTAAAAATATGCACCGGTATTTCCCTATTCTTATGAAGATGCAGGGAGTTCTTATTCGAGAAGTGAAAGTGAACCATAGAGAACGGGCTACAGGGGTGTCAAAGTATGGTACTTTGGACCGTGCCATGGCTGGCATTTACGATTTGATCGGCGTCAAGTGGCTTATCAATCGGCATATCGAATTCACGGTGAAAGAGAAGAAGTAGCCTATGCAACTGCCCGCCTATTGGTGGCTCTTGGCCCTCGTTGTTTTTGTGCAGGGGGCTTTTTTCGTCCGAATCGTTATTTTACGGATGTGGCGGAAAGGAGTACAACCCTTGGCGCGTTCAGTCGCGGGAATGCTTGTGGCATCCTGTATGGCTGGGTTCGTTTATGGAATAGTGCAGCGTGATCCGTTGTTCTGTCTCGGTCAGCTTTGTTTGCTGGCTATTTATCATTTGCTACAACGGCAAGGCGATGACCAAAGAAAATAGTAATTCTACAATGAAAAGCATGAAGTCTCTGGCAAAGGGACTGGTGATGTTGGCTGGGCTCGGACTGGCCGTGTATCTTTCTCGGGCCGTTGGTCTGGGTGACATGCTTTCAAATACGCAATGGTTCAATGATCATGTGCTCGGCAATGGACCACTTTCCATAGTCATTTTTTTAGGAGTCGGTGCGGCTTTTACGGCTGTGGGACTGCCTCGACAGCTTGTCGGTTTTCTCGGTGGTTTTGCCTTCGGAGCCTTCAGTGGAACACTGCTTGCCACAGTCGGCTCCGGGTTGGGGTGTGCTATTGCGGCTCTTTATGCTCGTATGGGAGGCCGGGAGTTGGTGCAGCGCAAATTGGGGCATCGGATAGGCAAAGTGAACAGCTTTTTGCAACATGAGCCGTTCAATACCGCGCTGGCAATTCGACTATTTCCTTTGGGCAGCAATTTGATCACCAATCTTGCAGCCGGGGTCAGCTCCATTCCCCTGATGCCGTTTATCCTTGGTTCTACATTGGGATATATCCCGCAGAATTTCATCTTTGCCCTGTTCGGATCGGGCATGAACAGAGAGTCCACCATGGGCGTGGCGTTGTCTGTGGGGATGAGTGTTGTACTTTTCGCTGTGTCCGGGTGGTTGGGAATTCGTGTCTACAACCGGTACAGAAAAGAGGCGAAGTCTTTGGTCGAGTCGGAAGATTAGATCGGATCGGGCGGCATGTACCGCCGCTCCAGCTCTTTCCAAAGAAGCCAGATAACCCCGGCAACGACGACACCTGTAAGCCATCCTGCCAGAACGTCAGTGGGGTAATGTTTACCGAGATAGACGCGGGAATATCCTACTGCGAGCGGGAGAAACAATGGCCATTTTTTGAGTGCAGGCCACAGAAGTATGGAGAGCAAAGCAAGGCTCATGGTGTTGGCACAATGGGCTGACGCATATGAGGTGCCGTGTTCCTTGGTCTGGACAAAGTCGGATGGCCGGGTCTGCCATCTTCCGTCTTCGACAAAAAAGGTCTCTGCTACGGCATTGAGAGGACGGACTCTGCCGACTTCATCTTTGATAATTTTTGTTGAGAAGTCAGCAAGCCCCATTCCTGCGAATAGAATGAGAAAATATATGATCTGTTTCCTGCCGCCTTTGAAAATGGCCCATGCAAGCGAGATTCCTAAAGCAGTCAGCAGCACCGGCATGGAAGAAAGAATTGGCATGATTATGTCAAGAATATTCAGTCGCCAATGCTGGTTGATGAGAAGAAACAGATTGAGATCAATGGGTAAAGTGGAAAAAAACATGATGCTCCCGTTGTGTTTTTTGAATTTATAGCCTGCTTTGTCCCACGGGGCAATCGTGCCGGTTGTCAAACCGGCGAAAATCGGACAAAAAAAAATATGACAGATATTTCAAAAAAAGCACGATTGGCCGTAACCATGCCCAAATTGAGCCATTATGGCGGGGCTGAGGCCTTTGCCTGGCGTTTGAGTGAGGCCTTGGCCAAACGTGGGCATGACGTGGATTTTATATGTGCACGATGTGATGGAGAACCGCCGGAAGGGGTTACTCCTATTGTGTTGGGGCGATTCGGCGTATTTCGATTCGTCAAAGTACTGTGGTTTGCGTATGCCGCTGAGAAAGCTTTGAAAAAGGGTGATTACGATCTCGTGTTTGGGATGGGAAAGACGGTCAGTCAGGATATTCTGCGTATAGGTGGTGGGCCGCAGTCCAAGTTCTGGGAACTTTCCAAGCAAGCGTGGCCCAAAGGCTTTGCCCGATCCTTCAAGATGTTGCGTCGAAGATGTTCACCAGCGAACTGGGCCATTCATTGCCTCGACAAGGTGCGTATGCGGCGGACACCGTGTATAATCGCCGTATCTCATCTTGTACGGGATTGGATTGTTGAGGCACACCCTCATTTGAACGTGACGGACATCGACATTGTATATAATCGGCCGGATCTATCCCGGTTCTCTCCGCTTGGAGAGCAAGAGCGGCTGCGATTGCGGTCGGCCTTTGGTATCAAGGATGATCAGGTGGTTATTGCCACGGCTGCCACCAACTTTGCTCTCAAGGGAGTTCGTCATTTGGTTGCTATGTTGGCACGGCTTCCCGAAAATTTTGTCCTGCACGTAGCCGGAGGTAGAAATCCTGATAAATATATACGTCAGGCAAAAGAGTTTGGTGTTGAGCACAGAGTTCGCTTTTTGGGCCGTGTGGATGATATGCCTGCTTTTTATCGAGCTGCTGACATATTTATTTTGGCGACATTTTATGATGCCTGTTCGAATGCTGTGCTTGAAGCCATGGCCTGTGGATGTAAGTCGTTATCCAGCCGTTTGAACGGGAGTGCATACTTTCTGCCGGAGAGGTGGATATTTCCTGACCCTGCGGATGTTCCGGCCATGGCAGAGCTTGTTTTGCAAGTGTCGGGTGAAGAACGTCCTGGCCCATTGGAGTGGCCCGAAGATGTTGTGTCTGGGCTGGAGCCATTTATAGAGATGATTGAGAATCGTCTTGTTGGGAAATAAACGCAGATTGAGAGAATCAAAAAGGCCGGGGCATATGCCCCGGCCTTTTTGATTCTTCTTATAACGACTTCAGATGGTTGTCGAAATATTCTATGGTCTTTACTAAGCCGGTTCTGAGTTTGATTTTCGGTTCCCAATTAATGGCATTTTTAGCAAGGCTGATGTCAGGACGGCGCTGCATGGGGTCGTCTGCGGGGAGAGACTTGTACACGATTTTTGATTTTGATCCGGCCATTTCAATGACTGTTTCGGCCAATTCCAGAATAGTGAATTCATCGGGGTTGCCCAAGTTCATGGGGCCGGTGAACTCGTCTGGAGTTTCTTCCATGAAGCGAATGATGCCGTTCACCAGATCATCAACATAGCAGAAACTGCGGGTTTGTCCGCCATTGCCATACACTGTGATATCTTCACCGAGCAGGGCTTGAACAACAAAGTTGGAAACAACTCGTCCGTCGTTCATAGCCATGCGGGGGCCATAGGTGTTAAATATGCGTCCAACCTTGATGCGAAGGCTATGTTGACGGTTGTAATCGAAGAAAAGTGTTTCGGCACACCGTTTACCTTCGTCATAGCAGGAACGGATGCCGTGAGGGTTAACGTTGCCCCAATAGCTTTCCGGTTGTGGATGTATTTGTGGGTCGCCGTAAACTTCACTCGTAGATGCTTGGAAAATCTTGGCTTTGATTCTTTTAGCCAGCCCAAGCATGTTGATAGCACCATGAACACTTGTCTTGGTGGTCTGTACCGGGTCGAATTGATAGTGGATAGGAGAGGCCGGACAGGCGAGATTGAATATCTCGTCGACTTCGACATATAAAGGGAAAGTTACATCGTGGCGGATGATCTCGAAATAAGGATTGTCGATCAGGTGCAGGATGTTGGCCTTACTTCCTGTAAAAAAGTTGTCTAGGCAGAGGACTTCATGGCCCATTTCGAGCAGGCGTTCGCAAAGATGCGAACCGAGAAATCCAGAGCCACCAGTGACGAGCACACGTTTTTTCTTCATGATCAGTGGGTTACAATGACAAGCTTCGTTCGTCAATGGGAGTAGGTTTTTCGTGAGGAGTATTCCCTGTATTGATTTTGTGCGTAAATAAATTAAATTGTGCAAACAGTTGACGTGACATCGACAGGCATGTGAAAAAAACGTCCCTGATTATAGAATTATGGCAGGTATAAATAATGATAGTAAATGTTGTCGAATGTCTGGGTGGAATGCGGAGAGCCAAAGGGCTGGTCGTTGTCATCGATGTTTTCCGGTCGAGTACGGTCGGATATTTTGCGGTGAATAGCGGTGTTCGGGAGTATCTGATGACCGATGGCCTTGAGTTGGCTCGTGAGATTGCTGCAACTCAGGGCGGTAAGGTTGTCGGAGAGCAGCGAGGGGTACCGGTCACGGATTTTGATTACGGGAACTCACCAACCCTTTTTGAAAATATGGATCTCTCCTCAGAGACATTTGTCCATTCGACCAACGCGGGGACACGAGGTGTTGTCGCTGCCTGCGAAAAAGGAGACGAGGTTATTATCGGCTCTTTTGTCAATACGGCCGCTGTCGTGGAATATATTCGTAGTCGGGAACCAGAAGTTGTCACGTTGGTTGCCATGGGTACTGGCGGCACCATGCGGGCACAGGAAGACATGATGTGTGCCATGTACATCAAAAATGAACTGGAAGATTATCCCAATAGTTTCAAGACGCTTAAGTCCTTTCTGGCCGGCGTGGATAGCGCACAGAAATTTTTTGATGACGATAGATCGGATGCTCCTGAATCTGATTTTGAGCTGTGTATGGATCTGGACAGGTTCGACTTCGTGCTCAAGGCCGAAGTTGTTCGTGAAGGATGCGTACGGTTGCAGAAAATAAATGTCGATTGCGGAGAAAAGGCATAGGATGTCGTATGAGTGATATTTTGCAGAAAGTCCTTATTGTCGATGATTCTCCGACCAACTTAGCTTTGCTAGAGCATATGCTGCGGGATATCGGCTGCGAAGTGGTCAAGGCCGAAAGCGGCATGGAAGCTGTCTCGTTGGTCAAGTCCTATGACTTTGCTTTGATTTTGCTTGATATTCAAATGCCCGGCATGAACGGATATGAGGCAGCAGCCCGAATCAAGGATTATGAGCGAGGGCGGCACGTTCCCATCATTTTCATTACCGCCATATTTCAGGACGAGGAAAATGTTCGTCAAGGTTATGAAACTGGGGCAGTGGATTATTTGTTCCGACCAGTGGATGTACAGATTCTCACCAGCAAGGTGCAGGCATTTCTGAAAATGCATGAGCAGAAAGTTGAGCTTGAAAAAGCTGTCGAACTTCATCGGAAAACCGAGGTGGCTCTGCGTCAGGCAGAAGAAAAATATCGGTTGATTTTTGAACGCGTGGTGGAAGGGATTTTTCAATGTACACCGGAAGGTGAATATTTGGAAGTTAATCCCGCTATGGTCCGCATCCTTGGATATGAGAACGCTCAGGAAATTATTGGCAAACCTCGATTACATGTGGATATGATGGCTGATTCTGACGAGCAGAAGGCATATGTAGCCTCTCTTGAGAAAAATGGCGTTGTGTCCGGTTTTGAGTATCAGGTTCGTAAAAAAAATGGTGAGATTATTTGGTGCTCGGAGAGTTCCCGCATTGTTTCTTCGGATGATTGGGATGATTTTATCGAAGGTGTCCTTGAGGATATCACTGACAAGAAAACGACTGAACTTGAATTGAAGCATCTGGCGACAGTGGACAGTCTGACCGGTATAGCCAATCGGCATAAATTTTTTGACAGACTGGAACATGCTTTGGCTATTGCCAAGCGGTATGATCAGATTGTGGCGGTATTATTTATTGATCTCAATGAGTTTAAGAAGGTAAATGACACTTTCGGGCATCAAATGGGTGACGATTTGTTGCGAATGGTTGCACAACGACTTGATTTGAGAATTCGAAAATCAGACACCTTGGCGCGCTTGGGTGGCGATGAGTTTGGCGTATTGCTCGCAGGCATTGTTGACGAAGAAAGTGCAATTGCTGTGACTCGTAGCTTGCTGGAAGAGATGGACAAGCCGTTTATTCTTCAAGGGCAAGAGATTCATGTGGGGGCGACTATCGGGATCAGTTTTTATCCCACTGACGGTAAGGATAGTGTTTCACTTATCAGTCGAGCGGACGCCGCCATGTATGGTGCGAAAAAGAAGGGTCGTGAAAAGTTCGGAACATTCATCGATTCAATAAAGTTAAAGTAGATCTTTTTTGGTTTTTTTTGATTTGGTAAGGCGTCTTGCATAGGCAAGGCGCCTTTTTTGTGGCTTTTTTGGGCGTTGAATAATTGTAAGTTGGTCTGCATTCCCCTTTTTTTTGTATCAGAATCAGATTCAAGGAAATTATATACTTAGAGTACAAGTCTTTCGCGAAAAAAAGAGCAATGTGCTTGACTTAGGCCTTTTTTCGGGGCATGGAACTCGGTAACCCTTGAAAAATGTTTTGTTTTAGGGTTTTCGCAAATTTAAAGCCAAAGGATGGGGTATGGTTTTCGACTGGCTGCATTTTGCAATCATACTGTTTTTGCTTGGCGGACTACTCTTTGCCGTCGGGCCTTTGATTCTCGCAGTGCTGTTCGCTCCCAAAGCGCGGGGCGGGGACGTTGGTATGCCATATGAATGTGGCATGGTCCCTTACGGTAGTTCGTGGGCGAGGTGGGGTGTATCTTATTATGTATATGCCTTGATATTCCTCGCTTTCGACGTAGATGTCCTTTACTTGTTTCCGGTTTCTACGGCGTACGCTGACGCCGAAGGATGGGTTCCATTTGTAAAGTTGTTCATCTTCCTGTTCTTCCTTATTCTTTCCGTCATCTATTTTTGGGCGAAAGGGGTGTTTACATGGCCGCGCAGGATTCAGTAGTTCCCAAGGACTTTTTGACGACGGGCAACCATTATATGGAGCCGCCCATCGTCAATCTTCAATTGGCGCAGGACCTTTTCGACGTTTGTCGATCTATGTCCTTGTGGCCCATGACATTCGGACTTGCGTGCTGTGCTATCGAAATGATGGCTGCCGGTATGGCTCGATTCGACATGGCCCGGTTCGGGGCGGAGGTTTTTAGACCCTCACCGCGTCAGGCTGATGTCATGATCGTCGCAGGCACCGTGACCAAGAAGATGGCGCCGGCCGTAGTAAGGCTGTACGAGCAGATGCCCGGACCCAAGTGGGTCATTGCCATGGGTAACTGTGCCATTTCCGGCGGTCCCTTCAAGATTAAGGATAACTATAATGTAGTCGAAGGCGTGGATACGCTGATTCCCGTTGATGTCTATGTTCCGGGTTGTCCTCCGAGACCGGAAGGTCTGCTTGAAGGGTTCTTCGAGTTGCAGCGTCTGATCACCGGTAAACGCTGGTGGCCCGTCGCCGCCGAGGTGGAGGGTTAATCATGTTGCAAGTCTTGGAAGGCGTGGCGACTCAGTGTGTCGCCAAGCAGGACAAAGGCGCGACCGGACATGTCTGGTCGATTTTTCTGGCTCCGAACCAGATCGTCAAAGCAGCCCGGAAATTGTATGAAGCAGAATACTCTCTTGAAGATGTCTTTGCGTTAGATGTTGAAGAGGGTTTTTTGGTGATCTATCATTTTAATAGATGGAACATTGAAGAACGTGTCACCCTCCGTGTGTTGCTTCCCAAGGACAATGCGGTGGTGCCATCTATTGCTTCTGTTTTTCAGGGTGCCGAATGGCATGAGCGGGAAACCCGCGATTTCCACGGTGTTATCTTCGAGGGCAATCCTAACCTAGTGCCACTTTTGATGGCAGTAGAGGATGTGGATGTTCACCCCCTGATCAAGACTGCCAAGGTTCGTAAGTCCATTAAGGACATTCTGACCCTTGGTGAAATCGTGTCTTGTTCCAAGGAAGTGGAAGAATTGTTTGCGGAAGCGGTGGCCGAGGAGGCCGCCGATGCGTAGGCCGGGGCAACCGGTCGGTATATAAACCGGACTGAGAGTGTATGTCGGCTTACCAAAATTTAGAACAAATGAAGGGTGATTTTTACACCCAGAAGTTCGAGGCCGGGAAGCAGGACGGAACCCTGATCATCAATATGGGTCCGCAGCATCCGTCAACGCATGGCGTGCTGAGGATCGTGATCGAGGTGGACGGTGAGTACATCGTCCGTGCCGAACCCGTATTGGGTTACCTGCACCGCATGCATGAGAAAATGGGCGAGACTCAGACTTGGGGTGGTTATATCCCCAATATGGGCCGCGTCGACTACGGACACGCTATGGCCTGGAATTGGGCTTACGTGGGCGCAGTCGAAAAACTGATGGGCATTGAGGTGCCGGAAAGGGCGGAGTATTTGCGAGTCATTATGACCGAGTTCAACCGTCTGACCTCCCACTTGTTGTGGTGGGGTGCCTACATCCTTGACCTTGGCGCGTTTACCCCCATCATGTACGCATTTGACGATCGTGAAATGATTTTGGACATCCTGCAGAGGCCATCGGCTTCAAGGTTGACCTATTCTAATTTCCGTGTCGGTGGCGTGCAGATGGATCTCGACGACAAGTGTATCGAGTTGATGAAGGCGTTCATTCCGCATTTCAGGGAAAGACTGCCCATGTACCATGATCTCGTCACAGAAAACCTTATTCTGCGTAGACGTATTGAAGGAATAGGCGTCATGGATCAGGATATGTGCCGCCGTTATGGCTGTACTGGTCCTGTCGTTCGTGGTGCTGGTGTTCCTTATGATCTGCGCAAGGACGAGCCGTACTCCGTGTACGATCGTTTTGATTTCGATATCCCGACGCAGGATAGTGCCTGTTCGGCCGGACGGTATCATGTCCGCGTGGCCGAGATGGAACAATCCATGCGTATTATCGAGCAAGCTCTGGAGCAACTGGACTCCGCTGAGGGTGGTCATATAATTAAGAAGGCCCCCAAGCCGTCCATGAAGCCGCCGGCAGGCGAAGCATACTTCAATGTTGAAGGCGGACGCGGAAAGATCGGCGTTTACGCCGTTTCCGATGGAACCAAGGTCCCGTACCGCATCAAGTTGCGCGCACCGGGCTTCTCCAATTTGAGTGCATTTGCCGAGGCCGCTACAGGAACCATCCTGGCCGACGCGGTCTCCATTTTGGGCAGCCTGGACCTGATTATTCCGGAAATCGATAGGTAGGGGGAATAATGAACGCATTCTTACAGAACCTGATACCTCTGGTCATCGCCATGATCGGGGCCATGGTCTGGCTGGGTCTTAATGCCCTGGTGCTGGTCTACTGCGAACGAAAATTCGCGGGCCACATTCAGCGCAGGCCCGGTCCGTTCGAAGTTGGCCCTCATGGTGCTCTCCAGCCTCTTATAGATGGCATAAAACTGATGGGTAAACAGCTCTTGACTCCGGATAATTCGGACCCGATTCTTTATTGGCTCGCTCCGATTTTGTCCATGTTTCCTGTGCTGTTGCTTTTCATGCCCATCCCGTATGGCCCAATGCTGACGGGAATGGAAGTTAACCTTGGCCTGCTGCTTATTCTGGCCTTCTCCAGTTTTAACGGACTGGCGGTTATTCTGGCCGGTTGGGCATCCAACAATAAATGGGGTGTTCTTGGCGCGGCTCGTGCCGTGTCGCAGACTGTTGCATACGAAATCCCGTTGCTTCTGACCGTACTCGCCATTTCCTTTATGGCTGGCACCTTGAGCCTGACCGAGATTACCTCTTTGCAGGCTGGTCATATTGGCAATTGGTTTATTTGGAAGCAGCCGTTGGCATTCATTATCTTTATCATCGCAATGTTTGGTGAGACCAACCGTGCTCCGTTTGACTTGGCCGAGGCCGAGTCCGAACTGACCGCCGGTTTCCATACGGAGTATTCCTCCATGGGGTTCGGTCTCTTTTTCATGGCTGAGTATGGATATATGGTTGTCATGTGCTCCGTGTGCTCCGTCCTCTTTCTGGGCGGATTCCATGGGCCTATCCCCGGCATCGAAGGATGGTGGTGGATGCTCATCAAGACGTACGCTTTGTTGTTCGTCATGATTTGGGCTCGTTGGACCTTCCCCCGCGTTCGGTTTGACCAATTGCTGAACATCAACTGGAAATGGTTGTTGCCATTGGCCACATTCAACCTGTTGGCCACCGCGCTGATCATCAAGTTGTAGGGGTGTAGATATGGGTAAATTCAGAGAAAAAGTAATACAGCCGATTCTCGACTGCTGGAGTCTGATCGTTGGACTCAAGATTACGGGTAAGTATTTTTGCAAGCCCCTGATCACTGTTCACTATCCCCGGCAGGTCATTGACGATGAGAATCTGAATACATACGGCGGGCATATCGAATTGATCGGTAAGCCTAAGGACCCGGCCATGCCCAAGTGCATTTCCTGCATGATGTGCGTGACCAACTGCCCAAGCAATTGTTTGAAAGTCGTTAAGCAGAAGGCTCCTAAGCCGACGCCTGAGCAGGAAGCAGCCATGGTTGCTGCCAAGGAAGCTGGAGAGAAGGTTGTTAAACCTAAGGCTCCCAAGAATCCGTTGAAATTCACTTACGACTATACGCTGTGCTCGCTATGCGGCACATGCATTGATAACTGTCCGGCCAAGTCGTTGAAGTTCTCTAATAATATGTATTGGGTGGCGACTTCACGGAAAGAGATGAACATTGATCTTCTCGCCAGGCTCAAGGAGCAGGCCACGGAATTGTCCGCCCCGGCTCCCAAAACCGAGGTCAAACCGGCCGCGGCAGAGAAGGAGGCGTAATATGGAAGTCATGGCAAAAGTAGCATTTTGCGTGTACACGCTCATCATTTTGGGCGGGGCCATTGTTGCCGTCACAAGCAGTAGTCTGGTTCGCGCCTTGGTGGGACTTATCACTACCTTGATTGGTGTGGCTGGGATGTATCTGTTGTTGGCGACGCCTTTTATGGCTTTTATGCAACTTCTTATCTATGTCGGCGCAGTCAGTGTTCTGATCTTCTTTGCAGTCATGTTGACTCGAGCGGAAAAGGGCGGTGACGAAAGCGGATATGCCTCCATGAAGACGTATGTCTATGGATTGGCGGCAACCTTGGCACCAGCTGCCATTTTGGGCTGGCTGGTTATGACCAGACCAGTTGAATCCGTAGCGATCCCCGTAGAAGTAACCATTAAAGAACTCGGTCAGGGACTGCTCGGTTCCTATTTCCTGCCCTTTGAGTTGATTTCGGTCATCCTCATGGTGGCAATGTCCGGAGCAGTGCTTCTGACATGGGAAAAAAGGGGGAAGAAATAAATGAGTGCTCTGACCCTTTATCAAATTGTCGCGTTGATTCTTCTGTGCGCGGGCCTGTTTGGTCTGACGCAGCGCAGGAGTCTCGTCGGTATGCTGATCTCGGTGGAACTCATGCTCAACGGTGCAGGTCTGTCCATGGTGGCAGCAGCGCAGTTGACTGAATTCAGTGCGGTTCTCGGACAACTCGGCACTTTGTTTGTCATGGGACTTGCCGCAGCTGAGGCTACACTGGTCCTTGCAATCATCGTGGTCGTTGCACGGCGATTCAAATCCGCCAGAACCAGTGACATCACTACATTGAAGGAATAGCTATGATGGAAGGCGTAACTACATATAGTCAAATTCTTCTGCCGGTGGTGATCACTCTCCTTGTGCCGCTTTTTATCTACCTCGGACGAGGGGATGAGAACAGGCGCGAGGCCATGAGCTTCATCGGCGCGTTTCTGACGTTCGGATCGGTGCTTTGGATGGCGCCGAAAGTATTGGGCGGCGAGGTGTTGTACTATCAAGTCACCACCATTATGCCTGGAATAACAATAGCATTTGCGGCCGACGGACTGAGCATGGTCTTTGCTCTGATCGCGCCGTTTCTCTGGTTCTTTGTAACCAGTTATAACATTGGTTACATGCGGGGGCTGAACGAGCACGCACAGACCAGATATTATATCTGTTTCGCGGTGGCTATCTTTGGTGCCATCGGTGTGGCTTTATCCGCCAACGTGTTTACACTGTATCTCTTCTACGAAGTGATTACCGTATTTACCTACCCGCTTGTTTATCATCATGAAGATCAGGCTGCCAAGATTGGCGCTCGCAAGTACATCGTTTACTTGATGGGTACCTCCAAACTCTTCCTCCTGCCTGCAATGGTGCTTACCTATGTGTTGGTTGGTAACTTGGACTTTAACCTTGGAGACATCCAGAACGGTATGTTCTCCGCAGAAGTCATTGCCGAGCATCCCAGATTGGTGGCTCTCACCTACTGGTTGTTCATCTTCGGTATCGGTAAGGCGGCTCTTATGCCGTTCCACAACTGGCTTCCCTCGGCCATGGTCGCACCGACTCCGGTTTCGGCTTTGCTGCACGCGGTGGCCGTTGTTAAGGCCGGTGTCTTTTGTGTCTGCCGCATCGTGCTCTCGGCCTTCGGGACCAAGACCGCTGCCATGCTGACCATGAGTCAGGTTTATGTGGGCGCACCCGGCACCTGGCTGGGTGATTTGAGTATCGGACTGGGGACGGCCTATATTGCGGCTTTTACCCTGACTGTTGCTTCGTTTATTGCTTTGACCAAAGATGATATCAAGGCGCGGCTGGCTTACTCAACAGTAGCCCAGCTTTCTTACATCGTTGTCGGTGTAACCATGCTGGTGGATTCGGCTATACAGGGTGGTGTCATGCACATCGCTCACCATGCCTTTTCCAAGATCACACTCTTTATGGCTGCGGGTGCCATTTATGTCGCCTGCCACCTGAAGAAGATCAGCCTCATGGATGGTCTGGGACGCAGAATGCCGCTCACTTTCGGTGCTTTCGGTATCGCCTCCCTGTCAATGATCGGCATGCCGCCCGCTTGCGGTTTTGTCTCCAAATGGTACTTGATCAACGGTACGCTTGATGCGCACCAGTGGCCGCTGCTTGTCTTACTGCTTCTCAGTACGGCATTGAACGCCGGTTACTTCGTGCCCATCCTGTATCGTGCCTTTTTCAAGGCTCCCAAACCGGAGGCCAATATCGGGCAATACAACGAGCCGTCCATGACCATGGTCGTGCCGTTAATGATTACGGCATTCATCTCGGTGTTCTTGGGTTTGTATCCGCAGACATTCCTGAACTTCGTCAACGTTCTCGGCAAGTTCTAGGGGGAATGATATGAGTCAAAAAGGTTTGGGCGGATTACTCGCCAAATGGAGAGACAACTGGAAAGCGTGGAGAATCATTTTCTTCGTGACGTTGGGAGTACTTTTGGTGCTCAACGTTCCATTTGTCACACATCACCCGCACTTTGGTCTCGATAAGTATCCCGGGTTCTTTGCCGGATTTGGTCTTATCGTGGGGCTGGCCATGGTTATCATTATGAAAAAAGTGGTTCAGCCGTTTATAGCCAGGAAGGAGGACTATTATGGAGACTAGTATGTTCATCCATCCCTCCATGGCCTTCCTTGCTTTGGCCCTCGTTGTGCCTTTCGTCCCCAAATCGCTTTGGATGAACAAAGCGTTTCGTGGCGCTCTGGCACTGCTTGCACCGCTTATCGCGCTCTATTCCATCTTTACGGTGGAACCGGGCACGTATGGTGCTTTGGAATATCTTGATCAAGCTCTGGTACTGGGGCGTGTGGATAAATTGTCCATCGTCTTTGGCCAGGTTTTCTCGGTTATTGCGTTTATAGGCGCTATTTACGGCATGCACGTCGAGGACAGGGGCCATTATGTTTGCGGTTCGTTGTATGTGGCAGGCGGCTTCGGCTGCGTGTTCGCCGGCGATTTGCTGACGGTCTTCCTGTTTTGGGAACTTATGTCCATCGGTTCCACGTTCCTGATTTGGCAGGCCCGGACTGAAGAGTCAGTGGGTGCCGGTTTCAGGTACTTTGTGTACCATACCGTGGGCGGATTGTTTTTGCTCGGCGGGTTGCTGCTCAAGTACAAGGCCACAGGAAGCTTCGCTTTCAACGCAGTGGATCCCTCTGGGGCCCATCTCTACGACTGGTTGATTCTGATTGGTTTTTGCGTCAACGCCGCTGTCGTGCCTCTGCATGCATGGTTGCCTGACGCTTACCCTCGTGCATCCATTGCGGGTGCGGTGTACATGTGCGCCTTCACCACCAAAACGGCAGTCTATGTGCTGGCACGTGGCTATGCAGGATGGGAAGTCCTCGCTATCGCCGGTACCTGTATGGCTGTTTTTGGTGTTTTGTACGCGTGTATTGAAAATAACGCTCGACGGATTTTGTCCTACCACATTGTCTCCCAGGTGGGTTACATGGTGGCGGGTATCGGCATCGGTACGGCCATGACGCTCAACGGCGCAGTGGCTCATGCTTATGCCCATATCCTTTATAAGGGACTTTTGTTTATGGGTACCGGCGCGATTCTTTATTCGGTCGGTACTGCCAAGCTGGATAAATTGGGTGGGCTTGCCTACAAGTTGCCCTGGGTCATGGTTCTGTACATGATCGCAGCCCTGTCCATCTCCGGTATGCCCCTCTTCAACGGCTTTATTTCGAAAACCATGACTATCGCCGGTGCGGCTGAAGCCCATCGTACGATTCTGGCTCTCGGAATGGAGATTGCCGCAGTGGGTACATTTATCTCCGTCGGTATCAAGCTCCCGTACTTCGCGTTCTGGGGCGGTAAAAAAGAATATGTTGGTGAAGTCAAGCCACTGCCAGTCAACATGTATGTTGGTATGGCAATATGCGGCCTGCTTTGCATCGCTCAAGGTGTTTACCCTCACATGCTGTATCAATATCTGCCTTTCCCGGTGGAACATGCATTTGAGCCCTGGCATCTCGATAAGGTCATTAACTCCGGCCTGCTGCTCGGTTTCTCCGGCTTGGCCTTCTACTTGACCCGCGAGATCATTACTCCGCACGCGAAGCTCAACCTGGACTTCGATATCTTCTATCGTTTCATCGGCACCACGCTCATGCGTGTTGTCTGTTGGCCGATTTCGAAGGTGGATGACGTTTGGACCGAGGTTTACAATACCATTGGTTTGCGTTCGCTTATCGGTATGGGGGATGGCACTTCTTGGTTTGACAAGAAGGGCATCGACACAGTGGTGGACGGCAGTGCTTACACTGTCAGGAATATCGGCAGGGCAGGGGCGAAAGTCCAGACTGCCAATTTGCAGGATTACCTGGCATTGGCCGCCGTTCTCGGCTTGGGCATCTTCGCCCTGGTTTGGTACTTCGGCTAAGCCGGACAATCTAAGGAGAGCTAGTTTTGGACTTCGGATATCCGGTTCTTACGATACTGATAGCATTCCCGCTGGTCGCGGCATGCGGACTCTTCTTCCTGCGGTCGCCGCAGGTGGTACGCTACTATACTATGGCAGCGTCCATTATAGAGTGTCTGCTGGCCATACCTTTGACCGGCTTTACAATGAACGCTGAATTCCAGTTCGTCGAGAAAATCGACTGGGTCCACAAATGGGGACTTCAGTACTACCTCGGCATAGACGGAATCAGCATACTCATGGTCCTGTTGACCATCGCGGTCCTGCCGCTGTGTGTCATGTGTTCATGGACCTACATCGGCAAACGGGAGAAGGAATTTCACTTCTGTTTGCTGTTCATGACCTCTGCGGTCCTCGGCGTTTTCTGCGCCCTGGACCTGGTCCTCTTCTACGTGTTCTGGGAAGCCATGCTTATCCCCATGTACCTGCTTATTGCAGTTTGGGGTGGCGATGATCGTCGATACGCATCGCTCAAGTTCTTCCTGTATACGTTGGCAGGTTCGACTCTGCTCCTGGCAGCTATCGTTGCATTCAGGATCACGGGTGGTACCTTCTCCATCCCGGAACTCATGAACATGAACTTTAGCTTCCGCTTTCAGTTCTGGGCTTTCTTGGCAATGGCTTTGGCCTTCGCCATTAAGGTCCCCATGTTCCCGTTCCATACATGGCTGCCCGCAGCGCATGTTCAGGCGCCTTCGGCCGGTTCCGTCATCCTGGCGGCTGTCCTGTTGAAGATGGGAACCTACGGTTTTCTGCGCTTCTGCCTGCCGCTGACTCCGGCTGCCAGTGAGTACTTCGCCCCCATGATGATTGCGATTTCCATCGTGTCCATCTTGTATGGCGGAGCTATCGCACTGGGACAAACTGACATTAAAAAGCTTGTCGCTTACTCTTCAGTAGGCCATATGGGCTTTGTTACTCTGGGCATCTTCCTGTTTAATCAGCAAGGTGTTCAAGGTGCGCTTTTCCAGATGCTGAATCATGGTATAGTTACAGGCGCACTCTTTATGTTGATTGGTGCTGTTTATGAACGCAGTCACAGCCGTGACATCAAGGACAACTTGGGCCTTGGCAAATATTTGCCTGCCTTCATGTTCTTCTGGGGCTTCATGGCTCTGGCATCGTTTGGCTTTCCGGGAACCAACGGGTTTGTCGGTGAAATGCTGGTGTTGACCGGTGCATTTAAGTCGTCCGTCGTGATCGGTTTCTTTTGCATCCCCGGCGCATTACTGGCCGCAGCCTATATGTTCCGTGTGAGTTTGAAGATGGCTTGGGGCAGACCTAGTTCCGCCAAAACATGGCGTGATCTCAATGCTCGTGAATGGATCATGTTGACCATTCCTGCCGTATTCGTACTCTGGATCGGACTGGTTCCTGCTCCGTTCTACAAGATCATCAATCCTTCAATTGACAAGTTGTTGGGTGATTTCGATAAGCGAAAGGTCGTTTCCATCGAAACTGAACAACCGTTGCAAACTGCTGCCGCTGACGTTTTGAACGTCCTTGCGGGCAAGAAATAGGGGGGATTGAGACGTGAACTTCCATCTCACTGCGCTTGTCCCGGAACTGTTCTTCTTTTGTCTTGTTCTGGTCCTTCTGGTCCAGTCTCTCGGCAACAGGGAGTGGAAACCTCCGGTTGAAAAATGGATCCCCTTTGGTGCGGGACTCGCCTTCTTTGTAGCCATCACAGGTTACGGCCTTCACGGAACTATGTTCTGGGATGTGTATAAAGTTGATTTGATGTCCCAATTCTTTAAAATAGCGATTGCGTTTGGCTTTTACGTGACAGTGCTTAATGCCTCGCGTCAGCCGACGCTTGCTGAAGGTAAACGGGCCGACTACTACATGTTGCTCGGCTTCTCCACCTTCGGCTTGATGATGCTCGCTTCCTCCGTGGAGTTGATCACTATCTATCTGGCCTTGGAGCTGGCTTCTTATTCCATGTATGCAATCATTCCGCTGCGCGCTAAGTCCAAAGGCGCGGCTGAAGCAGGTATCAAGTATATTATGTTCGGTGCCGTAGCCACGGCATTGGCCCTGTATGGCTTGTCCTACATCATGGCCTCCCAGCATACTACGTACATCGCCGAACTTATGAACAAGTCCTGGTCGTTTGCCGACCAGCCTATGGCCGTTGTTGGTCTGACCTTGTTCCTGACCGGTATGTTCTTTAAATTGGCTTTGTTTCCGTTCCACTTCTGGTGTCCGGATGTCTATCAGGGAGCCAGCAACGAGACGGCCGCATTCGTGGCCACCATGCCCAAGATGGGTGCCATCGTGGTCCTGTGCCGTCTTGCCGTGCTGCTCAAACCCGGTTTGGAAATTACCACGATCATTGCGATCCTTGGTGCTTTATCCATGACGTGGGGTAACCTGTCCGCACTGGCCCAGACAGATCTCAAGCGTCTGCTCGGATTTTCATCCGTGGCACACGCCGGGTATATCATGGTCGGTTTGGTCAGTGGCACTCCCGAGGGTGTCGGTGCAGCCGCATTTTACGGTTTGGCCTATCTGATCATGAACCTGTTGGTATTCTGGATTGTCAGTCGTGTAGCCGTTGATGGCCGTAATTTGAAATTGAATGATTTGAACGGTCTGTATAAGAAGGCGCCGGTGCTTGCATTTTCGCTTGCAATCGGAGCCTTTGCTCTTGTCGGCTTGCCGCCGACCATGGGCTTTATGGGCAAGTTCTTCCTGATCACGTCTGCATGGGATCATGGATATAACTGGCTGGTCATCACCTTGGTGTTGAACTCCGCTATTGCCATTTACTATTATCTGAGTCTGTTCCGTCACGCCTTTACTGAAGAGACGGCACCCGGCGATGTCCCGGCACCGGATAATAGCTGGTTTGCATCCGCAGGTGCAGGTATGTTGGCAGCAGCCGTTTTGATCATTGGTATCATTCCGGCACCAATGTTCAACTTTGCCATCGCAGCTGGTGAAAGCCTGTTCGGCATTGTCTCCGGCGGCGGTCACTAGTCCCTGATAGTAAACGAATAACTACCGCCCGGTTTGGCTTTATGCTGAATCGGGCGGTTTTTTGTTTTTTTGCTGATACTTATTGTCTCACCGGGGTAAAACATCCCTTTATCATATTGTTTGCAGTATAAATGGCTTTAATGTGTGGTTGAGGATACTTTATCGGGAGATTATGTTCCGCGCGCATGGAGAAGCTATCCAATTCAATGAGTGCAATGGGAATAAATTAGTTGGTTTTCTGTGTTTTAATTTCCCACAATTTGAGTATGTTATGCGGCCATTCCTGATTTCATAACGATTATGTTTCTAGCAACATTCATTGTGGAACAACTTTTGTAATAGTTAAAGTTTGACGAAAATTCTTATTTACAGTTTTTTTGCCAGCAGGAAAGGAAGCAAATCAGATCATGAAAACACAACTGATGTCATCTCGACTAGGCATTGTTTTTCGTGGCGTAGGGAAAAAACTATGGAGCTCATTCACGGACTTATTACCGATTATTCTGGTTATCGCTTTTTTTCAAATAGTAGTTCTTAAGCAATCATTACCAGACCTTGGCAATGTGCTTTTCGGTGGGCTGCTCGTAGTTTTTGGTTTGACGCTTTTTATTCAGGGCCTGGAGATGGGGTTGTTCCCTATCGGTGAGAATATGGCTCATGCATTGGCTCGGAAGGGGAGTTTGTTTTGGCTATTGACCTTTGCTTTTGCCCTTGGTTTTTCGACAACTGTCGCTGAACCGGCCCTTATAGCAGTCTCTGCTGAAGCTGCAAGTATTGCGGCGCAGGGTGATCTTATAGCATCGAACGAATATTCCATGAATCGGTATGCATTGGGCTTACGGCTCTCTGTAGCTTTTTCTGTGGGCGTGGCCATTCTTATTGGGGTATTGCGCATTCTTCGTGGCTGGCCTGTTCATTATTTGATTATTGGAGGCTATGTTATTGTCATGCTGATGACTCTCGTTGCTCCAAAAGAAATCGTTGGTATTGCGTATGATGCCGGAGGTGTCACTACTTCGACTGTTACTGTTCCTCTGGTTGCTGCTCTTGGAGTCGGTCTTGCCTCGATAATTAAAGGGCGCAGCCCGTTACTTGATGGCTTTGGACTCATTGCCTTTGCATCCTTACTCCCCATGATTTTTGTCATGGGATATGGTTTGTTTGTTTTTGGTTGAGTGAGTAAATATGACGATCTTGATGGAATTTTTAGAGACTTTGTTGGTCACTTTTCGGGATATACTTCCGATAGTGATTTTGATCGTGTGTTTTCAGCTTTTTGTTTTGCGACAACCTATTCCCCACCTTCGTCGACTTGTGTTGGGTGGAGTGTATGTGGTCCTTGGCCTCACTCTGTTTCTTATTGGTCTTGATAAGGCCCTTTTCCCTGTTGGGAAAATCATGGCCGCACAGCTTTCACATCCGTCATTTATTTGTTCGAGTGGAGATTTGTCCGCAATGACTTGTTGGACATCTTACGGCTGGGTATATCTTTTTGCAGCGATGATTGGTTTTTCAACAACTATTGCTGAACCCTCTTTATTGGCAGTTGCTATTAAGGCGAGTGACGTTTCTGGTGGCGTCATCAGTCAGTGGGGGCTACGGATTACTGTTGCGGTGGGCGTTGCGTTGGGAATTGCATTAGGTACTTTTCGTATCGTCACGGGTACCCCGTTATATATGTACATTTTGGCAGGGTATGTCATAGTGATTTTACAAACATTTGTGACGCCGAAAAAAATTGTTGCCCTTGCATATGACTCTGGCGGGGTGACGACTTCCACTGTCACAGTACCATTGGTGGCTGCTCTTGGTCTTGGTCTATCAGAGGCCGTTCCAGGCAGAAATCCGGCTTTAGATGGGTTTGGTCTTATCGCGTTTGCCAGTCTATTTCCGATAATAACCGTCATGGGGTATGCCCAATATACAGATTGGGTAGCCCGTCGAAAGGCGAAGCAACATAGGAGAAGCCTATGAAATTCAAACTTATCCTCGCATCGGTCAAGACGCATATAACAGATTCCATTGTTGATGCTGCCAAGGAAGTTGGGGCAACCGGTGCGACCATTATCACCGCACGCGGTACCGGTATGCGAGAGGCTCATACCTTTTTTGGCCTGACACTTGAGGACCAGACCGACATTGTGCTTTTTTTGTTGGAGGAGCATACGGTCAAACCTGTGCTCAAAGCCATCGAGACTGCTGGACAGTTTCATGAGCCGGGGACGGGCATAGCGTTTGTTTTGCCTGTTGAAGATGTTATTGGCATGGAAAGTCAGATTGAGCGTTTTAAGGAAAAGGTTCGCGATTCATATTTTTAATACGGAAGAAGTGTTTCCGGGAAAGAATAAGGAGGATGAATGTCACCATCTATAGTGCGAGTAAGAGACGTCATGCACCCTGAAGTCCTATGTGTTGATGGCATGGCGTCGGTCAAAGATGCTGCGGCCGTGATGCGAGCAAACAATATTGCTGAATTGCTTGTCAATAAACGCAATGAAGACGACGCATGGGGCATTATTACAGTAATGGATCTTGTCAAAGATGTTATTGTACCTGGCCGTGAAGGCGAGGATGTTAGTGTATATGAGGTGATGACAAAGCCTGTTATTACTGTTCCCGCGACCATGGATATTCGGTATGCCATTCGTTTGATATATCGTACGGGAGTTCACCGTGCACCGGTGGAGCACTTGGGCGAGATAGTCGGGATGGTAACGCTTTCATCACTTATTCTTGACAGTAACATAGTGTAACAGTGAGTCTGTAAAAAAGGGCGAGTGCATAGTGCTCTTGACAACGGGCGACACCAGAGAGGTAACACCATGTGGGCATTTTATTCTGCTTTTCAGGCAGCTCTGGATTTGTGGCGCAAATGTCCGGTTTGCGGAAAAGTCCAAAAGGTGAAGCTTTGCTGTAAGGGAAAGACTGTTCAATGTAGCAATTGTGATGCCCCCATTCCTGCTCCCAAACACAGGCTATGATTTATGGGGACTTTTCTTTTCATCAATTTTTCTACTTATATTACGGGATAGCCGGTAGATGCTTTGTCGAAAGAGTAATTCCCCCCTTGCTTATGATTTGGGGGAGAGTTATTTATTGTGTATAAGGATGTGATTCAATGCATGAAACGAGTTTGGGCGGAACGCTCCGTGATTATTTGAGTGGCGACGAAATTGACGAGACAACTTTCGAAGAGTTTCGGCAGTTGCTCGTAAAGTTGTTAGTGGAAGAGAAGGGATATCCCAAGGATCGGATCAAGGCCAAAGTTCTGCTGTCCTATAGTGTGGACGGTGAGAATTTTGAACGGCCAATTGATTACGTGCTTTACGATGAACAGGGTAAACCTATTTTTATTATTATGTTCTGTGCCGGAAATGTCGGGACTTTTGAGCGTGAGACCGTGTGTGCGGCTCGACTTGTTGATGGCGGACCTGTGCCGTATGCCTTGGTCACTGATACCATGGATGCGTCATTGATGGATGTGAAGAGTGGTGAGAGGATTGCTTGGAGCATGGACGCAGTGCCTGATTACGCAGATCTGGTTGATATGGTGGCAAAAGTTGAAATGAAACCATTGACGGATGAGCAGCGTGAAAAGCAGACCCGTGTATTTCATACCTATTGTGGATTTGTTTACGGAACATGTTGTAGCGAGTCCTGTTAGTTCTCATCCGGGCCGTTGAAAAATTAGGAATCCGTTTGGATGAATTATATTGAAAAAATGACAGCAGGTTTGGCCTGGGCGGTATGATGTTTTTTTCATCGGTCATATTTGGCCTTTTGTGTGGATTCATGCTGTCTTTTGAAGTTGTTTTGGTCGCTTTTCCCTTTCAAGTGCTTTTCCTTCTCTTTTTATCTGGTTTTGTCTTGAGTGTAGGAGATTGATCAGTCTTATCCCCGATGCTCCTGTGTTGATAACAATTTCGTTGGGTGTTCTGACTGGTTTGTGGGCACGCAGGTTTATACTATGGCTGAATATTGAAAAATTTATTTACCAGAAGTTCGGATGGATGGTGGGCTGAAAAAGAAATGGAGTGCGGCGAGACCATATAATCAACGAATTGTCATTGAACTGGTTAATGGAAAAGATTTCCAGTTTGAGAACGTACTACATCGGGTTGCCCATGCAGTTGTCGGGAAAAGTGATGTGATTGAGGTCGAAACAAAATTGGTCACGCGTATGCCGATTGAGGCAATGCGTGACCAGTTGATAGGACGTTGGCAAAGAGCCACTGAAGAGATGTTAAAAAATTGAGTTCTTATATTTACTAGCAGTCCACAAAGACGATACAGCCTTCAGGGCATGAATTCATGATGTCCCGAACCTCTTCTTCAGTCACCTTTGAGCGACAGACATAAGGCATGTCGAGATTGTCGTCCCATTCAAAGACATCCGGGTTCATTTCGATACACCCCTGACATAGGCGGCAATCACCTAACTCGATTCCAATTTCGCGGTGCTTTGTGCAAGTGTTTTCGTTTGTCATAATTTGATAATAGTTATTACATGCAGGTTTGGCAACAAAAAAACGCTGCATTACAGCGTTTTTTTTATTACATTGAAAATAACCTGAAGATTCCGTCGAAATGCAGTATTCGTTTTACACATTGAATCGAAATTCAATGATATCTGCATCTTTAACGATGTATTCCTTGCCTTCCAACCGAGCCTTGCCCGCATCCTTGACCTTTTTGAAATCACCGAATTTTAGGAAGTCGTCATAGCCAATAACTTCGGCACGGATAAATCCCTTTTCAAAGTCAGTGTGGATGACACCGGCTGCCTGAGGCGCTGTGGAACCGACACGTACAGGCCATGCGCGGCACTCATCTTCGCCAGCGGTCAAAAAGGAAATAAGTCCAAGCAAATGGTATGTCTTGCCGATGACCTTATCCAGTGCTGATTCGGAAATGCCGAGGTCTTGAAGGAACATGGCCTTTTCTTCGGGATCATCGATTTCGGCGAGTTCACGTTCAAGCTTTGCCGCTACTGCGATGTGGGCCATGCCGGTGGTTTCTTCGGGTAATTCGACCCCAGCCTCTTCGCCTTCGGGGCAGTTCCATGCATAAAGTATCGGTCGGGCAGACAGAAATTTGTAGCCTTTGAGTTCTGGCAGGGTGGAGATTTCTTCATTGGTCCTGAGCGCTTTTTCTTCTTCAAGTAGGGTCAGAGCTTGTTGGAGTGCATCCTGTTCTTTGGGGTCAACCAATGCCTTGTTTTTTTTGCCGTCGGCTTCGAGTTTTTCGAGTCGTTTTTCGATGACAGCCATGTCTGTAACCATCATGTCGGCCTCGATGGCTTGCCATTGTTGTTGCGGGTCGTTCATGCCTGAAAATGCATCCAGAACACCAATAAGACAATCGTAGGGGCGCACTTCATTGAGTACTCGATTTCCGAGTCCGGTGCCTTTGCCTCCGCCTCCGGGGATGTCGAGATATTCTATCTCACTATAGGTGATTTTTTTAGGATTGAAGAGCTGAATCAACGGGTCAAGGCGAGCGTCTGGAACTTTAATCATGGCCCTGTTCCCTGCGGCAGCAGCGTCCGGGCCTGCCAGAGCTGCGAAAAGATCTGTTTTGCCTGAGCCAGAAAACCCGAAAATAGCAGTCTTCATATACGCCTCCATTCATTGATATCGTTTGAGTGGTCGGAGCCTATCAGCAATTGTCGGAATTGGAAAATATGTAATACGCTTGAAAGATTGAAGCCCGCGCCGTTTTCCACTACGGTCCCTAGCATGGACTTACAGCAGAATATATTTCTTATTGGGCTGCGCGCGTGCGGCAAGACGAGTGTCGGGCGGCTGCTCGCAGATCGTCTCGGCATTGATTTTGTGGATACGGATCATGCTTTGGTGCAAACCGTAGGCGTAGAAATCGCGGAATACGTGGAGCGTCACGGATGGGATGCTTTTCGGGAGCGTGAGAGTGAGACTCTACTCCGTGAAGCCATACCCGGCGGGCGTGTCATAGGGGGTGGCGGTGGTATTGTTTTGCGAAAGGAAAATCGTGCTATCTTGCATGGGGGCATTACAATCTATCTTAAGGCTGACGCGGAAGAATTGGCTCGTCGGTTGATGAATGATCCCAATGAGAAACAGCGTCCATCCCTGACGGGGAAATCCGTAGCCGATGAGGTGCGTGAAGTCTTGATCGAACGCGCTCCATTATATGAAGGGTGCGCTGATATCGTGACGAATGGTGTGAGCATCAATGAGGTCGTCGAGCAAATCATCCGTGAGCTTGGGCGGCTTTCCTGACCGTTTTGACAGGATATGCTGACAGGCATATACATGTGATTGCTCATGCGCGCTAAATTATTTTCTCCATACTGGCTGCCTGTCTGGTTCTTTGGTGGAACCATTCTGATCGGCGCATTCATCCTGCATCTTGACGCAAGTCATCCCGGCGGTTCGCTTTCTTTTGTGGATGCGCTTTTCACTGCGACGTCCGCCATGTGCGTTACCGGCTTGGCCGTGGTCGATACTGGCTCATATTTTTCCACCTTTGGGCTGGATGTGTTGTTGGTGCTCATCCAGCTTGGCGGCCTGGGGATCATGACTTTCACCACGCTTATTATTCATCTGCTCGGCAAGCATGTGTCGTTGAATGATCGTATCGCCGTAGGGCAGAGTTTGTTGCGCGATCCATCATTCAGCTTGCCCAAATTCTTGGCGCGAGTTGTGTTGTGGACATTTTTCTTTGAAGGAGCCGGAGCTGCAGCGCTCTGGGCTATGGACCCGGTGGGGTTTGCTCCTTATTCCGCAATATTTCATTCCATCTCCGCTTTTTGTAATGCCGGCTTTTCTCTGTATTCGGATAGCTTGACGCACTGGGCAGGCCATGGCGGGGTGAATTCAGTTTTCATGATACTCATTACCGTCGGTGGTCTGGGGTTTTACGTGCTTATCGATTGTGCGTCTTATTTCAGGAAGTTGACTGTTCGGCTGGTGCGGAAACGGCAGGCCATGCCAAAATTGAGTTGGCATTCATCCGTTGTACTCAGTACGTCATTGTTTTTGGTGGTGGTTGGTGCGGTGGTTTTTTATTTTGCCGAAGGAGCTGCCGGGAATGCTCCCGCAGATTTTTCCGAACATTTATGGACCGCACTTTTCCAGTCTGTGACATGTCGAACTGCCGGTTTTAATACGGTTGATATCGGCAACATGGCCAATGTATCATTAGTTTTCATGATGCTGCTCATGCTTATTGGCGGCTCGCCCGGTTCGTGTGCGGGTGGTATCAAGACTACGACATTTCGGGCTTTGTGTGGATTTGTCTGGGCGCAGTTTCGAGGGCGTGAGCAGGTTCAGTTGGGGCGATTTGCATTGACGCAGGGCGCGTTGAATAAGGTTATCTCGTTAACCACCATGACATTTATTTTAGTTGCTGTTGGAACCATGGTGTTGACGGCTCTTGAGAGCGGGGACAGCTCGTACCTCATGGCGCGTGAAGAATTTATTCTTAATATGTTTGAGACCGTTTCCGCTTTTGGTACGGTAGGACTTTCAACCGGCCTGACTCCCTTGCTTGATGATGTGGAAAAAGTGACGGTTATCATACTTATGTTTGTCGGGCGACTGGGACCAGTATGGCTGTTGTCGGCTCTTCAGAGCTGGCAGACTGAACGGCGGTACAAGGTGCCTACTTCCAATTTGCCGTTTGGATAGAATTTAAGGAGAAGATCATGGCGGGTAATAATGAAGTCGGCGTCATAGGACTCGGCAAATTCGGATTCGCATTAGCCAAGGCTCTGACCGACCTTGGACAAGATGTGGTCGGTGTGGACAATGATGCAGAAAATGTCCGCCGGGCGCAGGATACTCTGGCTCAAGTGTATGAAGCTGATGCCACGGATGAGAAGACGCTTAGTCAGATTGGATTTCAGGATCTTGAAAAGGTTATCGTGTCCACGGGTGATTCCATGGAAGCGAGTATCCTTGTTGTGCTGAATCTGCAAACCATTGGCGTAAAAAATATATGGGTCAAGGCGTTCAGCCAGGAACATGAGCGAGTGCTGTACAAGCTGGGTGTGCCATTTGTAGTCTTTCCCGAGGCGTTTGTGGCATTTCAATTGGCGCATCGTTTAGCAGTGCCGGGATTGCATGAATATTTTGGACTTGGCAATGATGTGGCAACTCGTGAGGTCGTGGTGGATGACTGGACGGGAAAGACCTTGCGGGAACTCAATTTAACCAATGCCTATCAGGTGCAGGTTATTGCTTTTCGTCATTCCGGGGAGTCGGAATTTCGTTTTGTTCCACAGGCAAATCGGGTGCTGGAAAAGGGGGATGTACTTGTCCTGCTTGGAAAGACCGAAGATATTATTCAAGTCGAAAAATTTTAGGGAGTGGACATGAGCGGCAATACATTCGGTAGCATTTTTCGATTGACCACCTTTGGAGAATCTCATGGTCCCGGACTTGGGGGCGTGGTCGATGGTTGCCCTGCAGGAATCCCCCTTGATGAATCCATGCTTCAATTGGAACTTGATAAACGCAAGCCCGGGCAGGGTGGACTGGCTTCAACAGCGCGCAAGGAAGCGGATAAGGTCGAGATATTATCCGGTGTTTTTGAAGGCAAGACCACTGGTACATCCATTGGGTTTACCATCCCCAACACGAACCAGCGTTCACATGATTATTCCACGATTAAGGACGTATTTCGGCCCGGTCATGCCGATTATTCCTTTACAGCCAAGTATGGTTTTCGTGATTATCGCGGAGGCGGTCGTTCGTCGGGGCGTGAGACAGTCTCTCGTGTCGCCGGAGGAGCCATTGCCCAAGAGCTTCTACGAAGCGAAGGTATTGCCATTTATGCCTATACCGTGGAGTTGGGCGGTATCCCTGTGAATGCGTATGATTTTGAAGGTGCACAGGATCGTCCCTACTTTAGTCCTGACCCTGATATTGTTGATGTCTGGAATGATCGGGTGAAAGACGTAAAGTCTCAGGGTGATACCTTGGGTGGCGTGGTGGAAGTTCGGGCTACATCAGTTCCTGCCGGACTCGGTGAGCCAGTGTTCGACAAACTGGATGCACGACTTGCCTATGCCCTTATGTCTGTGGGGGCGGTCAAAGGTGTGGAAATTGGTTCCGGTATGAATGCGTCCTGCTCACTGGGGAGTCTCAACAATGACCCCATAGGGCCTGATGGATTTTTGTCTAATAATGCCGGCGGTATTCTTGGTGGAATCTCATCCGGTCAGGATATCGTGGCGAGGGCATTCATCAAGCCTATTCCGTCCATTTCGCAGGAACAGAGTACTGTCACCACCGATGGAATTGCTACGTCTCTTTCTATTGGTGGCAGGCACGATATAGCGGCTATTCCGCGCATTAATCCTGTGCTCAAGGCCATGATGGCCATGACCATTGCGGATATGTTGCTGTTGGATAGAAGGTTGGGCGTACGCGATTAATCGTCGGCCCGGATTCCTGAGAATCTGAACAGAATGAGTGTGGTCACGGCACCGAGAGTGTCCGCGAGCATGTCAGTCTGGGCATCCCATATGTCACCCTGTGACCCGAGGAACTCGATTCCGGCATCTCCGCCAGCCATGACTGCGTACCACCATTCGATGACCTCATATCCTGCGGCCAGCGCCATGATGGCGAACAGGCTAAACAGATAAATCACGACAGGTTTCGCCAGTCGTTTGCGGGTCAGAAATTCTGCTATGGGAAATGCGTAGAAGCCGATGGAGTAATGTCCTAATCGGTCAAAATGATTGCGCTCGAATCCGAAGAAATCCGTGATGAAATCAAAAGGTACGTTGGCAAAAGTGTAATGACCACCAATGGTGTGCAGGATAAGCCAGCAGGCCATCAGTCCATATGCAAGATTGGAGAATCTGAAAATCTTGAAGGTCACGACCAGCAGCAGGAAGATAATGATGATCGGTAGATTTTCTGCCCACCAGACGTCACGCATCACCGGATTGATAGCGAGAATTCCCCAGAGCAGAGTGAAGGCTGCGGCAAGTCCGTGCGGGAAATAGCGGAAAAAGGGGCTTTCGTTGTCCATGGACTATTTGACTTTTTTCATGCGGACGGCTGTGCCGTAGCAGGAGTAGTACTTATCGCCTTCAGGATGAAATGACACAGTTTCGCGATAGCCGATGATGGCGTCAGCGTTCACGTCAATAGCTTGAGCCATGAGGCCGTAAAAGGCATTGTCGAATACGTAGCTGCGGCAGACGATCAGGCCAAATGCGGACAGAATCTCTCGTCCCGGAATGGTTTCGGTGGTCATGATTTTTATCTTGCCCGCCATATACATGTCTTTGGCGAGTTTCATGCGTTGGTCGACTTTGACGTCTTCTCTGGCGATGTTGTGTCGTTTTTGTGAGCCGAAAATGAGTGACATATATATGGTCCCCTTGGATTTGGTGCGTTGTATTGCTTGAAGATATGTAGCGCGGAAAAGGGGATATGGGCAAGTGTTCAGAAATGTAAAGGCCGGGAGTCATCTCCCGGCCTTGTTGTATCTGTTTGAGGTATATGTAGCTATGGCGTGACTTTCATGATGTATGCCTTGTCAACGGTCATATATTTTTTGACCGCTTCCTGAATGTCTTGAGGTGTGACATTTTTGGCGTGTTTAATGAGTTTTTCTTCATAGTCACGATCAAATCCGCGAGCCATGAGACTGGCCGCTTGACGGCTTCGAGAAATCAGGGATTGGTGATCCTGATAGTAATTGCCGACAATGATGTTTCTGGCGCGTTCCAATTCGACTTCCGGGAGCGGGGTGGCTGCAAGGTCTGCAAGCACCGTTTTGAATCCGGCCATCGATTGATCGACCTTGTCAGGGCTGGTGCCGATGTACAGGGCGATGAATCCGGTGTTTGTGCTTTGCCAGAACATGGATGTGACGGTGTAGGCGAGTCCCTGCTTGTCTCGCAGATCGCGGAAGAGCAGGCCGGACTGACCGGATAGGGCCGTCTTGAGCATTTCGAAATCGGCAGATATTTTCATGTCGGTTTTGCCGGGAGTGGGGAAGAGCATCAGAATATGCGACTGATTGCGTTCCGGCAGTTGCATGGTCATTTCCCGTTTTTTGCCCCATTCAGGTGTGGTGAATTCGTACGGTTTGTCCTGTGCCGTCAATGTTTCGGCTATCTTGGTGGCGAATGCCTCAATGGCCGCCTGATCGTACTGTCCGCAAACAGCCAGTGTGAAAGGCTGCATGGACTGCCTGTTCCAGAAGCGGATGATATCCGCATTGGTGAAGGCTTCCACTTCTTCGGGTGTCCCTTGATGCAACAAGGCGTAAGGACCTGTCTTGTACAGGAAGGGGAAGAGATGACGGAAGGCAAGCCCCATGGGCTGGTCTTCACTGCGCTTTATACCCGCAATTTGATCCTGTTTAGCCCTGTTGACCTCGGTTTCGTCAAAAGCCGGTGATGTCAACGTGTCGCTAATGAGCGGTAATATTTTGTCGGTAAATCGGGTGGGGAATTTGCATTCAACGGCAAAGACGTTACGGCCTGCGGTGGAACCGAGGCTGGCCGCGTGGTCGGACATGAAATCCTGAATTTCAGTGGCAGTCATTTTCATGGTGCCTCGAGTCAGTCCCGTGGCGGTCAAGGAAGCGAGTCCCTGCTGTTCGGGTGTCAGTTCGCCATCACCACCGCTCCAGTACATGCTCATGGCGGTGTACGGCAGGGTTTCGTCGGGCAGGAGCACGAGTTTGCTGCCACCAGGCAGAGTAATCTCCGTGGGGGTCTCTGTCAGTTTGACAGCCGCTTTTTTCTTGAGTGCATCCTTTACGGGCCATTCTTTATTGGTAATGGCCGTCAGATTCTTTGCAGATATGCCATTGCCTTCAGGTACAAGTATGGCCACAGACAACTGGTCGGGACGGATGAATTCGTCGTAGACATTTTTCATTTCGTCGCGTGTGACCTGACTGAGTGCGAAGAGATAATTTTTTTCGGCCTGTTCACCATTTTCAAAGAATTGGAAATATCCAATTTTGCTGGCAAGACCGGACAGTGTTTCCTTGGTCAGGAACAGGGAGTCTTCAAGATTCAGTTTGGCACGCTCGATTTCGCGATCCGTGAATTCCGTGGGATCGAAGGTTGCCAGTTCGGTCATAAGTTCGGACCAGAACTGATCGACTTTGTCCGCATCAAGGATGGCGTGGATGTACATCATGCCGCCGCGCTCAAGAGAGAGAGGCGACACCGAAATGCTGTCGACCAACTGTTCTTCGTATTTAAACTTTCTGTACAGGCGAGAAGTATCGTCTCCACCCATGAGTTGTGACAGCAATTCAAGACCGGCAATTTTGCCGGACGAACCGTGCGGAATGGGGAAGGCGGCTCCAAGGTAAACCTTGTTCCAGTTGCCACTCATTTTGACGACCTGCGGGCCGGAACCTGTTTCCGGGATCGCGATAGCCTCGGGTGGGGTGAAGGAACGGGTGTTTTCCAGAGAGCCGAGCAGTTTGTTGGCTTCAACCAGAATCTGATCCGGGTCCACTTTGCCAGTTACGACCAGAAGCATGGACTGCGGCTGATAGTGATCGGCTATATATTTTTTGATGTCTTTCTGCGTAAAGGATTGGACAGTCTCCCGATAACCGATAATGGGCCATTCGTAGGAGGAGTCTTTCCAGATCATGGACTGCAGGGTCTTGAAGAGTTTACTGCTCGGGGTGTCTTCACCACGTTCCAGTTCTTCAAGGACAACCTTTTTTTCGCTTTCAAGCTCAACCGGATCAATGGCCGGATGAAAGGCCATGTCAGTGACTACGTCCATGCCGAGTGCCCATTTGTCGTCGGGTACTTCTACATAATAGACAGTGTAGTCAAAGCTTGTGGCTGCATTGAGCATGCCGCCTGCGGATTCAATTTGAAGAGCTGTTTCGCCGGGACCGCGTTTCTCGGTTCCTTTGAAGACCATGTGCTCAAGCTGGTGGCTGATGCCCGCGATTTCGGGAGTTTCGTAGGCACTTCCCGCGTGGACATACAGTCGAACGTTGACCAACGGAAAGCGGTCGTCTTCCTTGATGAGCACGGTCAGCCCGTTTTTAAGCTTGACGATATTTGTGTCACCCTGTGTGGTTGTGGACAGGGTGGTCTTCTGGACAGGCGTGAAATCGGTGGTCTGTGTTTTATTCATGTGTGTTATTTGGCAGCCGGTTGCGATCATGGTCAGACCGGCCAGCAATAATAATGTTCGGAACATGGGCAGTCTCCATATGGTTCATCATGTTCGAGAATGGTCAGTTTGTTTCAATGGTTTAATTTGGTTCCAACAAGATAAGTCGGAAAAACGTGCTGGCAAGTTTGGTTCGACTTACAGCCATCTGAGCAGAGGGGCACCGTAACCGAGCGCGGCTGAAATGAAAACCATTATCCGTCACTGACCGTGTCGCTCTTATCGTGTGCAGATTTGTTTCGATCATATCCCTAATTAATACGGAAAAATGATAAAGTAAGAAAAAAAATATTGCACTTAAAGAACATTGTTTGACCGTGCAATCAATAGCTTTTTTTCTTTTTTATTACCCCATATTCACAGGTGAGACCCTGCGAGAGAGACTTGGAGATATTGACAAAAAACCTTTGGCAGGCATAGGTTTAGTGATTGATTGTCGAGGGAACTTCTGTGTTTAACCTAACGGAGGGATTGAATGTCCATCAGTTACGCACCAGCTGGCAAATCCGGCAAGTGGGATGGCGCATTGGACTGGCTCCAGATGCTGTCCGGCGTCAGTCTGATTTTGTTTATGTGGTGTCACATGCTACTGGTTTCCAGTGTTGTTATCAGCCCGAATGTCATGAACTCTATCGCTCATTTTTTTGAGGCGACGGGTATGGCTCAGGTTGGCGGTCCGCTTATTTTTCTTGTTTTCCTGACACATTTTGTACTGGCCGCCCGGAAGATTCCGTTCCGTGCTGATGGTCAAAAAACCATCTGGCAGCATGCCCGGATGATGCGTCATGGTGACACCTGGCTGTGGGTAGTCCAGGTTGTGTCCGCTATGATTATTTTGGTTATGGGTTCGATCCATATGTGGGTGATTCTTACTGACCTTCCTATTACCGCAGCCAAGTCCGCCGCTCGTATTCAGGGTGGATTCTGGGCCGTTTTCTATCTTATTCTCCTGCCTTTGGCAGAGCTGCATGTCGGCATCGGTTTTTACCGTATTGGCGTGAAGTGGGGATTTGTGAAGGACAAGGATCGTCCCAAGTTCAAGCGCAGTGAAAATATGCTTACTTTGCTCTTTGTTGGTATCGGACTGGTTACTCTGGTTCGATTCCTTTTTTTGAGCGTTAACTAGGAGAAATAGCCATGCAGACTATCTACACCGATTTTCTTGTTGTCGGCGCAGGTCTGGCGGGCGAGCGTGCTGCTGTTGAAGCGGCAGACGCTGGTTTCTCCGCCATCTGTTTGAGCCTGGTCCCGGCTCGTCGTTCCCATTCTTCCGCAGCACAGGGTGGCATGCAGGCTTCCTTGGGTAACTCGGTCATGGGTGAGGGCGACTGTCCAGACGTTCACTTCGCGGACACCGTTAAAGGTTCCGACTGGGGTTGCGATCAGGAAGTGGCCCGTCTGTTCGCAGACACGGCTCCCATTGAAATGCGTCGTCTGGCCCATTGGGGCGTGCCTTGGAACCGTGTTGTTCCTGGTAAGTCCATTTACTACAAGGGCGGCAAGCAGTTTGAAAAAATTGAAGCCGAGGACAAAGAAGGGTTGATCATGGCCCGTTCCTTCGGCGGTACGGCCAAATGGCGTACCTGTTATACTTCGGATGGCACAGGCCATGCGGTTATGTGTACCATGGACAATAGGTGTGCCCAAGTGGGCGTCGAGGTCCATGACAAGACTGAAGCCATAGCCTTGATTCAGGATGGCGATACTTGCTACGGCGTTGTTGCCCGTTGTTTGCGTACTGGTGAGCTACTGACTTATTTGTCCAAAGCGACCATGATCGCGGCAGGCGGTTTCGGACGTATTTATCCGAATACCACGAACGCGGTTATTTGTGATGGTGGAGCGCACACCATGTGTGTGGATACCGGCGTGGTTCCCATGGGTAATATGGAAGCCGTTCAGTTCCATCCGACCGGCATCGTGCCGACCGATATTCTCGTCACCGAAGGTTGTCGCGGTGATGGCGGAACGCTTCTCGACGTCAATGAAAAACGCTTCATGCACGAGTACGAGCCTGATAAGGCCGAACTTGCTTCTCGCGACGTGGTTTCCCGTTGGATGACTCATCACATGCGCGAAGGACATGGCGTCAAGTCTCCATACGGCGAACATCTCTGGCTTGATATTCGTCATTTGGGTGAAGAACATATCACTGGCAAGCTTCGTGAAGTGTACGAAATTTGTACATCCTTCCTTGGCGTTAATCCGATTCACCAGTTGATTCCGGTTCGTCCCACACAGCATTATTCCATGGGTGGTGTCCGTACCAACAGGGACGGTGCCGCGTATGGTCTTAAAGGCCTGTTCGCAGCTGGTGAGGCGGCATGTTGGGATATGCATGGATTCAACCGTTTGGGTGGTAACTCTCTTGCTGAAACCGTCGTTGCAGGTGGTCTCATCGGTCGCAAGATTGCTGAATACCTCCAAGGATGCGAGACTGAATTCAAGACCTCGCTCATCAATGATACGGTTAAGAAGCAACAGTCTCGTATTGATGATCTTATCAACTGCACCAACGGTTCCGAGAATGTTTACAAGGTCCGTGCAGCCATGCAGGATGCCTTGCACAAGGGTGCGAATATCTTCCGTACTCAGGAAGGTTTGGAGACCTGTGTCGCTTCTCTTCAGGAAGCATTGGCACGAGCGAGGAATGTAGGTTTGCGGTCCGATGGCAAGGGAGTCAACCCGGAATTGGCCGCAGCACTTAAGCTTGAAGGTCAGGCCAAGATGGCTTTGATGGTCGCTTACGGTGCGCTTATGCGGACGGAATCCCGTGGTTCTCACAACCGCGAAGACTTCACCGCGCGTAATGACCGTGATTGGCTCAATCGTACATTGGCTTATTGGAAGAACGAAGGCGACACACTGCCGACGCTCGAATATGAAGCCGCCACCGAGGTCGTCGAAATTCCTCCGGGAGACCGTGGCTACGGCAAGTCCGAAATCATCAGCGCCGACGACAAGAAGGAATAAAGCATGTCCAGATTACTGAAATTCAATATATTCCGGTATAATCCCAAGGATGAGCAGTCCGCGCCGCATATGCAGGAGTTCGTGTTGGAAGAAACCGACTCCATGACGTTGTTTATTGCGCTCAATCGCATTCGTGAGGAGCAGGATTCTTCATTGCAGTTTGATTTTTGTTGTCGCGCCGGTATTTGTGGTTCCTGTGGCATGGTTATCAATGGCCGTCCCGGTCTGGCATGTCATACTAAAACCAAAGATTTGCCCGGTGAAATTACCTTGTTGCCGTTGCCGGTTTTCAAGCTCGTGGGAGATTTGTCCGTGGACACCGGTTCCTGGTTCCGTGAGATGTATACCAAGACTGAATCCTGGATTCATACGAACAAGAAGTTTGATCCTGTTGCTCTTGAAGAGCGCATGGATAATAAACAGGCTGTGGATATCTATGAGTTGGAACGGTGTGTGGAATGTGGTTGTTGTATTTCTGCATGTGGTACGGCCCGTCTGCGTGAGGATTTCATGGGAGCGGCGGCGCTGAACCGTGTTGCTCGTTTCCTTATCGATCCGCGCGATAAACGGACTGAAAATGATTATTATGAAATTATCGGTAATGACATGGGGATTTTTGGCTGCATGGGTCTTTTGGCCTGTGAGGATGTCTGTCCCAAGCATTTACCGTTACAAAATCAGCTCGGCTTCCTTCGCAGGAAGATGGGTATCACTTCATTGAAAAGAATATTCAAGAAGTAAAGATGTTTCCGACGGCTGGGGGAAGGGAAGAGGGAAATCTTTTGGAAAGGGTTCTTTCTCTTCCCTTCCCCCAGACTCCCATTCCATTTTCTTTCCCAAATTTTTTGTGCCGCGTTGCGGAGGGGGGAGAATAGTAAACGGTCAGGCTGTCGGGTTGAGAGTTGGTTTTATTTTAATTGTATTTCGAAAATTAATGTAACGCGCTTGCACGGCTTCGAGCGAAGCGAGCGACAAAAAGTTTTGGAGGGATCTTAGGGAACCTTTTTCAAAAGGTTCCCTAAGCCGCCGGAGGCAATCTTATGAGAGAAATTCAGGCAGCGGACATTGTTGAAGCTGTGGCCACGATGTGTATCAAGGCCAACACGGAGCTTCCTCAGGACGTTCGTAACAAATTGGAGCAGGCCATGGCTGAAGAGACATCTTCTTCAGCCAAGGAAGTTCTGCGTCAGTTGCTGGAAAATGCAGATCTGTCCATGGAGACCAAGTTGCCTCTGTGTCAGGACTGCGGTCTGGCCGTGTATTATGTTGAGGTGGGTGATGACTGCAAAGTCGTCGGCGGTAACCTTCGCGACCTCATCAATGAAGGGACCCGTAAAGGATATGATGAAGGTTTCCTTCGTAAATCCGCTTGCGATCCATTAACCCGTGCCAATACGGGTGACGGAACACCGGCTGTCATTCATTTTGACATGGTTCCCGGTGACAGATTGAAAATTTCCTACATGGCCAAGGGCGGCGGTGCCGAGAATATGTCTCGTGTCACTATGCTGGCTCCGGCTCAAGGTTGGGAAGGTATCAAGAACTTTGTGATCAATCGCGTGGCAGAGGCTGGTCCCAATCCGTGTCCGCCTACGGTTATTGGCATTGGTATCGGCGGCACTTTCGAACACGCTGCCAAGATTGCTAAAAGTTCACTTCTGCGTGAATTGGATGATACGCATCCTGAGCCGAGGGTCGCGGAAATGGAAAAAGAATTGGAAGAAGCCATCAACGGACTTGGCATTGGTCCCATGGGATTGGGCGGCAAGACGACCGTGCTTGGTGTTAAGATCACTTTGGAACCGTGTCATCTGGCGAGCCTGCCACTGGCAGTCAATGTCCAGTGTCATTCCCAGCGTCATGAGGAGGTCGTACTGTAATGGCTGAATATAAATTGACCACCCCGTTGACTGATGAAGACATGGTGCAATTGAAGGCTGGGGACGTTGTCTTCCTGACTGGTACGATTCATTCCGCACGTGATGCGGCCCATAAAAAGTTGTTCGATCTGTTGGATGCTGGCAAGGAGCTTCCTTTTGAATTGGAAGGCTCTGCCATTTATTATGTCGGTCCTTCTCCGGCCCCTCCGGGCCGTCCTATTGGTTCCGCTGGCCCTACCACCAGTTATCGAATGGATACCTATGCTCCGAGATTACATTCGCTCGGTATGAAGGCATCCATCGGTAAGGGTAAACGTTCCGACGAAGTTAAAGATGCCATGAAGGAATACAAGGGCGTGTACTTTGGAGCAACTGGTGGAGCAGGGGCTTTGCTGTCCAATTCCATCGTGGAATCCACGGTTATCGCTTTTGAAGAACTCGGGCCAGAAGCTGTTCGTGCAATGAAAGTGAAAGATTTTCCGTTGTTGGTCATTAACGACTGTCATGGCGGGGAATTGTATGTCAAACCCAAGCTTGACAGCGTAGGATAATTCATTCACAGAGTGGCTGAACGCAGTGACGTTTAAGTCCTAATGAGATAATTCGAGATAAGTAAAAAAAGAATGATATCAGGGGTTTGTCATGGAAAAGTCATATTTTGAAAATATTGATCGTCACAAAGACGACAAGAAAGATGAAAAGATCTTCACACCATATCCTGGTGCGGATGAGAAGTATGACGATGGTTCCGATTGGCGTCTCTACAACCCTGACAAATACCGTGACCCGAATTGGTCACCTGATAAAGAGTAAATAAAAAGGGGCCGTGTGGCCCCTTTTTTGATATTGTTACCGGCTACATCCTGCGACAGGTGTGGTCGGTTTTTTGGTGTTGTATCTCTTCGGCCAAGAGTATATCGAATTGACTCTGACCACTGGCTCCTGTTGCCTTGAGGATTTTAAGTTCTTTATTCAGTTGAGAGATGAGACTGTCATCAGTGTCTTTACTAAAGGCGAAGTAAAGCGGTTGCTCGTCAAAAGTATAGCAGATCGTGTAGTCGTCTTGCATCATCCCCAATCCGTCCATCAAATATGGAGCGCCTTTTTCCGTAAAAGCAAAGAGGTCCACTTCCCCATTACTCAGTTTACGGAGAGCCTGAACATGTGCTGGACTGCGATGAAGCTTGTTTGCATTTATGCCGCCTGCCAACAGAGCTTTTTCCGGCCGACTCCAGCGTACAGTTGCGATGCGGAGCCCTTTGAGATCGGATTTTGTATTAATTAAAAATTTATCTTTTTTTCGACCGATGAGCACGACCTTGCTCGTTGCGATAGGACCTACCCATTTATAGAGCTGTTCCGTTTTGGGGGTGCGAACGGCATTGAGGATAATTCTTTGTGGTGTGCGGGCTGTACATTCATAAGCATATGCCCACGGTGCCAGTTTTATTTCCTGGTTGCTAATAGGGGTGCCGCACCGTTGCATGATGGTCATCAGTGTGGTGACCGATATCCCTTCGACTCGCAAACCATTGCTGATGCTATACGGGGGATATGGAGCTGCCATAGCTAAAAAATTTTCCGCTTTGGCAATAGAGATGCAACTGAGCAGGGAACTGAAGAAACACACGAGAAAAAGCTGAATGTAATGCATGGCTCTCAATAGGTGTAAATATGTATAAAATCAAATTATTGAAAGCAAATATCGTACCGGACTTTTTTGCCACCGGATACAAAGGATGGTCGTTTTTTTGAAGGATACACAATATAAATCGACACAAAGACGATAATGGTTGTTATTAAAATGCTGAAATAGTCTTAATTGTGGGAGTGCTTTTGTTTGGTGACCATTTCGATGCTATTTATATGATATTTCCCTCCTCTTGTTTTTGAAGGTGGCTTCTTGCCGACTTGCTTTTTTGATGGTGTTGAAATCTTCTGCTTCCTTTTCCTCTTATTCTTCATACGGCCTTGCAAGGTCTGGGTTTTCCGAGTATCTGACTCTCCTGAAAGGAGAAAAGTTATGTCAGAAAAATTCGCTCGGAGAATGGGAACGGTTCATCGTTCATTCATTCGAGAAATCTTGAAAGTTACTGCCGACCCCGAAATTATTTCATTTGCAGGTGGGTTGCCCAATCCCGAATTGTTCCCAGTCGATGCCATGGCTAAGGCTTCTCAGGAAGTTTTCGCGAATATTGGTGCGTCTGCCCTGCAATATTCCACCACCGAAGGTGATGCCGGTCTGCGGGCCATTATTGCTCAACGATACGCCAATCGTGGTTTGACTGTGGACCCGGATTCCATTCTTGTGACCACCGGTTCTCAGCAGATTCTTGATATTTGTGCCAAGGTTTTTCTGGATAAAGGGGACAAGGTTGTTATTGAGCGGCCTGGTTATCTCGGAGCCATTCAGGCTTTTTCCATTTTTGAACCTGAGTTCGTGACCGTATCCCTTGAAGACGATGGTCCGAATCTCGAAGAATTGGAAGTGGCCTTTAAGGACGGAGCAAAGTGTTTCTATGCTGTCCCGAACTTCCAGAATCCGTCAGGTGTGAGCTATGGCTTGGAAAAGCGTAAGGCTGTTGCCGAGTTGACGGACAAGTATGACGTTCTTTTTGTTGAAGATGATCCGTATGGCGAATTGCGTTTCTTGGGCGAAGATATGCCGAGCGTTTACTCTTTCTGCAAGAAGCCTGGTATCTTGTGCGGTTCTTTTTCCAAAATTGCTGCACCGGGCTTCCGTATCGGTTGGGTGGTCGCTGAAAAGGCTGTTTACGACAAGTTGGTTATCGCCAAGCAGGCATCTGATCTGCATACCTCCACCTTGGCACAGGCCATTATGCGGCGGTATTTGGAAACCAACGATATTGAAACCCATGTAGAACTCATCAAGGAACGGTATGGGCGCCAACGTGCGTGCATGGTCGAGATGATTGAAAAGTATTTCCCGAGCGATGTTTCCATTACTCGTCCCGAGGGTGGTATGTTCCTGTGGGCAACCATGCCTGAAGGTGTTTCGAGTATGGATCTCTTTGATGCGGCCATCAAGGATAAGGTTGCGTTTGTTCCAGGAAGGCCTTTTTATGTCGATGGGTCTGGCGAGAACACTTTGCGCCTCAATTTCTCCAATGCCGACGAAGTGCGGATTGAAGAAGGTATCAAACGGTTGGGTCTGAGCATTGACTCATTCTTGAAGTAACGTCTTTGGTCGTGAGGGACGATCAGAGCGCAAACTTATAGGTAAAGTACCATGTCTCAGCATATTGTTGTCATTGGCGGTGTGGCCCTTGGGCCCAAGGCCGCCTGCCGTTTCAAGCGGCTTGAACCGGAATCCACGGTGACCATGATCGACCAGAGTTCGCTCATCTCCTACGGGGGATGTGGCATTCCATATTATGTCTCTGGCGATGTGTCCGATGCGATAGAACTGTCACAGACCAGTTTTCACATGGTGCGTGATCCTAAGTTCTTCAAGGAAGTAAAAGGGATTGACGTTCAGATTTTGACTAAGGCTACGCGTATCGATCGCGAGAAGAAGTGCGTTGAAGTCGAGAATGTGACGACCGGTGAAAAGGCGTGTATTAACTACGACAAACTGGTTATTGCTACCGGCGCATCACCGCGCACACTGAATTTGCCCGGTGATGATCTTAAGGGTGTGAATTACGTCTGTAATCCGCATGATGCCACGTGTATTCGAGAGTCCATCTCCAAGGGCGAAGTCAGTAACGCCGTTATCATTGGTGCCGGATTTATCGGTTTGGAAATGGCTGAGGCTTTTGCTGATATGTGGGGTGTGGAAACGTCTGTTGTAGAGATCACTGATCAGATTATGCCGCGTCTTGTCAGCCCAGCGTTGGCAACCATGGGCCAGAAACACATGGAAGAGGGTGGCGTAAACTTCTACTTCGGTGAAACCGTCACGGCTATCGAAGGCGAGAACGGTAAGGTTGTTCGTGTTGTAACCAACAAGCGGACCCTTGATGCCGAGGCCGTGATTATCGCTGCGGGTGTGGTCCCGAATTCCGATATCGCCAAAGAAGCTGGTCTGAACGTGCACGAGCGCGGTGGTGTTTTCGTTGATGAATTCATGCGCACCAATGACCCGGATATTTACGCTGGCGGTGACTGCTGCCTTGTTAAAAATCTTCTCACAGATCAGCCTGCGTTTTTGCCGCTTGGGTCCATGGCGAATCGTCAGGGACGCATTATCGGTTCCAACTTGGCCGGAAGTGAGAGTAAGTTTGACGGTGTGATTGGTTCTTTCGTGGTTAAGCTGTTCGAGACATCCATGGCCGGAACCGGCATGAGTCTCGAAACCGCTCAAGCTGCCGGGTTTGATGCCATCAGTGTCCTGCTTATTCAGCTTGACCGGGCGCATTTTTATCCGACTAAAGAACTTATGACTCTTGAATTGGTTGTTGAGAAATCTACGCGTCGTGTGCTCGGTGTACAGGGCTTTGGTAGTTCCGGTGATGCCATGGTTGGGCGTATCAATACTGTGGCTGCTATTCTTAAATCCAAGCCGACTATTGATGATATCTCAAACCTCGAAGTCGCTTACTCCCCGCCGTTTGCGGCTGCCATGGATATTCTCAATACTTTGGCAAATCTTGCGGACAACGCTTTACGCGGCATTAACCGTGGCGTTGGCCCTGATGGTTTCAAGGAGTTGTGGGATAACCGTGAATCAAGTGAGTGTTTCTTCCTTGATTGTCGTGAAAATCCTGATGCTCAACCGGTTATAGATCGCAATCCAGGTCAGTGGCATAACGTGCCTCAGGGGGAAATCTATAACCGCTTGGATGAGATCCCAACAGACAAGCCTATTGTGCTTATTTGTAACACCGGAGCACGGTCCTACGAAGCGCAAATTATGCTCGATGCCAAAGGGTACAAGGATGTTACCAATATTCACGGTGGCATGGCTTCAATCAAGAAGTATGGAGTGGATGTGTAGCTGACGGGGAGTGATGGCTTACCTGCGGTCACTTTCTGCGAAATCAGGACGCTGTCCTAGACCTTGCTAAAGGGCGGCCCCCTTGGAATCCTGTGTCGCTTTCGGTTTAAGTTATAAAAATGATCATACGACGTGTTATGTTTTATACATGACACGTCGTATTTTTATTTGTTTATAACGCAAACGAATGAATAATGCGCAAAAATCATGGCTGACTTCAACAACAAATCTACGCAAATGCGCGCATAAAAAGTTTTGGAAAAGAGAGGGATGGGGTTTGGGGTAAGGGAGAGAAAGAGCCTTTAGCAAAAGGTTTTTCTTTCCCTTACCCCAGCCGTCGGAGGCATGTCGCCTACAGGCGACCTTCTTCGACGGCGTGGCAGGCGACGCTCACGTCGTTTGCCAGAATTTCTTGTTTGGGAATTTCCCGCATACACCGTTCGTTGGCGTGCGGACATCGGCCATTGAACACGCAACCTGTGGGCAGGTTGATAGGTGTGGGGACGTCGCCGGACAATTTAACGTGTCCACCTGCTGTGCCGCCGATCTTGGGAATGGCAGAGAGCAGAGCTTGTGTGTACGGATGTCTCGGGTTGGAAAACAGTTCCTTGGCAGGGGCCAATTCACAGACACAGCCGAGATACATGACGGCCACGCGGCTGGAGATGTGCTCGACCACGCTCAAGTCATGGCTGATGAATAGGTATGTCAGACCTCGTTGATCTTGAGCGTCCATGAGTAGATTCAGAATTTGTGCCTGAATGGATACGTCGAGAGCTGCAATGGGTTCGTCTGCGGCAATGAATTCAGGATCAACGACCAAGGCGCGGGCAATTGATATGCGCTGGCGCTGGCCTCCCGAGAACTCATGCGGGTAGTTGGTGGCCCATACAGGGTCAACGCCGACCTGAAGCATTACTTCAGCAACTTTGTCCTGAATTTCGGCACGAGACATACCCGGATTGTGGAATCTGACAGGCTCTTCAAGAATCTGACGGACGGTCATACGCGGGTTCAGTGATGCGTATGGGTCCTGAAAAACCATCTGCATTTTGGTGCGATAGGGGCGCATTTGGTGCGAGCTAAGATTGTCAATCCGTGCGCCTTTGTAGTGAATCTCCCCCTTGTTGGGGCGATAGAGTCCCATGACTGTACGGGCCAACGTAGACTTACCACAGCCGGATTCACCGACAACACTCAGGGTTTCACCGGGCTGAACGTCGAGAGTGACATTGTTTACGGCCTTGACCAAAGTTTGTTTGCGGTTGAATTTACCGCCGGAGAATTTGATTTGATCGATGATTGAGCCAGAGATATCGAAATGTTTATCGATGTCGCGGATTTCAAGGATTGCACTCATGGTTATTTTTCTCCTTCGCGAGCGAAACAAGCCACTTGTGTTCCGTTATCAAGCAGGGTGAGCGTTGGGATTTGTGTCTTACATTTCTCCATGCTTTCAGAACAGCGCGGTTCGAAGGGACAGCCGATGGGCATGTCTCGGAGTGACGGCATCATACCAGGGATCTGGTTGAGCCGCTGTTCTCCTCCCGCCATTTGCGGAAGAGCCTGAAGCAAACCCTGTGTATAGGGATGCTGCGGATTGCTGATAATTTGATCAGTGTCACCAAGTTCTGCGATTTTACCAGCATAGAGGACTGCGATGCGCTGAGTGACTTCCGAAACAACGGCCAAGTCGTGAGTGATCAGGATTAGGCCCATGTTTTCAGTTTCACAGAGTTCCAGCAGCAGATCCATGATTTCGGCCTGGATGGTCACGTCGAGTGCGGTGGTTGGTTCATCGGCGATGATCAACTGCGGGCTGGTCAACAGGGATATTGCAATGACAATACGTTGACGCATTCCGCCGGAGAATTCATGCGGGTATTGTTTCAACCTTTTTTCCGGGGATGGGATGTAGACTTTCTGCAATTTGTCGAGACAGATTGCTTCTGCTTCCTTGTCCGAGACATCCATATGCGCCAAGATGGTTTCCTTCATCTGGGTGCCAATTGTGAGCACCGGATTGAGGGTCATCATGGGGTCCTGGAAGATCATGGAAATATCATTTCCTCTGATCTTGCGCATTTGATCATATTTGAACTTGGCGATGTCCTGTCCGTTGAAGATGATCTCGCCACCGGAGATTTTACCGGGTTTGGAAATGAGATTGATGAGGGAAAAGCCAAGCACGGATTTACCAGCACCGGATTCGCCAACAATGCCGAGGCGTTCGCCTTTATTGATAGTCAGGCTGACATCTCGAACGGCTCGGACTTTGCCGGAGCGCAATTCGAAGTCAACACGAAGGTTCTTGATATTTATGAGAGGTTCCACGTTTTACCCCTTGTACAGTTTGGGGTTGAGGAAATCTCGGACCCAGTCGCCAAGCAGGTTAATGACGAGAATTAGGGTGACGAGCAGAATACCGGGGAAGATGGTAATCCACCAAGAGCCGGAGAATATGTATTCGAATCCGGCTGTAATCAGCGATCCCAGAGAAGGCTTGTTTACGGGCATGCCTAGCCCAAGGAAGGAAAGGGCCGCTTCGGACATGATGGCGTTTGCCACCTGAACAGTGGATATAACTAGTACAGGGGAAAGCGTATTTGGCAGAATATGTCGCCACATGATGCGGACTTTTGATAGACCGATGACTCGGGCGGCTTCTACGTATTCTTTTCGGCGTTCTGCTAAAACCGAGGCTCGTACAGTACGGGCGTACTGAGGCCATTCAGCCAAACCGATAATGACAATGATCAGCGGTACGGCCACTTTGTCGTATCCGGCTACACCGAAAGCGGTCTGGACGATGGCGCCGATGAAAATGGCAACCATGTACGTTGAGAATGATAGCTGGACATCAGCTATTCGCATGAGAATGTTGTCAAGCCGTCTGATGTAGCCCGAAAGTAAGCCAACAATGATACCGATGAAGGCCTGAAGACAGACAGCGCCGACACCGATGATGATGGATACACGCATGCCGTAAAGCATGGTGGAGAGAATGTCGCGGCCTTGAGCATCGGTTCCAAGGAGGAACTTGGTGCCACCACCGTCTTCCCATGCAGGAGGAATCTGGGCGTCCATGATGTCAATTGTGGTCGAGTTGTATGGATCGTGCGGGGCTATCAGTGGGGCGGCAAAAGCCGAGAAGAACAGGACCGCCAAGATAGTGAAGCTGATGAGAGCGACAGGATCCCGGAGGAAGTTATAGAGCATGTAGGATTCTTTGAATCTTTGCCATTTGGATCGCATACTACTTTCTCCCTGCCACGCGCACTGTGGGATTGACGAGGCCGTAGATTATGTCGACCAATGTGTTGACCATAACGAAGATGATGCCGACGAAAACCAGATAAGCAACCATCAACGAGGTGTCGGAACGTTCAACCGATTCAATGAACATGGAACCCATGCCCTGCCATTGAAAGACGGTTTCTGTCAGGATAGTGAAGGCCACCATGATACCGAGTTGCACACCGCCAACGGTGATAACTGGAAGCAGAGTGTTCTTGAAGGCATGAATTAACCACACACGTCGCGGCTTGATGCCTTTGGCCCAGGCGTATTTGACGTATTCTGTTTCCAGTACTTCCATCATCTCGGATCGGATAAGGCGGATAAAGAGCGGGAGCATGATGGAGGAAAGCGCGATGGAGGGCATGATTAAATGCTTCAGACCATCCCACGTCAGCAGGCCTGTGTCCCACCATCCGAAGAGTCGAACTGTGTCGCCTCGTCCAAATGAGGGAAGCCAATGGAGTTCAACCGAAAAAATATAGATGAGGAGAATGGCGGTGAGAAATACCGGCATTGATACCCCGACGATCGAAGTTCCCATGACAAATCGGCTGAACCAACTATGGGGTTTGATGGCTGCATAAATACCCAGTGGAACAGAAAGAAGCACAATAATCAGTGCTGCACAAAAAACTAATTCCAGTGTAGCAGGTGCTTTTTTGATGATGACTTGCGCTGCGGGTTTTTTGAAGAAGTAACTTTGACCGAGATCGCCATGCATGGCGTTGCCCAGAAAACGGACATATTGGACCATGAAGGGATCGTTGAGGCCGAGTTTCTCGCGCATTTGAGCACGCTCGGCAGGAGTGACCCGTTGGCCCACGAGATCGCGGATAGGATCACCGAAGTTGTGTTTGATAGCGAATCCGATGAAGCTGATGATCAGCATGACCATCACTGCTTGAAGGATTCTTTTAACAGTGAATGCAAACATGTCTACTCGATTGCCGTCAGTTTCCTGCACATGGGATTATGCAACAGGTGATTGATTTCATTGGAATTTTTTAGGGCGTCCCAATGGTCGCCAACTGTGTGAAGGGGAACCCCAGTTTAAGACCGGGGTTCCCCTTTAATTTTCTTTTCGATCTATTGCAAGTGATGATTTACATTACTTGACGATCAGATCACCGAAGTACGGGAAGTTCATGACGTTGACGACCTTCGGAGTGTCCATGTTGGACTTGGAAGCCCAGGACAGGTTCTGCCAATGCAGGGGGATGAAGCCAGCTTCATTATACTGAATCTTTTCAGCTTCCTGGCACTGTGCGGCGCGCTTGGTCATGTCGGTTTCAGTCTGGGCAGCGATGGTCAGTTCGTCGACCTTGGCATTGCAGTAGTTACCGGAGTTGTACTGGCCGTAGCCGGTTTCGGCGTTGCGGCACATGGACAGGAACTCGTAGAAGTTGCCGGAGTCTTCGGTGTCAGAATGCCAACCGATCATTTGGATGTCGGCGACCTGTGCATCGAACTGATCCCAGTACTGGGCCTTGGGCATGGTCTTCAGGGAGATCTTGCCACCGATCTTGGACATCATGGAAACAAATGCCTCAGAGATCTTTTCGTCGTTTACGTAACGGTTGTTAGGAGCGATCATGGTTGCTTCGAAACCATTGGGGAAACCGGATTCGGCCATCAGAGCCTTGGCTTTCTCAAGGTCGTAGCGGGGAGCCAATTCTTCTACGTGACCAGCATAACCCCTGGGGGACATCTGGCCAGCTGCAGTAGCGAAGCCCTTCATGATCTTGTCGACAACACCGTTGTTGTCATAGGCGTAAGCCATGGCAAGGCGGACTTTGGGGTCAGCCAGTGCAGGGTTACGTTCGCTGTTCAACTGGAAAGTGATGATGCGGGAGCCGGACATGGTCACGAGCTGCAGGCCATCAGTGGAGTTGATGCGCTCGAGATCCTGCGGAGGCACGGGCATGATGAAGTCGACATCGCCGGACAGCAGGGCTGCAACACGGGTAGCGTCGTTCTTGATCGGGGTGAGGATGATTTCTTCGATGTTACCGGTGTGATCCCAGTAATCGGCGAAACGGGTGAAGATGACCTTCACGCCCTGTTCACGCTGACCAACAACGTAAGGGCCTGTGCCGGATTCATTGACGTTGGCGTAGGAGTAATCCGTCTTGAGGATCAGATCCTTGGGCTTACCTTTGTCATCCGTACCGGTGTAGAACTTTTTGTCCATGGGGAAGATGTAGGTAGCCATGTTGAGCACCAGGCCGTAAGGCTGCTTGGTGATCAGGTCCACGGTGTGGGCGTCCACAACCTTGGCACCGGTGAAAGGCTCAAACAGTCCCTTGAAGTCTTCAGATTTCTTCAGGCGTTCCAGAGAAAAAACAACGTCTTCAGCGGTGAATTCGTTGCCGGAGTGGAACTTGACGCCTTCACGCAGATGGAAGCGCATGGTCAGGTCGTCGATACGTTCCCACTTGGTGGCCAGGCGGGGGACGAAATTCATGTCTTGGTCGTAACGAACGAGAGAGTCGAAGACCATGTGGGAGAACTGAAGCATACCACCGGACAGCTGGACCTGAGGGTCCAGGGAAACCGGATCGGCGTCCATGGCGAGTTTCAGAGTGACTTTAGCGGGGGTTGCAGATTCGGCTTTCTCGGCTGCATCATCTTTCTTCTCTTCTCCGGCGCAACCGACCAGCAACATGGCGGATACGACGATGGTGAGAAGGAGCAGGGAGAATTTGCCGGCGGATTTGAACGTCGACAGTTTCATGAGTTATTCCTCCATTAATTAAAGCTATTACGCCATAAAACGGCGTGACCATACCTCTCCTGTGTCCAGAGGACACGATTCGCCTTTACCAGACCGATACTACGGAAGGGGTTGCTTCCATTGCAGAACACGGCATAAATGGGTTAGGCAGAAATCTGTTCACTCATACACTTTTAACTTGATTTTAACAATAGAGTTTTGCCCATGAAGGCGATGTTGGAGAAAATGAATAATGCTTAAATTTTTTAGTATGTTATCGTTGATTATGGTATGCCTTTTTATGCTGACGGCCTGTTTTGGCTCTTCGTCTGTTGAAACGGGATTGAATCCTGCGGAACTTATAGAAATTGATGATGATTATTCAACGGTAGTGACATTGGAACGGGGGGAGATCCTGGCCGTGGATATGCCCAATCCTTTGGTTAAGGGATATAGAATATCGGGAGCTTCGTTTGACCCGTCAATGCTGCGTATGGAGCGGTTTCTGGAATACTCTGAAGACGATGAAAATCGGGCGCGATACCTGTTTACAGTGCTCATGGATGGCTCCAGTGACATCCTGATTAAAATGAAGCCGTTACAGGGTGGCACAGAAGAAGTGTACCGGCAGGTAACTATCGGTACAGGAGAGAGCGAAGGGCTGTTCTAATCCTCACTTATGTGAGGTAGTCGATTATTTTTCGAATCGTTGGGCGGTCTTGGTCAGAGTGAAATCGAGTTGACTCGCGTCTTTCATGATAGCCATGCACAAGGCCAAAGGACTCATATACAGTTCACGCCAGTCCATAACTAAGATCAGACCTAATTCCATTTCGGTCATTTCCTTGATGATGGGCCGTACGTTAACCTGCTTCATGCCGCGTTTTTTTGTTCGTTTCTCAACGATAAATTCTTCGGCATTGATGAAGTCCTGCCATTGTGTCAGACGTTTTTTTGCGTCCTTGGTAAACTGGATTTCAAAGACTTCTTCTACTGATTGCGGTTGTTTTTTTCCCATGGATAATCGATCGGCTTTGATGGGGGCAAGTCCTTCGGGCATATTGGGTATCAGCTTTTTGATGACTTCAGTCGATTCAAAGTCCTGTCGGAGAAATACATTGATCCATTCGGCATTACTGGAGACGCCTACGGGAAGTGCTTTGCCGAATGATAACCTGGGCATGGGATGGAATCCGGCAGAAAACGCCATGGGTAATCCTGCACGACGGAAAGCTCGTTCAAACACAGCCTGCAGTTCCAATTGGCTGAGGTACGCGGCCGGACCGTTTTTCTCGTACCAGAGTCGAAAGTGGGCTTCTTTAATGGTCAAGTCGGGTTTTTCTATGGTGTAGGGCGGCTGCTCGCCTTCCTGATCGCGTTGGGGAAAAACAAGTCTCGGACGAATGTCTTTGTCTTTGGCCTGTGTTGTCAGCGTAGTCTTTCGACCATCGAATTCGCAGACTCCACAGTTGTGACAGGCGCCGTATCGGCAATCTTCGGTGATTTTCTCAGCCAGAGCGCGTTCACGTTCCTTGAGCAGATATTTCTTGGTCAGGCCGCTGGAAATATGGTCCCATGGCAGTGGGCCATCAGGGTCGCGGGAACCTGTGTATTTATCCCAGTCCAGTCCGGCTTCTTCCATGGCCTCTTTGTAGGGTTCCAAGCGAAGATGGTCCTTCCAACTGGAGAAAAGTGCACCCTTGGCATACGCTCGCTCCACTACTTCGGCCAGTCGACGGTCGCCACGGGAGAACACGCCTTCCAGTGAGGTCATCTCAGGTTCGTGGTATTTGATGCTGATTCGTTTATGCCGTCTGAATTGGTCGCGCAGGTAGTGAACACGCCGGTATATTTCATCATATGAAATCTGTGATTCCCATTGGAAAGGCGTTTGAGGCTTCGGCACGAAAGGCGAAACAGCTGCTGAGACTTGCAGCCGTTTGATGTGGCGTCCGGCAGAATCACGCACCTTGAGGCACAAGTCCACGATAGCATCCAAGTCCTCGTCGGTTTCGGTGGGCAGGCCGACCATGAAATACAGTTTTACACCCTGCCAGCCGTTGTCGAACAGCATGCGTACGTGTTCAAGGAGACCTTCTTCATCAATTCCCTTGTTGATGACATCGCGCATGCGCTGACTGCCAGCCTCCGGGGCCAGTGTTGCGCCGGTTCGCCGGATGGAGGAAATACGCTCCATGATGGGGGCGGACAGTGAGCCGACACGTAGTGACGGCAGGGAAATGGAAATTTGTTCGGATGCACATTTGTCGAAGCTGCGTGTAAACAATGAGTCCAGGCCGGAATAGTCACCGGTAGACAGGGAGAGGAGGGACGTCTCTTCATAGCCGGTTTCGGCCAGTCCATCGGTCAGGATGCGGTCGAGTTCATCCAGCGAGCGTTCACGTACAGGACGGTAGATCATACCGGCCTGACAGAAGCGACAACCACGAGTACAGCCTCGGGCAATTTCCATGGTCAGTCGATCATGGATGGCATCGAAGGGTATGGTTTGACCAGTGGGGAACGGAGTGGAGTTGAGATCGTCAACCACGGCTTTTTCAACGGTTTCATAGCCTTCAACCAACGGCTTGATCGGTTTTCCTGGTCCTTGATCTTCGAAAAATGATGGGATGTAGATGCCGGGTATGGTCGTTAGATTTTTCAGGAGTTTGGGGCGTGATAGGCCTTCGGCTTTCGCTTGTTCAATGCAGGATAGGACAGCAGGCATTGTTTCTTCTCCATCGCCGATGACCATGGCGTCGAAAAAAGGTGCCATGGGTTCTGCGTTGAAGGTCGCGCCGCCACCGGCAATGATGAGTGGGTGTGAGCTGTCTCTGTCAGATGTACGGAAGGGGATGCCTGCCAAATCCAAAATATAGAGGATGTTGGTGTAGCATAACTCGTGCGTCAGGCTGAATCCGATGGTGTCCATATCCTTGAGGGGGGTGTCCGACTCAAGAGTGGTGAGTAAAGTGTTATGCTCGCGCAGGATCGCAGCGGTTTCCTGGCACGGGGTGTAAACCCGTTCTGCCCAGAATTGCGGATGGGCGTTGATGGCTTGTGAAAGAATTTTCTGCCCAAGGTAAGACATGCCGACTTCGTACATGTCGGGAAAGGCGAGGGCACACCGTACAGTGACGGTGTCAGGATTTTTTGACGTAGTTCCCCATTCGCTGCCGAGATATCGTGACGGACGGGGGAGGATGGGCAGTAATTCTTTCATGCTAATCGTTGGTTAGAGGACGGAAAAACGGGGTTGGCTCTGGTGAGCCAGCCCCGTTTGAAATACCAGTTTTTGCTGGTGTCGGCTAGCCGAGATCGAGACCGCCGCCGCCAGGGGTGCCGCCACCCAGGTCGAGGCCGCCACTGGACAGGGAGATGTTGGTCAATGCTTCGATGTATTTGGTCTTCAGTTCTTCCGGGCAGTTTTTGTACTCGAACAGAACGTGGTCGAAGGAAATTTCACCGTGCATTTCCTGATCAAAGGGGTAGCCGTAAGGCAGCAGAACCATTTGGTTGCCGTTTTGGGTAGGCATGGCCTGAATGGTTGCAGGATCTTCGTATTTGCGTGCGATGCCGTCGTATTTGGCAACGATCATTTCGCCACTGACCAGCTTGGCCAGTCTGATATCGTAATTACTCATGAAATGTCTCCTTTGGTGTGTTGGTGCCACTAAGTAGGTATCAGCCCTCGCGCTGTCAAGTCCCGGCTTGGGAGAGTGGCGTATCTGCATCTCTTTCCCCCATCCATCGGAGACCTCTTAACCATGCTTTGGAGGCTGAACATTGTACGTCAATACTGCGCCCACCAGACAGAGTACGCCGCAGATAGTGAAGGCCAAGGGGAAGTTGCCCATATCACCAAGCATGCCGCCGAGGATGGGGCCGAAAATGCCGCCCACGCCATAGGCGAGGAAGACGAACGGGTAATTCTGGCCGACGCTTTTTGCGCCGAAAGTATCGGCTGTCATGGTGGGGAATAGGGCGAAGTTGCCGCCGAAATTGAAGCCGATGAAGGTTGCCCCCACATAAAGAATAAGTTCGTTGGTCGCCATGGTCGGGAATCCGATGACGCAGATTCCTTGCGTGGCGGTCATGATGACGATGGCGGCCTTGCGGCCCATAAGATCACTCATCATACCCCATGCGATGCGGCCGATGCCGTTGGCGAGGCTGAAAAAAATCGCCATGGCCGTGCCTGCAATGGCACTGGCTTCGGCGGCACTGTATCCCGCGCCTTGTAACGCTTCCATGGGATAGAGTTTCATCAGTCCGATGGACATGAGACCTGCACCCGCACTGAAAACAAAGGTCAGAAAAATGTAATAGAACTGACGGGTGGCAAGCATCTCACCTGAAGTGAATCCGCCATTTGTGCCGTTTGTTGTGTCCGTTGTTTCAGGTGGAGTATAGCCTTTAGGCAGCCAGCCCTCGGGCGGGAAGACCATCCACATGCCGCCGGTAATGACCAGTGCGGCAAAGGCTATACCATATATGATGAAGGTGGTGGAGAGACCGAGGGTGGCCAGCAGATGCCCCCATGATCCGGCGAGCTTGACCCAACCCATAGCGCCGAAACCAAATCCGGCCACGGCCAAGCCGGTGATCATGCCTTTTTTATCAGGGAACCAGCGCATACCCACCGCAATGGGGACTACGTAGCCGATGCCGATACCAGAGCCTCCAATTATGCCGATGAATAGGAGCAAAAACCAGAAATTAGTGCCGCCAAACAGTCCGGCCAGAGCATAACCAGAGCCAAGTACTAGCCCGCTAATCATGGTCAGTTTACGAGGGCCCCATGTAGATAATTTTTTGCCTGCCCAGACCATGATAATGGCGAAAAAGGCGAGGCCTACTGCAAAGATGATTTGAGTCTGCATTTTTGACCAGCCAACATTTTTCAAGGCTGGGGTGAAGACAGACCATGCGTAAATTGCGCCAAGGCTGAGTTGGATGAGAATGGCGCCGACCACGACGAGCCAACGATTCATGATTTTTGTTTTAGGCATTGCCGGTTTCCTCGTGAGTATGAGATTCAGCTTTAATATTAAGACAGGATGAAGGCATCAAGTCAACAGAAAGGGACGGGACTGTTTTGAATCAGTCCCGTCCCTCAAGGATGGAGGAAGGAGTATTATGCTTTTTCAGGGCCGTGGAGGATGGCCATGACCTCTGCCGTATCAGGAGGCAGGGCGGCTTCACCTTTGGAGGCGTATTCCATCTTTGAAATGGAATAGATGGCGATGAAGGTCAGGATCATGACGAATCCTCCGGGGTTCTTGAATTGCAGGAATTCGGGGAGCAGTCCCTTGCCGAGGATCATGAAGAATGATCCGACAATACCCGTAATCAGACCGGCGCAAGCACCGTTCTTGGTCATTTTGGGCCACCACACGCCCATGACGAGCACCGGGAAGAAGGTGGAAGCAGCAATAGCAAAGGCCAGTCCTACCAGAACGGCGATCTGCATGGATTCCGCCCAGAAACCGAGCGGGATCCCGAGCAGGCCGACGATGACGGACGCGATGCGGGCTACCTTGACGCGGGAGCGTTCAGGCATGTTCGGGTTGAAGACGTTGACCACCAAGTCATGGCCGATGGCACCAGCGCAGGCGATGATCAGACCGGCAACTGTGGACAGGATGGCGGCAAATGCACCGGCCACGACGATGCCGAGCAGGATCTGTCCACCGAAGTAGGAACCAGCAACAGGTACGGCCAGGTTTTTACCGTTGTCGGCCAGCCATTGCATCAAATGAGGAGAAACACCCATCGCATCACCTTGCAGGAAGGCGTAGCGGATTACGTGACCTACATATGGACTGAGGATGTAGAACATGCCGATCAGGAGCAGCACGTAGATAACTGTTTTACGTGCTGCCTTGCCGTCGGGTGCGGTATAGAAGCGCACGAGAATGTGAGGCAGGCCAGCGGTGCCGAACATCAGGGCCAGCAGCAGGGACAACGTGTCTTTCAGGTTGGTCAGCCAATATGCAGGGCTGGTGTAAGCCGCACCGTCGAACATTTTTCCGGTGACCGGTTCTACACCTTTGAAGTCGCCGATGAATTTGACGATGTCGGTGTAAGTGTATCCTTTAATCATGAAGGGGATGAAGGCGAGCAGGAACATGGCACCAAACAGAATCCAGAACTGGACCAGTTGGTTGACGGTGGTCGCTTTCATGCCACCCACGGTGACATAAAATGTGATGATGCAGGCAATGATGATGATGGAAGTTTCATACTCCAAATTCAGAAGCAGTCCCATGACCTTGCCTGCGCCGAGCATTTGCGGTGCCATGTAGAAGAGCGACACGAACAGGACGCCGATAACGCCGAGCACGCGTGCCCGTTTTGAGTGGAAACGCTCCGAAACAAAGTCAGGCACGGTGTAACGGCCAAATTTTCTGAGCGGAGAAGCCAGGAATAATAACAGGGCGATATAGCCCACGAAGAATCCCAGCGCATAGATGATGCCGTCGAATCCAAACAGGAATGCGACACCTGCAACGCCGAGGAAAGATGCTGCGGACAGGTAGTCCGAGGAAATTGCCGACGCATTGATGAAGGAATTGACCTTACGTCCGGCCAGATAATAGTCGGCAGACGTTTTTTGTTTGCGGAACATGAACGTGGTAACGATGGTGAAAGCCAGCATGCACCCGATCAGGACCAGAGCCGTAAATGGTATTTGATATCCGGTCTCCATCTTATTTTCCTCCGACCTTTTCGGCTATTTCGTCTTCCATGGCATTTGCCTTGCCCACGTACCAGATGAAGAGCACCCATGTAATAGGGTAGATGGCTATAGCTACCAGCCAATAATGAAGAGGGAATCCCATGATGCTGATGCGTGTTACCGCTTCGCTCGCCAGATAGACGAGCAGAAAGATGCTGATGACAAAGGCGAAATACGGGATGCCTACGCCCAGAGCAAACTTGAGTTGTTTTTTGCGGATTGCTTCGATTTGGTCCATGATTTACCCCCCAGTACGGTTGTGGTGTTTGCCGTTGCACTTCTTTTACAGTAGTGGAAATGCTGAGAGCATTCCTTTTCAGGTAAACGGTCAAACTCGCTCGGTCGTAGGGTATACTTGTTTGAAACAGTCGGCTAACGGGCAATTTCCTCCGGTCAACGGTTGATACTCCAACGACGGAGATTTTCGGTGAACATGGATTCGGGTAAAAAACGAACGGTAAACGGTAGTGCCAGAGGAAAATCGGGGATTCCCGATGGCCTCGACGCTGAATTGCTGACCATGGCCCGCGAAGGTAAACTGGTAGGAATCCGTCGAACCCGTCTGGAACTTGTGCAGGATTGGCTTGATTTTGGATTGTCAGCCGAGGAGACCTGTAAGCGGCTTTCTCGGTTCAACCGGGATGTTATCATGGCCGTGCTCGAAGCACATGCCGAGGAGTATACGTGGCTTCGAGAATGTACTTTCCTTGAGTTCGGTTCCGGTGGTCGAGAGGAACAGGTGCTCGGATCGGATCAGGATAATGGCTTGCTCATGCATGTTTCGCCGGATGTCGATGAGTTGGATGACTGCACCCAGTCCATTGTTATCGCCTTGGATGGCGCGGGACTGACTTTGTGCGAAGGTGGGGTCATGATCAGCAATGAGGAATGGCGTGGAGATTTTGATTCCTGGTTGGCCCGTTTGATTCGGTGGCTTTCCAATCCAGCGGAAAAAGGTTCATGGCAATCCGGCCTTATTCTCGATTTTATGGCGATTTTCGGTTCCGAAGAAGACGTTCGTATATTGCGTGATAAACTTTGGGAGTATGTGCGAACAAAGCCGATTGCGGTATCCTTACTCATTCAAGAACTTACGGACTATCGTTTTCCTTTGACATTTTATGGGGCTTTTATCACCGAAAAGGGTGGTTTGTGGCAGGGACATTTGAATATTAAAAACAGTGTCCTTGCGCATTTGACTAATAGTGCACGGATACTTGTCCTCAAGTATAATTTGTCACCATCCAATACTTGTGATCGTATTCGTGCTTTGGCCGAAGCCGGGCATGTGTCAGTCAGGCATGGGTATCGATTGATGGAGGCATGGGAATATCTTCAGAGAAAACGGCTTGAAATCGGGTTGGAGTGTGATCGTGAATCCATTCCTCCGCATAATTTTGTGAACCCGATGCTTCTTGAAGCCGAGGAAAAGAAACAACTTAAAATGGCTATTCAGGCCGTGGAGAAATTGGTCCGGCTGGTTCAGGCCGGCGCTGGGTTGTGATCTCGGCTTTAATCTTGCATTTCTTCGTCAGTCCGACAAAATTCCGGCGGACGTTTGTATATAAGGATAGTGTTCGTGAATGTTCTGATCATCAATTTGACCCGTTTCGGGGACCTCATTCAGACACAGCCTGTGATTTCTGGCTTCAAGAGTCGGGGATATCGGGTGGGCGTGGTTTGTCTGGAAAATTTTGTATCCGCGACAACATTGCTTGACGGTGTCGATAGCGTTTTCCCTTTTCCGGGGGCGGGGTTGTTATCGGGAGTGGATAACGATTGGCGACTGGCGGTCAGGGATGTCGTGGAGTTCAAGCGGAATGTCCTTGAGACATTTCGGCCTGAAAGTATTGTTAACCTGACGCCTTCGGTTTCTTCTCGTCTGCTGACGTATGATCTGACGCAAGAGGGTGCTGAAGATGTGGGGTTCACTGTTGATGAGTTCGGTTTTAATGCAGATACCACTTCCTGGGCAGCATTTCTTCAGATGGCCGGCGCTCACCGGGGTGCCAGTCCGTTTAATATATGTGATATTTTTCGACGTACCGCGGGTCTGGATCAAGAAGGAAATTCTTTGGAATTGGCTGATCCCGGTGAAGAAGCGTTGGCGACAGCTGATAGCCTGTTGAGCGAAATACCGAAGGGTTGCAAAGGGTTTGTGGCCCTGCAAATGGGGGCCAGTGAAGATCGCCGCAGATGGCCCGTGGCATATTTTGGTGAGATTGCAAGGATGCTGTGGGAGCGGGATGGTTTGGTTCCTGTTCTACTTGGTACCAAGAATGAAGTGGCGTTGGGGAGTCGATTTGTCGAGCATGCACAGTGTCCATTCATTAATTGTATGGGACAGACTTCTTTGAATGAGTTGGCCGGTGTACTTTCTCGCTGTTTAATGTTGCTGACCAATGACACCGGAACCATGCATCTTGCCGCAGGCCTTGGGGTGCCGTTGTGCTCCGTGTTTTTGGCTACAGCTCAACCGTGGGATACAGGGCCGTATCGGGCTGGAAACATCTGTTTGGAACCGGATATGGAATGTCATCCCTGCGAATTTGGTGCGGATTGTCCGCATGACGAAATGTGCCGTAAGGTTGTGACACCAGAAATTATGTATGGATATGCAAAATCCTTGGTGTCAGCCAATGATCTTCAGATCGCTTCTGGAGCGAGAGGGTGGCGTACTCGTATTGGGCACGATGGATTTATGGAACTTGAATCATTATCGGGACATAACATTACGGACAGAGCTGCATGGATTGCCATCCAGCGGGTGTATTTTAAGAGCTTTTTGGATGGACACGATTATGCGGAAGGTCTAGGACTTGCCAGGACAATTCGTCCTGAAATGCGAGATGAGATATCCAAAATTTTGACGAATGCAGTGGACATGCTTTTCCTGCTCTCTCAGCAGGGGATGCTGTTGCAGAAAAGTCCACGCCCTGCGGCCAAAACCAAGTTTCTGACATCGTGGCAACGGTTGCAAAATATTCTCTCTTCTTGTCAACATCTCAATATAATTGCTTTATTATGGCTATTTGAGACGCAGAGATATGGTGATGACCTTGCTTCTCTTCTCGGTTTAGCTGAACGCTACCGAGTCCTTCTGACTTCTTTGCACGATGAATTTATTTAGTCGGCATGGATTTTGAATAGTCCCTTGAGAGCCGACGTAAACGGCAAATTTTATCATACCCTTTCGAGGAGGAGATCATCATGATCATTATTGACGGTAAACAGTATGACATCGGTTCCAATAATTTCGAGAATTTGGAACAAGTTTTCAACAAGGTGGTCGAAGACGGTCATCTTGAAGATCGTGTTGTGACCGATGTGAAGGTCAACTCGGAATCATTTTCCGAAATTTATCCGCATCAGGCCGAAGACATTGAAATGTCCGAGATTCAGTCTGTGGAAATCATGACCATGGCGACCAATGAAATGGCCGTGGAAATTACTCTGGAGCTGTACAAGGTCGTCAATATCATGGCCGAAGGCGGCAAACGAGTTGCCGATCTTTTCCGTCAGGCCGATGACGCCGAGGCCCTGGAAACATATCAGGACCTTATTGATGTCATTCGTAATTTCTTGAACATGGTAGGTGTCCTGCGTGATGAATATTCTCTCAAGGATTACCCCGAATATCTGACAAGTGCAGAGGAAATGAACAGCATGTTCACTGAAATGGGTGATGTCTTGGAAAATGAGGATTGGATACTTTTGGCCGATTTGCTTGAATATGAATTTCTTCCGGCGGTGGAAAAATGGAAAAAGGTCATCAAGAGTCTGCGCGACGACATCCGCGTCACAACGAGGTAAACATGACTGCTCGAAGCCATATGCTGGACGAGGCTTTGTCCATTGGACGCCGTGAACTCGGGTGCTTGACTGAAGGTGACGTCTTTGGTGCGGAAAAGCTTGCCTATGATAGGGAACGGATTTTGGATGAAGCTATTGGCGATTTGTCCCGGGATAATCTTGAAATTCTGGCGGACAAGTTGGTCGAGATGAAATCTCTTCATGATGAGATTACCGATGAAGCCCGAAAGCTTCATCGGTCCATGAAGCAGGATTTGACCAGTATGAAACGGCAGAATCGTCGAATTGCCGGATACAGTTACGGTTCCGGTAACATGCCGAGGCTGGCGAAAGAGCGTTTTCTGAATAAGAAAAGTTAGTGTCTCGAAGGGTAATGAATTTAAAAAAGCCCCGACCTTTTGGTCGGGGCTTTTTTTGTGGTGTTGAAAATGAAATCAACGATCAGTCCAATTGAGACGTCCCGTGGATGAATTTGGGGTGGCGGTCGATGTGAATTCTATCCCCATGCGGACGAATCCGGGACGGCTTTCTTCCAGTGACCGGATAGTGCCAGCGTACCAGTAAGGTTTGAAGGTCTTTTCCCTGAAATTGAACATGAACAGGTTGATGACCACGGGAGAATCCGGACCACAGGTTTCCGGTATAAGGCGATCAAGGATGCTGAGGCCGATACCGCCATTGGAAATGTTGACCACACCATTGGAACTCTGTTCCGGGCTGTCGGATGAAAAAGAGTTCACACCGATATGGGGAGTGGCGTCCTGATAGGATGTGTCGGAGAAGATAGGATCTTCCAGCCAGAGTTTAACACGGATGAATTGTTGGTCGGCAACTTTTTTTCGAGCGTGTTTGCGGCGGGGAATCATGGTGTATTCCGTTGGAGTTGATAATACCATGAGATTCGCAGTCCGGTTGGAGTGACCAAGCTTCAGCAAGGTGGTGGCAAATGAATTGACTTTATCGTTCTGGTTTTTGGTTGGGGCGAAGATACATAACAATTGCCGATTTTTCCCAGTCTGGAGCGGTTCAAGTCGTTCGATGATTTCGCACGTGATTTTGTTGGATTTGACCGCAGTAAATACACATCGCAGGGAAACTTTTTCGTCGTCTGGTCCGGCTATGATGTCTACAACCGTACCTTTCTCCTGTAGTTTTTGCGGGATGTTCGTTTTGGAAGAGGTGTTCTTCTTTTTTGGGCGACGAAGAAGCAAAAGACCGAGCAGCAGTAAAACAAAGGCCATTGTGCCCAGTAGTATTGCTTCGGCATTGCGTATCACTCCTTCCGGCATTCCGGGGAAGAGTTGTTGGCCCAGGTCGGTCAGTTGTCGGGTCAGGGAGAGTGCTGTTTCCTGTATATTCATTGCGTGTGCTGACTAGAAGTTGACGAATTGTTTCTTGGCTTCAAGTACTTTGCCAAGGTAACGGCGTGTTTCCGCATAGGGTGTCTCTGTTCGGAGGGTGGTGTATACTTTTCCGGGTGACAGCCTGTTGATGGTTTGTGCCGCGTTTTTCCTGTCTTTGTCAAAGGTTCTGAGTACTGTCCCCGCGCCGCCGTTGTATCCGGCGATTATGCAGTATTCTCGTGAGGTCGGATTTGTTATGTCTTTGAGGAAGCGTGTTCCTAGCAAGTGGAGATAGGCGGAGCCGTACGTAATGTTGGTAGAGGCAACCAGCAAGTCCTGTTTCGAAGGTTGACCATTTTTGCCGTTCAGATAGTGGTATACGTCGCTTCCTGCCGTAGCCGGTACGACCTGCATCAATCCGATAGCCATGGCTGAACTGATTGCAAATGGATTGAAATCAGATTCCACTTTCATGATCGCATAGATGAGATTTTGGCTTATGTCGAATCGCTTGGCTGCGGAGACAACCTGTTTTTTGTATTTGTTGGCTCGAATATTTAGATGATCTTTGACCATTGGAATGGTTACGTAATTAATGATTTTACCTTCACTGGTTCGTTTTTTTAGACAGGTTCCCATGAGCACGTCGGCATAGCGGCTGGCACGCCATTCCCATCGAATATTCTTGGTATCATTATCTTTGACTTCTCCCAGCAGAAACGGAGTATCTCCCAGTTTGACTGTTTTGGCTGAATACAGATCTACTGCTCGAGGGTCGTTTGGGGTGAGAAGGGTGGTGACAATGGCGTTATGTAGGCTCATTTGAGGGTTGTCTGTATCCACTGTCTCTACGGTGATCATGCCGGTATCAAAATCAACACTGGCGCGTGAGAGATAGTTTTGAGTGTATTTGACGTATTCTTTGGGACGGGGTGTTCGTACATCATCTTTTCCCCAGACCGAAGTAACTACATAAATAAAATCATCGACGATTTTTTGAAATTGTTTAATATCAGAAGCGATAGATGCGGGATTCGTGGCGTACCCGATGGCTTTGTCTCGTGCCAGACTTTCGGCTGCAGTTGCAGGATTGCCAGTGGCCGCAGCGCGGGCAATGCGCATGGCATCATATCGTGTACATCCGGCTATGATTGCCAGACAGAGAAAGAGAATAAAAGGTCGTGTCATATCGTTGTAAAGAGTATAAAATTTGACATGGTATAATTCACTGTTAATACTCCCGCACCACAATAGAGGCCTTCCTTACTATGTTCAAGCCCGTGCATCTCCCTGCACAATGAGTATCTCACTATGCCTGACTCTCCTATTATCGAACTCATTGATCCTGATCTTGAAGAATTGTTGCCTCGTTTTTTCGAAGTTTCAATGGAAGATTTGGAGAGAATGCAGGTTGCCTTGAAAGAAAGAGATTTCGAAACGCTTAACCGATTAGGGCACACCACCAGAGGGACTGGGTGTGGCTATGGTTTCAAGGGAATGGGCGAGATAGCCCGGGCCATTGAACTTGCGGCCAAAGCCTGTGACTTTGAGAAAGGTCGCGAGCAGATCGGTCGACTTTTTATGTACCTTCAACGTGTTCAAGTTGAATTCGGGAAGTAATTCGACCCGTGGACGGGCCTGATTGCCCGCCCACGATTCAGATCTTTTTTTATCTACAGCAGCCTCATGGCTGCATCCACATCCCAATTTTCATGAACGACCTTGTTGAGTGCGGCCACAATTTTGGCCGGATTCTTGTGCTGGAAGACATTTCTACCCACGGACAGACCTGAGCCTCCGGCTTGGATGGAATCATAGACCATTTGGACGAGATCCCGGTCACTTTCCAGCTTCGGACCTCCTGCTATGACCACGGGAACACAGCATCCTTCCACCACGGCCTTGAAGGATTCTGGATCGCCAGTGTAGTTCACCTTGACGATATCCGCGCCCAACTCCACGCCGACTCTGGCGCAATGGGCCACCACTTGCGGGTCATATTCGTTTTCAATTTTATGGCCTCGTGCGTACATCATGGCGAGGACTGGCATTCCCCACTCGTTGGCTTCAGAGCAGAGAGCGCCGAGATCGGACAGCATGTGCGATTCGGTTTCATCTCCCAGATTGACGTGAACAGATATGGCATCTGCGCCGAGTTTGAGGGCGTCTGAAACGGTACCCACCAGAGTTTTGGCATTGGGGTGCGGAGACAGAGATGTTGACGCGGACAGGTGGATGATCAGGCCGATGTCTTTGCCTCCTGCACGGTGGGAGCATCTGGGTATCCCCTTGTGCATGAGCATGGCGTTGGCACCGCCTTCGGCCACCTGATTGACGGTTTCACGCAGGTCAATCAGTCCGTAAATAGGGCCGACAGTTACACCGTGGTCCAAAGGCACTACGATAGTGCGTCCATTGTTGCGGTTCATGATGCGTTCCATACGAATGGCTTTTCCTAAATGCATTGGACTCTCCTTGTTCTTTTTGACCGACGGTGCGACTTCTTTAAAAAAAAAGAGGCCGCGGATTTCGCCGCGGCCTCTTGAGTGTTTTTCGATTTAAAGACTATTGCACACCAAGACCGCAGGCGTTCCTGAAATAAAAGCTAAAAAAGAAAAAGAAACGAGTGGTGATGTTGTGCATATGGTTTCGTTATCTGTTTCGTTTACGCCCTGTCAAGTAGAGTTTCTGTAACGGGGCAGTCGGTTCTCGGTCGTCTAGTCTACGAGAGCGATGCATTTGAGTTCAACCAGACCACCCAGCGGCAGGCCTGCAACCTGAATGGCAGCACGGGCGGGCTTGTGGTCGGTGAAGTATTCGGAGTAGATGGCGTTCAGGTCAGCAAATTTACCCATATCCATGACGAATACATCGACGGCCAATACTTTTTCTAAAGAAGAACCAGCTTCTTCCAAAATGGCTTTCATATTTTCGAGAGCCTGTTTTGTTTGCGTCTCGAATCCTTCCGCCAGTTTACCTTCACCGGGGATGATACCGAGCTGGCCGGATACGAACAACATGCCGTTGGCCGTTGATGCTTGAGAGTAAGGGCCGACGGCGGCCGGGGCTGTGTCTGTGTGAATCAGTTTAATGTCGGACATGTGTTTCTCCTTTATTGAACGGTTTGTCTGGGGTTTCCCCAGAGATACTTGTTGCAGAAAGATTGCGGCAGTCGGCGTGTTATTTGGACCAAAATGGTCATAGCGACGAGGCCGAAGAGCATGCGCCCCCAGAATATGCCACTCAGATGACCACCAATGAGCATCATGAGCAGGGTATCCTCGATCATGGAGTGGCACAATCCCATGAGTGTTAGGGAATAGAATACATCCTTACGGTCAATGCGTCCGGATTGGGCTTCGTTGATAATCAGTCCGCCGCCATATGCCAGGCCAAGAGTGAATCCTATGATGGTGATGGTCGATGCCTTCGGGCCGATACCAATAAGTTTGAGGATTGGGCGTAACAGGGCGTTCATCAAGTCGACAGCGCGGATGGCCGACAGGATACGCATCATGATCATGAGGCCGAGGACAATGCCGAAGATCGAAAGTAGGTTTTTTGTTTCATCCCAAATCCATTGAAGCAGGGTGGGATCAACTGGACTGGAACTTTGAAAGAGGATGACAGCTGGCTCTTGGAGCGTTCCGCTGGAAGAGTAGGTCCAGTGAAGTATCAGACCGAGTGCGAACGCGCCGAATAGTCGGGATAAAATTTGAAAAACGAATTTTGCGCCGGATCGTTGAGCAATGGCTCCTTCGACGAGAAAGCCGTGTCCTATAAGGAGTAAGACGGCAAAAATAGTGACCTGTTCAGTGTTGAGCGTCATGTCTCGAGTCAGTGAGAGGAAGACAATGAGGCCTGCATACATGGAGTTGACCATGGCTGTTGCCCAAGCCAGGCCGAGTTCGGCAGGAAGACCAAGGAGGCCCATGATAGGTTTGAGAGGGAGGGCGACATATTGGATCAGGTCGAATTCTTGTAACAGTTTAACTCCGATAATGACCGGAATCATAACCTTGAATAACTCGTAACAAGCGGAGATAGCGTCGCGGATGAGTTCTTGGGCGATGGTGAAAATTTTAGACATGATACTCCTTTAATCGGAGCGACCATAGAGTATCTTTTATTAAAAGAAAAGGGAGTCCCGAAGGACTCCCTTGATTGTTTTACTGATTCGTTTTTTTAGACGAATGTTTTGGCAATTTGATAGACGATGACCGCCATACCGAATGCAAGAGTTGTCGATCCGACGACGCTGAAGGCCGCCCATTTCCAGCTTGATTCCCGTGCCATGGTAACAACGGTTACAAAGCAGGGGGCATAAAGCATGGTGAAGATAATGAGAGCGAGTGCCGAGGCCTTGGTGAACAGAGGATCTGCCACCAGTCTGTCAGACAGAGGCTGAGCTTCTTCTGCATCTACTTCGCCCAGAGAATAGGCTGTTCCCAGAGTCGATACAATGACTTCTTTGGCTGCAAAACCGCCGGTCAGGGCAATGTTAACACGCCAGTTGAATCCGGCCAGCTTGGATATTGGCTCCAGAGCTGTACCGATGCGGCCTGCATAAGTATGACGGATGGCTTCTTCGGATTCAGCGTTGTCAATCTGTGTAATGGCTTTTTCAGTTTGAACGGCTGAGCGCATGGATTCATATTGGGCGAGGCGTTCTTCCGGCATCTGTGGGAAGGTCATCATGGCCCAGAGCAAAATGGAGATGCCGAGAATGACGGTACCCGCTTTCTTAGCGTATTCCCAGGTGCGTTCCCAGGTGTGGATAAGTACTCCACGCATTGTGGGCATGCGATAGGGGGGCAGTTCCATGACGAACGGAGTAGAAGCTCCTCTGATGACAGTGGAGCGAAGAACACGGGCTACGATGAGGGCCATTGCCCAAGCGCACAGTGTGATCATGAGCATGACCGTGGCAGCGTTTTGCGGAAAGAAGGCGGCGGCTAGCATAAGGAAGACCGGGACCTTGGCGCCGCATGTCATATAAGGAGCTACGAACAGGGTTGCCAGTTTTTCCTTGGGGCTTCTCAGCGTACGGGCGGCCATGACACCGGGGACGGCGCAACCACCAGCGATGCCGCCGGAAACGATGAAGGGCAGTACTGACGTGCCGTGCAGACCGAATATTTTGAAGATACGGTCGAGCATGTAGGCCATGCGAGCGATATATCCTGAGTCTTCCAAGGCTGAGATCATCAGGAACATGAACATGATGAGCGGAACGAATCCGAGGACGCCACCGACGCCGTCGATGATGCCGGACACAACCAGCGAACGAAGATGGCCGTCAGGTAAAGCGTTGTACGCGGTATCTCCCATCCATCCGAAGAGCATTTCTAGCCAGCCCATGGGGATTTCACCCACCGTGAACGTTATTTTATATATGAGATAGACGATGGCGAGCATGATAGCCGGACCGAGGAAGCGGTGGGTGAGCACTTTGTCCATTTGGTCAGAACGGCTGATGCGATCCTCGTCAAGGACGGGGTAAGATACAACGTCTTTGATCATGCCTGCGATGAATCCATAGCGATGGTCGGCGATGAGTGCATCCGGTCGGGCTTTGAGGGTCTTTTCTGTGTGATCGGCCACTTCGCGAGCCATAGCTTCGAGTTTGTCGGACAAGGCTGTGTTGGTCATGCGACCCTTGATGACCACGTCTTCGTCGCGTTCAAGATATTTGATGCCGGTCCAACGGGCTGGGACTTTTTCGGTAAGGAAGTTCTCAGCTTCGATGAGTTTGACCATATCATCTAAAACAGGGTCAAGATCTGGCCCGTAGGAAATATTTAACGGTTTCCATGTGTCATTTTGTTCTTTGGCAAGCTTCAGAGTCGCTTTCAGGAGGGCCTGTGTACCTAGATCGTTTCTGGCTACGGTTTCCACCACTGTGCAACCCGAGAGCTTGGAAAGTCGTTCACTGTCGATCTGTTTACCGCTGCTGCGAACTTCATCCATCATGTTGAGGCCGAGTACAAGCGGAACACCCAATTCCATGATTTGGACAGCAAGATATAGGTTCCGTTCAAGAGCATCGGCATTCATGATGTCGATGACGACTTCCGGTCGTTCATCCACGAGGAAGTTACGGGCAACCAGTTCTTCTTGCGTGTATGCTGTCAGCGAATAGGTGCCTGGCAAGTCTACCATGACAATGGAGTCGCCGTTGGTTTGGATGTGGCCGACTTTTTTTTCGACGGTCACGCCGGGCCAGTTGGCAACATGCTGTCGTGCTCCGGTCAAGGAGTTGAACATAGTGGTTTTGCCGCAGTTGGGATTGCCTGCGATACCAATGGTATATTCTGCCATCGCTTAATCCTCCAACAGGGTGACGGTGATGTGATCTGCTTCGCTGTTGCGCAAGGTGAGCGTGAAATCTTTGAGGCGCAGGGCGACAGGGTCTTTGAGTGGGGCCTTGCCGATAACATGAACTTCTGTGCCAGAGATAAGGCCCATATCACGGATTCTTCTACCGAGTTCTCCTTCGGCAGCAACAGTTTTAATCTTGAGCTTCTGGTTGACCTTGGCTTTTCTTAAACAAAAATCTTGAGACATTATGTATTCCTTGAAATATTCTGGTTGATAATTAATATCAACGATGGCGCAAAAAAAATTATTGCGCACCTGGGCAACTGTCATTGTTCGGACTGTCCTGAATGCCTGAGCATGAACCGGAGTGTCCGCAACCTGTACAGTTGCAAGAAGGCTGTTTTGACGTGAATTGCTTGAAGAGCTTGCGGGCAACGAATATCCCAGCAATAGAAACAATGCAAACGACAAGTATGGTATCGATCATTTTAATCCCCTCAAAGTTTTGACCTGAGTTTCAGGCCGGACAAGAGAGTAGTAGTGATGTTGAGAATCAGTGTCAAGTGTCCTGCGAAAAAAACATACCATATTAGGATGGAGTCTTTTGGGCTTGCTTGTGTTCGATACGGTTTTATGCTGAGATACCTGACTTGGGTTGAGATACAGATTCGGTTGATTGTGCTATTATAAAGGCTTGTACACGGAGTAGACCATGGACGACGATTCCAGAGATTTCATGAAATGGATAGATGCCCTTGCCAAGGGAATCATCGCTGGCGCTGCCATCGGCTACTTGTTTAGCCTCACCGATATGATGCCTCCCGGTAAAGCCGTCGTCCTCGGCGGACTCGCAGGCTGTCTCGCAGCCATTACCTTCAAGAACCGTCAGGATGACAAGAAGGACGAGGAAAAGTAGGCTCTTTTTTTTGGGGGGGGCCAATCAGGAAAGTATTCAGACAGAGTTGTGTGACTGAAACTTCTGGGAGATTGGGTTCGATTTCGCGAATTTTATTTATTTTTTCTAGAATAGTCTCTTGCTTTAGTCGTGAAAATTTATTGAGCGCGTAGCGAACTTTTCTGCCGTTTCTCCCTGGCTGTTTAGCTCTGAGCAATTTGCTGACATATTTTCGCCAACATTTCAGGTTGTTCCAAAGACTGAGTGGGGCTGGAACCCATGCTGTGTGATCAGTATAGCTGGCCGCCAAGTTGGCGATTGTATTTGCTGCATTCTGGTTAATATTTTCTAGGTACGGTGCAAGTCGTTCAAGAAGCGGGGCTAAAGTTTTTTCAGGCATGGTCCCTTGCTCAATGCGCGCGAGAGCTTCTTCTGCTGTTGTGGTCCGCTGACCTATAGAAGCCATCAGTATGGCAGCGCCGACGGAGTCTTTATAGGGTGCAAATTGTAATACGAGCTTGCCCATGAGTGTCGCTTCCAAGCCAGTCGTGCAATCGTGATGAATGACGACTGCCGCAGAAGCGATCCATTCTCTGGCTGTGCCTTTTTTGGTGACGAAAATATTTGGCAGGTCAGATGTTTTTTGTGTGTAAAATGAAGATTTTTCAGCAGGATGTGGTCGGATTATGACATGCCGTTTCGGATATGCCTCTGCAATTTTTCGAGCCATATCGATCATTGCCAGAGCTGTTTTTTCTTGATGCTCGCACCGTTTTTTTAGGTGTGCAATATGCTCTGAGTCACCATACACTTTCCATTCATCCATCTTACTGAGCATTTTGACATAGTAGTCAAATCCCATTTCATGATTGAACATGCCGAAACTTGTATTGATGAGAATGTAATCATCGCCGTGTTCGCGGACTATCTCTTGGTTAGAAAAGTATTTTGTGAATTGGGGCGAGACTAAATCAAAGGAAGGATGACCTGTTATCGGGATATCATCCAATCGAGATTCAGGAATCAGTCTGTTCAATATATTGGCTTGTTCTTTGCCCCATTGGCATATCTTGGTCGAGGTTTCGATAACGTTGGCAAAATTGCGTTGCATTTCTGGCGGATCGTCAATAAAACCTTGTCCTTCGGAATTTAGGTTCAGCACAATACCACCATTATTTAGAACGTGTCTATTCGTTGGTTCGTGTTGATCACTGTCAAAATAGATAAGCGGTTGATTTGATGAACGGATATATTTGTTGACCATATGATCGCCCACGAGCGTGGGCAATCCTTTGTTTGCAAGATGCAGGGCCTGATAGAGTACTCCGTCGAGTTCACGTATTATGATTTCGAGTTGAAAAGCGCACAGCATAGCGGTTCCTATCTTACAAATTTTCTACCCTGTGCTTGAGTTTCCATTCACCATTCACTTTTTCCCAAAGGTGCGGGGAACGATTTTGATCAGTCAATTCTTGGAATCGTTCGGATGTGATTCCTAAATATTCCATAATGTCATCAAAATAAATATTGGGAAATTCCCCATCATATTTGTGGACCAAAGCCACGCCTTCCTCGCGGGTCAGGTGCTTATTTCTGATCTCCTGAGAGGCGTCATAAGTGGTACGACCAATGCCGAATTTGATGTACGTGGTATAATAGTGCAGATCGTCGATTTTGTCGTCGATGCTGTTGTATTTGCTATACGTACCTTGTGTGCGGAAGGGACGTGCTTCAAAACCGGTGTTTTCCACGGCGTAGTAGTATGCTTCCTGGGGAGTCCAAGGGACATAATATCCTAGGTAATGCACTTCGATTTTTGATTTTTCCAGGCGTTCGGCATCTGCTGGGAAGTAAGTTGATAACTCGTTGAGACGCAGGCCGTGTACTTCCATGAGTTTTTTGATGGAAATTCCACCGAGGTAGAGATCATCAATGTTCTTCATGCTGTAATAGGACTTGTCTCGCAGTGAAGATGACGTTTCGGCAATGGGGTTGCCATATTCAGCTTCGGGTTCTCCGTAGAAGATGAGGGGAATATTATATTCCAGTGCGATCTTGGGAGCGAGATTTTTTTGCCCGAGAATGAATGTCTGGAACGGATGGAAGAGGTTTTCGATGGCCAGTTTGGTCAAGAGTTTGTGCGCACGGCCATTTTGGTTGAAAGTGATGTTGTCAAAACCTCCGATTTCAATCCAATTCCGAAAATTTTTGTATCCGTATTCGGTATACATTATCGGTGGCCATGTCACGGTGAGTGGATTCATGCCATACTCGTATTTTAACGTATGCGCAGCCAGACAGCTGTCTTTGCCTCCACTGCCAGGAACTATGCAGTCATAACCTCCATCGTTACGGCGGTGTTTATCACATAGCTGCATGAGTTGTTCCTCACGGGCTTTCCAGTCGATGTCGTCTTTCTTTTGCTCATTGTAACGACAGGCATCACATAAGCCATCATCATCAATATGTAGAGTCGGCGTTATCCGATCTTTAGTGTGCTTGAATTCAGGATATGAGCACGGGCGTTGGTTGGACATGACACACTTTTTACAGAAGCGGACTTTTTCAGGTAAGCCGAACAAGGTTTTTGATTGCGTCATTTATTGTGCCTCCGAAGAGCGTATGAGTTGAGAGAAATTTTTATAGACGACAAGTCCATCTATGCCGCTTCGTTCCGGATGGAACTGGAAAGCGGTGATGTTATTGAGACGGCTGCCGGAAGAAAATTTGATAGTACCGTATGTGGTTGTTGTCAGTACAGTGTTTTCATCGTCGGGTATAACATAGCAGGAATGAACGAAATACATGTCAGTTCCGGGCTTTACACCTTGCAAAAGTGTCCCGTCCCACGCATTAGGGTTATCTTTGGTGGAATCAATGGTATTCCAGCCTACTTGGGGAACTTTCAACGTTATATTGTCGATTTTTTGAACCGAAAAATATTGTACTGTGCCGGGAATCAAGTCAAGTCCTTTGTGGGAACCGAACTCTTCGCTTTCAGAGTATAGAAGTTGCTGTCCAAGGCAGATACCGAGCAAAGGGGTGCCTTTGGCAGCTACGTCTTTTATGGGAGCGACTAGGTCGAGCTTGTTAAGCGCGTTCATGGCATCACCAAAAGCACCTACACCTGGCAGAATGACTGATTTAGCAGTCAGTATTTCATCGGATTGATTTGTAATCAAAACAGACAATCCGACGTGTTCACAGGCATGTTTGATGGAAAATAAGTTGCCAAGACCGTAATCGATGATAGCGACATCGGTATTATTCATTGTTTGCCCTCATTCGACAAGGCAGGTCTCGTTGCTTCAGGGTACGTTTAATGTCGTGTATGGAACATGGAGTGACTTTTGCGAATCCTCGTCCGGTTTTGAGGAACTCAGTGTTTCCTTCTTGTGCATATTCGTGCGAGGTGGATTTTTCTATCAATGTTTCAATGGTTTTGTAATGCAGAGCCGCCGCCATGGATACAGCGTCGGCGTGTCCTTTGGCGATGACTGTAGCAACGTCTTCGGGGTTACCGCAACCGCCGCCAGCAATGACGGGGATGGAAACGCTGGTAGCAATGGCTTGTGTCAGTTCTAAATCATAGCCTTTGCCGGTGCCTTCATTATTAATGCTTGTGACCATCAATTCACCGGCTCCAAGTTCTTCAGCTTGTTTGGCCCATTCGAGCGCGTCTATTTTTGTGGTTTCGCGTCCGTATTCGATGAGGGCCTCCCAGCTGCCATTGTTTCTCTTGATGGCTTCGATGGACACCACAATGGTTGAGGAGCCGAAAGCAATGGATGCTTCCTTGATCAATTCTGGACGCTTGATAGCTTCAGTATTGATGGCAACTTTGTCTGCACCAGCTCGAAGTACTTCTCGGATGTCGTCGACATTACGAAGTCCACCACCCACGCAGAGTGGGATGAATATTTGCGAAGATGTTTTTCTGACGATGTCATGGAGGCTATTGCGATCATACAAGGATGCGACTGCATCTTGAAAAAATAATTCGTCAGCACCATTTTCATAGTAATATTGGGCAAAGTCTTCGGGTTTACCGAGGACGCGCAAACCTTCGAAATGTATTCCTTTAACGAGGTTTGGACCTTTTATGTCAAGTCGGGGGATTATGCGAAAATTCATGGTGATTCGGTCTACCAAGCAGTCCAGCCGCCGTCAACCAACAGATTTTGCCCTGTAACATAGGCCGATAAGTCGCTAGCGAGATAGAGAAGTGCACCCTTCATGTCTTCTTCAGTGCCCATGCGTTTCATCGGGGTGCGTTCCTTGTATCGGTTGACGAATTTTTCATCTTGGCCGCGGGCAATTCCACCGGGACTGATACAGTTGACGCGGATATTCGGGGCTAGTGTCGTGGCGAGCCAGCGAGTGAGTTGAGTCAGACCTCCCTTGGAGGCGGCGTAGGCTGCAGGGTTGCCCATAGCCGTGCCTTCGTAGAGAGACATGTCCGGGCCGACCACGCCATAGGTTGAACCAATATTGATGACTGAACCATGGCCGGATTCACGGAGGAATGGAGTTGCAGCCTGAATGAGGGCGAAGCAGGCCGTCAGGTTGGTTTCCAAGGCAGCGCGCCAGGTGGCTACACTTTGTTCTTCAAAAGGCGTGACCCAACCGGTTAGGCCTGAAGTGCCAACAAATGCGGCGCAGTTGACGACGATGTCGAGTGAGCCCAGTTCGTCTTTGACCTTTTTGGGGGCAGCAACAATTGCGGCCTCGTCGGAAAGATTGACTGTTAGGCCTAAGGTTTTGATTGAGTAAGTGGCAGCCAGTTTCGACGCCGATTCCTGTACGCGATCAGTGGCGATGTCGAGTACTGCGATGTTCGCGCCTGCTTCAGCCAATGCTTCGCAAAAGGCTGTTCCAATATATCCGGCACCGCCAGTAATCAGGGCAGTGCGACCAGTCAGGTCCATAAGTTGTTTTATGCTTTTCATGAGTTTCGCTCCATAAGAAATTCAGCAAAGGCGAAGTCGAGTTCCGTGTCGATATCTACGGCTCGCTCTGGTGGTATCTCTACCATTTTAACTTTGCCTTGAAAGACAGCATCGTGTTCGAGAATGAAGTTTGGGGTGGTAACATAACAAACTGTGGTCATGTCAAAAACTGGGGGGGCCTCTTGGCGACGTATAATGTCCGTACCTATGGGCATGGCAATGGTTGCGTATCCGGCAGTGTCCACTGTTATCATGTTGAAAGAAGGATGTCGTTCAGCCTCACGTGCTGTGATGACCATATCGCACTTGTCACTTTCGAATGTTTCGATACAGCGACGTACATCGTCTCCGATACGCATGGGGGCGGTACAAGGGAGAGAAACGAATATGTCGAAATCATCCACGGCGTTTATGGCGTGTCGCCATGCCAACCATTCAGGGCTGTTATCCTGTGCCAGTTCTGTCGGCCGCATGAAGGGAACTTCCGCGCCGAGTTGCCGAGCGGTGTCAGCGATGGCCTCGTCGTCTGTAGACACGATAATTCGGTCTAGCAAACCGGAGTCTTGACCTGCTTTGATAGCGTGACCAATGAGTGGGATGCCGCCAAGGGGGCGAATGTTTTTTCCTGGTACGCCCTTGGAGCCGCCTCTGGCAAAAATGAATCCATATCGTTTCATGGTGCCGTTATCCAGGTATTAGTGTGTGCACTTTTTTCAACAGCTTGGATTAATTGGACGACGTTCATACCTTGTTCGAACGAACAAAGGTGCGGATTATCGACCATCATGGCCCTGAGTTGATTTTCATATGTGGTGTTTCGGTCAATGGAAAATTCTTCCGTTGTAGTATCCATCGTAAGCGTTCCTGCAATGAAGTCAGCTTGGAGACAGAATTCTTGCGTGGTGATGACGAATCCTCGACGTGTGGTCCTGCTCAGGTAGTCCATGTGGATGGTGACGGCAGGGCAACCAGCGGTTTCCATGAGGATGGAAAATTGATCATCGGAGTCGATTCTGAGATCGCTGAAATGACCACCAATGGCTGTGACGCGTTTCCAACATCCCAGAAGAAAACAGGACAGATCGAGTTCATGCGACAGATCTCGTAGTACCCCACCGCCTTGCGCACGGCTGGCTGAATAGCTGGTCGTGTAATCTGTACCGGGCCGCCAGTCGGGCAGGTATTGGCCAACGTGAAATTGTGCGTTGAGAATCGTTTGACCCGTGAGCAACTCTCGTGTGCGTGTGACCAGTGGGTGAAAGCGTAGATTGTACGCCACCCGAATGGTGTCGCGTGGAGGAACGAGTGCGTATGGTTCATCGAATAGGGGTTTCTCAACCAGGATAAGTCCGGTAAAGCCAGTGTCCATAAGCATAGTCAGACTTGGAAGATGTTCGACTGTGGCATTGGAAATGATAGCCAGTGAAGGCGAAGTTGTTTGTACGGCCTCGGCTATAGTTGAGAAGATCGGGTAAGGGCAACTTGGATTGCTGGTTACGCACGCTAAAGAGTAGCCCAATGAATCGAGAATTTGTGCGTGACGTGCTCCAATAGATCCATACCCTATGATCAATGCTTTCATGTTAGCACTCTTCCTTTACGCGAAAGTGCATGTCGTAATCATAATTGGCCTGATCAAAATCTTGTTTACGGCCAATATCCATCCAGTATTCATGGATGGGGAAAGCCGATGTCGTTTCGTCTTTGTTCATGAGCTGACTAAACAGGGTCGGCATATCCAGGTACTCATTTTTAGGGATAGATGCGGCAATGTCCGGATCCAACACGTAGATTCCCGCGTTGACGAAAAATTTATGTGTTGGTTTTTCTTCAAGATGCGTGATTATGTTGTCTTCAACATTGACCACACCATATGGAACTTGAATGTCGAATCTGCGGACTGCCATTGTTGCTCGGGCTTTTTGTTCCTGATGAAAAGCAAGCATGCCTGGGAAATCTACGCGGGTAAGCAGGTCTCCGTTCATGACAAAAATTGGTTTGTCAGTTTGTTGGGGGATAAGGCCAACAGCTCCGGCTGTTCCTAGTTGTTTGTCTTCTCGAAGGTACCGAATTTCCACGCCACGCTTTGAGCCGTCGCCAAAGTAGTCTTCGACCATTTCGGCGCGGTAGTTGACGGAAATATAAAAACGTTCAAAGCCATATTCTACGAATTGGTCCAAAATTGTGCTGAGTAATGGTTTGCCGCCCACTGTTAGAAGCGGTTTGGGACAATCCTCGGTAAGGGGGCGCAATCGTTGGCCCAGCCCGCCTGCCATGAGTACGACCCAATTATCTTTTTTGGGAGGGGTGACCATGTCCATGAGGGTCCGTAAACCCACAATACGATTTTCGTCATCAACTAAAGGTACCTGGCGGAATTGTTGCTCTCGCATGGTTGTCAGCAGAACAGATTGGTCGTCGTGTTCATTGGCCGAGAAGAAATTTGTTTCCATGATTCCAGAAACAGGCGATTCCAGTGTTTTCCCTGCCAGTAAACCACGCCTGACATCGCCGTCAGTGATGACTCCTTTGAGGTGGCCTGAGTCCTCGACGACCAAAGCTATCTGTGTCAATGATTTATTGAGTGCCTCTACTGAATCACGGATAGTGGCTGATGGTGATATAATAGATTCTTTCCAACGAGTCATAGGTTATTCCTCGCCTGCAAGCAGGCTGTGCGTGATGTCGTAAAATGGTTTGGCAACTTGGAAGGCAGCCTGCTTGATCTCATTGAAAATGTGCAAGCTGGTTCCTTCTTTTTCATACGGGTTCAGGACTTCTTTGACAACTCGAGTCTGACCGGCTTCCAAGGCTCGGCGGGTTCTTCGCACAAGAATTTCAGACACAGACGGTGAGTTGAATACGGATTTGGCCTGTTCTCTTCCTTTTTGTCGTATGCCGACGTTAATAGAAGGGATTTTGAAACTTGGTGCCTCTAAAATACCGGAAGAGGAATTGCCAATGACAGCTTTACAGTACTTCATTGCGGATAAATATCGGACAAGGCCAAGCGATGGAACAACGCAAGTTTGTCGAGGATGTTTATTTGCAAGTAGAGCGGCCCGTTCATCAATGGCGTTACCGCCGGGATCGGCATTGGCCCCGGTGATAATTGCTGTCATAGTCGGATCATCCGAGAGCAGTGTCTCAATGGCAGAGAAAAATTCATTGAGTTGGGTTTTATCATTTTTATCCTGAGTTACAGGATGATAGGTCGTGAGCAAACAGTTGTCACCCATGGAAAAATTGAGATCAGCCTCAAGTTCAATTTTGTCCATCAGGGGGGTGGTCATGATGTTTTCTACCCCGAGAGCTCCCACATTGAAGACAGTGTCTGGATGTTCTCCCAATTGAATGACTCGATCTCGGTATGCTTCGCAAGAGGTGAAATGGAGGTGGGACATTTTTGTAATGGAGTGGCGATAGTAATCATCCATGGCTCCTTCGGTTACTTCTCCGCCATGGATATGGGCAATGGGATATCCCAGGATTGAGGCAGCAGTGGCGCAGGCAAAACATTCATATCGATCACCGAGTAGTATGAGAATGTCTGGCCTGATTTTATCCAAAGCATGAGCGCAGCCAGTGAGAGCCTCACCCATGGCTGTTGCTACTCCAAGGCGAGTGTCGTCATTGAGTTGAAGCGGTACTGTAGCCTGGATTGTGAAGCCGTCCGCGATGATGGCGTCGACAGTGTGCCCGTGTCGGTCAGACAAATGTGACCCTGAGACCAGAAGTTGGAGTTCGGTATCAGAGTCTTGCTCAATGCGTTTGAGCAATGGGAGTAGCAGGCCGTATTCGGCGCGTGTACCTGTGAAAACGCAAATTTTCATAGCTCAATAATCTCCCCGGTATGGAAATTCCTAGATGCTGATTTTTGCATAATTTCATCCCATCGCATGGGAGAAATCCCACCTTGCCCAGTTCGTTTGGCGACCACGTTGGCTTTGGTAAACGGTTCTCCTGCCATAATGGGGGCGGCCGCCACGAGAAAACGCCGAGCAATGTTGATGTTTTCTTTTTCGCTTACGCTTGGCTGTTTGGTCCCATCACCCAGTGCCTTTTCAATATCTCTGATGCCGGAAACCATGGCAGTCAGTTCCTCAGGGTTAATGGACGCTGCATGGTCCGGCCCTTCCATGGTTTTATCCAGAGTGAAGTGCTTTTCGATGAGGGAAGCACCCATGGCTGTAGCCGCTATTGGGCAGGCTATGCCGGGAGTGTGGTCTGAATAACCAATTGCACATTCAGGAAAAGTGAGAGCCAGTGTGTCCATGGCTTTGAGGTTGGCATCCTCAAGAGGTGTTGGGTATTGGGTGTTGCAGTGGAGTAGGGTTATGTCTTTAGCTGATGCCCCTGTTTCCATGAGGACCGTGACAGCAGCTTTGACTTCTTCCAACGTGGTCATGCCTGTAGACATGACAATGGGGACTCCCTTGTTGCCCACTCGGCGCAGGTAGGGGAGATTGGTTATTTCTCCGGATGGAATTTTAATGGTGGCAATACCGAGTTCAAGGAGCATGTCCAGACTTTCTGCATCGAAAGGTGTGGAGAGAAATTCTATATTGTTTTTTTGAGCATGGGCTATGAGATTTTCGTGCGCCCTTGTATCCAGTTCCAGCTTTTTTAACATGGCGAACTGGGATTCTTTAGCTCCAGAAGTCTCTTTTTGATAGTTTGCCTTTTGGGCCAGAGTCGTGACGATTTCTTTGGCTCTGAAGGTTTGGAATTTTACCGCATCCGCTCCGGCCTTTGCTGCCACCTCTATCAGTCGGCGAGCGAGGTCCATGTCTCCGTTGTGATTGACTCCTGCTTCGGCGATTATAAAGACTGAGTTGCGGTTCATGCGCATTCCTCCTTACGGGGGCTGCTTGGCAGGTTGACGGCTCGAGCAGCCAGATATCTGGCGTTGATCAAACCATCATTGAGGTTGTTTGTGTACATGGGCAAGTCGGACATTAAGGTCCACAGGGGGCGAGTCATAATGCCTGCATCGTTGCTCTTGGTCAGAAAAATATCGCGTTGTTCCTGTGAATCGAATCGAATGGTGTTTAGCCAATAATTGGCCGTACAATTTGTTGGCGCATCGACGTACGTAATATCTTTTTTTTCTTCAAAGAAAGCTTTGTACGCTGAAGCAATGACCTGTTTGTCCATGAGGATAGCGTCAAGTTTTTCCATCTGCGCACAGCCTAAGGCTGCGTTGACGTTTGGCATGCGGTAGTTCCAGCCGATGTTGTCGTGGCGGAATTCCCACTTGTGTGGGATTTTGGCGGTGGTGGTCATATGCTTGGCGTGCGCACCCAGTTCAGCATCTTTTGTCAGGATCATACCACCGCCACCGGTGGTAATGGTTTTGTTTCCGTTGAAGCTGAGGACCCCAAACGTACCGAAAGTGCCGAGATGCTGTCCTTCGTAACGACTTCCAAGGACTTCGGCGGCATCTTCTACCACCGGAATGTCGTATTCTGCACAGATTTCGCAGATCTCACGGATACGACAGGCGTGGCCCAGAATGTGAACCGGTACACAAGCGGCAATATGCCCGTCAGCAGGATTATGATTTTTTAAAAATGCTTTCAGTGCGTCCGGACTCATTCCCAGGCTGTCCCTGTCCGAGTCGAGAAAAACTGGTTTGGCTCCGGTGTGGCTGATGGCGTTGGCCGAGGCTACAAAAGTCAATGCCTGAGTCAGGACGAGGTCGCCGGGGCGTACATTGACCATGCCCAAGGCTGCGGTTAGGCCGCAGGTGCCATTGACCACGGCAATAGCTCGGGCCGCGTCTGTGAAATCGCAGACCATATCTTCGAATCGGTCAACATATTTTCCCACACTGGAAACGAAAGTGGAGTCGATGCAGTCGCATAGATATTCCTTTTCGTGTCCGAAAAAAATAGGTGCATGGAGAGGGATGAAACCCTCGGGTTCCCGATAGAGTTGTCTGATGAAAGAGAGTACGTCGTCAAACATTAGGCTGTCCTAAATATTGTATATGTCTGCTTTATAGCGTTTAAGATTTTCACCGTCAGCGAACCATTTGGCTGTTAATTCAAGGCCGCGTTTGAAGCCGTCTAACCCGTTGAATTCTGGTTCCCAACCACAAAGTTTTTTGACCTTTTCATTTCCGGCAAATAATCTTTCAACTTCGCTATTCTTAGGGCGAATTCGTTCCTGATCGCAGACTATTTTGATATCTGCTTCCATCACATCAGCAATGGCTTGTGCGGTGTCGCCTATGGATACTTCAAAGCCGCTTCCTACGTTGACCACTTCACCTACACAAGCGTCAGATGCCGCTACTGCTTCAAAACCGCGAACTGTATCGGATATATAGTTGAAGTCGCGAGTGGGTGTGAGTGCGCCGAGTTTGATAGTCTCCGCGCCATTGGCAATTTGCGTAATAACGGTTGGAATGACAGCACGAGCACTCTGGCGAGGACCGTAGGTGTTAAACGGGCGAATGATGGACACAGGCGTTTCAAAAGCATTGTAGAAGCTCATGGCTATCTGGTCAGCCCCAATCTTTGTGGCTGAGTATGGTGATTGACCTTGAAGTGGATGATCTTCGGTGATGGGAACAAATTGCGCCGTACCATAGACTTCACTTGTGGAAGTGACCACAACACGTTCTACACCAAGGTCTTTGGCCGCTTGAACGATATTCAGAGTGCCTTTGACATTGGTATCAACATACGTGTCCGGAGAGTGGTAGGAATACGGGATGGCGATAAGTGCAGCAAGATGCATGACCACATCACATCCCTTCATGGCTTCACGTACCCCGTTGGGATCGCGAATGTCACCAGAGAATATCTCCAGATTGTCCGTGATTTCCTTGGGAGATTCGTCGAGCCATCCCCAAGAGTTGAAGGAATTGTAAAGGACAAAGGCGCGGATCGAATACCCTTGGCGAACCAGATATTCGACCAGATGGGAACCGATAAAACCATCTGAGCCGGTGACGAGAATTTTTTTTCCTTTCAGATTCATACTATACCCATTCCTATTTGAGACGGAAGATCTTGTAATTTATTGTGAACATATGTCCTCCATTAGAGGAAGGCAAGAGAGGAATATGAGAGCGTCAGAGGATGATATGTCCGTTTATGTCAATGTTTTGATTTTGGACATCTTCAAATGTAAAATTAGGGAGCATACCTTAAGGCGAGGAGGCGTAAGGCTTCGTCTAAACATTCTTCGGGATGAAAAGTTTCCAGACATTCTCTGGTTTCGCATTTGTTTTGGTTGCAGGAACGGCAAGGTAACCCCTTATCCAAGCTGACGTGTTCGTCTGATGGAAATCGCCAACCAAAGCCAGTGGCGCCGTGAATAACCAAAGAAGGAGTGTCTACCGCTACGGCAAAGTGTCGGGGGGCCGAACAGTTTCCTACATGGAGTGCTGCCATAGATTGGACTGCAGCCATTTCGCGGAGGGAAAGCATGTTGTCGGAAATGATAACACCGTCTCCGGCGATTTTGGCTACTTCTTGCGCAACCGGTAGTTCTTCGGGGCCATACAATACGAAGAATTTCAGATCAGGATAGTCTTTTCTCATGAGCTGAATGAGGCCGGCAAAGTGACGTTCAGGCCATTTCCGGGTGATTCGGCGATGGCTGGGGTCGACAGTTACAAAGCGGCATGGCTCCATGCCTTGTGAGGCAATGAACTTTTTGGCCCAGTCTTTTTCTTCTTTTGTGAAGAAGATTTCAGGTGGTTCGTTCTTCCACTCAATGCCCAAGGGGCGGAGAACGCTTGCTTTGCATTTGGCTGCATAGCCGTTGAGGGGCTTCGTCCAGTGGGTGTAGAGGTGACGGTTGTACCATGGTGGTTGAAAGGTCAAACGAACTGGAGCCGTTGAAAAACGAACGACCCATTTACAGCGTGGGAGCTGTTGAAAATCAACAATGAGATCATAGCCGCTTTTGCCGACTTTTCTATAGTATTTGAGTGCGGTAAGAGGGTTGCTGAGAGCTTTTTTGTCGATAGTCCAGATATGGCTGATATGCGGGTTGTTCTCCAGAACAGATGCGCATTTTTTTTCTGTCAACACATCCAGTTCAGCGTCCGGGAATCGTTCCTTGAGCAGCCGGATAGATGGCGTAGCAAGCACGACATCCCCGATTTGTCGGAGTTGGCAGGCTAAGATTTTTTTGGGGTGTATATTTGAAATATTTTTCATTGGAGCTCTATAATCGTTTATTGTGCAACGATGGAGAAAATATTGAGCCGAATAACACCGACAATGAGTTATTCATTTCACATATAAGTTGATGATGGGAGTTTGTATACGTGTTTTTACTCACACACAAGGGGAACTGTTTTCGTTTTCTGAATGGTGTCAAATGATGATGAGAGATAGCAGAGAACGGTGGAGAGTTTATTTGGAGTGAGGAGAGTGTCGGATATCTGTTCTTTACAGGAAAAGGGTTGCGGTAAACCGCAACCCTTTCATTTGGAATGTGAGATTGATAGGTCCATTTATAGTATTTGGCTCAGGAAGAGTTTTGTACGTTCGTGCTCGGGGTCGGTGAAGAAGTGTTCAGGGGTACCGACTTCGACAATTTTTCCTTCATCCATAAAGACGACATGATCGGCCACTTCGCGGGCAAAGCCCATTTCGTGGGTGACGACGACCATGGTCATGCCTTCTTTGGCCAAGGCTTTCATGACGTCGAGAACCTCGCCGACCATTTCCGGGTCTAGTGCCGAGGTTGGCTCATCAAAGAGCATGACCTTGGGGTCCATGGCCAGAGCGCGGGCTATAGCGACGCGCTGCATTTGGCCACCGGAGAGTTGGGCGGGGTAGTTGTCAGCCTTGGCGTGGATGCCGACCTTGTTGAGTAAGTTCATGGCATTTTCTGCAGATTCCGTTTTACCACGTTTACGAACGGACGTTTGGCCCACAGTGACGTTTTCCAGCACGGTTAGGTGCGGGAAGAGGTTAAAGGACTGGAAAACCATGCCTACTTCCATGCGGATTTTGTTGATATTGGTCTTGGGGGCGAGAACGTCCACGCCATCGATCATGATATGGCCGGAGTTGGCATGTTCCAGACGATTGAGGCACCGAAGGAAAGTGGACTTGCCGGACCCGGATGGGCCGATGACGACGACCACCTCGCCTGGATTGATGTGGTAGGACACATCGTGCAGGGCTTGAATTTCATGCGGGACGAAAAAGGTCTTATATACGTTTTTGACATCTATCATATGTTTAGACCTCCGCTGTCCTTTTTTCAAGATATTGAACGAACATGGACAGGGTGAACGTGATCACGAGATACATGATACCGCACAGAAACCACAGTTCGTAGGGCATGAGGCTGGTGGTGACCGCCTCACGCGTTGCTTTGGTCAGCTCGCGTATTGCGATGACGCCTAGCAGTGATGAGTCTTTGATCAGACTGATGAACTGACCGGCCAATGGGGGCAGTATGCGTTTGAAGGCCTGGGGCAGGATGATTTTGCGCATGGCCGTAGCCTTGGTCATTCCGAGAGATCGGGCCGCTTCCATTTGTCCCTTGTGGATGGACTGGATACCTGCACGAACAATTTCGGCTACATAGGCACCGGCAAAAATGGCAAGGGATGCTACAGCAAACCACAGTTCAGGAATTTGGAACAAGTCGGCTTTTGCCAATAGATTATTGATAATGGTTCCAAGAACAAAGTACCAGATCATGATTTGGACGAGTAGGGGAGAACCTCGAATCAATTCAATATAGGTAATGGCCCCCCATTTTAGGCAGGGGTTGTTTGATATTCTTGCAAGGCCCGTGAACAGGCCGAGAAGAATGCCAAGAAAAATGGAAACAAGGCTGACTTCGATGGTCACCAACAGACCATCAAGAAGCAGGCCCATCCTGCCTTCTTCATAGACGCCTATGGGATCGCCCATATAAATGGTGTCGCCTACGCTTACGCGAACGTCAGAGCCAGGGATGGTGTAATATTCTGATTCGCCTCCGCCTTCGATTATGACGACGGAATCATCATCTTTTTGGGTGATGGAGGCGACTTCGCCTTCGATTTCGGCCGTTACGTCTATTGTCTCGACGTAGTAGAAATATCTGGGAAGACGGTTCCATCTCCAGATGTAATCAGCTTGCTCCGTGGCCCAATAGAAGCCGCCGATGACAATGAAGAGCAGGACGAAATAGACTGCCTTCCAAAAAGTATTTTTGTTAAATCCTTTGGGAGTTCCAACGGTCGCAGTATCTGTCATTGATTTACTCGGTAAGGTAAAGAACGGAAAAAAGTCCGGGGACCGTGTATACACGATCCCCGGAAGATTCTGTGTGGTTTACTGAACGTTTTTGAGCCACTTGTTGGAACCGAACCACTTGTTGTAGATGCGGTCGTAGCGGCCATCGTTTTTCATTTGAACGAGGAAGTTGTTGAGCCAGTTCAGGAAGTCGGGATCACCTTTGTTGATGGCCCAGCCCAGAGGCTCGTAAGTGAAAGGTTCGTTCAAGAATTTCATGTCAGCGTCTTTACCGCGTTGAGCGTAGAAAATGGAGGTCATGGGCAGGTCGTAAACGGTGGCAGTGGCCTTTCCGTTAAGAGCTTCCAGCATGGCCTGATCTTCCATCTCAAAAGATTTGTATTGCGCTTTGGGGAACATGCGTTTGGCGGCCTGTTCTCCTGTCGTGCCGAGTTTGGAAGTAATCGTGTATTTGGGGTTGTTCAGATCTTTGTATGTCTTAATTTCGTCAGCCCATTTCTTATTGATCAAAGCGGTCTGACCCACAACTATATATGGATTGGCGAAATTGACTTTAAGATTGCGTTCCTGATTGACGGTCATGCCGGAAGCGATGATATCGTATTTGTTGGACAGCAGGCCGGGGATAATTCCATCCCATGCCGTGTTGATGATAGTCAGTTTGACACCCATGGCCTTGGCCATTTCTTTACACATATCCATATCGAAACCGACGACTTGACCTTTCTTGTCGGTCATTTCGAAAGGCATGTAGCCTGCTTCGGTACCAACGCGCAGTTCGCCGCTTTGGATGACTTTTTCTAGGGTGGATTTTTTGGCGAGATCGATGTCAGCCGCCTGGACCGACATGGCGGCGCACAGAAGCAGAGACAGCGCAGCCAGAATTGTAATGATGCGTTTCATCCTTTCCTCCAGTGAAATTGGGGTTATGGTATGCCCATACCTTGAAATGTCGTCCGGGTTAAAACGACAAGCCAGAGGCTTTGGAGCCTTTGCCACGGCTGTTGTTCGGGTTAAAATAACATGCCTGTTGGCTTGGGCCCTGTGCCTCGCGATGTTGTCCGGGTTAAAACAACACGATGAGGTCTTGGGTCCTTGACACCCGCTCAGTGAACATTTTTGTCTATTGAGCGAAATTATTACTTAGCTTTAATAGTTGGAAATATCAAGAGAGTTTTCATATAGTTCAACTACAGCAACGTTTTCAACGTCATTGTTGAGGAAAATGAAATAGTGGCTTTTACTGTAAAGTAGAGTTTTTTAGGCATTTAAAGCTGAATATGAGTGGGTGTCGGTGGGCTATTGCCAATAGTGTAATAATGCGTCGTCCTTTAGAAAATAATGGTTTTAACGGGGTTACTCTTGGTTCTTGGTTATGGTAACTATGTTGCTGTTGAACCAATGCGCGAGGGAGATGCTGTATGCCGACAGAAAAGATTCTGCTTGTGGAAGATGATGCTGTTGTCCGGCTTGATATTCAGGCTGCTTTGGAACGGGCTGGATATGATGTCAGCGGCTACGCCACAAGTGGAGATAGAGCCATCGAGATGGCGGAATCACTTAATCCTGATCTTGTGCTTATGGATATTCAACTTGAAGGAGTCATGGATGGCGTAGAGGCCGCCGAGGAGATCCTTCGTCATTTTGACATTCCAGTCATCTATCTGACCGAAGTGGTGGACGAGGATGTCCTTCATCGGGCAAAAAACACAGGCCTATTGAGTTATCTGGTCAAGCCCGTTGATCGTAATGAACTTAAATTAGCTATTGAAATAGGTCTTTACAAACACCAGATGGAACGGGAACTGAAAAAGGCGAAGCGCGAAGCCGAGGCAGCTAATCGGGCCAAAACATCTTTTCTCGCAACAGTTAGCCATGAATTGAGAACACCTATGAATGGTGTACTCGGTATGACCGAATTGTTGCTTATGTCCGATATTGATGCTCCGTATCGGGAGAATGTTCAGCTTATCCGTGAATCATCCAGGTCCCTATTATCGGTTCTGAATCAAATAATTGATTATTCCAAGATTGAAGCCAGTTCTCTTCCGGTGCGGGAAATGGATTTTCGTCTGGAAGATATGGTGTCCGGTTTGTTGTCCCAGTATAAACGGACGTCTAAAATTAAAGGCGTTACGCTTGAGTATTCCATCTCCCCGGATGTTCCCGGCTGGATTAGAAGTGATACCGCCAAAATTAGGCAAATATTGGGCAATCTCATCAACAACGCCGTGAAGTTTACTTCCTCCGGACAGGTTATGGTGGATGTGTCTCCGCCCAGTAATGGGGATGAAACGTTTGCGGCTGATCGCGATGTCGATTTGGCTGTTCAAGTACTGATTCAGGATACTGGAATCGGTATTCCCGCAGAAAAGCTGGATGATATTTTTGAGAGTTTCAATCAGGCCGAGGACCATTTGCGTCATGCGACAGGGGGATTGGGTTTAGGTCTCGCTATTGTCAGCAGGCTTGTGAGTGTTCTTGGCGGTGTGATCAAATGTTCCAGTGTTGAAGGAAAGGGGAGTATCTTTTCCGTTATTCTGCCCTTCAAGAGAAGTCGCTATGAAGATCAGGCACCATCGGCGACCGTATTGAGTGATCAATCTCCGCTCAAGGGAGCGAATGTCCTTGTGGCGGAAGATGATTTGGTCAATCAGCGATATATTGTCAGATTACTTCAGAAGATGGGGTGCAATGTTTTCTTGGCAGAAAACGGAGCGCAGGCAGTGGATGTACTCAAAGAGCAGGAGTTCGACATAGTTTTTATGGATGTTGAAATGCCTATTATGAATGGTATCGAAGCGACTCGACTTATACGGAAAGCGGATACGGGCTGCCTGAATCCCGATGTTCCTATCGTCGCATTGACAGCGCGTGCAATGTGGGGAGACGAACAAAGATGCATTCATGTGGGCATGAATGATTACGTTTCCAAGCCCGTGGATATTGACACCATCGCCGCTATCATACAATCAACGCTGAACAATGAGTAAAAATGTTGGCATTTCGGCACCCTGTGGAGCGTGATTTATCATGAGTGACAAAAAGAAATCAGTCCCGTTGCTGGACGGAGGGATCTATAAGGTCTTCTTTCTCCTGCTTTTTTCCTTATCCTTGTATCTGGGGTTTTCTTTGATCGCGCCTTTTTTGCATACCTTGATTTTTTCTACGGTGCTTGCTGTGCTTTTTGCCCCGGTTTTTGTCTGGGCTTTGAAGATCTGTAAGGGGCGGCGCAATTTGGCATCGGTCATGACCGTTTCCATCATCGTTTTTGCCTTGATTTTGCCTATGGCCTTTTTGTTTATGGCGCTTATTGGTCAAGGAGTTGAATCGCTTGTTTCTTTGAATCAATGGGTGGCGCAAGGACTGTACAAGTCGCATATGAGCCTTGATATGTTGGATAAATATGTCCATATGATCAATGAAGAATTGCCTTTTCTGCGGATTGATGAAGTCGATATCAAGGCAAGTGTGATTCAGTATTCCAGACAGTTTGCTCAGGGGATGCTTACCTTTGGTACCGATTTAGTAAGAAACGGTGCGAAGTTTGTTTTACATTTTCTGCTTATGGTCTTTATTCTGTTTTATTTTCTGCGTGACGGTGCGAAGATGGTTGAATATATTAAGCATTTGTCTCCGTTGAGAAGACGGCAGGAAGATTTTATTATTGATTCGCTCAAGCGGGTGGCCCGTGGAGTGCTCATGGGATGCCTGCTGGTGGCCATTCTTCAAGGAGTAGCCGGAGGGATCGGGCTGGCGGTAGTTGGTATCCCTGCTTTTTTCTGGGGAGCCATTATGGCTTTGTCCTCACTAATTCCCGTCCTTGGAACCGGATTGATCTGGGTACCATCCGTGATATATCTTTTCTTGGTGGGCGATTGGAAAATGGCTTTATTCCTTGCGTTGTATTGTGGAATATTTGTGGTCGGTATTGACACAATCCTTCGACCGATTTTTATGCGTGAGGCGGCTCGCGTTTCTACTTTTTATATACTTCTGGCCATTCTTGGCGGCGTCTATTCTTTTGGGATGCTGGGCATTTTTTACGGCCCTCTTATTCTGAGTTTCGTCATGGTCATGCTGCAAATCTACATTGAGGAATACGCCGAAGACCTCAAGGACTCCGAGGAATGTGAATAATGCGTGTACGATTGATTTTACCTGTTATTATGGCTGCTTTACTCATTTCGTTTTTTGGATGTGGACCTGAAACTACTCGAATGCCTGTCATAGATGACAAGCCGACGTATATTCCTCTTGATATGAATGAAGCCGAGGACCTAGCCGACAATTTGTCCAGTGGGTTGCAGGGAATGCAATCATGGACGGAACTTCGACCTGCGTTGGAACAGAATCTTCGCTACATACGTTCTCGTCCGCAGGAAGCGATTTGTGTAGATCAATCCGGTTTGCAATTGACATGGGCACAGCTTGGAGAATCCGTCACAGAACTCCTCGGTATGCTTGACCAGCTGGATCAAAATCCGCGTTTGGCAGCGGAGCGGTTTCAATGGCTTAAACTTGCACCCCGTACGTTGCTGACGGGGTATTACGAGCCATGGTTGGCTGCTTCTTTGACCCCTGATGAAACGTACAAGTTTCCGCTTTATGGAGTGCCTGATGATCTTAAAACGACCAATTTGAGTGGTTTTCATCCTCGGTGGAAAGGACAGTCTCTTGTCTATCGAATGGGAGAGAACGGCATTGAACCATACCATGATCGTGCAGCAATCGATGGGGAGCGTGTGTTGTATGGAAAAGGACAGGAAGTGGCTTGGACCTCAGACTTGGTAGACGCTTTTTTCCTTCAGATAGAAGGCTCCGGGCGGTTGGCTTTTCCTGACGGGAGCACCAAGCATATTCTGTACGCAGGGAAAAATGGTCGTCAATACGTTTCCATTGGCCGTTTGCTTATCGACAAGGGGTATGTCCCCAAAGAAGAGATGAGTATGCAGCGCATTCGAACGTTTCTTACTGAGAATCCAGATAAGATAGAAGAGATTCTCTATGCAAATCCGAGCTATGTTTTTTTTCGATTGGCCGATGAAGGCCCTTACGGTTCATTTGGTGGTATCCTGACGCCGCGAGTGAGCGTGGCCGTTGACAGGAATATGATCCCGTTGGGAAGCGTTGTGGCGCTTAAAACGTCATTGCTTACTGCGGATGGCGGTTCCGAGCCGTTTATGTCGTTAGTATTGGCTCAAGATACGGGTGGAGCTATCAAGGGAACTCGAATGGATTTGTTTTGTGGCTCTGGTGATGAAGCCGAAGTTTTGGCTGGTCATCTTCAGGCTGATTCCGAGGTGTTTATGCTCGTGAGCAGGAAGGTGCTTGCATTGGCTGCGGGAAATGCGAACTAAGTCAGTGTTTAGTTTTTTACAATAAAAGGACAGATCAATGCAGTATGTGGCGTTATTTGAAAAAGACAAGCAGGGATATTCGGTTACCTTTCCGGACTTTCCAGCGTGTACCACGTGTGGTGAAACGCTCAGTGAGGCTGTTGATCACGCACATGAAGCTTTGGCTATGTTTGCTGAAGACCTTGTTGAACGCGGTAAAATCTTGCCAGAGCCTTCAGAAAAGAAAAAAATTCTGGCGCAAACAGAGAATAAGTCTAAAAAAGCTATTAATATTTCCGTGAAAGGCGATGGAACTGATTTTGAAGAGTTCGAGCTTGTCATGCATACCCATCTTTTAGAGCGAATTGAGAAGTGTTGTCGTAAAAACAATATTTCTCCGGCTGACTTTTTAGCAATGGCGGCCAGAAAGACGCTCGATTCTGATGAGTTTGCCGAGTGATTCTGAAAAATTTCACTTTTTTTGTTATTATTTTATAATTCTACTCTGAAAAATGGGATTATTTTTATCCTGTTTTTTATGAGACCTACAGTATCCTCCTTTAGTTGTCCGAAAAAAGTTGCACATTTTTGTTAAAATCTATGAATGTGTTGGGGTTGCGGCTTTATCTGTTTTCCCCTACCGTTTTCATAGAGGGAGAAAAGTGAGCGTGCTTCTTCTTTTATGATAGTTGTTGTCAGCCCTCTTGCATAATTGTGAATGTCTCCTCATTTCGACGGTGCCAAGGCTGATAAAGCAACGGTCAGACGAAAGGAGTGCGCTTACTGCTTCTCGAATTCGGGAGTTTGGCGGCTCTCGGAGTCATTGGGTTCTTCTCAATTTCCACCAATAGTCGCTTTGACTCTCCCGTGTGTGATCCAATCATCCTGTAACGATGGAGTGAGGCGAGAGCATGTGCCGTTTATTTGCGCTGACAAGCCGTGATCCGGTGTCGCCCATGCGTGCCATTGATGCCCTTAACGTGATGAAAGAAGGGCATGATGGTTCTGGCGTGGGACTGTTTTTGAGCGGATTGGGAGGAGCCTTCGAGGAATTGAAGGAGTACCCTGTCCTTTCTGGCATTTTTACCGAACCTGGTTTGGCCCGTGTGTTTGAATACATGGCAGATAAGGGATTCCGGTCCAAATACTCCGTTATGTTCAAGCCTGATTCAGAACCACCTACCGGGACTCCCAAGCGGGGGACCTACGCTTCCATTGCTTATAAGATCCCTAAAGAGTGGGGTGCTCGGACGCAGGAAGAGATTGATCGTGGTCTGGTACAGATGCGGCTCGACCTGCGTGCCATGGGCGAAGAGTCTGGTGGTATCATGGTTTTTTCCTTCTGGCGGGATACTATTATGATCAAGGAGGTGGGCGATCCCATGGCCATCGGGGAATATCTTCGACTTGGCCGTAAGGAGTTGCACGCCAGACATATTATGGCGCAGGGCCGCCAGAATACCAACTACGCCATTGATCTGTATGCCTGTCATCCATTCTTTATTGAAGGGATTTCGACCATGACCAATGGTGAAAATACGGCGTTTCTTCCCATTCGCGAATATCTTATGTCCCGAGGTGTCACTGGGTATCAGGGCTACCAGTCCGATTCTGAAGTGTTGACCCATATTGCACATTTTACCACCAAAAAATTGGGTCTGGATATCAGTTCCTATAAACATGTCATCACGCCTATGAGTGATGAAGAAATGGCTGGGCACCAAGATCGTGAGTTTTTGTCCAATTTGAAACGATCATGCCGCAAGCTGATTATCGATGGCCCTAACTGTATTATAGGGTGTTTGCCTGACGGTTCCATGTTTATGGCGCAGGATCGTAAAAAATTACGTCCTGGTGTTGTCGGTGGTAACCCGGAACTTGGTATCTACGGATTTTCTTCCGAGATATGTGGGCTAAATGCAGCCATTCCCGAACGTGATCGGACCCAGGATTTTCAACCCATGCATCTCGACACGGCAATCGTCGGACCTGATTGCCGGGAGGTTCTCCAATGCTCTCAGAAAGACCCATTACGCCCTCAACGTTAAGTCGTAAGGATCTGCCTTGGCAGATCAAGTGGGACATTAATACATGCACCCAATGTGGTCGGTGTACGGCGGTTTGTCCGGTTAACGCCATTGAACTTGGTGTATTCCGTAAACGGAATATTAAGACGACTATGGGCCTTGCAGCCAAGCCGACAACCGAATTCTCAACTTTTTATGGCATCCGTCAGCGTACGGACCCAGCCTATGCGTGTATTGGCTGCTCCATGTGTAATATGGTCTGTCCGAATAACGCTATTGAGCCGAGTCGGCAGTACGACTCGACCACGCTTCAGTTTCACAATAATGGCGGCGGACAGTCCCGGACCCGTGGTGGTCGTCGGAATAGTTCCGAATCTTTGTTGGACCAGATCAAGTTTATTCGTATTTCTATGCTGACCGATCCCGCTTTGGATGCTGGTCGCCATGAGTTTGAAATGCGGACCTTGCTCGGTCGTGTGTTGCCACCTGAAGAAGAAATCAAGTGTTTTCAAAATAACGGCTGGAAACCACCAGTCCGTGAAATCTATCCACTGGTTATCGGTGGTATGTCCTTTGGCGCGCTTTCTCCCAACATGTGGGAAGGCCTTCAGATGGGGGTGGCATATCTCAATGAAGAGATGAACATGCCGGTGCGTATGAGTACGGGTGAGGGAGGCTGTCCTCCGCGCCTGTTGCGTTCCCGTTTTCTTAAATACGTGATTCTGCAGGTCGCTTCCGGATATTTTGGTTGGGATGAAATCATTCACGCCATTCCTGAGATGAAGGAAGACCCATGCGCCATTGAAATCAAATATGGACAAGGAGCAAAACCCGGTGATGGTGGGCTGCTCATGTGGCACAAGGTGAATAACCTTATTGCCGCGATTCGTGGTGTACCCAAAGGTGTGAGTTTACCCAGCCCTCCGACGCATCAGACCAAATATTCCATTGAGGAAGCTGTGGCCAAGATGATTCAATCCATGTCCATGGCCTGGGGATTCCGGGTGCCTGTTTATCCCAAAATTTCTGCTTCATCAACATCGTTGGCAGTGCTTAATAATCTTGTGCGTAACCCGTATGCAGCAGGCCTCGCCATTGACGGTGAGGACGGTGGTACGGGGGCAGCGTACAACGTCTCCATGAACCACATGGGCCATCCCATCGCTTCGAATCTGCGTGATTGCTACAAGGCGTTGTGTGTGGCCGGTGCCCAGAATGAGATTCCGCTCATTGCTGGTGGTGGTATCGGTAAACAGGGCAATTTGGCTGCTAATGCGGCGGCACTTATCATGCTTGGTGCATCCATGGTCCAGATTGGCAAATACGTCATGCAGGCCGCAGCTGGATGTGTTGGGAGTGAAAAGGATCGCTGCAATGTCTGCAACATTGGTGTTTGTCCTAAGGGTATTACTTCACAGGATCCGCGGGTCTATCGCCGTCTTGATCCGGAAAAGGTCGCTGAAAGGGTGGTGGACTTCTACCTGAGCTTTGACACGGAATTGCGCAAGGTGTTCGCACCGCTTGGCCGGTCCACGTCCCTGCCTGTCGGTATGTCCGACGCTCTGGGCATCTCGGACAAGGATGCGGCTGACCGTCTCGATATCAAGTACGTGATTTAACCGAAGTTTCAGGCAATCGGAGAATACAATGGCAAAGAAAATATATCGCATACAAGGTCACGATGATGATGGCCGCCTTGAATCGCGTATCCTTGAGGAGCGCATTCAAAGTGCTGTTCGTCAAGGTGCCCGCAAGTTTGAAATCGAGGCCATGGGCCAGCACGGCATCGGCGGACGGCTTTGGATTTCCAAGGAAGAGCCTATTTCCTTGACCATCACCGGCTCGCCCGGTCAGCGTATTGGTTCCAAGGGATTTCCCGGTACGACCATTGAAGTCATGGGGCCTGTCTCTGATGACCTTGGTTGGTTGAATGCCGGAGCCGAAATTACTGTGCACGGCAATGCTTCCAACGGGGCATGTAATGCCATGGCTCAAGGCAAGGTCTTTATTGGTGGTAATACCGGCTCCCGTTGTATGACCATGACCAAGACTAATCCTCGGTTCGATCCGCCAGAACTCTGGGTGCTCGGATCAGTGGGGGATTATTTCGCTGAGTTCATGGCAGGTGGTACGGCCGTCGTCTGTGGACATGAGTCTCAAAGTCCGAACAATGTCCTTGGCTATCGTCCGTGTGTTGGCATGGTGGGTGGTCAAATTTTTGTTCGTGGTCCTATTGAGGGCTTTTCGCAGGCCGATGCCATGATGGAATCCATTGATGACGAGACATGGGCATGGTTGACAGAAAATTTGACCGTTTTTCTCAAGAAGATACGGCGGAGCCGGTTGCTTCAAAGACTCACTCGACGTGAGGAGTGGCAGCTTATTCGGGCGAAGACCCCGTTTGAAAAGAAGGGAAAGGTCCGTCGGTCCATGACTGATTTTCGGTCCAATGTTTGGGATGCCGAACTGGGGCAGGGCGGTATGATCGGTGATTTGACATCACTTGATCGTTCGCCGATTCCGTTGGTGGTCCATGGTGATCTTCTTCGTCGAGTTCCTGTGTGGGAAAATCGTAAATATATGGCTCCGTGTCAGTCCAGTTGCCCTACGGGGATGCCTGTACAGAAGCGATGGCAATTGGTGCGTGATGGACTGGTTGATGAAGCCGTTGACCTTGCCTTGGCATATACACCATTCCCGGCCACGGTTTGTGGTTATCTTTGTCCTAATTTGTGTATGGACGGATGTACCCGCTCCACACAACAGGGCATGGCCGCTGTGGATATCACCAAACTTGGTCGAGAAGGATACAAGTCTGCTGCTCCGAAGTTGCCAGAATTGACCGGCAAGCGTGTCGCTGTCATCGGTGGCGGACCGGCCGGTATTTCCGTGGCGTGGCAGATTCGTATGAAGGGGCACGAAGCCGTTGTCTTTGATATGGCAAAGACACTTGGTGGAAAGATTGCCTCGGCCATTCCCTATAGTCGTGTCCCCAAAGAAATTGTCGAAGCTGAAGTTGAACGTGCCGCCAAGGTATTGCCGCATGTGCATCTGCAACAGCAATTGAAATCAAAGGAATTTGAAGAACTGAAAGCGGAATATGATTACGTGGTTCTGGCCATTGGCGCGCAGAAACCTCGGATGATTCCCGTACCTGGTCATGAACGGATTATTCCCGCCCTGACTTTTTTGCAGGAAGTGAAAAAGGGCGAGATGAAATCCGGTAAGCGTGTGGTCATTATCGGCGCGGGCAATGTCGGATGTGATGTGGCGACTGTTGCGGCCACTGTTGGTGCTGAAGACATTTTGCTCATCGATATTCAGGAACCGGCCTCTTTCGGTAAGGAACGCAAGGAAGCCGAAGCCGTGGGTGCTCGGTTCAAGTGGCCTTGTTTTACCAAGGAAATTACTGATGAAGGAGTTTTGCTTCAAAGCGGTGAATTGCTGGAAGCTGACACGGTTATCATGTCCATCGGAGATCAGCCGGATGTGGACTTCCTACCGGATACCATTGCTTTGGACCGTGGTCATGTGGTGGTCAACGATGACTATCAGACCACGGATTCTCGCGTGTTTGCCATCGGTGATATCGTGCGTCCCGGTTTGTTGACCCATGCCATTGGTCATGGGCGCCGTGCAGCCGAGGTTATCGATGACATCTTCAATAATCGTCGTCCTCAGAGCGACACTCGCGAGATGATTGACTACACTCGGATGACGTTGGAGTATTTTGATCCTCGTGTCATTGAATTTAGTGATATGGATCATTGCGGGGCTGAGTGTTCTTCCTGTGGCTCCTGTCGGGATTGCTATATCTGTGACACGATTTGTCCACAGGCTGCCATTAGTCGGAACAAATTATCGGACGGTGGTTTTGAACGGGTGGTTGATCCTGACAAGTGTATTGCTTGTGGATTCTGCGCTGATTCTTGTCCTTGTGGTATATGGGATATGAAGAATCCGGCTCCGTTGGAGTAACTTTTGGAATGATTAAAAAAGGCGGCGAGAATTTCTCGCCGCCTTTTTTTTGTCTGTAGGAAAGGGGTTATGGATATCGTCCCATATTTCGTTTTTGCTTCAAGCCGTGTTCTGTCAACCTATCGTATTCCTTTTGATCCCTTTTCATTTTGTCTAGAATACGGGTCGCACGCTTTTTGATCTCGGCTTTGAAATTGATACAGTTTGTTGTCGGGAAAGATTCCAAGGTCTCGTCCAGTAAGTGGGCCGCCTTGGTTGATATTTCTCCGTGGATGAGTTCATGCTCTTCCAAGTTAGTCATGAATTCTTTCCACCATTTGCGGGTTTTGTAATCCACGCTGTGAACGAGCTTGGGATATTTGTACGTAAGGTGAAGGTAAACCGTTGCCTTTGTGAGGGTACACTGCCCCCCTTTGTTGCGCCATTTGAGGTTGTATTTGATATTCGTCAGTGTGTGTGCCTGATACGTCTTGATTCCTTTGTTCAAAGGAGAATGATTTTTCAGATTTGTGAAAATAGTTTTCGGATCACGTCCTTCCACCAGATAATATTCCGTGCTGACGGTTCTGACTATGTCCGCCAGAGCGGGGGAGGCCAAGATCAGCAGAATGGAGAATGCCAGAATCAGGCGGCGCATGGTCGTATCCTTATTTATCCCCTGAAGAGCAGAGGTTTTCGAACTGCATTTGGTAGAGGCGATTGTATAGCGGGCAGGACTCAAGCAAATCGTCATGCTTGCCTCGAGCTACAATCCGGCCCTTTTCCATGACCACAATAACATCTGCGGACATAATCGTCGATAACCTATGCGCGATGACGATGGAGGTTCTATCTTCTATCAGATTATCCAGTGCTTTTTGAACAATTCTTTCGGATTCGGTATCCAGTGCGCTTGTGGCTTCATCTAAAATGAGAAGACTCGGATTCTTCATGATGGCGCGGGCAATGGTCAGGCGTTGTTTTTGTCCACCAGATATCTTGACGCCGCCTTCGCCTACTACAGTGTCGTAGCCTTCGGGCATTTTCATGATGAATTCGTGAGCGAATGCACCTTGTGCTGCCTGAGTGACTGCTTTGGTGTCGTATTCGTCCTGCGCATAGGCGATGTTTTCTGTCACGGATGCGTTGAATAGAAAAGTATCCTGAGAGACCAAGCCAAGGTTGAGGCGCAGGCTGTCCAAAGTGTAATCCTGAAGTGACGTGCCATTGATTTTTATGTCGCCTTGTTGGGCCAGATAAAATCGCGGAATCAGGTTGACCAATGTGGTCTTGCCAGATCCGCTGGGGCCGACAATGGCCACACGCTGTCCTGCCTTGATAGATAGAGAAAGGTCCTGGATCGCAGGTTCCGATGTGTTCGGATAGGTAAAGCTGACGTTGTTGAAGGTAAGCTCTTTGAGTTTGCCATTAAAGGCGATGGCGCCATCGTTTTCTGCCAGAATATCTGGTGAATCAAGAATGTCGAAAACACGTTCTGCGCCTGCAAGGCCGCCTTGGATCTGGTGATTTGAGGCGTTAAGTTTTTTAATTGGGTCATACAATTGAACAAGACAGACGAGGAACGCCGTAAGGTCACCCGGAGACATCAAGCCGTTGATGACGCGGCTGCCGCCGACCCAGAGAACGGTTCCACCAGCCACTGCAGCGATCAGATCCATGATTCTGGAAGAACTTTCACTATAAAGGATTCGGCGAATAATCATCCGCGTCAGATTGTTGTTTTCCGTGTTGAATTTTGATTCTTCACGGAACTCATTGGCAAAGGCTTTGATAACTTTGATGCCGGAGAAACTTTCTTCAAGAACAACGTTAATGCCTGAAAGCTCGGCTTGCATTTTGCGTCCGTATTTGCGGATTTTCTGGCCAAAGAAAACGAAAGGATAGATAGCCACAGGCATGACTATCAAGCTCCAGAAGGCCAGGTATGCATCAAGATAGATGGTCGTACCGATCAGGCCGATCAGGGTGAAAATTTGTCTGACGAACATGATTCCGCTGGGCAGACAGACGCGGACTGCAACAACATCTGCCACGATCCGGCTCATGAGCATGCCTATTTCACTTTCAGCGAAGTAAGGCATAGGGAGGCGAATTATTTTTCGAAAAAGGTCATGACGCAAGTCTCGCAACACCAGTATTCCTGTTGCGTTCATCACGTAAACCTGACCCAATTGAAGCAATCCTTTGAAAATTATGAGGCCAGCAAAGCCGTATATGCAGAGTTCTAATGTGTTTATATCTTTTGCTATAAGTACTTCATCTGTAATGAATTTTGTCAACCAGGCCAGAGCAGGAGCGATTGGCGCGTACAAAAGCATGGCAACAATTGCAAGGACGACACGTCCTTTGTAAGGACCAAAATAGCCGATGCTGCGTTTGAGCAGGTATCGGTTGCTCATTTTATGGAGTTTAACGTTTTGAGCCAAAATATCTCCTTGGATATCGCTGTATGGCGACTGGTAACCGCCGTGCATTCATCAAATAAGGTGTTGGGGCTTCATAGTAAAGGATAATAAGAAAGTGAAGGCTGACCGTATGGTCAGCCTTCGCTGTCGTGCTGGTATGAAACAGTATGAAAATTAACTGACATGAGCGTAGTCAGTGCCGCTTTGATGTGCGAGTGCGGCCCGCGTGAACTCCCGTTGCCTTCTTTCGAGTTCTAGGTAAGCCAGCTCGCGTGAAGTGTTGCAGTAGAAGAAACCGTCAGATGCTATTTGAGGGTGGATTGTGTCGTGAAGGTTTTGAGGGGCAAACTTAAAACGTTCAACATCTGCATCAAAGCCAGTCTTTGAAAAACGCCATAATTTGTCAGCGTCTCTGACGAGTCCTTCATTTTTGGAGATGAAGCCTTGCCGTGTGTCGTGTTCGGCTATGATCTCCACGATCTCGGTTATCAGGTCTTCCGGGTAGTTGACTTGTTGCAAAATTCGCTGGGCAATCTTGACGCCTTCTTCCTGATGTCGGAGGCGGACGGTCATTTCATCTTCTGGGGTTTTATCAGGGCTGAAAACCACTTGCCACTCGGCGCGTGACAATTGACTCCAACCTGTGTCGTGTAAAATGATGGCGGGCAATACAACGTCTTGATTGCCATTCTCCAGATCAACCAATTGCTTGGCAAATTCCAGAGTGATGAAGGCATGCCCCGCATCATCCCTTTTATCTTGAAAGGGAATAGCTATATCCCATATTTGAGTGTGTGTTTTGTTCATATTAATAAAGATACTGTTTTATTTTAATGGTTTGTATTCTTTGGTTAGGTATTACATGCTGTGCAAAAAAAGTTTTTATGTGGGAATTAGTTGTATGTCAATTCGGAGCTGTGGGCGGTAATGTTTATACTTAGAACTGCCGCCAAAAAGCTCTTTCTGTCTTGACGTGGAATGAATTGATTTGTGTGTATTTTAATAAGAATGGGATGTCTTTGCCCGGGATATTTGTTTTTTCCCATTGTTTTTTTGAGTTGTTTTCTCGTTTAATATTTTTATTGTCCCTTTTTTAGTGATGTTAGGTATAGAATTTTTTTTATTTTTTATACAATCATGTCGGGGTGTTAAGTTATTTATTTTATGGTTTTTGGCAGTGGAAAACTGGGAATGTATAAGTTAGTTATTAACAACATGCTGTGGAAAAATAAAATTAATCAGATATAAACGTGATAAATAGAGGTAGGTGATTTTGTCAGCGAGTTGAAGGGGTTTAGGGAAGTGAGTTGAACTCTCCACATGGCAAATGGTTGGTTTATTGGCTTTTTTTGAGATTGACTAAAAAAAGCGCGATATGTATAAAGTGTGTCGAATCTCTAGAGTTCTTTGAACTGCTCAAATTATTCGAATCGCTTGTGCAACTCATATTCCATGCTCAATATTCCCAACTGGAGGACCCCATGGCCGACCCCAAGACCCAAATGCTTCAAGTCTCTCTCCCCGGCGCAGGACAGACAACCACCTATCAGATGACCGCTGATGTTCCCGTCAAATTTACTTTCGATATTTCCGAAGCCGTTTTTACCGGCAACAACGGTAATCTTACGATTGCCATTGAAAATGGTGGGACGGTTGTTCTCGAAAATTATCAGGCTCTCGCAGATGCGGGGTCCATGCCTATTTTTGAAATGCTGGATGGAGAACAGGTTGCCGGTGATGTGTATCTGTTCGCTTTTGCCGACGGCGTTGATGGCGCTGATGCCGGGTTGGAGACCGCAGGTGATGCCAACGGTGGAGGGTCTGGTGCAGGTGAGTACTCGGATGATCCCGGTCAGATCGGTGATGGGGTTGATGCTTTGGGCGGACAGAGTGATGCATATGCCAGTCGCGCTTTGACAGCTGTTTCCGGGACGGCGGGAGATAATACAAACCCCATAGCCAATGACGATTTTAATGAGATCACTGAAATAGGTGATGCCGATTTTAACGGGAGTGAGCACGTCACTTTCGTGTCTGAGGAAGAAGAACTTTACGATAGCGACCTTGAAGGTGATTTCTTTAGTCTTGGTGAGGAAGGCAAAGGTTTTGTCGTCAATTATCAAACTGATGGTCCACAAATTCAAGAACCGATTGAAGGCAATGTCATTGATAATGATTTCGATCCTGACGCCTCAGACTCTAATGATACATTGCTTATGCACTCCATCGATTACGATGGCGTTGATTCCACAGGTCAGAACCCTGGCCCGGTCGAGATTCCGTCAACCGGGCAGACTGTTGAAGGGCTGTACGGGACTTTGGTTATTCAATCTGATGGTTCTTATATATACATTAAATGAAGACTTGGCTGATAGCCTTGAAGAAGGCGAAGATTACGACGAGGTTTTCAATTATACTATCGAAGATCCTTCCGGTTCGGTGAGCAATCAGGCCAGTTTGACCATTACGGTTCATGGTTCTAACGATGCGCCGACGGCCGTGGCTGATACAAACGTGCAGGCTGTTGAGCATGGAGATTCTGACGGACCTTTCCCATACATTGATACTGAACAAACAGGACTTTCCGACGGAGAAGAAGAGTATCATCCCTATTCCGAAGGACCGTATAATGCTTCCGGCAACGTTTTGGAAAACGATTCGGACGTTGATGACAACGACATGGTCAATGAGCCCGGTGAAGAATCCGGTCTTTTCGTCATGGGTGTTTATTCAGAACATCCTTCGGATAACATCGACGATCAGCTTGATTATGATGCCTCGCTCGTGAACGGTGGTTTAGAGGGAGCGGTTGAACCTTCACAGGCTTCATTCACCGTTCAAGGTCACTACGGTTCTTTGACCATCAATAATGATGGTTCATATACGTATACATTGGATAATGATGGTGAGAATGCTGATCTTGAGGCATTGAATTATGATAATTCCGGTACGGATTCCTTTACATACGCGATTATGGATGACTCCGGTGCCCTGAGTTATGCCAACCTCACCTTTACAGTGAACGGTGCCAACGATGCTCCCGAGGCGTTTTCTGATGCGAATTCAATTCGTGAATTCGGGCATATCTTCGAAGATGCCGAATACATTGGTACTGTGGCTGGAAATGTCATTACTGATGTGAATGCTGATGGCAAAGTGGATTCTGATGCAGATGATGCACAGATTTTTGTTGAGACTATCAGCCACGGTGACAACACTCAGGCTGTTTATGACTATGACGGTACCAGCGAATATGTCGATATTGACGGCGATTACGGTACATTGAGGGTCTGGGAAAACGGCGAGTACGAATATACTCTTGATAATGAAAATGACGCGGTAAATGCTCTTGATGACGACGGCATTCTCACCGAGACTTTTTCTTACGTTACCACGAATGATTGGCAGGATGGCGTTAGCAGCGATCCAGCTGATTTGACTATTACTATTAATGGTACCAACGATGCTCCGATCGCAGTGAACGATGTGAATACTGCCTCTGAGGCCGTTGATGATGCCGTTTTGGTCCCAGCTACCGGCAATGTCCTTACAGACGCTGTGACTGGTGATTCTGATGTTGACACTGGCGACGTCTTGCATATCGCTGGAATCCAATACGGTACCGAGTTTGTTAACTCCTTTGATGCAGAAGGTAATCTCGTCATTGTCGGAACCTACGGTACTCTGAAGATTGATGCTGACGGTAATTACACCTATGAAGCGGATCAAGATGCAGCCAATGAGTTGGCCGCTGGCAGTGACCCGGTTGACGATGTCTTTACGTACAGCGTGACCGATGGTGACGCCACGAGTACCGCCACATTGACTATATCAGTCTCAGGCGTAAATGATTCCGCGATCATCTCTGTTGTTGAGGGCGAGGTGAATGATGAAGGTGTGGCTACCGCTTCTGTCAATGAGGTAGATGACAACGCGAATACTCTCGAAGATTTGCCTGATGGTGCTCAGTACCAGTCTGGTAGTGATGTCGTCGAACCTGATGTCGGAAATCTGACCACCCAGGGCTCTCTTGAAGTGAGTGATCCTGATGTTCATGAAGTCAATCCTGATCCTTCAGTTCCGGGCAACACCAATCCTGATATTGAAGATACTTTCCAACCCTTGACCGACGCACCGGGCAGCAACGGGTACGGTTCTTTTACCATCAATGCCGATGGCGATTGGACATATACTGCCAGCAATGAACAGGCAGCGATCCAACAGCTTGGTGATGGCGAAAGCTTGACGGATTCCGTAACGGTTACTTCTTACGACGGCACGGCAACGCAGGTCATTACCGTAACGATTAACGGCACCAACGATGCTCCGGTTATCACGAATGTCTCCGCTCCGGTGGAAGATTTTGAGGACGGCGCTGATGGCTGGCTGGTCAACGGAGGCGATGTCCCTGTCACTGAAACTGATGGTCCGCTGACCGATTACCTTGGTCGCCTCGGTGGTAATGATACACTGACTAAGACTTTTGCGGTTGCCGATGGCGCCGACACCATGACCATAGAGTTTGATCTCTACGAAATTGACTCTTGGGATAACGAAAACTTTAGTATGTCCGTCAACGGCGATACCGCTGAAATTAATTTGGGACATAATGATGCTTTGAACGGGACCATTTTGTCTTGGCGCGGAATCGACGGTGAGATTACAGATGGTACATTCACCGGTCCCAATGGTGTGACCTTTACGGTTACACCGATGACCGGCGATGCTGAAAATCTGGAGCCTGGCGATACTTGGCAGTGGGGTACTGATCAGATTCACCATGTGACCATCACTATCCCGAACCCGGATGGTCAGGTTGATCTTGAATTCTCCGCCGACTTGGATAGCCATCTCAACGATGAATCCTTTGGTATTGACAACTTGGCTGTCAGCTCGGTTGATGCTGATGGCAATCCGATTTTCACGGTTGTTGAAAACGCGACAGGTTCCGTTGCTGTTGCAGAACTGGCCTCCAGCGACATGGAAGGGCAGGATGTGCATTACGTCATCAACAAGATCGAGATTTCGGATACCGAATATGTCGAGCTTGGTGCTGACGGCCAATATTATGATCAAGATGGCAACCCGGTTGATAGCGCCGACCTCTTGTTCGCTATCGATGGAAATCAGGTTGTGACCGCAGACGGTGCGACCTTCGATTACGAAGCAAACAACCAGTACACAGTCTCCGTGTCCCCAGTGGACTCGCAGGGCGGTGTTGGTCAGTCTGTTGATATCAATGTCCAGATTGGCAATGTGAATGAAGCCCCGAGCGGCGAAGACTTTACCATGACCGTCGGTCTTGACGGTGGCTCGGTAGACTTCCTCGGCGCTGATGGATCAGAAGGTGGCATTGGTGACAACGCCGATCATGTTTCTGATCCAGAAGACGATGCTGATGCTCTTGACGTTATGATCACCGAGCTGCCCACGGGCGGCAAGTTGATGTACAACGGTCAGGAAGTGACTGAAGACGATTTGGCAAGCGATGCTGATGGCGACGGTGTTATCGACGGCAACGGCACTCAGTTTGATCTGAATGGTTTGACCTATGTTCCTGACTCCGACGGCATTGACGGTGTGCTCCTTGGTTCTCGTCTTGCAGGTGATGCGACTCTTGATAACTGGGGTGAATCCGATGGCCTGAACCGCGTTATGGACCTTGGCGATGGTGTTTCCGTAACCACCAGCGTGACCAGCGATGGAGTAGCCGCAGAACTCCAACAGTTCCATGGACAGGAAAATCACATAGGATTTGGTATTGCTGATGCCACTGGTAACGGTGGTAACGACAAGGGCCTCAATGCTGGGCCAGATAGACCCGGTAGTGACGAACTGACCGTGAGTTTTAATGGCGCAACCGTTTCATACGCAGAAATCGGCTTCGATGGCTTGGGTGGGCATTTTGATCCTGATGGCAATAATTATCAGAATGCGACCGCTGAGTGGACCGCATACCTAAACGGTGAAGAGGTTAATTCCGGCTCTGTTAGCAGCGACGGAGACTTGTTCAATTCCATCACGGTTTCTGGTTTTGAATTCGATACAATAGTTTTCAGCACCGTTTCCGATGCGGATGGTTCTAACTGGGAACTTCGCTACATCGATGCAGAGTTCACTGATACTGATTCCTTTGATTACATTCCTGTTGATTCCGGTCAGCCTGGTAACGACGGCGCATTGGTTGATCCTGATGGAGCCTCCACTGTTACCATCAACATTCAGCCTGACGGCCCTGTGAATCAGGAAGTCGAAGCGGCAGATGATTTCTTGACCATTAATGAAGACGATACAACGGCGACCGGTCTGAACGTCGGCGACAATGATATCGATCTTGATAATACACTTGGTGAACTTGAGTTCTCTCTCGACAACCCGGCCGATGCACCCGAAGGTCTGACCTTCAACGACGATGGTTCCTACACTTTTGACCCGTCCTCCTACCAGTCTTTGGCAGCAGGCGAAGTCTATGGTGACGGCCCCATTAAGGTCGATTACACGGTATTTGACGGAGAGACTCATTCTAAGGCTTCTCTGTACATTACCATTACCGGCTCTAATGACGCTCCTACCCTCGACCTCTCAGCTGGTACAGTGACTTTCGAAGGTCATACCGCCGGCTACCATAACATGATTGGTGTTTACGAGATGGTTGACGGTAAGCCCGTGAATCCTGAAATCATTATGGAAGACGTACAGGATGCAAATGTTGGCGATGTCCTCACCACATTTGGTGACGGTCAGGATCTGCATTACTTCCTGGTTGATGTCGAATATGGTTCCACTCCTACCGGAACCCCTGAATTCGTGTGGGATGCAACCAACAATGAGTGGGATATCTCCTTTGATGGTGGCGCCACGACTCAGAACGTTCATTTTGACGATGCAACGTTGAATCCGAATGATTCCGAAGCTACCTTTGGCGATAGTCTTAATAATAACAATGATATCGAAGTTGATGATCAACAGAGTTCTGTTGATGATGACGATTTTGATGACGTCCTTGCCAATGAAAATCCTGGCGCGGCTGGTGCGGATCATGGCGCGACCTTTACTGAAGGTGATGCACCTCTCTCTGTTGCCGGTGCCGTGGATATCTCGGATGTCGATTCCGATACAATCACCAAGGTTGAAATTACTTATACACCAGAAGAGCATGATGCTTTGGATGTTGATCTCGGTTCCTTTGTCGATGAAGGGACTGTTACTAATCCTGATGGCAGCGTGACTTGGACTATCTCCGGCGATGCTTCCAAGGCTGATTACGAAGAATTGCTGCAAAGCCTGACCTTTGAAAATGACTCAGAGGCATTACAGGACGGTACGCGTGAAATAACCATTCGTGTGAATGACGGCGAAGATTGGAGTAATCCGGCTCAATCCACCATTACGGTGATTGGCGTAGATGATCCGACCAGCATTACCGATCACACCGATGGAGCCGTTCATGAAGATGCTCCTGCTGACTTGGATGGAAATGGTTTCTTGGTTGAGTCCGGCAGTGTCACTTTCTCCGACGCTGACGGCGACGGTGCCATGAGCACCACACATATTGATGCAGTGGATGCAAACGGTAACGTATTGTCGACTGCAAACGTTGGAACATTGACCATTAATGATGCCGGAGTGTGGGAATACAAGATTGATAACTCCCTGCCTGAAGTTCAGAATCAGGATAGTGGTGAGAGTTTTGACGAGTACTTCCGTGTCTACACCGAGGACGGTAACGATTTTACGGATATCAAGGTCACCGTTAACGGTGAAGACGACAATAGAGTCCCCAACGCTGTAAACGATTTGGCTGGTGGAGTAGACACTTCAGTAACTGAAGGCGGAATCAGTACTTCAACCAACCCGTCTGACTACATGCTTATCGTGGATACATCTGGGTCCTTGAGCCATACAGCAATGGCTCAGACGCAGACAGCTCTTACTAATATGCTTCAGACTTTGCAGGGGAGCTTGGCTGATGGTGTTACATCCAAGGTGAGCATCATCAATTTCTGGCATGAGACGGATGTCGATACCTTCACCCTTACTGGTGGAGACTCAACGGCTTATGATGCCGCGGTTGCCTTTATTGGAACGTTTGCCCCTGGTGGCGGCACTGACTATACGGCAGCATTCCAGGCCGCTACGGCATTACTTGGTCCGGATCCTGATCCTACTCAAGTTATTTTCTTGTCTGATGGCGAACCTACGGAAGGCGGAGATGGTTGGAAGAATCTGATTACTCCCATTCAGGAGAATTCAGATGTCAATCTCATTGCCGTTGGTGTCAACATGCCTGCTCAGTACGAAGGGAATATGGACCTTATCGATGAAGGAAATGACGCTTCCATGCTGGATGGTAACGGTTTAAATGGTCTGCTTCAGGACGTTTTGTCCCAGACGACCATTCCGGCCACGACCGCTGAAGGCAACGTGTTGACCAATGACTCCGATCCCGATGGCGATGCTTTGAGTGTCATTTCCATCACTAATGATACAGAGACAGTAGACCTCGTAGACAACACTAATGACGGTGTAGACAATCCGTCTGCAACCATTGTTGGTACTTACGGTACATTGACCATTAACGGTGATGGCTCTTACGAGTACACACCGGATCAGGCTGCCGCAAATGCTTTGGGCCAAGACGAATCCGAAACCGAGTCCTTCACCTACACCATTTCTGATGGCAACGGGGGAGAAGATTCGGCAACGGTTAGTTTTGAAGTTAATGGTGCCAACGATGCGCCAGTGGCAATTGATGATAGTTATCACGGTATCAATGTTACCCCTGGTATTGATGGAGATGCTCCCACCTACAGGGACGCTTTTTTGAACGATTTCAGCGAAATGCCGGACGGGGCTGTCTCTGTTGGTAATGATGGAATTCAAATTAGAGTTGCCGGTTCCAACATGGAATTAGTAGCAGTCAATGGAGGCCTTGGAATTGATTCAAGTTACACAGAGACTTATCAGGAGTGGGTCTCGGATGGCTGGTTTAGTGGGCATTATGAAACCAGAACTCGGATTATAGAAGACAATGATAATCAGATGGATGGTGCAGACGTTAATGAACGTGTTTACATTGATGTTCAAGATTCTGCAGGTTCAGATTCGTTGAATATTCGTTTTGGGAACATTGACAGTAACGACGATGCTAGAATTAGAATTGTTTATACTGATGGTTCGACTGAAACCGTTGGTTCATGGAATAAGGTAGACCTCGGAAATCTCTCTCATGATACTCTGACAGTGCATGCACCGAACGGATGGGCTATTAGTGGCGTTTACGTAAAGGCTTCTGACAACTATGACAACTTCACTATTCAGTCTGTATCAATTCCAAATGCTATTATGACTGATCCTGGCACTGCGGATATCCCAGCTGCTATTGATCTTGGTCTTGCTGACGGAGGAGTTATAACCGGCGATGTCCTCGCCAACGACTTCGATGTCGATACCGGTGATACCCTGAGTGTTATTGACGTTAACGGTGACGATGTCAGTGCATCCGGTCAGACTACTATTCATGGTACTTACGGTGATCTGACAATTGAAGCTGATGGTTCGTATGATTATACGCTCCATGATGGTTGGCAGGACCTTGACCACACGGTTACCGAGACCTTCGAGTACACGGTGTCTGACAGTCATGGTGCGGTTGATGTGGCGAATCTTGAGATTCCGATTCACGTCAACGCCAATGTTGTCACCGATGCGACGGCCGACACCGCGACGGGTGAATTCGTCATGAACGGAACGACTGGTGAAGACCTCATTTACATCGCGGATGACGCCACTATGGTGAACCTGACAGATGGCGGCGATGATACCATTATTGTTGATCCTGATTACATCGGTACTGCCGGTGGCGACATCACGGTATCCGGTTTCGGTGACGGCGACGAATTGGTCCTGAATGATATGGGCGACATGTTCATCTCCATCGACCACTCTGGGAATGACACGGTTTTGACTATCAATGAAGGGGCTGGCGATGTGAATCCTGGTGATGATTATACCATCACTTTGACGGACTACTCACTCCACGGCGTCGATCAAATGGATTTGCCGACTGGTCACATGGACATCTCCAGCGACCACGAGTCCTTGAATTCCTTGATTCAGACCATCATTGATTCACCTGACAAGAATTAATTAATCAAAATGTACAACCCCGGATTCGGCATTTGCCGAGTCCGGGGTTTTTTTGTTTCTCATATCTGGTGTATTGTTTTGCTATAAATGACAGACAAAAAGGCCCGGAAGGAAAACCTTCCGGGCCTTTAAGCATTGATTGATCGGGATATCCGTGTCCTAGGAAGGAAACGGTCGATTCTTTGTTAAACTCTGCTTTTGTAGAAAGAGCAGAAGCGATTGATGCCTTCTCTGATTTGCTCGGTGTCAGCGCAGAAGGAGAAGCGGATGAATTTGTCGGAATCTTGGCCGAAGGTCAGGCCGGGTGCGGTGGCAACGCCTGTTTCCTTGAGCAGTTCCTTTGCGAATGTGTAGGAATCCATTCCTGCCTTGGATACGTTGGCCATGAGGTAGAATGCTCCCTTGGGACGGGAGAACTCAAAGCCTTCTGCGGACAACTTGTCGAGGACGAGGTCCCGACGTTCGCGGTAAGCTTCGACCATTGTGCCGATACAATCCTGCGGTCCATTCAATGCGGCTTCTGCAGCTTTTTGTGAGACTGCGGAAGCACAAGAAACGTAAGGCTCAAGGATTTTGTTCATCTGCGGAGCAACTTCTGATGGAGCGCTGTAGTAACCAACGCGCCAGCCTGTCATGGCATATGCTTTGGACACGCCGTAGATGGAGATCACATTGCCGTTGGGGTCGATATTTAGCGGGGAGTGATGCTCGCCGTCGAATATGATTTTATCGTAGACTTCGTCAGAAATGATGTAAATGTCATGCTTTTTGGCGAATTCAACTAATTTTTCAACGGTTTCCTTGGAGTACACGCCGCCGGTGGGATTTGACGGAGTATTAATGAGCATGACCCGAGTGCGGGGTGTGATCAGCGGTTCCAGATCTTCGATGAGCGGCTCGAATCCGTTTTCTTCACGCAGGGGGTAGAATACTGGGGTGCGCTCCATGGCGATGGTCTGCATGTAATAGTTCGGCCAGCCTGGATCGGACAGCAAAACTTCATCGCCGGGGTTCGTGACGGCCATCATGGCCTGAGCCAGAGCGAACACTGAACCGGGGGCAATGCCGATCTGGTCAATACCGATTTCAGCACCGTCTCTGGTGATTTTATTGAGAGCAGCCTCTCGCAGTGAGAGCAGCCCGTTGTTGGCAGTGTACTTGGTGAAACCGTCATGGATCGCCTTGCAGGCGGCTTCTTTGATGTGGTCCGGGGTCTGAAAGCCGGGCTCGCCGAGTTCCATGTGGATGACGTCTTCCATTCCCATGGCCAGATCCATGATGACACGGATTCCGGAACGGGGCATCTTGTTCAGGGATTCGCAGAGAGTCTTCATAATTTTTTCCTGTGATACTTGTGGTTATCGTTGGTCACGACCCGCTGCGCCATCGGCAAGGGCCTGTATTTCTTCTTTTGTCGCGCGGAGGAAGTCGCCGGGAATGGAGTGCTTCATGGCTCCGGCCGCAACCGCGAAATCAATGGTTTCCTGAGAGTCGCCAGTCTTGTCGAGTGCATACAGGAAGCCTGTGGTGAAGGCGTCTCCGCCACCGATACGGTCGATAATATTTTTCATTTCAAAGACTGGGGAAGTCCACATTTTGTCCGGTGTCGCGAGTATGGCGACAGTGGACTGGTGATCAGCGGATTGTGTCCGGCGAACCGTGATGGCGATTTTTTTGATGTTAGGCCATTGTTCGAACACTTCATCGGCCATCGGGCGATATGCAGACGGGTTGTCGTAGATATCGTTTTCGGCAACCCGAGCAGACAGGCCGAGGCAGGAATCGAAGTGGCCTTCGTTGCCGACCAGCACGTCCACATATTCCATCATGCGCCGGTATACGTCTACATGATTGAAGCCGTATTGCCAGAGTGCTGCACGAAGATTCAGGTCACATGAAACCGTCAGCCCCATTTCTTTGGCTGTTTTCATAGCCTCAAGGGTGCAACGCATGGCTGTCTCTGAAATAGCGGGTGTGATGCCGGTGATGTGGAACCAGTCCCGATCAGCCAACAACTTGCGCCAGTCGAAAGTTGTTGGCTCGACTTTGGCAATGCAGGAGTCAGCTCGATCATAGACTACCTTGATAGGGCGCTGGTTGGCACCGGTTTCAACAAAGTACAATCCGAGACGACCTTCGTGGTGGGCAATTTTTGAAACATCCACGCCGTGTTTCCGCAATTCGTCACGCACGGCGTTTCCGAGGTCATTTGTCGGAAGTGCGGTGATGAAGGAAACATCTTCATCCAGTCTTCCGAGGCCGACTGCAACGTTGGCTTCGGCTCCGGCCATGGTTACTTCAAGTGACGGTGTCTGAAAGAGTCTTTCATAGCCGGGGGCCTTGAGCCGCATCATGATTTCACCAAACATGGCATACCGTGTCATGGTTAGCTCCTACTGCTTTTCAATGAGTTGGATGGAAATGCCGCCAGCGGTATCTGTCATCCACGCGGAATTTGTTTTGGTGTCGATAGCTTCGACCTTTTGTCCGTTGCTTTCAAGCCATACGACTGCACGTTGAATGTTATTGCATGCAATACGGAGGGTGCCGGGGGCATCTCCTGTGGCTGACAGCGGTGTAAAGTCGGGAATACTTGTAGGCGCAAAGGCCATGGCAAGCGTATTGAGCATTGCCGAACCGGTTTCGTCTGCACCCGTGCCAATTTCAGCACTCAGCAATTCAAAGCCGTGGAGTAAGGCCATGGCTTCTTTGGCGTTACGGGTGATCTGTTCGAATTCACCAGCCCTGATATACTTTTGTTTGGCGATCCATGTACCACCTACTGCCAGAACGGAATTGCTTTTCGCATAGCTGGTGATGTTGTCGGGGTTGATACCACCCAAAGGCAGGAATTTAACGCGTTCCTTGAATGGTGCTGCCATTGATGCCAAGCCTTTCATGCCACCTCTGGATTCAGCGGGGAAGAATTTAACGGCGGGCAGACCTGCTTCGAGTGCCAGCTCAATACCCGTGGGGCTGTCAATTCCGGGAATGATCAGGAAGTCGTTGTCAACACAGTGGTATACAACGCGGGAGTTAAAGCCCGGGGTGACGATGTAACAGGCACCGGCTTCCTTGACTTTTTCAACTTGTTCCGGGGTCAAAACTGTCCCGGCGCCAACGAGCATGTCAGGATAGGCTTCCAGTACGGCTTTGATCGCATCGCAAGCGACATCTGTACGGAGCGTGATTTCCATGGCGGCAATACCACCATTTCTGAGAGCCTTGGCGACCGGTACAGCGTCTTCAAGTCGTTCGATCTCGACGACCGGGAAGATTCCGGCGATTTGAATTGCTTTCAATATTTTTTGCATAGTCTTTCCTTGTATGTGCTTGATTAGTCGTGGGAAATCTGGTGCATGAATTGACGAGTGCGTTCATTCTGCGGATTGTCAATAAGCTGACTTGGTGCGCCTTCTTCAACGATAACTCCACCGTCCATGAAGATCATTCTGTCAGCAGCCTTGCGGGCAAAACCCATTTCGTGAGTGACGACAAGCATGGTCATTCCTGAGTTGCTGAGTTCGTCCATGACGTCCAAAATACCGCCGGTCAGTTCCGGGTCCAGCGCAGAAGTTGGTTCATCAAACAGCATGACATGGGGATTCATGGCCAGACCACGTGCTATTGCCGCACGCTGTTGCTGGCCGCCGGAAAGATTGTCCGGGTAAACATCGACCTTATCCACGATGCCGACTTTTTTCAGCAGGGATTGTCCGATTTCGCGGGCCTCATCCAATTCCTTATTCAGGACCTTGGTCAAAGGCATGGTGATGTTTTCCATGATGGTCAGATGCGGGAACAGGTTGAAGCTCTGGAAGACCATGCCAACTCTGCGACGCAGGTCGAGCAGGTCTGTATTCGGCGCGTGAACGGATGTCCCGTCGACAATGATTTCGCCAGCCTGAATTTTTTCGAGACCATTAAGGCAACGGAGCAGGGTTGATTTGCCTGAGCCGCTGGGACCGGCAAAGATGACGGTTTCTCCGGGTTCAACATCAAAGTTGACACCTCGAAGCACTTCAAGGGCTCCGAAGCTTTTGTGGAGATTATTAACAGATACTATAGGCATAATATATTCCTTGAAACTAAGTAGTCTTTTGTTTGAGCCGCTTTTCCAGATTCGCGGAAAGGTGGAGAATCGGGTAGCAGAGCGCAAAATAAAACACGGACAGGACCGCGAATGTAATCAGTGGTTCCATGTTGGACTGCATCTGAACCCGAGCCACACGGGTCAATTCGGTCAAAGCAATGACAGAAACAACGGACGTGTCCTTGATGTGCAGAACGATCTGCCCGGAAAGGGGCGGTAGTGTTAGCTTGAAGGCCTGCGGGATGATGACATACCGCAAACGTTGGTATGTGGTCAGAGCTAGTACTTTTGCCGCTTCGTGCTGAACTGTGGGAATGGACTGTAAAGCACTGCGGATGATTTCAGAGACATACGCCCCCGAATGCATAGACAGAGCTAAAATACCTGTTGTCAGGGCGGAAAGCCGTAGGCCGAAAAACGGCAGCACGTAGAACAGAAAGAACAGAATCATCAAGAAAGGCAGCCCTCGCATGAAATCGACATAAATGCGAAGAATTTGTGAGAGTACTGGTATTTTGAGGAACCGGACGAGGCCAGTAAAAACACCGAAGAGTATGGCTATGACGAAGCCTGCTACGGCCAGAAGAAGGGTCGCGGGCAGTCCTCGTTCCGCAAGGAGGACAAAGAGGTTGCCGGTCAATGAAAGTATATCCATTATCTTACCATCTCCTCATGCGTTTTTCGAGGAACGAGGTCCCGTAGATAAGAGTCAGGATGATGACGAGGTAAAATACCATTGCAGGCAGGAATGCTTCCATGGGACGGAAGGTTACAGCCTGAGTAACGGCGGCAGCCTTGGTCAGATCGACGACGCCCATAACAGAAACAAGAGCTGAGTCTTTGACCAGATAGGACGCTTGTCCGATTAACGGAGGAAAGATGTTTCGAAATGCCTGGGGTAAAATTACGTACCGCATTTTTTGCGAATACGACATTGCCAGGCAGTCTGCAGCTTCATATTGAGTTGTATGGATGGACTCAATGCCCGCTCGAATAATTTCGGCGGCATAGGCACCAGAGTTGAGCATCAAAGCCATTACACCCACCAGAAAGGCGGGCAGGATGATACCGAATTCCGGCAAACCAAAAAAGAGAAAATACACTTGCACCAGAAGTGGTGTTGAGCGGATGAACTCCACGTAAGCGGTTGCTGATCGTTTCAGCCATGGCTTGTGTGAGAGGCGGGCCAATGCGACCATGACACCCCACACCACGGCGAGTACGATGCTGATAAGAGAAATGAGGATGGTATTTTGCAAGCCTGTCATAATATCAGGCATGTAATTGACCATCATCTGGTAGTTGAAATCGTAATTCATTATTTAGACCGTTTTAACAGGTGAAAAAACGGGGCAGGGATTTCCCCTGCCCCGATGACATGTGTCAGTATCGTCTACGGATGCATGTTCCAGTCGGCCTGCCAAGGCTTGCCGAGCCATTTCTCGTAGATTTCACCATATTCGCCGGTGCGCATGATGGTGGCGAAGAACAGGTCGAGCCAGTTCTTCATGCGGTAGGATTCGAAGTCCGGGCGAACTGCGTATGCATATGCGTCAGGCTGGATGTTGCCTTCGAGCATGGTCAGGCCTTTGACCTTTTGGGGGAAGCTCATGACGATGAGTTCATCGTTCAGGGCAGCGTCAACACGACCGTCTTTGAGAGCCTTCAGCTGGTCGCCGTCCAGTTCATAGGTGACGAGTTCAGCATTGGGGAGTTTTTTCTTGGCAACGGTAGCACCGATGGCGCCAGCGATCGCACAGATTTTTACGCCGGGTTTGTTCAGGTCTTCCCAGGACTTGTAGCCTTTGCCGTCGCGGGCAACAGCGAAAGTACCGGTCATGAGCCAGGGGTGAGCGAAAACGACTTTGGTAGCGCGTTCCATAGTGGCGGACATGCGAGCACCGATCAGGTCGATACGCTGGGAAAGCAGGGCAGGAATCAGGCCGCCCCATGCCATGTCTGCAACTTCAACTTCAACGCCCATGTACTCGCCGAGCTTGTTCATCAGATCAATTTCAAAACCTTCGGGCTCGCCTTTGTCGTTACGATAGGCAAAAGGCGGGGCAGCCAGAGTGGTGCCGATGACGATTTTGCCGTCGCTTTTGATTTTGTCCAGAAGATCTGTCTGGGCGGAAGCGACAGAACCGAGGCCGAAAGTCATGATGAGTGCCAGGGCAGACAGTAACCAGATTTTACGCATAGAATCCTCCTGATTTTTGATGATTGAACCGCAATTTATTAATACCACACCTATTTTTTCATACGAGTCCGAATGGACCGGCATGATTAAATTATTTTTCCGAGAAGGGCACGTTTCACCTTGTCGAGGCGGTCGAAGCCTTCTTCATTGACAAGGCGCATTGCTACGGCCACGAAGAGCGTGTCGAGAAGGGCAAGCTGCATGAGCCTGCCAGCTTTGGGGGCGAGTCGAAGGGCTATTTCACGAGAGGAAACGCACAACGGGATGTCACAGTGTTTTGCGACTTCAGAATTCTTTTTGCCCAGAATGCCGATAACCTTGGCGCCGGTTTTTTTCGCTATTTCGGCGGATTCGATGATGTCTTTGGTGGCACCTGAGTGGGATATGACAACCGCGACGGCGTTTTCGTCGAGCTGGGCTGCGCTCATTACTTGCATGTGAGAGTCGTTGTAGGCAACACAAGAGACGCCGAGACGGAAAAATTTATGATGTGCATCGAGCGCGATGACACCGGAACCGCCCATGCCGTAAAATTCCCAGCGGGTGGCGGCAACCATAGTGTCCACTGCATCTTCCAGCATACGCCGGTCCATGCCTCGTTCTGTGCTGCTTACAGCCTCGACCACAGAGCGCATGACATTGGTAAAGATGGAGTTGACCGAGTCGGTTTCGGTGATGTCTTCGAGGACTGTTTTATCGATAGGGTGTGCACTGGCGAGACGAAGCTTGAGCTCCATGAATCCTTTTAGGCCCAGTTGTTTGCAAAAACGGACAACCGTAGGATCACTGGTCTCGGCCAGTGTGGCGGCTTCGGAGATGGAACCATTCATGACAACGTCAGGAGACCTTAAAACAAGGTCTGCTACCTTCTGTTCAGATTTTCGCATTGTAGGCATTTCTGAACGAATTGTTTCAAAAATATCCATGTGATCCCCTTAATGAAGCCTCTGTTTGACACGTTAGTCAGTCGTTCTTGTAAAATTACAACATTATTACGACATTGTGTCAATATGACTTTCTCTTTTTGGTTAATACTTATATATAACTGTAATTAATGATTTATTTTTCTTTACTAAAAGATAGCAATACTACATGTCCCTCTTCTGAAGGAGGTTTTGTCTTGCCATCTATACCATTTTTGATGTTTTTGTAGTTTTTCTTCATGGCGTAGCCGGGAGGTGATTTTTCTTTTGATCAAGAGTGAAGACGACAACCTATCCCCACGGTTAGCGCGGGGTTTTGTCTAATACAGAGTGTTGGCCTAAACAGGGTGTCAGTGTGTAGGGGGGCGTCAGCAAAAGGTGACCTGTGGTCTCAAATAAAAGGTCAATTCTAATATTGCCAGTTTTGGATAAGGAGTGAGGGGGGGGATACTTCTTAAAATTAGTTGGTGCTATTGTGTGGTTTTTCCCTGCGAATAACGAATTTGAGTATGATTTTAATAAAAATAATGGCGGCGGGGACAGAAATTCCTCCACCAATAAAGCCTTTCTAAAAAACAGGAAGTGTTGTCCACCAGTTCATGTCTTTAATCCTATCTAGAGTTTAAATTAGTTTTAATAATTCAAAGCATTTGTCATACTTACGATTTTTTGATATTTCGTTTGGTACGATTTCATAATTTTCATCAAAAAGTAAAGGGCTTATGTTATAAGACATAAGCCCTTTACTTTTGGTACTGGGGTGGGATTTGAACCTGCACAATCTTGTGATCAAGTGATTTTGAGGCGTTTATATAAACGTTCATTATAATTCGTATAAAGTCGCAAGACCTTCCTGTGTCAGAAGCTTATCTTTGACCGGGAATCCTGCACTTTTTGCCTCATGCATCCAGTATTCGGCTTTGTTGAGGTCTCTGCCTACGCCAAGGCCCGCAGCATACAAGTTGGCCAGATAATACATTGCTGTGTCGTTGCCGTCATCGGCCGCGGCAGTAATTAAGGTCGCGCCTTTGTCGGGATTTTGGGGGATGCCGTCACCGTAGATATTAAACAATCCCAACATGAGTCGGGCGTTGTTGTTTCCTTGATCAACAGCTTGTTCAAGCAGGCCGGCGGCCTTGGGGTAATCCTGTGGGACGCCTTGGCCTTCCGCATACATTACAGCGAGATGATACATCGCGTTAGAATTGCCTTGATCCACGGCTTCTTCGTACTTCAGGCGGGCAGTAGTATAATCTTTTTTCATATATGCCTTGGTTCCCTGACGTTCGACCATGACGCTCATGCAGCCGGTCAGAAATATCATCAGGAATGTAAGAATCAGGATGTGTTTGAGATAACGTCCCTTCACTTTTTACAACCTCCTTCGAATGCATCATTATGCAGTTTCATTTCATTCTGGCCTAATAATCACCGTACATATCGTCGACATCGGCAGGACCGTCGCTACCGAGGCCTGCTCCATTATTTGAGGATTGATCGGATTCAGCTGCTTTGTGGGCACTTTTTTGCAAAGTTATATTATTAAGATTTCCGTAATTTGGATGCTGATTGAGTCCACCGAGATTTCCTTTGCTTCGGCTAATGGCCGCTGCAAACGCATTGATTTTGCGGTCTTTGTCGGTTTTGCTTTGGGCATCGCTTGTTTCTCCCTGTGTGGTCTGAGGGGCGGCTTTGATAACTCTGGTTCGTGTCTCCGGAGCTGTGGGGGATGGATTGTTCAAACCTCCGTCAGGAGCTGCCTTTACGGAAAAACCGGCTCTTGAAATGGTTTTCTGCATTTTGGAGGTAGAGACTTCGACCACATGTCCGGGAGCTATGGAAAGTACGCCGATTTCTTCCTGTTCTTTCGTAAGTTCGGCAAATACTTCAGTGCCTCGAATGCCTATTGTCGTCATTGGAGTTACGAGAGCAAAAGCATCAGGGTTCTGCTTGACCACTTGACCAGTTACGTAGCGAAGCGTTCCGACTCCGGCTTTTAATAGTATTTTGGATGCAGAGGGCGTTGCGGAATACACGAATTCATCCAGGGAGGTGCTGGAATCCGGGCCTTGCGAAAATACGGAATCGTCCTTGAAAACGATTTCAATATTGCTTTTGCACCCGGTTTTTATGACATCTTTGGTTCTTACCGGAGCATTCAAGTCCAATGTGCGCATGGCTCCATCAGGTTGGGTTGCTGTCGCAGTTCCCATTATGGAAACCACTTCACCGATGGCATCGGGCAAGTCTGCTGCGAAAGATAAAACCGGAACCGAACAGACAAGCAACAGGACCAAGAAGAAGAGATATTGTACCTTCGCTACCAGTTTCATCAGAAGACCATGCCTTTATATTTATTTAATAGATGGTTGCGGTTCTCAAATCGTATGATTTTTAAGGTTTGATTGGTTGCTTGATTTAAAATTCCTACTACCAGAGTTGATAGCTGAGCCCCATGGTGGCGGTGAGGTCGGGGACGGTTTCGTCGTCACACCCCATGGCGAATCCGAGGCTGGAAGTAGCTTCCAAACGTTCAGTGATGTCCCAGCTTGCACCTACACCCGCATCGGCCCAGTCTTGGTCCAATTTTGCGCCGGGATAGGTGAACGCTCCCAAGCCGATTGTGCTGCCGCCCATACCTGCGGAGGAGTCCTCAAAGCGATGATCCCAGGCCAACCAGGCCCAAGTGCCGACTTTGTCGAAGAGGGCCGCGTCGGCTCTAAGGCCTGCCCGGATAGAGTTGGATGTTTCAGTTCGGCTTTCAAAGCTGGCCGGGAAAGGGCCCCCGGATTCTGAGTAACTGTCGATATGCGTGGTTTGCCAAGTGTATTCGGCGAAAGGCGTCAGGTCGAAAGAATCGGTCATGTTTTTTGTCCACTGTACTCGACCGGAAAGACCGAAGACATTTGCGTCTGTGGAGCCGGATGAAGTGGCACTTCCTGCGCCATTGGCATAGCCTCGTGTCAGGTCTAGCGCCACGGATTGCCATAAAGCAGACAGGCGGAATTCAAATCCGGTTTGTTCCGGAGAGTAGACGGCAAAAACACCGGGTCCGATGGCTCGGATACTTTGGTCGCCACCGTGATTTGTCTTCAAATCCCGCATGTCACCAAATAGGCCGCCACCGAAACGCCATTCGTTGCCGTTGTCCCAAGTGAGGCCGACACCGCCGCGCAGACCGAGGTCATCGCCGTTCAGCTCAATGTTTGATCCCACGGAGCCGATGACCCACAGGTCCATACTTCCCGGCATTTCATCACCGCTCGACAGGCCCCGTTCGGCTCCACCTCCGGCAGTCTCGGTGCCGGGGGTGGTTACGTGAAAATGTGCGCCTTGTCCGCCCGCCACGTTGCCCAGACGGCTCATGGAAAGCTGGCCCATTCCGGAAACCGCTGATCCGACTTGCCCCATGGTTGCCAGAGATTGGTTAAGCTGGTCAGTGGTGATCACTCCACCCGCGCCAAGGTTGGCAATGAATATTGTACTATCAGCTCTCTGTCCCGTAATGAGGTCGCCATCGTCACTTAAGCCTGTGGCGGTCATGAAATAATTATTGGGGTCCGTTTGTACGCCTTTGCTTATGAGAGCGTCATAAAGCGTTTGAACCGTGTAGGAGTTACCATTTTCTGTCCAAATGGCTACTTCTGAGATTGCACTACAAACATCACCAACAATGACTGAACCGTTTTTGTTAACAAAACGAGCGAGGTTGTTATGATAGCCACCGGACGGGAGAACAGTCAGTGAATTGGTCGTTATATCCCACTTAGCTGCATGACGGTATGTTTCTATGACATATCCGACTGCCGTCGATCCATCGTCGGTGATGTCCCGTGCGGACCCACTAGTATAACTCCCAAGGGATAAAGGCGTGTCAACCAAAGTAGTTCCGACGGTGGGTGTTTTCCATATCATTGGTTTGTTTGCCATAGTTCCTACTGCTGTTCTTACGCCAGCGATGTTGTTGCTGATGGCATTGAGTGCGGGCATTGACCCTGTGGGACCGTACGAGATCGAATAATCAGTAATACCACCTGCAGTGGTCCAGTTGTCGGAGGATACCGCTATCAATGCTTCATTTGGTGCGCCGACACTAAGCCGTGAACCGAAAACGGCATGACCATCTGAACTGATCCCTGCTAAGTCCGGGGTTGCTATTAGCGGAGTCAAAAAAGTTGTTGTTTGGTGATTCGTCCCGGAGTATATATAAAAAAAACTCGAATTTTTCTTTCCAAGAATATGAGACCCGTCTTGTGATATACCAACAATCTCGGCTGAAGAATCTATGAGGGTGCTGCTGCCGAGGGAACTGGGGCTTGCGTAAATGTTATTGTTTCGATTGATAATAACGGTGGAACCGTCGCCGCTAATAGCACTATTAGAGCCCTCAGTTAGGGTAAGGCTGACCGCCTGGGCTGGTAAGCACTGGAGCAGGGCTAGGAGCATGGGCAATAAAATTAAAAGGGCGAGACGGCTTGGAGAGAAAATAATATGGTAGATAGGCCGCATGGGGAATCTCCTTAGGTAGACGTCTGTGTCGCTATTGTTTTCGCAGTTTGGACAGAATTTCAGTTTCTATAGGCAAATAAAATGTCGATTCAGCGTATTGTTTTTATAGTCTTTTTTTAGATTGTAGATCGAAATATGAAGACATAAATTGCCTAGTACCCATTTGATTTTTGGGTCGCAATATCACCTTGGGTGATATCGCGAATAAAATTCATTTATTTTGAGTGCTTATTAAAGAAAATTTATTTATACTAATGTCGGCGGTTAACAACGTGGGCGGGCCTTTAAAAAATAATGAGAGTGGCGAATGTTATTTCGTGTTGCATCTTCTTGTTTGTGTATGAAAAATTTCGATTATTTCCTTCAGTGAAACGAACAAGAAAAGAACGGCATTGGATATGCTCCAATGCCGTTCTTTTAGATGAGTGAAAGAATACTGACTTCTTGAAAATATTTGCCTCACTTCTTATGCACATTTTTGTGTGATCGAAAAGTAGGGCAGATAGATGTTGTCTTTTGGGTCTTAAGAAAAAATATTTTAGGTTGAATTGTTTGAGTAAAACGACGAAACAGGCGGATGGTTAAAAAATATTGTTTTCTTGCTTCAAAAAGTAATTTTTTAACTGTTCTCGATTGTTTATACCGAGTTTTTTATACAAGGCGGCAAAATAGCGTTTAACAGAATTCGGAGCCAAACCGGCGGCACCGGCGATTTCTTTATATGTCATACCGGTCATGGCCAATCGTCCAAGTTCGCTTTCCCGAGGAGTGAGAGAAGGAGTGACCTTTGAAAAAAAACGGAAAATGATACCGTTGCGGACTTTTTCCAACTTGGTGGACAGTTGCAAGATGCGGTGAATATCGTAGCCATATGAATCGTCGTCTTTCAGGCCTTTCAGCTGTGGCAAAAATGTGGAGTTTGTTGCAAAGGGCATATATATTTTATCCGGCAGTGCTAATTCAAGAGCGGCAAAGAGCGCTGTGTCCGCCTTTGCATATAAACCCAACCCCGTGTTACCCGCAGCAATAAATAGATTTGCATAGATGGAGAACATGATGTTTTGGCGGTACGTGCCCTTTTGTATAAGGCGAGAAAAGTGGGCAACCAATTTTGCGTATTCCCTGTTGAGTAACAAGGTACCACCAAACACAATGTAGGCCCAGCCCCCGGCGAAAGCATAGAGTTTCTTTTCACCGTCTTGCAGCAACCAATTGGGGATTTTTTCCGGTCGGTGAATACTCATATGCAAAAAACCAGTGCATAAATCCGTTGTTTGCAGCAGAGAAAAGGCCTTTTCTTCTTCCACACGTTTTCGCATGATTTGTAATTGATTTATGGATTTGTCGTATTCACCATGTTGCATTTCTAATCGGGCAAGTAGAAAAAGAGCGCATACTTCAATGTCAATTTGCTTGTACGTCTGAGCCGTTGACAGAGCCTGATGACTGGCGATAGCGGCAGATTCGAATTTCCCGGCATTATATAACGCCTCTGCCAACATGATATCTTCCGCTCCGGCTCCGTGCATACCTGTGAGTTGCGAATATTGTGGCAGGCAGTCGTGCATTTGTTTCAGTTCTTTTTCCAACATCCCGCTTTTTCTATGAAACATATATAGAACCGAAGGAGATCCCATAGTCCATGGGTCTTGTCCTGAAAGACGGCTGCCATTGTTTTCCGATTGCTGGAAAAATTGTGCAGCCCGTTTGTGGTGGGCCGACATGGCCACGATATCGTTATACTTGGTGAAAGCGCGTAAAAGCTCCATCTCACCTTTCCAACCGTTAGCTGTCGGATCATTCTCGGGTAAGGAGGAGCAATAGTGTCCCAGGCGAGCAAGTAAGTCAGAAAAAGTTGGCAGATCCTTGGAGCTGAGGGCTGCCATGGCATATCGAAACATGACGCCGGGATATTGATTCATGGAATCCGGACTGCATGTACGGAAAAGGTCCATCAACAGGCCGTTTCCTTCCGTGACAGGCAGGTGTTCAACTACTGTGTCCAATAGATCGAGTGTCTCAGTGTCGTCGTGAATTTCCTTTAGGAGTTTGACTGCTTTTCGTATTTCGTCATGTTCAATTAACCATTTGGCATTATTCAGATAGATTTTTTGCTGCTGTCCCACCGGCAATGTTTTAAAATGTTGTAGCAAAAAATCTCGGAACAGAGCGTGAAGTATGTAACTTTCTGTCGTCGAATCGTAGCTGATAAATGCATTACGACGTAGGATATCTGTAAGGACTGCCTCCGCATTATCATAACAGAGTCTTGCCTGATGTACGGTGAATTTTTCCAAAGGAGAAAGAGCTATAAGCAGGTGCCTTGTCTCATCTTGCAGTTTGTCGAAGACCTGATTTGTCAACAGTGCTGATAGTCCCGTGGGAGCTGCCATTTTTCCATGCTGAGAATAATGCAGCAGATACAGATACAATGCGCTTATCCAGCCGCCTGTCGCCTTGAGCAATTTTGCAGTATCCGTTTCATCTAGCAAGATGCCGCATTGTTTGAAGTAGGCCTGCATTTCTTTCTTGTTAAGTGCAAAAAAGGTGGGGCCGATTTCCGTTATAATCCCCTTAAGTAAAGGTTCTGCGAGCATTTGACTCGGCGCATGGCGAGAAATGAATACAATCGGAGGGAAAACGCCTTGGCGAGCGAGAAGCAGGCAAAGTTGAATAAGCTGTCCAGCCTCTGATTCCTGCAAAAGGTGCACATCGTCAAAAACCAGTACTGCTTTGGAGGGATAATTCAGACGGGCGAACATACCTCGGACTGTGTCCATTTTTACGGGATCGGTGGGGTAGCCAAGTTTTTCCACAGCTTCCAGAACATCGACTTCTCTGGGCAAATTTTTACGAAGCACACAGCAGAAGTCTCGCCAAAAGGCGTCCTTATCTTTGGTTAATACGGAAACCCAGATGGTCTGAATTTTTTCTTTCTGAAGGTATTCTCTAACGGCGACAGTCTTCCCGTACCCCATGGGGGCATGAATGAACGAGATTGGCTTGATGTGAATCACGGAAAGGGCACGCATCAGTCGCTGGCTGTGGTATAGAGTCGAGGTGTCAATTGAAGAGGAGAGTGTTCGCATGAAGTGAATATCGCCTGAATAAAGTTCGAATGTAAAGAGCGTTACGCATTTTCTTAATATAATACAGGTTGTGTGTGAAAACGTCGAGATCAGTTATTCAAGCGCAACTCGTGAAGTAATTCAGGCCACGCTTTTGCCCAGTCTTCGCCCCCATGCGCCAACTCTGGCACTATATGGACCGTCGCAGGGGCATCTGGGCCGAGTTTTGCTACAAAAGAGTTTGTAACTTTTGTGTTGATGTTGGTATCTGCCGCGCCCAAGAAATGCACTTGCGGTAGGGAAGAAAGTCGTTTGACGTGTTCTGTTGGATTAAGTGATCCGTAAAGTGGCGTAAGATTGTGCATGGCTGTCCACACAGCATGGTCGAGGTTGCCGCAGACAGTAATCAGTGCTGCGACATCCGTTCGCCGCTCGGCCAACAGGGCTGCAACTGCTCCGCCCCCTGAAAACCCGACTAAGACTACACGTTTTGCATTAGCCGATTTTTTGGCTGCATTCACAAGACTGTTCTCGGTTTGTAAAGTCGCCTCGGAAAATCTCCCAGAGGTCCAGCTTTTATTGGTGCAGGAATCTCCTGATATATATTGGCAAGGGCGACCGACATATGCCACGGCAGCTGCATCGTCTACGCGGGCCAGAAGTAACGCTGTAGGGGTGATGGGTGTTGGATCGAGAGAAGGAGTTGTAGGCGTGGAGTAGGCCACGCCGTCGCCTTCAATATAGATATGAACAACATCGCCTTGCCCTCGCATCCAGCCAACAGCAGGTAGAGGTCCACCTGAATCGAGGCGGTTCCAAGTTGAGTCTAACGCCATTGATGCAACCACATCGCTTCGCGCACACCCAACGACGTTCGTTAGGAGCAGCAGCGAAAGTCCCATCAAATGGCTTAATACTATTATATACTTCATGGGAGAGTATATTCAACATCTGATGACGGGGGCGTCAAGGCGTGTACGTTTTTTTGAGCCTGAGTAGTGGCGAATATTTGGGCCATGGCAAGATGTTTTGGGGCTAATAGCCTGACGCATTCATACAGGAAACGTGTCTGCAAGCGGCTGTGGTCATATGTGGACCATTAAAATTTATTGGGTGGCAATCTGTAGTTAAACGAAGAGCACACCTTCACATGGGGGGGCTCTTAGAGGTGGCCTCAGAAAACTGGACCACTTGTTTAGGTGGACATATAGTCGTCGAAGGAGGCTCGATCATGTCCAAAAGAAGACATTTTTCAGCAGAGTTCAAAGCCCGTGTCGCACTTGATGCATTGTCCGGTAAACACACGATTTCAGAACTGGCCAGCAAACATGGCGTTCATCCCAACCAGATTTCCACGTGGAAGAAACAAGCTAAGGAAGAGATCGTCGAATCCTTTTCCGGCAAGACCAAGAATATCCCACAAAACAACGAAGCGCAGATCAAGGATCTTTATGCAAAGATCGGCCAGTTGACTGTGGAGAAGGATTTTTTGCAACAAGCCTTCGCCAAAATTTGAGCTGCGGGCGAAGGCACAAGGTCGTCGACAACGGGCATCCAAATCTCAGCGTTCGACGACAATGCAAAGTTCTGCAATTACAAAGATCAACATACTATTATCAGCCATCGGCGAGTCTCTGCTCAATCTTGTATTGATGCGGAAGATTGATGAGTTGTTTATGGAATTGCCGTTTTTCAGCTCCAGACAAATGCGGAATATCCTGCGAGATACGGGGGATTCTGTTGGTCAAAAGCGGGTGAGGAGGCTGATGCGAAAAATGGGTTTGATGGCTGTCTATCAAAAGCCTCGAACGAGCCAGCCTCATCCTGGGCATAAGGTTTATCCATACTTGCTTCGAAATCTGCCGATCACAAAGCCGAACCCAGTTTGGTGCACGGACATTACGTATATCCCCATGAAACGTGGATTCCTGTATCTCGTAGCTGTCATGGACTGGCACAGTCGCGCAGTTCTCTCTTGGCGATTGTCGTACAGGAAGTGAGCTGCGTGAGGCATTGGCGTGGTGGTTTGATTTCTATAATAATCGTCGGCCTCATTTCACTTTTGACGAAATAAAGCCGATGGATGTATATCAAAATTCCAAGCCAGAGGGGGTACCCCCTCTGGCTTGGAATCAAAAGGCAGCGTAACCCGTAAACTCGTCCACCTTAAATTCGCTGCTCAGTGGCCCGAAGAACCGAGGCCACCTCTTTGTTTGTTTCGGGAATCCCTTCTAAGTACCTGTTTTATCACTACAACTGCGATGATACGTAATTGAAGGAGATGACGGGATGGCACGCTTTTGGGTATAGTATTCAATTTATGAATAAGATGGAAGACGAGCGAGGCTTGATGGCTCTTATCAAATGATATGGTTGTACAGTGAGTGTACAAAATAATTTTCATAGAAAAAGGGCTTTTGAGAGAATCTCAAAAGCCCTTTCAATTTCTGGTACCTGGGGCGGGATTTGAACCCGCACGACCTTGCGATCAAGGGATTTTAAGTCCCTGGTGTCTACCAGTTCCACCACCCAGGCGTGAAGATTTGTTTCATTATCCCGCAAAAAGGCAGGACGTCAATGGTTTTAGTTATTTGAATATTGCTAGATAATTTTGGAATAGTCGGGGGCTGACTCTGGAGTATTGGTCGAAGTCGGAAATAAGCTCAAGGCCGGGAATGACGGCACGGGTGACAGGGATATCTAGGTCTTTGCGGGTCATATCTACGTAGGCTGGAGTGTAACCATTGGCCATGAGGGTCTTTTCGAGGACCATGAGATCGCCTTTTGCGCTTCCAGTGGAATAATTAGGCAGGTCTTCAAGGCGTCTGGTTTCAAGGCCTTCCGGTGCCGGTCCGCTTGTGGGGCCTGGGTACGGATATGCTGTTTCAGTTAAGGCAGAGACCAGGGCGGATTGGCCATTCAGGCTGCAACCGCCCCCTTTGTTTACATCGCCATGCTTGCCGAGGACGACAGATTTGTAGCAGGGCACGCCGAGTTCCGTGGTCATGTCCATGAACCAGACGTCGATGCCGTCAGTCTTGTAGCCGTCCAGCAATTTGGAAATTTCCGGGTCATCTGTTTCAATGTGGAAACAACGTTTTGGGTCGTAGAGCATGGTGGCATCAGAGTCTCGTTCGATGACTTCTGTCAGGGCGGCGACTTTAGCCTCGGTAATGGTGTTGCCTGAGGCTAATCCAGTAGAACCTAGGGCGCTGAACAGACTTTGTTCGTCCAGATTACAGAAAAGGAATATAAATTGGGCCGGGATCAGGATGGATGTTGTCCCGCCGTTTCCATCTGGTCGTTGGCCTTCCAACCAATGGAGTTTTTGACTTGCGTAAGGGACTTCCAGTCGAACGTCGTTTGGATTGATCGCGTCCTGGCTTAATTCGTCATATGTTCCATATGTCAGCGGGTACTTTTGTTTGTAACCGACAAGACCGTCTTTGTTGGCGCTGGCGTATGAAGAGAATCTTTCGGCCATTTCCATACAGCAGGAAGCGTCTGCCTGTTTTCGGGACAAGCCTCGACCGTAACTCGTTTGGATACCCTCAAGTGAATTAGAAAGCGTTCCGTTCACCGAGCGCGTTTTGACCATCCAGTGACGCAGGCTGGCTATGGGCGACAAGGAGGCCTTGTGTGCCATGACCGGCCCAAGGAAGGCATCCGCTTTGTCTAGTGCTCCGAAGGCTCGTTCAATTGTTTCTTCCAGCGGGCAACGAGGTTTAGCTGGCGGGAGTTGACTGTTCAGTTCTTTGCGTATCACGCTTGCGGAGATTGAAGTGGGTAAGTCCAAGTCGGTTTGCGAATACAGCGGTTCTGGTGCGTCTTCAGGTGCGGGCAGCGGAGCCAGGGTGAAGATGTTTTCCCCAAAAAGATTGATCCATTCGCGATGCAGCGGTTGATCTTTTACGAGTCGGGATCGGATGTGGATAGCCGGGGTGAAGTCGAGCAAAGCTGCCGGGTCCAGACCGTCAAATAAGGGAAGCAGGGGAGCTTGTCGAGAATGGCAGATGCACGCTTCATACATGACAGCGGTGAGAATTGGATCGGACTGCCCTTTGTCCTTCATCGCTTCTTTGATGAGCTTCTGAAGCTTGCGGGTACGAAAATCCTTGAATCCCTGAAGCACGAATTCATGCATGTAGTCGTCATGCGGGTGCTTTCGCAGATAGTCTGTCATTTCGTTGAAACTCAGATTGGCGTCCGGCATGGCGGCGAACATGCCGACTCCGAAGTCCGTATCCATCATTTGCAGCTTATAGCGCATCAATCCCTCGTCTGTACTGTGTTGATCAATTCACGGGTTTGCGGAAGCAGAGAGTGAGCAATAGCTTCCACTCCCTCGACATTGGGGTGCATCCCGTCGAGTAATGTCAAAGAAGAGTCTCCGAAGTAGCTACTTAGGATATCCGGGAACAACGGAAGCCTGAAACTTGTTGCCAATGTCGGAAAAATCGGATCGAAGCTCCGTTTGTATTCAGCCCCCATGTCTGGCAGGGCAGTAATACCTACCAGCAAAACAGGTAAATTCTGTTTGATGATGGTTTTGATGACGGAAGAGGCCGTAGCCATGATGCTTTCAGCCGGGTAGGCCATGAAGCTGTCATTGGCTCCGAATTCAAGGATGACAGCATCCGGTTGGACTTGCAGAACTGTATCGATTCTGTTGAGACCGTCCTCGAAAGTATCACCGGAAATACCAAAATTAAGGCAGTCTACATGGATGCCTTCGTCAATCAGCAGACGTTCCAGAACTTTGGGTAGGGCTTCGTCTGAGGTAAGGCCATATCCTTCGGTCAGGCTGTCACCGAAGCAGGCTATACGCAGGGGCCTTTGTTTCATTGTTATCCGTTGATCCAAAGTTTGACGCTGGCAGATTCTTCTTTCCACGCCTTGCTCATGCGCAATTTGAGGAATTGGGTGAAGACGATGTCGAGCATTTCCAGACATCGTTCCAAGAGAAACATTTTTTCAAGGAATTTTGCGTCCGGGTCGTCCCCTTCGTCGTCCTTGGTGGCAATCTTTGGTGTTTTGAGGCCGGAAAGGCCAAAATCGGCGGCGTTTACTGATACCAGCCAGTCGTCCTGATCCATTGAAAAGAGGAGTTGGGCCTTGCTGACTTTTTTGCCGGTACCCAAGCCGGTTTTGGCTTCGGACAACTCTCCGGCAGGGCTGGACACAGTGGCTGTGGCCTTGGTTTCACCTTCGCCGCCTTGAACTGAGAGCTTTTGCTCCATGTGTAGGGTGAAGGTACGTTTGTCCTCTAGGGCGAACAGCACGTTTTCATTGTCAGTCTTGTACCAGAGCCATGTCAGGAAATCCTGACCAAGCAGAGTGTTTTCGCGTTCGACGAGTGAAAGATCCATGAACTGAAATCCTTATACAAAAATGGTGGGATCGAGATTTTCCAACTTGGGCGCGGCTTCTTCGCCGAGGACATCCATGGCCATGAAAAATGGAGTCAACGGCTCCAAATGTAGATCGAAGGTCAGGGCGAAGTAGTCTTCAAAAAGAGCGCAGACCTTGGAGTTGGTGGTGGTCACATAGAGACGGTTGGTTGATGGATTCCAAATGATATCAAACATGGCTGGAATCGGTAATGTCCGAGCTCGTAGTCGGAGTGTTACCTGCTCCTTGAGTTCCCGTTTGCGGTCGCGGGATACGAAATTCTTGCCCTGTTCTTTGTTGTGCTCAAGCTCCTTGTTGAGCGCAATAGTTGTGTGCTTTTTGAGTACTGCTGGCGGAATGCGGCGAGTATCCAAACGTAAACCAAAGGCGAAGTATTCCGCTTTTTCAGGCGGAGACTGTGTCCAGTTCATGTCCAGCATGTCGTCAATGTTGGTCCAGCCGAATGATCGCTCGTCGGCTGTGGCGTCTATGTCGACAAAGCAGAATTTCTGGAGTTTTTCCGGGACCTCTTGAAGTAGGTCCTTGGGAACTTCTTCAATGATACGGTATCGTGTCAGCCCGAGGCTGGCGGAAAGTATGCTCAACTGAGTCTCCTCAAGTAGATGTGTGTTTCGTGGGGAGTCTTTGAGGTAAGATCAAAGTGCGCTTTTGTCCAGAAATTTTGGGATGTGGATGGCCTCATATTTGTGCCTGTCTGCTTGTTTTCCTGAAGAGCAGAGGGTACATGTCCACAAATAGGAGAAAATCATGGCCGATCATGTTTTGTTGGATTTAATAGAATTCCTTGAGAAAACCAATGCGGATGTCCTTCGTTTGGAAGGAGAAGGAGAAGAGGCTCTTCAAGCCGATGGGCAACGTGATTTTCAAATCAAGCTGGAGGAAAAAGCGAAAATTCTTTCCGCCCTTGGCGAAAATGCGTGGAAATATACTGAAAAGATCGAAGGAGCATTGGGAGCAGAAATCTCAACGCGTCTTGAGCAGTTCTCCATGAGTGCGGGGGCAGCCTTGCGCATCGGGAGCGTGTTTTTTATGACAGCCCTGCTTTACCCTGAAGATCACAAACCCGGTGAACCCAATGATCTCGAGACCTATATTGCGGAGTTACGCCAACTCGTTTAGGTCGGTAGCTTGAAGTTCTGATCTTTTCTGGTTGCTTTTCGAGCGGCCTGCTCTTTTTGACCTATAAGTACGATCTTGTGAACAGCGTCGTCTTGCGTTCGGTCAAGCTCAACAAAAATACAGCCGACATTCCCTTTTTCGTGGCGTCTGACTTGGCACAATATGTTTGTCGCCAAATTTGTACCCTTGAGAATGAGGTCCATTTTGATTTTGACTCCGGCCTTGATGCGGGGTTTTGCGAATTTGAAGCCAAGACCTGTCGCGCTGATATCGGAGACTTCAAAGGCTTTTTTGAGCCGGGGGATGTTGACAGTCAAGCCTTCCACCGAAATGCGGATGGCATTGCGCTTTTTAGCATAGGCATCATCTGATTTGAGAGAAATACTGAAACCGAGGGCCGTTTCATCAATAGGGTCGGAAGAGACTTGTTTGGATTTTTTCCGGCCTTTAGCCTTCGTCTTGACCTCGAGCGACATGTCGGATGTTTTTTTTACAGCTTTTTTCTTGCGAGTCGCATTTTTTTTCTTGGTTTTTGGGGTGGGTGTCAGCCCTTGGTTTTTCTTTTTACGGGTGGCAGATTCGGACGAGGAGAATATGTTTTTCAAGAAGTTGAGAAGACCCATTGTTCACCACTTTTGCTGCTGATTGATGAAAACTTGCATGGAAGTGTATTGAAAAGAAGAGTCTATGACAAGTGATCGTGTGAGCTATGAAATTCTTTGGTTCATTTTTGCGGAATAGGGTTGACAATTCGTCCTTTTGGTGAGCAATAAGATACATCTTTTCAAGCAAAAAGCGGATGATCGAGGAGGAATAAGATGATTGGCGAACTGCTTTCCGGAATGGCTCACAGCTCGGGTCCCGGCTTTGTCGGCGTATCCCTGATTTTCATTTATCTCGCATGGATTCTGACCATCGGTATTATCCGGGTCCGTGAAGCCATGAATGAAGACCATCATTAAACAAAAAAAACGCGACGAATTCGCCGCGTTTTGATTTTGATGTAAGACCGCTTTCCTTGGGGGGAAGGCGGTTTTTTATGTGCTTGGACAGGAATCCGTGGAGTCTTCAAGGACCACGTCCAGAAGATATTGACCATAGCTGTTATTGCTCATTTTGCACGCCAGCTCCTTGAGTTGATCGCGGGATATGAAGCCCCTGCGGTACGCAATTTCTTCGGGGCTTGATATGACGTACCCCTGACGAGCTTGGACTGCTTGAACAAAGCTTGATGCTCCGTGCAAGGACTCGTGGGTGCCCATGTCGAGCCATGCGTATCCACGGCCTAACGTTTGCACTTCAAGATCTTCCTTTTCCAAATATATTTTGTTGATGTCGGTGATTTCCAATTCGCCGCGAGCTGATGGCTTGAGTGATTTTGCTATCTCGATGACGTCATTGTCGTAAAAATACAGCCCTGTGACTGCATATTTTGATTTTGGTTTTTCGGGCTTCTCTTCGATGGACAATGCTTTGAAGTTGGTGTCGAACTCAACCACACCGTATCGTTCAGGATCTTTAACCAGATAGGCGAAAACAATACCGCCTTTTTCCAAGTCTCCAGCCTTTTTGAGAATGGATCCAAGACCGTGTCCATAGTAGATGTTGTCGCCCAAAACCAGACATACGGAATCGTTGCCGATAAAATCTTCGCCAATGACAAAGGCCTGGGCCAATCCTTCTGGTTTCGGTTGTATTTTATATGAAATATTCAGCCCGAGTTGCGAGCCGTCGCTCAGCAAATTTTTGAAATTGGGCAAATCTTGAGGGGTGGATATGATGAGTATGTCTCTTATGCCTGCTAGCATAAGTGTAGACAAAGGATAATATATCATAGGTTTATCATAAACGGGAAGGAGTTGTTTGCTGACGACGCGAGTTAGGGGATGGAGTCGCGTGCCGGAGCCGCCTGCGAGGATAATGCCTTTCATGGGTGCCTCTTGGTCCTGTAATTTACATCAAGTTCGAGTTGGGTTACATCCCAATTGCATGACTTCTGCTCTAGTATAGGGGCGGGATAACAGAAAAATCAACCGGCATTTGACGAATGGAAATGCAAGGTGAATGAATGTATCCGTATTTTCAGTTTTCAGGCGGCATGATTCCGGCACTGCTTTTATTGGTAGCGCTCTTTTTTCTCTTTATTTTTTTGCCGGTTTCTATGGTAGCTGAGGCGTTTTCGAAGCTCGGTTTGACACCCGCTCAAGGTGTGTTGATGTTCATCGCCATTCTTGTTGGCAGGGCTATGAATATACCGTTTTTTACGAGTGAGAGGCTTGTCGTGGTTCCAAAACCGCGTTCGGTCAGCTTTGGTTTGGATGAATTCGGAAGGCCGGTTCAGATTGAAGAAGATGGCACCAACGAATTGAAAAAGCAGGTTTTCGCTGTCAATGTTGGTGGGTTTTTGTTGCCGCTTTTGCTCAGTTTCACCTTTTTGATTCGTCAACACATGATTGGGCAGACGGATGGAGTCTATCTCTGGATCGGATTTGCCATGATCATGGTTACACTTGGTTGTTACATCACAGCCAAGCCGGATGTACTGACAGGGCTGCGTATTCCTCTGGTTCTTCCGGCAATCATGACGTTTTTATCCGTGTATTTTTTCGTGCCTGAACCTTTCAGGCCTGTTGCCGCGTATATAGCTGGAACCATGGGAGCCATTATCGGTGGCAACCTCATTCCATTACTTATTCCCCGTTTTCGCAATTCCGTTGGTACGCCCGTGGTTTCCATTGGTGGACCAGGAACGTTTGGCGGTGTGTTTGTTGCGGGAATTCTGTCTGTGCTTTTAGCCTAACTACATTAATAGGGAGTGACAATGTCAGCCTCCAATCTTTCTCTGACTGTAAATATGTCGGTTGCTTCTGGTGACCGTGGGTATCTGTGTTGTGCCGGTGTGACATCGCCTGCTTCGGTGATTGCAACGGCTGATTTCTTGCCGAATTTGCGAGTCGGTACCCGTTTGACCTCTGATGCTGGGGAATTTCTGGTACAGGCTGTAACATGGCTTCCTGGTGATCTTGGTGAGCCGTCAACAGCTATGTATCTTGTTGAAGCTGTGAGAGATGTGAAAGCCGGGTTGTTAAAATGTCTCGTTATTCGGGAAGGGTATGCGTTGGCCTGGATTACTCTAAGTGACAAAGGTTCGCAGGGTAAAAGGGTGGATGAGTCCGGCCCGCTTGTTGGAACACTGGTAGCTGAAAAACTCGTGCTTAATTTTGTGCAAGGGTTTGTTATTCCAGATGATGTCTTCCAACTTAAAGGACTTCTGGCTGACTTGGCGCTGAATCAGGGAGTTGATCTTATTTTGACAACCGGGGGGACTGGAGTTGGCCCTCGGGATGTGACCCCCGAAGCGACTCTGGCCGTAATCGAGAAACGGTTGCCGGGGTATGAACGAGCCATGACAGCGGTTAGCCTTGTCAAAACTCCGCACGGTGCTATTTCGCGTGCTGTTGCCGGCACTCTGGGACAAGCGGTCATTGTTAATATGCCGGGGAGTCCCAAGGCTGTTGCCGAATGCCTGGAGCCTCTCTTGCCGACCTTTCGTCATACTTTGGAAAAGTTGCAGGGAGATCAGTCTGACTGCGCACTTTTACGGAAAGACTGAGTCCTTTAGGGGTTGCGACTCCCGAAGAGAGTTGGTACAAGGTTGAATTGCTAATCGTTGCTAATGCAACTGAACTTCATATGATACCAAGCAGGAACGTACTATGAGCCGTAACCGGTTTTCTCTTTTTATTTTGACTTTCGTGGCTGTACTGGCCTTTTTTGGTCTGGCTTTTGCCCAAGATGCTGATCCCGCCATGGGTTCTGAATCAAAGACTGCGGAAATTACCGGTCCTTTTGATTTGGAACGCGGTGTGCAACGCGCTTTGGACCTGAATCCGAGTATGACTTCAATTCGTGCTCAGTTGCAAGGTACCAAGTTTGGAACCCGTTCAGCCATGGGTGATTTTGGTCCGGCTCTTGGTGCGACTTATGGTTATAAGCATTATGATCGCGGCTATACTTCAAGTGGACAACAATCTGATTGGGTTGCCAGTGTCAACGTCACGCAGCCAGTTTTCAAGGGGTTCAATTTACTTGCTACTTGGCAGAAAGCTCAGTTGACCGAAGAATCCACGATGGCATCTTTGACCAGTGTTGAGTTGACCCTTGTTGAGAATGTTCAGACGACATTTTTGTCTTTGCTCAAGGCTCGGATGGATGTGAAGAGTGCGGAGGATTCCGTGGCTCGACTGGAATCACAGCTTAAGGTTATCAGCGCTTTTTATGATGTAGGTCTTAGGCCTAAAGCTGAAGTCTTGGACGCCGAAGTTGATTTGGCGACTTCCAAACAGGGGCTTTTGACAGCGCGTAATAATGTTTTTACTCAAGAAGCCCAACTGAATACTTTGTTGAATATTCCCATTGAAATGGATGTGGAATACGTGGGCGAACTTCAATACGTTCCTTTTAATCTCTCGCTCAAAGAATGCCTGACTCGCGCATATGATCACCGTCCTGATCTGTTGATCGGTGAAAAAAGTGTTGAAATTGCCAAGAAGGACGTGACTATCTCCGAAAGTAGTTTTTATCCGTCTGTTGACGCCTCCTGGGATTACGTTAACCGGGGTGATGCTGCTGGTTTGAACGGCGGTGGAGATTATACTCATGAAGGCTCTGAATACTGGACTGCCGGTGTGAGTGCGTCCATGTCGATTTTTGAATGGGGTTCCGATTACTACAACTCCAAGCAGTTTGATCAGACTGTGAAGCAGTTGGAAGCGGACTTGGAAAATACTCGCCTCAATGCAGGGTTTGAAGTCAAGCGGGCTTTGCTGAGCATTCAGGAAGCCGCCGACCGTATCACTGTGGCCAAGAAATCCGTGACTGCTGCTGAAGAAGCTTATCGTATGGCGGTGGCTCGGTATCAGGCTCAGGTTGGTACCAATACCGATGTGTTGAATGCTCAGGAAAGACTGACAGCCAGTGAGGCTCAACTTTCTCAGGCATTGGCAGATTACGGCACAGCCGTTTCTGCTTTGTATGTTGCCATGGGTGAGAAGAACCTCGGACTGAAAGACGCCAAATAGAGTGTTTGTTCATCGAAAACGCACTTGGCGAGCTGATGGCATGGAATGCAAGCAGTGCGGGTTAGACCTGACTGCCTACAGGGGCTGCCAAGAGGTAACCCTGCGATGTCCTCAATGTGGGGAAACGTATGATCTCAAGGAGTTCGTGTCCGATATGGATGAGGACTTCGAGGAGGAAATGGGTTTTGTCCCGATGGATCGAATCTGATTCCATGAATATTATTCGCATGAAACGTGCGGCCTTCGTTGTTGCGTTGGCCGCCGTTTTCTTTTGTTCGATGTTCAATCTCGCTGTGGCAGAAGAGCAAGAACTTTGGCAGCCGTTGGTTAAGCAGTTGGTTGATGACGGTTTTGATCAAGCCCATATGACCTATCTTTTTTCCAGTCCAGATCTGGAGTTCTCACCAAAGATTATGGCTCGAAAAATGAATTCATTACTTAACATAAAGCTTTCTACTAAGAAGGCAGGGCCTCCCAAACAACCAGAGGTCATGGTTCGGTATCTTAATCCTATCCTGATTGCCGGGGCCTATGCATTTTATCGTGAAAACAGAGCTGAATTTGCTGTAATTGAGGAGCGCTATGGTGTGCCGGGTGAGTTGTTGACTGCGCTTTTGCTCGTGGAAACACGTCTCGGGATGAATGTCGGTGACAGTAATGCCTTTACCATCTTGGCAAGTATGGCTTTGTCTCGGGATTTCTCACTTATCAAATCACGTATAACGCGGACAGATGTTTCAGATGACATCATGAAATGGTTGATTAAACGAACTGAGCAAAAGGCGAGTTGGGCGTATACAGAACTAAAAGCTCTACTTCTTTACGCCAAGGGAAATGATCAAAATCCGCTTTCCATTCCGAGTTCAATGTATGGTGCTATTGGGCAGTGTCAGTTTATGCCGACTAGTGCGGAGCACTATGGCAGAGACGGTACAGGCGATGGGCGTGTAGATTTGTTTGAAACGCGTGACGCTTTGCATAGTATGGCAAATTTTATAGCTGAACATGGTTGGAAAAATAGTCTGTCACCTGAAGGTAAGCACAAAGTCCTGTATAGGTATAACCATTCAGATAGTTATGCTATGACCATTCTTTCCGTTGCTGACAAAATCAGTAAAACAAAAGACTTATTTGGTGGCTAGGCCGTATGTTGTTGTTAACTACTCGTCGAGTAGACTGTGGTAGAGGTTGAGTGTCCTTTTCAGGAATTCTTCCAAAGTCAGTTGTGACATGGTCCTTTTTTGGGCTTCCAGAACCTCTTCACGGAGTTCGGATTGTTCAATCAACAAGCCAATGGTCTGTGCCAAGCCGTCTACGTCGTTTGGTTTGACTAGCATGGCGGGGCTGACCAAGTCGGGCATGACACCTACATTTGTGGATACCAGAGGACGTCCTGCTGCCATGACTTCCAGAGCTGATCGGGCAATGGCCTCAGACCAGAGTGATGCTACCACCCCGATATCAAGTGCGCTGATGCAAGCCTCGACATCGGCTCTTTTGCCACTGATGCGAGTAATGTCGCCTATGGAATATTCGTCGATATGTTCTTGAATCTGAGAGCTGGTCATGGCGGTGTCAAAACCTATGAGGAATAGGCGGATTGAGTCGTGACCTTGTTCTCGCAAGCGGGCTACTGCAGCGATTGTTTCCTTGTGTCCCTTGACCCGATCAAATCGACCGAGTAGGCCGACCACGGTATGGTTTGAAGTGAATCCGAACTCTTCGCGGACACGGTTTCTGCCTTCCTGGTCAAAACGAAATTTTTCAGAGTCTACGCCGCCGTGGATGAGCCAAAGACCCTTGCCGGGAGTGCTCATTTTTTCCAGAAAGTAGTCGGCCATATGGCGATTGGTAACAACAACACTGTCGGCAACCGTTGCGTGAAGCCAGCGGTTGAAAGCATCGTTTCTGGGCGGACGTTGGTCGCCTCGGGTGCGGACCAGTTTGAATTTGAAACCTATAAGTTTGAGCAGACCCCAGAGGAAAAAACCTTCACCTCTGTGACAATTTACGATTTCAGGGCGGTGCGTGCGCAATAGTTGTATGATATGCTTTGTGGCGGCAGCAAAGCGGATTGGATTTGTTGTATTCAGATCAACCGGGATCGTGTTTAATCCCATGTCGCGGGCTATTTTATCGGGTGCGGTTCCTGCTTGAGTCAGGACAACAACGTCATGGCCTGCATCGGCTAGAAGACGGCTCAGGGTGATCGCATACCACGCGGTAGCGTTGAACCAGCGGACATTGATAACTTGGAATATTTTCATAAAAATCGCCTGTTGGAATGTTGGATTCACAACATGACAGTTCAAGGCGGGGAACGCAAGGTATTCGATATATGGAAAATAGGCTCGTATCTATTATTCTCCCCACGTACAATCGTGCCGGATTTATCGGGGCTGCTCTGGAATCAGTTTTGGCTCAGACCTATGGTCATTGGGAGTGCATTATTATTGACGACGGCTCCACGGATGAGACCGTTGACGTTCTTTCTAAGTATAATGACCCTCGTTTTGTTTATCTGTATCAGGATAATCAGGGGGTATCGGGAGCGCGTAATACCGGTATCGAGGCCTGCAAAGGTGAAATAATGGCCTTACTGGACTCTGATGATGAATGGATGCCGAACAAATTGGCTACACAAGTTGCTTATATGGAGGACCACGGATACGACATCTGTCAAACAGAAGAAATATGGTATCGTGGTGGAAAGCGCGTTAATCAACCCAAGAAGTACGCCAAGCCCGAAGGGTGGTTCTTTGAAGCCTCGTTGGAAATGTGTTTAATAAGTCCATCTTGTACAATGTTTACTGGACGGGCGTGGAGTGACATTGGGCCATTTGATACGAATATGCCGTCGTGTGAAGATTATGATATGTGGCTTCGAGCCTGCCTGTACTATCCCGTTGGGTTGGTGCGAGAAGATTTGACCATCAAGCATGGCGGGCGTCCTGATCAGTTGTCAATTTGTGTTCCGTGTGCTGATCTCTATCGTATTCGTGCTTTGATAAAAATCCTGCAAAGTCGAAAACTTGACGCAGAACAATGGGACATGGCCCTGTCTTCCTTGCAACGAAAGGTTGATATATATATGCAAGGGTGTGAAAAAAGAGGAAAAAGTGATGAGGCCAATCGCGTTTGGAATCTGTTTTGCATAGTGCGTGATGGGAAGAAATTTCCCTTGAATACATTATGTTAGCAACGATATGAACGATTATGGTTCAAATCATGGACGCCTGTTCACGGTGTGAGGTAAGCGCGTGGCGGATATAGCCAAACTCATAGAGACTCTTCCTGAAGTCAGCCAATCTAGATTGGTGGCCTCGGGCTATGGAGTCTGGGTGGCCTGGAAGGGTGATCTGCACAATGCTATTCCCAATACTTTTCAGGAGTATGGGGCGCTTTGTATCACTCGGCAGGGCGATCAGGCTTTATGGTTTTGTAATTCCGACGAGGTGTTTCGTGCGGTTGCGCGGTTGCAAGTTTGGACGCGTGTCAATCCAACTCCCGTATTTTGTCAGCTTGTCCCTTTGACCTTTCTGGTCGGATACGATCTTGAATATACGGTTTCCCTGTCTGTGGAACTTGATCGGCAAACGATTAATGTCCCTGACGAGTTTGAGATGGTGGTTCATCCTAAGCTGAAGGAAAAAGTTAACGGTGTTCAGGGATTAAGTACCGAAAACATCGGTGGAATTGATGGGCTCGCTAATGTGGAATGGCTCAAGATAACGGCGGATCAGGGGCTTGATTATGAGTCCACGAGGAAGTGGTACTTCATCGTCAAACCGTTGGGCAAAATGTCTGACAAGGAAAGCATCCTTGGCTGGCGTGATTTCTCTGGAGAGATCATTGAATTGCTCCAAAGATTGGGGCTTAAATATATTTCTGACGTCAAGGAAGGCGCACTCTTTTTCCCCTTGGATAATTTCCGTTTGCTTCGGACTTTGTGCACTGAGTTGCTTGGATTAATTAAGGCCACTAAAGAAGATGATACCAAACGGTATTGGCCAATTGTTATGGCGGCGGTGTTGCAAGGTCCTTACCATTTTACGGCAGATTTGCCCAAAAAGGTTGGTCTGGATTGGAACCGGATGACCCCGGATTTCCCTTATGTTCGATTCATGGATGGTTTTCTCCTTTCCGAATGGTTCCGTATGAATGAAGCCCGATATGGAACCGAGCAAATTTCCCTTGAGTCGTGGTGCACTATTTCATTGAAGGAAGGAGGTGAGGACATTGGGTATGGGTCTATGCAGGTGGCATTACCCAATATTTTAGTCGCGGTGGAAGGTACCGAGTGCTTTTATTGTGGTTTGAAAAACCATAGTCCTCGAGATTGTCCGTCAAAGGGAATTGCTAAACCTCAACCTCAAATATGGCGGCAGCTTGCTAAGACGGATATTCAGGATTTTTCCAGTGGCTTTGATGAAATCGATGCTGGCGTGGATGTGGAGAATTTTTCCGTAAGCATTTCACAATTGATGAACGCCAAGAATGATTTAAAAAGCATTATGGCCCGCGCTGTTTTTGAAATTAATGCTTCAAGTCAGCTTCGAACGCTGAGATTTGTCTGGCGAAGTCGGGGTAAGGATTGGGCGGACGGGTTTAAGCAATTGGCACCGGAAGAAGGCGAATTTGTTTGGGACGCCATCCAAGCTGTTGAAGATGGAGAACTGGAAAAAGCAGAATACCTTATCAAGGAGGCGCAATCAGCGTCACCTCGAAATTACCAGCCACATTCCCTATGGGGGTTCTGGTATATGGAGAAGGGAGATTTTAACCAAGCGTTGTTCCATTGGCAGGAAGCCGAACGTTTGAGCTACACGTCTTTGCAGCAAGGGTGTATGGCTTATCTTCAAGGAAGACTCTTGGAAGTTGAGGGGAATCTCAAGGATGCCATCAATCTTTACAAGCATGCCAATTCGCAATCTCCGACGTGGTTGGAACCATCATACAGACAAGCCGTTTGCATGGTGAAGATGGGATTCACAGGTCAGGCAATGGACTTGTTTTTTGATCTTATTGGACGTGATCCTAATATTTTCAACCGTATTCTGGTTGATCCTGAACTTGATCGGGGACGGGTACAGCTTATGAATGCCTTGTGGGAGCAGTGGACGCAGGCTGAAGAGTCTGTGGAGTCCGTCCGTATCAAGGTGAATGATCTTTCAACTGATATTACCAAACGTTTCAATCAGGAACATGAGTATTCAGAAACAGCCAATGAAGAATTGGAACGGTTGAAATTGCTCGGAAAGACAAATAATTTTGTAGCGTACCAATTGCTTTTACGGGGGACAGATAAATTCGAGGCTGCCCTTGATATCGAAGTCAAACGTGAAATTAAACGTGTCAATTCCAATCTGGAATATCTTTCGGAACGAGTACGACAAATTCAGAAGGAAGCAGCCTGGTTTCCATTCCCTAAATTGCTTTTGGAATTTAACAAGGAATTCAATGCTTGCGTGGATAAAATCAATTGGATTAGCACGCAACATTTGAATGAGGCGGAGAATTTTAGGAAGTCGTTAAAATTCGTAGAGCAAATTGAAGATCATATTGATAGCCTTCAGAGGCGGCTTGTTACTTTGCGTATCATTCGTGATTCAACGCTTTTTGTTTTGATGTTGGGTCGAAATTTCATATGGTTGGAGCTTATTGGTCTTGGTTTGTTGCTTGTCGGCATCCCTTCGCTTATCTATTTTACCAGAGATATTCAGGGGAACTATTTTGTCGATTTGTTTAACGATGAAAGTAAGCGGTGGGAAATATCCAAAGGGATTATCATTATTTTGAGTATTCTGTGTGTGGCTTTTGCTGCCGTGAAAAGTGCTGTGACTTTTGATAAGAAAAAACGCGAACTTTTTGATAAGATGGATGAAGAGTATCGTCAGCGATCTCGCAAGCGTTATTGATTCGACAGTAGTCTTTTACAGGCGTGTTCTATGGCCGTGTTGCAAATCCTTCCCTGAGCGGGTACACCCTGCCTCATCATGATCGAAGCTGAATTTTCCCGACATTTACTTGAGTGGTATGATGCCAATCGCCGAGAATTGCCGTGGCGTAAAACTCCAGAGCCATATGCTGTTTGGGTCTCTGAAATTATGGCCCAGCAGACACAGATTGACCGTGTAGTTGGGTATTATGACCGGTGGATGAAACGATTCCCTGATGTGAATTCTTTGGCCTGTGCTCACGAAGAGGATGTCCTTAAACATTGGGAAGGGCTGGGGTACTATTCACGGGCGCGCAACATGCTCAAGGCGGCAATCGTTATTGTTCAGGGCCATGGTGGAGAATTTCCGACAGATTATGCGGACATTCGTGGTTTACCCGGTATTGGAGAGTACACAGCCGGTGCCATTACCAGCATAGCTTTTGGACAACCAGAGCCTGCTGTTGACGCCAATGTGCTTCGTGTTTTTGCCCGGTTGCTTAACATGGAAGAATCGGTTCGTGGCGCCAAAGGGCGTTCTCGCGTTGAAAAGCAGGTACGTACACTTATTCCGACTGATAGAGCCGGTGATTTTAATCAGGCCATAATGGAATTGGGTGCGCTGGTTTGCATCAAGAATCCTGATTGTGAGCAATGTCCGGTTCTGGTGTATTGTAAATCTTATGGCGCAGGAACCGTGTTGCAACGTCCAGTCTTGCCCGCACCCAAAAAGATCATGCGTATTAATATGGCGACCGGTGTGTTGGTGCATGAAGGGAGGCTTCTTATCCAGAAGCGTAAGGCCGATGATGTTTGGCCTGGCCTGTGGGAATTTCCGGGTGGAGGGATTGAAGACGGGGAAACTCCCGAACAAGCTATTATACGTGAGTATATGGAAGAGGTCGAGCTGGCGATTGATCCGGTGGAAAAAATTATCACCATTGTTTATAATTATACTCGCTATCATGTGACCATGCATTGTTTTCTCTGTCGATTTGCCGAAGAGCCGTCCGAGCCTGTGTTCAATGAAGCTGCTGAGGGCGGATTTATGCTTCCTGCTGAATTGGAATCCTATGCTTTTCCTGCTGGGCAACGTCGTCTTGTTGAATTCATGAAAAACGACAGATCTTTTGACGCGTTGTTTTCAGATGTGTAAATATCTTTTTAATTATAGAGGGTTGTCTTAATCGGCACACCCTTTGCTTTTCTCCTTGCGGAGGTCTGTATACAGGCCAAAACTTTGACGCAGGAGTTCTGCATGTCTTTTGGCAAGATCAACGATTATGCCGCTTTGGTTAGTGGGCAGGTTCGCAACGGGATGCAATCCGGGGTGACCGATGGGGTGCGTAATAAGCAGTTTCAGACAGCTTTAGATTCCCAGATGACCATGGCGCAAAGTCTTTTTGGAGAAGGGTCTGATTCATATGGGGAGGGGAGTTCCTCTGGTTCGTTTGACGTCTCCATGATCAATGATTCATCAATGCTGGAGGCCTTGGCAACCATTACGCGACTCATGCGTGATGAGGCTGCTCTTCCGCAGCGCAAAGTTGTGTCGGATTCAAGTCCCAGCGTTGGACGTCCTTCAAAAAGCGATGTTTTGAAATCTCCAGTTCATGTTCCCGGTGAATTGTCGGCGCAGTTTGAATCTGGTCGAAATGGTGTGTCTGCTATCGGCTATGATCGTGTCGGCGGGACTTCATATGGAAAGTATCAAATTGCTTCAAAGCCCGGCACAATGGATCGATTTTTGTCCTACCTTGATAAGACCGCTCCTGATCTTGGTGAGCGGTTACGAGAGGCTGGTCCAGCAAATACCGGGTCCAAGGAGGGCGGTATGCCACTAGAGTGGCGAGCTATAGCCGCAGAATCGCCAGTACGCTTTGAGAAAATGCAACACGATTTTATTGCCGCAGAAACGTATCAGCCGGCACGAAATATGATTTTGCGACAGACTGGTCTTGATTTTGATAACGCTCCACCGGCTTTACGCGAGGTGTTGTGGTCCACATCGGTTCAACATGGTCCGACCGGGGCTGCTAAAATTTTTAATAAGGTCATCGACCGTTTTGTGAAAGGCGGACAGAAAGTTAATTTCAATGCTTCCCTCATTGAGGGGGTGTATGACAGCCGGAAAGGACAGTTCGGATCTTCAACCAAACGGGTGCAGGAATCCGTTGTCAGCAGATTGAACTCCGAAAAGCAATTGGCTTTAAATATGCTGGGTCAAACGAAATTCAACCGGATCGTATAACTGTCTGGGGAGACAGCGATTTGGTCACAAAAAAGGGGTATGGTTAAACATGCCCCTTTTTTATTTCATTCATTGATTAATTACCAGTCGAGTAAGCGCTGCTCGCCTTCGAGCCGTCTAATCCAGCCAACTTCCTGAGTGACTTCGCAGATGCCAAGGTATTCGTCTTTGTCGTCAAAGACAGGGAAATAACGAATCATGATGGTTTCGTCGCCCATGTCGATCCAGAATTCCGCTTTGTCGTGAGTTTTGTTTTTGAAGCCTTCAACGATTTGCTGGACGGTATCCACTGATTTTTGGGGATGACATTTTTGAACTTTGCGGCCAACCACGGATCGGGTTCGAGCAAAAACTTTTGGTTTATCGAGTTTGTTAAAGTAAGCCACAGTGTCTTCGGCATCCACAAAAGTAACCTCAAAGGGCAGTGTTTCCAGAATGCCATGAAGTTGTTCTGTGGTCAGATTTTCTACTAGTCTGGTACGGACGTTGTCTGCGCTTTCCATCTCTTCAACCATGGACAGGTAGTTTTTCTTGGCAGAGGCACCGTATGCATTCTGATCAATGGCGTTGAAGTCGTCTACCAGCGTTGCTGTTGCATCCGCTGGGATGATCTGTCTACCCATGGCATAGAGTACATCGTTTTCCTTCCAGATGTGTTCTGCCCGGATACGGAGGTATTCCATGCCTTCTTGTTTGAATTTACTGAGATTTTCTATAGGGAAACCTTCCAGCTTGGGAATGTCGAGCATCATGCGGGCAAGCAATTCTCGTTCAGCTTCGTGCTCCATGAGCATAACGCCGAGCGGTCCACCTTCAATGGGAATGCCAAGTTGGTTCATGAGCGGGAAGAGATGATCTTCTTCTTTTTTGTTATGAACTTTGTCGCCGAATTCAAGAAGAAAATCTAAGGCACGGGTCAGCTGTGTGGCGTCGTATTGTCCGGATTCAAGCCCTTCGAGGTTTTTTTTGAGCACAGCCATGGCTCGTTCGATCAGTTCGTGTTCGTGGACGAGATACGTGTCCCATTTTTCGAATTGGGCCATCTCCATGTCTGCCTCCATGTGTTATTTGTTGGTGCATCAGCGTGTTTTAAGAATGAAAGTTTGTCATCTTCATGAAAAAGGAGAATTTGGTATTCTTGCACTGTGCACGGCGTTTTCAACACTGTCTAGTGGGAGGCTTTCAATAATAACGGCATTTATGTGCCGGGAGGGAGAAAGAAGATTAACCGAGAGATTTTTCGAGAGAGTGGTCAAGTTCTACGCGGAGAGTACCAATCTTTTTGTCCACGGCAACTTGACCGATGTTAAAACCTTTGACTTTACGTACATCTTTGACCAGTGCGTACATGACGTCAGCTTTGCCATCGTCTTTGCGGTAGCTTTTCAGTCCGCACAGGATGGCAGCTTCGTTCAATGTGGTTTCCGGCACATTTTGTCCGGGATGGTTTCGTTTAAGGATAACGTGGGAGCTGGGGCCATCCTGAATGTGGAACCAATAGTCGAATGGGCTGGCTGCTTTACTGAGCATATCATGATTGGCTTTCTTGTTTTTGCCGCGAAGGATGGTGAAGCCATCTGAGGATCGGAATAGAGCTACTGCCAAATCACGATACCGTTTCGGCAGGGCTGAAGGGCCATCTTGTTTGATGGATTGGCTGGCCTGAATAGCTGGGTGAATTTCAAGAGTACCGTCTTCCGCCTCTTGCAATTGACGCATGAGTTCCTTGCGTCGGCGTTTGAGATGAGGAAAGCCTCGCTGTGCCTTGGCAGCAAGTTTGAAATACTTTGCCATGTTCTCTGTCGGTGAAAGAAACGGATTGAGCGGAACAGTCATGGTTCCGTACACAGGGTGCGTTACTTCAATTTCTTCCAACCCTTGAGCATTTTTGAAGCGGTAAAGTTCAGCCTGCAATGCTTCGGCTTTGATTTGTTCTTGTGCCAAGGTTTCAAGTCGGGCTTTTTCTTCACCCAGCCTAGCCAAATTGCGACGGAGCTTTTTCTTGGCCCGTTTGACCAGAGTTTGTTGAGGCTTGTCTTCTTCCATTTCCATCATGGGGAAAAGCGTTCGTTCGCCATAAGCGTTTGCGGCATCTAAGGCAGAAGGGAAGACTTCTTCTTCCGTGACGGAAGACCACGCAAGTGGTGGGGACCAACCGTCTTTGGCCTTAGGTAAATAGAATGATTCGGTGCTGCCTGTTGCTACGCCAAAATAGAGCGCATGGGCTTGGTCTTCGGGGAGGGAGTTGAGGGCTTTGCGCAGACGTGGCGAAATATGGGGATACTCACGCCAGATGTCAGTTTCGGTCAAGACATCTTCCAGAGCAGGCCATTCAGGTTGAAGATCAAACTCATGCTCCAGAGTGTCGACTAATTTCATCCCAGTCCGGCAATCGATGAGAAGATAGTTTCCTGATCCTGGTTCGTCGCGGGGTGTGAGAAGCAGTGCCAGTTGAAGGCGGGGCCAGGCTGTGTGTACGGATACTATTTTCCGTCCTCGCAGGCGTTTTCGAAACCACATGGCCATAGTCGGAGCATCTTGGGGATTGGCCGGTTTGATGGTCGATAGAAATAAATGGCCCGCCGATTTGGCGGGCCTGTAGATCAGATGAAGAGGATCGCCGGTGTTCTGGATTTTGATTGTCCAGATTCCAGGAGCCGGTCCAAAGACTTTGTCAATGCGGCGGCCAACCAGCGAAGACGCAAGTTCTTCTCCGAGGAATCGGAAGAAATTGGCTTCCATGTCTGGCGACGTCGATTTGACGGGTGTTGACGGCTAGTCGCCGCGAACGGCCTCGTCTTCTTCTTGTTTGCTCTTGCAGTTGATGCAGAGCGTGGTCATAGGCCTGGCCTTGAGACGGGGAATGGAGATGTCATCGCCACATTCCTGGCAGATTCCGAACTCGCCGTCTTCAATGCGGTCCGCTGCTTGCTGGATCTTTTTGATCAGCTTGCGCTCGCGGTCTCGCAGTCGAAGAGTGAACGCGCGGTCGGATTCCGCGGTTGCCCGGTCTGCCGGGTCAGCATAAACTTCGCCGGATTCTGTCATGTCTTCGATGGTTTCCTCACTTTTCTTGAGAATATCATCGAGCATCCCGGTCAGGGTCTCCCTGAAGTATTGCAGATCTTTCGCTTCCATAGCTACCTCCCCTCAGAGTTTTATACAGTGGTTGAGGAGTTAAGGGTGTAAACCTTCTTCTACTGAATCAAAGCGCGTTGGTATACCGAAAAGTTACTAAAAGTAAAGTCTTTCCATTAGTTGAAAAATTACAAGAGGTTCTAAAAGTCTAGAAAATTGCAAAAAATGAAAAAATCCGCTTGACACCCAGAAGGTGCGTGGGTAAACAGTGACTCGCTTTTGAGAGCGGGAATAACTCAGTGGTAGAGTGCAACCTTGCCAAGGTTGAAGTCGCGAGTTCAAATCTCGTTTCCCGCTCCAAAATTCGGCGACATAGCCAAGTGGTAAGGCAGAGGTCTGCAAAACCTCCATTCTCCGGTTCAAATCCGGATGTCGCCTCCAAGTCGCGGGAATAACTCAGTGGTAGAGTGCAACCTTGCCAAGGTTGAAGTCGCGAGTTCAAATCTCGTTTCCCGCTCCAGAGAATTCAGCCGGTCTCATTGAGATCGGCTTTTCTCTTGAAGACTTTTTGTTTTTTTAGAAGTTTTTGTTGACATCCCAGTGGGCTGTAGGTAAACAGTCCCTCGCTTCAAACGCGGGAATAACTCAGTGGTAGAGTGCAACCTTGCCAAGGTTGAAGTCGCGAGTTCAAATCTCGTTTCCCGCTCCAGAGAATCCAGCCGACCTCATTGAGGTCGGCTTTTTTCGTTTTTAGGCATTTTGTGAGTTGTTACCCGCCTATTTGAGTCTGCTGTTTTATGTCTTTTTAAGAATATCATTTTTCTGTCCGCTTTTGGCGGTTCTCGGTATGGTCCGTGCATTTATGATCGCGGCGGCAACAATTTCCCAACCGAGAACACCGTCCTGATATTATGAATAAGATAGAAAATACATACGAGCGCAGACATGACGACTGCATGGGACTGATCGGTTCTCCCTTGGCTTCGGCAGGAATCCAGGCCAGAAATTTTACGGCTGCTATCAATGAGCCGGAAGCTGGCATTGATCCAGGTTTTTATTCGACAAAGAGTTTGGCGCAGGATGTAGAACGCCTCTGCGACCCTTCTGAGACTGTTACGAATGCCCGTCTTCTTAATGTGGCGGTGAAATATTTCTTTTCTTATGTACACGATGCCTATGACGAGCCTGTTCCGTATGGTGAAGTCGCAGGACTGTATGAGCAATTCTCTCGACATCAGTCCATGAATGAACCTTCGGACGATATCGAGACCATGAATCGATTGCGTATGTGGTCGTCGGTCTTGCGTGTGTTAGCGGACGCTCCGCGTGCAGCTCATGTGATGCGTGGGGTCCTCACACAGACTGATGCACCTCAGTGCGGTGGAGGGCCATTTGTTGGCGTGGATCTGGGGGCCGGGACTGGCATCATGTTACTTGCCTTACAGATTCAGGCTCGGCGTAATGGTTTTGCTGATATTCAAACCTTGGGCTACCAGACCGACCCTGTGTCTGGCGAAAGGACACACGATCTTGTTCATTCTTTGGGGGCAGGGAGTGTCATGTTGGCGGACCCGACTCGGGAAGGAGCATATGGTGTCGTTCAAGGGCGAAATATAAGCTATGTAGCCAATGAAGTATTGGCCGGCATTCAGCAATCTTTGTCCGCGGAAAATTGCTTCAGAAAGTATCAGGCCTTTTTTAATGCTGTGGGAAACAATTTAGACTCGGCGGTCTTTTTCCCGGAAGGGTTGATTGCATATAGTGCCATGGCCCATGCTTCAGTGATTCTCGCCAAGGAAAATAGATTTCAGCCGCCGCAGGAATTCATGAATGAGAAATTTGTTCCTCAAGGTCTTATTTTTGAAGGAAAATTGCTGCCTATGCATAAATTGGGACAGGATTTTTATCAATTTTTAACCTGATAGTGGTGCAGATTTATTAACTATGAATCGGTTTATTTTGATGAATGTTTGAGCAACCCATGATGAGCTTTTTCCCGATCGGTTACGTGAGATAAAGACCATGTAATAAGAGTTTTTAAATAGCTGTTTGGTCCTGATTTGGGATATTTCTTTTACCTTCATACACTATATCACGTTGTTCAGGCGTGAGATGTCTTTTTCTCCCCATTTTCAAGCATTTTTTGCTTGGGAGGGGAGTTTCGTTTTTCCTATGCTTATTTTTTGGTCGTGTTTATTGGATGACTCCTTTTAAATCCAAAATATCAATTTGTTATATATGTTGACAGCTTCAGTTCTCTTTTATAAATCACAACTTTTTAATAATAGTCACTATTGCTATTATCTCCTGCTATAGTCTGAAATATGGCAGATGGGGCTGGTGTCAGAAATGGTGTGGTTAAATTAAAATTATCCAAGGAGACGGGGTGTTAAAGAATCTTTCTGTGAATTTTAAACTTGCTTTTGGGTTTGGTGGAGTCTTGATATTAATGCTGTTGGTCGGCGGCATTGGCTATTTTGCGATGTCCAATGGTTTAGATGGGTTTACAGCGTACCGCGGTTTGGCTCGTGATACGAATTTGTCCGGACAAGTGCAGGCCAATATGTTGATGGTACGCATGAACGTTAAAGATTTCATCATTACAAATAGCGATAGCGACAAACAGCAATATGAAGAATATTGGCAGATTATTCAGAAACTCATGGATGAAGTGAAGAATGAGATTCAGCAACCAGAGCGCGCTGAACTTGTTGCGAAAATTGATAGAGAGGTCACCGAGTATAATGCGGGTTTTACTCAGTTGGTCAGGATGCAGTCCGAGCGGAATAATCTTGTAACGAATACTTTGGACGTTCAAGGACCTTTTATGGAGAAGACGTTGACAAGTATTTTAAATGTTACCAATCGTGATAACGATACGTTGGCGGCCTTTAATACGGCTGTTTGTATCAAGCATCTCATGTTGGCCCGTCTTTATCAGGCCAAGTTTTTTGCCTCTAACGATAGGGCTTACCTTGATCGTGTGCGAAGCGAAGGGGGCAAAATGGATGAATACATTGAGATCTTGACTAAGGAATTGCAAAATCCTGAACTTCGTAATTCACTTCAGTTGGTTCAGGAAGCCAAGGCGCTCTATTTTTCAACTTTTGATCGGGTTGTTGAAATTGTTTTTGACCGTAATAACCAAATTATAACCGGTACTCTTGATCGTCTCGGTCCCAGTATTGCCCAAAATATTGAAGAAGTGAAACTTTCTGTCAAAAAGGATCAGGATGAACTTGGACCAAAGGTTCAAGCAGCAAATGAACGAGCTGTGACTCTGATCGTTATTGTTGTTTGCATCGCCATTCTTATTGGTATGGCTGCCACATGGCTTATTGCTCGTGGTATCACAGGTCCTTTGGGACAAGCCCTTCAGTTGAGCAAGGCTATCGAATGCGGCGATTTGACGACTTCCATCAGTGTCGATCAAAAAGATGAGATTGGCCAACTTTGCCATTCAATGGAATCTATGAGTGACAAACTTCGTGAGGTTTTTTTCAGTGTACAGGAAGGATCTGTACAAGTGGCTACAGGGAGTCAGGAGTTGTCTTCAGCTGCGGGGAGTTTGTCTGACAATGCCAATGATCAGGCCGCTGGAATTGAAGAGATCTCATCGTCAATGGAAGAAATGGCCAATAATATATCTCAAAATACCAACAATGCTCAACGAACTGAGAACATTGCCCGTAAGGCGTCTTCTGATGCTCAGGTAAGTGGTGATGCTGTTTCTGAGGCTATGGTCGCGATGACTAATATCGCAGAAAAGATTTCTATCGTTGAAGAAATTGCGCGACAGACCAATTTGCTGGCATTGAATGCTGCGATTGAAGCCGCACGAGCTGGTGAGCATGGCAAGGGGTTTGCTGTTGTGGCTGCAGAAGTACGCAAGCTTGCCGAGAGAAGTGGGCAAGCCGCAGCTGAGATCAGTGAGCTCTCTACGTCGAGTGTCTCCGTTGCGGATAAAGCCGGAGAAATGTTGAAAAGGCTTGTCCCGGATATTCAGAAAACAGCAGAATTGGTCCAGGAAATAGCCTCTGCCAGTATTGATCAAAATGAAAACGCCAGTCAGATTAACGGAGCCGTATCCATGCTGGATTCAAATATTCAACAGACAGCGGCTGCAGCAGAGGAACTTTCTTCTACCAGTGAGCAGCTCAACAGCCATAGTGAGCAACTGCAGAATGTTATGAGTTTCTTTAATACGGGCAATGTGGGGCAGTACAATTCCGCAACAACTTCTACTCCACGCCAACTGCCTCAGGCCTTTTCTTCGTCCCGGATTGATTCACCTGTGATTTCATCCGGTGTGGTCATATCTATGGATAATGACGACGGGGGTTTTGAAAAGTTCTAATCATCGAATTAAGTACAACAAGGCCGCTTGGATTGTTCTTGCGGTCTTGTTTTTTTGTTTAATCGGCGGCGGTTTTGATATTTTCAACCATACAGCGCGATAATGGCGGCCCCGATGGTCATTATTGTTGTGCCTGCAAATCTGTAACGAATGCCGCGCTCCTTGAATAATATCCAACCATAAATGACCGAAAAAATTCCGGCCATGCGTTTGATGGTGATCATATAGGCTGCGGCTATCATGGACATGGCCAGATTGTGGCATATGATTTCCGCAAATACGATTAATCCAGTCCCCATGCCCAGAAGGGGTTTGCGGAGAATTACCCTGAATGATGCTTTGCCGATGGCAACAAGAATTGTGGTAAGCAGAATGCCATATAGTCCAAACAGGACCATACCCGTGAACATGGGGGAGGAGTTGAGAATCAAGACTTTACCGCCGACGGAACTTAATCCGTATAAGGCTGCAACTACGAGCATTATGGCTGATCCCGGTTCTTGATAAATTGCTTTGATGGGGCCAAACAGGTCCTTTCTTGCACTGTCGAGGTTTAGGACGTAACCACCTGCGACCACGAGGAGCATGCCGGTTACGCCAAACGTACTGAGTTTCTCATCCAGTATGATGTCGCCGGTGAACAGGACAAAGACTGGCGTGAAGCTCAGGAAGGGCAGGGTGAGAGAAAGCGGCGACATGTGAATGGCCCTGAAATGCAGGACGATGGCGACCATGAGCACTGGGAGGACCCAGACTAGGGCGGGAAGAAATCCAGGGCCGATCTCTGGTATGTCGATGAACAGCATGCCTGTGGCACATAAAGGTATAATGTAGAAAAATGGGATGATACTCATCTCCCATGGTGAAACGTCTGAGAAGAAGCGTTTCATATAAGCCGAATTCGAGGCCATCAGAAAGGCGGCAGCCATGGAGAGTAGGAACCATGTCATGGAGCGGCCCTTTGCGGCGTTATATATAAGTGATATACCATATACAGTATATACGTTTTGGTGGTAATATTGTAAAAACAAACCTTGCGGTTTGCCTGTGTGGCAGATAAGAATTGGAAAAAACACGCAAAGGAGCATGACATATCATGTTGAAACCTTCTGTCGGCGTCGCTCTTGAAGGGCTGCCTTATATTATCATTTCTGCGTTTACCACTTTGATATTTGCTTTAATAGATTGTTGGCCCATGGCTATCATTGGGCTTGGCCTGACTTGTTTTATCGGCCATTTCTTTCGCGATCCAGAACGGGTTGGCCCAGAGAATGCCGAGGCTGTGTGTTCACCAGCAGATGGCAAGGTTATCAAGGTTACGCGTGAAACCGATCCGGTTTCTGGCGAAGAACGTCAGGTTATTGCCATCTTCATGAATGTATTTAATGTGCATGTGAACCGTATGCCGGTCAGTGGCAAGGTTGAAGTCATTCGTTACATTCCCGGCAAGTTTTTTAATGCTTCCTTTGACAAAGCAAGCAAAGACAACGAACGTAACGTCGTGGTTATTACCGGCAAGGGTAATCAACGGTTCACCATGGTGCAAATTGCTGGTCTCATTGCCCGACGCATTGTCTGCTGGGCTGAGCCCGGTGATAAGCTTAAGCGCGGTGAACGGTATGGTTTGATCAAGTTTGGATCAAGAGTTGACCTTTACATGCCGGATGGCTATGTACCAACTGTCAGCGTCGGTCAGAAGGTCGTCGCAGGTGAAACTTCCTTGGCTGAAAAGCGCTAAGCTTGCATCAGGAAACAGAATAAAAGATTGTCATGGTTAAAGAAAAAAAATTGCCGCGCCACAAGAGCGTTTACCTCCTGCCGAATCTGCTGACCACGGCCAGCTTGTTTATTGGCTTTCTGGGATTGACTTGGGCTATTCAGGGAGACTATGCCTCCTGCGCCTTATGTATTCTGGCGAGTTGTATATTCGACGGATTGGACGGAAAAGTTGCGCGTATCACCCACACCACCAGTGAGTTCGGGGTCCAGTTGGATTCCTTGGCTGATTTGGTGGCCTTTGGTGTGGTCCCGGCCGTCATGACATATCTTTGGGTACTCAACGACTATGGCAGGCTCGGTCTTATGGCCGCTTTCTTGTTCATGGCGTGCGGAGCCCTTCGGTTGGCCCGGTTTAATGTTCAGGCCGCCACTACTTCCAAGAAGCATTTTGTAGGCCTGCCTATTCCTGCAGCAGCCTGCACCCTTGCCACTTTGGTGCTCTTTTCCGAATATGTGCCCGCAGAATATATTCATACTGTTATGCCCACTGGTGCCTTGGTGTTGGTGTACGTGTTGTCTTTCTTTATGGTCAGCACTGTTCGTTTCTATTCATTCAAGGAACTCAGTTCTTTCAAGGCCCATCCCTTCAGCTGGATGGTAACTGCTATTTTGATTTTCTCCTTGGTCGCATCGCGTCCCAAGGTTCTCGGTTTTGTTATTTTCTTGGGCTATATTATTTCCGGCCCTCTCTATACTATTTTCCTACTATCCCGCAGAAACAAACGACTACATAGGGACAGTTCAAAGGAAGAAGAGCTCAACTAGCTCCTCCCCCCTCCTCTCCCATATTGGTACGTCGTACTGACCATTATCGCCACGCATTCGGTGCGTCTGGCGATTTTCTATATTTGCAATCATAGACTGAATCCCCCTATAAAAAGGGAAGAATCGGAGGACACCATGGCAGACAGAGTGTACGTTTTTGATACCACCTTGCGTGACGGTGAGCAGTCCCCTGGCGCAACCATGAACCAGGATGAGAAAATCCGCATGGCTCAACAGCTTGAAACATTAGGTGTTGATGTCATCGAAGCAGGATTCCCTATTGCCAGTCAAGGCGATTTTGAGGCGGTCCAAGCCATTGCTCGGGCTGTGGACACTGTGCAGGTTGCAGGACTGTGCCGGGCCGTTGTTGGAGATATCGACCGTTGCTGGGAAGCTGTGAAAGATGCAAAAAATCCGCGGATTCATACATTTCTCGCTACCAGTGAAATTCATATGAAACACAAGCTGGGTAAGACAGCCGACGAAGTGATCGTCATGATCGACAAAGCCGTCAGACACGCCAAGCAGTATACGGATAATGTGGAGTTTTCCGCTGAGGATGCATCCCGTTCAGATTGGGATTTTCTGGTCAAGGTGACAGAGGTCGCCATTGAGGCTGGTGCTACAGTTGTCAATATCCCTGACACCGTGGGATACACTCAGCCTTTTGAATATTATGATTTGATCAAGTATTTGAAGGATAACGTAAAGAATATGAACGATGCAATTCTGTCTGTTCATTGCCATAACGACCTTGGTTCTGCGGTGGCGAATACCTTGGCTGCGGTCAAGGCAGGGGCTCGTCAGGTCGAGTGTACGGTGCTTGGGATTGGCGAACGAGCAGGGAATGCAGCCTTGGAAGATTTGGTCATGGCTATCAACACTCGCAAGGAGTTGTATGACGTCGAGACCAATATTAAAACCGAGCAGCTGTATCCTTCTTGTCGTCGCTTGTCGCAAATTATCGGCATGCCCATTCCGCCCAACAAGGCTATTGTGGGTGCTAACGCTTTTGCCCACGAGTCCGGTATTCATCAGGATGGTGTTATCAAGAATCGTTTGACGTATGAAATAATGACCCCGGATTCCATTGGCCGGACGAGTAATGATATTGTCATTGGTAAACATTCTGGTTCTCATGCTGTTAAGAATAAGGCCAAAGAGTTGGGATACACTTTGGATGATGAACAGATTCAAGTGCTCTTCAAGGCGGTCAAGGATTTGGCTGACAAGAAGGAGCAGGTTTTCGACGAAGACGTGGAAGCGTTGATTTTGGAGTCTGTGTACCGTCGCAAAGATCGGTTCCGTTTGATTGATATGTCAGTGTTTTCCGGTACAGGGGATGTCCCGCCGCATGCTGCCGCCGTTATGGAATTCGGCGCCAAGGGCGAGGCCGAAGTCAAGCGAAACAGCAGTTTTGGTGAAGGTTCCATTGACGCGGTGTTCCAGTCCATCTACTCAATGGTAGGTGTGGCTCCGAAACTTGAAGTATATACGGTAAACGCCGTAACCGAAGGGTCCGACGCATTGGCAAGCGTGGCCGTTCGTATCGCGCACGACGGTACTAAATCCGTTGGGCGCGCCAATGACGCCGATGTGGTCAAGGCGAGTGCTCTCGCTATGATCAACGCATTGAATCGCATGGAAAAAGCCAAAGAGGAGAGATAGGCCATGGGTCAGACTTTAGCTGAAAAAATATTGCAGAAACACACAGACCAGAAGATTACCGGTGCCGGACAAATTGTCCAGTGTGCGGTAGATATGGTGCTGGCCAACGACATTACTGCGCCTTTGGCCATCAAGTCTTTTAAGGCTATGGGTGCAAAAAAAGTATTCGATCAGGACAAGATCTCTTTGGTCTGTGATCATTTCACCCCAAACAAGGATATTGATTCTGCCGAACAGGTTAAGGTTGTCCGTGAGTTCGCCGAGGAAATGGGGGTGACTCATTACTATGAATGTGGTGAAGTCGGTGTGGAGCATGCGTTGCTGCCAGAGAAGGGCATTGTCGGTCCTGGCAACGTGGTGGTGGGAGCTGATTCTCACACCTGCACGTATGGTGGACTTGGCGCATTCGCCACCGGCATGGGGTCAACAGATATCGGTGCGGCAATGGCGCTTGGTGAAACTTGGTTTAAAGTGCCACCGACCATCAAGGTTAATATTACCGGTACGCCGGGTGACCATGTCAGTGCCAAGGATTTTGTACTGAATCAGATCGGTCAGCTTGGTGTGGCCGGTGCGCTTTACAAGGCGCTTGAATATTCTGGTGAGGTCGTGGACAATATGTCCATTGAAGGGCGTATGACCATTGCTAATATGGCCATTGAGGCAGGTGGTAAGGTTGGCCTGTTCCCTGTGGACGAGAAAACAATGAAATATGCCAATACTGCTGGATTTTCTGGTGGTGAGATTATGCTGCCGGATGCGGATGCCGAATATGAGCGTGTGCTGAATATCGATGTCACGAACATGGCTCCGCAGGTCGCTTGTCCGCATTTGCCGGACAACGTTAAATCAGTGGATGAAACCAGCGGTTTGAAGATTCATCAGGCGGTCATCGGTTCCTGCACCAATGGTCGTATCGAAGACATGCGTGTGGCCGCAGCCATTTTGAAAGGCCGCAAGGTCGACCCCAAAGTGCGCTGTATTATTCTGCCTGCTACTCCAGCCATCTGGAAAGCGTGTATGCGCGAAGGCTTGATGGAAATATTCATGGATTCAGGTTGCATTGTTGGGCCGCCTACATGTGGTCCCTGTCTGGGGGGCCATATGGGTATCTTGGCTGGCGGCGAGCGGTGTATCGCGACTACTAATCGCAACTTTAAGGGACGAATGGGGTCCCTCAAAGCGGAAGTTTTCTTGTCCAATCCCGCTGTGGCCGCTGCCAGTGCCATTGTCGGTGAGATTACCAACCCCGCAAAGCTGTAGGAAGGGGAATAGAATGAAAGTTACCGGAACTGCTCACAAAGTGGGCGATCATATAGATACTGATGCCATTATCCCGGCTCGTTTCTTGGTGACCACCGATTCCAAAGTGCTCGGTGAGAACTGTATGGAAGGGTTGGAGGCTGGTTGGGGCAAACGTGTCAAAGAAAACGATGTCATGGTTGGTGGTGTGAACTTTGGTTGCGGTTCTTCCCGTGAACATGCCCCCATTTCTATATTGGGCGCGGGCATTCCTGTTGTTGTTGCGCATAGTTTTGCTCGTATTTTCTACCGTAACGGTTTTAATATGGGGCTGGTGTTGCTGGAGATCGGCGATGATATTGAAAAATTTAGCGATACCGATGAAGTTGAAGTTGATACCGCCACTGGCGTGATTAGGAATATCACCACTGGAGAAACCGTACAGGCTGCCGCTGTACCGGCGTTTATGCAGGAAATTCTGGATGTCGGTGGACTCGTGGAATACGTCAAGAAAAAATTGGCTTAACGACAAGTATCGGAGAGAGATATGAAAATATGTGTTTTACCGGGTGACGGCATAGGTCAGGAGATAGTTACCCAAGCCTTGCGCGTACTCGATAAGATTGGTGAGAAATATAGTCGGACTTTTGAGACCTCCGAGGCCTTGATCGGTGGATGTGCAATTGATGCCGCTGGTGTACCTTTGCCGGACGAAACCATTGCCAAGTGCAAGGAAGCCGATGCCGTATTACTTGGAGCGGTGGGTGGTCCCAAGTGGGATACTATCGATCCAGCCATCCGTCCTGAGAAAGGGTTGCTTGGTATCCGTAAAGAATTGGGCTTGTTTGCCAACGTGCGTCCCGCTAATTTGTTTAAGCAGTTGGCGGACGCCTGCTATCTGCGTCCGGACATTGTGGCCAAAGGTTTAGATGTCATGGTTGTGCGCGAGTTGACCGGTGGTATTTATTTTGGCGAACCGCGTTTTGATGGCGAAAAAGATGGTGAGCGTTTTGGCTACAATACCATGACGTATTATGAGCATGAAATTCGCCGTATTGCCCGTGTGGCTTTTGAGGCCGCCCGGAAGCGTTCCAGTCGTGTCTGTTCTGTGGACAAGGCTAACGTGCTTGATGTTTCCCGAGTCTGGCGCGAAATCGTTATTGATGAGCATAAGAATTACCCGGATATCGAGTTGTCTCACATGTACGTGGACAACGCTGCCATGCAGTTGGTGCGCGACCCGTCTCAGTTTGACGTGATTGTCACCGGTAACCTGTTCGGCGATATCCTGTCTGATGAGGCCGCTGCGATTACCGGCTCTATCGGTATGCTGCCGTCTGCTTCTCTCGGCGAGGCTAATCCTGGTTTGTACGAACCTATCCATGGTTCTGCGCCCGACATTGCTGGGCAGGATAAGGCCAATCCCTTGGCTACCATTCTGTCTGTGTCCATGATGCTGCGTCATTCATTTGATATGACTGAAGAAGCTGATTGCATTGAGCAGGCGGTGGAAAAGACTTTGGAGCAGGGATATCGTACTGGAGACATATGGCAAGACGGTTGTAAATCCGTTGGATGCATTGCAATGGCCGAAGCCGTACTTGCAAATATGTAGAGAGTGGAATGAATATGAAAAAGGGCTGTGTCATGTGACACAGCCCTTTTTTTATTTTTTATACGATGATTTAAGTTGGATATTGTTTGCCTTGAGAGCCTGTTTGCTGGTTTCCATGTCCACAAACCCGAGAGCGAGGCAGACTGCCAGGAAGTCCATTTTAAGGATTTCCATTTTTTTAAGGGCGCGTTCATTTTGTTCAAGGGTTATTTTACTATTTTGCAGAAGGTAACGACTGATTTTTTCAGTGTCATCGACATCTTCGATATTTAAGTCGTCCGATGAAATGATTTTGACACCTTCTTGATTGTTTCTGAGCCTGGTAAGTCGTTGTATCTTTTCTTCCAGTTCAGCTTTTAATTCTTTTCTGTGTTTGACCATAAAATCATATTTTGACTGGATTTTTTGCTGTTCATTAGACAAGAAATTCAGATTGGAAATTTTGTACTGACTTATCATCCGTAAAAGGAAAATAAAGATCAATACGGTGAGGCAAAGGATAATGAGGGGAATGGTCATGGTCAGCCTTATACCTTTAATGTGTCGATCTGTTCATCGGTTTCTTCAATCTGTGTCTTGAGATCAATGGCTTCCTGCTCAAGGGTGTCTATCTTGTAACTCAGTCGTTTTGTAATGCCTTTGACCTCAGCCCGTTTGTGTCTGATAAGGTCAGAGCAATTGTGGTGATGGACTACGATAATTGCAATGAGTACGAATCCGGCCATAGCCAGAATCATATATAACGTGTTGGAATCTAACATAGATGATTTGTATATTTGTTTTATGGGTTAATTTTTTTGACTACCCGTGATTTTGATTGTTGGCAACCCTCTTGAGGCGTTTGAAGGGAAAGTATCACGCTATTGTAACGCATTCGTCGAGGCTTTGAGATGGGGTATTTTGTGGTTGCGGTGTTGTTTCTTGATTTCGATTTCTAGCTTTAACGCTGTGCTTTTGTCGGGCACTTCTCCACAGACAGCCACTTTTACAGGCCGTCGTGGGCGTGTGTATTTTGATGCAGTTCCCGCATTATGCTCTTTTAAGCGTCGCTCGATATCAGTGGTAATGCCACAGTAGAGGCTGTCGTCAGCGCAGCGCATGAGATAAACGTACCAGTGTTGCATGCGACTTTATAGCCTGAACAGAGGCTCTGGTCAAAACGGTCTTGCCAATCTGCACCGCTCAATATATTCCCTTATTCAACATTAAAGAGGTATTATATTTCATGTCGCGAATTACTGTTCAGAGTCTTAGTAAATCCTATGGTGGAGAACCTGTTTTTTCTGATGTGGCTTTTGAGGTCACACCGGGCATGCGTCTTGCCCTGACCGGGCCAAATGGTTGCGGGAAGAGTACGTTGCTCAAGGTTCTGGCCGGGGAGATTGAACCGGATACAGGACAGTTGACGTTGTCCAAGGGGGCGCAGGTTGGATATGTTGCGCAGGAAATGACCGGGACGGTGTTAGAGCATCAATTGTTGTCTTGGGTTCTGTCGGCGTTGCCGTCATGGAATGAGTTTTGGGAAGAATGGGAAAAGGCTGTTGCAGCCGATGATAATGCGCGTATTGAAAAACTGTCCCATCGTCAGGCCGAATTTGAGGAGCGGTATGGTTATAATCCTGATCATAAGGCTCGAGCTATTTTAACCGGCTTAGGGTTTAGTGATGACGATTTGTTGAAAGATATCGGAGAATTATCCGGTGGTTGGCGTGAACGAGCAAAACTCGGCAGAGTGCTTTTGCAGGGTGCCGATATTCTTCTCCTTGATGAACCGACCAACCATCTTGATCTCGAAGCTGTAGAGTGGCTTGAGGAGTATCTCCTCGGCTTTCGTGGCACATTGGCATTCGTTGTTCATGATCGTATTTTTCTTAATCGTGTAGGCACACATGTTTTGTTCCTTGGAACAGGAAAACCTGTTTTTCGTAAAGGTTCTTTTGATGAATTTTTGGTCTGGGACGAAGAGAACCGGTCGCAACGTCAGAAAGAAGCGGATAAGCTGTCGGCACGGATTGATAACGAATATAAATATATCAATAAGTTTCGTGTTAAAGCGCGTAAGGCTGCACAGGCGCAGAGTAAATTGAAGAAGGTGGAAAAGCTGGAACAGGAGTTGAACCAGATCAAGGAAGCTCAGGCCGCTTCCCACCGAGGAAGAAGTCTGAATTTTCGTCTGCCTGAACCCAAGCGCGGGGACAAGGTTCCGGCCTCCGCTGTAGATCTCGAATTTCATTATGATGGCGTTGAATCTGTGTGGCCTACACTCGATTTTCAGCTTTTTCGCGGCAAGAAGGTCGCTGTGGTTGCCCCCAATGGTGCGGGAAAGTCAACGTTGCTTAAACTGATAACCGGTTCGCTGACGCCTACAGCAGGCCATGTCAAAGTCGGTAGTGGTACTGATCTTGGTTATTTTAGTCAGCATCAGCATGAAATTCTCAATCTTGATAATTCTGTCATTGGTGAAATCAGGCGGTTGTCTGATTCAAATTTGACCGAAGAACAGGTTATGAGTGTGCTTGGTTTGTTTTTGTTAGGCGAGTCTTTTTTTGAGCGTAAGATCAAGGGATTGTCTGGTGGTGAAAAAAGTCGACTCTTGCTTGCTACTTTATTTTTATCTCGATCGAATTTCCTGATTCTTGATGAACCGACCAACCATCTTGATATTGAGACTCGTGAAGGACTTATTCGTGCGCTTAAAAATTATGCGGGTACCTTACTTTTCGTGGCGCATGACAGATATTTGCTTAACGAAGTGGCTGAAGAAATATGGGCTTTGGATAAAGATGGTTTAACTCAGCATCTCGGTGGGTTTGAGGCGTATCATGCCAAGAGCAAGCAGGAAGAGGCATGCCGAGTAGGACTGGCTGCGTGTAACTCTGAAGAAGTGCGTGAAAAACGGAAGCTATCTAAGGAAGAGAAACGTCGTCAGGCAGAAGAGCGCAACCGATTGTATCGCACTCTCAAACCGCTCAAGAAGGAATATGACAAGCTTGAGGGAGATTGGGAAAAGGTGCTTGACGAGCAGGCTTTGCTTGAAGAAAAAATGAATGATCCCGTTACATATGAGAAGCCGGAGGAAGCGCTTAAGTTGAATAATGCGTACAAGGAAGCTTCTGAATGGGCTGAAAATCTGATGTTGCGTATGGGAGAACTTGAAGAGAAGATTGAAGCTCTTACGTCAGAAGTGGGAGAGGAATGATGAAGCCGCGTTTGGAAGTCGTGGCCGGTATTATCTGGCGTGATGGGGAGTATCTTGCTGTTCAGCGCCCTGAAGGCGCGCGCATGGCGGGCTGGTGGGAGTTCCCGGGCGGTAAGATAGAAAAAGGCGAAATCCGTGACGACGCTTTAGTTCGTGAATTTCAGGAGGAGCTTGGGGTTACTCCGACCAAGTTTGAATATTGGTGTGATCTTGAGCATGAGTATGATGAATTTTTTGTCTGTTTGTATTTCTATCATATTTATAGCTATTCAGGCAGTTTGAAGATGATGGAAAAACAACAGTTTACTTGGGTTAGCCCGTCCTGTTTGCCAACTTTGGACTATCTTCCTGCCGATATTGCTATCGTTGAAGCTCTTCATTCACGGTGGCAGAATACCTAAGCGGGAATTCCTCGAATTTCTCCATTGAAGGTTGCTGCAAGAAAGAGTATGTAATGTCTCTTACCCTAAGAAGGGTGCGATTATGCATATACCGTTGAAGGAGAGAAGCATTGCGAGTTTGTGATTTGATCGAAGGGCAGTCCCCTTTCATCTCTTTAGAGTTTTTCCCCCCAAGGGAAAAGGAAATCTGGCCTCAATTTTTTGAGGTCGTTGATCAGCTCAAGGTTCTGAACCCCTTGTTTGCATCTGTTACATATGGTGCTGGTGGTGGGACTCAGGATAATACCTTGGAAATTGCCACCCGAATGAAACAGGATCATGGCATTGAGCCGATTACTCATTTGACGAGTGTTGGTGCGTCTGCCGATAAGCTGGACGACTTCCTACGAAGCCTCCGCGATGCTGATATACAGAATGTTTTGGCCTTACGTGGTGATCCGCCGCGTGGCGAGGACGATTTCGATTTTGATTCTCAAGAATTTAAGCACGCAACGGATGTCATTAAATATATCAAAGCGCATTATCCAGAGATGTGCGTTGGCGGGGCTGCTTATCCTGAACCTCATTTTGAGTCACCTTCCATTCAATCCGACCTGGAAATGGTCAACAAGAAGGTACAGATGGGGGCGCAGTTTCTGGTGACGCAGTTGTTTTTCGATAACCGTGTCTATTTTGATTACGTTGAGAGACTCAAGGCTCTTGGTTCTTACGTGCCAGTTATTCCTGGTATCCTGCCTATCATGACTCTTAAATCTGCCAAGTTTATTTTAGGGTTGTGTGGCGCTGCCATTCCCGGGAAGTTTCTCAGTAGTCTTGAGAAAGCCCACGAAGAGGGCGGGGATGATGCCGTATATAGGTTGGGTATTGATTACGCGACAAGGCAGGCACAGGAACTTATCGACGGTGGTGCGCCGGGCGTTCATTTGTATACGCTTAATCAGACCAAGGCGTGTCTCGAAATCGGACAGAATTTAAAGTTTTAGAGTTGGGAGTAGGATATGAATAAGAATCTGGTAGTGGCCATATGTGGCGCAACAGGCGCAGTTGGTCAGGAAATGTTGCAGGTTTTGGAACAGCGTAATTTCCCTTACAGCAAGGTCATTCCCTTGGCTTCGTCGAGAAGCGTTGGCAAGAAAGTGACCTGCAAGGGTGAGGAATTGTCTGTCGTGGAATTGACAGAGAATTCTTTCGAGGGTGTTGATCTGGCGTTGTTTTCCGCAGGTGGTGAAACCAGTAAAAAATATGCTCCTATTGCTGCAAAATCAGGTTGTGTGGTGGTAGATAATTCTGCTGCTTGGCGCATGGATGACGAATGCCCTTTGGTAGTTCCCGAAGTGAACCCGGAGGATCTCGATTGGCATAAGGGTATCATTGCCAACCCCAATTGTTCGACCATTCAACTGATGGTGGCTCTCAAGCCCATTCATGATGAAGCGCGGATCAAGCGCGTTGTTGTTTCTACATATCAGGCCGTTTCCGGTAGTGGGCAGAAAGCCATTGAAGAGCTGGAAAATCAGGTGCGTCGACTTTTGTCTGGCCAACCTGTGGTTGCTGATGTTTATCCGCATCAGATTGCCTTTAACTGCCTCCCGCATATCGATGTCTTTATGGACAATGGGTACACCAAAGAAGAGATGAAGATGGTCCATGAGACTGTTAAGATCATGGGTGATCCGACTATTAAAGTGACCGCCACGTGTGTGCGTGTCCCGGTTTTTTACGGTCATTCCGAAGCCGTGAATATTGAGACCGAGGAAAAGTTGAGCGCGGACGATGTTCGTTCATTATTAGCGAAATCCCCTGGTATTATTATTGAAGATTATCCTGAGAAGAACGCCTACCCCATGCCTGTCAATGCAGCGGGTGACGATGCGACGTATGTCGGCCGTATCCGTGAGGATGAGACCATTGAGAATGGCATCAATATGTGGGTTGTTTCCGATAACATTCGCAAGGGTGCTGCATTGAACACTGTCCAGATCGCTGAGACTCTGATTGAACGAGATTTGGTTCGCGTACCTTAAAAGGATTTTGTTGTGGTAAAAGTCACCGATTCCAAAGGTTATATAGATGCCCTGACAGCTGTCGAACGGCCTGTTAGCGGTAAAGTTCACGCCTTTTACGATCACAGTGTGGGCATGATTTGTTTGGACCCTGAAGTTATGCTCATGCCGTGGGATGACCATCTGGTGCATCGTGGTGATGGTATTTTTGAGGTCATGAAGTTTGTTGGCGGCAAGTTGTATCAGCTTGACGCGCACATGGAGCGCATGAAGCGTTCCTGTGAATCCATTTTTATGGAACCCCCGTGTTCCTGGGAAGAAATCAGCGAGTTAGTCATGGAAGTCTGTCGTGCTGGAGGTCGTGAAACCGGTATGGCGCGGGTGATGATTGGGCGTGGACCGGGAGGCTTCGGCGTAGATCCTGTGGAGTGTCCTGAAACGAGCCTTTATGTGGTGGCTTATGATCTCTACATCAAAACCGAGTCGGCTTATGAAAACGGTGTGACCGCATTCAAAACATCGATTCCGGCCAAGCAGTCGTATTTGGCGACTATCAAATCCATTGATTATTTGCCCAACGTTTTGATGAAACGTGAGGCTACAGAGAAAGGGTATGACTATCCATTTTGTTACGATGATGAGGGGTTTCTGGCCGAAGGGGCTGTTGAAAATGTCTGTATCGTTAATGAAAATGGTAAGTTGATTATCCCTGAATTCACCAATGCCTTACCCGGCACCACCATGTTGCGGGCCGTGGACCTGATAAAGGACGATGTCTCTGTCATTTTCCGGGGCATTCGTGAAGAAGAAATTCTGATGGCAAAAGAGGTAATTATTGTCGGTACGACTGGCGATGCAATTTCGGTTGTCCGGTATAATGACAAGCCTATTCACAATGTTAAGCCCGGCCCAATCGCCAAAAGACTTCGTGAATTGCTCAAGCAGGATTTGATGGAGAACGGAATTCAGTTGTAGAAATTAAGTAGAAAAATATGTGCAAAGGCCATCCGGTTTCGGGTGGCCTTTTTTTAGAGGGCAACCTTGGTGTTTGTCACTGCGTGGTCAAATTGCTGAACAGCTTTTTTTGTCATGACGTCCACACCCATAGTCTTTATGGCGTGGTCGTGCATCATTCGTGTAACATCAATGGGGCCGGGAATAGTCATGAAGCTATATGCTTCGGCCCAGGATTTGCCGCGCAGGTAGGAGAGAGCCCAACGCACGATGTGCTCATGGAAGAACCCTTGGTTATTGATAACAATCATTGCTTTGCATCGGCCATCTTCGGCGCGTTCCTTGAATGAAACCTTATGGTGCTCACAGGAAGCCAGAGGGTAGTTCACATGATAGAAATTATTTCCGGCCAGTGCGGCCTGCACCCATAAATCCCAGTCGGAATATGCAGTGTTTTCTCTGAAACCCAGTGTGCTTTCCCATGCTTTACGTGTCAACAATACCGCTGGCCCGAGAAATCCTCGTGCCTGAAGTAATCCTTCACGGAAGGCGGGGAGTTGGATAATTCCGGGGCGTCCGGTTTTGTCAGTCGGAGCGAGTCGGATATAGTCCGAGTACATAATGTCAGTTTCGGGATGGTCATCGAAAACAGAAAGGGCCGTGGTAATGTATTTGGGGTCAAGACGGTAGTCTGGGTGAAGGAATATGAGCTTGTCACCGTTAGCGCGTATTGCTGCCATATTCTTGGCCGCTGAGGAAGTGATGGAAGAGTCTATTTCTTCGAGACGTATTGCGTCGATGCCGGTGACATTTCGCCATAAGGAAGGATCGGATGGTGCGTGTCTTCCGTTGCCAATTACGATAATTTCCATATCTTCCAGTCCAGTGGACTGTCGGGAAATGGAATGCAGCAGTCGCATGAGACTGCTGTGTGTTTCCAGATCGGAAATTATTATAGAAACGGTGTTTGGCTTCATATTGCGTCCCTTCCGTGGGATATCGCTTTAAACGGGGGAGTCGGCACGGTCCGTGTGCACATTACACCTTACTCGTGCACATCTTATCGACGGTTAGATGGAGAACTTTATACCTTGCGATGTGTTTTATGAAAAAAGTTCTACGGCAGAAAATCGTTGGACAGCTTGCGTGCGTGCGGTGCTTCACGTATGTACTTAAAAGACTGAGACAATGTTCTTACCGGAGTAGTGGTCCGGCTCTACTGTATATCTTATGGGTTCTGGTGGTAGATAGTGGCGATTTTCAAATGCGATTCCTGCGGCTATGAGCGCGAGGTTCCGGCCAAGTTGACTGGAAAAAAGGCCAAGTGTCCTGATTGCGGACATGGTGTAGTTATTCTGGACCAACTTCCTGAGGAACCAATTCCGTATGACGTGGAGTTTGAAGAGGATGACTCTTCAGTAACAACTGGTGTCCCGGAATCAGTTGGTGGCGATGGTACTCCTATAGAATTCATTGATCTCGACAATCAGAATGTGACTGTAGAACTGGACGATTCAGATGATGTGATTTGCGCCAAGTGTGGGCATGTTCAGGATGCCGGGCATGAAGATGTGTGTTCCAAGTGCGGAGCTTCACTTGTTCCAGTGTCGGGTGTGCTGGGAATTGATGAGAGTGATGTTGATGTCAGTGACCTCGCCGAAGTTGAAGAAGCGCAGGTCTGGGACGCTCAGTTTGATGGCAGTTCAGAGAGCATCGATCACGTGAAAGATCCTGACCGTTGGCGGTTGTTCAGGGGATCTTTTATGCTTAATTTATATGCCGGCATCGTTTCGGGTGTTTTGGCATTGTTTTTTGTGTATTCACTTTCCTTGCTCGCTTCTGCCAATGCTGGAACTTACGATTTCTTACCATATGTTATTGGTACGGCTCTTACTGGTGTGATTGTCGGAAGTATTTTCAATGCTTTTTTTTCGAGAATCCCTTTTGGATTGGTCGGACCGGAAACAGTACTCACAGCCGTTATTTTTTTATTTGTCGGGAGCATGTATCGGACTATGGCTATGGAGTCTGCCGAGCTTGTTCTTCCTACTCTGTTGGCCGGCGTGGCACTGGCGGCCGTGCTTATCGGTTTGAGCCTTCTTGTCCTTTCGAAATTTCGACTGGGTGAATATGTCAGATATATCCCGTTGCAAATCATCGGCGGTGTCATTGGCGCAGTCGGTATTATTGTACTTTTGGGAGCATTTGATTGGATCGGTCATTTGGGGCTTGATTGGAGCAATTCGTATACCGTGATCACCTCTTTTGCGAATGATTTTGATGCAGGTGGAACATTGCGGACTATAGGTCCCAGTCTTGTTTTTGGCGTTGTACTTTTTCTCGCTCTGTGTCGGACCAAGCATTCACTTTTTCTGGTGGCCATGATTCTTGTTGCATCAGGGGTTGGGTATGCGGCTGGCATTTGGGGCGGAACCGATGCTCTTCGAGCTTTAGCAGTTCCCGTTGCTTTTCCTGAAGGGCCGACAATGGTGTACCCTTTCGAAGTTCTGAATTCAGAGTTGTTTTTTCATAATATTCAGTGGGCGGTTATTAAGGCCAACAGTTTGTATATAGGCGCCATGGTCGTGCTGGCCGTTTTGACTGTCATGTATCGAACAACTCGATTGGAAATTTTGCGAGGCCGGGAAAGTGATCTTAATATGGAGTATCGTGCACTTGGCTTGACTAATATTATTTCCGGTCTGTGTGGCGGGATGCCTGCTTCGCTTACCTATGGGCGAAGCTCCGGCAGTTATGCTTCAGGTGGGCGTGGTCCTATCGCGGGTATCGTGGCCGGTTTGGTGTGTGGCGTTGGTTTTTGTTGTGCAGACGTCGTTCTGCCCTTGATTCCGCGATTCGTCCCTGAAGGATTGCTTGTTTATGCTGGTCTAGATTTGATTCGTGACTGGATGTTCCGAACTCGGACGGCTTTTACTGGTAGATCAGATATCTGGCTTCTCTGGTTGACCTTTTTGGCGACGTTGTGCTTGGGGCTTTTGGAAGGTATTGGTTTTGGTGTGGCATTGGCCCTTATGGTTACAGTGAGCAGAGCCAGCAAGGATGGGGTTGTTCGTAACGTCCTGTCTGGTGCTCATCATAATAGTAATGTTGATCGTGCATCCATTCAAAAACGGACACTCAAGGAATATGGGGATCATATCCATATTATGCGGTTGCAGGGATTCCTTTTTCTGGGGGCCATGGAGCGGTTGCTCAAGGATGTGCGTTTTCGAATCGATGATCGGAATCAGTTGCCGGTGGAGTACCTTATTCTGGATTTCAAATTGGTGAGTGGGTTTGCCTCGGCAGCGGGTATCGGGTTTGACAAGCTGCGGATTCTGGTCGCTGAGTATGATATGGAACTCATTATTACCAACGCCCCGTTGGAACTCGAAGAGCATTTGGAAGCGATTGGACTTGTTGGTGATCAAGAAGGTGTTTTCAAGTCGTTTCTTAATTTGGATTATGCTTTGGAATGGTGTGAAAACCGTGTGCTTGATGAAGAAAATATGCTGGAACTCAAGCAGTTGAATTTGTCTGAACTTTTGGCTCCAATATTCCCAGAAAAAAAATATATTCCGGCTTTGATGAAGGTTCTCAAACGAGAAGTCGCAAAACCCGGTGAAGCCGTATTTCGACAGGGAGATGTGTCGGATTCCATGTTTTTTGTTGAGTCAGGTCGACTCGATGTTGAACTGGAAATGGAAGGCGGCAAGATCTTGCGGTTGAAAAAAGTCGGCCCGGGAGCTGTCTTTGGCGAAATGGGGATTTATACTTTGGCACCGCGTTCTGCCACTATTCGAGCTGCGGAGAACTGTGTGTTGTACCGTATGACTTTGGCAAAACTTGATGCCATTGAAAATCGGGCACCTCGGCTTGTGACCGCTATTAATCGTTTTCTGATCAACCTTTTGTCAGAACGTTTGATTGACGCGAATATGCGGGTGCGGGATTTGATGCAGTAGGCATCAAGTTATTCCTCGGAGTGCATGCCTAATTCGTTCTGAACATATTCTTTTAAAGCATCTTCCCATCTACGAGGAGTCATACCGGTTGTTCGTGTGTATTTGGATATATCCAACACAGAGTAGCGCGGACGGACAGCTTTGGTTGGATATTCGCTTGACGACACGGGGGTTACAGAGTTTTTTTTCCCCGCTAGAGTTGCGGCCATACTGGCCAGTCCGTGCCATGATGTCTGGCCGGAGTTAGCCAGGTGGAAGATACCTGTGGCGTCTTTTTTTAACAGCTTGATAGTGCCGGTCGCGATGTCCGGCGTATATGATGGAGAGCCAAATTGGTCTTCGACGACTGTCAGGGTGTTGTGAGTATCACATAAATTGAGAATCTTTTCGACAAAGTTGATTCGACCCGGTCCGAATAACCAGGAGATTCGTATAATGAGTGTGCGCTCATAGCCTAGTTTGAGGAGTCCTCGTTCTCCATCTGCCTTACTAATGCCGTATACTGAAAATGCGCTTGTTTCGTCGTATTCTGTGTACGGCGACGTCTTATCCCCTTTAAAGACAAAGTCCGTGCTGTAGTGAACAAAGGGAATGGATCGTCTCGCTGCCAAGGTTGCCAAAAGAGGTGGTGCTGTGGCGTTGAGAGCGAAGGCCTTTTCCTGTTCATCTTCTGCCAAATCCACCTGCGTGTAAGCAGCCGCATTAATCAGAATATCGGGATCTTCCTTATTTAGTATTTCTTCTACGGATTGAGGATCGAGGATATCGCAGTCTTTACTGGAAAGCGCTATTGGGTGCGCTCCTGCCTCTGCAAAAGCAGAACACAAGCTTTGACCGAGCAGGCCCGTTTTTCCACCAAGGACGGCAACGGTTTGTCCTTTTATGTTCATTAGGCGCGTTCCTCGTACCATGAGTCCATGAATGTGCGGTATTCACCGCTTTGGACCTGTTCAAGCCATTCCGTGTTGGCTTCGTACCAATCAAGGGTCTTTTTCAGACCGTCTGTAAAATTCAGTGTTGGTGCAAAACCGAGTTCCCGTTGAGCCAGAGAAAAGTCCATGGCGTAACGTTTGTCGTGCCCAGGTCTGTCTGTGACATATGTGATCAGTGATTCCGGTTTTCCTAAAAGAGACAATAAGGTTTTGATTACTGTGATGTTGGCCTCTTCGGCATCACCTCCGAAGTTGTATGCCTGTCCTTCGCGTCCTTTGGTCAGGGTCAGTTCAACTCCGAGGCAATGGTCATCGACGTAGATCCAGTCCCTGACGTTCATTCCATCGCCATAGACAGGAAGTGATTTGCCCGCCTTAGCATTGAGAAACATGAGCGGAATGAGTTTTTCCGGGAATTGATATGGCCCATAGTTATTGGAGCACCGGGTGACCAAGATGGGAAATCTGTAAGTTTCAAAGTATGCGCGAGCCATGAGATCGGCTCCGGCCTTGCTTGATGAATACGGGCTATTGGGTGCGAGCGGTGTGGATTCAGTAAATTTCCCTGTTTTGCCAAGGGTTCCATACACCTCATCTGTGGATACGTGCACGAAACGGCCAATATTTCGTTGGCGGGCGCATTCCATGAGGTTTTGTGCTCCACCCACGTTGGTGGTCACAAAAGGAGATGGATCGTTGATGGAACGGTCCACATGGGATTCGGCAGCAAAGTTGACGACGGCATCGATGGATTGATCTGCAAGGAGGTCCATGATTAGTTCGCGGTCACATATATCTCCTTGAACAAACGTGTAACGGGCTTCGTTTTGTTCAAGGTCCATGAGGTTGAGTCTATTTCCGGCATAGGTAAGCTTGTCCAGATTGATGATGGACCAGTCTGGATGCTTGGCGAGCATGAGTCGGACAAAGTTTGTTCCGATGAAGCCGCAGCCGCCTGTGACGAGAAGTTTCATAGGTATATTCTATCCCAAGTGTTCGGGTTGAAAGTCATGTGTTTTGTTCAGCAAAGGCACAATACAGGGCGTGGATATAAATTTCAAGATATGGATATGTCTTCCATGATTCCATCCGTCTGGCGCAAGGCTTCGAAAAGAAGGATGCCTGTGGCAGTCGACAGGTTCAGGCTTCTGACTTTACCCCATATTGGAATGCGAATTTGAGGATATCCTTTCATGAATTCGGGTGTAAGTCCACGAGTCTCAGGTCCAAGAACAATGGCGTCGTCTGCCATGAATTCGAAGCGATGGTGTGGCGTTGCGGCCTTCGCACTGGCCATGACGAGGCGCGGAGGTTGCACCCGGTTCATGAACTCGGCGAAATTCGGGTGCACAGTGACATCCACGTGAGGCCAGTAATCCAGGCCGGCTCGTTTGAGGTGTTTGTTATCAACAGAGAATCCCAGCGGTTCGATGAGGTGAAGTGGTGTTTTTGTCGCCGCACACAATCGAGCAATATTGCCGGTATTGGGTGGAATTTCCGGCTCGAAAAGAACAATGCGCATGAGTTATACGTCCAGTTTGATGGTTGCTTTGCCCGGAGAGTATCCCTTGAGCGTTCTGATCATTTCCCTGATAGAGGCGGAAATGATGTCTTCGACAAAGGGTTTCATTCCTACCGCAGAGCCGTTTATGTCTACTTTGATGGAATTGTGCATGGCGAGACATGCCTTGGTAGTCGTTTTCCCAGCCACTATTTCGGCAGCCAGAGTATGACAATCAGGTCTGCCGCATGTTTTACAGTCCATACCGGGTAGGAAAAATCCTTTTTCAAGAACGGCTTCTGCAAGAGAATCAATGGTGTCATAAGCGGTGACACCCTCAAGCTTCGTGTCGCCATATGTGGCGATTGCGAGATCAGGAATGAGCCAGTCAGTTCCGTCGGCAAGGTCGCCATTCAAACAGAGGATACGAGGAAGATACCCTAGAGATTTACCGCCTTCAACAATAAGAACGTCGGCGGTCAGGAGGGGCAGGATGTCAGGAAGAAATCGTCGGTCTGTCCAATTGACGAAGGTTTCCTCGGGGCTGAGTCCAGCGACTGCGTCACAGATTTCCGCATATTGGGTTGTGTCGGTGTCAGCCCAGTCGAATCCGTGGTGGCTGAATTTTGCAGCAGCGACAGTCAGGCCTGAAGCCTTGAAGTGATGAGCCAGTCCGAGGCCAAGCGTTGTTTTGCCGGAATTTTTTGGTCCGACTATAGATATTGCTTTCATGTCGTATCTCCGTGGGGAAAGCTATGATGTCTCAACAATAGAGCCGTGTTCAAGATGAATAATACGGTCACTGACCTTGCCGAGCCAGTCGAGATCGTGACTGGCAACGACGAGGCTTGTCCCGTTGTTTGTGCGAGCTTTGAGTGCAGCCTGTCGAATAAGGGTAGCGCTTTTGGCATCTAGGCTGGCCGTGGGTTCGTCCATGAGAAGAACTTTGGGTTTGAGGACTAAACGGGCAGCCAGAGCCACTCGTTGTGCCTCGCCACCTGAGAGTTCAAACCAGTGTCTTGATGAAAAGGATTCTGGGTCTAGCCCGACTTCAATCAGGGCGTTATGCACTTTTGTTGTAATGTCTGATTTTTTGCGAACCTTGAGTCCGTAGGCAACATTTGCATGGACCGTGCGTTTAAGTAGATACGGTTCCTGAACAAGCAATGTGACCTGACGGTGTACTGCACCCGGTTTGGTTGAGGTCTTTGCTCCCATGAAGGAAAGAGTACCTGAAGACGGGGCATCGAGAAATGCAAGTATACGAAGCAGCGTTGATTTGCCAGATCCATTGGGACCAGCCAGGCCGATGATGTCGTCATGATTGATATCAAGTTTGTCGATGCTGAGAACTTGTCGGCCAGAAAAGATTTGCCGAACATTGTGCAGGGAAATGATGGGAGTTTTCATTGGACGGCCTTCTTTTTGAGGCCTGTGGCTGCAACATTGACGAGGAGGGCCACAGCAAGCAGGACAATGCCGAGTGCGATCCCTACAGCAAATTCCCCTTTACCTGTTTCCAGTGCAATAGCCGTGGTGATGGTTCGCGTATGCCATTTGATATTGCCACCAACGAGCATGGATATGCCGACCTCCGACACGATGCGGCCATAAGCGGCCATGGCGGCGAGCATAATGGAAAATCGTGCTTCCATAACAGTGGCCCAGAGCATCTGTCGTGGATTGGCACCGAGTGTGATGAGTGTCATGGGAAGTCTTTTGTCCAAGCTTTCCACCGCATTTGCGGTCATGGCGATGATGATGGGCAGGCCGAGCAAAGTTTGCCCTATGGCAACCCCTGGTATGGAAAAGAGAAGACCTGTCCCGCCCAGAGGACCATGTCTTGTCAGGAAAGCATAGACTAATAAACCAATAACAACCGTGGGGAATGACAGAAGTGTGTCTACGATGGTTCTGAGAACTCGTTTCCCGAAAAATGTTTTGTGGCCAAGAAAAAAGCCGAGCGGAACGCCGATGGTAAGACTGAAAAACATGGACAGAGAGGATGCCCCCACTGTTGCCCAGATTGCGGAATAAGTTTCAGGGTCGCCGGTGAAGAGGAGAACAAAACCTTGAAGAAAACCTTGAAGCAGATAGTCCATTCACAATCCTTTTTTGACCGGGGGGACGGGAGTCCGTTCCCCCGGTGGATTACCATACTCTATCTACTTTGCGTTGGGAATGAAAAGCTTCTTGCCCAAAAGCTTGAAGTTGCCAATGGCTTTCTGGGTTTCGGGGGAAGCCATCCATGCAATGTACTGCTTGGCCAGGTCATACTGAGCATCTTTGCAGTGTTCGGGATTCACGGCCAACGCACTGTACTGATTGAACAGAACCTTGTCGCCTTCCACCAGAACGATCAGCGGCGGGTTGCCACCATTGTTGTCTGCATATTTGATGAAAGTACCGCGGTCAGTCATGGTGTAGCCGGATTTTTCATTGGCGATATTGATGGTCGGGAGCATGCCTTGACCAGTCTGGACATACCATGCGTCTTTTTCGGGAACAGCCATGCCGGCTGCTTTCCACAAGGAAAGTTCTTTTTTGTTGGTACCGGAGTTGTCACCACGGCTGGCAAAAGAAGCCTTCTTGGCTGCGATGGTCTTCAACGCTTCGGCAACACTCATGCCCTTCACGCCTGCGGGATCAGCGGCAGGTCCGATAATGACGAAATCATTATACATGATTTCAGTACGGTCGATGAGAACGCCTTTATCCATATATGCTTTTTCGGAAGCAGGGGCGTGAACCAGAACGATATCGACATCACAATTTTCAGCCATTTTCAGGGCTTTACCTGTGCCGACTGCAACGAATTTGATTTCAATACCAGTGTCTTTTAAGAACTGCGGAACGATCAGCTCGTCCAGCAAACCGGTGTTGGCGGTGCTGGTCGTTGTTGCCATCATCAGTGTTTTGCCGGCCAGAGCAGGTACAGCCAGGGCGACAGTGAGCATGAGTGTGAGAGAAATGAGAAGTAAACGCTTCATTGTATCCTCCAAAGGTAGGGTTTTATTTGACAATTGTTAGTACGATGTTTGTTGTTATTCACAAAATTAATTGATGGTGAGTGTGTGACGCTTATTGCGTGTCGTCACGATAGAATTCGCCGGATTTTTTGACATCCATTTCCAGGAGTTCTCCAGCCCGCTTGGTGGCATAGTCTTCAACATCGAGATAGAAGCTCAGAAATTTTTCCATCAACTCTTTGCCGTAAGGAGACAGGTTGAATCGTTGTCCCATACCTTTGGTCTTTTCAACCAGAGGTTGGCCAATGCGTTCTTCAGCATTTTTGAGTTTACCCCAAGCCCGCCTGTAAGACATCCCGAGCGCTTCGGCCGCTTTTCGAAGAGAACCGAGATCTTCGACATGTTTGAGCAGCAGCGTGCTTCCAATGCCAATATAGGTCTTGTCTTTTTGTTCAAGCCATATGCGAAGACGAAGTGTTGTATCTAGTTCTTTTGTCATGGTAAAGTGCCAAGGCTATATATTAATTAAGTGATTGTTCACATGAATTGTTGTTCAAAAAAGTATATGCAGGAACTTTAATATTAAGTCAACGGAAGCATAATCGCTTGTGATACGGCACCGATAAATTACAGAATGACCGTTTCAAAGGTGGATGAAGCAAGGTCTACGACAAGCATTTTGCCTTGTAATGTTGGATGGGTATCGGTGAGAATCTTTATTGTTTCAGCCGCCATAAGTGATGCAATCAACATGACGGAAGGGGCTGGGCAACCGAGGATGCCCTCTGCTTCGTTGTTAACGCCCATGATGTCTGCCGGACCAATTTCGCCAGGTATGACCACGCTAACATACCCTGTCCAGCCGGCTAAAGCTCCTGTGATAAGTGGCACTTCGGCTTTAGCAGCAGATTGTTGCAGGTGAAGGCGTGTTTCCAGTCCTCCCAAAGCATCAATTACAATATCAGCTCCAGCCAGAAAGTCGGGTAATGAGTTTACAGTCAGAAATTCTTCTGTGGCAGAAAATTCTACTGACGGATTGACCTTCTCGGCTCTTTTGATCGCCGCGTACGCTTTGGATTGGTTGAGAGTGTTGAGCGTGGAAAGTTCCTGTCGATTAAGATTACTTTCTTCAAAGTGGTCGCCATCAGCAGCATGAATGGTTCCGATGCCCATTCTCAGGAATTGTTCAAGCAGGTTGCCGCCAAGTCCACCAAGGCCAACTTGTGCAACGGTGGATTCCAGAAGGCGTTGTTGTCCTTTGATTGTAATGGACTGCATGTTTCGTAGATATCTGAGAGGGTAAATGCTTTTTGCTAATGCCTGACGCTCAACAACATGACCGGGTATAGTATTCTGTTGGGCCAGCATGGAGATGGCCTCATTGGATATAATGGTACCCGTTTCTCCCCATGGTAACAGAGAGCTTTGGGCGTATGCATGGATTTTGTCCAGAATCCCTGCCACGTTTTAACCTCCACCGACCGGTGGAAACAGGCCAACCCTGTCGCCATTATTCACTTCGCTATCCAGATTGGAGCGGACCGCATTAATGAATATGAGTGTTACATCTTTTTCAGGCATGCCGAGTTTGCCGACGAGTGACCTGACGGTCTCCCCCGTTTCAATCGGGTAATCGTCGCCATTTTCAGGCAGGAACTTAGCCAACGTTGCAAAACATTTGAGTTCTATTCCCATATGTCCAATCTAGTCATTTGAAGTGAGTGGGTCAACATACGAAAAAAAAGGCCGGGAACGAGTTCCCGGCCTTTGATTTACGATAGGGGAATTTTAGACTTTGGCGGCTTGAAGCTCGTCTTCGTCGTAATCCCAAGTGACGTTGTGAGGCGGAAGTGGATCAGTTTCAAAGAAACGGGGCAGTTTGTCGTCTGCCTTGGTGAAACCGGCACGTTCGTTGAAATCCTGTTCATCCTTCATGGCACCGACACCAAGAGCGATCAGATCGTCAGGAGTGAAGGTGTTGCCGGTCCAGGACTGAACCAGGTCGGCCATGGTTTGGACTCCGTTGTCGGAATCCAGCACAGCGAATGCCACGAACAGGCAGAAACCCATGGAATCGATGGCGGCAGTGGCGACCTGAAGGTTTTTGGACAACTCAATGTTGCCTTCCTTCTTGAGACCGTCGATGGAGCCGCCGACACCAAGAAGGTTGGCAGTGACACCATATCCGGCGGTGTGGTCAGCGCCCATGGCCGTCGTTGCGTAGGTTACGCCGACACCCTTGACCGCACGCGGATCATAGGCGGGCATGGACTGGCGTTTGACTGTGGGCAGACGGTCAACACCGAATGCGCCGCCAGCAAACTCAACACCGTTGCCGATGATCATGCCCATGGGGTCGCCGGTACCGACTTTCTTGAGCAATTCAATGGCGGCCTTGCCATCACCCCAAGGGAGGATGCCGCCATCCATGGCCACAGCGATGGTGTTTCCTGCTTCGATAGTATCCATACCCTTGTCGTCGCAGATGCGGTCCATGGTGGCGATGTCGTCGAAGTCCTTGATCAGTGCGTTTGCACCGAAAGCCCAAATGGTTTCGTATTCGAAACCGGAGGTCAGGTAATTACCATCGGCGTCGTTGTACTGCTGGGAGCACTGGATGATACAACCTACATGACAGCCTTCAGTGGTTTTGCCTTTGCGGGATTCGATGATCTCGGCCATTTTTTCGCCGGAGATATCAGCGGCGTGGTCACACTGACCGTAACGGAAGTTTTTGGTAGGCAGTGCACCTGCTTCGTTAACAACGTTCACGAGTACTGCGGTGCCGAAACCGGGCAGGCCCTCTGAAGTGACAGGATGGCCCTTGATAATATCGATCCAGGTGGAACGAGCCGTTTTGAAGTTGTCGTTGTCAACCGGGCTGACCTTGTTGGCAAATTCGGGATCAAGTACGATGGCCTTGATCTTTTTGGAGCCCATGACAGCACCAGTGCCGCCGCGGCCAGCGGAACGTGCGGGGCGCTTGTAAGGATCAGTGAACTGGATGGTCGCGGTTTGGCGAACCGTTTCACCGGCGGGTCCGATCATGGCTGCACACAGTTTATTGCCATACTGTTCAAGCAGTTTGTCATGTGCAGGGTAGTTGTCCATGCCGACGATGTCGGTTGCATCGCGGAATTCGACTTTGCCATCAGTTATGAACAAAGTGGAGAAAGGCGCTTCGTCAGCAGGCTTGTCTTCAAGGACAATCGCCAACAGATCCATTTTTGGCATCTTGTGGGCGAACAGGCCGCCGGAGTTGGATTCCTTGATGCCGCCGGTCAGCGGGGATTTGGTGCCAACGGACACACGGCCGGAGTTAGCAGCGGTGGAACCGCCCAACAGGCCAGTCGCGAAAACCAGTTTATTCTCTGCGGACAGCGGGTGGCAGTCGGCAGGAACTTCTTTGTTGATAAGACGGGAGGTCAGAGCACGACCACCAAGATTGACGTAAGGGCCGACTTCATCAAAGCTGTATTCTTTGGTTCGGCAGTTGATTCTGAGAATCTGAGGCATTGTATTACCCTCTGCTTTGTTAATATTGATGCGTTCGTGTTGACGCAATAATGGTAAACTGTCTAACAAGACTTTCATACACCGCTTCAAGAATTAATGTCAAAAAAAACAGTCGATTGTGTTCTTTTGGGCATAATGTAATTGTTAATGAAACAGATGTTTATCCAACGTGGGGGAAAGAATGAATAATGTTTCTTTTTTGACTATACAAATGATGTCCAGGGCTGCATCAGGTTGGAATTTTTTGTTACAAAAAGGATTTTTTCTTCAGGGAACATCCAGGATGTCCGTGAGAAATCTTTTGCATGACGTCTTGGGATACGAAGATAATTTTATTGAGCAGACTGTGCGGACAATCTTTAGAAACAACAGACCGGTCGATGATATCGACAATGTTTTTATAAAAGATGGAGACAGGCTTGCCCTTGGTGGTGCTATGCCCGGTATTGTCGGTATAGTTATGGGGCGTGACAATCCGTATAAAAGTTTTCGCAGTGATATATCGGTACAGAAAGAAGTAAAGGCTCGTAATATTGAACCTATTACTATATCTATGAAAATATTTAGTACGCTGGCTGTGGAAACCGGTATTGACGTCCTTGGACGTGGAATATTGGTTGAATCTCTGACTTTGGCCGATTTCCTTGAAGAAAAAAGCGATTTGATTATTGAGGCAGACGGCAAAAAAGGGAAAGAGTTGGTTGAGTATATCCGTACCATGAAAGATAAAATCGGAATTCGTGTAATATTTGAGTGAGTTTTCTTGGAATGATTATGAAATAATTAAGAAAGGGGCACTTGGTAATCAAGTGTTCTTTCTTACTCTCCTGATAAGGCCGGTATCGAGTGAGCCTGTGAGGCGAATTCGCTGGATTTTGACGGTGAGGATTTAATGGGAATGTATTTGATGTTCTTTCCTTTATAGGGTGAGATAGTTTTTTTCAGTCTTACTTGTGAGTGATATGCAAAATTGAAATTACTTTCATCGTGCTACCAAATCCTTTAAGGAATAATGGGAAGTTCGAGTCAGAAGGGCGTGTACTAATTTCAACCTTCAGGTGTCATGATGAATATTCTGTTTGTGATAGGGTCATTGGTTTATGGCGGAGCTGAAACGCAGGTGATGGCCCTTGCGAAAGCGTTGGTCCTAAAAGGGCACAACGTTACTATATATTCCACAACAGACAGAGTGCCTCGGATACGAGAGCTTGAGGGAAGCGGGGTCGTTGTTGTTGTCGGGAGTAAGCGGTATGAATGCGATATCAAAATGATCCGTCGGCTGCGTCAGTATATTGATAATAATGACATAGATATCGTTCAAGGATTTTTGTTTGAGGGAGACTTTTATTCGCGGTTGGCTACTGTCGGCAAGCGTATCCCATTGATTAATTCAGAAAGAAATTGGAATTATATTTTACCGTTCATTCAAAAGATCGGACATATCTTGACACGACCTCGTGCAGTCGCTGGGCCATTGGCCCATGGGGCGTGAATATGTTCAATCTTTTCTTCTTTGAATCGACCCGCCAAGTATATGCCTGCCATCAGAGCCCAGAGATTTTCTCCCAATCCTTCCAGTGAACGCCACTTGTTTAAAGGGCCTTTTTTTAAGAGAGAGTATATTGGGCTGGGCTTGGAAATGAAGTTTTTCAGAAATGCGCCAACAATTTTATGAGTTTTTTTTATGCCCAGAGTTTCTGAGGGGGAAAAAGTTGACATTTCCGGTGACAAGCCATTGGTTAATGGAGCGTATAGGTTGAATGTCTTCACCGGTAAACCGAGTGTCGTGAGGGTTTTTACTTCTCGAAAAATGAAGGTTTCTGATGGTTTTGGGAGCCATAAAGATACGTATGCGATGCGGGGTAATGTCATTATTGGGTCCGTGAATTGTGTCGAATTGTCCTGATTATTCCACCTCCGAGGCTCATGTGGTAGTCAATTGATTGCCAAGAGATAGTGTTGGAGGTCCAAGTGCGCAGGAGTTGTACTGATGCGAGTATGTTGAAAAGGAAAAACGCCGCGATTCTCTTGGGTCGTGGGAGCTCGTTGGGAATAATTTGTGTGTACCAAAGGCCGAGGATAGTCATTGTGCCAAGATAAAGGAGAGCTGTTAATCGTGCGGTTGGTGTACATGGCGTAATTAAGGCGGTTGCAATATATGTGACCATGCATAAATAGAATAATGGCAGCACTGAAGCGGCAATCCAGGTCAGCGGTGTATAAAATTTGAAAAATTGTAACTGACGGTAAAACCAGTTTGATACGCCGGAAACGGTTTGACCGGACAATTGGGTTTCAAGACATGCTTCAGCGACAGGAAGGGAATGAATTCCCAAGGTTTTGAGATAGGGCCCCATGGAGTAGTCGTCAACAACCGTGCGGCTCCATAGGTCTGGAATTCGGTTTTCAAAGAATGTGGACCTGTCTATAGCCGTCGCACCGCCCCATGGCTGACTGATCGGTTTGAGTGCATAAAGCATGTGGAGAGACATGACCGCAATCATTTGAATGATGGTACCCATGCGGTTGTCTTCGGGCTGGATAAAACGATATCCTGAAGTCAGTTTCGTTTCCCCTATGATGATGGGTAAGATTAGGCGGGCCAAAAAGTCTGGTCGAGCTAAATGTGTACTGTCACAGAATACCAGGATGTTCTCATCTGGTTGTATTGTGGCGATAGCGGCTAAAAGGTTGTGGTTTTTTTGTGAGCATCGTTCTGACGGGCCAGCCACAATATGACTGACATGATCGTATTCCGCGCACAGCTTACGAATTAATACGGCGGCCTCTTCCTTGTCGGTTTCCGAGATAAGAATGACTCGGTAATTTTCATATTCCTGTTCCAAGAGTGATCGGACACTTTTTTCAGTGTGTTTTGTAACGGCTCCTATGGGCAGCATGATGGGAACAGTTTGTGGATGTGTCGTTTTTTTGAAATGCGTATTGCGTTTGACGGCGCGTTGTAGAAAATTTTTGGTCAGAAGCAGCAGAAGAACTATTGCCGCCACATGAAAGATCATCCCCAATTCGAAAATTGTGTAAAGCAAATTGAAATCGGGATGATTGGGCAGCACGTCGGCTCCTGTTTGAGTTGTGTTGTTAGTCTATGAGTCAGGAATAAATGTACAATTCTGTCTAGGTCACGTCAATGGATTGGAATGAGTGTTGTTATTTTGATGTGACGAAGTTGTGTTGTTGCTTTCGATAAAGACAGAAAGCATAGAATAACAGAGGAATAAGTGTCAGGAATTCGACAACTTCCCTGATAAGGATTGGCGAAAAAGAGAAGTGGATGGCAGCGGCAATTCCCACTGCCAGAGCTTGTTTGCAAATATTTTTGAAGGTGAAAAGTCCCAGTGCAACTTGACAGAAGGAGACTGTCATCAAAGCCATGATGCCTTTGGTTAAAAGAATAGCATAAGCGGCATTGGAGAGGGGGCTGTATTGGGTTAGGAAAATACAGGCTGTGATATTGATAATAAGTCCTGTAATGTACATGCCGAGCAGTATGCGTTGATAGTTCATACTGATCATCAAATAGCTTGCGAGGTTATGAATGAAAGCAAACAGGATGCATCCTACCAATTGCTTTTGAATGAGAATCGCTGAGCCGTAATTGGAGCCATAGGCTATGGTAATAATACGATCGCTTTCGATAAAAAGGACATAGCTTACAGGGAGAGCTACAGCGACGAGCCACGCAGCAGATTGTCGGGCTAATCCAATGAAAAGGTTTCGATCGGAATTCCAGTATTTGGTGAACAGCGGAAAAAGGACTTTTCCAAGAAGCATGCTGGAGACGATTATTGAAATTCCATCCACGATTTGCCACGTTGCGCTGTATTGGGCAACGCCTTCGGCTCCGGCATTGTTTTGTAGGAAAAATAAGTTGATTTTATTATAAAAAATAGCGCAAATCGCCATGGCGGTAAAAATAAGACCTTCGCGCCAAATTCGCCATACGTTATGGATATTTTTTAAATGGAGTTCTTTTCGAATACGTGTCCAAAATGCTTTGAGAGTGACAATGAGGTTGGTCAGTGTTTCTAATCCCTTGAATAGGGCTATGATTGCAGATGGAGCGCCGAGAAGAAGAGCGACAATGCCATACCCGTAGCCTATTAGGGCCGCTATACCTCGAGTTTTACCTTCGATATCTTGACGTCCGAGAACTTGGCAGGCGACATAGAAAGAATTGCCAATGCCGTTTAATGCGATACCCGTGGCGATGATAATTATGATGAGGCGTAATTCTGCTGAATAGCCTTGCCAGAAAATGAAGCCCAGCATGGCCAGCCAGCCAATAACCATAAAAATTGATTTGATGAAGGTTATTTGGCCAAGAATATGGGTTGGGAAATGCTCTTTTCGTGCCAGCATCGTGGAAAGATGTTGGTTGAGTCCACATTCGGTAGCAAAGAGCAGCAATTGACCAATGTTGATGGCGAGCATGAATTGGCCATAGGTTTCCGTTGCGTGGCGAGCTAGGGAAATCATGAAAACCGTTTGCAGAATTTCTCTGACCCAATGCGCTGAGAGAAGGTAGCCGAAGCGTTTGAGTATGGAGTTGTTTGAACTAGCCATATAGGTGTTCCCGCTGTGATTGCAGGGAGTGATTGAGTGATTTGAATAGGGGACTGTTTGTGAGTCGTCTTGATATCTTTATCATGGGTATCGCCATGAACATTAATTTTCTTTATTCATGTCGAGAGGTTCCAACATGGCAGATTTTCTGATGTCAAACCGGTGAAGAAATGTTTCTATGGAACATTGAAGGACGCCAATGCCGTATTGGCAGGATCGGATAAAATTGATTGATGAAGATCCTTTTTCATATTTGGTCGGGCAGGTCACTTCACCGATTTTGAAACCCGCATAGATTGTTTGGCATAGCATTTGGTTGTCGAAAATGAAATCATCACTGTTTTGTTCCAGGGGAAGTTTTTCCAAGACCTCTTTGGAAAAGGACCTGTATCCTGTGTGGTATTCGGATAATTTTTCATTTACCAAGATATTTTGGAACAAGGTAAGAAATCTGTTCGCAATGTATTTGTAGAGTGGCATACCTCCCGTGCGTGCGCCTTTTCCGAGAATGCGAGAGCCGAGCATGCAGTCGTGAACGCCTTCAGCTATGGGGGAGACCATAGCGGGTATGAGTTTTGGCGTGTACTGATAGTCGGGGTGTAGCATGACAACTATATCTGCACCACATTCCAATGCTTTGGCATAACATGTCTTTTGGTTGCCTCCATACCCTCGATTATTTTGATGTAGATAGGTAGATATTCCCAGTGACTTGGATATCTCGACGGTGTTGTCCTGGTTTTTATCATCAACCAGAATAAATTCGTCGATGTAGCCATGGGGAATATCATTAAAGGTTCGTTTGAGTGTCTTGGCTGCATTATAAGCAGGCATGACGAGGACGACTTTTTTTCCATTCAGCATAATCTTACCATTGTATGTCTTTGCGCAGCTTGAGTTATACGTCGTATGCGCGTTTGATGGAGATGATATCCCTCAGGGCTTGTATATACGCTGCAAATGAGAGCTTGGAACCATTGATGTCTTCCCAGTATTCAAGTGGGACTTCTCGGATGTGGTCGAGTGCGTATTTATGTCCCTTTGTTTCAATGAAGCGGGCTAAAAGTTCAACATCAAATATCCATGAGGAAAGAAAAGGCTTGGAGAAGAGTTCTGCAGCCGTATCCTTGCGGAATAGTTTTGCACCGCATTGAGTATCATATACAGGGAGAGTTAGGAGATAAGAAATAATAGTAGCGAATATACGTCCCAAATAATGACGTGTTAATTTCCGTTTGATATTTGTACCGAGGCGTTGATGTCTACATCCCATGAGGATTTCCCAGTCCGGATTTTTATTACTTTCATTTGTAAAGAGAGAGAGTTGGGAGAACGGTGTTGCCAAGTCAGCATCCCAATATCCAAAGTATGAGCATGTGGCATTTGTAATGCCGTGAATAATACCAGTTCTGACGGCTTCCCCTTTTCCCTTGTTGGTATCATGGCGGAGAACTGTTACGTTTTTCGGGTGGTTTTTTTTGATTGTAAGCAAGACGGCGTGTGTGAGGTCTGTGCTTCCATCATCAATCATGCATAGGTGAGCCTTGGGAGATTCTGTCAAAAAAAGCGTAATAGCTTCAACGGGGAGTCTTTTTTCCTCGTTAAAGCAGGGGATTACTAACCAGATGTTTGGAATAAGCATAGCGTTAATAGGTTAGTGGTTTGCTCATCAAATGATATCTTGTTTGGTCAAGATGTCGGAACCAAACAATCTCTCTTTGTACATGACTGAATATGCATATCGCCTGAATTAACTATAATGGCAATATGTTTCCCGTATTCTTGGCGTTGCGTTTTTTGTATTAGGCAAACAATTTGCTTTTTAGTCTATAACTACATGAGAGCATATTTATATATAAAATAGTAGTCGTTTTAAGCCTCTGTGTGCGTTTTCATACTCAGATTTATACGCCCGCGTTTTTCGTCAACGCCGATGACAGTGACAGTGACCTCACGGCCTGCAGCAACCACTTCTGATGGATCTCGTATGAATTTGTCGGCCAGTTGGCTTATGTGAACAAGGCCGTCACGGTGCACGCCAATATCCACAAACGCGCCGAATTTTGTAACATTGGTCACGATTCCGGGCAACTTCATGCCTTCATATAGATCCTTGATATCGTTGATTCCCTCGGTGAATGAAAATGTGCTGAATTCGGCTCGAGGGTCTCGTCCCGGTTTGGTGAGTTCATTTATGATGTCTCGTAGCGTCGGCAATCCTACTTCTTCAGCGATATAATTATCGATTGTTATTCGTTCACGGGCTGTTGCATCATTGATTAGGTCTGCTACTGAGCAGGCTGCATCCTTGGCCATTTGTTTGACGAGTTTATATCGCTCGGGGTGGACCGCACTGCCGTCCAGAATTTCTTTGCCTTCGACGCGCAGAAATCCGGCGGCCTGTTCAAAGGCCTTTGGGCCGAGTCGTTTGACCTTGAGCAGTTCTCGTCGAGAGGTAAAAGGACCATTCTTGTCGCGATAATTGACGATATTTTCAGCCAGAACAGGTCCTAACCCAGAGACGGAAGCGAGTAATTCCCGACTTGCCGTATTCAAGTCTACCCCAACCGAGTTGACACATCGTTCCACCACGTCGTCGAGGCCTTTTTTGAGAGCCGTCTGATCAACATCATGTTGATATTGGCCTACACCAATGGATTTGGGATCAATCTTGACCAGTTCGGCCAGTGGGTCCATAAGCCTGCGGCCGATGGAAGCAGAACCACGAACGGTCAGGTCAAGATCGGGAAACTCTCGACGGGCGACTTCCGAAGCAGAGTAGATGGAAGCTCCGGACTCGTTGACCAGCACCGCAGGGAGACCAAGGTCCAGGCCGCGGACAAAAGTTTCTGTTTCGCGTCCAGCCGTGCCGTTGCCAATGGCAATAGCTTCAACAGCGTGCTTGGAACACAAAGATTGAAGAGTTGCGCCAGCTTCTTCCTGTTGTCTTTTTGATCCGGTGGGAAAAATGGTTGTGTGTTCTTTCAGTGCGCCTTGAGCGTCAAGGACTGTGAGTTTGGCCCCTGTACGAAATCCGGGGTCGAGAGCCAGTACGCGTTTTTGCCCAAGCGGAGCAGCCAGCAACAATTCTCGTAGATTCGCAGCAAAGACGCCAATAGCCTCAGCGTCTGCCCGTTTTTTGACTTCAGCCCGCACTTCGTTTTCCATGGATGGACCGAGCAAGCGTTTATAACAATCATCGAGAGCCATGCCTACCTCGTGGGAATCTTCGCCCTTGCCGCGCAAGATAGATCTGCGCATGAGCCCTGTGGCTTCCTCTTCCGGTGGACGTAAAGAGAGTTTGAGCAGCTTTTCATTTTCCCCCCGAAACATGGCAAGTGCTCGGTGACCGGGAATACGTGCCAACGGTTCATCCCAGTCAAACCAGTCTCGGTAGGTTGCTCCGGCTTCTTCTTTGCCTTTGGCTACCTGAGATATAAATCGGCCACGTTTGACGAATAGGGTTCGCATGGCTGCTCGCGCTTTTGGGTTCTCATTGATGTTTTCAGCAATGATATCCCGAGCTCCGGCTAGTGCCGCTTCAATGTCGGCCACGTCTTTGTTTTGATTTATATACCGTTCAGCTTCACGTTTAGGGTCGATGCCTCGTTGGCTGAAAAGTGTGTTTGCCAAAGATTCCAGCCCTCGTTCTTTGGCCATGGCCGCACGCGTTCGCCGTTTTGGGCGATGGGGTAGATAGATATCTTCCAGTCGAGCTTTGTCTTTGGCTTGATTAATAGCCCGTTTGAGCTCATCGGAAAGGAGGTCTCTTTCAAGTAGAGAGGAGAGGATTGCTTCCCGTCGTTTATCCAGCTCTGCGAGTTCGATTAACCTGTCGCGGACTCCGGCCACTCCTACTTCATCCATGGTGCCGGTTGCTTCTTTACGATACCGAGAAATGAAAGGCACAGTCGCCCCTTCATCAAGAAGTGCTGCAACAGCTTTGACATGATGTGGCCTGAGAGAGAGTTCTCGGGATATCGTTTGAATATGTGTGTCAATCATGGAGATATATACCTTTCGGATGGAGTGAAGTCTGTCCCGGTTGGAGCGAGTTCGTTTCAAGAAATTGAGTATATAGTGGGCGGGAACTCTTGTGCAACAAAAAACGGACGCTTAGAATTTCTAAGCACCTGTTTGGTTTGAAACAAAGTGGTGGGCGATATGGGGTTTGAACCTGTGACTTCCACTGTAGCTGTATACAGCTGCACAGCGAAGCGAAATATTCAACCTTAAGTGGTAGGATGTGGATTTCAAGAGCGAGCGTATACGCCTGTTCACGAAGAAGCGGACTTCTGGCCGAGAGGAGATTGGATACCGTTGACCGAGTAGCTTGCGGCAGGGTATCGGACATGAAAAAAGCCTCCAGCGATTAACCAAAGGCTTAGAAAAAGGTGAGTCATAAGGTGAGTAGGCTTGGCGGCTGACACATCAAACGACTCGTAACTAATTGAAATAGCTGGTGGGCGATACGGGATTTGAACCTGTGACTTCCACCGTGTGAGGATGGCACTCTGACCAGCTGAGTTAATCGCCCTTTTTTTTGCCCTGTGACTTTCGTCTCAAGGGAAAAAATGTATATCTGTAACGTTTTTAGTTTGCAACTGTTTTTTACGGATTTTTCACACACTCATCAACGATACATTCCTGTCCGTCGACAAGATCACGGTTGTAACAGGTTAGGCCGCAACGCAAACAGCGACAGGTTTCATGTTTTGCTTCGGCTTCACTTATTGCACCTTCAATTTCTTTGAAGGTGCAGGTTCGTTCATCACATTCAATGAGGTTTGGCATTTTTGAGCGGTCGCGCAGGCCAACATCAGGGACGTTGGTGAACATTGTGTAATCGATCATTTCACGTTGGGTGTTAGCTGAGATATGCGGAGCGTCCTCATTGAGATACTGATGGATTGAGCGAGCCGCTTTTCTGCCTTCGCCAAGGGCCGTGATCACAAGTGCGGGGCCGGTATGCATGTCTCCGCCGGTGAAGACATGTGGGAGAGCTGTTTGGAGAGTGTCTGAATCGGCGCCTAATGTGCGCCAACGTGTTTCTTCAAGGTCACAGGTCCCGTTTTCGTATAGACAAGAAAGTTCCGGCTTTTGGCCGATGGCAGTATATACGGTATCGGCTTCAATGAGCGTTTCAGATCCTTCGATGGGTATGGGGCGTCGTCTGCCTGAGTCGTCAGGTTCCCCCAGTTCCATTTCGATATATTCAACATGAGTGACGTGATCGGAGTCGTCGGTAACAATGCGTGTGGGGGCAGCCAAGAAGAGATAGTTGACGTTTTCTTCTTCTGCACCGATGATTTCTTCGATGTTGGCTGGCATTTCATCTCGAGTGCGTCGGTACATAAGAGTCACATTTGCACCGAGTCGGACACCGGTCCGAGCTGTGTCGATGGCTGTGTTGCCGCCGCCGATGACCACAACTTTTTTGTTGATACCGGTTTCTATGCCAAGGCCGACCTTGGTCAAAAATTCTGTGCCGGTTTCAACACCTTTAGCTTCCTCGTTTTCAATGCGTAAAGTCATGTTCATCCATGCGCCAATTCCGAGAAAGACTGCTTCATAGCCGTCTTTCTTTAAGGAGTTCAGCGTAAAGTCTGTACCGAAAAACTTTTCGTATTCAACGTCGATGCCAAGATCGATGATACCCTGTATCTCCCAATTAAGGATATCCTTTGGCAATCGGTATTCCGGGATGCCGTAACGAAGCTGGCCACCAAGGGCGGGCATGGATTCGAAGATAGTTGGGTTGTGTCCAAGACGGCGTAGGGAAAATGCACAGGACAGCCCGGCTGGGCCGCCGCCGACTACAGCAATTTTGCGGCCAGTATCAGGCGCACAGGAAATAGGAAGCCGTTGTCCCGAGTTCATTTCCCAGTCTGCGGCAAATCTTTTTATCATATTGATGCCCACAGGCTCATCCACATGGCCACGACGACAAACGTCTTCGCAGGGGTGAGGACAGACGCGTCCGATGGAGAGCGGCATGGGGATGCGTTCGCGGATGGTTTCCAAGGCACCAGCATAGTCGCCGCGTGAAACTTGTTCGATATAGCGTGGGATGTTGATTTGGCCGGGGCAGCGTTGGCGACAAGGAGCCAAACAATCCGTGGTTTCGTTGAGGTGCATGATGCGTGCGGTCATACCCCATATCGTTATGACGCCGCGTGGGCAGACCTGTTCGCAACCGCCGCAGGCAGTGCAAAGGTTTGGATCGACGACCGGATAACCGTTCGGTCCCATTTCAATGGCGCCAAATTGGCAAGCTGTTACACAGGTGCCGTAGCCGAGGCAACCTTCGGGACACATCTTTGAGCCGCTGTAAAGTAGGTGCTGAGCGCGGCAGTCCTTGGCTCCTTCATAAATATAAACATCTTCTGCGCGAGTGCCGCCTGTACAGTCCACAAAGGCGATTTGTTTCTCCATGGATGAAAATTCGAGGCCCATGATGGTCGCGACGTTTGTAGCCACTTGATCTCCGCCGATGACGCAGACAGTGGCGCCGGCTTTGCCTTCGACAACGCCCTGAGCAGCTCCTGCACAACCTGGATAGCCGCAGCCGCCACAGTTAGCACCAGCAAGGACAGATTCAACTTGAGCGATGCGTGGGTCTTCATAGACATAGAGCACCTTGGAGGCCACGGCCAGAATGACGGCGGCGGTAAAGCCGATGCCGAGAAGGACGAGTACGGAAGCTGTGATCATATTTCAATACTCCTATGAGGCCATGCCTTTGAAGGCGAAGAATGCCAGGGACATGAGACCGGCCAGAATCAGTCCGAGCGGGGTGCCTTTCATTGCTACCGGGACGCGTGCAAGGTCGAGTCGTTCGCGAATACCTGCCAGCACTACGAGGGCAAGCATGAAGCCGAAGCCTGATGCTATCGAGAAAATCAGGGTCTCTACGAAAGAATATTCTTCACGTTGGCAGATGATAGCAATACCGAGTACCGCGCAGTTGGTGGTGATGAGCGGCAGGAAGATGCCAAGTGATTTATAGAGTGGTGGTATCGCTTTTTTCAGGAACATTTCTACGAATTGAACCAGTGCGGCGATAACGAGAATAAAGGCGATGGTCTGAAGATACCCCAGATCATTAGGGGCGAGCATGAATTTTTGGACACACCATGTGATACATGCGGCCATGGCGGCCACGAAGACGACGGCCAGTCCCATGCCGATAGCTACACTTGATTCTTTGGATGTGCCAATGAACGGACAGTTACCTAAATACTGTGCCAACACGATGTTGTTGACGAATATGGCGGCGATGATGAGTACGAAGTAATCCATGGTTTCTCCCTACACTCCCGGTTTCGTTGAGCACATGCCGCAGGTTTTGCAGTCGTGGACCGGGCCCTCGATGGCCTCCAGTCCTTTGGTCTTGCGTTGCCAGTTGGTCAGTGCATTCATGCCAGCCAATACGAGTCCGAGACAGACGAAGGCGCCGGGGGCCTCGACCATAAAGGTGAACGGTTCAAACCAGTCTCCCATGATGTGCAGGCCGAACCATGTGCCGTATCCGAAGAGTTCACGGATAGAGCCAAGGAACGTCAGTGAGAGAGTGAACCCTACACCCATGCCAAGACCGTCAGCGACAGCCAGATGGACTGGGTTTTTGGAAGCGAATGCTTCGGCTCGTCCCAGAATAATACAGTTGACCACAATAAGCGGGACGAAGATGCCGAGTTGCAGATACAGCGGGTAGGCATATGCCTGCATGAGTAATTCTACGCAGACAACCAGCGATGCTGCCACCACGATGAAGCAGGCGATGCGTACTTTGGCTGGAATGACTTTGCGGAGCAACGAGACGAACAGGTTGGACAGGGCAAGGACAAATATGACGGCCATACCCATGCCGAAGCCGTTGTATGCTGTCTTTGTTACAGCCAGCACCGGACAGAGACCAAGTACCAGCTTGAAAGGTGGCAGATCGTGCCACAGGCCTTTGGAGAATTCTTTCCACATGCTCATGACATATCCTACGATCCCCAGGCGGTGGGGAGTTTGTCCTTAATCTTGTTAAATATCTGTATTGCGTCGTTGACGGCGGCGACTGTGCCTGTGGACGAGATCGTCGCGCCAGAGATGGCTGCGATGTCGCCACCTTGTTTTTTTAAGGCAAGGGACGTGGTAGTGTGTCCCTTGAATTGATCTCGGTAGTCTGGTTCAACCACACGTGCGCCGAGACCGGGTGTTTCTTTGAGTGTGGTAATACCGATGCCTTTGAGTTTTGTACCGTCGAGGCTGAATCCGACCATGACGCCAATGTCACCGCCGTAGCCCTTACCAAAGGTTTCAAGAGCTATTCCGGTCAGGGTGCCGTTTTTTATGGCAGGAAAAATCGTGATGGAGCCGTCAGAGAGGTCAATTATTTTGCGATCTTTGACCGGATTGTTGTCGTAATCGTTGAAAATTTGCGCCAGAGCAGGACCTTGCACATACGTCATGACCTGTTCTTCAATGCGTTGGTTGGTTGCCTGTCGGATTGTTGCCAACGTCAGGCCGGAGAGGCCGCAGATAAGCGACAGCACAAGAATCATCTTGAGCATTTCTTTCATGCTGTGTCCTCCGTGTTTTCAAATGAGTATGGGCCGCCGAATGGTTTGGGACGTATGCGGTCCAGAAGTGGAGTGAACAGATTGGCCAACAGAATGGCAAAGGGAACTCCGTCCGGGTAAATGCCATATACTCGGATGATGATGACCATTGCTCCAGCGATGAGGCCGAAAAGCAGGGAAGGAACCAATCCAACTGGAGTCGATGCTGCATCCGTTGCCAGAAAGAAAGCACCAAAAATTGAGCCACCGGCTAGTAAGTGAAAGAGAGGCGATGCGTACATGGTCGGGTCGATAATTTGATAAATCCAAGCTGTTACCAGCAAGCCTGCGATAAACCCTGCCGGAATGTACCATCGTATGTGACGACGTGCGAGCAGGAAAATGCCGCCAGCGAGCAGGGCTGCGATATGAACTTCACCCAGTCCGCCCAGTTGTTGGCCGAGAAGTAACGAACTCAAATCGATTGATTGGATTGATTCCAGGCCAAAATGTTTGAGTTGCTGAAGCGGAGCCGGAAGTAGCGAGTTCAACATGGTTGTGTTGGTGTCCATGAAGTCTGCCCATGAGATGCGGCATAAAGCCCATCCGACAAGGGGGGCACTCAGCGGGTTGCCTCCGAGTCCTCCGAAGATCATTTTGCCAAGGATGATGCCGGAAGCCGAACCGATGAAGACCAACCACCATGGAGCTGAGGCAGGAAGAAGAAATGCAAAGAGGAGACCTGTCAGCAGGCCGCTGAAGTCGTCCACTGATTGTTCCCGTTTCATGATTTTATTGCAGATGAATTCCGTCGCGATTGCCACAGAGCAGGATAACGCCATAACCCTGAGTGCATCCATGCCAAATATAATCACAGCCATGATTGCCGCAGGCAGTAAGGCGAGCACTGTGTCGAGCATATACCGTTTAATGGTTCTCCCACAATGAACGTGCGGAGGGGCCGATACTGTCAGGATAGGTTGGAGTTGTTTTAGCATGGCTCGTCTCCGGATTGTCCTTTCTGGATGTCTTCAGGTGTGGGACGAGGAGGTTGTACAGCTCCCGCCAGCAGGGCTAATTCATATTTTGCCAGCCGGATATATTGCAGGAGCGGGCGTCCAGCCGTGCACCAGTAACCACACAGGCCGCATTCCATGCAGGAATGAATATGATATGTTTCAGCTCGTTTGAACTGTTTGAATTCGGCACATCGACTGATGAGGCCGGGCATGATTCTGGCGGGGCAGTGACGTTCGCATTCACCACATCCCAAACAGAAATTGTCAGTGGTTTTCATTCCTTCGCTTTGGCGCAGGATGTGGAGGCCGGAAGCATCTTTGTCCACTCCTTGTTCGAGATTGACTGCGGCTAATCCTCGGAGTGGGCCACCAATGACGACCCTGTCGCCGGGGTGTATGATTGTGTCAGCCTTGGCAGCCAGAAAGCCTACAGGTGTCCCAACGGCGACAAGATGATTGTCTCCATTGATGGTCATGACGGTTTCCGTAAGAGGACGACCCGTTTCCATGACACGGCCTATGAAATAGAGATCTTTGACAGAAAGGATGGTGCCATTATCCGGGAGCATTCCTGGAAGCACTTCTTGTCCCGTGACGGTTTTGATGATCAGTGGATCGAGTCCATTCGGATAGACGGGAGCGACGTGCATGACCGTACAGTTGGCAAACGCATTAGCCCGGTTGCCTTTGGCGGCCACGAGAAACATCTTGTTCGGTTCTACTATTTTTTGAACGGTTCCAAGACCGAGTTCCAACGTTTTTCGGTAATCGCGTAGTAGAGGATCATAGATGGATATACCCGGCTCCGGTGGAACTGCGTTGATGATGAATGTCGCAGCCTTGACGAGGTGGCGGGTGCAGACTCCTTTGTCTTTCAGCCAGGACCGGAGCGTGTCCCCACTATCAGAGCATGGTTCGTGCGGCTTGATCCGGTCGTTTCCCCGGACTTCAACGAGCATGGCGTAGGGTTGGATTTCTCGAATGATTCCCGCCAGCGGCGAGTGCATATCGCCTTCGTCGTTAGCATTGGCGATGGCTACTTTGGTCCCTCCCAGCACTTGATCTCCTGCTGCCATAATAGGCGTCATGCCATCCATGGGGATATGCAGGATGTCAGGGCTGGATGCCTTGATGAGGGGACCGGTGTCGCCGGATTTGAGGCTGAAATTGAATTTGGTCATATGGAGTGATCCCCTATTTCATATGGCATTGGTAACAGGCTTCGTCGCCGAATGGTCCTGTGCCATTGTCTTCATGACACCCCATGCACTGAGTGTGAAACGCATTCATGGTGGTTGGAATGAGTTGGTCGGCTGGTGTGTCGTGACAGCTTTTGCACGATTGTTGAGCCGGTTCCAACTCGTTTGTGGATCGGGTATGACAATTGGAGCATCCCTTGATGCCGTCTTTATACATGTCGTCGTGGCAATCCGCGCATCTGGTGTGGGAGGCCTTTTTGAGGTTCAGTACGCTGTTACTGCCGTCCATGTGGCAATTGGAACAGGCTTGAGGCTCTGATTCAATTGAAGGATCATGGTGACAGGATTGACAGTCTCCTTCCGAGTAGTCGTCAACGTGATCGTCATGGGAGAAGTTGTCGATGGTGGCACCGAGGTGATGACAGGATACACAGAGCGCGTCATCCAATGTGTTCTGATGTTTTGCGGTAAAGGTCTCATCAAATTTTTTGGCATGGCAATCTGCACAAGCCGGAGGATTTTGGGCATTGCCAGTCGTGTGATGGCAGACCCCGCAGTCTTCCTGCATGGTTTGAACATGACTTGCGTGGTTGAGAATAACTTTGCCCCCCTTGTTGTCAAGCAGGGTGCGTATAGGTGGACCGTCGGAACTGGCTGGAATTATATAGCCTCCGACGGCAATCAGAAAGAGGACACCTGTCACGATGGCGATGGGAAGATACCGTTTCTGCAATGCATAAACCTCTGGATTTTAGGCGTAATACTATTTCATAGCTGAAAAGGGGGTGAAAAGTCCACTGCATATTTAAATGAGATGGCTTGTGGATGAACTTCAGAGGAGTATTTTGGGTGTCGTGCAAGCTATTTTCTGATGAAGATTTGCGTGAGGAATTGCGTCATAAACAGAACGACTCCAAGCCACCAGAAGAAAAGGGTGAGTTGAGTGGTAAAACATACGTAGATAGCTTTGGCCGACATATCCAGAGGTAAGTTGCTGATAAAGCTTAGCAGGTCGATGCCGAAGAGAGAGTGCAGAACATCAAGAAGCGTTACAGACGGCCATGCAGCAGAGAGGGTCCAGGATATACTTTGGTAGGCGAGAGTGACCAGACAACCGATCCATGCAAGAATTCCCATATTTTTGAGCATGGAGTGCATATATATAATTGCTTGCAAGATTGCCATGAAATATTTTGGAATATGTGAAAGGATGGACCCTATGGACATCGCATCCGGCGACAGAATAATTTTGGAGTTTTCCACCTTTGAAGATCGTTTTTTAGGCGTGGTCTCTAATGTAAAGACCAATGGTAATCTTGTCGTCAATGTAACTGTGCCTGACAGTGTTATACGACGAGTGAAGCTTCATACGTATGCGCTGGTTCGATATGTCTTTGACGGACATTTGCTTGGTTTTGCATCTCAAGTGCTTCGTATGAGCGGTGGATGTGAAGCGACTGTAGAATTGATTGGACCGGAATCTGTTTTTGATGCCGAGGACCGTGGAGAACCAAGGTGTTCGTGTTCATATCCTGCCATTGTCGTTGAAGGAAACAAAGCTGCGCAGGCCATTGTCGAGGATATGTCTGCAAGTTGTTCTCGAGTACGTTATTTGAATGGTGGGTTAACGGACTTTCCTGAAGAACTGGGAAGGCCTGTTCGGCTTACCTTTCTTCTTTTTGATACGAGCGAGGAAAATTATTCTATTGGATGCACGGTGCATAAGGCATTCATGAAGAGTGGAGAACGATACGCGGTTCTCAAGTTCAATAACGATGAACCGGACGCACGCGCACTTTTATCCGGCTTCATTGGTGGACATATTTGTTGCGTGTTGCCCCCGATGTAGGGTGGAGAGAAGTAGCAAGAATTTCGACCGGCTGACATTATGTTTTTTTAGGAAAAACCGGGTGCATTAAATTCTGCACCCGGTTTCAATTATTCAACGACAATTTTTTTTGCGTAGTTGGCGGCTTCTATTCCAGCCACGCAGCCTTCACCCACAGCTTTTGCCATTTGTAGTGGGGGGCCGCAAATATCGCCAGCACCATAGATGCCTGTAATATTGGTCCGTTGTTTTTTGTCAGCATCTAAATACTTCATTGATTCATCAAGTTGTACGCCGAGCATGGAGGTAAGTTCCAAAACACCTTTAGCACCCAGTTCAATGAAAACTCCGCTGACGTTTTGCGTGGAGTCGTCGTTAAGTAGAATCGATTGTACAGCTGTCTCGCCTTGGATTTCTTTGATTTGAACACCTTCGTGAACATGAACACTAGTCGTGCCGAGTTGCTCACGCAAGGCCGTGGCTACGTCGAGTTTTTCGCAATAAAGATGAACTTCTCTGGCGAAATTCGTCAAAATTACGGCTCCATGTACCGCCGCACTTCGGCATCCTGCCACAGCCACGACTTCATTTTTAAAGAAGCCTGCATCACAATCAACGCAATAGCTGACGCCTTTACCGAGGAGTTCTTTTTCACCTGGAACTTTGAGTTTGTTGCGGCTGGAACCGGTGGCAATAATAACAGTCTTGGACAAAACTGTGTCGCCGGATTCAAGCTTTATCGAAAAAATATTGTCCATGGGGTCGATGGAAAGAACATCTTCGTCGCGGAACAATGTGCCAAAATTTTCGGCCTGTTGACGTCCTGTTCGCAGGATTTCCTCACCTGATATTTTGAGTTGGCAGCAATAGTTTTCAACATGTGCCCAATACAGGCTACTGTTATCTATGCGACCAAGCATAAGAACTTTGGCTTTTTTGCGGGAAGCATGAATTGCGGCCTGCAAACCGCCGGGACCTGAACCAAGAATGGTGACATCATATATTGTATTTGGCATCATACCTCCAGGGGGTATTTGTTGTGTTGCAGGAATACAATAACCACCCGAAAGAGAAAGTAAAGCCGAGGGGGGCAACGGTGTTATGGACCGATATCCTTGGCTGATTCTTTGACACCTTCGGATACGGTGCGGGTTTTCCCTTTTTCCCCCTTGGGTGGCGTCCAAGGTTGTCCGTGTATGCGTTGATAGAGTTTGTTGGCTTCGTGAAAATCCGGATTCATCAAGAGAGAGGCCGCGACTTCTGTGGATGCATCTTCCAATTTACCCATGAAATACAAGGCTTTTGCCATGTTAAAATGAATGTTCTCATCACTCGGTGTGAGTTCAAGAGCTTGGCGATAGGCGTGAATAGCACCAGGATAATCACCTTGCTTCCGAAGAGTTACTCCAAGAGAATTGAAAGGGTTGGGTGTGTCGGAATCGTATTTGAGAATTTCGATGAAAAGCGTTTTTGTTTCTTCCAGATTGTCGAACTGGGCGTGGACATCTGCTGCCCTGCGGAGAAATTTTTTGAAAGATTCCATGTCTCCACGGCCTTTGTATGCCTCGGCCAATCCTTTGTATGCTTCAGCAAACAGGTCATTAATCTTGACCGCTTTTTTAAAGGATACGATCGCCTTGCCATATTTGGCCTGAACCATGAACTGGCAGCCCATGTCGTAGTATTTCTGGGCTTCGTCCTGATAGGAAATAAGTTCTTCAAAGGCTTCAATGGCTTCATCGAAATTACCACGTTCGACCATTTCTTGCGCTTCTTTGAGCTCCATTTCTTCGATTTCGGGATAGCTGTCCAATTGATCGGCAAGAATAAGATATTTTTCAAAGGTGTCGAGAGAATAGGGACGGAGTATGTAGCCAATACAGCCTGCGGCAATGGAATCCAGAACGTAATCTCGACGATTTTCCAGTGTGACCATGATGATGGGTAGAGGACGTCCGCTCATGTTGGTGTTGACGGTTTGAGCAAACTTGAGACCGCTCATGTCATTCAATGAAGAATCACAGAAAATCAAATCAACAGAATGTTCGGAGAGATAATCAATAGCCATGGCACCGGATGAGAATGCCTGAACGTCTTTGGGGCCAAAGCTCTTTATGGTATTCAGATCACGCTTGGCGTGTACCTCGACATTGGTCAGGATAAGAATCCTATTATAGATGCCGAACGCCTTGCTGTCTTTTTTTTGCGGCATGGTTGCTCCTGTACTCCTTTTGTTCAACCTACGGCTTCATGATAATCATATCAAGGGGTTCGCGTATTTTTATAACGCATGAATGTGTGAGATTTTTCGTTAAGCGTTTGAATTTTATCATCTTTAGGCAAAATTGAGAAAGCTTGTTCAATAAGGCCACGTTCGGCAATAAGTCGCACAGAAGTGGGGTAGTGAAGAACGAAGAGCCAACCAATCAGAAGAAGAATAAAATCATTGCTGTATCGTAGAAGGCTGTAGTCACCGATTTCTCCTGCAAGCGTTGTTTGGTATACTTCGTCGGAGTATTTGGTTTGGTCTTGGATAAGGCTATGGATCACCACTGGTTTGGATTCGGTTTCAGGGTCGAGGTGGTCCAGAATGACTGAAAAAATATCGATCTTGTCTGCATCTCTGACGATATTTGCAATGGTTGCCAATGGTTGTGGTGTCGTGTCCCGTATCGCTTTAACGTTGTGGAGACCTATTGCGGCTCGAATCAGCCTGAGATCTTTTTTAGACGTGGCATGCGGTAGTTTTTGGTCTCGAAGAGTCAAAACACCCAATCGACCATGATTGATGGACTCGGCATCTTTGAATGTGCCGTATGTGGTATATTGGGGAAAGCGGCCAATGTCGTGAAACAGTGCTGCTAGAGTTGCCAAGCTTGCAACGTGGCCGGTTATATCTTCGTCTGCAACAATCGCTTTGGCGTTTTCACACACACGCAGAGAGTGTTCGAATTTTAGCTTGATGTGATAATCGTGGTCTTTTTCACTCTTAAAATGGCTGTTCGCAAAAGCTGTGAGTGATGCTTGGTGGTCGAACAAGGGCATGATTAGTCTTTAAGGTGGTTCATGCGTATTTTGTATTCCATTTCCGTGATTTCACCTTGGACGAATAACTTTTCGGTTTCGGCGCGTTCTTTAGCGGTTTCTTCCATTGCTTCCTGTTCCAATTCTTTATCCCTGAGAGGACCACCCGGTCCGAAAAGGAAACGGAGAAAAAGAAGAATAGCGCCCATAATAATTGTAATGAATGCTAGGCGGGCAACAGCAGGGAGAAGGTGTTCTCCGTATCCCGAATTGAAAGGCCAAGCCCTCCATTCGGGGCTATCAAGAAAATCAAAAAAATTGGCAAGCAAAAAAGGCAATTCCGAAAATGTCATTATTTGTTTTCCTCCAGACGGCTTATGGAACCGGTGCATCTTCCTACGTGCCAAACGTCAGTGAGGCAAGTCTTTGCCGTGTAGAGTCATCCTAAATCATCTTCTTGTGTTTGTCCTTTTTACAGACTATGGTCCCAATGTTTCTCTCGTCGTTGAAATAATTCACTCGGGAGAAAGGAGACTCCATGCGTATTTTGATTGTTGAAGACGAATTTACCAGCCGCAAGTTGTTGACGGCATTGCTGTCCGATTATGGACAATGTGACACGGCATCTGATGGTGTTGAGTGTGTCGAGTCTTTTAAAATGGCTCTTGAAGAAAATTCGCCTTACGACCTGGTTTGTATGGATATCATGATGCCTAATAAAGATGGACATCAGGCCTTGAAGGACATTCGTGTTATCGAACAGGATGCCGGAGTCCGGTCCTCTGATGAAGCGAAGGTTATTATGATTACCGCCCTTAATGACCCCAAAACAGTGGTCAAAGCCTACTATAAAGGCGGGGCGGCCGCCTATCTTCCCAAGCCCATTGAAGTTGAAAGCCTCTATGCCGTCCTTCGGGATCTGGCACTTATTGAGTGATTGCCTGGATCGGGATTCTCGATTACATATCAGTATATGCACATACATATTTTCGTATCTTTGCCGAAGTGGATTGAGCGGATGAGCTTTCGTTGTCTGGGAGTTGTTTTCTCCTTAATGATGTTGGCTTCACCTGCTCTTGCTCAAGAAGCGCCAGCAAGTCGAGGCGGTGGTATTCTTAATATCCTGCTTCTTGCGGGCATAGCTTATTTCCTTGTGAGATCCTTTCGCCGCCGTTCCGGTGGTGATAAGACGCGTCCTGGTTTGTGGGGGCATCGGGATCAGAATGAGGATGCGGTTGACGATTCTTCAGAGCGCCCGGCAGGGCGTCTTGTTCGTCCCATGGATCGACATGAGGCGGCGCGTCAGGCATGGGATTTGTTGAGTTCCGATGAAAATGTACGGCCGACTCCTACAACACCGACATCCACACCTTCGGCCAAGACAGATGGTTTTGATGAAACCGAATTTTTGGAAGGGGCCAAAGTTTTTTATTCTCGATTCCAGCAGGCGAGTGGCGAACAGGATTTTCAGTCTCTTCGGGATTTCATTTCCGACGAAGTTTTCAACGATGCCATGAGTCAAGCCGGGCAGGGGCCTATAGAGGTGATGCTGCTCAATGCAAAGATGATGGAAATGAAGTCGGAAGAAGGTCGGACTACGGCCACGGTCTTTTATGATGCGCAGCTCAGGGTTGGGGAGGGCGGACAGCCCGTTCACCAGCGAGTCGTCTGGGAATTTTCTCGGGACGACACTGTTTTGGGCGCATTGTGGGTGCTGGAGAAGATCAACAAAGTAGATCAGTAGTCTCAATTTCTCGAGACAAATCATATTCGGAGGAAACGTGGCGGATATAGTTCATAATTTGGACCAGCCTATTGGTGCGCTCATTGACATAGCTGTGCGCGAGTTCGGTGAAGTCGAATTCGAGACGGTTAACGTGGGCGGTATGTCTCTTGAAGTACTGCAAATCAAGAATATGCAACAATATCTTGATAAACTCATCGACAAGACTCGGGCTGGAAAGAAAATAACTCTGCCCTTATGGGCCAAGATATGGCCTTCCTGTCTTATTCTTGGCTACACTTTGACTAAATTCCCATTCTCAAATGAATGTTCCATTTTGGAAGTCGGTGCAGGCGGGGCGGTCAATAGCCTTGTTTTGGCAAAGCTTGGTCACGATGTGACGGTAAGTGATGTCGATTCGTTTGCTCTGCTGTTTAGTAAAATTAATGCTTTGAAAAATGGGGTAGAAGATAAGTTTACCTTGCATCGTGTCGATTTTACGGAAGATACGGTTGAAAAACATTTTGACTACATCATTGGTTGCGAAGTTCTTTATGCAGAGGAGGCTTTTGAGCCTTTGCTGAAATTCCTGAGCAGTCATCTGTCTGACAATTCGACCGCAGAGATTGTCCTTGCCATGGATCAGAAGCGTCAAGGCCGGAAGTTTTTTGATATGGCCAACGAACAGTACGCCATGATGAAATCCGCTGCCAAGTATAAGGACAGGGAGACTGGTGAAGAGAATGTTGTCAATTTGTTCCGCATGAAGAGGAAGCAGGCGTGATTGAACTCAAGGAATGTCTCAAGGAATTTACCACTGATCAGGATAAGGCGTGTAGCCCTCAGGATACAGTGGCACGGGTTAAGACGGCCTTGGCGGATAAGTGCAAAGGCGTTCTTGGCGAGACAGATCAAGTGGATACCGGCAGACTTGGTATCCCTGTTTTTGTCAGTGTCTGCGGCCCTGAAGCGCGAGAAATCATGCCCACTCGTAAGCAGATGGGGAAGGGAGCATCCCCTGAACAGGCTGAAGCTTCCGCGCTCATGGAGCTGGTTGAACGTTTTTCTTATTTTAGTTTTTGGGCAGACGCGACAAACTTTACTGAATTGACATGGTCAGAAGCCGCCGCTAAGTGGCCCGATACAATAATGGATATTCAACAGATCATTTTATCTGTTGAAGAAGATATTTCCGAACAAGAGGCGATTCGTCTCCTAGATCTCGTTAAATGGCGTTTTCATCCTGCGTTGAACGTTGGCGCCGGGCAGGAGGAATGTGTTCCATTAGACTGGTTCAAGAAGCTTAACGAGTTTAACGGATCGTCAGCCGGGAATACTTTTGAAGAATCCATTTGTCAGGGAGCCTGTGAATTGGTCGAACGGCATGTTTGTGCTGTGATTGACCGTAGTCGGTTGACCACTCCAACGATTGACCCTGATTCATTGGATGATCCGGTCCTTCTCCGGTTGGTTGAATGTTTTGAACGCAATGGCGTCAAACTTATCCTCAAGGATTTTACCATGGGGTACCCTGTGCCCACGGTTGCAGCCGTGGCGTGGGACCCGAAGTCGTTTCCTGCATTGAGTGAAATCGTGTTTACCGCCGGGACCGCGGCTTCTCCGGCCAAGGCGGCTATTCGGGCTGTAACCGAAGTCGCGCAGTTGGCGGGAGATTTTGAGACCAGCCGTGTGTATGAAGCATCCGGGCTGTCAAAATTTACTGAACTTGAACAGATCCAGTGGCTTGAAGAAGGGGCAGTTGTGTCTCTGGATTCTCTTCCTACAGTTGAGAATTCTGATATATATAATGAATTGATGGCTCTCGCTAATGGATTGCAGGACAAGGGAAATACTCTTTATGCAGTCGATACCCGACATCCTGAGTTGATGGTGACGACTAATTATAATGTTGTCCCCGGGTTTGATTTTCGCGAACGGACTCCCAATAGGTCTATTGGCTTGTTTGTTGGACGTATTCTGGCTGAAGACGTCGAGTTTGATGAGGCTATGGAAGGGTTGGAGGTGTTAGCCGAGGTTTATCCTGAGGCGTATTTCCTGCCTTTTTTCAGAGGACTGTTAGCGTTGCGCATGGGAGATCCTTTGTATGCAACTGCACAGTTTGAGGAAGCAGAGCCTCTTCAGCCAGCAGACCAAGAGAGAGCCCTGGCTGCATTTTATCAGGCATACGCTTTGTCGCAGATGGAAGAGTGGGAAGAAACCATTGGACATCTTGATCGAGCCATTGAGTTGGATAAAGAGTGTAAAGAGTTTTTCAACCTGCGTGGTGTCGCTCATTTTAAGAATGAACGCTACAGTGAGGCTGCCGAAAATTTCCAGGCTTCACTTGATATCGATAGTGGTTCGCCACATGATCTGGCCAATCTGGGATTGTGTCACAAGTTTATGGGGAATCGTTCAGAAGCCCTTGATTATTTGAACGCGGCTCTCGATATGGATTCAAGCCTTGAATTTGCTCTTAAGCAACGAGATGAACTCTTGGAATCATAGAGATTTAGATAGGTTAAGGCAGGGCTTTTTTTATTGAGTTGAAATTCGCCTTGTGCTTGACAAAGGATATGCGTGGTCGTAATGTCCCTGCACGGTTTGAGGCCGTGTGTTTTTTTATAATGCATCTAAGCAGCGGATCGCTGTTTAAACGGATATGGTTACCCCGGAATGTTTCGGGGGTACAGCATGAAAAACATCCATTAGGAGGATACAATGGCTTTAGTTGAATTTGAAGGTGCTTCTTTTGAAGTTGATGAAGACGGTTTCCTGCAGAAATTTGAAGACTGGACCCCGCAGTGGGTTGACTACGTAAAAGAGTCCGAAGGTATCAAGGAAATCACCGAAGATCACCAGAAAGTCATCGACTTCCTGCAGGATTACTACAAGAAGAACGGCATCGCTCCGATGGTCCGTATTCTTTCCAAGGTCACTGGCTTCAAGCTGAAGCAGATCTACGAATTGTTCCCGTCCGGACCTGGTAAGGGAGCCTGTAAAATGGCTGGCCTGCCCAAGCCCACCGGCTGCGTTTAGTCCGCACCTGAGCTTGATCATCAAGGCGGACGCTCCGGCGTCCGCCTTTCATTTTTCTCGAGGCTGTTTGACGCAGCTTTATATTATATGGTGTAAGTGCCTCAAGCGTCCTCGAAAGAAATGAAATGCTTTCATTGTCTGGAAAAAGGCTTGATTTTTTACTTGCCAACCGGTGGGGCAGTGCGTATAAGACCGAGTTCCACGCAAAAAGAATGACAGGAGATAGTCATGAAGAACGATATTCATCCCAAGACCTACAAGGCAAAAATTCGTTGCCACTGCGGGTACGAGTCTGAATTGTTGACCACGAAGGGCGAAGAGCTGGAAGTAGAAATCTGCTCTAACTGCCACCCTTTCTACACAGGCAAGCAGCGTTTTGTTGACACCGCTGGCCGCATCGATCGTTTCCGTAAGAAGTACGGCGATCTGAACTCTCTCGCTCAGAAAAAGTAGCTTTTCCCGGCCTTGTGCCGAAAGCATATGCCTTCGTAAGGGTGAACCACCCTGCGAAGGCATATTCTATTGTATGACGGGCTTTACAATCTTCAGGGAATACTTAATTCTGTTGCCTGTGAGATGCGCTGGGATTTTCTGGCGATCTGTCAATACTACCACCCATTAGCGGAGGGTAACTACTTGAATCTGCGAGGACTTTTGACGATGGCCGCTCCTCAGGCCGTTGGCGGCCAGGCCGTGATCGAAGGCGTCATGATGCGCGCTAAGGATAAGCTGGCCATTGCCATTCGTAAATCAGATGGGGAAATCGTCACAGATGTTAGGCCGTGGTTTACTATGGTAAGACATCCCTTGCTTAAGAAGCCCTTTCTTCGTGGTTTTCCAGTGCTTATGGAAACCATGGTTAATGGCATCAAGGCTTTAAATTATTCTGCCATGCAGGCTGCGGACGATGAGGAAGAGGGTGGAGAGTTGACGTCATGGCATCTCGCCATGACGATGGTTATTGCCCTTGGAGCCGCTTTGGGGCTGTTTGTAGTTTTGCCTCATTTTTTGTCTGTGGGAATGGAGTATCTCGGTTGGGCCGGTGATGTGGATTCTTTGAGTTTTCACGCATGGGATGGCCTTATCAAGATGCTCGTTTTTGTTGGTTATATAGTTTCCATTTCTCTTATCCCTGACATTCGTCGGGTTTTTGAATACCACGGTGCAGAGCATAAAGTTATTTGGACTTGGGAAGATGGAAAAGATCTTACCCCTGATTCCACCCGTTTTTATAGTCGTTTGCATCCACGTTGTGGGACTGCTTTTTTGCTTTTTGTTTTGGTCGTTTCCATCTTGTTGTATGCAGTTCTGGTTCCGTATCTGCTTACTTTTTATTCCCCTGAAAATTTTATGGTTAAGCATTTATATATTGTTGGCATGAAACTTTTTCTGATGATTCCGGTCAGTTGTGTGGCCTACGAGATGATTAAGTTCGCCGGTAAGTACAGCAAGAATTCTTTATGCAAGCTTATGTGCTGGCCGGGTCTCATGATGCAGTTGTTGACCACCAAGGAACCTGACGACAGTCAGATCGAAGTGGCTATAGCCGCTTTGCAATGCGCTGTTAATCCCGAGGAGTGCTAATTATGTTTGGCAAGCTTGAAGAGATTGAAGTTAAATACGAAGAATTGGAGCAGGAGCTTGCCCAACCTGATATCTTCAATGACCAAGAACGGTATAAGAAGGTTTCCAAAGCACACGCTGACCTTGGTGATATGGTCATAGTGTTTCGTAAGTACAAAGAATTTTCTCAGGAATTGAAAGATAATCAAGAGCTTTTGCACGATTCAGATTCAGAAATTCAGGAGATGGCCAAGGCCGAAATTTCTGGAATTGAAGGGGAATTGTCTAAGCTCGAAGCACAACTCAAGGTGCTTCTTTTGCCCAAGGATCCCATGGATGAGAAAAATATTATCCTTGAAATTCGGGCAGGTACCGGTGGCGATGAAGCCGCGCTTTTTGCCGCCAATCTTTACCGTATGTACTCCCGCTACGCTGAGGCCAATAAGTGGAAGGTTGAGGAGATGAGCTCCAACTCTACAGGTTCCGGTGGGCTGAAGGAAGTCATTGCTTCCATTTCTGGAGACAAGGTCTACAGCAAGCTTAAGTATGAGTCTGGAACCCATCGCGTACAGCGTGTGCCGGCAACTGAGTCTCAGGGACGTATTCACACTTCCGCAGTGACCGTGGCCATTATGGCTGAGGCCGAGGAGGTTGATGTGAATATACGTAATGAGGACTTGCGTGTCGACGTATTCCGTGCATCTGGTCCCGGTGGTCAGTCCGTTAATACGACTGACTCGGCAATTCGTATTACCCATGTACCGACTGGGTTGGTGGTTATCTGTCAGGATGAAAAGTCTCAACACAAGAACAAGGCCAAGGCCATGAAAGTTCTGCGCTCCAGACTTTTGCAGTTGGAACAGGAAAAGGCCAAAGCCGAAGAAGATGCAACTCGCCGTAGCCAGGTTGGTTCCGGAGACCGTTCCGAACGTATCCGTACGTACAATTATCCTCAGGGACGTGTATCGGATCATCGTATCAACTTGACGTTACACAAGTTGCCGCAAATCATGGAAGGTGAACTCCTGGAGTTGACCGAGGCCTTGATCAGCCATTATCAGGCTGAGGCAATGAAGCGTCAAGGTGATTAATCGTTGGTACGGGGAACCAGTGGTGTCTCCCGCAATTCAGCATATTCTTAAAGAGTGCGAAACCCGTTTGAGCGGGGTCGATTCGCCGCGCCTGAGCGCCGAGGTGCTTGTCGGGTATGTTCTTGGTTGTTCACGCCTTTCGTTGGTCATTGATCGAGAGCGAGAAGTGACTGGTGAGGAATTGGTGGAGATTTATGCGCTTGTCGAAAGACGAGTAGCAGGTGAACCTGTCGCTTATATTTTGGGTGAAAAAGAATTTTACGGTTTAGATTTTCACGTCACATCGGATGTTTTGATACCGAGACCAGAAACTGAGCATATAGTTGAAGAAGTGGAATCTCTTTATCCGAAAGACACGTGTTTTTCTTATGTCGATCTCGGAACTGGTTCTGGAATACTTGCCGTAACGATTGCCTCTCTTTTTCCAAAAGCAGAATGCGTGGCTATAGATCTCAGTTCTGCAGCATTGGCTGTTGCTGAGGGCAATGCCATTCAACATGGCGTTGAAAAACGTATCCGTTTTTGTCAGGCCGATTTTACGCAGGATATCCTTGGTGAAGATGTTTTCGATCTTATCGTATCCAATCCTCCTTATGTTACGCAGGCTGAATTTGATGAGGCGAGCCATGAGGTCACCGAGTTTGAGCCAACCATGGCTCTAGTCAGCGGGATTGACGGTCTCGACCATGTCAGAAAAATGCTTCCCGGAATGCTTGTCGCACTGAAATCCGGTGGTCTTTTTTTTATGGAGATTGGTTGCGGGCAGGGAGAGAGCGTAAAAAAAATAATGCTCGATCTCTTTCCGCAATTCGGACGGGTTAGAGTGCTCAAGGACCTGGCTGGCCATGATCGTATTGTCACTGCTCAAAAGTTATAATCGTAGAAATGCAACAATAATTAAAAATCGTTGTTGTAAAAATACAAATAGTTGCGATAAAGCAACACTCGGTTAAAAAGCTGTATTTTTAATAAATACAATTATTTTATGTATTTATGTACCTGTTTGCCGGTGGCATCATTCTTGCTTTCTTTGATTGTAGGTTAATCACCGGAGGAATAATGTCTCAGACTACTATACATAAATCGGTCCGTTGTACGGGCATCGGACTTCACAGCGGTAAGCAGGTGGAGTTGGTGTTGCGTCCTGCCGCCGAGGATACTGGAATTCTTTTTGCGCTACGCAACGGTTCCGGGTCTACATTCCTGACCCCCGCGCCGTCTTTGGTTGTTGAGACCAGTCTGGCGACCGTGCTGGGTGATGGTCGCGAAACCGTGGCTACTGTCGAGCATCTCATGGCCGCAATTAATGGTATGGGTATCGACAATATTCAAATTGAAGTTTCTGGCCGCGAATTGCCTATCATGGATGGCAGCGCGGCTTCTTTTGTCTATTTACTTAAGCAGGCGGGCGTTCGCACATTGAGCAAGGCCCGTAAGGTCATGGCGATCAAGAAAAATATCGAGTTTGAGCAGGATGGTAAATACATCAAGGCTCGTCCTCATGATGGTTTTCGTATCGACTACATTATCGATTTCGCTCATCCGCTTATCGGCCGTCAACAGATGGAACTTGAAATTACTCCCGATACTTTCGCTAAGGAAGTTGCCAAGGCTCGCACTTTTGGTTTCTTGAAAGAGGTCGATTATCTGCACGCAAATGGTTTGGCCCTTGGGGGCTCACTCGACAACGCCGTGGTGCTTGATGAATATGGCATTCTGAATGCGGAAGGGCTTCGTTTCAAAGATGAATTCGTTCGTCATAAGGTGCTGGATTTTGTTGGTGACATGGCTATTTTTGGTGCACCAATTCGCGGCCATTTTGAAGTGTTCGCTTCTGGTCACGCTTTGAACAATTCTTTCCTGCGTCACTTGGACGAAAACAGGGAACTGTATCTGGAAGAGAAGGTTTTGACTCAGCCTCGGGTTGCCGAGGAAGTGCTTGGTGGCGAAATCTTGGAGCCAGCTACAGCCGTTGCCTAGACTTTGATTTTAAAGAAAATCAAAAAGCCCCGGAGTATTTGCTCCGGGGCTTTTTGATTGCAAAAAGAATAAGTTCAAAAGATTTTTTGTCATCGAGTGCAATGCATTTCTTGGGAAGTACTTTTTTTGAATAACTCGAAATATCCTTCATGCGCGAAACAATAGTTCCGCGATGATTCCCCCGTGTCCACTTTGCGGGAGTTTGGATATTCCTAAATTTTGAAGATTCAAGTTGGTCCCACGATACTTTTTAGTGGATAAAAAATGTATGAGTGCGGGGCTGTGTTGAGGACGTTGCATTTTGAGTTTGTATGCTACTGTTTTTACTTTGTAGAGGAATTCTATGCGAACGAGTCCCATATTGGGGTGATCGAATTCCACTATAGATTCTGTCATGTTAGCTCGTTTGTCCGTTACTTTAACAAGAGTAGCTTGACGGTGGCTTTCTGGAGCTAGCCAAGGTTGGTATGCAATTAAACCACGTTTTGTCTTTATCAAGGAGTTAGAGATGGAACGAGCGCAATGAGCAGCATCCATGTAACAAGCAAATAATTGGGCGTCTGTAGCAAGAAATTTTATGAAATCAGTGCAAGAAAAGGATATTTTAGTCAGACGATGAGTCTTTATTGCTGCTGAAAAATGATTTTCGAAAAGCGTGCGAGTCGTATCAAAAGTACTTGCTAGATTTAAAGCATTTGTTCCACCAGTGTGACTGGCCGTCAGTTCTTTTAGGATGATCTGAGGGCGAAGTTGTTTGATGATAAAAAGAAGGAGACTTCCTTCCGGGTGTGGGGTTGCCAACTGAGCCAACAAACGGTCGCCGTTGAAATCAACCCATGCCATGTTTTCTGGGATGTTTTTGATCAGTTTTCCACGAATTTTTTCGCCGAGGCGGTGCTTGTTGCAAAATGAATCAGATCGACTACCGCCTCCGTTGAAGCCTCCTGTTCCATTGCCATATCCCTTAATACGCATTGATTGCTCTTCATCCGCTAGGATTGGTCAATGATAAGTTCGATTTCTTCCAGGCTTAAGCCTGTCGATTTAGCGAGTTGAACAGGTGATTTGCCAGTCCTGTTCCCTTGGATGATTATTTCTCGCATAAACTGGGGTGATTTGCAGTATTCATTGGCGAGATCGACCAGTTTTTGGAGGGATGCGGCTTTTTTTTCAAGCTCTGTGTTGAGGGCAACCAATTCCTGTTGGCGTTGCTCAAAGGTTGAAACGAGTTCGTTTTCTAATTGAGTATTGAATTGAAGTCGTTTGATAAATTCTTGTTGGTTAGCCTGAAGACCTGATAATAGTGTTTCTGATTTTTTCAGCCGTAAAAAGAACAGAATGACGATGACAAGCAGAACGACTTCGCTGAAGGAAAACAGGATAATGAGCAGATCGGACATGGAGGTATTCCTCTGTGAGAAATTATTTTGAGGTGGGGAATATAGTGTTAAATCTTTACGTTGACAATGTTTCCCGCCCAAGGAGAAGCATTAGAGGATCCATTTTCCGGTGAATCTTCTTCGTCCTTGTCTTTCTTTTTGCGTTCAGATGCCGCTTGTTGCTGCTCATTGTTGCGGCCATCTCTGTCGATTGGATCTGTCTGTGTCTTTTTTTCGACTTGTTGAACAAGTCCTTCCTGTCGTTTCATCTGTTCACGGATGAGTGGACCGAACAATAGCTGTTGGATTTCAGGTTTTGCTTTTTCCGCATGGGCGATTTTCTGCACATACGGCAATTGCGATATCAGAATCGGTAGATCCAGCGGAGTCGGGCTCATGGCTTACCTCACAAGATATTGTTCGAACATCAGTGTCTTGAACTGACCAAATCCCATGTATTGGTTGATGATTGCCAGCAGTTCACTTTTGAGTTTGTCACTATTCTTCTTATCGGATAAAAATTGTAAATCCTTATTCTTTAGATAATAGAACAAAGCGTTTCTGACTGTATAGGTCTCCTGCTTGAATTGCATGGAGAGTCCCTCGTCTTCGGTAGAAACCAACACACGTATTTCAAGAAATCTGATGTTTCCTTCTTGATCCTTTTGTTCAATGAGGAAAGGATCAAGTCGAATGAGAATCTGTGGCGTTTCAACGGCGACAGGTATTTCTTCTTCTGTTTGAATTTCTTCAATTGAAGTTGGAGGAGTGGGAGGAGGTGCGTCAGGTTCACGCAGGAGAAGGATAATGATGACGACAACAAGAACAAGTATGACGCCCAGACTGATGAGAAATAGTTTGTTTTTGAAGAGGGCGGCAAGCCCTGGTTTTGGCTCGCCATCATCTTCCTGAAGGAGAGGAGTTTCCTCCTCTACTGTTGTTATTTCTTCTTCCTCTTCTTCGTCTTCTAAAAAAGGAGCGTCGTCGAGGTCTAGGTCAACTTTTTGCGTGGCCCTGCTTGCCTCGCTATCATCAAGCTGCGCTTTTGGCTGCTCAGAAAGATCGTCCGTCGAAGTAACATTGGTTACGTCTTCGGTATCATTAGGGACAAGCAAGACCATTGTATACGCCTAACCGGCTGTTGCTGGACGTTTAGGCGAAGATTTTGTCGATCTTCTGGCCTAGGGTTTCAGGGGTGAACGGCTTGACGATATAATTGGACACTTTGGCTTGGACTGCTTCGATGATGTTTTCCTGTTGTGCTTCAGCTGTAACCATCAGGAAGGGGATGTCGGCGTATTCTTCACTTGCACGAACTTTGCGCAGCAGTTCAATGCCGGACATGGTAGGCATATTCCAATCAGAAACGATAAAGTCGATGTTGTCTTTATTGAGGACTTCCCATGCGGTTGAACCGTCATCAGCTTCGACCATGTTGGTAAAGCCGATTTGACGCAAAATATTTTTAATGATTTTTCGCATGGTGGAGAAGTCATCGACCACAAGAACGCGCATGTTGGTATCGTAACCCATTCAATAGCTCCTTTCGTGAGTTCTACTCGCATTCATAGCGAGCTCGGAACGTTTTTCTTAATTTTTTCAATGCTTGGGAATGAAGTTGAGAAACTCGGCCTTCGGTTATGTCCATAACCTCAGCGGTCTCCTTCATGTTCAACTCCTCACCATAATATAAAGATATGACCAATTTTTCTCGCGGCGTCAATTCTTCAATGAGATTGGCTACTTTGTCAACAATCTCCTGAAATGCGGCAGACTGGAAAGGCTCATCGTCAGTCATGTTTTTTTGACCCATGAGATTTTCTTGAAAAGAGTCGAGGCTCAGGCATACTTGATTATGTAGAGCCTCAAGCCCTTGGCGTACCTCTTTTTCGGACATGCCCGTATGATTTTGCAGTTGTTCCGCGGTGGCAGGAGCACCTGTTTCATGTTCAATCTGGCGTGTTGCGTCTTCCAGTACTTTTACCTTCTGGCGTAATCCTCTGGAAAACCAGTCCATTCTCCTGAGTTCATCAAGCATGGCCCCTTTGATACGATTCTCTGAATAGGTGTCGAATTTGATGCCAAGTGTGGGATTGAATTTTCCCAGAGCGTCAAGGAGACCGAGGCTGCCCGCGCTGATAAGTTCGTTGAGTTCAACGCTTTGTGGTAACTTGGCTTTGAGTCGTAAGGCAAGAATTCGGATTTTGGGCGCGTAAAAGCGAACGATGTTTTCCCGATCTCTCGGGGAAAAATCGTCCCAAGCTTTGACGCCCTTTTCCAGATCAAGCCACGGATCGTTCTTGGAAGAGGAGTTTTTTCCAGAAGAATTTAATATTGCCATCTGTGTTCGGTGTAACTTTCCAAGCGTTAATCTTCTGCGCCGTTTGTTTTACGGCGACACTAGCCGGAGTTTTTGGAAATTTATGGCAAAACGGTGTTTGAGCGATGACCGAATTGCGAACATTTTGATCATAAGGGATGAAGCCGACCAAATCTAGGGATATCCCGTCAAGAAAGTGGTCGCAGGCCCCCAGAAGTTTGAGGTAAACTTCGTGTGCTGTTTTCTTGTTCTGGACCATGTTGACCACTACGCGAAATCTCTCCACACCGTGGTGGAGTTTGAGAACCTTGATCAGTGCGTATGCATCTGTCAGCGAAGTCGGTTCCGGCGTGATGACGAGTAAACGTTCCTGTACGGCCAGATTGAAATATAGGACATTGTCGTTGATGCCTGCACCTGTGTCTACAATGAGATAATCGACGTTATCTTCGAGCGTATCCATAGCATCCAGCAAGTCCAGTTTTTGCCCCATGTCGAGGCTGACCATGTCGCTAATACCTGAAGATGCTGGAAGAATACGGAATCCGTAAGGTGTGTCAAACAGGATTGTGTCGAGGTTCATGTCTTCATGAAACAGATGAAATAGATTGTGCTCGGGGGCGAGGCCGAGGATGACATCCACGTTCGCCAGGCCGAGGTCTGCATCAAGAAGTACAACATTTTTGCCAGCCTCACTGAGGGAATAGGCAAGATTAACAGACATGTTGGTTTTGCCAACGCCGCCCTTGCCGGAGGTTACTGAGAAAACCAGAGGTAAATTTGTACTCATGGCGTATCTATAACTCCTTTAAGGTTGGATGTCGCCGTTGGGCATGGTGCGCATGAATAAAAGTCTCCATACCATTTCTTCCGAAGCAGCTTTGATGCTGTTTTTTAGGCCGGCACCGTATGAAAGAGCGGAAACCGGCAGCCCGCTGGCGCACGCCATGTTCAATATTGATCCGAATGTACAGGCTTCATCGAGTTTCGTCCAGATAACGCTTGCAAGTTGTTCACTTTTATATTTTTCGGTAAAGCGTTCAAATTGAGCGGTGCTGTAATATGGATTTAAGACAAGATGCATGGACATATCGGGGCAGTTTTGCATGCCGTAGAGGTGAACCCATTCTTCAAGTGTTGTCTTGCCCGGGAGACCTGGTAGGTCGACAAATATCATGTCGAACTGTCCGGATTCCTTTTGCAAAAGTGCGAAGTCATCACGAGTGATGATTTCACGGAAGGCGAGACCGCTAAGTTCAGCGTAATGTTTAAGGACAAGCCGTCCTTTACCGCGTCCGCCATCAGCGGTTGCTAGGCATATACGAGTGTTAGGTTTTTCTTTTTTGATTTTGAGAGCCAACCGAACAAGGCTGGTTGTTTTTCCGGCGCCGCCAGGGCCTGTGAACGCCTGAAATTTGTTGGCCCAGTTCATTGGTTCAAAGGGAGTTGCTTTGAGCAATGGATCCAAAGCAGTCATGATGGAACGACTAGGGTCGTCCCGAAGATTACAGTAAATACGGGCTAGGACCTTCTCGTTGACATCTTCTCTTTCAAGATATTCCATGGCCATTTTTTGCTTGGGAGAAAGGCGACTCAAATCTATTTGTGGCTTCATCAAGGCCATTATTTGGCCTTTAATTTGGCTCCATTCTCGCTGCCAACCGACAGTGTCCTGCAAGGCGTCGTCGACCACGCTATCTCTGGTGACCTGTCTTGGGGGGGCCACAGGGGAGTGTTCAACAGCAGCTACTATTTCGCAGCATTTACATCCGTTATCCGTAATTGTTTTATTGGAAAGGATAACTGCGTCTTTACCTAGATCGGCTTTGACCTTGGCGAATGCGGCTGTCGAATTGGCGGCCTTGAATGTCTTCATTCTCATAATGCGTTCCTAAATTTCAACGGTTGCGGCTGACTGAATTTTGACATCTGCGGGGATTTCGGCCTGAGAGATGACGGGAAGGGTCGGTATGAACCTGGTCAACAATTGGGCGAGTTGCGCTCTGAGCTGCGGGGTGACCAGCAGAATGGGCTGGCCATCGGCAACCATGGCGTCTTCCGTTGATTGGTTGATGGACTGAATGAGCTGTTGAGCCACACCCGGTTCCAGGGCCAGATAGCCACCTTGTTCTGCTGGACGCATTGCATTGCTCAGTATTTCATCGATCTGTGGGCTCATGGTGATGATAGGCAATACTCCTTCTTCTCCCATATAAGGTTTGACGATGGTACGGCCCATTTTGGCGCGAACATATTCGGTCAACTGAACAGGGTCTTGTGTCGCTGCACCATAGTCGGCGAGAGTTTCCACGATAGTGAGTAGGTCGCGAATGGAAACGTTTTCTTGAACGAGAGCCTGAAGGACTTTTTGGACGCCACCGATACTGAGTACGGCAGGCACTAGACTTTCAACTGCCTTGGGGGCTCGTTTGGACAGGTTGTCCAAGAGTTCCTGTGTTTCTTGACGTCCCAGGAATTCGTGCAGGTTCCGTCTGAAAACTTCCGTCAAATGGGTGGCGATAACTGTGGACGGATCGACCACGGTGTAGCCTGCGAGCATAGCCTCTTCCTTCTGGGCTTCTGGAATCCAGACTGCCGGAAGATTAAAAGCAGGCTCAACGGTTTCGACACCTTCAATACGTTGTTTGACATCACCTGGGTCCATGGCAAGGTAATGGTCTATGAGCAACTCGGCGCTGGCAACGGGGTTGCCTTTGATGAGTACGCGGTATTCGCCGGGCTTGAGTTGTAAGTTGTCGCGTAAGTGCAGGGAAGGAACGACCACCCCCATATCAAGAGCGAATTGCCGACGGATTGAGCGGATGCGTGAAAGCAGATTCCCATTTTGTTCTTCGTCCACCAAAGGAATAAGGCCATAACCAACTTCCAATTCCAATTGGTCGAGGGGGAGGAGTGCCTGAACTTCTTCAGGAGTATCCAACGTCGGCATGTCTTTGGGAGCAAGGTCTTCCGTATCACCGATGATTTCGCTTTGCTGTTTGGCAGAGAGATGACCAATTGTATACGTGATGACTGCTAGCGTAAGGAAAGGAATTGTCGGCATGCCTGGGACGATGCCAAATATGACCAGAATGCCTGATACCAGTTTGAGTGCCCGGTGATGGAAGGACAACTGGCCGATGAATTCTTCACCCATCTTGGCTTCTGCTGCTGCGCGAGAAACGATAATACCGGCTGAGGTGGAAATAATCAGGGAAGGGATTGTGGCAACAAGGCCATCACCAATAGTCAGGAGGGTGTATGTTTGGGCTGCGTCCATCCATGGCATGTCTTTTTGGATAACACCGATGAGAAAGCCGCCGATGATGTTAATGACAGTAATCATAAGGCCTGCCTTAACATCTCCAGAAACGAATTTTCCTGCACCATCCATGGCTCCGTAGAAGTCTGCCTCACGGCGCATGTGGTCGCGTCGTTCTGTGGCTTCTTCTTCGTCGATGAGGCCGGCGTTCAAGTCTGCTTCAACGGCCATTTGTTTACCGGGCATAGCATCAAGGGTGAAGCGGGCAGCTACTTCAGCGATACGGGTAGTACCTGTGACGATGACTGTTTTGTTTAGGATGAACAAGATCATGAAAATGACGATTCCGATGACGTAATTACCACCGACGACAAATTCTCCAAAACTTTGGATAACCGATCCGGCGGCTGACGTTCCTTCGTCACCGTGCAGAAGAATGGCGCGGGTTGTCGCAACGTTAAGTGCCAATCTAAGCAGGGTTGTTACCAAAAGCAGGGAAGGGAATATAGAAAATTCAAGTGGGGATGTCATAAACATTGAGGTGACCAAGATAACCAATCCCAGAGAAATGGACACTGTGAGCATGAAATCAATGAACGGAGTCGGTAGGGGGATGAGCATCACAAAGAGGATGGTCACGACTCCGCCGGCCAGAAGCAAATCACCTTGTTTTGAGAATTTCGAATAGTCGATTTTTGGAATCGCTGATTTTTTGGAAGGCTGAGCCATGTTTTTGACACCTCTTGAATGGTTTTCCCTTAGGGGTCAGAGGTGCTGTTCGCCTTATGTAAGTGCCTAACGATTCTTGAATTTTTCTAGCTTTGCCAGAATCGCAGCCACGGCTTGAAACAGTTCCTCCGGGATGGTCTCCCCGATCTCCACCTGTTTATACAAAGCCTGTGCCAAGGGAACGTTTTGTTGGATAGGTATGTTGTTTTCCCGTGCAACTTCTTTGATTCGTTCAGCAACCTTGTTGACACCTTTGGCCAAAACAAGAGGGGCAGGAGCGACCATGGCATCGTATTGCAAGGCAACGGCATAGTGTGTGGGGTTGGTAATGACGACGTCCGCTTTGGGGATGTCTTGGAACATTCTTGAGGCCATCATTTCCATCATTTTGTTACGTTGCTGCATTTTGACTTTTGGGTCGCCTTCCGCCTGTTTCCTTTCGTCTTTGACTTCTTCTTTGGACATCTTGATTTGTTCTTCGTAATTCCAACGCTGATACCAGAGGTCGATAATAGCGATTATAAGCATTGGGACGAGAGCATAACAGGTCATTTTGTATGCGGCTGACAGGATGAAAACTATGACACCATAAGTACTTGCATGGAAAAGTGGTAGGAGATTGGGGAGTTCCTGTTTGATGACAATGTAAGGCGCGATGCCAACGGCTAAAGCTTGAAGTATGCTTTTTGCCAGATTAATGAATGTTTCCGGGCTGAGTAGTATCTTTTTGATGCCGCCGATAATGTTGAAAATCTTGGCAAATTTCGGTTTGAGAGGTGTCATTGTCCACAGGGAACCTACTTGCAACCGTCCGGTGAGCCAAGCCACGAAGGCAATGAATAATATAAATGGCATGACCAGAATGGCCATCTTGTGCACACCCCAAGTAAACAAGGTGTATGCGACATTTTGGTCGACTTCCAAAAGGATGGCTTCAGTGAATGTCCATCGGTATATTTCGATAAATTCTTCATGGTAATAGTTAATCATGACACGCATGGCTATTACACCTGCAAGCAGGACCATGACTTTGCTGATTTCTTGCCCTTTGGCGACATTGCCTTCATTGCGTTGTTTGTTTCGTCGCTTTGTTGAAGCTTTTTCTGTTTTACTCGGATCTTCTTGGCCTATCATGTTGTCCCCCTATTGGGTGTCGACCAATCCGTATTTCATGATGGTTTCGTTCATGTAGTTGAGCGTATGGAGGAAGTCTCCTACATATGTAGACATCAGAGTTAAAATGAAGCCGAGAAAGAAAAAACCAACAGTGATTTTAATGGGGAAGCCGAGAATGAGCACATGCATTTGCGGAGCGACTCTGGAGATAAGAGCCAGCGCGAGGTCAACCAGAAAAAGAGAGGCCATAATAGGTGCTGCGATCTTGATCGCCAAGGTGAACATAAGGTTTGAAAATTGGAAAATATCGGTGGCCAGATGGTTGTTGAGTAGGAGGCCACCGGGTGGAATGTGTTCAAAACTCATACCGACTGCCTGAAGCAGGTAGAGGTGTCCGTTAAGGACGAGAAATGTCAGCATGGTTGTCATATAAAGAAAATGGGCGGTGACTGCGTTGCTGGTGCCTGTAATAGGGTCTACAACGTTAACCATGGCAAAACCCATCTGGAAGCCGATGATTTGACCACCGAGTTGAACCGCAGCGAACAAAAAATTGACGACCAACCCAAGGATGAGTCCGAGCACCAGTTCCCCAATAAACATGATGACGATATTCCAACCTGTGGGCATCAATGTCCCGGGGAAAGATAGTTGTGGCCAAACTGCCATGGACAGCACAAGAACGAGGGCTGCCTTGACTGTTTTTGGGGTAGAATTTCCGCCGAAAAAAGGCATAAGGAAAAGGACCACGCTTATTCGGAAAAGCGTCAGAAAAAAGCTGAGCATGTCGCTCGGGTTAAATCCGAAAATATCCATATGTCAGCTCATTGCAAAACCTGAACCAGCCGGAGTCTGGCAGGAAGCGGTTATCAAAAGATAGGCCCTTTTGGAAAATTGAATTCCAAAAGGGCCTGATGAATTCACAAGACAGTGACCGCTAGTTGAGAATGTACCGTTTCGGATTAACCGGAACGCCATTCAGGCGGACTTCATAATGGAGGTGAGGGCCTGTGCTTCGTCCTGTGGAACCGACATAGCCGATTAACTCGCCTCTTGTGACTTCCTGACCGCTTTTAACCGCGATGCGATACATATGTGCATAACGCGTAGTCAGGCTGGAATTGTGTTTTAATTGGACACTCAGTCCGTAGGAACTGTCTCGACCTGAGAAGATGATGTCCCCGCGGGCTGGAGCGTAAATGGGGGTGCCTCGAGGTGCTGAGATATCGATACCCTTGTGGAATTCTCGTTTTCCGGTGAAAGGCGATGTGCGCCATGCAAAACCGGAAGTAACCCAGCCGGAAGTCGGCCAGATGGACGGGGTTGCTTCGAGTATATTCTTGTTGCTGCGCAGGGTGTGCATAATTTCCTGCTGCCGCACTTCCTCGAGCCGTGCCTCAATATTTAACTGGCGCAGGAATTCATGCATTTTGCGGGCTAGAAGTTCCTGGCGATAAAGTGGAAGATACCCTTTGGAAAAGTTTTCGTTGGTTGATCCACCCTTAGGTGCCGCAGCCTGGCCTTCGCCTTGATCAAGGTTGATCATAACACGCAATTTGGAATCGAAGTCGCGAATACGCCCCAGATTCTTTTGCAGCGTGGATATTTTTTGTGAAAGACTTAACAGTTGGGTCTTTTGTTCTTGAACTGTTTTTTCAGCTATGTTTAGGCCCTGTTCAACCCGTGAATGTTGTGCATACTTCTTCCATAAAATAACATTCCCGGTGGCCATGCCGACCATCAGGAAGAAAAGAGTAGCGATAAGCCAGCCTCGAAGCTGGAATTTTTTGCAGGAACCCTGTTTGTCTTTAAAGACAACTATATGATATTTTCTGAAAAGCATTTCCTTTCCAGTGAGTTATAAGTATTTTTTTTAAGCCAGAATGTAGCTTCCGAATGTAGTTAGTCTAGACTTTTTTACTTGTCAAGTCAACCTGTTGGCGAGTTATAGCATTGAAGACATTGTTTTTAATTCGTTTATCGGTTTGCCACATGGTGCGTAGCCAGTCATGGATTTCATCTCGTTTAGTCGCACCGTTAGAGGGGCAAATATTTTTCCAAATAGGAAGTTCCCACTGTTTTGCCGCTTTAATAACTGTCTTTTTTTCGAGAAGCATGGTCGGCCTAATGACTTGTAGGTTACCGTCAAAAAAAGGTTCATTGGCTGAAAGTCCGGCGACTCGTCCGTTTTGAACAATATTCATAAAAAAAGTGACGACATTATCGTCGGCATTGTGGCCAAAGGCCAAGTGGCTGAGGTTGTAGTCGCGACACAGTTCAAAAAGTCTTTTTCTGCGATGCATACTACAATAGAAGCAGGGGGAGTTCTTTCGGTTTTCATCTGTATGGGCACGGGGGCCAAAATCGGTTAGTTCGATGTGTGCAGGGATGCCGTTTTGAGCACACCAGTCAACAAGCGGTGTGTGTGATTCCGGCTCGAAACCGGGGTTTATGTGAAGAACCATCAGTTCAACGGGAAAGGGCATGATCGCTTGGCGAATCATCATGACTTTGAGCATGAGGAAACTGTCAACCCCGCCAGATATGGCAAGGCCTATTCGTGATCCATGCGAGACCATTTCGGTCTTTTGCATGAGTTTTCCTGTGGCTGAAACACAATTTTTTTGTGCAAAGGTGAGTTTGCCCCATGAGGCCATCTGTTCTTCTCCTGCCGGTTTTGTTATGAAGGGCGGACCAAGTTAGCCAGATAGAGTATTCTTCCTTGACTTGCAAGTGCTCCTGGGGCAATTTAACTAGCTTTCCGACCGAATGTGGTGGCGGTGCGGTTTTTTCCCTTATCGATAGCGGGTTCCTCATGGAGGGATGCCTGATTTGAAACGATACGTGTATTTCGCAGCCATGGTGCTTGTGGTCGGTTTGGCCGGAGGTGCTTATTGGTATAATTCTTATGGAAATACCAGTCAGGTTGTTTCCAGATGGTTGTCTCGATCACTCGACCAAGTCGAGTCAATTCATGTGCAGATTCCAGAGGGTTCATATACCTTGGTTTCTGTGGGGGCCGGATGGGAAATTCATGTGCCGGGGGCATCCTGGAATATCAAGGCTCGTGCATTGACCGGGCGAGTCTTGTCGTATGAGTCCTTGCTTGTTGATTTGACTCCACGGCGGTCCATTGGTGGCTTTGATCGAGGTGGTCCCGAAGAATTCGGTTTGGAAGAGCCTGAATTTAAGGTGATCCTGACCTTTGGTAAAAAAGGCGGTGAACCGCTGACGCTTCGACTTACTTCCTGTGAATCTGGGACTGTTTACGGTTGGAATTCGGAAAATCCGGCATTGGTGTATGAATTCGACAAGCAGTCGTTTGATGAACTGATACAACCGGCAGAGACTTTTTTTGATACACGGGTCTTTTCTTTTAATGAAGATGAAATTCATAGGGTTCAATTGGTTCAGCCTTTTGGGTCCAGTTGGCTGGTTGATCTGTCCGCGCAAGGATATACGTTTAATTTGCCGGGGTATCTTAAGGGAAAAAGTGCCTCGGATTCGAAGATTAATCTGTATATCCACGCCTTGGCCTTATTGCGGGCTGGGAAACTGGTGCTTGATCCTGTCGTGACTGAACAGCGAATGGCTGCGTTGACTATTAGGCTTTGGAGTAAACGGAATGAGATACCCCATTCCGTGGAATTTTTTACTTTTAAGGATGACCCCAAGCGGTATATTGGCAAATCATCCTGGCTGACAGTGCCTTTTCTGCTTGACGTGGAAAGTGTCAGTCAATTGGTTCGTAGCGCTTTTGATGTTCAGGGACGAAATATCTTTACTCTGGAGATTGGTGACGTAGCCAGTTTTGTTATTGAGCACGGCCGTAATCGTTATGTGCTTGAACGGAGTGATACAGGGTGGCGTGTACACGGGGAAGAAAAAGATATTCCCGGCATTGACATGTCGCTATGGAGATTTACTGAATTACAGTTCGAAGCGTTGCCACTCAATAATTTGGCAACTTCGGCTGTAAAGCTCATGCAGTGTCAGCTTTTGGATGATGACGGGCAACTGTTGAAGGCTATGACCTTCTATGCTGATCCGAAGTTGCCTCAGGGGCAGTGCTGGATGAAGAATGGAGACGGGATGTATTATCCGGTTTCCAGTCGGTTGTTGAAAGATTTGCAGGGCATGTTCCCGGCCGGTAAGATTTAATATATCGATGAATTATCGCTTCGTAACGAAGAAGGAGAATATCATGGCTCGTATTACTGTTGAAGATTGTCTGGCAAGAGTGAGTAATCGTTTTCTTATTACACAGATGGGAATTAAAAGGGTCAAGCAGTACCGTGAAGGGTACGAACCTTTGGTGACATCCAGTAATAAGGAAATCGTCAGCTCTTTGCGTGAAATCGCAGCGGGCAAGGTCGTTCCCGACCGTCCGATTCCCGAAGCCAATCTTGATTCTGAACTTCCTGAGGATGCCTAAGTAACTCATCATGTCCAAACGCGATTATTATGAAGTGTTGGGAGTGGATACGTCTGCATCTCAGGACGAAATCAAGTCGGCATATCGAAAAAAGGCATTCAAGTATCATCCAGACCGGAATCAGGATGACCCTGAAGCTGAATCCAAGTTTAAGGAAGCAGCTGAAGCATATGAGATTCTCGGCAACGATGATAAGCGGCAAGCCTATGACCGTTTTGGTCACGAAGGTGTAAACGGGAACGGTTTTTCCGGTTTTTCCAGTAATGAAGATATATTTGGAGCATTCAGCGATATTTTCGGTGAAGTTTTCGGTTTTTCTTCTGCTGGTCGAGGCGGTGGCAATCGTCCTCGTGCCGGGTCCGATCTTCGGTATAATTTGGAGATTTCTTTCCGTGAAGCGGCGAAGGGAGCTGAAGTTGATATTCAGATTCCAGTTGAAGTCCTTTGCGAGGAGTGTGATGGGTCCGGTGCAGCACCAGGGTCTACGGCGGAAACGTGTCCTCAGTGTGGTGGCTCCGGTTCTATGCAGCAGTCACAGGGTTTTTTCCGTATTTCCGTGACATGTCCTCATTGTCAGGGGGCAGGCCAGATTATTACTGATCCTTGTGATGAATGTCTGGGCCGAGGTTCGGTCATTAAGGACAAGGACCTCAAGGTCAGAATCCCGGCTGGAGTGGATAACAACTCCAGACTTCGTCTTCGTGGCGAAGGTGAGGCTGGCATGTTTGGTGGTCCCCCAGGTGATTTGTACGTCGTGATTCGAGTAACCTCGGACGACGTATTCGAACGTCAGGGACAAAATCTGATTATCAGTCGTGAAATTTCCATGGTCGAGGCTGCACTCGGTCATCGTATGGAAGTACCTACATTGGATGATCCGGTTAATCTGGATATTCCGAGTGGAACACAGAGCGGAGAAGTTTTCCGTCTTCGTGGTCTCGGCATGCCTCATTTGGGGAGTACGCACAATGGTGATCTTTTGGTGGAAATCAAGGTTAAGACTCCGACTCGACTCAATGCTCAACAGGAAGAACTGTTGAAAGAGTTTGCTGAGATTGAGGCGAGTAAATTGTCCACCAAGGCCAAGGGCTTTTTCAAGAAGGCCAAAGAAAAAGTAATGGGAGATTAGTCACATGGTTGACGGTTTTTCGCATATGGATGATGACGGTAACGCTCGCATGGTTGATGTGTCGGAGAAGAAAGACACTCAACGGACAGCGATTGTTCGGGGTATAGTCCGCTTGGCTCCCGAGACATTGCGTTTGCTCAAGCAGAACGCATTGCCTAAGGGCGATGTGTTAACTACCGCTAAAATAGCGGGCATTCAGGCCGCAAAGCGGACCGCCGATCTGATTCCCATGTGTCATCCGATGCCTATCAGCTATGTGGACATCCGATTCACTGTTTTGGACGATGAAAATGCCATTGAGCTAGAGTGTGAAGTGCGGACAACATACAAGACCGGTATTGAGATGGAAGCCTTGATTGGCGTTCAGGTTGCTGCTGCCACTATCTATGACATGTGCAAGGCTGTACAGAAAGATGTCGTCATTGATGCCTGCCGGTTGGTCTTCAAGTCAGGTGGCAAGAGTGGAATCTTCCGGGCTGAGTAGTTACAAATTAAATGAATGTAAAAAAAGCCGTTCTCCATATGGAGGGCGGCTTTTATATTGGTCGGTGCAGTATGATTTACCAGACAGCGCGAGTTTGTACTCCGGCGTTAGCCATCTGTTTTTTTAATTCGGGAATAGTGTATTCGCCGTAATGCACGATTGAGGCGATGAGCGCGGCTGTCGCTTTGCCAGTGGTGACAGCGTCAACCATATGTTGTGGGTTGCCGGCTCCACCGGAAGCGATAACCGGAATGGTTACGGATTCAGCGATAATCCGGGTTAGTTCCAGATCGTATCCTTTCTTGACACCATCTGCGTCGATAGAGTTGAGGCAGATTTCACCAGCACCTAAAGCCTCGCCGGTTTTGGCCCATTCAACGGCATCAAGGCCCATGAATTTGCGGCCTCCGTGAATAACGATTTCAAAACCGGAAGGAATTTTTTCAGATTTTTCCACGCGTTTTACATCCATGCCGAGCACCACGCATTGGGAACCAAAGCGGGCAGCACCTTCACTGATAATATCTGGGTTTTTGACAGCCCCGGAATTGACGGAGACCTTTTCTGCGCCCGCAACGAGTACGTCGCGCATGTCATCAACTGTATTGATCCCACCGCCGACAGAAAAGGGGATGAATATTTGAGAGGCTACTTTTTCAACCACGTCGAGGAAAATACCGCGAGCTTCATGGGAGGCGGTGATGTCGTAAAAGACAATTTCATCCGCGCCTTCTTCATAATATTTCTTGGCGGTTTCAACGGGGTCGCCGATATCCACATTGTCTTTGAATTTGATGCCCTTGGTCAGTCTGCCGTTGCGGACATCGAGACAGGGAATGACACGCTTACTGAGCATTGGCGGCCTCCTGACAGTAGTTGTAGAAATTTTGTAACATTTTTAAGCCTGGCCGTCCTGATTTTTCAGGATGGAATTGGACAGCCCAGAGTCCTTGGCGTCCATGCACGGAGCAGAAATCGATGCCATATCGGGTGTTGCCGATGACGAACTCATCTTGAGGGTGCGGGAAGTAGCTATGGACAAAATAAAAATCCGCATCAGGGTCAATACCTGCAAAGAGTTCACATTCCTTGACCAGTTCGATTTGGTTCCAGCCCATGTGAGGCACGCGGATTGTGGTGTCTTCATAATCAACCCAAGAAGGGTTGAACAGGCGGCATTCGCCTGGGATTACTTCCAGCGCTTTGGTATCGTTTTCCTCGGAGTAATCCAATAAAATTTGGCAACCAACGCATATGCCGAGTACCGGTTTTTTTTGCCAAATGAGTCCTTTTATGACTTCATCAAGGCCACCAGAATGGAGTTCCTCCATGGCTTGACCTGCTGCCCCGACTCCGGGGAAAATAATACCTGAAGCTTTGTTGAGCTTTTCAGCATCATTGGTAATTTCATTTGGAATGCCCAGATGGTCAAGTGCCCGACGGACACTGGTCTGGTTTCCAGCTTTGTAGTCAAATATGGCGAGCATCTGTCCCTCCGAATTATGTACTCTTACCTTACAGCGACTAGTAAAAAACCGGGGGGAAAACAAGGAGTTTTTTGAAATTTACAAAGATGTTAATCCGATTTAGCCAATTTCGGGACAATCTCCCAAGCGAGGAGAAAATTGTGAACGATATTTAACGATTGATCGGGTTATTTCCCTAAAATTCGTAAAAGAAGATCTCCGGTAATGGGGCCAAGCTTTCGTCCCAGTCCTTTGAGACGGATGGGACGGCCTACGACGAAGTCTCGGGGTAGGGTAACTTCGATTGTTTTTGGACCTTTGGAGAATTTTTGTTCTACCGTAATACGTATTTTACGACCAGGCATAAGATGGTGAGCCGGGAAGTGGACGGTTTGTTCATGGTCCATCTGGCTCTTGAACCAGCCCTTGATGCCTTTGGAGAAGTCAAGGTTGAGTGTGCGTTCGCCCCAATGGAGTTGGAGTTTGCGCTTTTTGAGTTCTAGTGGGCCTTGATATCCTGGCTGTTCCTTGCGGATTTGACTGTAAATATCTTCGAAGACTTTTTTTGCAAAAGGGTCGCCAAGGATGGTTTTGAGGACTTCTTCTTCCTTGTAATAATACTTCTGGGTTCTTGCGCGTGTGGATCTGGCTCGTTTGGGTCTTCCGGGTGAAGCCTTCTTTTGCTGTCGCGCATACGCTTTGGCGCCTTGTTTGCGACTGGCCTTTGGTTCTTCCGTTTCAGTTTGTCCGGAACCATTGCGTGAAGAGCCATTCGTTTCCAGCAGGCCTTTGGCCGTAACGTAGGCTTCGTTGATTTCACGGAATTTCTTACCCGCATTCGGACCGGAATTTAGATCTGGATGGTATTTAAATGCGAGTTTGCGAAAAGCGGTTTTGATTTCGCCCAGGGATGCGTTTGCGTCGAGCTGGAGCACTGTGAGACATTCCTGGAGATTCATGGGGTAACCCTTTTCTATTCGTCTGAAATCAATGCGTTTGGTGAAGTTTCTGGATCATAGCGCAAAAGGTCTTCCTTGTGCAAATACTCGCGGCCCTGACGGACAAATTCCTTGTGTCCGGCCTTGGGATTTACACCGGGACAGTAATCCTGAATCATTTCCCAACTCAATTCATCAATGAGATTGCCACGAAAATATGGCCATGCACGACAAATGTCCGGGCGTCCTGGATGCACTCCGCAGCCTTCTTTGTAGAAGATACAGTAGTTGTCTTCTCCCACGTTGAGGTGGAGTTTTCCACCGCGTTGATGTGCATATTTCCCGACCAATTCGTCGACGGAAATATTGAGGTGCTCGGCCAGACGTTTACGGTCTTTGGAGGTCATGACTATGCCTCCTTCACCTTGGCAGCAATGCCCACACATTTGACAATCAAAAGCTATTTCACTCATCTTGTGATCCCCAGTGCTTGGAGTTCGACTTTAAGGCAGCGATCTTCAACAACGATAATGCCACTTCCTTCCAGAATCTTTCGTGCTTCAGGGCTGATAACACCGGATTGCATCCAGAAAATTTTGGGAAGCGGGGTCATATTCAAAACTTCACGGGCATGATCGGGACAGAATTGTGCTGCTCTGAACAAATTCACAACATCTATGGGAGTCGGGATGTCTGTCACCGTCTGATAAGTGGGCAGGCCCCAGACATCCGAGCGTTTCGGGTGGACAGGGATGATGTCGAATCCCATATTGATCATGGTTCGACCAACACCGTCTACTGGTCTGGATGGTTTGTCTATGGCTCCGACCACCGCAATGGTCTTGACCTTGCGCAGCAGCGGGGCTAGCTCTTTCATATCAATCAACATTGTCTCTACCTCGTTTGACTGTGACGACTTGTACAGCAAACAATGCCGATTGCCTAGTTGTAATAGAGTGAAGGAGTCTCCATGTTTGAAGCTATTGCCCGTATTCCTGGAATCGAATTGACACGTCGTCATGATGCGGTTCGACGTCATTTACAGACAGTTGCCCCTGAGGCCGGCGGTATTCTAGTTTTTTCCCGTCTTAATATTTTTTATTTGACAGGAACCTTTGGTCAAGGAGTGCTGTGGCTTCCTTTGGATGGTAAACCTGTTTTGCTCATCCGTAATGGTATCCAACGTGCACGGATTGAGGCTGGGGTGGAACATATACTGTCGTTCAAGTCCTATTCAGAGCTTCCGGGTTTATGTGCTGATGCCGGCAGTCCTTTTACTGCGACTCTTGCGGCTGTTATGGCGGGATTGACATGGCAGCTCGGTTTGATGCTGTCTGCTAAACTTAAGGATTACACCATCGTTCCTGGGGATCATGCTGTCGCATTGGCAAAGATGGTCAAGTCCGATTATGAATTGGAAATTCTGCGTCGTTGTGGTGCTCTGCATCATAAATGCCTTTACGAGATGTTACCCGAGAAGCTGAAGCCAGGTATGACAGAGCGAGAAGTATCTCATCTCGCTTGGGAGGCGTTTTTTGCGGAGGGGCATATGGGCATGATGCGTATGCAGGCACACGGGGAAGAAATCTTTCTTGGTCATATCGCAGCTGGCGATTCAGGGAATTATCCTAGTGGCTTTAATGGGCCGCTTGGTTTGCGTGGTGAACATCCCGCTTCCGTTTTTATGGGGAATGCGAACAAGGTGTGGGAATTAGGTGAGCCGCTTATGCTCGACATAGGCTTTCAGATCGAAGGATATCATACAGACAAGACGCAAGCGTATTTTGCTGGGCCTGAATCAGCCAAGACTGACGAAATCCGTAAGGCACATGATTTTTGTATTGAGATGCAGAATTGGTGTTGTGAAACAGCTCGTCCGGGTGTGACTCCTGCTGAATTGTATGAATATTGCGTCGACCAAGCGGACAAGCGAGGCTTTGCAGATGGGTTTATGGGATTGGATGAGAATAAAGTGCCGTTTATCGGTCACGGCATAGGGCTGACTATTGATGAGTTCCCGCCCATCGCCAAGGGATTTGATGTTCCATTTGAGAATGGTATGGTTATCGCTATTGAGCCAAAGCAGAGTATTCGTGGTGTTGCTATGGTGGGTGTGGAGAATACGTTTGAGATTACGGACGATGGATGTAGGTGTCTTTCTGGCGATTCATATGAAATGATTCCTATCGAATAATTTTCATATGGTAGGATTATTTTTTTTAATAAGAAAACTGCCAAGAGTGTCGGGGTGTGATGATGTATTCACAGGCTTTTACTGAAAAGAAAGAGTACCTTCTGTGTGTTTCAGACGGCACAGTTGCTGACGTGGAGCATTTTATCGAGTGGGCAATGAGTCTTGTCTCCAAAGCCAAGGAAACTGGTTATTCAAGGCTTTTGATCGATAATAGAACTTTTGTTCTTGAACTTTCTTCGTTGGACGTTATTACGTTTGCTAAGTATCTTGAGGATATGGGGGCTGCGACGTTTGGACTACGTCTTGCCGCGCTTACATCCCCGATGAATGTCGAAATAAGTCGTCTGGTAGAAACATCACTCACTAATCGTTCTGCATCATATAAGATATTCCAAAGTTTGGCGGAGGCAAAGGAATGGCTTGTAGTGTGAAGAGTTTATGTTCTCATGGTAAAAAGATTCCCCAATGGGAGTCTTTTTTTTGGGTCTGGGAATTGTTTTTCAAAATATATTGGCGTTAAATCGACGCTTTCCTGACGCATGCCAAGGAATCTGATGAATACCGCTCGGATCTTATAAATAAAACATAACCATTGGGGAGCATAGTAGATGAATCCCGGCAGAAATTCTCGAAGTGTTTTTGGTGTGTTAATGGATTTGATATCGGTGTAGTCACTATTTTTGAAAAGCGGGGCGAGTTCAGGAATGGATGCAAAGTAATGTGTTGGCATAATATTTCCCTGAAAAGGCGCACGGTGCAGACCGTGCGCCTTTTGATTTTATTCGTAAGCTGCTTCAAAAATGGCGATAACGTCTTCAATGGACATTTGGACTGGCGTGATATCAAAGAGTGCCCCCATGGTCGTCAGGGCATTTTCTGCCAGCGTAGGGATCTCTTCACGAGTTACGCCGTAGTCAGACAGTTTTTCGTCAGCCAGGCCGATGTCCGTGATGAGTTTATCCAATGCGTCCAGAAAGGCCACACCGCTGACTTCTTCATCAATGCTTTCCGCCAGAGTGTCGCCCATGGCCAATGCAAGGTCTTCCAACCTTTCTTCACCGCATGCAGCCAGAAAACCGAAGTAGGCTCTTGAGATAAGCACCAGGCCAGCCCCATGAGGCAAGTCCGGGTGGAAAGCGGACAGGGCGTGTTCAAGAGAATGCTGAGAGATGCAGGAAGAATAGGATTCGCACAAACCGGCCGCAGTGCAGGCCCACGCCATAATGGTTCGTGCTTCGAGATTATCTCCGTTGGCGACAGCCTGGGGCAGGGTGTGTGCGATAAGGTGCACGGCTTCCAGAGCGAGCATGTCGCTGGCTGGCTGACGGCAGGTTGCCAGATACGCTTCGGTCGCGTGGAAAAAAGCATCCATGCCAGTGTAGGCAGTCTGCTTGGGCGGTACGGACAGCATCAGGGACGGGTCCACGATAGACAAGGCCGGGAAGGTGGAATCATTTCCCCAGCCGATTTTTTCATTGGTGCCGGATTTGCTGATAACGGTCCATGGGTCGGCTTCAGTGCCGGTGCCTGCTGTTGTTGGGATAGCAACAATGGGTAACGCGTCCTTATTTGGTTCCAGACCGCCGCCGCTACCGGACTGCATGTAATCCCAGTATTTGCCGTCGTTGGTCGCCATGAGAGCGATGGATTTGGCAGAGTCAATGGTTGATCCTCCGCCGAGACCAACGATGAAGTTCACGCCGTTTTCACGACAAATGGCTGCGGCTTCGTCCACTATGTCTGATTCCGGGTTGGGACGGATTTTGTCGAACACGATGGTCTGTACGTCCTGTTTAGCCAATTGGCTTTGGACGGTAGCCAGATATCCCTGTTTGACCATGACGCCAGATTCACCAATGACTACCATGGCTTTATTGCCACGGGGAAGGTGTGGTGTGTCACCCAATTGTTTCAGGGTGTCTGGACCAAAGATTACCCGTGTGGGCATGAAATATTGAAAATTTAACATTGAAGGCTCCTTGTTTTGTTGGAGTACTATAGCGATTTCATGATGTTTTCAAGTTGGTCTACCGTGAAGAGATCGCGAAGGACTATTGGTGACGATGGATCGTTTTTTGTGAAAATGGCTGCTGTGGGGATGCTTCTGCTTCCCAGAGCTTTAAGTAAAGCCTCGGCTTCAGCGTCACGTTCAGTCATGTCGACCTTGATGAATTTAATAGAATATTCCTTTTTCCAACGACTGACGTTTTTGTCTGTCATAACAGTTGCTTCCAATACTTTGCAGGTGGGGCACCAGTCAGCTGTGAAATCTAAAAGCAGAAGCTCTTTGCCCATGCTTTGTTGAACAGTTATGGGGGCAAATGGAGTCCATGGGTTGTTTTCAACTGAGGACGGCATCGTCCATATAATAGAGGCTGCCAGTAGAATCAGTGCACCTACGCGAACGCCCCAGCGCGATGTCGCTTTGATAGATTGGGTGCGTACCCATAGCCAACCACCAAGTAGAACAGCCCAGAGTGGGGCCAGAATACGCAAGCTTTCGCTGCCAATGGCGATGGCGACTAAGTAGAAGGCTGTGCCCAGAAGGAAGAAGGCGATACCTTTTTCCACATATTCAATCCATGGGCCTGATTTTGGCAGAAAGCGGGCGAGTTTTGGATTGAGGATCAACAAGAGGTATGGGCTGGACATGCCGATACCGATGGAGATGAAAACAATGACAATGACCAGTGGTCCTTGAATAAGCGCCCAACCAAGCACGCCGCCCAGGAACGGGCCACTACAGGGTGTTGCAAGGAGTGTGGTCAGCATGCCTGTGAAAAAGGCCTGTTTGCGAGGATTGGCGTGCCCTGTACCGAATTTTAAATCAATGACTGGCAGATGAAATAATCCGAACAGACTGAGGCTGAGTGCTCCCATGATGGCGGCTATGCCAAGGACAAGCCACCGATATTGAAACAACGCTCCCCACGCTTGACCTGTTGCTCCAAGTACAATGGCGAGAAAGAGGAAGAAGCTGAGGACGCCTAAGACGAAAAAGAGGTTGTGTTCGCGAAATGCGGCGATGGGGTCTTTGCCGTTTGTGGATGTGCTTGCGCCAAGAAGGGCAGAGAGCTTGAGGCTTACCACGGGCAGGACGCAGGGCATAATGTTCAGTATAAGCCCAGCCAACAATCCCATGAGTATGGCAGACAGCAAGCTCGCCACTTCTAGTCCGGGCTGGAGATACGTTGGAGTAAATTGCCATTCCACCATTGTTGTTTGCGTGGAATCAGTGACGGCCTCGGCTGGTTGTGCCGTGGTTTGTTGGGTTAATTGTTTAAATGTATTCCACCATGGTTGTTTATCTGCAAGCGGTAGAGTCGCAATATCAAGGCTGGTGTCACCAAAGGTAAGGTCCAGACGAACCGGGACGCATTTTGTCGGGTGGCATAAAAGAAGGTCCAATTGCAACTTTATTGGGAATACTGGTTTACCAACCGGAACTATGGCGAAAAGTTTGGTTCCACTTTTGTATGTGTTGACCATGGAGTCAGGGTCAAAGGCATCTGGTTTGACGATTGGGTCTGGGTAGCGCGGTGTAATAGCAGCATCGGAAGCCGTGGTCCCTGAAAGGCGTGTAGGTTTACCTAGGCCACCGGGATCGTTAGCATAGGTATACCAATCTGGTTCCATGTTCAGAGAGAGCGTTAGGAGCAATGCGTCCGGGGCAAGCCTGTAGGCCTCCACCGGAGTGGTCATGGGGATGCTTTTGGGTGATATCTGTGCATGGGCAGTCGTCCAAAACAGAGATAGCAGTAGAGCGAAAAACAGCGTGGTAATTTGCTTGGTTATCTTCATCTTAAAAATGGTTAAAATTAAAAATAATATTGTTGACAAATTCAAGTCTGACTTATAGTTATTCTCTCCGTTGAGCGCAACAACGTTTAGCACTGAGTGGGTCACTAGCTCAATTGGCAGAGCAGCGGACTCTTAATCCGGAGGTTCAAGGTTCGATTCCTTGGTGACCCACCACTCTGAGATCAATGCCCGTTTTCAAACCGGGTTTCTTAAATATTTAGTTGTTGACAAATTCCACGTCGACTTATAGAGATTTTTCCCGTTGAGCGTAACAACGTTCAGCACCGAGTGGGTCACTAGCTCAATTGGCAGAGCAGCGGACTCTTAATCCGGAGGTTCAAGGTTCGATTCCTTGGTGACCCACCACTCTGAATATCACACCCCGTCTGAAAAGGCGGGGTTTTTTTGTTGGTAGAGTGTAAAATGGGACGTGTCATTGGGTGAAATCCTTTTATTTATAGACTGTAACCGCCACTGATAATGGTGGCAAGCTTGTGCAACTTTACAACACAATGGAAAAGGCCGGAACACTGTCCCGGCCTTTTCCATTGTGTTGAGCTATTGTTTTAGCCGCCGAACCAGCCGGGAGCTATGACTTCAAGTGCTTTTGTATAGTGGACCCTCAGGTCTTCAAGCTTACCGCCGATAACCTTTTCCTGCGCACCAAGACTGGATGGGCAGGTTTGCTGCATTTCTGATGCGATGGCATCGAGTTCTTTGACGGTGGATTTGATGAGGGTAATGGTGTCTGCAACGTCTTTTCCCTTGTCTGATGCCAGAACATCATACAAACGGGCTTTCCATGTGTTCAGCTCCATCTCAAGGCCTTTGCAGTAGTGGGCAACGGCTTCCTGTTTTCCTGCGTCTGACGGGCAACCATCAATGCCCATACAACTGGGGCACGGTCCGGGGTAGTCCATATTCGGCATAACGTCCTCCTAAGTTCAGTTACAGATTCTAGTTAGTGTCGAAGAGTGTATACCATTTTACGTATTGTTGACGAGTCTGGTTTATTGGGTCTGCCTCTTTTCTAATCAAGGAAGAATTATTCGCCCATTAACAAGGCCCTCTCAGTATAACTGAGAGGGCCTTGTTTTGTGTGTTTTATATAACGTTATTTGTCGTCGCAGCCGCCAGCCATGTGTTTCAAGGTCTCATATCTTTTGTTAAAATCGATTTCAATTTTTTCGCGATATTCCTTGGAGAATTCTGGGTAGAATCGTTCCAGCATGGCGTAACGATTTTCACCGGACAGGAATTCCTGCAAGGTTCCGTCAGGAGCCTTGGATTCCAGAATGAATGGGTTTTCGCCTTGGTCGGCCAGTTCCGGGTTGTAGCGGTAAAGCGGCCAATAACCGGACTCGACTGCCAATTTTTGTTCGGACTGAGTTTTGCCCATACCTTTCTTGATACCCTGGTTGATGCAGGGGGCGTATGCGATGATCAGGGACGGGCCGGGATATGCTTCGGCTTCCTTGATTGCCTTGAGGAACTGGTTTTTGTTGGCTCCCATGGCAACAGAAGCGACGTAGACATAGCCGTAGGTCATTGCCATGCGGCCGAGGTCCTTTTTAGGTGTGGATTTGCCGGCTGCAGCAAACTTGGCAATGGAACCCATAGGGGTTGCCTTGGATGACTGCCCTCCTGTGTTTGAATACACTTCGGTATCCATGACCAGAATGTTGATGTCTTTGCCGGAGGCAATCACGTGATCCAGACCGCCGTAACCGATGTCGTAGGCCCAACCGTCGCCACCGAACACCCAGATGGATTGTTTGGTGAACAAGTCGGCCATGGATGCGATTTCGCGGAGATCCTTTTTGCGAGAGCCTTTCAGAGCTCCCTTAAGCTTGTCGCCTGCAATTTTGGATTCTTCTGAGTCGTCCTTGGCCTTAATCCAGTTGTTGAGAGCTGTCTTGAGTGCCCCTGTTTCGGATTTTGCGGCCTCTTTGGCCAACTCTACGAGATGAGCACGACGTTGATCTGTTGCCATTTCGATACCGAAGCCGAATTCAGCGGCGTCTTCGAACAGGGAGTTGCCCCATGCCGGACCGTGCCCGTCAACATTAGTGCAGTACGGTGTGGTCGGTGCGGAAGCACCCCAGATTGAGGAACATCCAGTAGCGTTGGCAACAATCATACGTTCGCCGAAGAGTTGGGTGATGACCTTGACGTAGGGAGTTTCGCCACAACCGGCGCAGGCACCGGAGAATTCCATAAGAGATTTGCGGAATTGGCTGCCCTTGACGGATTCGCGACCAAAAGCATCTTTGTAGGAGACTTTGTCAGCGAAGTTGAAGTTGCGTATCTGCTCGGTGGTTTGGGATGCGATGGGCTTCATGACCAAAGCTTTTTCCTTAGCTGGGCAGATGTCTGCACAGTTGCCGCAACCGAGACAGTCAAGAGTGTTGACCTGCATACGGTATTGCATTCCCTTCACATCTTTGCCCATGGCGTCCACGGTTCCAAAAGATTTGGGGGCTTTTTCCATTTCTGTTGTGTCCGTGAGGACCGGACGCAGAGCAGAGTGGGGGCAGACAAATGCACATTGGTTGCACTGGATGCAGTTGTCTGCAATCCATTCGGGAACCATGATGGCAACACCACGTTTTTCATATTTGCTGGTGGAAACGGGCATAGTGCCGTCGTGTGAGAATACTGAAACCGGCAGAGTGTCACCTTTCTGAGCCAGAACAGGACGCATTACGTCGGAGACGTATGCGGGTTCACGGCGAGAGGTGGCCTTGTCGTCTTTCAATTTTTTCCATGCAGCAGGAACTGGGATTTCAACGATGGCATCCACGGCGTTGTCAACTGCGGCATTGTTCATGGTGACGATCTTTGGTCCTTTCTTACCGTAAGCGGCTTCAATGCCTTCCTTGAGAAGGGTAACGGCTTTTTTGAAAGGAATAACGTCTGCCAGTTTGAAGAAGGCAGTTTGCATGACCATGTTGATGCGTCCACCAAGACCGACTTCACCAGCTATTTTCACCGCGTCTACTGTGTAGAACTTGAGGTTCTTTTTAGCGATGGTCCGGCGCATGGAAGCGGGCAGTTTCGTGTCCATTTCCTCGGCGGTCCAAGGGCTGTTGAGTACGAAGGTACCGCCGTCCTTGATGCCTTCCAAGACGTCATACAGACTGACGTAGCTTGGATTGTGACAGGCAATGTAGTCAGCATCTGTTACTAGATACGTAGACTGAATGGGTTTCTTGCCAAAGCGCAGATGGGAAATGGTAATGCCGCCTGACTTCTTGGAGTCGTAAGCGAAGTATCCCTGTGCGTACATTTTCGTGTTGTCGCCGATGATTTTGATGGCCTGTTTGTTTGCGCCTACAGTACCATCGGAACCAAGGCCCCAGAATTTGCACTGCACAGTACCTTCAGGGGTGGTATCAACACAGTCGCAATCAGCCAGAGATGAATTGGTAACGTCATCGTTAATACCCACAGTGAAACCGTGTTTGGGCTTCGCCAGTGAATCAAAGACTGCCTTGGCCTGTGCCGGGGTGAAGTCTTTGGAGCCAAGGCCATAACGGCCACCGACGATGATTGGTGCATCCTTTTTGCCTGCATAGGCAACGCAGATGTCCATGTACAGAGGATCACCCAGAGAACCTGGTTCTTTGGTTCGATCCAGAACCGCGATCTTCTTTACGGTCTTAGGAATGGCGGACATCAAGTGTTTGATGGAGAAGGGACGGAACAGCCGTACCTTAATCAGGCCGACTTTGCGTCCGGATGCGTTGAGATGATTGACAGTTTCCTCAATACATTCACAAGAAGAACCCATGGCGATGATGACTTGGTCCGCTTCGGGATGACCGACGTAATCGAACAATTTGTAGCGGCGACCAGTGATTTTGCCGACCTTTTTCATGGCGTCTGTGACCATGTCGGGAATGGCTTCATAATATGTATTGGTTGCTTCACGGCCCTGGAAGTAGATGTCCGGGTTCTGTGCTGTGCCGCGAATGTCCGGGTGCTCGGGGTTCATGGCTTTCTTGCGAAATTCAGCCAGTTTATCCATGTTCACCAGTGGTTTCATGTCATCGTAATCAATGACGGCGATCTTTTGGATTTCATGCGAAGTACGGAACCCATCAAACACGGACATGAAAGGAACTGAAGATTCGATGGCGGCAAGGTGTGCTACCAGCGAGAGGTCCATCACTTCCTGTACAGAGTTGGAGAAGAGCATGGCAAAACCAGTCTGTCGGGTGGCCATGACATCCTGATGGTCGCCGAAGATGGACAATGCGTGAGCCGCGATTGCTCTGGCGGATACGTGGAAGACGCCGGGAAGCAGTTCGCCGGAAATTTTGTACATATTGGGGACCATGAGCAACAGGCCCTGAGAAGCAGTGAAGGTGGTGGTCAGTGCGCCACCGGCCAAGGAGCCGTGAACCGCACCAGCCGCACCCGCTTCAGATTGCATTTGACGGATCTGAACTCTTTGTCCGAAAATGTTTTTTCGCCCTTGTGCCGCCCATTCGTCGGCAATTTCTCCCATGGGGGTGGAAGGGGTGATAGGATAGATAGCAGCTGTCTCACTCAGGGCATAAGCCACGTGAGCGGCAGCGGTATTGCCATCCATTGTCTTCATCGTTTTTTTTGGCATGTAACTCTCCACAGTTTTTGATAGGACTTAATCAGCCAATAATTTCTGAGATCAATTGCCAGAATTATTTTTTGCAAAGTACCCGTTATTCATTTTCTACAGTAGAGTGATGAATAGAGTGGCTTTGCCGTGATATTATGCTCGGGCTATAACCGCGCATCGTTATGACTTTTGTCTCGATTTATGGGTCTCGGGTCAAGGGTTTTGACTTCCGTTCCCCGATGAATCTACGCCACTTACCGATTAATTCCACTCAAAAACCTTTTTGATAGTATTGTGATATAATTCACATTACTGAATACCCGACTGGACCGGTTTAGTTCTTTGGTTTTTAGCTTGCGTGTTTAACAGTCTTTTCAAGATGCCATACCATTTGAAGCAACCAAGGGGCTATTTGAGGAGGATCTCCATTAATTCATATGTACTGACTCTTGATTTCTCAAAATGAAATGTTTCGAGTATAATTGGCTGTCAGGGTCTTCTAAAATCTTAAGTTATTCCTGAATCCATATCAAGGCTTCACCTTTTTCTTCAGTGGTATACGTTCGTAACTCGATACTTGGGAAGAGTTTGTCGCTGACTTTTACCAAATTTGTAATCCATCCCTTGTCGGTCACAATGGCTTCTTTGGCAAAACGACGCATATTCGGAAGGGCGAACTTGATATCTTCATAGAGCGCGGCAAGAGTAAATCCTTCCCATTTGTCGAGCTCGACGTAAATATTCAGACGTTCATCTGTTTTTCCCATTGTTGTTTTCACTTTTTTAATAACTTCTTCCATACCGTCTTTGGTGATTTTTCCAGATATCTTTATTCCGACAGTCTTTGTTGAAGGAATTTCAATAATGTTGATCATAGATTTTCTCCATTTTGATGTTTTTAGCAAATTGGAATTATGTCGACTATTATCTTAGTCGCAAGAAGTTGAGCAAGTAGTATCCGTTCGATTTGTGGGTACTCAAAAAAAAGCCCTGAATAACAGGGCCATTGTTGTTTTTAATAAGATGATTATTTTTCGGTGCTGTAACCGGCTTTATTCCAGGCGATATAGCCTCCGGCCAAGCTGCGGACATTCCAGAAACCATGTTTTTGTAAATATGAAGCCGCTATATTGGCACGGTAACCACCTGCGCAGTAGAGGATATGATGATCGTCTTCGGACAGGTCATATTTGCCGTTCAGAATATCGGCCAGCGGGATGTGTTTCGCACCGGGGATTCTTCCGCCTTCCCATTCTGCCGGGGTGCGAACATCCACTAGACTAAGTGGTTTATTGTCTGCCTGACAGTTTTGGAGGTCTTGAGCCGAATCAATGGATAATTTATTTACCGGACGTCCACTGAAGACCCACGACTGGATGCCGCCAGATAAGTAACCATAAATCCTGTCGTATCCGATACGGTGTAATTCCGTACGCATACGATTATAGCCTTCTTTGGAATCCACGACGAGTAATATGTCTGCCTTGGGATCGACGACCATGCCAACCCAGTTGGCGAGACTTGGTTCAAATCCGATATTGATGGAACTGGGAATGTGGTACCCTGCATAGGCTGCTGCGTCTCGGACATCGATAACGACAGCGCCATCCTGCATCTTTTCTTCAAACTTGAACGGGTCCATGGCAAGGTCCATGGGGCAGCGTTCAAGCAGAGGAGCGCCATTGGCATTGGTAGAGATGATGTGTGTAAAACTTTTGGGACGAGCTGGAAATTCCTGGCTCATGGCTAGATGGAAGGCTTCATAGCTATCGAAGCCGAGCATAGCATTATGGCGACGCTCGAAACCAAGTGTAGAACTAGGTTTGGAACTCATGCCGCGTCCACATAGAGAACCAGCTCCGTGGGCCGGGAATACTTCCAGACTATCCGGGAATTTGTTGAATTTGATATAGAGCGTATTCCAGAGGTTCTGAATTTGCTCATCAAGTTTAGCGTCGCCGACCAAATCAGGGCGACCAATGTCATTGACGAACAAAACGTCACCTGTGAGCAGCATCCACGGCTCGTTACCACGGGAAAAGTCTGTCACGAGCAAGGATAGTGCGTCTGGGGTATGGCCGGGGGTATGCAGTACTTTGAGACCTGCATTGCCAATGGTGAGTTTGTCACCTTCCTTGAGTGGGGTAAAAGCGTATGAGACCGGCGAAGTCTCGTAGACCATGACATCACAACCGGTATGAGATTTTAGTTCTTGAGCACCCGAGACGTGATCCGCATGAACATGGGTATCAATGGCATGGATGATTTTCATCCCTTCATCTCGCGAGATGTCCAGATAATCCTGCACATCTCGTTTGGGGTCGACAACAACCATTTCTCCGGCTGTGGGACAACCTATAACATAAGAGAAGCACCCGAGGCCGGGAGTGGTGATCTGTTTGAAATACATAAGTGGCTCCTTTTTCAACACTCTTCTTAATTGCTTAAGACGGTAAGTCGAAAACGAAGCTGTGGCAACAAGTGAGAATGATTATTTTAACTCGTCAGCCTTGTTGATAAATCTTGTCGCGAGGTCATCCAGAATGTCTGCAGCTGTTTCAAAGGTTTTGAGTTTCTTTTCCGGTTCGTTGAGAACGCGACGGTAGGACCATTGAGCCAAATAGAAAAGTTCGGCCTCAGTGCATGAATGACAGGTTTGTTTTAATTGTGTGAGAAGTTCCGCTTTGACCTGCTGACGTTGTAAAATAGCTCGTTTTAGATCAGCGCCAGCCTTTTTTGTGTCTTTTTCATCAGCAAGTGCTACCTGCATTTGTCCATTGGCTCGTTCTACGGCCTTGACCGCCCGAAGATATCGGCCAGCCATATCGGTCAGATGAGGTTGTTGACCTATGGCTCTTAATACGGTGGCAGTGCGTTCAATCCTGCGACTATTCAGTCGAAGCATAACTGCAATTTCTGCATTGGTCAGTGTGCGCATGACCTGTATTTTGCCTTCGATGTATTGGCGTTCGTCAGTAGCTGCCGTATCCGCCAGATGAACGACAAATGCCTCGGCGTAGAGTTCATAGAGCGTTTTGAGCATGGTCGGAGTGAACGCATAGTCGAGGACTGCTCGACGTGAGGCGCGGATATCATTGCCGGAAACTGCAAAACCATCGAGTTCTCTTCCATAATATTTGTTGAGCGTCATGGCAGAGGCAAGTGAAGTCGGTTTGCCGTTGGGACCGGATGGCAGAAAACGGTGCAGGAAATAATCAGCCAATGATTCCACAAAAGTGAAAGTAACGACTTTATCTTCTGAAATTTCGATAGTCTGTGGTTCTTTAACAACAGGAATCAGAACCGGCGCCGGTGGTGGGGTCGTGTCTACTGGAGTGGCTGTAGATGGTGAGTAGTCTGGAGTGGCTTCTTGGCCTCCATTCACCCAGTCGGGAGCTTGTGCTGGCTTTTCTACCGTTTGTTTTACCTGGGCCGTATTCTTCGGTGTTTCTTCCGGGGAATCAGACAAAAGCAGGTATGAGCCGAGGGCAAGCAATATGGCGCATCCAATGAGGATCAAGGCAGTTTGGCGTTCTTTCATGGTGATATCTCCTGAGAGGTTTCTATCAGTTTATGCGTCCTGTTTCCAGCTGTATTCATTGTCTTCATCAGCGTTTGCACATGTGAGGTCAATGTCTCGTAATAAGGCCCAATAGGTCGTTCCTTTGACAGCCTGTTCGCACATTTGTCGCATGCTGGAGTAGTATTCGAGAAGCGAAACCAAGGTGTTCAATTCCACATGGCCTTGAGCTCCTGTCCGCAAAAGATCGTCTTTGAGGTCGTGGTACAGATCATCGAGTTGGTGCAGTTGTTGTTTCAGGTCCACAAATTCGGGAGAGCAGGGAGTGTGCGCCACATTGATGATGTCACGGACTTCCCGTCTGAATGCCCGGGCAGTTTCTGTTGTTGCCTCGGGAAGTGAGTGGTCGAGAAGTGTATGCTGTTGAGAAACTTCAGTAATGATATTGATGGCTTTTCTAAAATATTGAATAACTCTAAGTGCAGCGGGGAGTCTGAGCGCAACAGTATCTGGCAGGTCGAGTCGTTGGATTTTGACACAGTATCCACGGATGGCGACGATCAATGTGTCGAGGGCGGTTTTGTCTTTAATAAAATCCGTGTGGCGGAATTTCGAAGTCACGGCTTTTTGACAGACTTCACGAGTCATTTCGCCTAACCGTCCCAATTCCATAAATAAAGCATCCATGGCGAGTGAAGGGGTGCTAAGGACGTTGTTGTCAAGGTATTTGGGTTTACCTAATTCGGTGACTTCCCGACCAATATGTCGATTTAGGAAATTGACGAGTTTTGACGTGAAAGGCAGAAATATAGCCACACCAAGCACATTGAATACAGTATGAAAAATAGCGAGTGTTGTTGCCAAATTATAATCACTATCCAGTGAGGATAAGACGCTGACGGCCTTGAGTAGAAGTGGGATGGTCATGATGGCGACAATGCCAGTCACTAAATTAAAAATAATATGTGCTGCAGCGACTTTTTTAGCATTGTAAGTAGCACCTATAACAGAAAAAAGTGCTGTTGATGTTGTGCCGATGTTTGTGCCGATGGCCGCAGCCGCAGAGCTTTCCAATGTGACGATACCCGACATTGCGGCAGTGAGGATGATGGCCATGGCCGCGCTGGAGCTCTGCATGAGCAGAGTCAGGATCGCACCGAGAGTGACAAAAAGCAGGATTCCAGGGATGCCGCCGATGTTTAATGACGCAAGATCAACTGCTGTGCCCAGATCCTGAAAGGTGGATTGCAGTATTTCAATACCAAGAAAGAAGATGCCGAAGCCGGTAAGGGCATCGCCAATGTGTTTTCGGCGGGAATGTGCACCTGTGAGTCTGAGAATTGCGCCAAGGCCAATGAGGGGGAGGGCTAGAGCTTTGACTTTGACGCTGACGCCGACAGCGGCAACGATCCAACTGGTCACAGTTGTGCCAATATTGGAGCCGAAAATGACACCCACAGACTGCGGCATTGTCATGAGTCCCGCATTGACGAAACCTATGACCGCTACAGTGATGGCACTGGACGATTGGACTAGAGCTGTAACCATGAAGCCGGACGCAAGTCCCCTGAGGGGGGTCTTTGTCCATTTACCGAGGATGGAACGCAGGGCGTTGCCAGCTGCGTTGCGCAGTCCTTTGGTCATTAGTCTCATGCCGAGAAGGAAAAGTCCAAGTCCGCCGATAAGACCGGCTCCAAGTGAAAAGATCATAGTCGGTTCATAGCTCCTTGCAATTTATCGATATTACATTCTTAGTTTGGCATGGAGGCAAAGTAAACAGGTTTATGGTGTTGGATTGGCGGGGTGAATCTGTCTTCATACGTTTTTTTGCTGAGTCTTCAAAAAAGGAATCGAAAGAGGGGCTTCTTGTTATACACGGCGTGCATAGAAAAAGCCCTTACGATTTCTCGTAAGGGCTTGTATTTGCTTGGCTCCCCAGCACGGACTTGAACCGCGGACCTAGTGATTAACAGTCACCCGCTCTGCCAACTGAGCTACTGGGGAACATTTATTGCCGAAGCGATTATTTATCTAAATAAAACGCTGGCAGTCGTCAAGAGAAAAACTCAATTAAAACGAAACAATGTATCAACTCCCTAAAAGAAAAAGGGCTGTATCTTTCGATACAACCCTTGTAATTTCAGTGGCTCCCCAGCACGGACTTGAACCGCGGACCTAGTGATTAACAGTCACCCGCTCTGCCAACTGAGCTACTGGGGAACATTTGTTCGTGTGAAGCGAATGAGGGTCTAAATAAATCTCATGTGGCGGTCAAGCAAAAAAAACATTTTTTTTAAGAAAAGTTTAAAAAGAATTCACCGGGTGTTAAAAGGCCCATTTTCTTGACGGGAAGTGTTATTTGGCTTACGGAATCAACGTCTCTTGTTTTTTTCTAGACTTTATAAGAGACAGGGAAAAATACTTTGGGACAAAATAAGAAAAAGAATAAGAAAATCAAGCTCGCAACCAAGTCGCAGTACGCGGCTCGGTTTATGCCGATGCTCGAGGCCCTTCAGGCCAAGGATGAGTTGAATTCTGTTATTAAGACTCGCGTTGAAAAGGCGTGTGGTCTTATGGACGATAATGTTCACCTATACCCTAATGATTTCAAACGCGACACGGAAGTGAAGTCCATTCTGGATCAATTATCCGAAGCCGATGATGAAACCCTCGGGGCTAGTGAACAGACATTCGCTATTGCAGGACGCGTTGTTTCCTACCGTTCTTTCGGTAAGGTTACTTTCTTTAACCTTAAAGACCGCAGTGCCAAGATTCAGGTCTACGCTGCTCGAGACGAACTCGGTACCGAAGAGTATCAGCGTTTCAAAAAAACAGACATCGGCGACATTGTTGGTGTGACTGGAGGGGTGTTCAGGACTAAGACCGGTGAATTGACTGTCAAAACCAAGGCTTTCAAGCTGATCACCAAGTCCATGCGACCTCTGCCGGAGAAATATCATGGCCTTAAGGATGTAGAGACGCGATACCGTCAGCGGTACGTGGACCTCATTGTTACGCCGAGAACTATGGAAATCTTCAAGGCGCGGACCACTATTGTTCGTGAGTTGCGAGACATTCTTGATGAGAAGGGGTTCATGGAAGTTGAAACCCCCATGCTGCAGGCTATTCCCGGCGGTGCTACTGCCAAGCCTTTCGAGACTCATCACAATGCGCTCGATATGAAGTTGTATATGCGTATCGCGCCGGAATTGTATCTCAAGCGCCTTTTGGTGGGTGGATTTGAGCGGGTATACGAAATTAACCGCAATTTCCGTAACGAGGGCACTTCCACCCAGCATAATCCTGAGTTCACTATGCTTGAATTCTACTGGGCCTATGCTAATTTTGAAAACCTTATGGATTTGACCGAAGAGATGTTTTCGCGCCTCGCGAAGAAGGTTACCGGTTCCACTGTTGTTCCATATCAGGGAGAGCAGATTGATCTGTCCATCGGCGCTTGGACCCGTATGCCGTTTCACGAATCTTTGGAAAAGATTGGTGGAGTGTCTCCTGATGTCTACACCGATTATGAAAAGTGTCGTGATTTGGTGAAAGAAAAGGGCGAGAAGGTCGTTGAAGACGAAAAACTCGGCAAGCTTCAGGCTAAGCTTTTTGACATGCTTGTAGAACCGAAACTCGTACAACCTCATTTCATTTATCATTATCCTACAGATATTTCGCCTCTTTCCAGGCGCAATGAAGATAATCCTGATATTACGGACCGTTTTGAATTGTTCATGACTGGTCGAGAACTGGCTAATGCATTTTCTGAGTTGAACGATCCAGTCGATCAACGTGGTCGATTCGAGATTCAGGTCGAGGAAAAGGAAGCTGGAGACGAAGAAGCGCATTTTATGGATGAAGATTATGTTAGAGCCCTTGAATACGGTATGCCGCCGGCAGCCGGTCAAGGAATTGGCATCGATCGTCTGGTAATGCTTTTGACGGACAGTGCCTCCATTCGTGAAGTCATTCTGTTCCCGTTGCTCAGGCCGGAGGCCGGGTAGGGCTTTGGGCCCGCGAGTAAATTATATGCGATTTGAAGCCTTTATTGCACTCAGATATCTGTTCGCTTTGCGTAAGCAGTCGTTCATATCTGTTATATCGTTGTTCGCTGTGTGCGGTGTAGCTCTTGGAGTTGGCGCGCTCATTGTCGTCATCGGTGTGATGAATGGTTTTTCTACGGATTTGCGTGATAAAATATTGGGCGTTAACGCCCATATTCTGGTGACCTCCCTGCGGGGGGGCATCAAGGATTCAGACATTTTGGCCGATGAAGCGAAAAAGGTGCCTGGCGTCATTGGCGTCACGCCCTTCATTTATTCAGAGGTCATGTTGTCCACGCGAACTGGAGTCAAAGGCGTTGTTCTCCGCGGAATCGATCCGTCAACTTCAGACACCGTTTTGAGTCTGTCCAAAGACATGATCAGTGGCGATGTTCGGAGGCTTGGTGACAACGATGATTTCCCGAGGATTATCATCGGTTCTGAATTGGCAAAAAGACTTGGACTGATTGAAGGGTCTGAAGTCAATCTGCTGTCGCCATCAGGGCGTTCCGGGGCGGCAGGATTTACGCCAAGAATTCGTCGCTTTATTGTTGCGGGTGTGTTTCGTACCGGTATGTTCGAGTATGACTCGTCATTGGGCTACGTCAGTCTCCCTGAGGCAAGAAAATTGCTTGGATTCAAGGGCGATGTGGTTTCCGGGTTAGAAATTAGTGTAGACGATGTCTACAATGTTGAAGCTATTTCTGACGCATTACGGGAAAAAGTAGCTACGTTCACAGTCTACGTTCGTCATTGGCAGGAGATGAACGCGAATTTATTCGCGGCCTTAGAGCTAGAAAAAACGGCGATGTTTATCATTCTTGCCATGATAGTGCTGGTCGGCTCATTCAGTATTGTCACAACGTTGGTAATGTTGGTAATACAAAAGACCAAGGACATTGCAGTACTTATGTCCATTGGAGCAGATGCCAAAAGTATCAGAAATATATTTATGCTTCAGGGGACCTTTATAGGTCTTGCAGGAACTTTGATTGGGTTTCTTATTGGAGTACCGCTCAGCCTGTTGCTGAAGAAGTATCAGTTTATCAAGCTGCCAAGTAATGTTTATCCGGTTGATTACCTGCCGGTTCGTCTTGAAACTTTTGATATGGTGGCAATCGGTGTTGCGGCATTTTTGTTGTGCTTTCTGGCAACCATTTATCCGGCGCGGCGAGCTGCTGCTTTAAGTCCGAGTGAAGCCTTGCGTTATGAATAAAGAGGCTATATACCGACTGGTTGCCGTGAGTAAGGAGTTTCAAGGACCGCCTGAAACGGTGAGTGTCCTGAGAAACGTTGACCTGACAATTGATCGAGGTGAGTCCTTGGCTATTCTGGGGGCTTCAGGATCGGGCAAGACAACATTGCTCCACATGCTTGGTACGTTGGACCATGTGACGGCTGGTCAGATATTTTTGAATGGGGTGGATTTGAATACTTTGGGAGACAGAAAACGGGCTGAATTAAGAAATCAAGATATTGGTTTCGTCTTTCAGTTTCATCATTTGCTCCCTGAATTTTCAACGTTGGAGAATGTTGCCATGCCTGCTTTTATTGCAGGGAAAGGACGTTCTGAAGGTATACGGCTCGCAAGAGAAGCCTTGGATATGGTTGAACTTACTCATAGACTAGAACATAAAGTGACGACTCTTTCGGGAGGCGAAAGGCAACGGGCCGCCATTGCGCGTGCCATTTTGCTACGTCCTAAAGTGCTTCTAGCTGATGAGCCTACGGGCAACCTTGATGCGGAGACTGGAGCCATGATTGGTAAATTGCTGGTCTCACTTAATAATGAATTAGGCATGACGTTTGTTGTCGTTACACATAATCCGGAACTCGCAGGTATGATGCATCGGCGTGTTGAATTGCGTTCAGGAGAACTCTATGCTCATTAGTCTTCGCAGACTTGCCATTGGGGCGATTGCAGCTTGTTTGTTGATGGTCGCTGGTGCGGCCTTTGCTGCTGATGGTCTCAATCAGGATATTAAGGTTACCGTATTACCTTTCGAGGTTAATGCCGGTGACGATTTGTCCTATCTTAAGGACAGCCTCCCTGAGCTTTTGACTGACCGTCTTCATGAGGCTGGTTTTAATGTCGTTGATCAGGCTGAAGTTGCTCGTATTGTCGGCGAAAAAGGCTATACTCAGTTTACTCCCACTACAGCGCGTGAGATTTCTTTGTTGGCCGGTGGTGAATTTTCAGTTTACGGCTCTCTGAATCAAATAGGAGAGAGCCTGACTTTGGATGCTCGTCTTGTCGATGCATATGCCAAAGGTCCTGGTAAGAAAATTTCTGTGACCAAAGACGGTCTTATCAACCTGCTGCCCGCCGTTGATGCCTTGGTGGACCGTATGCGTATGGACCTTCTTCGTCAGGACGTGGTGGCCGAAGTTGATGTCGAGGGAACTCAGGTTCTTGACAAGGAAGTCGTCATGATGCGTCTTACTATGCAGAAAGGCGATATCCTGACAGCCAAGTCAGTCAATACTGCGCTTAAAAATATTTATGATCTTGGTTATTTTGATGATGTTCAGGTTAAAGTTGATTCTGTTGAGAATGGCAAAAAAGTCATTTTTGATGTCAAGGAAAAGCCACGTATTCAAGCTCTTGGAGTACGTGGGGCCGATAAAATTGATTCCGAAGATATCCTTGAAGCTCTTTCCACCAAAAAGGGTGGCGTTGTTAACCCTAAGGTTTTAGCTGATGATATTCGTGTCATCCGTGAAATGTACCGGAAAGAAGGGTATTACAAAGCCAAGGTCACTCACGAGGTTGAAGATGCCGGGAAGGGCGTGGCCCGTCTGACTTTTGTCATTGATGAAGGTCCGCAGTTATATATTGAAAACATCATCATTGATGGTGCCAAACAAATGGATCCAGATGATGTCAAAGATATACTGGCTCTTAAAGAACGTGGCATGTTCTCTTGGATTGATGATTCAGGTGTTTTAAAAGAAGAGCTTTTAGAGCGTGATGCAGCTGCTATCATGGCGTTGTATCAGAGTAAGGGGTTCCTTACTGCCAAAGTCGGACGTCCTGATGTTGAAATCAAGGATGATGGCATTGATGTTATTTATCGTGTGTGGGAAGGAGATCGTTTTAAAATGGGGCAGACCTTGTTTAAAGGTGACCTCATTGAAGATCCTTCCAAACTTATTGAAGTGACTGCTATTGATGCGCTTCATGATGAAGATGAATATTTTGACCGGACTGTGCTCAAAAGAGATATTGAAGCACTGACAGTTTATTATAATAATTACGGATACGCTTACGCTGATGTAGGTGTAAATTTACAGGACAACCAAGAAAGCAAAGTTGTTGATGTCGTTTATACCATCTCCAAACATCAACGTGTTCATATTCGTCGTGTCCTTATTGAAGGAAATACTCGTACCCGTGACAACGTTATCATGCGTGAAATGCGCTTGGCTGATGGCGATCAGTTCAGTGGCGATAAGTTGAAACGATCCAACCAACGCCTGACTAACCTCGACTTCTTCGAAAAAGTCGACATTTCACCGGTTCCAACTGGCAACCCTGAAGAGATGGATTTGGTCGTCAAGGTTAAGGATAAATCTACTGGTAAGATCAGTGGTGGTATAGGTTATTCAACGTATGATGGTGTGTTCTTCGGTGGTACCATTGGTGAGAGTAACCTCTTCGGTAAAGGGTATCAGGCTAGTTTTGAAGGGCAGATCGGTGGTTCTAAGACATCATATGTGGCTAAGTTTATTAATCCGCGTATAAATGACACTGATCTTGGTTTCGGTCTGCAGGCTCATAATACTGATACGGAATACAATCAGTACGATAAAGATGCCCTCGGTGGTAATGTCTATTTCTTCTATCCTCTTGGTGAATATACAACGCTCAAGTGGGATTACGGTTTGGAAAAGTATAATATTAAAAATGTGGCAGATGATGCTTCCGATGACGTAAAAGACGATGCCGGATACCATCTCGCTTCTACTCTTTCTGCAAGTGTTACCCGTAACACCCTTGATAATTATACTTCACCAACCACTGGAACAAAGCTTTTGTTACGGATGATTTTTGCCGGTGGTCCAATTGGTGGTACTGATGATTATGTGAAATATGTAGGATCACACGATTGGTATATGCCAGCCTTTGAAAAAGTGGTCTTTCATACGAAGTTTTGGGCTGGTTATATTCACCAGAACTTTGGTGGAGAAGAGATTCCGACAGCACCACGGTTTGAATTGGGTGGTGTTAACAGTGTGCGTGGTTACAGCAACTACGACATTTCTCCGACAGAAGATTCGACTTCCAGTTCAACCGTTGGTGGTGACAAAGCATTTTATACCAATATTGAATTGAAGCGTCCCATCAGTGAAGAATTGGGTATAATGGCATTAGTTTTCTTTGATGCTGGTAACTCTTGGAAGGAAGAGGAAATGTTTTTCGAGTCCGTTACTCGGTATGGCGAAAAACCTTCCTTGGGCTTGTATAAGAGTGTGGGCGCTGGTGTTAACTGGAATTCCCCCATGGGTCCTGTTGGCCTTGTGTACGGCTACGCTTTGGACCCACTTGATGATAACGGTCGTCATAAGATTGAGTTGCTTATGGGACAACAGTTCTAATTTAAAGATGATTTTCATTTAAGGAGTTATACAATGAAAAAAGTGTGTCTGCTGGCTGTTTGTTTTGTCTTTCTTTTCCAGGCCGTAGCATTTGCCGAAACCAAGATTGGTGTTTTTGACGCCAAAAAGGTCATGCAGGATTGCCTCTATGGCAAAGATGTAAGGGCAAAGCTTGATGCCAAGTTTGGTGCTCGTGGCGAGCAGCTCAAGAAGGAGAGAGAGGCTCTTGAGAAACTGAAAGTGCAGATTGAGAGCAAGGCCTTTGACGAAAAGACCATGCAGGACAAGATTGTTGAAATTCGTCGTAGAAGCCGTGATTGGACTGAAGATTTTCAGGTTTATCAGAAGTCCATTCAGCGCGACCAGAATCAACTGGGCAAGCCCGTTCTTCAGAAGTTGGAAAAGGTTGTCATGGAATTCTGCACCGCAAACAAGTTTAGCATTGCTTTTGACAAAAATACCCCCGGTCTTGCGTTTATTGCGGACGGTTTGGATATTTCTGCCGATATCATCAAAGAACTCGATAAGATGAAAAAATCCGGAAAGTAGACCATGAGCATGAAATTGTCAGCCTTGGCCACGGAGCTTGGGCTTGAATATACTGGTGCTGACATTGATATTACTGGGGTGAATACCCTGGATAAGGCCGGAAATGGAGAGCTTTCATTTCTTGTTAATCCGAAATATCAGCACCTACTCGAAACAACGAAGGCCGGATGTGTTCTCACATCCGGCCCTTATGCCGACAAGGTCCAATGTGCCCTTATCAGCGATAATATCTATATGGATCTGGCAAAAGTTGTTAATCTCTTTGCCCGTCCTCAGGGATGTTTGAGTGGAATCAGTGAGTTGGCCTATGTTCATCCTGATGCTCTCGTTGATGATTCTGCAACCGTCTACCCGTTTGCCTTTATTGGTGAAGGAGCGGTTGTTGGACCAGGAACTGTGGTTTTTGCCGGTGCTTATGTGGGTGAAAAAACTCATGTAGGGGCACAGTGTATTTTGTACCCAAACTGTGTCGTTATGGGCGGTCTGCACCTTGGTGATAATATTATTTTGCAGCCGGGTGCTGTGATAGGTGGAGATGGCTACGGATATGCTCAGACTCCGGTTGGCCACATGAAAATTCCACAGATTGGTACTGTGGAGATTGAAAACGATGTTGAAGTCGGTTCCAATACGGCAATTGACCGTGCAGCTTTGGACACGACCCGTATTAAACGGGGAACCAAGATCGATAATCTTGTGCAGATTGGACATAATGTCGAGATTGGTGAGCATTGTCTTGTCATCGGTCAGGTCGGCATTGGTGGGAGCACTATTGTTGGCAACGGAGTTGTGTTGGCTGGACAGGTCGGTGTCGCTGACAATGCAAAGATTGGTGATGGTGTGATGGTCGGTGCACAGAGTGGTGTGGCCGGAAGCATTGAACCGGGAAGTAAAGTTGCCGGTACTCCAGCCATGAAGGCGGGGACTTTTCTTAAAGCAGCCAGTGTGTGCATGCCCAAACTGCCTGATTTGTTTAAGCGGGTGAAGAAACTGGAAAAGAAACTTGCGTCCTTTACAGAGCAGGCTGCAGGTGGAGATAGTAATGAGTAATGAACATATTTTGGATATTCAGAAAATAATGGAGATGCTTCCACATCGTTATCCATTTCTTCTTGTAGACAGAGTTCTTGAGCTTGAGCCGGGAGTCCGTCTTAAAGCTATCAAGAATGTCACCATGAACGAAGAGTATTTTCAAGGACACTTTCCGAATATGCCGGTCATGCCTGGTGTGTTGCAATTGGAAGCGCTTGCGCAGGCTGGTGGAATACTCGTCATAAATTCCATTGATGAACCGCTTGGAGATAAGGTCTTTCTTTTTACAGGGTTGAATAAAGTGAAATTCCGCAGACCCGTGGTGCCCGGTGATCAGTTGGAACTTTGCGTTCACTATGAACGACATAAGTTGAATATTTGGAAAATGCGCGGCGTAGCTAAAGTTGATGGACAAGTTACGTGTCAGGGCGAGTTCTCCGCAGCCATTGCGGACAAAGGGGTCATGTAAGATGTCGACCGATATTCATTCAACTGCCGTTATTGATCAGACTGCTGAAATCGGTGAAAACGTCCACATTGGGCCTTATGTCGTTATTGGGGCGGAAGCAAAAGTGGGCGATGGAACATTTTTAGAATCGCATACAGTTATTCAGGCTAATACTGAGCTTGGCAAGAATAACCACGTTCATCCCCATGCCGTGATTGGTGGAGAGCCGCAGCATAGCGCCTATAAAGGTGAAAAAACATATACTCGTATTGGTGATAACAACATCATTCGTGAGTGTGTCACAATTCATCGCGGTACTGTTCAAGGTTCCGAGGAAACAAAGATTGGTTCTAACTGCATGTTTATGGCTTATTCTCATATTGCTCACGATTGTTCTGTTGGTGACAACGCGATTCTTGCCAATGCTGTACAGTTGGCAGGGCATGTTGAGGTCGGGCGCAATGTCATAATCAGTGGCTTGTCGGCTGTGCAGCAGTTTATTCGTATTGGCGAGTATGCCTTTTTGGGCGGCGCCAGTGGGTATAAACTTGATGTTCCTCCATTTATGTTGGCTCATGGCGTTCGTGGAATGCTTTTTGGTCCAAATCTCATTGGCTTGCGCCGGAATGGATTCGACAGTGATGCTTGTAAAGGATTGAAACGGGCCTACAAGACTATTTTCCGTTCAGGTTTGAAGCGCGATGACGGGCTTGCCCTCGTTGAGGAAGAAATTACAGGTATTGCAGAAGTAGACCGTCTGGTTTCTTTCATTCGTGAAAGCAAAAATGGTGTGACACCTGATCATAAACAACGTAGCGGAAACGCTAACTAAGTCCCTTTTATTATGTCAGAATCCGTAAAGACCATCGGTCTCATCGCTGGGGGAATGCAGTTCCCTGTTCTCGTTGCTCAAGGCGTTAAAGCTAAAGGTCACAAACTCGTTGTGGCTGGATTTACTGGGCACACCAATATGGATGTTGTCCCTTTGGCCGATGTCTGGATGGAACTTAAGTTGGGTAAGTTGAACAAGCTTATCAATTACTTGAAGTCCAACGGTGTTGAGAATGTGATTATGGCAGGGACAATTGAAAAGCCAAAGGTCATGGATATCAGACATTTGGATATGCGTGCTGTGAAGTTGGTTCTTGGCAAAAAGAATCGTGGTGATTCTGCCTTGCTTAATCTTATTTCAGGTGAGTTCGATAAAGAGGGAATGCAGGTTGTACCTGCGCATAAATTCCTGCCGGAACTTTTGACTCCGGAAGGAGTTTTGACTCGTCGAGAACCTGACGAACAGGAATGGAACGACCTTCGATTTTCTTGGAAGATTGCCAAAGAGCTTGGACGTCTTGATGTTGGACAATGCCTTGTTGTTCGTGAGGGCGTTGTTGCTGCTGTTGAAGCTCTTGAAGGGACGGATACCGCTATTCGCCGTGGATGTGAGTTTGGCGGTAGTGGGTGTGTCGTTGTTAAAGTTTTTAAACCGGGTCAGCAGGAAGAGGTCGATCTTCCGAGTTTGGGAATGGATACGTTAAAAATTATGGCTGAAGGCAAGGCTACCTGTCTTGGTATTGAAGCCGGAAAAAGTCTTTTCTTTGATAGAGAAGCGGCCCTCGAATTTGCTGATAAAGCCGGCATATCTATTGTTGGGTTGCATTCTAATTTTCCTGCCGATTCTTCATAATTTCATATATAGTTTTTTTGACACGTCTTGCCAATGAGCGGGACGCTGTGCGATTGTTCTGTGAAGTTTTTGAAATTCTTTGGCGGCGTTAAATTTGTTGCCGTCATCATATATCGTAAATAGGTGTTCAGATGGATACTGCTCTGGATTGCATGCCGTGTTTTATGAAAATGGCTGTTCGGGAAGCCCGACTTGCCTGTCCTGATGATATTGTTTTGCAACAGGATATCGTCGTGGAGTGGGGAAAGACCCTCGCCAAGCTAGATTTGAACGATCCGCCGCCTGCTATAGCTCGTCATTTGGCTGAGTTGATACGCATTAAAACGGGATGTGGCGATCTTTATCGTGATGACAAGGATGAGGCTAACAGGTGTGTAGCCGCTCTTATGCCTGGCCTGGAGGCTCGGATCGCACAAGAGAGAGCGAATGACGATGGTGATGCCTTGGCCCTTGCTTTGGAATTTGCGATAATAGGTAACTATATAGACAGGGGAGTCGAGCTCGAGTTTGATTTGGAAGAAGAAATTTCCAATGTTGCAAGGACAATTTCACCTGAGGTTCTTAATAGTCTGAAGGGCGATATTTTCTCTGGGGCCAAGGTGCTTATTCTTGGTGATAATACCGGTGAAATTGTTTTGGATAAACTTTTGGTTAAAGAATTCAAGCGGATGGGATGTGATGTCACATTTGCAGTCCGTTCCTACCCGGTTATTAATGATGCAACTATGGAAGATGCTGTGACGGTCGGGATGACACGGCTTTGTCGAGTGGTTGAGAGTGGGGTGGATACGCCCGGAACCATCCTTGAGAGATGTACCCCTGAATTTTTGAAAATCATGGAACAGGCTGATGTGATTTTGTCCAAGGGCCTGGGTAATTTTGAAGCACTCGATGGACGTTGGCCTGGAATTTATTGTGCCTTTAAGGTCAAGTGTAAACGGATTGCAGAGAAGACCGGCTTGGATTTAGGCACAAGTGTGTTTTATAAGACAAAAGTAGATGAAACTGACGATAGGGACGGAGGTGTCCCTGATGCGAGTAGCGATTAAACGATTGCTTCTTCTCTTAGTGGAGTTATGTGTTGCCCTTCTTTTCGGGGCGACCGTCGCTTTGTTTTGGGCTTCATACTATATTGATACCGACGATTTTCGCACAACTTTTACCCAAAAGTTAAGTGTGATCCTTGATAGAAAGGTGGAGCTTGCCGGCGAGCTTGATATTGTCGTTTGGCCTGATTTAGCCTTAGAAGTTGAAGGGTTGACTGTTGAGGAGACCCCGGCTTTTGGAACGGGGCCTGCTGCCGAGTTCGATACTATTCGCATTATGGTTGAGGTTCTGCCGTTGCTTTCCAAGCAGCTCCAAATTGAGTCTGTAGTTGTTGAAGGTATGCAGGGCTCTGTGATTTATAGTGAAAATGGTCTGTTTAACTGGCAAACTCTCTTGGATAGTACCGTCAACCAAAAGGATGATGATTCCTCTACGTTGTTGGACGGTTGGAAGTTCTCTGTAGAAGCTGTCGAGATTGTTGACGCGGAAGTTCTTTACCGCGATATCCCCACCCAGAGTGAATACCGATTGAGTGGTATTGATTTGAGGACCGGCATGTTTCGGCCCGGAGAAGATGTCCCGTTTTCCGTGAGCAGTGATTTTTCATGGGCTGAACAAGGACTTTTTTCAGCATTGACGTTGAAGGGGGTTGTCCGAGTTTCTTCAGATGGTTCGGAGGTTACCCTTAAGGATTCTTCAGTGTACGGCACTGTTTCAGGTGATTTTCTACCAGAAGGAGCTGCTCCTGGTGAATTAACAGCGTATCTTGATGTGGACTGGAAGAATCGTTCTGTTGGGTTACGAGATTTACAGGTTCTTTTTTTGGGACTTCGAGCGGAAGGTAATCTTAAAAGTGGTAATCTGAGTAAGGGCTTTACGGCGGAAGGGCTTGTGACTGTGCATCCGTTCATCCCTTCCGAGTTGATTGCTCGGCATGCTCCGTCGTTACCACTCAGCAAGGTGAATGGTCTTACTAGCGGGGCTATGACGACCTTTGTCAAAGTGTCGGACAAAGGAGTGTCCTTTGAAAATTTGGCCTTTACACTTGATGATCTGATTGTGCGGGGCAATTTGAGCATCACAGGGTATTCAAAGCCGGTATTCGATTTTGTTTTACGCAGCAATACTATTGAACTTGATCGGTATCTTCCTCTATTTGTGACAGGAACTCCCTTTGTTTGGAATGATTTCCATTTGAATTTTTTTAAAAAATTTAGAGGAAAGGGTGCCATTCGAGCAGACGGACTCAAAGTCATGGGTGCACATATTTCTGATATACGTCTCAAAGTAGCTGCACAGAATTCAAAAATATCTTTTATTGCGGAATCTGCTCGGCACAAATTGACGTCACTTACGGGCTCTATGGACGTAACTCTCGGTAGCTCTTCACAGTCTGGCGTTCCTACTTTGGCTATCGAAACTTTGATTAATGCTCATTCTTCGAAAGACGGATTTACTCTGTTGCAACATTCCCCTCTTTTTGTAGGGGGGGCCGGGAGATGCACGATCTCAACATCGGTTGCCACAATGAAATGTCCTCCTGAAGAGCGATCCATTTCAATTTTACGTCATTTGAAAAGTTCTGTTGGATTTTCGTTGGGCAGAGGATTTTCTCGATACGAAGAGAAATCTGGGCAACCGCGGGAGCTGCATTATTCCAAAGCTGATGTAAACGTGAGTGTGACTCCTGCTCAAGGGATTTTAGAGACAGAGTGGAACAGTATCGTTGATGTTACTGCCAAAACTCGTGGTGGGAAAAATGTCGAAACTCTCTCTCTGATTGCGCAAGGTCCATTGTCCTTTGGGATTGATGATGGAGAGGTTAGGAGTTCCGGCATGGCTATGAATGGTCATGTGACGTCTTCGTTGTTACCTAAGCAAGCCAAAAGAGTGACAGCTAACGGAACTGTTGTCTTTGATTCTGAAAAAGGAACACTGGCTTTGTCGGAAGGCTTTATACGAGTTTTGGAAACCTCGATAACCGGTTCAGGTCAATTGACTGATTTGCACGGGAAATTCAAGGGTAGTGGGGGCGTCTCAATCTCTGGAGCTAATCCCAAGCGTGTGATCTATTTATTGACGGGTAAGGCTCTCAGAACAAAAGATACAACAGCTTTGACCAAGGCTGTCCTTAATACTCGATTTTCTATTGATAAAGAAGGTTTTGTGTTGAGTGAATTACGCGGTGAACTTGATGGCATGCCTATTAAGGGCCGTGTGGCTGGAGCTGGATTTAAAAATCCAGTACTTGCCTTTACTATGACAGCTGGGGATTTCGATTTGGATCGATATCTTCCACCCTCACGCAAACCGAATTCTCGTACAGGTAAAATACCAGAGGCTCAGCCGGTAAGGCTCCCTTTGGAATTTTTACGAGCTCTTCGTTTAAGCGGTAAAGTCGCCTTCGATTCATTCACTTTGGCCGACATACGTGCAACTCGTTTAACCGGGCGGTTGAGAGCCGATAACGGCGATATCCATGTTTCCAAAGTGCAGGGGCAGCTTCATGGAGGTTCCTTGACGGGTGATTGGACAGGACAGGTAAGCGAAATATCATTGAGTACGGATCTTGTTCTTGATGTGGAGAATATGCAGGTTGGTCCGCTTTTGAAAGATATGACCAAACGAGATTATATCCGCGGTAAAACTGATGTAGACATAGATCTCAAGAGTCGGGGCACGACTGATGATGACATTCTGGCCAATCTTCAAGGAACCACCAATGTACGCGTATCCAATGGTTCATTTAAATTTACTGGCTATAATTCCAAACCTGAGCAAATTTCAGCGAAAAGATCGACTGATACTGTGGGTAAAGAGACTCAGCAGAAACCTCTTCCGCGAACACCGTTTCAAAAAGCCGTCACCGATTTTTCTGTCAAAAAAGGTGTGTTTACTGCTGATAAATTCCGTGTTGAAGCTCCTCCTGTCCTTCAGTCCTATGGAGAAGGTTCTTTTAGTTTGCCGGATAATTCTATAGATCTCGCAATCCGTAATGATTTTGTGGTGGTTCCGAGTGTTACCATTAAATTGGTAGGTAAGCTGACTGATCCACAGGTTGAAATTCCTACGGGCAAGATCGTCCACGATACCGTGTACAATATTTTGAGCATACCAAAGACGTCTTTTGAGTTTTTACGTGATCTTTTCTAATGCGATTCGTTGCCTTGCCTGTTGAGCGAAAAATAAGGTATGTTACTCGATAGATAGGCAGGTAGTGAAACAGGTGGATACGAGTGGAGTCCTCATGAGTGCAGCCAAGTTGGAACGAACATCCCGAAATGTGAAACGGCTTTTCCTTGAAGGTATCTGGGTAAGAAATACACCGGAAACTCCGGGCTATATTCGTCTTTGGCGCGGGGCAAGCCGTCTGCTTTATTTGGTTGGGTTCGGTTTTATCAAGGACCAGACTGTTATTCGTGCAGCAGCTCTGACATTTACAACCATTCTGTCAATTGTTCCATTTCTTGCCGTTGCTTTTTCCATTTCCAAAGGGTTTGGACTGCAAAATACCGACTTTATTAGAACTCTCATTCTTAAGCTTACCACAGGCCGTGTTGAGGTCGCAGACAAAATTATTGAATATATTGACCGAACCAATGTTCAAGCGTTGGGGTGGGTTGGTGTGGCCACATTGCTTTTTACGGTATTCTCCCTCATTGGGACCACGGAAAAGGCCTTTAATACCATCTGGAATGTAACCAAGGGCCGTTCTCCTTGGCGAAAAATAGCCGATTTTTTCCCGGTTATTTTAATTTGTCCTCTTGTGTTGATTGTCGCTTCGAGTTTCAACGTCAGTCTTCAACAGCAACAGATGATGACCGATCTTTTGAGTGTTGAGGCGGTCGGATTTCTTGAGACAATTTTTCTTAAGGTGGCTCCATACATACTTATTTCATTGGCATTTATGTTTATGTATGCCTTTATTCCCTATACGCGTGTGAATATGGTTGCCGCTCTTATCGGTGGGGTTGTCGGTGGTGTGTTGTGGCAGATGGCGCAATGGCTGTATATCAATTGGCAAATCGGCGCGGCCAAGTATAATGCTATTTATGGCAGTTTTGCTCAATTGCCCCTTTTGCTTATTTGGATTTATATAAGTTGGCTTATTGTTTTGCTTGGGTCTGAGGTGAGCTACAGTTGGCAAAATCTTAATTCTTTCGTGAAGCAGCGATTTTTTGGCGAAGCCACGCCGTATGAACGTCAAAAAATAGCGGTTTTGATGATGATCGTGCTTGCCAAGAGATTTTATGCGGGCAAGCCTCTGCCGTCCGTAGAAGAGATATCGGATGGACTTATGGCTCCGGCGACATTGGTTTCTGACCTGTTCAATCTGTTGCAAAAGGCAGGGTATACGGTGTTGGCTGACGTAAAGGGGTGTGAGTTATATGCTCCGGCCAGATCGTTGGATGAAATTCGTGTGTTGGATATCATCCGTGTGGTGAACATGGATGGTGAACACAGGGTTTTTGAGGAGTTTGACCAGAAGTTCGGTTTTCTGGACAGGTTACTTGGGACTTTGGCCGACGATACCCGTCAGAGTGAGGCAAATCTCACTCTGCTTGATTGCGCGGAGCAGTATTCCTCGTCCATTCTGGGCATTGCGCCTGAGGATGAACATATGGGAACCTGCTCTCACACATCGTTCTGATCCTTTTATTTTGCGTAGGCGGTTTCGTAGTGCGCCTTGAGTTCATTGAATGTTCCGTTTTCAATGGCTGCCCTGATTTGTTTCATGAGATCCAGATAGAAGTAGAGATTGTGGTAGGTGTTTAACCTGTACGACAAAAGCTCTTTGGCCTGATACAGATGCCGTAGGTATGCCTTGGTGAAGTTGCGGCAGGTGTAGCAGTTGCAATTAGGATCAAGCGGTGAATCGTCTTCGGTAAATTCTGCACGTTTGATGTTGATCTTACCCATGGAAGTGAACAGGGTCCCGTTGCGTGCGTTACGTGAAGGCAGGACGCAATCGAACATGTCGACTCCGGCGGATACGCCTTCCAGAATATCCAGAGGAGTACCAACCCCCATAAGGTAGCGGGGTTTTTTTTCCGGCATTTTCGGGGCAATGTGGTGCAGAATATCGTACATCTCTTCGGTGGATTCACCAACAGACAGACCACCGATGGCAAAGCCTTCAAAGTCGATTTTTCGCAATTGATAAAGGCTTTTTTCTCGTAGATCTTTGTGAAAACCGCCTTGAACAATACCAAACATAAGTTGTTCACCGCTTCCCTTGGGATAGTGATCGCGACACCGTTGCGCCCAGCGTGTGGTCATTTCGAGAGATTTTTCAGTGTACTTACGGTCATTACCGTAGCCCACACATTCATCAAGGACCATCATGATATCTGAACCGAGATTTTTCTGGATATCGATGGCTTTTTCCGGCGAGAAAAAATGTTTGGAACCATTCAGATACGATCTGAATTCCACGCCTTCCTCAGAAAGTTTACGAATGCCTTGCAGACTGAAGACCTGAAAGCCACCACTGTCTGTCAGGATCGGGCGTTTCCAGTTGGAAAACTTGTGCAGACCGCCGCGCCGAGCGACCAGTTCGTCACCGGGGCGAAGATAGAGATGGTATGTGTTGCCGAGTATGATTTGAGCATCCATTTCCTCTAGGTCAAGTGGGGTCAAACTCTTGACCGTGCCCTGAGTGCCTACGGGCATGAAAATAGGTGTCTGGATGTCGCCGTGTGCCGTGCTCAAAGTCGCACGTCGTGCCTTGCCGTCGGTATTGTGGACTGTAAATTTACCGGGTTTGGTCATTATTTGACTCCCTTTTTGGGGCAGATGTCGTTGAGTTCGCATATATCGCATTTGGGCTTCCGTGCCGGACAGACCTCGCGACCATAAAAAACAAGATAATGGTTGATATCGCCCCATTGTTCACGTGGATACAGTGGCATGAGGTCTTTTTCAATGGGAATGGGGTCTGTTTTGGTGGTAAGTCCCATACGGAAAGCGAGCCGTTTGACATGGGTGTCTACGGCAATGCCTTCATTAACGCCGAATGCATTAGAGAGAACTATGCTGGCGGTTTTTCGAGCAACGCCACCAAGTGTGATCAGTTCCGCCATGGTTTGCGGAACTGTGCCGTCGTATTCTGTCATGACACGCAGGGCTGCCGCTTTGATGTTTTTAGCCTTGTTGCGAAAAAAACCGGTGGAGCGAACTACTTCCTCAATGTCTGTCACTTCGGCATTGGCTGCATCTTCGATTTCGGGCCATCGTTCAAAAAAAACAGGAGTAACTTTGTTTACCCGTTCGTCAGTACATTGGGCGGAGAGAGCCGTCGCCACGAGCAATTCCCATGGGGTAGCCCAGGTCAGAGCCGGTTTCGGTGAAGGGTACCGCTTGGCCAGTCGTGCGTATATTTCTGATGCGCGTTCTTTCTTTTTCATGATGTCTCCGTGATGGACGGTGTTAGCACCTGCTTTTCCATCGCTCAAGTCCCAATTGTTCGCTATACTTTGCGCCCGTCTTTAAAGCATGTATCATTGGTGAGACTTTCTACAAGGGAGATTCTATGGATGAAACACTTATTTATATGACATGTGAAACGATGATCGAAGCGGAAAATATCGGAACAGTTCTTCTGGAACGTCGATTGGTCGCGTGTGTGAATATCCTTGGCGGCATGAAATCCATGTATTGGTGGAAAGGCAAGGTAGAGAAGGCAGAGGAAGTAGTGCTTCTTGCCAAGACTCGTGACAGTTTAGTTCATGAGTTGACGGAAGCTGTTAAGGCTATGCACAGTTATGAGGTGCCGTGTGTCGTGGCATTCCCCATCACCGGTGGCAATCTGGATTTTTTACAATGGATCAACGGAGAAACCATGGTATCATGAATATACTTTTTTAATATTGGCAGACCGTTGACAGTAATGGGACCAAGAACGTACCTTCCCGGTGAAAAATCCAGCCACCTTTTGAGGAGTTACAATGAATATTTATGTTACCGGTTCTCTTGCTTTCGACCGCATCATGTCATTCCCTGATAAATTCTCCAATCATATCCTTCCTGACAAAATTCATATTTTAAATGTGTGCTTTCTTGTGGACGGTCTGACCGAGAGGTTTGGCGGCACCGCCGGTAATATTGCCTATAGCCTTGCATTGCTTGACGAAAAATCTGTTATTCTCAGCCAGGTTGGTAAGGATTTCGCAGCCTATGACGACCGTTTACATCAATTCGGTTTTTCTGTGGAAGGGATTCGTACTCTTGATCAGGAGTTCACAGCCGGAGCCTACATCACTACCGATCAGTCTGATAACCAGATCACAGGTTTCAACCCCGGAGCTATGAAATACCCCTGCCAATATGATATGTCCAAGATCAATGGCGATGATGCGCTGGGTATTATTTCTCCCGGCAATCTGGGGGATATGATAGATCATCCCAAATATTACCGAGAGAACAAAATTCCTTTCATTTTCGATCCGGGTCAGCAGATTCCGGCTTTTACCAGTGAGCAGCTTAAAGAGGCCTTTTTGGACGCTGAAATTCTCATCACCAATGATTATGAATTGGAGATGATCATGAATACCACGGGAATGTCCAAAGATGATATTCTGGATTCTGTAGCCTATCTCATCACGACGTTGGGCGAAAAAGGCTCTGCTGTGAACTGCAAAGGCGAAGAAACGCTCGTGGACGTTGTTCCCGCTGAAGCCGTGGTTGATCCCACTGGTGCAGGCGATGCATTTCGCTCAGGGCTGCTCAAGGGATTGTCCCTGGGTAAGACTGTGGTGGATGCCTGCAAGCTGGGAGCGACCTGTGCGACCTATGCTGTGGAAAAGAATGGGACGCAGGAACACTTCTTTACTATGGATGAGTTTACTGCTCGATATGAGGCCGTTTTTGGTCCTATGGAATAAGTTATAAAAGGTCCCGCCGGGGAGGGCGTCATGATCGAATTGAAGATCAAATCCATTGAGGCATATTTGAAGCGTGCTTTCGGAGATGACGCCCGACTTGTCGGGGCCGGTTCTATTGGCAATCTAGATGAACAGGGCATGAAAGGGTTTGGCTACGGCAAGCCCTTACTGCTTCAATTCGAGGTCGGTGGCGAGATGCGAGAGGCTGTTTTGTCCGTGATGAAAGGGGACAAATATGGTCATCAGTTCTATTGGGACCGGGGAGCAATCCTCATGTTTCAGTATGAGACTTCAGCACGCATGGAACGTCATGTTCATCCGCTTGGGCTTGGGTATGTCGATGGTTCGGATTCCCTGATTCCGGTGGATGAGCCCAAAGAATTTTTTATTCTCAATGAGAAATTGGAAGGGCATGATTACTTCCTTGATCTCGACAGAATCAAGTCTGGTGATTTTTGTGAATCAGATGTTGAGACTGCACGAGAGTTTGCCCGGTGGCTTGCCCGGGCGCACAGCGTTAAGCTCGACGATTCCCATTTGTATTATCGGCGTATTCGCAACCTGATTGGTTCAAGTGAATGCATTCTCGGGCTGATTGATGAAGCGTTTCCGCATCCGTATGCGCCGTTTGACGATAATGAATTCATGGCTTTGGAAAAACGTCTCATTGATTGGCGATGGAAACTCAAAGGCTACGCCCATAGATTGAGTGTTGTTCATGGCGATTTTCATCCCTGGAATGTGCTTGTCACTGATAATGGAGAATTTTCAGTCCTTGATCGCAGTCGTGGTGAATGGGGAGAGCCTGCAGGAGATTTGGCGACCATGGCTATTAATTATCTGTTGTGGAGTCTTTACGGTCATGATCGGATGAGTGGACCTTTTGAGAAGTTGTATCGGGCGTATGTCGAGGAATATATAGCCCGTACAGGCGATACGGAAATATTTGACGTCATGGCACCGTTTTGTGTTTTTCGTGGGTTGGTCATCGCGTCACCGGAATGGTATCCTGATCATCCCGAGTCTGTTCGTCGAAGGCTTTTCAATTTTGTGGGCAATGTGCTTGAGGACGATGTTTTTGATTGGGAGAATATTAATAAATATTTGGAGTAGACATGTCCGAAAGCGTATCGGGGTGGGCGCTCTGGATTGTCGGGTTGCCTGGAAGCGGAAAGTCCACGTTGGCGAAAGGTGTGCTTACATCCATGGAAGCCCGAGGACTTGAGGTCGCTTTGCTTCAGATGGATGAGCGGCGTAAATCATATTTCCCGCATCCTCATTATACGTCTGAAGAGCGCGAAAAGGCATACGTTCTTTTTGTCAATGAAGTGGCGGAACTTGCGCGACAGGGCAAGAATGTATTGATGGATGGCTCTGCGTACAAACAGTCCATGCGTCAGTATGCGCGGCAAAAACTCCCTCGGTTTGCAGAAATATTCGTTCAGTGTGATCTCTCTGAGGCCATTCGTCGGGAGTCTGATCGATCAGAAGGGCTTGTTATGGCCGGGTTGTACGCAAAGGCTTTGCAACGCAAGAAGACCGGTGAACAATTTGAGGGGCTGGGTGAGGTCCTCGGCGTGGATGTTGAGTTCGAGATGGACCCGGAGGCGGAACTCGTCATCGACAACACGCGATTGACCGCAAAGGAAACTTTGGGAAAAGCCTTGCACTTTCTGGACACGTGGCTCGCCAATGTTTAATTGGCTTGCACGGGGCGTAGTGATTTAGAATAACCTTCAACTGCCCGTATAGTGGGTAGGATAGTATATATGAAATTTCACATCACCACCTTTGGGTGTCAGATGAACGTGCATGATTCGCAGTGGCTTAACCGCGCTTTGGAAAGTCGGGGGTGGGTTGAAGCCGATGAATCCGAGGCACAGGTCTTTATTCTCAATACGTGCAGTGTCCGGGATAAACCGGAGCAGAAGGTTTACAGTGAGCTTGGCCGTATCGCTGCACATGTGAAACGTGATGAGAATGTTTTCGCGGCTGTGGGGGGATGTGTGGCCCAGCAAGTGGGAAAGGGGTTTTTTGACCGTTTCCCTTTCGTTAAGCTTGTATTTGGCTCTGATGGAATCGCAGATGCTCCCAACGCCTTGGAACGTATCGCAGCAGGCAAGGAAGAACGTTTGGCATTGCTTGATTTTGTTCCTATTTATGAAGAACGAGAGCAACCCGAAGAAAAGACTATTACTATTCAAAAGACACGACAGGCGTTCGTGAACATCATGCAGGGGTGTGATAATTTTTGTTCGTACTGTATAGTGCCTTATACGCGGGGGCGGCAAAAGTCTCGCCATCCGGAAGCCGTTATCGACGAATGTCGTTTATTGGTGGAAAGTGGCGTTCGTGAAATTTCCCTGCTTGGTCAGAACGTCAACAGCTTTGGGTTGGACAAGGGCGGTGTTGGCGTCAGTTTCGCGGACTTGCTGACGAGTGTGGCTGCCATCGAAGGATTGGAAAGACTCAGATTTACGACATCCCATCCCAAAGATATTGCTCCTGAGGTCATTGCTGCATTTGGAGAGCTTGAAAATGTCTGTCCGTCTTTGCATCTGCCCATGCAGGCCGGATCTGACAGAGTACTCAAGGCCATGCGTCGTAAGTATGATATTACGCGGTATCTTTCCATCGTTGATGGGTTGAAGGCTGCGAGGCCGGATATTGCGTTGACCACGGATATTATTGTTGGTTTCCCCGGTGAGACTGAGGAAGATTTTCAGGAAACACTTGATATGGTGGAAAAAGTTGGATTTGAATCCAGTTTTTCTTTCAAGTATTCTGACCGACCAGGGGTGGCTGCGGTGAATATGGAACCGAAAGTATCCCCGGAAGAAGCATCTGAACGACTGATGCGCTTGCAGACTCTGCAAAATAATATTACTAGAAAATGTCTAAAGAATCTCGTTGGCAATGAGACTATTGCTTTTATTGAAGGATTGAGCCGTAAGCAGGATGGTCCCATGACCGCCTGGAAAGGACGCGATCCGGCTGGAAGAATTGTGAATGTAGACATTGATTGCGACAGCGGCCTTGTCGGCATGATGGTTCCTGTGAAAATTGTTGAAGCAAAGAAACACTCCTTGAATGGGGAAAGGATTGGTCAGCCGTGGTAGAGGTGGAAATATTCGGACTTGCATTGGACGAGTCGGGCAAGTCGCCTATTATCGTCCTTAAGGACATGGATGAAACCAAAGTCTTGCCTATCTGGATTGGTGCTGTCGAGGCCATGTCTATTTCTATGGCTATCAACGAAGTTCCGTTTCCTCGTCCTATGACTCATGACTTACTGCTGAATGCGATTCGTGCTTTGGGTGGTACGATTACCAGAGTGGAAATCACCGACATCGAAAACGGAACTTTTTTTTCGGAAATAGTGGTCACCACCGATAAGGAGACCCGTCGGATCGACAGTCGTCCTTCGGATGCCATTGCTCTGGCTGTTCGTGCCGAGTGCAAAATTTTAGCGAGTGAATCCGTTCTTGAAGAGGCCGGTGCGCCGTTTCCGGAACATGCTGAGACCGTTATCAGCACAGAGGATTCTGATACATGGGTGGATGAGTTGGAAAAGCTCTCTGAAGACGACATTAAATACAAAATGTAGGCCTGCAATGATTGATCTGCATACACACACGATTTTTAGCGACGGTGAACTTATTCCTGCCGAACTTGTGCGTAGGGCTGAGGTTGCCGGATACAAGGCTCTCTGCATGACTGATCATGCGGATGAAAGCACCATGTATTATACGCTGGAGAATATTCTCCGGTTCGTAAAAAAACATGGGCATTTCTTTGATATCAATGTGATGGCAGGGGTAGAACTGACACATGTTCCGCCTGCGTTGATTGAGGGAATGGTGCAAGATGCGAGAAAAGCCGGTGCTCAGGTTGTTTTGGTTCACGGAGAGACTCCGGTTGAACCCGTTGCCCCTGGGACCAATCTGGCTGCTATCGAAGCCGGTGTTGATGTTTTGGCTCATCCTGGCTTGATCACCGACGAAGAAGTAAAACTGGCTGTTGAAAAAGGAGTGGCTTTGGAAATCACCACTCGCGGTGGGCATAGCTACACAAATGGGCATGTGGCGGCCCTTGCCAGAAAGCATGGAGCTAAACTGGTCGTGAATAATGACGCCCATGCCCCGTGTGATTTGATAAGCAGCGACTTGCGAAAAACCATTGCACTCGGGGCCGGGTTGACGGTTGAAGAGTATCGCCAGACAGGGTCCAATGCCTGGGAGATTGTTCAGCGATGCATGAAGTAATTTTACGTTGTCGCACAATTGTGACTATGGAAGTGTATACGTCAAAGTGACATCGGAAAGCCGTGGCTTGGGTTAAGCCCGGCTTTCTTTGCATAATGGGGCTTTCTAGCCCGAAGATTAAAGTATAGGTGCCACCATGAATTTTTTGCCTGAGAGTGACATGTTGACCCTCCTGACAGGGGCGACATTGGCTGTAAAATTGGTGATGATTTTTCTTGCTCTGATGTCTGTATGGAGTTGGACTATTATCTTTTTTAAATTTTTCACCATTGGTTCAGCCCGGAAAAAGGTCATGCAGGGCTATGATGCTTTTATGGATGCACAGGATCTGACCTCTGGCCTGAAGGTCTTGGGCGACAAAGATCAATCTCCTTTATCCCGTGTATCGACCTTGGCAGTGCATGAATTTCGGTTGCTGGAAAAGGCGGACGTCAATCGAGAGCGTAAACGGTTACTCGTCAAGGACACTCTGCGTCGTGTCCTCAAGCAGGGCATCTCGAAGGAAATGCGTGTTTTAACTCGTAATCTGCCATTTTTGGCGACTTGTGCCAATGCAGCCCCCTTTATTGGGTTGTTTGGTACGGTTTGGGGAATTATGCATTCCTTTCATTCCATTGGTTTGGCTCAGTCCGCAGCGTTGGCAACAGTTGCTCCGGGTATCTCCGAAGCGTTGATTGCGACGGCTATCGGGTTGCTGGTCGCTATTCCTGCCACTATTTTTTACAACTATTTCCTTGGCAAACTGGGTGAAGTCGAGACCGGCTTGATTGATTTTGCCGGTGCCTTCTTGAACCGTGCCGAGCGCGAAATTGCCTGGGCATCCAAGCCCGAGAAAAGGTAGGAGCGCCTCATGGCTATTAAGACAGGAGGCGGTTTTCTCAATGAAATTAATGTCACGCCATTTGTAGACGTGATGTTGGTATTGTTGATCATTTTTATGGTCACTGCGCCACTTATGACACAGGGGGTCGAGGTTGATCTGCCCGTGACCAAGACAGTCAAGAATTTGCCACAGGATTCCGAGCATCTAGTGTTGTCAGTCAAGAAGGATGGCACGCTGTTTCTCGATGAATATCAGGTTGGGCTGGACGAATTACAGGATCATCTGAAGCGACTGGTTGCCAAGCAGAAGAAACAACTGTTTTTGCGCGCCGACAAAGATGTGGCCTATGGTACTGTGGTTATGATTATGGGTGAAATCAAAGGTGCTGGAATTGATCGATTGGGTATAGTGGCTGAAAAGACCGTTGATCTGAAAAAAAACAAAAAATAGTAGTATCTTAATATAATGCGGCAAAGTATCGGTCTTATATTCTCCATTCTTTTTCACATGGTTTTGGCCATGGTTGCCATCTATGGCGTGAACACCGCCGGAGTGACGGTGAATATGGATAGACCTGTGTATACGGTTGATCTTGTATCCCTTGCTCCGCCTCCCCCCGGTCCGCCTGTAGAAGTAAAGGCTACAGTTGAACCGGTGACTTCGACGCCGGCAGTGCCAGTTGTTGAAGCAAAGGCCGAGCCTGCTGTTGAAGTGCTGTCCACTCCTGTGGTCGAGGCCAAACCTGAACCAGAGGTCAAGAAAATCAGCCCTAAGAAGGTTGAGAAAAAGGCCGTGGTTAAGAAAAAGGAAGAAAAACCGAAACCTAAGCCTCAACCGAAGCCTAAACCCAAGCCAAAGAAAACAGCTGATCAGTTGTTGGCTGAAGGGATGGCCGCTGCAAAGGCGAGGACCAAACGGCAGGATCAGAAAAAGAAAAAAGCTTTGACCGACGAATTGGCTGCGCTCAAGAAGCGTGAAGGGGATCAGGTTTATGCTCATGGCGGGCAGCCTGGTGGAGTGGACGGTGGGGTTGTCGGCGGTACTGTCGGCGGGTCAGGCTCCGGTTTGTCTGAAGTCTATGCCCTGATCGTCGGATCTGCCATTAAGAAAAATTGGCGATATCCTGCATTTGCCGGAGAAGCCAATCTTACGGCAACGCTTGAAATAGTGCTTGAAGCCGACGGGAAAATTTTGTCCTCGAAGATTATCGAATCGTCAAACAATCCTGAATTTGACAGTTCAACTCTTCGAGCCATCAAGGAAACAGAATATGTGGAGAAACCGAGGACCGAAAGGGACCGGGTTCTGCGTATTAATTTCAACAGCCAGGAACTTTCAGAGTAGACGGTATGAAACGGATTTTGATACTTGGTATGAGTTGCGTCTGTGTCTGCCTCATGGTCGCCGCTGCGTTCGCACAGGGACCGCTGACGGTGGATATTCACGGCCCAGGCCAACGCATGGTGAACATCACTCTTTTGACTCCCAAGGAATTGGACGGCTCTCCATTGCCTGAAGCGGCAGCCAATGCTCTTCAGGAACTGGTAGCCAATGACTTGGGCTATATCCCTTTTCTTAACATTGTGCCGGTGACCGATCTGCTGGGCGGCGACCCAAGTCAGGGCGTGAAGGCTTCAGACATAGATTTCAAACCTCTTCAGCTTGCTCGTGTTGATTTGTGCATGACGACAGGCTGGAACGGTGAATATATTGAAGCTCGTGTATTCGAGACCTTTAGTGGCCGTCGTGTGGTCGGGAAATCTTATCGTGACGTGAGCAAGAATCTGCCGCTGGTGGCTGATCGTTTTTGTTCATCCTTTCTTGAAGCTTTGACAGGCAAGAAGGGATTTTTTGATTCTCCCATTGCTTTCGTCAAGCAGGAGGGGAAGACAAAGGAAGTCTTTACTGTTCTTCCTCAGGGCCGAGGGCTTAAACGCATTACGAAATTGGGCGGCTACAACCTGAGTCCCGCGTGGTCTGAAGATGGGAAGCGAATTGCTTTTACTCATATCGGCAAAACGCGGCATGAGCTTGGTGTGTATGATAGTGAATCCGGTACGATAAAAAGAATGTACAAAGGGTTGGGGTCGACTGTTATCAGTCCCGTTTACGGTCCGAACGGTTCTTTGTATGTGGCTCTCAATCGGAATGGCACAACCAATATTTTCAACCTGAAGAATGATTATAAACCTGGCAAAACTTTGGTGCGTAGTCCTTATATTGACGTATCTCCAAGTTTTGACAGGACTGGTGAGAAGATGGCTTTTACTTCAGCCAGAGCAGGTAATCCGCATATTTATCTTTTGGATATGAAGACCGGTCAGATTAAGCGTGTGACCACCACTGGTCGGTATAACACTCATCCGTGTCTTAGTCCTGATGGACGCTATGTGGCGTATACTCATCAGACATCAGACGGGCATCGTATTTTTTTGCATGATTTGCAGACAAGCAAAGAAAAGCAATTGACGTTTGGCCCTGGTAACGATGAATATCCAGCTTTTGGTCCGGATGGGTATTTCGTTGCTTTTGCGTCCAGCAGGACCGGTGAATACAAATTGTATCTTTCAACCCGTCATGGAGATAAACCTCGGATGATATCCACTGGTAAAGGCGCGGCCTTTGCTCCGGCATGGGATACTTCGTTGCAGAGGTAAATTGTCATAAACACGGGGTTGATTTTTTTGTAAGAAAAGGTGCATGCTACCCAATGCGAGAATCATTGGCTTTCGGAAGCATCTGAAATAATGGCCGGGCGACGGCTCTACCAAGGAGTGAGCATGAAAAACAGAGTGTATTTCGGAATTGTGGCCTTGTTGGCCCTGTCCCTTTTTGTCTTTGCTGGCTGTGCCAAAAAGACGACCACCACTACCCCGCCTGAGACTAAGGTTGAGGTCAAGGATGATTCCCAGTGGACTCCGCCGCCGACAGAACCCAAGGTCGATGAGGCTGCTCTGGCCGCAGAAGCTGAGGCGCGTGCCAAGACCGAAGCCGTGGAAGAACTTTCCAGCATTACTATTCATTTCGCCTTTGATTCCTATGAATTGAACGAGGAATCTCGTGCTACTCTTGCCCTTAAGGCGAGTATCATGCGTAAATATACGGATGTTGGCGTCGTGGTCGAAGGGCACTGTGACGAACGTGGTACCGAAGAGTACAATCTCGCTTTGGGTGAGCGTCGTGCCCGTGCTGCCTATGAACATTTGGTGATTCTTGGCGTCGAACCTGAACGTATGAAGATTGTTAGTTTTGGTGAAGAACGTCCTCTTGATCCCGCGCACAATGAAAGTGCCTGGGCCAAGAATCGTCGAGCCGAGTTTGTGGTACAATAAATTCGATTGGTTATACAATGATAACGCCGCTTCCTTCGGGAAGCGGCGTTTTTTTTGTTATATGGAGAGAATGTAATGAAGAAGGTGTAGGCCGCCCATGGCATAAAGTCCTGCAACGCCATCATCGAGCATGACTCCAAGCCCGCCGGGGAAGGAGTCTTCGGCCCATTTGACTGGCCATGGTTTGAGAATGTCAAAGAAACGGAATAGGCCGAATCCAACAATCAGATACCCAATAGGCATGCCGTGAAAAAAAAGCAGGGCAAGCCATTGGCCGAACAATTCGTCAATGATGACGCAACCGGGATCTTTTTTATCGAATATGACTTCTGCACGAGCACAAGCCCAGATTCCGACGAGAAGGATAGCGGCCAGGGCAGCAAGACGTCCCCATAAAGGGAGAGAAAGGAACAGCCATGGAGCCGCGACAATGGAGGCCAGAGATCCCCATGTCCCTGGAGCCTTGGGGAAATGTCCGATTGGGCCGAGAGTTGCCAGTGCTGAGGCAAGTTTGTCGAGTGGCGATTGAGTCTTCATGTTAATCATCTTTGGCGTACGCCGTCAGTCGTTCTTTGAGTGTACCTGTATGGAGTTCAAACAGATGGTTGTCATAGTCATGGAAATATAGTGAACAACCTTCACCTGATACTCTATTTCTGTCCATACGGACGTGAAGATTTAGAGCCTCTATACGTTTTGCATAGTTGTCAATTTCATTGTGTGGAATTTTGAAGGCGATATGGTTGTATGTTTTATCTGATAATGGCTGGCCTTTCATTATGGCGATCCAGACACCACCAACTAGAAAAAATTTCTCTTGAGACAGTGAGTATTGCGTATCGCCACTTGCATACACCTCTTCGGCATCAAGTATTTTTGTAAAAATTGAGGATGTCTTTTTCAAGTCTTGCACAACAAGGGTAATATGGCTCAATCCTTCGATCATGGTTTTTTATGCCTTGATATTCTAATTATTCCAGATGGCGAGAAGGGCCTTTCATAATACATCAATTCGTTGTGATCTTGTACATGAATGAATTGAGAATTGATATATTCATAAATCGTTGAGCGCATATATGTTACAAATGAAATCCAAGCGTGGTAGCCGATTCATTTTTTATCCGTTCTAAGATGTGTCGTCGAGTACGTGTTGCTGTCTCGGGCATAATGTCTACGGATGATGATCATTCAGGATGAGTAAAGTGAGCAGGGTGTAAAAAAGCATCTCCTGCGATTAAAAACAAAGTGTCGTCTGTTTGCACTTCAACTCCAACATGGCCGGGAGTATGACCGGGGGCTGCAAATAGACTGATATCTGCCATAAGTTGTTCATCCATCGAAACGGTTTCGATTCTGTCAGCATAGCGTTGCAAGAATTCAGAAGTCGTACTTTGGAGCATTTTGCGAACTTCAGGTGGAATATTCAGTTCAAGAAGATTTGGTTTTTTCTGCCAATAAGAATATTCAATGTCGGATAGGAGAATCCGCGCGTTGGGGAAAAGAGTATTACCATTTGAAGGAAGTAATCCCGCTATATGATCTGGGTGTAGATGAGTAAGGACTATGCAATCAATATCGTTCGGGTGAATATTTTTTAGTTTGAGATTATCAACAAGCCTTCCAGTTGTTTTGGAGATATTACCAGCCCCGGCATCAACCAGAATGGTGTTTTTTCAGTTTGAATAATTGTTGAAGTGTACGGGCTTATCCAGAAGTCCCATTCTACTCTCGGAATTCCTGCCGCCATGAGATCTGCCTCGGCAACACCGGGAAAGAGGAGTTGCCGAGGGTGAGAATATTCATAATATCCGTCTGAAACAGACAGAATAATGGGTTTTTTCATTACTTACTCAACCGGGGAAGTAGGAGGTTTGATTGACGCTATCAATCCTTTTACCTTTTCAGCCATTGCATTTAAGTCATTTTCGTTAGGACGGTTTCTAATATCACCAAGTCGACCTTGCGTGTTGTGGTGTTCCAGTTTCGGGACTCCATATGCACCCGGCATGTACCACTCAGCAGCAATGGTGAATCCTAAATGATCAAATAATTGCCCCATGTATTTTACGGCAGGAATGGCCTCGTTGATGCCAGTATGGCTTCCACCAAACGTGCAATAGATAGCAACGTATTTGTTTAATAATCGTGGAGAACCTGGTTTGAGAATTCCCGACCCGCCAAATTCGGTCATGCTCTCTTTTGCTCGTTCGGCCAACCAATCCATCATGGGTTTTCCCGGAAGCCATCCATACACTCCCGAACCAATCAGAACCAAGTCATAGTCCATGAGTTGTATTGGGTCTCCTTTTGCCTTTGCTTGTACCGTTGTTATTTTACAACCTGACTCAATCACTGATTTTTCAATAGTTTGTGCAACTTTTTTTGTGTTTCCAGTTTGTGAATGGAAAACGTGTAACACTTTCATGGATGCTCCTTTTCTTGTTAGGCTGCCTAACAACTGGTTTAAAAAAATATGAACAAAAAATAATTATTTAATCGTTATGGCAGTCAAACAATTCTGCTAAATTTTGCATTTCGTGCAGGGCTTGACTGAGTTTTTGAGCCATGATTTCGGATTTTTCACCGTATTGTGATACGAATACATCAAACATTTTGTCGTGGTGAGCTTCATGATGGGTGTAGGCCGTCCATCCTGTTTTAGTGAGCAGTAGGGTGACAGCCTTGGCGTCGTAGGGCTTTATCCCCTTTTCAACAAGGCCTTTCTTCATGAGTTTACCGATGCGTTCAGAGATAGTTGGTTTGGAAACGGAGAGTCGTTCAGCCAACTGCGTGACAGTAATTTGGGGTTCATCACCAATTGTTGCTATGGTATGAATTTCAGCAGGGTGCAACCTATGTCCAGTGCCGAAATCTACGCCACCACGATGATGTGCGTTCACTGTATCGACAAGCTCAAGCAACGCATGCTGCATTGTTTCATAAGATTCTCTGAATTCGTTCATGACAAGCATTGTAAGGATGCCTAACTAAAAGTCAAGAAATGGAATCCATTTTAATCAAATTAAATAAAACCCGTAATGCTTGATCGTTGAAGGCAGAGAGTTTCGTATTGGGTTTAGATTTTTGCAGGCGTAATGATTTTTGAAGCGAGAAGTTCGTCCAGAACTCGTGCGACAGGCAATCCGACTACATTGGTGTATGATCCTCGAATCGCGGTAACAAGAAATGTTCCAACCCCTTGAATGGCATACGCTCCCGCCTTATCTGCAGGCTCGCCGGTAGCAATATACCTCTTGAGTTCTATTTCGGTGGAGGAGCGCATGTCGACATCCGTGCTGATGGCTTTGGTAATGCGTGTGTCGTCGGGCATTACCATACAAAACCCGGTGATGACTTGATGCGTGTTGCCAGACAATGTCATGAGCATTTCCAAGGCATGTGCATCATTTATGGGTTTACCCATAATACGGTCGTTTAAAACTACGATGGTGTCGGCGCCAAGTATGGTTTGGCCTGCATAATGCCGGGCAATGTCCAGCGTTTTCAGTTCTGCCATTCGTTTGACATATTTTAGCGGGGATTCATTTGTTTCTGGCTTCGGTTCATTAAGCGGACTTGGATGTACTGTGAATTCAAGACCGAGGTCGGCCAGAAGTTCGCGCCGTCTGGGTGAGCCTGAAGCCAAGATAATGGGACTGATGGTGGTGAACGGTCCTTGCGATGTTGTCATGGAATCAATGTTTCTCCCATATTCTTGCCCGAGTCAACGCACAGGCTGTCAGCTTTTTGTCATTCTAAAATGAAGGACATATTACAAGAAAATAAATGCCTGTATTTTAGCTGGTTACTGTTGTGGTAAGATTCTTGCTTCATATCGTGCGCGTAGATGCGCAGGAGAATACATGCAGCAAATTGAAAAGAGTTTTACTAAAGATTTTTCATCATTTAGCCAAATGGAAGGCGAAGGCGCAATCCGTGGCATGAACGATTGGTCCGTGCCGTGGGCTGATCTGATGATGGTCATGTTTGTCCTGTTTGTGGTGCTGTTTATGTATGCCAGCACTCATCAGGATGTAAAAATCCTGTTTAGTCATCAGACCGCGGAAAAGGCGCAGGCTGCGAGTACACTTGATCCTCTTATCGGATTGATTGGACAGATTGCTAGCCGAGCGGAAAGCGGTGGTTCTCAAGATGTCGTGCGTGTCGCAGAGACAGAAGTTCTGTTTCGATCTCGTTCAAAGGGAATTTCTGTTATCAGGGAAGTCCCTGGACAGGTGCGTATTTCATTGCGTGGAGCATTGTTTTTTGACGAGAAATCCGGGGAACTCAAGGCTGAATCCTGGCAGTACTTGAACGAGGTTGCCGAAGTAGTGAAGCTCAGTCTCGGTGCTGTTCATGTTATCGGTTTCGCGGACAAGAGCGAGTCGGAAGGTACGCAAAGCTTTACGTTGTCTTCACAACGAGCGGCCAACGTGGCTGAATTCCTTATCACGCAATTCGGGATCGCTCCCAAGCGAATTATCATAACTGGCAGAGGATCGTATCAACCGGAAGTGCCTGATACGTCCGAAGCCAACAAGGCGCAAAACCGGCGAGTTGAAATCGTCATCGTCCATCAAAGCTGATCGATTGGAGAATGTTATGAGTAGAAAGAATTTTATTGGCGTAGGATTGAGTCTCGTCATTTTCGTGTGCAGCTTTATGCTGACCGGAGCCGCTGGGGCCTATTTTAATCTGGCCGCATTTTTGGTTGTCATATCTGGTCTGACAGCCGCAATGTTGATGAGCTACCCGGCGCGGCACGTGAAAAACGCATTCAGGGTGGCGAAAAACATATATTCTACCAAAAGTGTTTCGGCTGAGTCCATTGTCAACACGTTGCTCGACCTTTCGGTCAAAAGTAAAGTAGATGGCATCCTTTCATTGGAACGTTCAAAAGCCAACGATACCAGTTCTTTTATGAAGAACGGACTGATTCTGTTGGTGGATAACTACAAAGAAGATGAAATTCGTGAATGCTTGAATGCCGAGATGGCTTTTTTCAATCTTCGTCGTCAACAGAGTGAGCGTTTTTTTCAGACTTTAGCCCGAATGGCACCGGCGTTTGGTGTTGCAGGCAGCGTTATTGGCTTGATTGGTCTTCTTATGGGAATCAATGATACGGCAGTTATTCTCAAAAATATTCCTGTGGCATTTATTTCTACTCTTTATGGGTTGATTTTGAGCAATCTTGTGTTTTCCCCTATTGCAGAGAATATTAATTTTTCCACTCGTGCTGAATTGTTGAATCAGAAATTGGTCCTTGAAGGGATTATTGCTATCAGTAAGGAACAGAATTCCTACAAGCTCGAACGTAAACTGGCTTCATTCCTGAGTCCTAGTGAACGCGAAGGCAAGACGGAAACTTTGCGTAGAATTACCCGGAAGTATGTACAGAAAAAACAGCAAGCTGTGGAGTTGGCAGATATGCCATCGATGACGAGATCCACGGAAAAAGCGACAGAAGCGGCGTAGCCAAATCCAATCGATGCAGCAGAAAAGGGAGCCTTCAGGCTCCTTTTCTTTTTGTCTGATTATGATAGTGTTCCGCTCACGGGAGGCATTTTACTGATGGCGAAGATTCTAGCCGCTGATATAGGTGGCACTAACAGTCGGTTTGCTCTTTTTGAAACCACGGGTGACGGCTTTGTCATGGTGGATTCAATTTGGCTGAAAACCCATGGCGCGGAGACTTTTTCTCAGCTTTTGGAACAACTCTGGAGCAGTGATTTTTCTGCATATCCGGGGTCTTTTGAGAGTGTTGTTGTCGCGGCTGCCGGAGCGGTTGTTGGTGGTGTGGAATGTCCCTGTTTGACCAATGCATCTTGGGGAATTGATATTCGGGATATCGATTTCGGGACGAAAGCCGTGAGTGTCATCAACGATTTTGCCGCGCAAGCCTTTGCCTGTAGAACGTCTGCCGTAGACGAAGCTATGATTCTCCAGGAGGGGACGGGTGTCGACGGTGATCCCATAGCTATTATCGGGGCTGGAACTGGTCTTGGATATTCCGCGCTTATTCCCACTGATTGCGGCTGGAGTGCATTGCCTTTTGAGGGCGGACATATGGCTTTCCCTTTTTTGGGCAAAGAAGAATCCGACTACGGTGACTTTAACCGTCAGGAAAGTGGTCGGAATTGGCCGGAAGGTGATTCCGTTGTCACCGGGTTAGGATTGAAATTGGTGCATAAATTTTTGACAGGTAAGAATTTGACCCCAAAAGAGGTCTCAGCGTCCATTACAATAAGAGATGCAACGACCAAATGGTATGCTCGTTTTTACGCTCGGGCATGTCGCGATTGGGCCATCGGAGTTATGTCTCACGGTGGTTTTTTTATTGCCGGTGGCATTGCTGCCAAGAATCCCATGTTTGTTACTGTCCCGGAATTTTTGGAAGAATTTCATAATTCTCATATATATGGCGACTTTTTGCATTCTGTTCCTATTCGACTCAATTGTAATGAAGAGAGCGGATTATACGGGGCTGGGTTTTACGGAATGCAACTGCTGGCGCGATAAGGTGTAATTAGGGCGTAGAATTGCTTGATTAAGCGGTTTGATACGGGTAGAAAGCCAATTCCTTTGAACAGCACATGCAGGAGATGTTTCACTATGGGTGACAAGAGCAGATACCAGAAGATGTTCCCGGTTTCTTGGGAACAGCTACATCGTGATTGCAGAGCCTTGTCCTGGCGACTTGTTGAAAAGGGGCCATGGAAAGGTATTCTTGCCATTACGCGTGGTGGCTTGGTTCCGGCTGCGATCATTGCTCGAGAACTGGATATTCATTTGATTGATACCATTTGTCTCTCTTCCTATAATTGGAAAGAGCAGGGTGAGACCAATGTTCTCAAACAGGTAGATTGTGACGGAGAAGGCTGGTTGCTCATCGATGATCTCGTTGACACCGGTAAGACCGCAAAATTAGCTCGTGACATGGTGCCTAAAGCGCATTTTGCCACGGTTTATGCCAAGCCCGAAGGGCGTCCTTTGGTCGAGACATATATAACGGAAGTGAGCCAGGACACCTGGATTTTATTTCCTTGGGACGCAGGTACTCAATTTGTTGAACCAATCGCCCAAGTTTCTGACGATGAATAAGTGAAGAAAAAAAATACTATCCACGCTGATTACTCCCAGCAGTTCCCTTTGAGCCTTGCTCGAATGGACTCGCTGGGATAGAGTTTTGAGATAATAAATCGCTAACGGAGAGGTCCACATGAAAAAATTGCTGAAACTGTTTGGTGTATCCGCCATGTGCATGGCGCTACTCCTGTCCCTGGTTGCCTGTGGCGAAGCTCCTCAGGAGAAAAAAGCTGAAGAGCCTGCAAAGACTGAAGAAGCTGCCGCTCCCGCTCAGGAAGAGCCCAAAACCGTCAAGGCCGGATTCGTTTACGTTTCCCCGGTCGGAGACGCCGGTTATTCATATGCTCACGACCAGGGCCGTCAAGCCGTGGATGCCCTTGATTGGGTGACGACTTCTTTTGTTGAGTCCGTACCTGAAGGTGCTGATTCCGAGCGTGTTATCCGCAACATGGCTCGCAAAGGTTTCGACATTATTTTCACCACGAGTTTTGGCTACATGGATCCGACCATCAAGGTTGGTAAAGAATTCCCGGACGCCAAGTTCATGCATTGTTCCGGCTTCAAGAAATCTGCCAACGTCACTAATTATTTCGGTCGTGTTTATCAGGCTCGTTTCTTGACCGGTATGGTGGCTGGTGCCATGACCAAGACCGACAAGCTCGGTTATGTGGCTGCCTTCCCGATTCCCGAAGTTATTCGCGGCATCAACGCCTTTGCTGTCGGTGCTCGCCAGATGAATCCGGATGTTGAAGTGCGTGTTGTCTGGACCAAGACTTGGTATGACCCGGCACTCGAAAAAGATGCTGCCAAATCTCTTCTGGATGCAGGTTGTGACGTTATCGCTCAGCATCAGGATTCTCCTGCACCGCAGGAAGCCGCTGAAGAAGCTGGAATGTACTCCATTGGTTACAACTCCGATATGTCTTCTTTTGCTCCCAAGGCTCACCTGACTTCCGCTATCTGGAACTGGGGCCCGGTCTATACCAAGACTGTGGAACAGGTTCGCGACGGCTCCTGGAAGGGTGACGAGTCTATTTGGTGGTCCATGGAAGACGGCGTTGTCGATATCGCCCCTATGGGGCCGATGGTCCCGGAAGACGTCAAGAGTGCTGTCATGGCCAAACGTGCCGAGTTGGTTAAGGGCAACGATATCTGCTTTGTTGGTCCTATCAAGGATCAGAGCGGTACAATCAAGATCGCCGATGGCGAAAAAGCCACCGACGCCCAACTGCATGATATGATGTGGTTTGTTGAAGGCGTTGTCGGTACTGTAAAATAAGTACGGCACATGCCTCTGAAAATAATAAAAAGAGATGAACCCTGGAAGTGGGGCGCCCTGGTTGTATTCCTGGGCGCCCTGCTCTTTTCCCTTTTTGTGAGCGCTCTGCTCATTGAAGGGCAGGGCAAGGACGCACTGCACGGGATGATGGTTCTGTGGCAGGGAAGTTTTGGTAACCTTTGGGCGCTGGAAGGCGCACTGCTTAAAGCCATTCCGCTTTTTCTTTGTTCTTTGGGCGTGGCTGTAGCCTTTCGCATGCAGATATGGAATATCGGCGCGGAAGGTCAGTTTGCACTTGGGGCAATTGGGGCTACATGGATGGCTCTATTGTTTCCTGATTTACCAGGTTTTATTTTGCTACCGCTCATGTTCATCATGGCTTTTATTCTTGGCGGAGCCTGGGCATTTATTCCTGCATTTCTCAAGCTAAAATTGCGCGTCAACGAAATTATTTCTACGTTGATGCTCAACTATATTGCTATTCTTTTGCTCGATTATCTGGTTTTTGGCGTTTGGAAAGATCCGGCCAGCTTCGGGTTCCCCATGACTCCTGAATTTTCTGTGAATGCGATCATTCCCTATATTGGTTCCTCCCGTGTACATTGGGGATTATTATTTTGTGCGATCGTCGGTATAGGGCTGTGGGCCTTCATGCGTTTCACTCGACTTGGTTTTGAATTGCAGGCCAGCGGTGAAGGTGCTCGTGTGGCCAAGTATGCCAAGATCCGTTACGGAATGCTCGTCATGTTCGTTATGTGCCTGTCTGGTGGATTTGCCGGGTTTGCCGGATGTATCGAAACCTCGGCGGTCCTGAATCGTTTGCAGCCAAGTCTTATTGTCGGATACGGCTACACTGCGATTGTCGTGGCCTGGTTGGCACGTCTTGAACCCTTGAATATTGCGTTTGCTTCATTCCTGTTGGCTGCATTGCGGGTCGGCGTGGAAAATTTGCAGCTTGAATTGCAGATTCCAGCAGCATTTGGTGTGATCATGGAGGGTATGATTCTCTTGACCGTTTTGGCCGGGCAGTTCTTCCTTTTATACACCTTGGAACGTAAGCAGAGGCAGGATTAAGCGTATGTGGGAATTTTTGATACCGCTTTTTGCTGCAACGGTGCAGTCCGGCACCCCCATTCTTTATGCCACTTTGGGCGAAATGATGACCGAGAAGGGCGGCGTGCTCAACCTTGGTGTTGAGGGCATTATGTCCGTTGCCGCCTTGGCTGCTTTTTGGGTCAGTCTGATCACTGGTTCACCGTGGCTCGGTTTTCTTGCGGGTGGAACAGCCGGAATGATTTTTGCCTCATTGCATGGCTTTGTCTGTATTTCCTGTCTGGGAAATCAGGTTGTGTCCGGTTTGGCGCTGACAATCCTTGGCACTGGGCTGACTCACTACCTTGGTGTGCCGTATGTTGGCTTACATGCGCCGGGATTTAGCCCTTTTGATTTCCCGGTGTTGTCGCAAATTCCAGTCATTGGTGAGATTTTCTTCAAGCATGACATGCTGGTGTATGTCTCATTCATCGTACCGTTCCTATTCTGGTTCTTTTTCAAACGGACTAGCCTCGGTTTGCATGTGACCGCAACCGGTGAAATGCCTGCCGCTGCTTCCGCAGCCGGTTTGAAGCCCGTGGTACTTCGTTACTTTGCAGTTGTTGCTGGCGGTTTTCTTATCGGTCTTGGTGGGGCGTACCTTTCGCTGGCGTATACACATCTATGGACGAACGGTTTGTCTGGTGGGCGCGGATGGATTGCCGTGGCGCTAGTTATTTTTGCCTTCTGGCGGCCGGGGCGTGCTGTCGTCGGTGCCTATCTTTTTGGTGGCGTGATGGCTTTTCAGTTGCGTTTGCAGGCTGTCGGTACAAATTTATCGTCTTCTTTGTTGCTCATGCTCCCTTACTTGCTGACCATTTTGGTTTTGATCCTTTCCGCTTGGCGTGGGCGTCGTGTTGACGGACCCGCCGCTCTCGGTACCAACATCGAGCCTGAGGGGTAAGGCGTGACCAATTTGAAATATATTCGTCCGGTACCAAGTCGTCCTGTAGAAGTTGGAGTGATACCCGTGGTGCGTCTGAAAGGGCTCACCAAACGGTTCGGCAAGATAGTGGCTAATGATGCCATTACCCTTGATGTGTATCCTGGACGCATCAAAGCCTTGCTCGGTGAAAACGGTGCTGGTAAATCCACCATGATGTCCATGCTGGCTGGTCGGTACAAACCGGATGAAGGCACCATTGAAGTTGATGGGAAACCGGTTCGTTTTTCTTCTTCCAGAGATGCCATCGCAGCCGGAATCGGTATGGTGTATCAACATTTTATGTTGGTTGACTCTATGACTGTTGCTGAGAATGTTCTTTTGGGACAGGAAGGCAGTTTCTTCATCAGACGAAAAGAGATGTCGAAGCGGGTGAGTGAATTGGCCGGTAAGTACGACATGGAAATTGATCCAGATGCTCGTATTGCCGATCTTTCCATGGGCGAGCGGCAGTTGGTTGAAATTTTGAAACTGCTGTATCGTGAAAGTCGTATTCTTATTTTTGATGAGCCCACCGCTGTCTTGACGCCCGAAGAGACAGGACGATTGTTCAAAACCCTGTGGCGTATGACCGAACAGGGTAAATCCATCATTTTTATTAGTCACAAGTTGGAAGAAGTCATTGCATTGGCGGATGAAATTGCCATTTTGCGTCGTGGTAGAATTGAGGGTGAACTTGATCCCAACACTATTGAATCCAAGGCTGATCTTGCTTCACGCATGGTTGGCAAGGAAGTGTTGTTGGAAGTCGATCGAAAGCCTGTCGAGAGGGGCGATAAAGTTCTTGATGTGAGGAATCTCACCGGGCTTGGGTTGTCCGAAGTTGATCTGGATGTCCACCAAGGCGAAGTTGTTTCTATAGTGGGCGTGGCCGGTAACGGTCAAAAAGGGTTGGTCGAAGCTGTTACGGGATTGATCAAGCCGCCGCAGGATACTGTTTTTATAATGGGACAACCCTGGCGTAAGTTTTTTGCCGAATCTACCTGGAATCGGTCAATGTGTTACATTCCGGAAGACAGACTTGGTTTGGCTACTTTGCCGAATCAGAATCTTGTGGACAATCTGCTTTTGACGACCCGGAAAGGTTTTGCCAAGGGGTGGTTTCTGGATAAGAAAAAAGCGGCCAAGGATACAATTGAGCTTATCAAGAAGTTTGATATTCGTCCGGGGCGAATTCACGCGCTGGCATGGCAGCTTTCCGGTGGTAATCTGCAAAAAGCAGTACTTGCACGCGAACTGTATCGCCAACCTCGTTTGATTGTCGCAGAACAACCGACACAGGGCTTGGATGTTTCTGCTACCGAAGAGGTTTGGAATCGTTTGCTTGAAGCGCGAAAGATGGCTGGCGTATTACTTGTGACCGGAGATTTGAACGAAGCCTTGCAATTGTCTGATCGTATTGCGGTCATTTATCGTGGCCGAATCCTTGACATTCTCGACACGGCAGAGGAAGGAATATCTCGTAAGATAGGTCCGCTTATGGCGGGCATAGTGGAATAGGCGGCAGGTGTACTTAATTTTTATTCAGGCCGTATGGTTTGGATATGACTTTTAATTTTCAAGGAGAAAGGTATGAAGTTCAATAGGTTCAATGTCGTAGCCGTTATGGCTATCGCCATGTTGCTCGGTGTTTTGTCTGTTTCCGCATTTGCTGGAACCACTCTGGATAAAGTCAAGGCCGCTGGCGAAATAGCTGTCGGTAACAGCCCTGACTATCCTCCGTTCGAATCCATTGGTGACAATGGTGAACGCGTTGGTTTCGATATTGATCTGCTGTCTGCAATGGCTAAAAAGATGGACTTGAAGGTCAAATGGGTCACCATGGAATTTGCTGCTATTGTTACAGCAGTCCAGTCCGGTCAGGTTGATATGGGGATGTCTGGTTTCAGCATCACCCCTGATCGTGCCAAGCAGGTGAGCTTTTCCGCTCCGTATATTGCCAGCGGTCAGGTTATCGTTACTCGTCCTGATTCCAACATTACTTCTGCTGCCGACCTCAAAGGCAAGAAGATTGCAGTTCAGTTGGGTACCACCGGTGAACAGCAGGCTGACAAGATTGAAGGTGCCGAAGTCGTCAAACCCGAAAGCTACAACATTGCTTTCATGATGCTGCGTAACAAGGCCGCCGATGCTGTCATCGCCGACCTGTCTGTTGCTGATGAGTACATGAAGCAGGGTACTTTTAAGCGTGCCGGAGAGCCGCTGTCCTTCGAAGAATTCGCCATCATTTCCCGTAAGGGCAATGATCCGCTTCTCAAAGCCTTGAATGAGGCTCTGGAAGCCGTCAAAAAAGACGGTACTTACGACGCTCTCGTCAAGAAGTGGAATCTCTAATATAACTTTGCCGGGAGGGATCTATTTCCTCCCGGCTTGTCTTTTCAGGAGCTGATAGTGGACTTCGCTCTGGTTTTTAAACATTATGATATGTTGCTCAATGGTGCACTTGCGTCCTTGCAGGTCACTCTTGGTGCGCTTGCCATGGGGCTTATTCTTGGCACTTTAGCCGGAACGTGTCGCATTAGCCGCCGTTTTTATATTCGCGTTATTGCGGATGCCTATATTCAAATTATTCGCGGCACTCCCATGTTATTGCAGATTTTTTTCTTTTACTTGGGCTTCCCGCAAATTTACATGATGATGACAGGCGAAGGGATTTCCCCGGATCCTTTGCTTACCGGTATGATTGCCCTAGGCATTAATAGTGGTGCGTATAATGCCGAGATTATTCGGGCAGGTATCCAGTCCATTAATACAGGACAGATGGAAGCAGCCCGTAGTACCGGATTGCGTCATGTGCAGGCCATGATTCATGTCATTTTGCCACAAGCTTTGCGGCGTATGATTCCACCTTTGGGTAACGAATTGATTGTTTTGCTCAAGGATTCATCTCTTATTTCCACCATTGGTGTGGCTGAGTTGATGTACTCGGCAAAAGTGCTTGGAGCACGGTATTATACATATGTTCCGTTCCTCGTGGGTGCTGGCTGTATCTATCTGACATTGACGTTTTCTTTTTCGCGGTTTTTTAACGCTCTTGAAAGAAAGCTATCTGCTGGAAGTGGTGCGCGTGAGAATGCCGGGAAAATCCCGGATCTAGGTTAGCACTCAATACTATGATTATGAATCCCCTTCCGGTACCTACCGGGAGGGGCTTTCTTTTATCCCGAGTTCCACGTAAGTTTTCAGGACGAGGAGGAAGCGTGAAAAACAGTTTTTACAGTGACTTCGATACTGAGTGGATAGGGCGTGGTCAGTCCAAAAACGTGAAGGGCCGCACTCCATTTGAGCAGGATCGGGATCGTATTATATATTCTCCGGCTTTTCGTCGGCTTCAGAATAAGACGCAGGTCTTTTTGTCCGGTGAATTTGATTTTTATCGTACTCGTCTGACGCATTCTATGGAGGTGTCACAAATCGGTCGTTCCATAGTGAATCATCTTAACCGTTCTTCTAATGCTTTGTCAGACGGTTTCAGGATAGATCAGGATTTGGTCGAATCAATTTGCTTGGCACATGACATTGGTCATCCTTCTTTTGGGCATGCCGGTGAGCAGATTTTGAATGAATTGATGTTCGAAGCTGGTGGTTTTGAAGGGAATGCGCAGAATCTTCGTATTTTGGTTGACCTGTTTTACAGAGATAAAACTCAATGGTCCGGCATGAATCCCACACGGGCTTTTCTTGACGGGATGCTTAAATATAAAGTGTTGTTTGCTAATTCAGAAAAGAAAAAGAATCATTTTATCTACAATTTTCAGAAGGATATTCTTGATTTTGTTAGCCCTGATGTCGAGTTTTCTACTCTTTTTGAAAATGAAAATGCATTGAATTCATTCAAGTCGCTTGAATGTCGAATTATGGATTGGGCCGATGACATCGCTTATTCAATCCATGACATTGATGATGGTATTCGTGCAGGCTTCATCACAATAAAAAAAATACGGAATTGGATGGATGACAAGGATAAAGAGTATACCGGCAATGACCGGGGATTTCTTGAGGAACTAGCCACCGCTATTACGGATGACACTTTCAGTGCTTTCCTTGCACGGTTGATAGGTACATTTATTCACGGAACGAAATTCGTCGAACGTGACAATGTCCTTGCAGAGAAAACACACCGCTACCGGTTTGACATCCAGGTTGAGGAAGAAGGCTTGGCGCTTTGTACTCTTTTGAAAATGCTGTCCATTAATTTGGTTTTTCACACTCCTCAGGTTCATCAACTTGAATATAAGGGTGGACGTATTCTGCGTGAACTTTTCACGGTCATGGAAGAAGAATATGTGATTAAGGACGCTCCCGGTTACCGACTTTTACCGGCCCATTATCATATAGCATTGCAAAAGCATGATGCCTATGAACGGCGGCGCATGTTGTGTGATTACATTTCCGGGATGACTGACGGATTTGTTGTGAGGACGTATAAACGGCTTTTTGATCCAGATTTTGGATCTATTAATGATTTGATTTGATTCAATCAGTATTTGTTTGTAATAAAAAGCCCCGATTTTTATCGGGGCTTTTTATGGCAAATTATTGTTCCTTGATAACTTCAATGTCTTCCTGATTGAGGATGACCTTTTTCCCTTTGTCGTCCTCAAATTTGTAGGTCTCGGTTTGGACATCATACTCTGGCGAACCGTCAGCAATATACGTTTTGCCCGTATTGGTCGTTATCATGTACTTTTTTGAAAAGCATGCCGTCAGAGAAAAAGCAAATAGACACAGCATGACAAGTGTGAAAAAACGTTTCATTGATTACCCCTTGTAAGCATTGAATGGTAATTTCTTCTTACAATCTGTTCGCACTTTTTATCAACTCCTATTTTTCAAAAGGTGTTGATTTTTTTTAGACGAAAAGAGATTCACCTCGGCTGAGGAGATCATCCACTTGGCTGTCGTTCAGATTAAGTCGGCACGCAATTTTTTTAATCTCTGTTGCCGCATCAAAAAGCGGGTAATCGCTGCCAAAAAGAATATGATCATGCGAAAAGGCATCGAATAAACGATTCAGAAGTGTGTCGTCTACAAAGTCCAGTACACTTGAACAATCTACGTAAACATCGGTCCCTGCAAGGTGCTCAATGGCATACTCCCAGTGTTGGTAGCCGCCCATATGCGCCGCAATCATAATTGGTTTGGGGAATCGTTTTCTCAGTGCAGCCATCTTTTTGGGACACGAAGGATTTTCGTTAGGCGGTAAAGTATCTCCGACGTGGAACATACAAACAAATCGTCCTTGGACGAGTTCCATGACTTCGAAGAAGTCTTCGTCATCCATTCTGAATCCTTGGAAATCGGGATGGAATTTAAGTCCTTGGATACCGTTTCTTTCCAGACGGTCCAATTCCTCGGCATTACGATCGAAGCCTGGATGGACAGTGCCAAACGGGATAAAACGCGGATTGTTTTTTTTGAGTTGAATGGCCCAATTGTTGGCCGGAATCACCTGGCTTGGAGTCGTTGCAGCAGTCAGTACTACAGATTTGTCGATACCGGCTTCGTCCAACCGTTCAATGAGATCATCAGTCTTGCCCGTGCCGATCGGTTTGATGCCGTAGTGGCCTTCAAGCTGAACAAGAACCTTGTGAGCAATTTTGGGATCAAAGGCGTGGGCGTGAATGTCAATGCGCATGGGAAATCCTTGCCGGAGAGCATGTTTAGCAATCGGCTATTTCAATTAATATTATGAAGTCTTTGGTTCGTCGTATTTTATAAGAAAAGGTTTTTGAGCCAGTCAGGGACACGCACTGGTTTTCCTTCCAGGTTAACGCAGGCGTGACTTGTCTTGCCGGTTGAATGGAGTGTGGTCTTTTCCCGATTCCAGATTTCATAAATGAAATCGACTGAAGCTCGGCCCCATTTTTCGATGCCTACATGGATATAAATTTCTTCATCATACCTGATGGGTACGCGGTATCGGCATTGTGCCTCACGGACAGGCAACATTATACCTCGACGTTCTGTCTCAGCGTAACTCATGCCTGATTCTCTGATGAGCTTACTTCGAGATCGTTCAAAAAGATGAAGATATTCAGCGTGATATACTACACCCATGGCATCAGTTTCACCATAGGAAATGAAGTGTGAATACCAACTGTCACACGCGGGAAAATCTGATTTGCGCGCCATTATTTCAATCCGAATGTTTTCAGTGCGAATGAAAGAAGCTCGTGGCCCTTTTCCAGTTTTAGGCCAGTAGAATCCGCTGACTGTTCACTGAATGACTCAATGCCTGACGCATCGCATCCGGGGCCGTTGAGAATGAAGGGCACGGCATCCATAGTATGTGTGCGTTCAACAATGGGTGTGAAGTGATCACAAGTAATGATCCACGCGGTTTCTTGGTCCTTGAGTGCTTCCCGTAGGGGAGCGACTACACGTGCATCGAACCGGCTGATTGCCTCCACTTTGTCTTTGGCGCTGCCTCCGTGACCGCATTCATCAGGACCTTCCAAATGAACGAATACGAAGTCATTATCTTCGAGGAATGTGAGAGCTGCATCAACTTTGCCCTGATAATTTGTCTCCAACAGGCCAGTTGCACCCTCCACATCAATAACATCCATACCGGAAGCATTGCCTAGTCCTTTAATTAGGTCCACAGCAGAAATGACCGCACCTTTCATGCCGGATGTCTCTTTGAAATTCGGTAGGTTGAGCGGGCGGCCTTGACCCCATGGCCAGATGGAATTCGCCATGGACATGTTTATTGATCGGTCCTCGAGAATGTCTTTGGCCTCGAATACGAGATCCCACAGGAATGGGCTACGGGAAAAGACTCGCAAATCCGGCTTGATGGATTTGTCTGTTATGTCGTGGGGAGGGCTGATGAGTAGATCGGCGTCTTCAGTGAGAGCGCCGTCTTTTTGTACCAGCAGGTGGCGGTATTGGATTCCGGGATAGAAAGTATAGGAGTCGTCGCCGAGTTTTTCCTGCAACGTTTCTACTATGGGTCTCGAAATATCAGTGGAGATGTGGCCTGACGAGTAGTCACGCATGTACCCATCGATGGTCAGTTTGGAAACAGTAACCAGATTCAATCGCCAGACCAGATCGTCCGCTCCAAGCTCAAGTCCCTGAGCGGCAGCTTCGATAGGACCGCGGCCAGTGTGATAGGTGGCAGGATCAAAGCCGAGCAAGGACATGTTCGCTACATCGGAGCCGGGGGGCATGCCCTCAGGCACAGTCTGGGCGCGACCGATTATGCCGGTTTTGGCCAGTGCGTCCATGTTGGGTGTATGCGCTGCTTCCATGGTGGTTTTGCCGCCGAGTTTATCCAGCGGCCAACCACCCATTCCGTCAGCTATAAGGTACAGTATTTTCATTATATATCTCTAAAGTATCCTGAATTTGACGCAGGGTTCGACTGTGAAATCCATGGCGTCCATTTCTTCAATCATTGCGGCTACAGCTTTGGCAGGGGTCTCATGACTCACGATCACCAAGGGTACACCTTCAGCTCCGGCTTCACCTTTTTGCACAGCCTGCGCAATGGAAATGCCGTGAGTCGCCATGGATTTGGTGATGGCGGCCATAACACCAGTGCGATCAGCAACGGTGAAACGGAAGTAATACTTGGACTCGGAGTCTTCTGGAGGGAGAATGTTCGCCTTTGTAAGGGGCTGATTTCTAAAGCCGGTATTGTCTGGAGCAGGGCATCCCTCACCAACATTACGGACGACGTTCATGATGTCTGCCAGCACAGCACTGCCTGTGGGCAGATCTCCAGCCCCTTGGCCGTGCAGCATGATTGGCCCCACTGCGTTGCCTTTCAGTCGAACGGCGTTATAGTTGCCGCCAACACGAGCCAACAAATAGGTATATGGTACCAGAGCTGGATGGACACCCGCTTCCAGCTTGCCGTCCACATCCATGACATGGGCCAGCAACTTGATGCGGTAACCGAATTCGCGAGCGAATTGAATGTCCATGGGGGTAACCCCGGTAATTCCCTGAATGGGGATTTCATTCAATGGATAGTCTACGCCATAGGCCATGCGAATAAGTACGCAAAGTTTGTGAGCAGTGTCGAAACCTTCAATGTCGAACGTCGGATCAGCCTCGGCATATCCAAGATCCTGAGCATCAGCCAGAGCTGTTTCAAAATCCAGCCCCTTGGTGGTCATTTCGGACAGGATGTAGTTGGCTGTGCCGTTCATGATACCGAGCATTTGTGTGATTTCATCACCAGCCAGACTTTCTTTCAAAGTCTGGACAATAGGAATCCCACCGGCACAACTGGCTTCGAACATGAGGCCCGTGGAGTGATCCCGGGCTGCATCGAAAAGCTCCAGCCCGTGTTCGGCCAGAAGATGTTTGTTGGCTGTGACGACATGTTTGCCTGCGGCAAAAGCCTTGAGTACCAAGTCTTTCGCTGTGTCGAGACCACCCATGAGTTCAACGATGATGTCAATATCAGGATCGTTGACCAATACATTAAGGTCATCGGTAAAAGTGACGTTCGGACCCGGATCAAAAGCACGTTTCTTGGTTAGATCACGTACGAGTACGGATCTAATTTCAATGCGTTTGCCGATTCTTTTTTCAATGCGTTGAGCATTGCTGTCCAGAATTTTTGCTAGACCAGAGCCGACAGTGCCGAAACCGCCAAGGCCGAGTTTTATAACGTCCATACTTACCCCTTTGCGAAGAATTTGCGCAGGTTGCGGACTGCCTGGTTCGTGCGGTGTCGATTTTCGACAAAGCTGAAGCGGACATGGTCGTCACCGTATTGGCCGAAACCAAGACCGGGAGAGACTGCGACTTCTGCTTCTTGCAAGAGCATTTTGGAAAATTCAACTGATCCCATTTTTTTGAATTCATCCGGGATGGCAGCCCATAAGAACATGGTTGCCTTAGGTGGTGTCACGTCCCAGCCGATGCGATTGAGGCCTTCGCAAAGGGCGTTACGGCGATCTTCATATACGGCCATGATTTCTTTGACCGATGCGTCCATATCGTCCTGTGTGAATTTGGGATCATCTTCGAGGTCGCCGTTGAGGGCACAAGCGGCAGCGATCTGAATGGGCTGATAAATACCGTAGTCGAGGTAACTCTTGATGCGGGTCAGTGCATTGACCATTTCCGGGTTGCCGACGCAGTAACCAACACGCATGCCAGCCATGGAATAACTTTTGGTCATGGAGAAGAATTCGACACCTACGTCACGAGCGCCTTCGGCCTGCATGAAGCTGGGGGCTTCGTAACCGTCGAATACGAAATCCGCATAGGCGAAGTCATGAATGACGTAGAGGGCATGTTCTTTGGCGAAATCAACGATACGTTGGAAAAAGCTCAAGTCCACGCATTGAGTGGTCGGGTTGTGCGGGAAATTGATGATCAACAACTTGGGCTTGGGCCATGTGTGTGAAACCGCAGTTTCCAGATTCTCGAAGAAATCCTGACCAGGACCGATGGGAACACGGCGGACATCTGCACCTGCAATGATGGAGGCATACGGGTGAATCGGGTAGGCTGGGTCTGGTGCCAGGACGACATCACCGGGGGAAAGCATGGCCAGCGCAAGGTGGGCCAAGCCTTCCTTGGCTCCCATGGTGACACAGACTTCGCGGTCGGCGTCCAGAGAAACATTATAGCGACGGTAGTACCAATCACGGATTCCGTGGCGCAAACCCTTGATGCCTTTCGACGCTGAATACTTGGAGTTACCGGCCTTGTGCGCCGCGTCAGTCAGTTTGTCGAGGATGGGCTTGGGGGTGGGCACATCAGGGTTGCCCATGCCGAGGTCAATGATATCCGCGCCCGCGTGGCGCATCTTCATTTTCAATTCGTTGACCTGAGCAAAAACATACGGGGGCAGTCTATCGACTCTAGCGAACTTGGACATGACGTAAAACTCCTAAAATATAATAGTTCAATCCAGATTTCTTACTCTCCACTTACTGCACTGTCAAAATGAAAATGGCTGTAATTGTCTGGCAATCAATGTTCCATGCTCAAATGGTTCGCTTTAGTATCTTGACCTATGTAGGAGTTTTTTTTAGCGTCCATATTCAACTCAAGAATAGATCGGCGAGTGTGCCGCAATACAATAAGGAGATCATCAATGGTCCAGAAATCCGAAACCATCTGGTTTGACGGCAAACAGGTCCCCTGGGACGAGGCAAATGTTCATGTCCTGACTCACACCCTTCATTACGGTGCGGGCGTTTTTGAAGGCATTCGTGCGTATGAGTGCGCGGACGGTTCTTCTGAAGTCTTCCGACTTGATGAACATATGGTTCGTCTGATTAATTCTGCCAAGATATTGGGCATCAAGGTTCCGTATACTGCAGAAGAATTGACCGATGCTGCCATTGATACCCTGAAGCGAAACAAGTTGGCCGGAGCCTATGTCCGTCCTCTGGTTTTTATCGGTGACGGTGCCATGGGTGTGCATCCCGGTGATAATCCGATTCGTACCATCATAGCTACTTGGCCATGGGGCGCGTATCTTGGTGATGATGCATTGGAAAAAGGTATTGCGGTCAAATGTAGTTCTTTCAATCGCCATCACGTTAATGTCATGATGACCAAGTCCAAAGCATGCGGCAACTATGTGAACTCTGTGCTTGCGAAGACCGAAGCCGTGGCTGACGGATACGATGAAGCTATTCTGCTTGATACAACAGGCCATGTGTCTGAAGGTTCCGGCGAGAATATTTTCATGGTAGTAGATGACGTTATCTATACCCCGCATTCTGATGGCGTTCTGGGTGGATTGACTCGTAATTCCATCATCGCCCTGGCAAATGATCTTGGTTACGAGGTTCGCGAAGAGCCGATGACCCGTGATATGTTGTACGTGGCCGACGAAGTTTTCTTCACTGGCACTGCGGCTGAGTTGACTCCCATCAGTTCCATTGACCATCGTCAGATTGGCGAAGGCAAGGCCGGGCCTGTGGCTATGATGCTACAGACTGAATACTTCAAGATAGTCAAAGGTGAGAATCCGGATTACGAACATTGGCTTCATCGTTATTCAATTTAATGAAGAGAAACGCGTGAAAAACGTGTTGTCTTGAAATATCAATCAACCCCTTGTGTTCAATCGTGTACGCAAAGGGTTGATTTTTTATGTCCATATCCATGAAAGAAAACACATTGACGCGGTGTGATTGAAAACTGGGTTGATAGAAAGTCTAGAAAGTCGGACCATCATCTGATATTAATGGTGAAATTCGACGCGGAATATCGGGCTTCACCGTTTTTCTTCTGTTTTATCAGGCGAGTATAAATTTCGCGTTCAAGCATCAGGCATACCAATGAGTACATCGAACCTCACAGCAAAGTATCGTCCCCAGACATTTGAAGACGTTGCCGGACAAAAAGCGATTAAATCCATTCTTTCCCGGGCAGCCGCTCAGGACAAGATTGCGCCTGCCTATCTCTTTTCGGGCACGCGTGGGGTGGGTAAGACGACGATTGCCCGTATTTTTGCCAAGGCATTGAACTGTGTGAATGCTCCCACCGGGGAGCCGTGCAATGAGTGTTCGAATTGCAAACAGATCACTGCTGGTGTGGCTGTGGATGTTATTGAAATCGATGGCGCATCCAATCGTGGTATTGATGATGCTCGTCGGTTGAAAGAAGATATAGGCTATGCACCGATAGAATGCCGTTACAAGGTTTTCATCATCGATGAGGCGCACATGCTCACCAAAGAGGCGTTTAACGCGCTTCTCAAGACGTTGGAAGAGCCGCCGCCGCGAGCCACATTTATTTTGGCGACAACTGAGCATCATAAATTCCCGGCAACAATTATTAGCCGTTGCCAGCATTATACCTTTAAGATGCTGACTCAGTCCGAACTGGTGAATCATCTAGAAAAAATAATGAATCTGGAAGGGTTGCAGTTTGAACCCGGCGCATTACAGATCATCGCCAAGCGTGGAGCTGGAAGTGTACGCGACTCCATGTCTTTGTTGGGGCAGGCTCTCGCTATGGGTGAAGATGTGCTCAAGGAAGAGGATGTGCGCGGCTTTCTTGGTCTGGCCGGTCAGGATGTTTTCTTCGGCCTGATGGAGGCTATGCACTCTCGCAATCTTGTTTCTGTCGGATACGTACTTCGTCAGGTGCTTGATCAGGGACTTGATCTCGGATTCTTCTTGCGTGAGTTGACTAACTGCTGGCGTAACATGTTTTTACTCAGACAGGCGGGAGAAGAGGCTTTGCCGCTTCTCGGTTTGTCCGGCGAAGAAGCTACTAGTTGGATGGACTGGGCTGGAAAATTCGAACCCGCGCATATTCATGCGTGCTGGCAGATGACATTGGACGGTCAACGCAAGGTTATGACCAGTCTGGAACCGGCTTTGGCGTTGGAATTGTTGTTGTTGAATTTGACCAGTCTTCCCGAATTGATTCGTCTTGAATCCGTGTCTGCACAGGCTCCGGCTTCCAATACGCCTCAGCGTCCCACTGGCGGTTCTGGTGGAATGCAAGGTGGTCCCGGCACAGGATATCGGCAGGGACAGGGAGGCGCTTCTGGTAATGGTCAGCGTTTTTCTCAGCCTCAGGCGTCGCAGTCCATGCAACAATCCCGGCTGCAGGCTCCACAACAGGCACAACAAAGGCCTCAAATGCCATCTCGCCAAACGACTCCGCAGGCAGCAACTGCTCGGGTAGCCGAACCACCGGCTTCTCCGGCAGCGCCAAAGGAGCCTGAGCCAGCGGCGGTGATGCCGTCTGATGCTGCGCCCATGGCTGAAACAGTGACTCCATCGGTGTCGGTTTCAGTCACGTCATCAGGTCCCAAAAGTTGGAAAGGATTTCTTTCCTTTGTGGAAGAGCGAAATGGGCAGGCTGGTGTTAAGGTGAGCATGTTGCACCTGACAAAGGGTGAACTTGCGAATAATGAGTTGGTCGTGACGTGTCGTTCTAAGACGTTATGTGGTCAATTGACGGAAAAGAATACGTTTAACGCGCTTGAATCACTCACGAAAGAATATTTTGATCCAGGGGTTGAGGTTCGGGTTGAAACAGGCAATATTATCGTGCCTAAATCGGATAAACAACTCATGGAAGATGCCGAAAATAATCCGGCCGTCAATAAAATTATTGAAACGTTTGGTGCTCAGATTATTTCGGTAAGTGCTCGAAAACAATAAACGAATAATATTGAGGAGAATATAATGAAAGGTATGAATGAAATGATTCGTCAGGCTCAGATCATGCAGCGCAAGATGTCTGAGACTCAGGAAGGCCTGAAAGCGAAGATTGTCGATGCATCCAGCGGTGGAGGCATGGTCAAGGTTAAGGTTTCTGGTGCACAGGAAGTCGTCGAAGTACTTATCGAAGATTCCGTCATGGAAGCTGGTGATGTGGAAATGCTTCAGGATCTCGTTATGACCGCCGTCAATGAGGCTATCAAGAAGTCCAAGGAAATGATGGAAGAAGAAATGAAGGGCATTACCGGCGGTATGAATATCCCCGGCATGTTTTAGGAGCTGATTTGCAGAATCTTCCTGGACCACTCAAGGATGTGGTCGACCAGCTTTCCAGCCTGCCCGGTATCGGGCCTAAGTCGGCCTTACGTATTGCTTTGACATTACTCAAGATGCCAGGGGAAAAGGCGCGGGGAGTAGGGCAGTCTATTGTCGATCTTCGTGAACGACTTTGTCTGTGCGACGACTGTGCCTGTCTGGCGGAATCCAGCCCCTGTTCCATCTGTGCCGATCCATCTCGAGAATCAGTTCAACTGTGTCTCGTGCCAGAATGGGATGCGCTTCTCGCCATGGAAGAGATGGGCATTTATCGTGGGAAATATCTTGTCCTCGGCGGCTTGTTGTCGCCGCTGGACGGGGTTGAACCGGGGCATCTGGAAGTGGACCGACTCCGTCGTCGGTTGTCTACAGGTGAAATATCCGAATTGATTCTGGCCCTTGGTGCCACCTTGGATGCTGAGGCAACCGCTTCCTATGTAAAAAATCTGGTGGAGTCCGAATTTCCTGAAGTGTCTGTGAGCCGTTTGGCGCAAGGCATACCCATTGGCGCGGAAGTCAAATTTATGGACAAGGAGACGCTTAAGCAGTCTCTCGTTCACCGGCAAAAAGTGTAGCCGAAAAGAGTGTCCATGAGCGACGATCAACTTTCCTACTTGTCTGGCGCGGAAGTGCAGACAGTCATCTATCATAACAAAGAAAACGGGTACACGATTGCCCGTGTGAGTGTGAAGAATGAACCCGGCCAGACGACTATCGTCGGTACCTTGGGTGAACTGGCTGCTGGTGCGTCTTTGGACTTACACGGCAAATGGCTTATGCATCCGAAATTTGGTCGTCAGTTTGAGGTCTCTACATTTGAACAGACCCGTCCGGCGACAGAGAACGGAGTTATCCGTTTCCTGCAATCTTCCATCAAGGGTGTGGGGGAAAAAACCGCCACAAGATTGGTGGAAGAGTTCGGCATTGAGGTGCTGGATATTTTAGATGACGACCCGGAAAAACTTCTTAAAGTGCGCGGTATATCAAAGAAAAAACTCGTTGATATTATTGAGTCATGGGGGAAGCAGCGGGAGATCAAGAACCTTCTGGTTTTCTTACAGACACACAATGTTCCCACCACATTTGCAGGGAAAATATTTCATCTTTATGGTGCACAGGCGGAGCGTAAGCTGCGGGAAAATCCGTATGATCTGGCCTATGAAATTCGAGGGATCGGATTCCGAACAGCGGACCAGATGGCCATGAAGCTCGGTTTCGATCATGATTGTGCGCAACGGTTAGAAGCGGCTCTCGCCTATACCATACTCACCAGTTGCGAGCGGAGTGGGCATTTGTTTTTGCCTAAGCCCAAGTTGCTGGAAGACGTGGCCCGGATGCTCGACACCTCTGATATTGAGAAGTTAGAGTTGGCTCTTTATTCGTTGGAAGAGAAAAAGCGGATACGCATTGAGGATTTGTCAGAGCAGAACATTTCTGAAGCCGTGTATCTGATGTACTTCTATCATTATGAAAATGAATCCACACAGCGACTCTATCAGCTCGTTAGTCATCCCACGCCCGTCAGCCGAAAAAAGATCGACAAGACTTTGCCACGAGTTGAGGAAACGCTCGGTTTTACGTTGTCCGATGAACAGCGGGAAGCCGTGTTTGAAGCATGTAGTAATAAGGTTTTCATTATCACTGGCGGTCCCGGTACAGGTAAGACGACTATTACCAAGGCTATCATGCTGACTTTGAAAGAACTGGGTCTCAAGGTTAAACAGGCCGCGCCTACAGGAAGAGCAGCCAAGCGTATGGCCGAGGCAACGGGACATCCATCCAAGACGTTACACCGACTTTTACAATATCAACCGGACGGCGGTTTTCATTATTGTGAAGATCAAAAACTCAAGGCTGACGTACTGGTCGTTGATGAAGCGAGTATGGTGGACGCTCAGTTGTTTGTGGCAATCCTGCGCGCACTGCCGCATACTTGCCGTTTGATTCTTGTCGGTGACGTCAATCAGTTGCCAAGTGTCGGGCCGGGAAATGTTCTTGGTGATTTGATTAATTCGCACAAAATACCGTGTGCTGTTTTGACCCATATTTTTAGGCAGGCGCAGGAAAGTTTCATTGTTGTAAACGCTCATCGTATCAACAATGGGCAATTTCCGCGTCAGCATCCGAGTCAGGCCCCGGAAGCAGATTTTTATTGGATACCACAGGAAAATACACTTAAGGTGCAAAAGCTGATACTCGACAGCGTGTGTGATCGTATTCCCAAACGGTACGGTTTGGACCCGCTTCGGGATATCCAGGTGCTTACTCCCATGCACAAGGGAGACGTTGGTACGCAAGCATTGAATATTGCCTTGCAAAAACGTCTGAACCCTCCCGGAGGAAAGCGGGAACTTGAGCGAAAGTATGTAACGTATCGTGAAGGGGATCGCGTCATCCAGCTTAAAAATAATTATGACAAGGAAGTTTTTAATGGCGACCTTGGATGGATTATTGAGGTGGATGAAGATGCTCATGAATTGCTTATTGAGTTCGACGGCAATTTTGTGCACATCGAGTCCAGTGAATTGGATGAGCTTGGATTGGCGTATGCTGTGAGTGTGCATAAATCGCAGGGAAGTGAATATCCCGCCGTTGTTATGCCTATCGTGACTCAGCACTATATGTTGTTACAACGCAACCTGCTGTATACTGGATTGACACGAGCTCGGGAACTGGCTGTGCTCATTGGCTCGGATCGAGCCTTCCAGATCGGATTGAACAATGCTACGGCAGGGAAGAGGCATACTCATTTGGATTATCGTATTCGATCTATTTTTTCAGAAAATAGATTGTATTAGCCTCTGTTTCGGTGTTTTTCTCAGTTGCAAAACAATTGAAAAAATAGTGGATTATACACTGGTTTTTTCATTCACAATGATTATCATTGTGTCTTGTGTACGTGACGAGCGACGAATGATCATACGCTCGGAGTCAAGACGATAACAAAGCCAAGGAGACGTAAGTTATGCTCAGTGAAAAAATGGAAGATGCGCTCAATGCGCAGATGAATTGGGAAATTTACTCCGCTCATATCTATCTTTCCATGTCTTCCCATTTTTCTCAGGTGGGAATGTCCGGTATTTCCAAATGGATGTACGCGCAGTATCAGGAAGAAATGTTCCACGCCATGAAGTTCTTTGATTACATCAACGAAGCTGGCGGGCATGCAAAACTTGGCACCATCGAAGCACCTGAGTATTCGTGGGAATCTCCGTTGGCTGCTTTTGAGGAAGCTTTGAGCCACGAGCAGGGTGTTACCGCTCGGATTAATGATTTGGCCAATCTGGCTGTTGAAGAAAAAAATCATGCCGTAGGCATCTTCCTACAATGGTTCATCGCCGAGCAGGTGGAAGAAGAAGACACCGTGGGCGACATCGTCGGCAAGATGAAAATGGTCGGCGACGGCGGTGGGCTGTTCATGCTGGATCGAGATCTGGCCACTCGGGTCTTTACACCTCCGGCAAACGCGTAAGACTTAAGAGCAACGTGCCGGAAGGGAACTTATTCCTTCCGGTTTTTTTCGGTCACAGCCACGAGGAAATTATGGCAGACACAAGCATCAATATCGTCATCGGCGGCGCTGCAGGACAGGGATTGGCCACCATAGGTCGTCTTTTGTCCAAGGGCGTCACGCGGTCCGGCTACCATTTGTTGGTCAATCAGAAATACATGTCACGGGTTCGTGGCGGTCATAACACCTTCGCCATCAGACTTGGTCCAGATCCTATTGTCGGTCCTACTGAGGCCATAGACATATTGGTGGCCCTGAATGCCGAGACTTTGGAGTTGCATCAGGCAAGGCTTAATCCTGATGCAATAGTGGTCGCTGGTGATGATATCGACACGGAGAGTTTCAACGCCTTACGTATTCCTTTTAAGGAATTGGCGTCCAAATCTTTATTTTATAATACAGTAGCTCTTGGTGTTCTTGGTGCGGTTGTCTGTCATGATGTGAAGATTTTGGAACAACTTTTGGCCGAGATATTTGCCAAGAAGGGCGATGAAGTGGTGCAGGCCAATATTGAGGTGTTGCAAGCGGCATACGCTTGGGTGGCCTCGCAAAAGTATGATTTTCCTTGTCTTGCGCCCCCTGAAGAAAATGGCAAACAGATTATGGTTAACGGTAATGAGGCCATCGCGCTCGGAGCCGTGGCTGCAGGGTGTAACTTTTTGTCATTTTACCCCATGACACCTGCTACGACGGTTGCCATGTCACTCATCGAGAAAGGCGGGCCGCTTGGTTTGGTGTATGAGCAGGTTGAAGATGAGATCGCGGCCGTGAACATGGCTGTCGGTGCATCCTTTGCCGGTGCAAGGGCCATCGTTACCACATCGGGCGGCGGTTTTGCGCTCATGGTTGAAGGCGTGAGTTTGGCCGGTGTTTCTGAAATGCCATTGGTTTGTGTCGTGGTTCAACGACCCGGACCAGCGACAGGCATGGCGACTCGAACCGAGCAAGGTGATCTCAATCTGGTCCTCTATGCAGGGCACGGTGAATTCCCACGAGCCGTATTTGCTCCGGCAGACCCAGAAGAATGTTTTTATCTGACACACAGGGCCTTTGATCTGGCCGAGAAGTTTCAAACCCCGGTTTTTATTTTATCCGATCAATATTTGGCAGATTCCTATCGTTCTTTGGAGCCGTTTGACATTGATAATTTACCACAAACAGCTCGCCCAATGCTTGATACCGATGTGGATGACTACAAGCGCTATCAGTTGACAGAAGATGGTGTGTCCCCCCGATTGGTGCCGGGTTCAACCAAGGCATTGGTACGGGCAGATTCTCATGAGCACGATGAGAATACGAAAATCACCGAGGATGGCTTCAACCGAATGATGCAAAACACCAAGCGGTTGAACAAGGAATACGGCCTTTGGGATGAAGTGATTGAACCCGATTATTATGGTGATGATAAGCCGGACATTTTGCTTGTTTCATGGGGTTCCACGCTCGGCGCGTGCCTGGACGCCATGGATACAGCCGGTTTTAGCAAGAACATTGGTGTGTTGCATTTTAAACAGGTTTGGCCGCTTTTGGAAGACACGTTTATCGATTATCTGGAGGAATCTGGCATGGTCGTCACCGTGGAGGGCAATGCCACCGGTCAGTTTGCCAAACTTCTTGCTCAGGAAACCGGATTTATGATTCGGGAGTATATTCTTCGTTTTGACGGACGGCCCATGACTCCTGAATATGTGCTTGCCGGTTTGGACAACATCATCAAGACCATGGAGTAGAGATATGGTTACCATCGAAGATTACGGTCAATTCGAAACGACATGGTGTCCCGGATGCGGTAATTTTTCCATCCTTTCGAGTTTGAAAAAAGCATTAGCGGATATGGACATTGCGCCTTACGAGGTGATGATTTCTTCTGGTATTGGACAGGCTGCCAAGATGCCGCATTATCTTAATTGCCACATGTTTAACGGCCTACATGGCCGATCTCTGCCAGTGGCGCAGGGCATGAAGATGGCGAATCCCGATATGAAGGTCATTTGTGTATCCGGCGATGGTTGTACCTACGGTGAAGGGGGTAACCATTTCCTCGCGGCTATCCGGCGCAATCTGGATATAACCATGCTGGTGCATAATAATCAGATTTACGGTTTGACTAAAGGACAAGCCAGTCCGACAACTGGGCGTGGTCATGTAACCAAGGCTCAACCTAACGGCGCGCAGTCAGAAGCCTTCAACCCAGTCAGTACTGCCGTGTCCATGAAGGCAAGCTTTGTAGCGCGAGCATTTTCTGGTGAGCCGGATCATCTGGCTGCCGTCATCACCGAAGCCGTCAATCATACCGGCTTTTCTTTGGTGGATATTTTGCAGCCATGTGTTTCTTTTAATAAGATCAATACGTTTGCTTGGTATAAAGAGCGGACGTATTTCATGGAAGACCATGATCCGGCCAATTGGGGAGTGGCCATGGAAAAGAGCGACGAATTTGGCGAGCGTATCCCGTTGGGAGTGCTGTATCGAAATGATCGGCCGGTATTTTCCGTTCAGGGCAGGCTTGCTGCCCATGAATACGACAAAAACGACTTGAAAGCGGTGGTACAGTCGTATACCTAATCACCGTTCCGCATATTTTCATTTTTAACGAGGTATCAATGAGCAACGAACCCGATAAGATAATTTATTCCATGTACCAAGTGACCAAGCGTCACGGGCAAAGGGAAGTATTGAAAAATGTTTCTCTTTCCTATTTCTATGGCGCCAAGATCGGCGTGCTTGGTTTGAACGGTTCTGGTAAGTCTTCCTTGCTGAAGATTTTGGCCGGTGTGGACACCGCTTTTGAAGGTGAAGTACAGGTCAAGGACGGATTTACTGTTGGCTATCTTGAACAGGAACCGCTTCAGCACGAAGAGCGCACAGTTCGTGAAGTGGTTGAAGAAGGTGTTGGCGAAATCATGGATATTATCCGTGAATATAACGAGATCAACGAAAAGTTTGCAGAACCCATGGAAGCCGACGAGATGGATGCTCTCATCGAGAAGCAGGGCAAAGTGCAGGAACTCATGGATGCCAAGGGCGCGTGGGATATTGATTCCAAGCTCGAAATGGCCATGGATTCCTTGCGGTGCCCTCCGGGCGACACATCTGTATCCGTGATTTCTGGTGGTGAAAAACGTCGTGTGGCCTTGTGTCGTCTGTTGCTTCAGTCGCCGGATATTTTGCTGTTGGACGAACCTACCAACCATCTTGATGCAGATTCAGTTGCCTGGTTGGAACAATTTCTGTCCAGCTTCCCAGGCACCGTCATTGCCGTAACTCATGATAGGTATTTTCTCGACAATGTGGCTGGTTGGATTTTGGAACTTGATCGTGGTCGTGGTATTCCTTGGAAGGGCAACTATTCTTCTTGGCTGGATCAGAAACAGAATCGACTTTCTCAGGAAGGCAAGCAGGAAGAGGATCGTCAAAAGACTTTACAACGAGAATTGGAATGGATTCGCATGTCTCCAAAGGGACGTCGGGCCAAGTCCAAGGCGCGTATTAACGCGTATGAATCCATGATCAGCCATGAAAGTGAACGTCTGGCAGATGATCTGCAAATTTACATTCCACCGGGACCGCATCTTGGTAAACAGGTCATCGTGGCTGAGAATGTTTCCAAATCCATGGGCGACAAGTTGCTTATGGAAGATGTGAACTTCATACTGCCTCCCAATGCCATTGTCGGTATTATCGGTCCTAATGGCGCGGGTAAATCCACGTTGTGCAAGATGATTGTAGGCGATGAGCAACCTGACTCAGGCACTATGACTATCGGAGCTACAGTTGAGTTGGCTTATGCCGACCAGAATCGTAACTCTTTGACACCGGGTAAAAGCGTATACGAGATCATCAGCGGTGGGGCCGAGTTTATCAAACTTGGAGACCGTGAAATGAATGCTCGAGCCTATTGCTCCCGTTTCAATTTTGCTGGTCAGGATCAGCAGAAATCTGTTGATATCCTGTCGGGTGGTGAGCGGAATAGAGTCCATATGGCCCAGATGTTGAAATCCGGTGCGAACGTTCTGATTCTTGATGAACCAACCAATGATCTGGACGTAAATACCATGCGTGCTTTGGAAGATGGTCTGGAGAACTTCGCCGGTTGTGTGTTGGTTATCAGCCATGATCGTTGGTTCATGGACCGTGTAGCCACGCATATTCTTGCCTTTGAGGGGGATTCCAAAGTGGTCATGGTGGAAGGGAACTACAGCGACTATGACGCTGACAGGAAAAAGCGTCTCGGCGCGGATGCCAGCCAACCTCATCGTCTTAAGTTTCGTAAACTGACACGGTAAGACTAAGCTCTTATTCCTGCTCGATAAGAACTGTTGACTCGTTTCCGATAGCGGAGCGTCGATCAATGGCCACGGAGTTTCCGGGAATGGTCTTCGCGTATTTTTTTATGTGCGCGGCCCGTTCCCCAATCTCCATGAGCGAGCATTTGCCAAAAACTTCAATGACACCGAGAGAGATGGTAACCAATGGGTATTCCCGTTCTTTACCATCTCTTCCTTTGGCTTTGATCCAGCCTCGTGCCCGATCTTCTGCGCAATAGCATTGGTTAACCAACCGTGCGAAACAGCGGGTAATGGATGTGCATATTCTACTGACAGATTCCGGTGTAGTGATGAGTACAAAGTCATCGCCGCCTATGTGACAGAGTTGGGCATCCTGTGGGGCGTGTTTTTGCATGGCCCATGACATGATGTCCGCCGCCAACTTGATGATTCTGTCACCGTTCTTGAATCCGTAGGTGTCATTGTACACTTTGAAATGATCAAGATCGCCGTATATGATGCTGAAGCTTTCATTTTGCTTAATACGTCGTTCTACTTCCTGTTCAATTGCGACATTTCCTGGCAGGCCGGTTAGAGGGTTGGTCCCCTTGGCCATTTCAACCTGTATCTCAGCCAGTGCGTTTAGGAGAGCCTGAACCGTGACGACTCCGTAGAGTCTTCCTTTTTTGGTGACGATAAGATCATCGTAGGTCTTGAAGTGTTCTCGTTGCATTGCAGAGCGTGCGGCTTGCTCAACGGGGGTCTCCATATCAACCACAAGTGGTTTGTCGTCCATAATCGAAACAATGGACCGTTTGTGGTACAGGGCAATTCCATACTGGGATGAAAGCTGACGGTTAAGGTGATATTCCATGAGAATACCTTTGGGGATGTCATCTTCAACCACGACGATATTGCTGAACTGATTGTTTTTTCTGAAAAATTCATCCACCTGTGAAACTTTGCAGTCCAGCTTCTCGGCATGCGGGGCCTGTGCCAAATCACCGATTGGTCGAGAACAAGTGATGTTGGATGAAATGTCACGGACGGCTTTTAGGTTTTTGCATTCGTCGCTGACCTGTGGTTTGGGATACGTGGGTTTTGCAAGAAAGTACCCTTGGCCGCAGTGAATACCAATATCTTTGAGACAAATTGCCTGTGCTTTGTATTCAATCCCCTCAGCAATAATACGAGAACCGATCTTGTCGGCAAAAGTGACAGTGGTTTCTACCAGTGCGCGTTTTACCGGATCTTTATGGATGTCGTCGATGAGTGATTTATCAAGTTTGATGTAATCCGGCTGAAGTTCAGCAATGAGTGATAATCCTGCATAACCTGCTCCGGCATCGTCCACGGCGATTTGAAAGCCCTGATTGCGGTAATGGTCCAATGCTCGGTAAAAAAGATCAAAGTCTTGAACGCTATGGCGTTCGGTAATCTCGAAAACGATATTATCCGCGGTCAGGTTGGCCTTTTCTAAAAGTTCGAGCGTATGACCGGGAGAGAAAAGAGGGTCGGCCATGGTCTTCGGGTGGATGTTTAAGAAAAGTTTTTGATTATCTGACAATGTACCTATATTTTTGACAGCGGCTTCTCGACAGAGTTTTTCCAAGGCAAAAAGGCGACCAAGTTCTTCAGCCGTTTCAAAAAGCATAAAGGGGGAACGGAACGAAGATCCTTCTGGTCCACGAGCAAGAGCTTCCCAGCCCAAGGTCGTGCTGGTGCGAAAATCATAAATCGGTTGATAATGAGCTGATATCAATTTTTGCGTGAGAATCGTATTGAAACGAGAGCTGATGGAGAGAGCATTCATGTCTAACGGTCGGCTTTCCATGCGTCGAGCGTCTTTGAGAGCTTGTGCGATAATCGTAGTGCAACTATCCTTTTGGTGACATGGTACCGAGGCGAATCCCATTCCAAGATCAATGCCAATGCCCGTATGACGGAGCATTATACCTTCAAGAGCAATACGAGCCTGAACTTTGTATCCGTAAGCAATATCGGCAGGATTGCTGTCTTGCAGGACGAGGAAGGCGGTAACACCAGGACCAACTTTATGAGTCTGGATCGTGGTAGTTTTGTTGTTTTTTGCTGTTTGATACAGGGATGTCCTGAGTTCTTTTTCCAAACGATCGACAAAACCTTGGCCGTACATTTCTCGGAGTGTAAAATACTCTCTGATTGTAATGAGAACCAGCGTTTGAGTATGAATTGTGTCTAAGTTAAAATCTGTCAGTACATACTCAGGGAGTTCCTGGTGCATTGCATCCTCTGTTTTATCTGTAAATAAGGCTTTGATCTTTTCTGGAAGCATGGCGTTTCTCGCATGTTGAGCCTGTGTAGATAAATATGCAGGAATTATAACTAGTAAACGAGTACGGCCAGTGTTTTAAATACACCCTCCGGCAAAATGGGTGTTACCTCCACGTTACAGTGTTGTTATATTTTAGATTTGAAATAAAAAAGGCAGCCTCCGAGGAGACTGCCTTATGCAGAACATATGTGGGTGAAAGTTACCTGTAATAGAGGTTGCGTCCACCAATTGTCAGGAAGGCCTGATGCAAGTTTTTACGAATGTCTTTACGGCTCCACACGCCTTGAATATGACCTCGGGAAAGGCCTTTGTAGCAGTTGTGATAGTCGGGCGGTATTTCGATGCCTGTGGTTTCCTTGATTACGCCGGGGCCTGCAAAGCCCAAACGGGAAGAACGGACTGCGTACTGGTACGGAGAACATCCAAGGAAGGATGCCACTGGACCGGCATACGAATTGGTATCGTACAGTACGATGTATAGGCCTCCTTCTTCGATATATTTGCGTACTGCCATGGTACAGCGGGGCATCTGAATAAGGCCATTAACGCCTTCCTGAATGCGGATACCAGCGGTGCCGTGCACATAGGCGAGGAACGGCTGATGTTTTGTCTGTGCCAGTTCCAGAGCGCGAATGAATTTCTCACCCTCGGCGGCTCCGACGGAACCACCTCGGAAGTTGGCGATCAGTGTGGCACAAGTGACGTTAATCCCTTCAAGGCTGGCATTGAAGGTCATGCAGCTTGATTGCAGGCCAGTCTTTTCTTTAGCTGCGTCCAAGCGTGCCTCGAAGTTAGGGAACTTTGTAGGGTTGCCTGCTGCTATGTCGCGATTGAATTCACGTAGGGAGCCTTTGTCAAAGAGATTATGGAGATACCACTGGTATTCCATCGGGAAGTTGTAACCACAGTGAGGGCAGACACCGGCAAAGTCTGTAAACAGATCTTTGGCCCAGATATCAAGGCAGCCACGCTTCGAGGCATGCGGGCATGTGACTTCTCGGTCTATATTTGCTTGAGGGCTGATGTAGCCGTTGTCACTGGTCACTGCCGGTTCAGTCGCTTGTGTCGTGGACAGGCCGGTCAGTTCCATTTCCTTTTGCTTATCGCCTTCAGCTTTAATGCCCACTTTCTTGAGTGCTGTCTTTACGATGGAATCGACCTTGCCGGTGACGACATGAATTTCGTCAGTCGCTTCTTCCACGATGCGACCGATACGCTGGCGAAAGGGTTTGACCAATCCGTACATGAGAAGGCTTGAGGTGTTGGACACGATACCGGAACTGGTCGCGGTGAGCTTGTCCATCAAGGATCGATTATCTTTGTAAGCATGCTGAGCAAGTTTGCGATATTTTTTGAAGCGCTTGGCGATCAGGCGTTCACGTGCAGTTTCATTAAGGGACCAGCGAACAATGATGTCTGTATGTCTTTTGAAATGGCGCATAGCCATGGCTCGAAACAAACGGACGCCACGCACTCCGAGAGAGACTTCGTCGGTTGCACGGACTATTTGTTCCCGGACCTGCTTGTAGAAGTCGAAATGATCGGCGCGAACACCAAGCGGTGGTTCTTCAATTATTTCATCGATATAACCGTTTTTCAGGTTGTCCTGAGCCGTGATGCGTTGTGCCAGAGCACAAGATTCTATAAGCTCGACCGGGGCTCGTTGAGAGCCTCGGATGCGGCCTTCAATGGCTGCAGCCCCTTCGGGAGAAATGACTGAGTAATATCCATGAGAAAGCATCAGGCGTTTGTCTGCCATACCGATGGCTTCAGCTCCACCGGAACCGCCTTCGGAGAAGATGGCGATAATGGGGACAGGAAGTCCGGCCATCTCATAAATATTCTCAGCAATTTGCTGGGCGGCACCGGGGAAATCCTCAACAGGGTAGGAGCCGGGTGTGTTCACATAGGCGTGGATGGGAATTTGTTCCCGTGCAGCAACCTTCATGTACTTTAAAGCCTTGCTGTTGCCCCAGGGCTTGATTGATCCGCCGTTGCGGAATTCCTCGCCGTGGCCTTTTTCCTGCCCCACGACCATAACCGGCTGATTGATGATTTTTTTGCCACGACGCCGAGTGATGTACGCTCTGGCGATGAGCATGCCGGGATCAATGGAGTGCTCGTCCTGACCACCAATTTCGGTGTAGTTGTCATAGACGTTTTCAAGGATGTCTTTGAGACAGGCTCGTTGAGGATGGCGAACGATACGCACTTTATCCATGGCCGTAAGTTGCGTGTCGATGGCGGATTCCATGGCAATCAATCGAGCATCCAGTGAATCCAGTGCCCGGTTTTTCAATTCTTCGGACAGGTCGCTGTTTTTTTTGGAGAACTCGCTGATTTCCGTGGTAAAGGCATCCAATTCGGGTCGGGGGGCGCCACCAAGGATATCGCGGGCATAGCTGACCCGTTCCAGAAGTCCCTTTAATTTCTTTTCTATATTCATAGTATTAGAATTCAAGCAAATTTTCTGTTTTCTCAATGAGGAAGGGAATGTTGGACTTCATGCCAGCACCGCTTGAGTCCCCGCCGTTGAGTTTCAGGTCGTTCAGGAATTCTAGACCGCGTTTCTTTGCCTCTTCCAAATCCTTACCCCAAATGATGGCCAGAGCCAGGTTTGGGTCATATTCGGTTGGAATTTGGTATGTTCGATCAAGTGGAACATGCGTGTGCATGCTCAACCAGTCACAATCGGTCCATTTCAGTTCTTCGATCTTACCAACCCAGGGAGTAAAACCTTGGGTCGTGTCTTCGGCGATGAGGCGGTATTCAATGCTGACACCGTCAAAGGAGACATCATCCTGCGTATAACCGAGGTCTTCACCAAGACCGATTCGGATTTGTTCACGAACGAGATTGACGTCCTTGTTGCCCTGCGTTGAAGAGATGCAAGCTGAAACGCCATTTTCTACTTGAATACGAGTATTCACTTCCATGAGGAACGGTTCACCGTTGGGAGTCACGATCCATTCCCATGTACCGACGTTGTCGTATTTGATTTCACGAGCGATGGAGAGAGAATATTCAGTAATGTCATCCATCAATTTTTGGGCATCAAAACTATATTGTAGGTCTTCAGGTCTGAATCCAGGGGCGACTTCAATGCGTTTTTGCAGCCCGGGGCTCTGAACTGAGCAATTCCGGGTCCCGAAGTGAACCGGATTGATGCCGGTACGATCTGAAGCGATCTGTACTTCAAGGTGGTTGAAGTTGAACACGCGCTGCTCAATGAGTACACCTTCATCATTGAAGGTACGGAGTGAATAGTTGCGAATTCGACGGTAGGTTTGTCTGAAACGAGCCATGTCTTCGACTTCGTCGATGCCCATACCTCCGCCACCAGCAGATGCCTTGACCAGAACAACTGGACGGGAAATGCCCATTTTCGTTTGGAATTCAAAGAGGCTTTCAGCAATGGCTTCCGCTTCCATTTCATCATATATAGCCCGGTCGGAACCAGGTACAGTGGGAACGCCGATTGTGCGTGCCAGTCGTTTGGTGTTAATCTTGTCGCCCAGGTCGCGGATAACTTCCCATGAGGGACCAATGAAGGTCATGGGGCGGTCACGTTCCACTACGCGTCTGGCAAAACGGTAGTTTTCCGAAAAGAATCCGTATCCTGGATGGACGGCGGTCGCGCCGGATTCGTCGGCTACGGAAAGAATGTCTCCTGCATCCAAGTAATTGTGGATGCGGTAAAGTGATTTCTCACCGCCCAGCCTTTTGGCGACGTCAATGTGGCCGGACTGGGAGTCTTCTTCCGTATATAGGGCGACAAACGGAACGCCTAGTTCGGAACATGCTTCCATGATTCGAACAGCTATTTCGCCCCTGTTGGCAATGAGTACTTTATTTCCCTGAATGCTCACGGTTTGCTTATCTCTTGTTTAGAGTAAATGGGAGGTGCTTTAGTTAACGGTTCTTTACGGTTCTGGCAAATTTTTCACTTTCATTTTAAATGTATTATTACAAGATGTTATTATGAAACAGTTGTTTTAATTGTTGAAGTGGATTTTTTACTAAAAAATGTGTAGAAAGTCTGATCAACCCCCAAAAGAGGCGTTTTATTGTCATAATTGTTAATGTTATGAATTCTGGGCGCAGAGGAGTCAAGCATGAATTACGTTATTGTAGGAAACGGCGTTTCCGCCATCGGTGCCATTGAAGGTATTCGTCAACATGATACTACAGGGGCCATCATCGTAATTAGTGATGAAGCTGTGCCGACATATGGACGTCCGCTGATTTCCTATTACCTTTCAGATAAGATCAAATTCGAAACACTGCCATTCCGTCCAGAAGAATTTTATAAAAATAACGGGATTGAAATGCGACTTGGGTCAAGGGTTCTGTCCATTGATACCAAGGGAAAAGTCTTGACTTTGGACAGTGGTGACACCGTTCCTTATGGCAAGCTACTGATTGCAACCGGTGGAACCCCGGTCAAGCTGAATTTGCCCGGAATTGATGGACCAGGTGTGCACAATTTTACAACCGTAGCACACGCGGAAACACTCAAGGAGTTGGTGGACAAGGTCAAGAAAGTAGTTGTCATTGGCGCTGGTCTGATCGCCTTGAAAGCGGCCGAAGGTTTTGCCGAGAAGGGTGTTGAAGTAACTATTGTTGTCCGTTCCCGCATCATGCGTACCTATTTTGATGAGACTGCCGGGGAGTTGATCGTCGATCATCTTGAAAAGAATGGCATCAGATTTATGCAGGGTACAGACACCAAGGGAATTGTTCGCTACAGTGATGGTACCATCAAGGGTGTGGAAACAGACAAAGGTCTTGTTGACGCCGATGTGGTTATTGTGGCTGCCGGTGTTCGTCCGAATATGGGACTGGCTGCACAGGCTGGATTGACTACAAATCAGGGTATTCGGGTGAATGATTATCTCGCGACCAGTGATCCTGACGTGTTCGCTGCAGGTGATGTGGCCGAGGCAAAAGATTTGCTGACCGGTGAATATACAGTACGTCCCATTTGGCCCAACGCATACACGCAGGGGCGATATGCCGGTTTGAACATGGCCGGGACGAATTCTCCATACACTGGAGGCATGTCAATGAACTCCATCACATATTATGGTTTGCCAACTATTTCCGTTGGAGAGACGAACCTCGCTGACGAAGATGGGTTTGAGACAACTATTCATTTGGATCGGAAAGATTCCATTTACCGGAAGCTTATTTTTAAAGGTAATGTGCTGGCTGGTTGTATTTTAATTGGTGATATTGATGCTGCCGGTTTTTATACCAGTTTCATTAAAAATGGTTTTGAGTTGGATGAAACCGGCAAAGAGAGACTCATGGAAGGTGATCCGTCTCCTGCTTTGTGGCCCGATAGTTTTATTGAAGCCATGATGAACAATCCCTAAATTTAAAAATGATATAAATAAGAAAAGGGCCGCTTTATGCGGCCCTTTTCTATTTGGTCTTGTGATTGAATACAACGTCCCAATTTGAATCTGGTGGTGTCTCAATCAAATGGTTACATCGGTTAATGTAAAGATCATATAGTAATGGTTCTTTGTCCGTTTCCTTGAGTTTCAGAAACATGTCTTTTGCTTTTTCAAAATCCATATCCGTATAAGCCTCATGGGCTTTTTCATAAAGAGCAAGTTCTTCCTTACGCTCTTGAGCTTCTTTTTGCCTGTATATCGTATAAATAGTGACGGGTTCTTTTTTGCCTTTGACCCGAACCTTATCGAGTATGCGACAGTAATATCCTTCTCTACAGGCGTTGATTACAGTTTGACTAACCACGAGTTTTTGGCCGTAATATTTGGTGAGACCTTCAAGTCGTGAAGCCAGATTTACATTGTCACCGATGAGTGTGTAATCGAACAAATCTGCGGACCCCATGTTTCCGACGCGTACAGGGCCGGAGTGAATACCAATGCCCACAGCGATGGTAAATCCATATTTTTCAATGAATTCTTCATTCAGTTTGTCCAATCGATCCAGTTGATTCAGTGCGGCAATTAATGCTTTATCCTGATGATTTTTCACATCCAGCGGTGCGTTCCAAAATGCCATAACAGCGTCGCCGATGAACTTGTCCAGTGTTCCCTCATTTTCTGTGATGATTCGAGTCATGGGTGTCAGGTAGTCGTGTAAAAGATCTGTCACTTGTGTCGGAGAAAGCTTTTCCGAAAGTGATGTGAAATTACGAACGTCTGAAAATTGAATGGTCATATCTTTTTCCTGACCTTCCAGAGACAAGGCGTCCGGATCATCCATGATTTGAGAAATAACGGATGGCGCTAGATAGTGGGCGAACGCGCCGTGGATGAATTTCTTGGCATGTTCTTCTCGCCAGAATTTAAGAATGGTCAAAGAAGCAAATGTTACAGCCAAGGTAAGGTAAGAATACATAGGAGATATGAAATAGCTTTGTTCTTTGTAAAGGATAATAGATCCATACCACATGGCATAGCTTAGGCCTATTAACGGCAGTACAATCCAGGAGGCGCGGGCCCACATGAGGAGGAATGTGGTGACAAGCCCAGCGAGAATCATACCGGAAAATTCAACCCCTTTTGTCCAATCCGGGATGGAAATGAATTGTTTTGACAAAATATTATCGATGATAGTTGCATGTGTTTCCACCCCGGGTGCACCGGGATCAAGTGGAGTAGGGCGTAAATCTTTCAGTCCTGAAGCTGAAGTGCCTATTAGCGCAATTCGACCCTGGAGGGCTCCGTTAGGAAGTTTTCTGTCGAGCACGTCAGCGGCACTTATGTATTCAAATGTTTTCATTGTACCGCGATAGTTAATCAGCATTCGTCCATGGTAGTCTGTGGGGATGACCATTCCTTTAAGTTTGATGGATTCCACGCCCAATGAGGACATTTTCAAAATCATGCTGTCTATGCCAGTCGCTTGCATGAGCGACGCCAGCGCCAAACTCGGATAGAGTTTCCCTTTGCAACTGAAGAGGAGTGGTACTCGTCTGTAAACGGAATCCGCATCAGGAGAAATGGTGATGAATCCGCATCGAGCGGCAGCTTTTGCCAGAATAGGAATGGGGCAGATCATGTCCTTTGCTTTGGGAAGTGCGTCAAGTGGTGACATGGAGCCGGGAGGGGCAAGAATTGCGACCTTGGCAGGTTTGACTGAACATTCTTGTCTCTCTGGAGACCTTTCTGTTTGTTTTTTTCCCCCTGCTATAAAATCAATGCCGAGAATGAAGGGACCGGTTTTGAGATTGGCTGCCAATAATGCATCATAGTCGTCGAAATCGGCGGGTAGTCCTTTGAAGCCTATATTAAGATCTAAATCTCTTTTTACATCTTTTCTGATATTTATGGGAGACGTACGGTCCGGTTCAACGAAGATTATATCTGAAGCAATGGCTACTGCACCGTATGCCTGAAGATATTTCATAAGCATAGCTACACGATATCTTGGCCAGGGCCATTGGCCCTTTTCAGCCAAACTTTTTTCATCAAGGTCGATGATAACAGGGATATTGGTAGAAACAGGTCCGTGATATTCTTTAATATAATGGTCATATACCTTTAATTCAAGCAAATAGAGGAACTGTGGCTGGCTTAAAAAGAGAAAGACCATGACAACGGTTATGCTCATGCCTGCACCGAGGAGAATGAGCTGGTCTTTTTTAAATGCATTTTTAAGAAATGATGGCATGGGGTCCCCGAGAAAAGTTTATTTCATGATAATAAGTTTGGTAATGAACTATTATTTCATGACAATTTATCATTGAATTACTTTTTTTCCGAGAATTTTTATATATGCTGAGAAAAAATATATTAACTGTCTAATATGATTGAAATAAGTATGTCTACCATGCGTTCAACAACGTGTGTTGTCTGTGAGTTGTCGATACAATAGCTGGTTCGGCATACTTAATATTTTTTCATGAAAAGTGTTGCCACCAAATTGACTGACAGGCTATATTACAGCAATTGAAAATCATAGGTTGATTTGTTTCAACCATTATAGGAGGTTGTAGTATGAGTATTGTTATTGATCCTGATGAATGCATCGGCTGTGAATCTTGTGTCGAAATTTGTCCTGAAGTTTTTGAAATGGATGAAGACGGTGAAAAGGCTATTGTGATCAAAGAAGATTCCACTGCTGATTGTGTGGATGAAGCTATTGAAACATGCCCCAATGAAGCTATCTCCAAGTAAAAAATCACATCTGTGATAAAAAAAAGACCGCATTCTGTGCGGTCTTTTTTTTATTGTCTCATTTTTTCATTTATTGTGATTCTTCAAAAGTTTGTCGTAATTCCTCAATACGGTCCCGATTGCCGTCGAAATCAAAGAAGTCTCCACGAGAGATGGCGTGGACGTGGATGACTCCTGCATGCTGATCATAAAAAAACTCAGCGTCGTCCATGGTGCGCATGACAGTACTCTTGAATTCGGCACGAAGGTAGTTGTCTTGAACCAACAACACCTTGCCGCCGAAGATAGAATCGATGGCATTGCCAAGATCAACCATGACGATTTCAGGATCTCCATTGGCTTTGATAGGGGCAATTTTGTGTTTGGCGTCGTTTGCTTGGGAAGAGACGCAGTCGTCGGATTCACCACAGGTGGCGAATACGCCCTCGTGCATGCCCATTTCAGGGGCTTTACTAGCGCAAGCACTCAATGAGATTAAAACCAAAACACAAAAAATGGAGCGAATATGTATCTGTTTCATGGGAGCAATCTATTGCAAAAGAGGCTTGAAATGCAACTAATTTCAGTAATAAAAGGCAAGTCGATCAGACTTTATGTCCATGCCATAGAAAATGGTCCAGATTTATTTTGTCCGATGGGTCGAAGATGATACCTTCATTGATAAGTAATTCTTTTTGATCATCATAACCTTGTTGACGGGCAAGGGATATACGGCCTTCCCTGTTAATAACTCTGTGCCAGGGAAGTTTTTCTTTTCGAGAACATGAATGGAGAATGCGAGCAATTTGCCGAGCTGCTCGTCGATTGCCCGCCATTGTTGCAATACCTCCATATGTAATAACTTTTCCGAAAGGAATTGAACGGATAATCTCTACGACTTTCAATGTGAATGGTGAAGATGACATTTCATATTAATATGATGGTTATGTGCAGAGAGCAAGTCTCTCTCGTATTATTAATATGGGAGACATGTTGACTTGTAGTGATGATTATCAGATACCGATAAGTATGAAAATTTCTTATCGTATTCTCATCGTTTTGGTAATGGTTATGTTTTCCTTTCCGGTTGCGAATGCTTTCGCTTTACAGATTGAACCGTCCACACTTCAGGAGCGATGCGTTGTATGTCATACGGCTGATCGTATTTGCGTCAATCTTGGTAAGGGAGAGAATTTTTGGGGGCCGACGGTTAAACGTATGGCTTCCAATGGTGCAAAAGTTTCAGATGATGAAATCGCGGCATTCTCCATATTGTTGAGTGGGCAGATTCAGACTGTTACTCAAATTTTGAACTGTGTCTCTACTCAAAAAGCTGACACGGTTGTTTTTTCATCGCAAAAGATGCCGATTTTTGTGTCCCTTGGACATCCTATTTTCATGACGCTTGCGCTTTTCCTGTCTTTTTGGGTGGCATGGCAGGGGATCAATCGTGTCAGAATATCTCTTTTTAAGCATAAGGTTCAGTTTAATTGGAAAGGGCATGTACGCTATGGAATAATTGTCATGAGTACATGGTTTTTCGGTATGATTGCCGGTGGCATCATGGCTAAACTCATCTATGGCGCGACAGGTATGACCGGTGACCATCGAACAATCGCAATGATTATGTTGCCATTGATTCTTTTCGGTGAAGGCTCTGGTTTGTATATGAAATTTAAAAAAGCCCCGAGAAAGATTCTGCCCATATTCCATGGGGTAAACAATCTTGTGTTGGTTTTATTGGCTTTCATGCAGCTTTATACCGGTTTTAATCTTGTGAGAGGATTGTTTTAGCCCATAATTGCGAAACCAAGGAGTCGTTCATGAAAAAGTCTTGTTTGATTGCTCTCTGTATGGCGTTTGTTTTCACCTTCCTCGCTGGTTCTGCTCTGGCGGAAGGGAAACCTGGTCCCGATGCAAAAGAGTTGTGGAATTATATAACCAATGTTGATCCATATACTGAATGGGGTTTCTGGCCGGATCATGAAGGAATGCAACCAGGGCGTGCTCCGCATGGTCCAAAACATAAGGTTTATGTGAATTCGGCAGGGTTGAATTCGAAAATGCCGCCGGTGGCGTGTGGTACAATTGAGGTTAAAGAGAATTACAGCTCGGATGAAAAGCTTATGGCGATTACAGTTATGTATAAGGTGAGTGGGTACAATCCGAGCGATGGAGATTGGTTCTGGGTGAAATATTCGCCAGATGGCACGGCGGATAAGGCCGGAAAACCTGCTGGTTGTATTGGTTGCCATGGGACGCGTGCTGCCAACGATTTTATTTTGGTACATGAATTTAAGTAGCAATTTCATTGAGTAATAAAAAAGCCCGGTTATGAAACCGGGCTTTTTTATTAGGCTGACAACACGCTTTTGATTTGTTTGATATTTGGTATGTCCGCCATGGAATGACCATAATAAACGAATTTTAAAATTCCGTGTGTATCTATCAACATTTGTGCAGGCATTCTGCCTAATTTTAAAAGGCTTACTTCTTGATCATAAAGATTCAGCACGGAGTGTTTTGGGTCGGGAAGTCCTACAAATAGCAGTTTCTCTTTTTCCCAATATTTTATGAACGATTGTGGTTTCTCTGGTCCGATTACGAATACTTCAATGTTTAAGGTTTTAAGTAGTTCGTATTCTTGACGCAACTGCGCCATGTGCTTTCGGCAGAATGGTCACGAGAAACTTCTGTTAAAAATGAGGAGCACATGTTTTTTTTGAGTATAGTCGGATAGTGAAACCGTACGGCCTCTTATATCTTCCAAAGTAAAGTCAGGGGCTTGTGAGTTTATTACGACACGCATGATTTACCCCGTTATTTTTGTACGTTATTCATGAAAAAAGAATTGTATGTGGTTAATTATTTATACAAGAATTTTATGTTTCTTCTTTAAATACATGATTATTGCAATTATAGACAATATTCTTGATGAATTTTAATCAATCCTCGCTGGACGTATATAATCTTGTTGATCATCTCTTGTTGAAAAAAACAGATTTCCAAGGTCTGAAATGCCCTTGACAATGCCATCAAAATGTCTTCATCAATCACTGCTTATTGTCAAAAGTAAGGGCGATAAAGATATCATGATGTCTTTGAGTCTTCCATTGGGTTAACATTTCCAAACAAGTATTCGAGTCTTATGGGAAAGCATATCATTGAAGAGGCGAGTCGCTGCTTGCAATGCAAGAAGCCGTTGTGCAGCAAAGGGTGTCCGATCAGTACCCCTATTAATGAAGTCATCAAACTCCTGCTTGACGGGAAAACCTATGAAGCGGGCGAACTTCTGTTCAACAATAATCCGCTTTCGGTCGTTTGTTCTCTCATTTGTCCGCATGAAAATTTTTGTGAGGGACATTGCATCCTTGGAAAGAAAAGTTCTCCCATTCAAATCAGTGACATTGAGAATTATATATCCGGGTATTATTTGGAGCAGATTCAGCAAAGAAAGCCTGAACATGAGAACAATGGGAAGAAAATTGCCATAGTCGGGTCCGGACCTGCCGGTCTTACTGTTGCCTTTATCCTTGCCTCCAAAGGTTTTGATGTGACTATTTTTGAATCCGAAGACAAGATCGGTGGAGTCCTTCAATATGGTATTCCCGATTTTCGTTTGCCTAAAAGCCTTTTGGTCAAGCTCAAGAAGATGTTGGAACGACTGGGTGTTAAAATACGTCCCAATATGGTCATCGGTCCGATTATTACACTTGAAGACCTTTTGCGCGATGGATACAAAGCAATCTTCATCGGTACAGGCGTCTGGAGTCCTAAACCGTTACGTATCAAAGGTGAAACCTTGGGAACGGTCCACTACGCGATTAATTATCTCAAAAATCCCAATGTATATTCTCTAGGCAAGCGAGTATTTGTTATCGGTGCGGGAAATGTGGCTATGGATGTCGCCAGAACGGCCCGACGCAAGGGCGCGGAAGAGGTAACAGTTCTATATCGTCGTGGTGAGGAGAACATGTCCGCCACCAAGTATGAATATGAATACGCCAAACTTGATGGTGTTTTATTTCAGTTCTACACGGCACCTCTTGAAATTCTCGATGATGGTATTCGCTGCGTCAGGACTCATCTTGAGGAACAGGATGGTTCCATGCGCCTTGTTACTGAAGACGGTAGCGAACATTTTCTTGAGGCCGATACAGTTTTCATTGCGGCCAGTCAGACTCCAAGAGATAATCTGTCCGGTATTGAGGTCGGCAAAACCGGTCTCATCATAACCAATGAAGATGGTCGAACCACTCGAGAAGGGGTTTTTGCTTCAGGTGATGTTGTCACAGGCGCCAAGACTGTGGCTGAAGCGGTGAATCTTTCCAAACGTTCTGCACAAGCCATTATGGATTATGTCGCAACTTTGAAAGAATAATTCAAAATTATTGTCTCAAAAAAACAACTCCCTGAAATCACAATAAGTGGACTCAGGGAGTTTTGCGTTGTGGTTAATCGTTTTCAATCCCTTGATATTCCGTGCTGTTTGATGAGGACATAAAATCGAGCGCGAGAAATCCCTGCGACTTCGCATGACTTTTTGACATCCCCCCCGGTTATATCAAAAAGATTAAGAAGATACCTTTTTTCCATTTCTTCATACTGGAGATTTCGATACTCCTTGAGAGTCGGGAAATCTTGTGGATCAATACGTAAGTGGTCCTGATGTTCTTCTTTACTGGTTCCTTTTTCCATGTCACGTCGAGCAATTTCAGCACGGATGGCACGCGGCAGATGACGAGGGTAGAGGATCGATTCTTTGCCAGCTCGTGAAAGGGCTTGTTCAATGGTGTTTTGGAGTTCTCGGATGTTGCCTGGCCATTCATAGTTCATCAGTGCATCCAAGAAATCAGGCGAAAATCCTTTGCTCGCCATTTTAAGTCGTTTGGAATGATGCTGAATAAATTTACATGTCAATTCGTTAATGTCTTCTGTCATTGCCCGAAGCGGTGGAAGCTGCATGCGGATACCGCGCAGCCGATAGAAAAGATCTCGCCGGAAGTCGTCTTTTTCAACCATGGCCTCAAGATTTCGATTGGTTGCAGCTACAAGGCGAAAATCACTCTGGATTTCTTTCATTCCTCCAACGGGGCGAAAACTGCGTCCTTCCAGTACTCGTAAGAAAACTTTTTGCATGGATAGAGGAAGTTCTCCTACTTCATCGAGAAAGAGAATACCGCCGTCAGCTTGTTTAACAAGACCAACAGAATTCCTGTCTGCACTTGTGTATGCTCCACGTTCATGACCAAACAGCAGGTTCTCTGCCAAAGTGTCTGGAAGAGCGGCACAGTCCACGACAACAAAAGAATTTGCGGCACGTTCACTGTTTTTGTGAATGGCTCGTGCGAAGAGTTCCTTACCTGTCCCAGTTTCTCCGGTGATAAGAACATTTGCATCTGAGCTGGCAGCATGAGCCAGTGTATCTAGGCAGGATTGAAGCAGGCGGCTGTTGCCAATGATACCGGAACGACGCAGGGAACACCGGATACCTCCGCTGTATCGTTCTTCATGGTACTCTATGACACGCCTGATAAGGACGAGAAGTCGCTGCATGTTCAGCGGTTTGGTGATGTAATTCCATGCACCGTTCTGAATGGCCAATTCCGCCATGTCAGGATTTCGGCTACGGGAAATGACAATGACTTCAGGAAAGGACGGAATTTCTCTGATCGTTGCGAGGTAAGCAAGACTGTCTCCGTCCGCAAGATCATCTCCAAGCAGTACAGCCTTGTAGTCACCGGTGTGAAGCAGGCCCATCGCACGTGACAATGTATCACAGTCTGCCGTCGGCAGGCCGTGTGTTGCAAGAGCTTTCCCCAAGGCTTGAGTAAAACTCCTGTCTCCATCAATAATGAGAATTTCGGCCATGACGTAATTCTCCCTCTTCCCACAAAGAAGTCCTCACATAATTATACCATGAATTGTGCGGGAATTGTCAAATCTGTCTACATCTTGAAATTGTTGAAGAAAAAAACATATCGTTTTGAGGGAATTAAAAAGTCTCGTCTAACAAGACACTCAACGCTCTTTAAAGGATGAGAGACTCTTGAGAGTCCTCGCACAATCTTTTGCAAATAATTTCATCCTATGAATGGCAGGTGACTCTCTTCAGGGCGAGGATGTGTCTTGTTTTGCAAGACTCATCTTGTACGAGAAGACGTTTTAAGCCTGATTTTCAAGGAAAAACAGCGCGTCTGCCAATAGACTCTCTCTCCATCAATCGAGAATATCTATACAACTCGAAAGCGGTACGCATCTTGTTCTTAGAGAGCAAGTGAGAATCGTCCGGGAGTAACGCGGATATCCGGGAAAATGAATTTCCTTTTGGTTCAAGCGGGGTTGCTGATTCAAGGGCAACAATATTCAAGCGGTTCGCGTAGCGCGACACTCTCATACTCTCCATGTGAACGCCCCGGAAAAGAGAAGACAAGGGAATACGGCAAGGAGGTATCACGAATGCGGCGCAAATGGGATGCACGGAAAAAAGCAAAGATCGTCTTGGAAGGCCTTATGGGAGGGTGCGTCAATGACTTGTGTCGCTCCCACGACCTGCGACCCGGACAGTATTACAAGTGGCGAGGGCAATTCCTGGAGCAATGCCATCAGATTTTTGAAAAGCGACCAAATCTTTCGAGTGAATCTGAGTTGATCGCTGAAAATGAAGAACTCAAAAAACTGGTGGGCGAACTGACTTTGGAACTGACCAGCGGCAAGAGCAGTCGTTGACACGTCGAGGAATGGAGGAACCATGGGCAACAAAATCGGAGTATACATCTGTCACTGCGGTTCGAACATCGCGGGAAAGGTCGATTGCGAAGACGTGGCCAGGTATGCCGGAAAACTCAAGGACGTGGCGGTCTCTCGAGACTACCAATTCATGTGTTCGGACCCGGGACAAGAAATGGTTATCAAGGATATCCGCGAATACGGCCTCAATCGGGTCGTCGTGGCATCCTGTTCGCCGCGTCTGCATGAAAAGACGTTTCAGAAGGCTTGTGCAAGAGCTGGGCTGAATCCTTATCTCATGCAACACGCATGTATTCGTGAACATTGTTCATGGACAACCGCTGACCCGGATGAAGCGACAGCCAAGGCCAAGCACATTGTCGAAGCGGCTGTTGATAGAGTGGGTGATCATGAGAAGCTCTTTTCTCGCGAAGTGGATGTCCTGCCGGATGTCATGGTCGTTGGTGCTGGCATCGCCGGTATTCAGGCCTCTCTTGATATCGCAAAATCGGGACACAAGGTTCATCTGGTTGAAAAAAGTCCATCAATTGGTGGACATATGGCCCAGTTCGACAAGACGTTTCCGACGTTGGATTGTGCGGCCTGCATCTCTACCCCCAAGATGGTGGCAGTGTCGCAGGAACCGAATATCAATCTTATGACGTGGAGTGAAGTCGAGGACGTTTCCGGTTTTGTCGGGAATTATACCGTGACCGTGAAGCACAAGCCTCGCTACGTCAACGAAGCTATTTGTACTGGATGCGGTGCCTGTCTTGAAAAGTGTCCAACCAAGGCCTTGAATGAGTTTAACGAAGGGCTTTCCATGCGAAAGGCCATTTATCGGAATTCGCCACAGGCTGTGCCGAGTACGCCGGTCATTGATGGTTCAATTTGCAAAAAGATCACCAAGGACAAGTGCGGAATTTGTCAGACTATATGTCCTACCGGGGCCATTGATTATACAATGAAGGAGACTCATGAAGTCTTTAATGTTGGTTCCATCGTACTGGCTACCGGATACGATGCCATGGACCCGACACCGTTGTACGAATACGGTTTTGGTCGTTTTGACAATGTGTACACCGCGCTACAATTCGAACGGCTTAACAATGCAGTTGGTCCCACCGAGGGAAAGATCGTCTTGAAGAATGGCGAGGCGCCCAAGAGTGTCGGTATAATTCATTGTGTGGGCAGCCGCGATAAGAATTATCACGAATACTGTTCGCGCACCTGTTGCATGTACGCCCTCAAGTTTGATCATCTTATCAAAGACAAGGTCGGACATGACACCAAAGTGTATAATTTTTATATTGATATGCGGTGTTTCGGTAAAGGGTACGAAGAATTCTTCAAGCGTGTGCAGGAAGAAGGCGTGACCTTTATTCGAGGCCGTCCGGCTGAAGTTGTGCAGGAAGACGATTCGCTGGTCATCGTCGGCGAGGATACCTTGCTCGGAATGAACGTGCGGGTGCCTGTGGACATGGTCATTCTTTGTACCGCCATGGAAGCACGGAGTGATACAAATGAAGTGGCACGTATCTTCGGTGTGGCCCAAGGGCAGGATGGTTTCTTCCTCGAAGAGCATCCCAAGCTTGGTCCGGTTTCTACCGCAACAGATGGTGTGTTCCTTGCTGGAGCCTGTCAGGGACCAAAGGATATCCCTGATGCCGTTGCCCATGCTTCAGGTGGTGCAGCGCAGGCCCTTGCGCTTGCGGCTAAGGGAACGGTCTCCATCTCTCCTACAACCTCGTGGATCGACCCGGACGTGTGCATCGGATGCAAGGTGTGTATCGACTTGTGCCCATACTCGGCCATTGAATTTGATGAACGACGACAAATTTCGGTCATCAATGAAGCCATGTGTAAGGGGTGTGGCAGCTGTGCCGGTTATTGTCCGAGTGGAGCCGCACAGATCAAGCACTTTAATCAGACACAGATATTCAATGAAATCGATGGAATGCTTGGCATGATGTTTGACCTTGTGCCTCCTGAGGGCGAGGGACAAATAGCTGAGGCCGTCAGCGACAATCAACCAGGCGAAGCCTAGGAGGCAGTGATGAGTAGTGAATTCGAACCGACCATTTTAGCTTTTGTCTGCAACTGGTGCACCTACACCGCAGCAGATCTCGCTGGAACGTCGAGAATGGTGCAACAGCCGAATCTTCGATTGGTACGCGTTATGTGTACCGGCATGGTGGACCCCAAGTACATCGTAAAGTCGCTCCTTTCCGGAGCTGACGGAGTGCTTGTCAGTGGGTGTCATCCCGGTGATTGCCATTATATCAATGGCAATTACAAGGCCCGACGTCGGGTTAAGCTCCTCAACGAAATCCTGCCTCAGTTTGGAGTTGAAAGGGAGCGCGTCAAGCTGACTTGGGTAGGAGCGAGTGAAGGGAATGAATTTGCGGAAACGGTAAATTCTTTCATTAACGAAATCAGAGAACTCGGTCCCATGGAAGCGCGTTCCATGGCCGTGGTTTAGACACTGGGAGGTGGCGACATGGCGACCACTGTGAAAATACAGGTTGAAAATAACAACCCGGTTGTGGCGATACAAGGCTTTTTGCGTGGCTTGTTGGAAGACGAGTCATTAGGCGGAGTCGTGGTGCCGGTTCATCTGTTTGACAAGGGACTCCCCATGCCGACGTTGGTGACTGACCCTGATCAGCTTTCAGGTGCGGACCCTTTGGCTCCGGCATTTCCCCTGAACAGTGCAAAACTTCTGTCGCGATTGACGCGTGGTCAGTCCGGCGAACGTATAGCTGTTGTTATGCGCCCCTGTGAAATTAGGGCATTCGTGGAATTAGTGAAGCTCAATCAGGGCAGCCTTGATGATGTAATTATCGTGGGGATGGATTGTATGGGGGCCTATGACAACACTGGCTATACGACGTTCGTCGGTGACCGGGAGTCATTTGAGGCAACACTTGCATTTCAAGGACAGCACGGTGGAGCAAATGAGACAGCTGTGAACGGTGTGGATATAGCTCCGGCCTGCAAGTCCTGTGAATTCCCGGCTCCGACCAATGCGGATATTGTTATTGGGATCGCCGGTGCAGATCTGCACGATGCTATTCCGGTCATGGCAGATAGTGCTCGAGGCGAGGCTCTGCTCAATAGCCTTGGGTTGCCCAATATGGAAACCACTGGACGAGACGCAGTGCTTGAATCGCTTATTAAGGTGCGCACTAAAAATCGTGATGCCATGATTGAGGCGACCAAGGCCGCCACTGGTACATTGACCGATTTGTCAGAATATCTGTCGAGTTGCGTGAATTGTTATAATTGCCGAGTGGCTTGTCCGGTTTGTTACTGCAAGGAATGCGTTTTTAATACTGACGTGTTCGAACATAAGCCGTGGCAGTACATGGGCTGGGCCAAGCGTAAGGGAAGTCTCAAGCTGCCCACGGATACTATCTTCTATCATCTGACCCGTATGGCGCATATGTCCATGGCCTGTGTGGGATGTGGACAGTGTTCTAATGCTTGTCCTAACGGCATCCCCGTAATGGAGTTGTTCCGTACAGTCGCAGCTCGGACACAGAAGAGCTTTGACTACGAGCCGGGCAGAAGTCTGGAAGAGTCGCCGCCGCTTTCGGTTTTCAAGGAAGACGAGTTCCAGGACACAGTGTCGCACATGGCCTAATGACAGGTCCCAGTTTCGGGAGGACGTTATGAGGAAGCAATACGGAGCAATGGTGGTAGGCGCAGGAATCGGTGGTATACGCGCCGCTCTCGACCTGGCCGTTACTGGTCACAAGGTCGCTCTTATCGACCGCCGTCCGAACCACGGTGGAATTTTGAGTCAACTTGACCACCAATTTCCGTCCGATCATTGCGGCATGTGTAAGATGCTGCCGCTTATGTCACGGGATTCATCCAGCCAGTATTGCCTGCGCAAGGGGCTGTTTCACGATAATATTGATATTATGCTCTCTACCGAAGTGGCGGAAGTAGAAGGTGAACCGGGCAAGTTCTTTGTCTCGTTAAACCGAACATCGCCTTTGGTGGACCCGACCAAATGTGTTAGTTGCGGCAAGTGTTCCGAGGTGTGCCCGGTTCGAGTGGACAGTGAATTCAACGCTGGATTGACGCAACGGGCAGCTATTTATCTGCCGGTTCCGCATGCCATTCCCAATCAGTATGTACTGGATTTGGACAACTGTTTGCGTTGTTGGAAATGTCATGAAGTATGTCCTACCGGGGCCATTGATTTCAAGTTCGAAGAGCGCAAGGATTTTCATATCCTCGTGGTAGATCGAGATGAAACGGTACAGGAAATGATGCAAGGAAGTCTTGATGAACAGAATTTCCCACTTCATTTTACCGCAAGTGGGCGTGAGGCAGTGGATCAGCTCGCCGAAACCGATCAATTCAGGCTTGTCCTACTTGGATTAAATATTAATGACATGGATGCCGAACGTGTCTTGACACGTTGTCAGGAACTTCACCCGGATATGCCGGTGGTTATTCTGGCAGATGAAAGTCAGGATGAAACCGCTACCGAACTTGTTTTGCAAGGTGCACGCGAATATCTGACCAAGCCGTTGACGGCAAAGAAGTTTGTGCCGTGGCTCGATAAGTTGTTCGTGCGTATTCTTTCAGACACTGTCGAGGAACTGGAAGTCGGAGCCATCGTTTTGGCCGGTGGATTTGAGTGCTACGATCCAAAAACAGATCCTGAGGTTTCATCGGAAATCTGGAATTATGAACACCCCGGCGTACTTACAGCGGTCGAATTCGAACGCCTTTTGAGCGGGACTGGTCCCACAGGCGGCAAGCTGTTGCGTCCCGGTGATGACAAGCCGATCAAAAAGATTGCATGGATTCAGTGCGTTGGCTCGCGCGATGTGCAAAGGAATGCGGATTTCTGTTCTGGGATATGCTGCATGTTTTCCATCAAGGAATCGTTGCTCGCTAAAAAGGTGACCAATGGTGAAGTGGAGACTTCCATTTTTTACATGGATATGCGTACGGCGGGGAAGGGATATCAACGATATCGTATCAATGCTGAAAAAGAACAGGGCGTTCGTTTTGTGCGCAGCCGTCCTCATTCGCTCCTGCCGACGGATGACGGGCAAGACATCAAACTCGAATACTTTGCCGAAGACGGAACAATGGTCACCGAAATCTATGACATGGTTGTTCTGGCCGTGGGAGCACGTCCGCCAAAGAATTCGGACACATTTGCGCAGACAATCGGTATTGATCTCAATCAGTGGGGTTTCGCAGATACGCAGCCGTATTCACCGGAACGCACAAGCGCTGTCGGTATATTCGCAGCCGGGGCGTTTGGTGAACCCAAGGACATCTCCGAATCCGTGATTCATGCAGGCGCAGCAGCGCAAGCCGCGTCCCGTATCATCAAGGCATATGACGTGCTGGCGGGTATTGAGGACGAACCTGAACCCGATTTCCCAGACGTTTCGCGTGAACCACCTCGTACATTGGTGGCAGTCTGTGCATCCTGTCCTACTTTGGAGCAATCCGTTGATATCGAAGCGTTGAGTCTGCGTATGGCCAATGTTCACTCGGTTTGCAAGGTTGTAAGTGTAGGAAGTGCCTGCACGGTAGAAGGGTGGGGCGATATTGAACAGGCGGCCATAGAGTTCAAGCCGAACCGTATTATCATCGGTGCGTGTATGCCTTACGCCTACATTCCCCGTCTCAAGGAATTGGGTAAGACCATTGGTCTGAATCCCGCACTTATGGATGTGGTGGATATCTATACACCGACCTTTGGCCCGGAAACAGATGCACGAACAGCGGAGAAGGAGATTTACGCATCTTTGTCCACGGCTGTAGCACGGTTGCAAGGAGTCGACCCAACACCGCCACCTAATATGGTTGACGTAGAACGGTCGGCCTTGGTTGTCGGTGGTGGATTGGCGGGTATGACAGCGGCTATGGCTATTGCGGATCAAGGCTATGGAGTCTGTTTGGTGGAATCCGAAGAAGAACTTGGCGGCATGGCTATGCGGTTGCATACACAACTCGATGGTTCCGATCCACACAAGTACATGGAAGAACTCATCGCACAGGTGGAAAAGCATCCGAATATCAGGGTGCTCAAGGATTCACGTGTCGTGCTGTCTCGAGGCAGTGCAGGACGGTTCCGTTCCGCCATTGCCAGTCCGGAAGGAGTATTCCCTCTTGAGCATGGTGTCTCCATTCTTGCTACCGGTGCACACGAGGCCAAGGTCTATGAAAGCGGCCTGTGTGTGCATAAGTCGGTGATGACTCATTTCGCATTGGAAGAACAGCTTGCCACAGGTCAGCTTGACGCAGGCATACTTTCTTCGGTTGCCATGATTCAGTGTTGGCGCAAGCCCGGTGAGGACCGTACCTATTGCAGCAAGGTGTGTTGTCCGGAAATGGTCAAGAACGTGCTCGCTCTCAAGGAGCGCAATCCTGATCTGTCGATATACGTGTTCTATCGTGATATTATGATGCCTGGTTTCCTTGAGACCTACTACACGCAGGCACGGAAGGCCGGAGCCATCTTCATTCGATATGAACAGGACGCCCCCCCTCAGGTGAAGTTTGAGGAAGGTAAGCCGGTCATTACGGCCTACGACCCCATTCTTAGGGAAAACATAATCCTCAGGCCAGATATTCTGTCACTTTCGAGTGGCATGGAACCCAATGACATGGATGATATCCAGGAAGTCTTTGGCGTGGAGATTAACGAAGACGGCTTTTATCAAGAAGCGGATTTCAAGTGGCGGCCCGTAGATTTCCTCAAGCAGGGTGTTTACGCGTGCGGAACCGGTTTGGCTCCTCGTCGAATGGGAGAATCTGTTGCTTCTGCAAAGGCTGCTGCTCAACGCGCATTACGAATTCTCAATGCAGAAACTATTGCCCGTGAAACTGTGGTGGCCTCTGTCCGACACTCATTGTGTTCATTGTGTCAGGCGTGTATCGCGGCCTGCCCGTATGGTGCTCGTGTATTGGATATGGAACTCGGTCAGATTCAGGTGGACGAAATCCTGTGTCAGGGGTGTGGCTCCTGTGCGGCAGTTTGTCCTAACAGTGCCACGGTCCTCAAGGGATTCCACGATGGGCCGATGATGTCTGTCATTGACGCGGCACTCGAAGAACCGGCGTAATTCGGAAATATGGAGGAATAACGCCATGAGCGAAGCAGTAAGAAAAACATGGAGCCCGGCCGGAGATGAAATCGAGTTCGTGCTCGCCCAATTAAAGGAAGAAGTCGGGGCCTGTATGCAGTGCGGTACTTGTACGGCATCCTGTCCCAACGGGTTCGCCATGGATATCACTCCACGGGCCATGTGGCGGATGATCCAGTTCGGCATGCTCGACGAGATCCTTGAAAGCCAGACCTTCTGGATGTGTTCATCTTGTTACACCTGCACACTGCGATGTCCACGAGGTCTCAAACTCACTTCGGTCATGGCTTCTCTGAAGAGACTGGCCATGCTCAGTGGCAAAGGACGTAAGAACAGTGCGTTCTATAGAGCGTTCATGGAAAATGTCGAGTCACATGGTCGAGTGCAGGAAATGGGCATGATGAGCAATTATTTCTTCAAACGCATGGATAACCCGACGCTACCGCTCAAGTTTGTACCGCTGGGTATGAAGATGATGGCCAAGGGCAAGGTACATATGCCGGGTGGCGGTCAGGGCGGAGTGCTGAAGCCTATGTTCGCCAAGGCGCGAGAGATGGAGGGATTGTCATGAAATACGCATACTACCCAGGTTGTTCTTTGACTGAAAGTGCGACGGAGTTTGATATCTCTACGCGTGCAGTCATGGAGTATCTTGGTGCCGAATTGATTGAAATTCCAGACTGGACCTGTTGCGGCGCGAGTGCGGCTGAGCCGGTGAGCAAGCTTATGAACTATGCGCTTCCGGCACGTAATCTTGCCCTCACTGAAAAAGAACTCGACGGCATTGATGTGATCGCGCCGTGTTCCGCCTGCTATCTCAACCTGCTCAAGGTGAACAAGGAAGTAATTGGAGACAGGAGTCTGCATGGCAAGGTGAATGAAGTGCTGGCTGCGTCCGGTTTGACCTATTCCGGCAAGGTGGAGGTGCGACATATTCTCGATGTTCTCATCAATGATGTCGGGGCAAAAATTATTGAACAGAAGGTGACAAACAACCTTGAGGGCATGAAGATCGCCCCATATTACGGGTGTCAGATCTTACGACCATACCCGGTGTTTGATGATCCCAAGAACCCTACATCCATGCATCGTGTTCTTACGGCATTGGGTGCAGAAATGCATGAGTGGAATCACGGAAACAAATGTTGTGGTGCTTCGCTCATGGTGGGGCATAGAGATGTGGCACTTCAATCGGTGGCGGCAATACTCGCTGATGCAGAGGGCGCGGATGCCATCGCCACGGTCTGTCCATTATGTCAGATGAATCTTGAGGCATATCAGTCGCAGGCGCAGAAACTTGGAGCCAAACCTATCCCCATTCTCTATCTGACACAATTGATGGGCGAAGCCTTCGGGCTGGAGGATGGGGCCATTCAATTCGAGAAAAACCTGACCATATCGGCTGGGGTCAGGAGGGATATCGCCAACAAGGTCTGGAGCCAGCCGAACCAGGTCGAAAGCGGCGACGATATGGCGGAAGCAAAGGCGGATAACCTCAGCAAGGGGGCAAATCATGTTTAAGGACATCATCGTAGGAGTCACTCCTACCGGAATCGACAACTGCGCGGTTCAGGCAGCAATGGAATTCGCTCGTAAGTTCGAGTCAAAGCTTTACCTCGTTCATGTAGCGGGCATGGCTCAGGGCTGGGGTTCTATCGAAACTCTGGAACCTTCGGGTGAAACTTCACGGCTCAAGGAACAGATCTCTGAAACGTATGCGGAAATGCTTGAGGGAATCCAGGAATCACAGATTATTGTCGTACCGGGTATCCCGCACAACGAGATTCTGCGTCTGGCACGAAAGAAGAACACCGACCTTATCGTCATGGGACCGCACACCAAGGAATACGAGGAAACCCGTTCCAAGATGTGGGGCATGACAGGCAGTACGCTTGAACGCGTGAGTCAGAAGGCCCGCTGTCCGGTCATGATTGTTCACAAGGACGTTGTTTGTAAGGAACCGCTGTATAGTAATATCCTTGTGGCAACCGATTTCTCTGATCAAGCTGAATGCGCCGTAAGTTACGGCGGCCAGATGGCCCGTCAGTACAAGGCCAATCTCAAGATCATGCATGTCGTGGAAAATGGAAACAGTCGCTCTGATGTCATCGGACGACTGGAAGATGAATATGGTCCTCGTCTTGATGGTATCGGTGAATGCGGTTTCGAGGCCTGTCGCGGCAAGCCTTCCATGGAAATTCTGCGCATGGGGAATCAGGCCGATGCAGACCTGATCATCATGGCTCACCATTCCAAGGAACGTGATCCGGAAAAGGCTTTCCTTGGTTCGACGGTCACTCAGGTGGCATTGAATGCACCGTGTCCGACCATGAGCGTCAACCGTCACTTCGATTTGCGTTGCGGCCTTATGTACGACCAGACAGGCGCGGCTGTTCAGACGGAGGCCTTGGCCTAGATAGAAAATTCAGTGTGAATAAAAGTTGAACCTCACGATAAACGGTTTTCGGGAGCGGGCGACCGCTCCCGGGAATCCGGCGGCATAAGTCCGCGAAAGGAGTTAGCCATGGGTGAAGCAGCGCTTCTTCTTGAGCCGAAGCAATCGGAACTGGTGGACAAGGTCCGGGAACTGCTGCCCGAGGGCGGTAATCTGAACATGTGTCTCACGTGTGGAGCCTGTTCTGCAGGATGCCCTGCCACGGGTATGGAAGACATGGACCCTCGCAAATTCGTGCGTTTGGCGCTTATGGGACAGGAAGAAACTATCCGGTCCACATCCTGGGTGTGGTTGTGCACCATGTGTCGACGGTGTGTTCATGCATGTCCCATGGAAGTGGATATCCCACAACTAATTTATCAATGCCGTCAATCGTGGCCGAGGGAAGATCGTCCCAAAGGAATACTTGGTTCCTGCGAACAGGCCTTGAACACCCCCGGCAACAGCGCAATGGGTGCATCCAGCGAAGACTTCAAATTCGTGGTTGAGGATGTGGCCGAGGAAGTGCGTGAAATGCAGCCTGGTCAGGAGAATATTCAAGTCTCTGTCGACAGAAAGGGCGCGTATTATTTCCTGAATCAGAATTCACGCGAACCAGTGACCGAGCCGGACGAAATGGTTCCGCTCTGGAAGATACTTAATCTGGTCGGCGCGGACTGGACATATAGCACCAAAGGATGGGCTGCAGAAAATTACTGCATGTTTCTGGCCGATGATGACGCATGGGAAAATGTGGTGCGCAACAAGGCCGGAGCCGTAGAAGAGCTGGGGTGCAAGGTTTGGCTCAACACGGAGTGAGGACACGAATTTTATGCAGTCCGGGCCGGACTGCAAAAGTTTAATGTTGAACACGACTTCGAGATGGAAAGCATTATTCGGCTGTATGCCCAGTGGATTCGTGAGGGCAAGCTGCCAGTCAACTCCGATTGGAACAAGGACTTGGGCGTGACCTTCACGGTTCAGGACCCGTGTCAGCTTGTACGGAAGTCACTGGGTGATCCGGTGGCCGAGGACCTTCGTTTTGTGGTCAAATCCGTAGTCGGTGAAGAAAATTTCATCGATATGTGGCCGAATAAATCCAACAACTACTGTTGCGGTGGCGGCGGCGGATTTCTCCAGTCAGGTTTTGCAGACGAACGGCGCAAGTATGGTCAGATCAAACTCGATCAGATTCTTCGCACCAAGGCGGACTATTGCATCGCGCCATGTCATAACTGCCATTCACAGATTCATGATCTCAGTGAATACTCCGGCGCACACTTCCCGGTGGTTCACCTCTGGACACTCATTTGTCTTTCGCTCGGTATGCTTGGCGAAAACGAACGTGAATATCTCGGAGATGATTTGAAGAATGTAGGGTTGTAGACAGGAAAGGGATAGACAAGGGAAAGCCCTGTGCTTCGGTTTAATTGCCGAAGGACAGGGCTTTGTTCTCGTAACGAAAGGAAGACTACGCTGCGGAGCGACGACCTCGGTTGGAACTACGCTTTCTTGAATTGGAAAAGCGATTCTTGGGAGGACGGCGGCTGGGTTTGCGAGTGTCTATTTTGGTACTGACGGCGTTGTGATCGAATCCGTCAATGGTATCTTGTTCGATTTTGATACGCATGACCCGCTCAATGTCTTTGATCTGAGAGCGTTCTTCCGGGGTTACAAAACTGACGGCAGTGCCGGATCGACCGGCTCGACCGGTCCGTCCAATACGGTGAGTATAGTTTTCAACGGTGTCCGGCATGTCAAAATTGATGACATGGGAAATGCGGTCGCAATCGATACCGCGCGCGGCGATGTCGGTGGCTACCATAATGTTGAACTGCCCGTTGCGAAATCCGTCCAAAGCTCTTTGGCGTTGTCCCTGGCTCATATTGCCTTGAAGGAAAGTGCAGTTTTCTCCACCGTTACTGAGCTTGCGCGCCAGATTCTTTGCCTTGTGCTTTGTGCGGGTAAAGATGAGTACGCTTTTATGGTCAGTTGCAGCGAGAACTTTTCCCAACAGGGAAAGTTTGAGATGGTTGGGCGCCTTGTACTGAATATGTCCAACGCTTTTTACCGAGACCGTGTTGGCGACCTGAACGGTTTTGGGCTGGTTGAGAATTTTCTCTGCGAGCTTTCTGATATCGGCGGGCATCGTGGCGGAAAAGAGCAGATTCTGCCGTTTGACAGGCAGTTTGGCCAAGATGCGTTTGATGTCGGGCATGAACCCCATATCGAGCATCCGGTCTGCTTCGTCGAGAACCAATGTGTTGATTTGATTAAGGCTGATAGCGTTCATTTTCATGAGACGTACCAATCGACCCGGACAAGCCACGATGATCCGTGAATGGGCGAAGGCCTTGACCTGAGGACTCATGCCCACGCCGCCTATGACGGCAGCACTGCGAATACCGGTTTGTTTACCCAGAGCGATGAAGCTTTCGTGAATCTGCAATGCCAGCTCACGAGTCGGAGCGAGAACCAGAATTTTGGGTGCACCTTTGGCGGGCAGCCTTTCGTCCAGCAAACGTTGCAGAGTAGGCAGGGCAAACGCAGCGGTCTTACCTGTGCCAGTTTGGGCCAATCCCATGACATCGTACCCTTTGAGTACGTGAGGGATTGCCTGAGTCTGGATAGGGGTCGGGGTTTCATAGCCGCATGATTTGATGCCCGCATTAAGACGGTTATCAAAAGAAAAAGAGGAAAAAGCCATACGATCCTTGTGTGAAAAGGTATTAATGACGACGGCGCGCAACAGCGGTCGTGTCCGGATTACCGGATATATATTAAGGGATGGCTCTGGTACGTGGAATAAATCTTGTTTCGATAAACCGAAACGCATGCTGTCCAAATGGGACAAAGAAGTAATCGTGCGTCCAGTTACGCTGAGCAGGTACTACTTGTCCTATTAAGTGACGAAAGTAAAGGAATATTAAAAATGGTGGTTTTGTCTTGACTAATTGGTATGTTGGGGTGGTTTTTTAGTTGAAGTTTTGTTTAAAATTAAGGTCAGATTAAAGCCCCTGTAAAGTAAAGTGTCCTTTTTTAGATGCAATCTTTCAGGAAATAAAAAAAATGAGGCGAAAAATTCAAAGAATAAAACCCGTTTTAAATAAAAAAGAGCTCTGAATCGATGTTCAGAGCTTTTTACTTTCGTGGCGGAGAGGGTGGGAAACCATCAGGTATCCTATCAAATCCCGTAATCATTGAATATTGTCAACATTCATTAATAGCTAATGTAGCAGTTTCAAGAGCTACTAGGACACCTATTTTAGTCTCGATAGGTACTTGTTGAACACCCACCCCTCAACGCTCTCAGCCTGCCCGTTGGCAAAGCCCACTTTTGCCCACTTTCCTGCATGGCCTATCACGGTAACGACTGTATACGGGTACAACTTTCCGACGACATGCGATTTCCTGTTCGTCTTTATGCGAATATTCAAGCGGCTTTCTACCGACACGATGCGTAGCTGCGGGTGGTGTCCGACCTCTTTCAAAATGTGTTGCTTGGTGGCTTTTAATGCTTCTCTGTGGGTGAAGTGTTGGTTGATATTCTTCCCAACAGGAACGCAAATATAAGCCCAAAAGAGGTTGCCAAGTATGACGCTTAACATCCACAGGACGATACTTTTTGTAGCCTTGCCCAGCGGAGACTCTATGACTCTCTCACGAAGCACGGTTAGCGCAGCTATCATCCCCTGCGGCGTTTGTTCCACTTCATCCAGTATGCTTTGAAACTCCGTGTTGATGAAGCTGCCAGCCGCCTCTGCTTCGTTCTTGAGTTCGTCGTCTTGATGATCTTCGGTTTCTTCTAGCGACTCCTCAATGGCCGCCGTCCAATCCACCTTCCGTAGGGTTTCAACGACAGCGAGGAACTCCTTCCCGACAGAATCATCAATAACACCATTAAACGCAGTCCCGACAGCAGCCATTTCTCGTATAGTCTCGCCGAACTGAAGCATCGTAGGAGAACGCATTGCCTCAACAGCACCAACGAATGCGCTTGACCGAAGGGCAGCCCCTAATGCCTGAGTAGCCGGAAAAGTCGCTTTATGGACTGAACGGCTCATTTTAGCGGCAACCTGTCCGAGTGGTGTAAGTGAGCGGTTCATCATGGCCACAGATTCCATCACAGGCTGAAGTGAGCGATTGAATACTGCCATAGAGTCAAGCAGCGGTTGAGATGGGAGAGTGATTCGCGAAAACGTATTGCACAGGTCGATAACGGACGGAGGCAAAACATAAGGTGTAGAATTTTTTTTTAGGTCCATTTCTCCATGTCTCTCTGGTTGCTGTTATAAGTTTAGTGCGATCTCCAAAAAAACAGATACACCCCAAGACAAAAACACGCAAAGACAAAGCCCACCCAGAAGTGTTGTCAGGTGGAATGATCACAGAACACCACAGAATTAGGAGGGGCTTTCCAATTCTTAAATTAATGAATTATACAGAAATTAATTACAAAAAAGCCTTTGGGTCATAGACCCAAAGGCTTTTTACTTTCATGGCGGAGAGGGTGGGATTCGAACCCACGTATGGTTTGACCCATAACTCGATTTCGAGTCTAGTTTGTGGGGCTTAAAAGCGTTGGTATTAAAAGGTTTTCGTTGGCGTTACTGTGCATAATATGCAAGGAAATGCTACATCGTGCATGAATATGCAGAGCGTTTGCATATTTTTTTGCATATTATTTTTCGGCTTCTTTGGTGGTGTCTGTCTTAGAGTCAAAGGCATCCAGGATGTCGTGATCGACTTGGAGCTCATGGAGATATGTTTCTGTCGTCTTGATATTCATGTGGCCCAAGAATTGTTGAATCTGGCGGTGTGTCGCTTTGCGCGAATCTGCGAAGCGGGAGGCTACATGATGTCGGATAGCATGAGCCGTAAAAGGCTTCTTGAGTCCGGCCTTCTTGCAGAGACGAGAGAAGAGTAGACGGATAGGATCGCTGTGTCGCGTGTAGTGAGATCCGGTATGTGGGTTGGTGAAGACGTATGGACTCGCTGTGTCTCTTCTCTTCCACGCCTCTTCAAGCACCTTTTCCAGTTCTCTGTGCATGGCAATTACGCGAGGCTCTTTGTTGCCGCCCCTGCGCTTTGAAGTCCATAGACGGAGGGCGTTGGCTTCGAAGTTAATGTCTTCCCAGGTGAGCTCAAGTATCTCGGTGAGTCTTCCTGCAGAATAGTAGAGGGTGTCGAATATGAGACGTTCTTCTGGAGTGGCTGCCATTCTGACGGCTGCTATATCCTCGGATGGCGGGACGTATCGGACAGTGGCTTCGACGGGGTATGGTTCAACCTGGCGGGCGACGTTCTTGGCCATGTAGTCGCGCTTGATGGCCCAATTGAACATGGTCCCTATCTCGCGTAAGTCGCTATTGGCTGCCTTCGGGCCGCGCTCTTGGTTCTGTACGCGGTGGAACTCTTCAAGGAGTTCACGGCTGAGTTCGTTTAAAGGTAGTCTGCGCGGGTAAAAGTCAAGGAATCTGCGGAATGTGCTTCGTTTGTAAATATATGTGTTTCTGCTCCGGCGGTCTTCAACCCATGTTAGGTAATCACCGGCCAACTCTTCGAAGTCCATGCTGGTCTTCGTCTTTTCTCCGAACAATTCCCATCGCTTTTCCTCTTGGTGCAGCCACTTTCTTGCGTCCTTCTTTGTCTTGAACCCTGACTTCGTTGCGACTCTTTGGCCGTGCAGACAGAGGACCGCTTGATACCGTGGCCCTTTCTTCGTCTTGTATTTGTTGACTGCCATAATTGATTCCGTGGTTCATGACGAGGAACTGTTTAACATCTTCAACGGAAAACAATGCCCCTCTTCCGTCCGCCCCCTCCGAAGAGGGGATACGGACATGTGGTAGCGTTGTCCAGAATCTTTGCAATGTGCTTTTGCTGATGCTTATAGCATTAGCAAGGCCGTCTAAGTCAACAAGAACAGGTGTCATTGTTCTTCATCCCTCTATGAGTCTTGTCTTTCGTAAACCTGAAACTTGCCGTCTATCTTGACGACAGCACAGGGATTAACGGTTTTGAATGTGAAAATATAATCGTCGTCAACAACGCTATGGAACTGGACTCCGGCAGCATAACAAAGAGCAAACTTCTCACCTTCGGAAAGCTCTTCGGCTTCTTTGTCCATGGCCGTTTCAAGGTCACGGTGGATTCGATCGGTTACGATTTTGTAGAGATCAGGCATCGGTCCACTAACCTTTGAAACATTGAGGAAGCGTAGCCCCATCCGAAGTAATGAACCATTTTCCAGAAAATACGCGAGGAAACCTTTTCTTTTGTGTTCGACCACACTTTGTCTTCGCTTATTTTTAAGTATTCTCCGCTGTCGTATATAAAGTCGCCATCTTCGGTCTTGGTAATAATCCTCTTGACCACTTTGAATGTCTCAAGGACGACATCCACAGTACAAATTGAATCTTCGGGAATACGCCGGGAAAGCTCTGTCGCTTTGGCAATCGCTTCTTCAAGGCAAGCCATGTGTTCGTTGTATTCTCCAATGTCTACCAGTGGTGAAGTTTCCGACCATGGGAAAAAATCATAAGGGCGTACATACACGGTCGCGTAGTGCTTGATAAATTCATGTACGATTTGATTCCCATAGAAGTCTCGTCCGTGAAAGCAGTCACTAAAAAAACGCTTAAAGGGGTTTGGCTTGTAGGGCCTAATGTCGAAAAGCCTCCCCTTGTATATCCGCCTCCTGGGGGCAAGGCACAGGTATGTTTTGCTTTCTTGTTCCATGCCTACATCCCCTTCGGCGCGATAGCCTTTTTCATCACGCCCATGGCTGATCCAGTTGACGCGCTGATCTCTGCCAGGGCATCCGGACTGATGAAGTCTATAAAATTCATATCGTACAAATATCCTTCAAACTCGCGGCACTGAATGTACCAAGCAACATCGTCGGCAATGCGATAGATAACTCCGCTTAAACGGTCGATCTCGCCATGGACCATCATCATGCCAGTTGCGGTGGAACTCATGGCAATTTTGCCTTTAAGTTCGACGACCCACTCGGCTGCTGCTTCCAACACCGCATAGTCGCAGTCTCCTGTCCCGGCCCGTTCTTCCAGTTCTTCAATCGTAGGCTTGAGCAATTCAGTTTTATCAGTCATATTATTTACCTCGTCGGGGTTGTCCCGGCAGAACGCGAAAGGTGAGGCCGTGCCGTGTGGTGCGGCTTCTCCCTTTTGTGAACACCGCGCCCAGGTCCGTTACTCCTCGGCGCGATGTTCGTTGGGGAGGGGAGAAAGTTACAGTGTGTCATTTGTCGCGCAGAGCGTACATTGCCCATCATCGTTACACGGACTGCCCATGAATCTATCGCCGCAGTCGGAGCATGTGAATGACTCGTCGTGTTTGTCTTCATCAGTGGATTTTCTGAACAGGCTGCATGTGTTGATGTTTGTCTTCTCACACACCATGTCGATAGGGCCTCCGACATACAACCCGCGCCGCTCTGCAACCCCGTCGTGATAGTCGCCCACTTTTACGAGGTACCGTTCACCGTCGACGTAGATATCTACCGACGTCTTTTCTACAGGCTTCCAACCATATTCGCCCTTTTTGTCTTTGGGGTCGCACATGACAAACTCGACTTGCACCATTCCTTCGGGACAATCCTTGCCGTAATGAGGCCGCTCCTCGCCTTCTATTTCAGTCCAGTTGCAGCACTCACACTTTTTGTAGACCCAAGGCTTTTCTGAGGACTGCCCTCCCTTGCTGTAGATGATCTTGGCGGGGTCTTCACACTCGCCGCCATCACCACTCGTTGGGCCTTGATAAAAATATTTACATGTCTCGCAGTAGGGGCCACCCATATTAGTTCTCCTCAGATTTGTTCATATCAGTTGATCTCTGCTCACGCAGGATGATTCCACAGTATCGCTGCCAATCAGAAAGCTCAGCTTCAAGTTCTTCAATACGGGATAGTGCCGCCTCAAGAGGACTCGCTTCAAATATTTTTACAGCGTTAAGATGATGGACAGCGGCTAGGTGGCACATCTGTTTTTCAATCCTGCCCTTGTCATCTTTAAGACAGTCAATCTCAAAGTCGCGGTGCGCCAATTCTGCCGCAATGTCTGATTTGTCGTGAAGTCCTTCCTGAGTCATGGCGAGTACATGCTTGCAATAGTAATTACCCTCTTGGTCGAGGTGCCTATGGTCACGTTCTTTGTATTCACTCATCTTACTCTCATTTGGTTGTATTCTCTTGGATTTTTGCCCACAGACCTTTGCAAAATCCGCAAAGGACTTTCCAGCCACACATAATGGAGGTGGTGGCACCAACCCCGATTAGGAAGCCTTCCAGTGTATTTAGGTGGTCAAGCATAGTGGTTTCTCATGTAGTAATATTTTTAAGGTGGGCGAGAAGCTCTGCGGACTGGCTCTTGTTAAGCGACATGGTATGGCCGGTCCTGCCTTCACTCTTAATATCTATGACGACTTCTCCGTCATCATAAACAGTCACCTTCATTGTTGACGGGTAAAGCATCTTTTCCGCCCACTTCATTTCTTTGCCTTTGGTCATCGTGCCTCCTTATGCTGAGAAAGCAGGTTAAAAGTAACAGCCGTTTTCACACTTCCATTCAGACAGCGCATCAATCTGCGTGGAATCAGTCCTGACATCGGACGAGCCTCCCTGGACGCCCATGAGGTCGGCAACCTCATCAAGTTGCTCTCCGTCCGCGCCTACCTGAATAAGAGCCTGGAAGGCGTTGGAGTTCTCAATGTCGGTGACAAGGCTTTCAGCCGAGAACACGACTACGACCTTCATGCTTTTGCATCCAGGGCAGCCGTCATTTAATTTGAAATCTCTGCCGAGAAACACCTTCCTGCATGATGAGCAGAGGACGATTGGTTCATTCAGTTCTTTCATTTCATCACCTCATTACAGATACGTGGTTACTTGCCAAACAACTCAGCCAGTTTGGGATTGTCTCGCGACATGATGTCAATGACAGTCATGTTAGAGGTCAGAGCCTCAATGTTTATATTCCAGCCACGGACAGCACCTTCAGCTTGAGGTTCAAGTGGTCCAGAGCATCCACAAGAGGCGCACTTAATCTGCTGTTTGCCGTTTACCTCAACCAGAGTAGGTATGCCGCCACACACGCATGTGCTGCTGGCCTGATATGCTTCGATTGCGTTCATTGATTTCTCCTGATTGCGGATTGGTTGACTTCTTTCATTGTTCTGCCGATGCTACGCGCATGATCGAATCAATAGACTTCACGCGGATCGGCCTCGTTATTGACATCGTTGGGGCGTCCTTAATTGCGCTAGACCTCTTTACCAAAGCACACCATGAGCATTGTAAAAACAACGCTATTCGTTTTGGGAACAGGCTCGCAGACATGACCAACTGTGAAAAAGAGGAAAAGAGGTTAAAAGAATTGGGCGAGACAAGGTCACGGCTTGAAAAGGCAATGTTTAAATCAAAAACAAAATTGAAGTTCTTAATCATAAAAGCGCACGCAAAATACTGGAGTTTCACGGAACACCTTGAAAATCCTCGAAGAGTTGGTTTTCTTGCCATACTCGTGGGCTTCATTTTCCAGCTTATAGCTACATTCATTTGATGCACTCCACTTCCTGCTGATAGTAATATTTATTCACAAAGCCCGTACTGGCTGGCGCATTCTGCTGGGGCTTCCATTGCCTTGAGCATGTCATATTGCCCATAGCGGTCAGTCTTAGACCACTTGGCGGCGTTCCTGATATGTGATCGCGTGTCGCCTCCGCCTCTATTGGGAATGGTTCTGGCATGAAAGAATGTCGTTACACCTTTCTTGCTACACAGCATTACAAGCCGTTCCCATTTGGCGATCCGGTCAATAACTTCTGGGAATTGCTTTTGAATCTGGTAGAGTTCTTCCTTTCTTGTGTTGACGCAGGGCATGCAGCCCACGCGGGTCATCCCAAGAGAATAAAGGGGGTTCGGCTTCACGGCGTGGCGACGGTGCATGGCAAAAACTTCGTCAGTAGTCCATTCCACGATGGGGCGATAAATAAAGAATCCTTCCCATCCGTCTCGGCTTGCCTCAAAATGGCTTGCAGTGGCACGGGCGGCTGACTCTTCGCGACGAACTCCCTGCCATGACCAAACCTCTCGATCAGCTTCAAGAAGCGGTTCCGTAACAAGCGTGTTAATCGGGACTTGCTTCAAAAACTGTGTGCAGAACTTCCGCTTAGTAGAAGGGAAAAAGCCCTTGATAAGGCACAAGTCGAGAAATGGGATACCGGTTGGCTTCAAATGGCTGACAATGCGCTCAACCATGGCGGGTGTATAGCCGCGACGGGGACCGACTTCACGAACCCACGCCCGTCTTTTTGCCATCCATTCGGAAAAATCAGGCTTGATTCGCTCAATAGTGATGCAAAGCCGATCTTCAAGGTAGTCGAGATATTCGTAGGTAAGTTGGTGCTCATTCCCGACATCGGCGAACACGTAACGCGCTTGGATGCCCAATTCCCTTGAGCGCAGGATGGAAGCGGTGGAGTCCTTGCCCCCTGAACAGGAAACGACATGGACTATTCCGCTATCATGCATCTGGTGTTCCAGGGGCGTGATGTTTGATAAGCGTATGATGTCTTGTGTGTTCATCTTGTCTGCCTATTTTGAATACTGTGTTGCTTCCAAGACCTTCTCAATTCGACGGCCTATCCAAGCCATGCACGGCACAGCCATGGAGTTGCCAATAACCATGTAGCGAGGCCCATCTGCCAGCTCATATTCATTCCCGTCTTTTGTACGACCATATTTTGTGTGGTTGTCTGGAAAACCTTGGAGCCGCTCCCCCTCGATCGGCATGAGCCTTCGAACACGCATCCTTCGTTTTTCATCATCGAAAAAACAGATTGCTTTTGTTTGAGAACAATCAAGGGGCCCGGTGCCATCTTCAACAATGGCAAGCCCATCATTCCCGGCATTCTGCCAATTGAAGGCAATCAAATCCGTTGCGTCTTTATAGTCTCTGGCCTTAACTGTAGAAGCTGAATCATCAGCCACATACTCTCCGAAGGCGGTCATTCGGAATGTACCGGTAACCATCGCCTCACTTTCTACGCGGCTATTTCCTGTGCGACTGAAAGGAGGGCCTCCTGTAATTGTCGGGGCAATTCTTTCGCCCTTTTTTCGGCGCGGTGCAGTATCCCTCGGCAGGCTTTCGGGCTCAAAAAGTACCGCTCCGGGATTTCTCCCGTCACCAGTTCGGAAGCTAACGAGGAACAACCTCCGCCTACGCTGGGCCACTCGCTGGTATTGCGCATCAAAAACCCGCCACGCCACGACCCTTTGTGGTCCGGCAACCATGCCGAAACAAGGCCAGCCCCCGTCTTTAAGCGGTACGAGGGTGGTGTCTGATCCAACAAGTCCAGAGAGGAGGCAGCCGAAAGCGTTATCTTCTGTGTTGAGGACTCCGGGGACGTTTTCCCAAATGGCAATAGGGACATCTGATTCATGTACAAGCTCCACAAATTTGAGTGTGAGGTTCCCTCGATCGTCTTCAAGAGACTGTCGGCGACCGGCCACGCTGAATGCTTGGCAAGGAGTTCCGCCGACAAGCACGTCAATGTCGTGATCTTTGCCAGCAATGGCGGTGAAGTCTCCGAGGTTCGGGATATCGGGCCAGTGATAGCGAAGCACGTTCGAGGGGTGCTTTTCGATTTCAGAGAAAAAGACAGGCTTCCAGCCGAGCGGTTCCCAGGCCACGGAAGCGGCCTCGATACCGGAACAGATGGAGCCATAGCGTAAATTCATAATGCGCTACCTACTATCAATTTTCCGGCCAATCGGCGGGTTTGTCGGTGAGTTCAAATTCGTAGACCCACACCCAATGATTGCGTTTCCATGTGCCGGGATAGATAGACTCCCAAAGGTTATGGAACCAGCCCACGGGGTCATGCCGATGGCCTTGGTTCGGATTATCTCCGTAGTCCGCAAAGCCTTCGGCGCAAGCGTCTTGCCAAGAAATGTCTGTGACCCGCTCAATGCGCACCTTGTTGACTTTGAGAAAAGTACGGGCGGCTTCTTTGAAAATACCGTTTGGAATACCTTGCTTTTTCCAGACCCAATCCGGCGCACCATATGGGTACTTCTGTCCGTTGCCGTCCCAAACATCAGACATGCGCCATGGGGTGTTTATTTCCACATCGTGCCCATCCGCCATGTATTTGATTCGCATCCATTCATACTGACAATCTGCGGACTCTTCGTAGGCTACGACGCGACCCGGTTCGCGAACCCAAAGGATATCGCCAGGAAGGTGAGGCGGTATAAATCCTGTCTCGGCTGACAAGTTCATGACCCACCAATGACGATCAATACCGTCTTCATCCATGGGATACTCGCCGAGGTATTCAACCGGGTAATATTCGGCAGGCCATTTGATAACCCGGCGTGTCTGCGTTTTCTCGCCATTCAGTATGGCGCAGGTCATGGCTACATTGAAGGGTATAGCCTTAATCATCAGAGTTCCCTCCAACGGTTTGGCCTTCGGCCCGAGTGATTTCTTCCGTCAAAATCGTAATTATCTGCCGCCTGGAGAGTTTCTGAAACTCCAAGGATGCACAGAGGTGCTTGATCACGGCCAACATCTCTGGGGCTGCTGCTATCAAGTTGGCATCCTCTTTCTCGACGACTCCAACTTGTGAGCCGTTTTCGTCAAAAATGATTGCCATGTTTGGGAACATGTTGTGCGGTCTGACTTCCCATTTCATCGTACTACCTCTCAAAAGTTGTTGCGTTCGTTCGAGATAAACGCCCAGACCGTCCCGACAAATGCGGTGGCTACGAAAATGAGAAGGGCATAAATCTCTTTAGAGAATCCGTGTTCAACACCAACACCCCATCCAGCCAGAAAAGAGGCAATGCAGTGAAGGGCAGCTATGAACAGAAGTAAGCTCTTCAAAAAAATCATGACTCACTGACTCCATCAAATATTGTTATCGGATTTCCTTTTGGGATTCCTTCTGATATCGGGAAAACGAAATACATTTAGTTAACCTTTAATCAGAAGGAGTATCCCTTTGTCCGTTTATCTTGTTACCTACGATCTCTCAGCCCCTGGTCGCGACTACAATGAAGTTCTTAAACGCATTCGGAGCTACGATGGCTATGCCGAAATTACTGAGTCTACTCATGCGGTTTCGACCAATTCCACCGCTGAGGAAGTGCGAGACTATGTGAGTGGCGGCATGGACAAAAACGACACCCTCTATATTATCGCTCTTCATCTCCCTTGGGCTGGGATTGGGCCGAAGAGGGTGAACGAGTGGCTGAACAACCACTTGACGGGCTGCTAGTTTCCACAATCTCGTTCCCCTCACGCAGGCTCTCGACAAACCGTTCGAGGGCCTGTTCTTCGTTTGAGGTCTGCGGGTCTTCCAGAATGTAGCCATTCTCTGTTTTGGTAATCTTCATTTTAATATCCCTCTTCTTTGGTTGTAGGAGGGGCAGCCAATCCGCCCCTCCTGACCATTTTACGAATCCTCGACCAATCACAAAGGCCGGGGAAAATTGTTGTATGTCCGCGATGTCTTATGCCACTCCATCAAATGAAAATTGGTCTTGCTGTTGCCTTAATTGCTGTTCAAGGCTGGCTATTTTTTTCTTTGCTTCGGCCAGGTCATACTTGGCGACCTTGGCGTCTCTCTCTGCCCAATCTGCGCGTCGTCTTGCGTGATTAAGGGCAATCTCCAGCTTCTCGGATTTGGCTTTGTACGATGTCCTTGGAAGTCCGTTCATGGTGTCTCCTCTGGTTCGCAATCATCCCGAAGGGCACAAGCGAGACTTGCGCCCTATGCGGATGGCTACGCCAGGACGACAACGCCTTCCGGTAAATGTTTAGTCAGCCATTTCTTGATGGTGATTCGGGCATCATTGCGCCATTTCCCGCCGTCAGCTTCAAAAAGGGCAAAGCCGGGTTCCGATCCGGTACGAGCCGCACCGCGCATACGGAAAACAAACGGTGATGCCGGTTGGTCGATTTCGGGGAAAGTACGATAGGGGGCCAGAGTCACCGGGTTTTTGAGCGCAACTTCTTCTTTGCGGGCAATGCCGGTTCTGGCTTGGGTGCTCTGTGTTACGCCGTCGTCTGCCAGAGTCGCTACGGCCTCGTCGGTAACGCTGGCGGATTGCTTGAGGACTGCTGCTCGATCATGAGTGTCAACGAAAAGAGATTGAATTTTGATGTTGAAGTCTTCGGAAGACATGAAACGCTCGTAGGGGAATTCCTCAAATGTGAACTTTGAGGTTAAGTGGAAAGCACGGTTTTCAAACGGGGCAAGTGTGTTGCCAATGAGTCTGACCGTGTTCGGATCATCAACCACGACCATGAGATTGTCATGGTCCAAGCCGTCCACGTTCTTTTCGATGTAGTCGACAAGTCCGGTCAGGGACATGACGTGGAGAGTTTCAGGAGTAGGAGTTTCCAGAGGGGTCAACGAGTGAGTGGAATATTCCCGTTCTTCCACCTTCACGGTTTCCGGTCGAGCGAGTCCAAGTATGCGGTCGATTGCTTCCTTAATCATTGTTGGTGCCTTCTTTGCGGTTGAAGTTAATTACGGTGCCGTCTTCTTCTTGTTCGCCGAGGACTTCGCCTGTTACGGGATCAACGCCGGGTAAAAGACCCTGACCGGGCATCTGGCCGGAAAAGAGTTCCATTGCGTTGACTTTTCCTTTGCCGTCTTTGCCAAACATAAAAGTGGTGTCGATGGCTTCATCGTTGGCGAGTTTGGATTTCACCTGGTACGAGACGTTCGCCATATTTCGGTCAGCGTTGGGCTTGAGGGTCACTTCAAGCGTGACCTTGCGCTTGGCTTTTCCGTCCGTGTTCACATCCAAGATATTTTCGAGAGCGCGGCCCAGGGCTATGTCGAACTGTTCGACGGCTGCTCCCTGTCCGAGCGTTGCGAGTGAAAGCTTGTCCTTTGCCATTGATTATCTCCTTGGGTGCGGGCAGGGGGCAGGAGAGAGGAAGCCCACCTGCCCGCTTCAACAGGGTTGAGGGTGTGGTTATGCTGCTTGCTGAGACAGGAAATCGAGACTTCCACCGTCAAGCCAATCAATAATTGTTGATGCTTCCTGAGTGCTCAGGTCGGTGATGCGCATAATCTTTCTGCCAAAGCTGTTATTGTCGGTCAGAGAGAGGCAGAGAGCGTCAAGGTCGATGTTCTTCCCTTTGCATACGCCGAATATTTTGCGCTTCTGCCCATCGGTCAATGGTGCTGGGCCTTGGTTTTGCCCTTGCGACTGGCTCCAGTTCGGCATGTCACCCATTTGATCCATGGCGTTGCCTTGCTGCTGGCCTTGTTGTGTTTGGGGGCGTGTCTGCGCTTGGCGAGCACCGGGGATAACTTCGGGCATTTCTTCAATGTCTTGAGTAAAGATGTCTGACGCGCCAGTTGCAGTCAGGACTGCATCCACGAATGCACGCTTCTTACCCATTTTCAGGACGGTGTTGTAATAGTCGGCGGGGTTGTCGTGTTCAACGCGCTCTCCATGGGTGGAAATCATCCACTTGCCGGATTCGTTCTTTTTTACGTTGAACTTGTCGCCTTCGTGTCCGGCTGCATTTGCTGTCTGTTTGAGGATTTTGAGGTCGCGTTTATCCCAATATTCCTTTGGGACAGGGACTTCTGTTACTTCACCGTCGCCAGTGCGGAAACGGTACTTGCCTTCCATTGTGGAACAGGAACCAACGCCGGAGCCTACAAATCCACCACCGGGGGTGTACAGATTGCAAATGATTTCATACTCGCGGTGTCCATCGCCCATTTCGACCTTGTTAATGTCGTACTTGGGACAAAGCTGGAATGTGGAAGAAATGGCTTCCGCGCCGGGTTTGAGAAGGGAAGGCTTCTTGCCGCAGCCGGGAATTACGCCATAATGTTCGCCTTCCTGCATTACGGACGCCATGACTTGATGGAGCATACGTTTGCGAGCGACGATCCTTTCCGGGGCAAGGGCGAAGTCTTCCAGAGTGGAGACATGATTACCTTGCTGTGTGGCAGGAGCCCCATTACTCAGACAAATTTCTTGATTGTTGCCGTGCATTTTCCTTATCTCCTTACGCCGCTGTACGGACGTCGTTTACAAGGCGGACTGAGGTGCAAATCTTTTGGAGGTCACGCAACGCGGTTTCCACGGCCTGTTCTTTGTTTGGGGCGTAATGGATTTCGACGCAGATGCATTTCTGAGCCATCGGAGGAACCGGAGGCATAGGGGAAGTGGGAATAGCCGGTGATTCTTGTTGTACAGGCGTAGCCACCTGCGTTGGCATAGGTTCTTGGACTTGTGGCCGGGCGGGTTGAGTTGCGGCCTTCATTTGGAAAGCGTTGTCAATCTGCGCATTGACCTCGATGAGCGGGATATCAAGATCGTTCAACCTGACAAAGGTAGAGGGTGAAATAGCGACGCCATATTGCTTTTCACAGATTTCGCAACGTTGTTCGATTACAACAGCACGATCCTGTTTGGCCTGTTCTAATTGCGCGGCTTCGCGTTCGGCCTTCATATGTGCAAGGATGACTGCTTCAACTTCTGCCTTGATTGATTTTAACGTCTTGGTCTTGTTCAGCCAGGACGGTTCAATTTTGACAATCAGGTCAGGGAGATTGTGTTCGGATTTAAGGTCGTCGATCAAGAACTGAACGTCACGCTTCTTGTCCTGGCGTTCCTGCTCCTCATGCTTCTTGACCTGACTTGCCAGAACCTCACGGGTATCAGCGATAACCTTGACCACCTGCTTGATCTTGTCCTCGAAATCCTTGATTGGTTCAGACACCTTTTTAACGGCTTCTTTGCGCGCTGCGTTTACGGCGTCTTTGGTCTTGTTCAAGTCGGCCATGACCTTTTTGATGTCTTTGACATCTTCTTCACGGACAACCAATTTTTCATATTTTTCTTTTATTCCATTAGCCATTGCCATGAGCCCATCAAAATCAAATTTGAGGGCCGGGAGTGTTGTTTCTAATTTTATATCAGTCATGAGGGTTCTCCTTTAAATTACCCAACTAAAGCCAAGGCCAGAATCCCGACGAAAGCGAGGCTCACGCCGATCACAATCACTATGTTCACGAATTCGTTGTGTGGATCCGAGCCTTGGCAGTTGGCGCATATGTCGCGCTCAATCATCGTGCCAGTAGAGACATTTGTTTCCTGAGTGTAGACCTCTCCTTTGGGGAGAGTGTTGCCGCACAGGGCGCAAACGGTGTCGCCATCGCTGGTTCTGGCTCTTCGATCAATGGTTTGAAGCATAGTCTCTTGCATGGTTCTCTCTCCTTTGTTTAAAAGCTTGCCGGTTTCCGGGGCCACCACCGGCGGGGTGGGGATAAGCAGAAATTTATTACACACCGTTTAAGCGAGCGAATTCGCCATGATGCTTCATAGCCGCCTTGTCGTATGCACGGGCCGCTTCTTTAGCGGAGTCAAACATTCCAAGGTATATTTTCCTTCCGCACACCTCTATGCGTGACTGCCATTTCTTCCCGCTATTATCGCGAGAAACACCTTTGAACCCACTGCTGTTGGATAAACGTCGGCGACTGTTGTGCATATTTTGCTCGCAGGTACACAACCGCAGGTTTTTGCGAGTGTTATCGAGTCCATTCCCGTTGATGTGATCGACCTGTTGTCCTGGTCCAGCACCAACTACTTCTCGATGCATCATGATTGAAAGACATTTGCCTTTTTCCCATTTGCTACGCCCGGCATAAACAGTACGAATACTTCCATCTTTGCGCTTATCTTCGCGTGAACACCACTTGTGTTCAGCGAGCTTGTCGTAGTCTTCGTCGTCAACCACGGCGACATGCCCTTTTGTCAATTCGATGGTTTTCATGTTGCTTATCCTTAGTGTCTCTCGCTTCAAAATTTACGCTGCGCTTTTGTGCGGGTGTCCGGTCGCGGTGCGGCCCATTGTTTCGTCGTGTGCAAGCTCTGCATTGAGCATGTCGCGGTATTCGTCGTTGCCGTCGAAGTGTTCGCACTTGGCGCACTTGGTTGTTTCATGGACAAAGACCGTCACCTTGACGCTGTGCTTCAGTTCGATTTCGTCTTCCAGTGCGTCACACTTGCCGAGGCCGGTAGTGCCGGGTAATCCTTCGAATTGTTCGCAAAGGCCGCATGTCTTTTCCATGATGGTCCTCATTTCCCTGCTGTTTTGTCGTTCGATGTTTTGATGGAGGAGGGTAGAGGAATTGAACCCCCATCGGCTCTTCACCGATGGCACGGTTTTCAAGACCGCTTACTCTCCATTGAGTGCTACCCTCCGTATCAATGAACTTTCCTCAACCTCTCGCCTTTCCCTCCCGTGGCGTGACCTCTCGTTGCCCGGCCTTGCTGTTGCGGTACTTTTGGCGTCCACTTCGCATTGTCATCCTTACTCGCTGGCCGTGGCGCAGGCTGTTCGGGGTTGGTGGTGCGTCGTGTTGAAGAAAGAATAACCATTTGGTTAAAATTATGTCAACATTAAAATAACCAAATGGTATTTGTTTTGACTGAATAAATATGTAAACAATATTATGAATCAAAATTGCATATAGCTTCACATGGTTAGGGTGTCCAAAGACATGGAGAATCATGTGGATATTCAGGTAGAATTATATGCGATAAGCGAAGCTCTCAAAGAATTAGTCGAGCTAAATGAAGATCACAGGCCGGGACTGGCAATGTTGTTAAGGATGCTTGCCGATAAGGTGGAGAGGGTCGCCAGAAAGATCGGTTAATGCTGAAGAGGATAGTGGGAAACTAAAAGAGGTTGTTGTGAATAATTTGAAGTCTTTTAAATTGGTGATTCTTGTTGCGGTATGTTCTTTCTTAGGTGGGATTGTAGGCGGATGGATGTCACAGTCCGGCTCACAAGAAGCTATGGCCAAACAGAGTAATAAACTTATAAATGCTGATTATGACATACTGTCAGCAAATAAGTTTTTTGTTAGGAAAATTTACGCTTCTTCTGTTGAGATCGTAGATGAAAAATGTAAGCCAGTTGTACACCTTTTCTACAACGCCGGGGGCGGAGGGACTTTGCAGTTAGGTGTGCAATCAGAGAATGAATTTAAAAGCATGGCTTCAATGAGTTCCCAGCCCACGGGGACCAGTCTCTTATTAAAAGATCAAGATTTCGATGATCGAATTGATTTTTCAACGTATGACAGGATCCCAATGATGAATTTTAATTATAATGGGAAAGCCCGTCTTACTCTTGGAACAAACAGTATTATTACAAAGTCTACTGGCGACACCCATCAAATAAATGGGAGTGTCTATACGTTTGACAGGCATAGTGACGTGACAAGTAGATTACCAGCCAATTAGCATGCGTACATTTTACATCATATGTTTTTTGTTTTTCTTAGTCCTTCCAGTCCATGCTTGGCGCGGTACAGTTGAGCGAGTAGTGGATGGCGATACCATTCATGTGAAAAGGATCGAAGGGGGCCGTGAGCGTGTGCGGTTGTACGGCATCGATTGTCCTGAGCGAAAGCAAGAAGGTGGGGCTGGTGCCACGGCTTACGTTAAGGCAACGATTGGTCGCGTGGTTGACGTAAAGGAGATAGATCAAGATCGATACGGGCGATCTGTGGCCATTGTTTTTCTAGGCGATGGGCGGATACTTAATCAGATGATTCTTGAGCATGGATGGGCTTGGGTTTATTCGCGATATTGTAAGCTACCAATATGCGGGGCGTGGGATGAAGACGAAGCCATCGCTAGGGCCAAGCACCTTGGGCTGTGGGGATCAGTGAATCCGACACCGCCTTGGGAGTGGAGAAGAAAATAGTCCAAAAGAAAACCCCCGCGGGGCGAGGGGGCTAATAGATACGTGAAAATAATTCAGGACGTTGGATTATCATGGCTGCTTTCCATTCCATATCCGTTTCCATGTTAGGCAATTCGTTGGTCAATTTCCACCATTTACGTGTAGCGCAAAGAGGAAACCAAATAGGGGAGGACAACCATAAAATAACATGACATATCGTCATGAGAATAAACATCTTGCAGGCCCAAATTTTTCCATCTTCTTTATGCACACGCTTTAATTCTTCGGTGGGGAATGTTATGTCGCAACAAGCCCTTTCCCGTAACGCCCGTAAGAATTTTAATTTATACATATAAGCTGGTTCATCCAATTGCGGTATAGCGTTGTTATTAGTGAAGGGAGTATAACAAATGGCATTCTTTTTTTGGGCCAAGTTGTGAGTCCCGTTTATAACGCCCTTAAAGGCTCTTTTCCCATTTCGAAATATTTTTTCCTTGAAAGTGATTTCAAATCCGAAAAAATTGGACAGATCATCGCTATTGTTGAGCAGATAAAGCGTCCGAAGTGTTTTGTTCAAACCTGTGTACAGGGTCGTCTCATATCCAAAGGCTGCACTCTGAAGGCCAGTTCCCTTCTCATTGTTAGTCACCATGCTAAAGTGTTCCCAGTGGGCGTCTTCAAAGTCGTTAATTATATCCTGAATTTGGTTGTAATGATTCCCGCTAATTGGAGCGATGATTCTGAGTTTTGATTCTATCCGGTCTCTTTTTTCTTTGAAAAAAGAATCAAAATTTGTAGTGATTTCATCAATTTTATCTTGATTTTGTTCCAGAGCCAAATCTCCACACACCTCGCGAAACTTTTTTGTAAGGGCTGTTACAAATTTACGAAGGGGGGTGATACAAACAGGCACGAGTGAAGCGTCAATCCAGACTTCCTTGATATCTTGGACCTGACGGTCAGAAATACGATCAGTTCGCTTAAAAAAAGTTTCAATTAGACGCCAACTAAGTGTGCCACACGAAATTATTAGTGCGATTGCGGCTGTATCGAGAGCTCGGACACTCTTCCAAAAAGCAGTGGTGGTAATTAGTAGGGACGACAATTAGTTGGCCTCAGGGCGTACTCAATGCTGCGATTAAGGTTGATCCAGTGGCGATCTTTCATTTGGAATTGGAATTTTTTCAGAAAAGCCTCTTCTGATCCGCAACGTTGAATTATGTTTCCAAACATGCCGAGGATAAAAGACGAGGTGATCGACGTGATATAGTCGGGAACAATAATTTTGATCGGATTGCCTTGGCAGCTCATTTCATCGATTCTCAACTTTTTCCCAGCTAATTCCCCTCGTTCTCTCGTCGTAAGGAGACTCGATCCAAAATTTCCAAAATCTATGGTCTGATTAATTTTCTGGTTCATATTTTCTCCGTCCAAGCTCTTTCAAGCGGGAAGCGGATGCTCACCACTGTCCCTGGAAAATATAAAGGTTCAATACATGTTATAAATTTCGGATTAAACTTGTCAAGAAGGTGGCCTGATTTGTTAAAGGATATAATTTTACCCGCAGGCGGCATTTTTTTCATTTGATATGTTCCATCAAATAAAATGTTTACATCTCCGGACAGTAGAGTCATTTTTGCATCAGAATTCGACTGACCAATGCGGCACTCCTCGTGCATTCTCTGAAAAAGCTCAATCAAATCAACCGTTCCCATTCCCCGTTTGGATGAGTCGTCTGTATTCTTTGAGCTGATGCCTTCCTGCAACGCGAACAGGGTGATAAGACATCTTTCGTCCCGATCTCTAATTTTACCATTCATTTGTTCGTACTTATTGAGAAAATCAGAAAGATCATCATAACTTTTTGACGTCTTGGGAGCTTCAATAAATGAGTCTGCAAAAGATCTGCCAAAATTGAAAATAGCAACTTCGCACATAGGGATGTCCTGTCTCCAGTCCAAGAACCCTGTAATTCTCCACTTGTTGATTTTCGTATGTTCTTTGATGTTGTCCAACACCTCACCAACGTATTCTGAGATTAGTCCTTCTGCAGATTCTGTTAACGTTCTGTCTGCTCTGTTGAGGCAATTCTGAATATGTTTAACAAAAGCCTTTGCAACCCTTTCGACATAACTTGCCGATCCAATTGAAATTTGTTCCTCTATTTGAGAACTACTTTGTTTGAACATTTCAATTCTGCGATGGACTGTTTGCTTATCCTCGTCCGTCCTAGATAATATTCCGACGGTTTTAAGTAGCCTCAAATGCCCTTCATCTTGCGGGGGAACAACCGTCGTGGTGAAGTGATTTCTTTTTGATGATATTTCCCGTTGATATTCTTCAACTATGTAGTCCAGAACACATTGTGCCGCCAAATCATAAGAGGTACATTTTTTATAGTCATAATGAATTCTTCTAACTTTCCAATTCTTTACCCTTTGAGCAAGAGTAAGAAAGGTTCGCACGGCATCTTTAGGAGCATCGATTAATGAAAATATTTTGGGGATGAGCACCTTTGCTGATGTATAGGTGTCTTTGTTTTTTGGGGATAAGAAGGAAGCATAGTTCCCTTCTTCAGCAGCTTCGTCCAGCAGTTTTAATGGTGTTGAATTGTATGTGGATTCCAAGTAGTTCCTCCCACTGTGCAGGTGGTCACTATCGTTACGGTCTGGATATTTATGTTTCCGGCTTCGAAGATAGTATTTGTAGGATCGTTTATCCGATAAAAATTGTGCGGAAGGACTTGGCTTCTTCATTTATCCCTCACATCAGACCAAGCCCATACGACACGGCCAGCGATTGCGCGGGTGATGTTACCATCAAAATCGCGTTTTAAGCGGTAACTTGTAGGCGGAAAATCTTGTGTGTTGTCTGAATAAAAAATCAATTCAATATCGCCATCGACAGGTTTTGTGCTAACGCGTTTGATAGCGCATCCACCATCAGGGTCGCATACCAGCCATGTCTTGCCAGGCTGCTCTGGATTCTTGTTTGATCGATCTATCAAGAGGATGTCTTCAGGACAAAATGTCGGAAGCATTGAACGTTCATTCTTCCCGATCTGGACAGCGACAAGATTGGTAGTGAACCGTAAAGACTTATGATGTCTCCAAACCAACACCCATCCACGTATTGAATCTTGTGGAATAAGACCGGGGCCAGCGGCAACCGGCTCTTCGGCCAAAGGCACCGCAATATAATCTTCTTCAGCAATTTTTATCGCATCAGGAGCATTAACGGCTTGAGCGTCAACAAAGCAGACCTCGCGGGCCGTGTCGTGCTCATTTGCATCGTCAAAAATTAGTCGAGCTCCTACTCCATCAATAATTTTGGCAAGAGCTTTTATATATTGTTCACGTTCTTTTTTAACGATTCGGCTGATTTGAATAGGGGCTACGTCACACGCCTCGGCAAGTCTTGCGTTGTTTTTAAAGCGCCTATCCTTGCCGACAAGACCTTTGAGGCCGTTTGTTAAGTCGTCATGAAATCCCATAATCATCCTCATATCAAAGACTTTTCTGGCCGTCTGTAACCATTCGTTTAAACTTGATTGACGAAAAATAACCACTCGGTTAAACTTTGACTATGATTACTCAGAAAGAACTTACCAAGTTTTTGAACGAAACTGGATGGAATGAACAACAGTTAGCCTCATTTTCTGGCTTGTCGCTCATGACTATTCGCCGAGTTGCGGGGAAAGTGCCAGGACGAAAATCAGGAGTTAGAACGGCTGACGTTCAACTGGCTCTTGAGCCATTCATCTACGGAGACAAGCATCCTGGCACCAAAGACGAGGCCGCTTGATGTCATGTCGTCAGCACCCCCTGCAATTGGATGAGTCTCCCTTTTGGCGACGATCCAGTTTGTTTATTCTTGGTCGGCGGCTCCGTTTGGGACTTCAAATACCCGACCGCCTGATTCGCCACGTCCGCGTACACCGTCCACGGGTCGACCTCAGGTTTAATTGGCAGTCGAAAGAAGCGGGGCGTTGCGTTCCCGTCTTCGATTAGCACCGCAGTTGCCAGTGTTGATCCGTCAGCCTGTCTCTTAAAGTGAATGTTTAGTTTTGCGTCCATGATTGCAGTAAGCCACAAGACGCGACAACCGAAAATTATTTGATTGGAGGGTAAATCTAATGACAGCCTCAGAAAACATGCTCGACGTCATTGAGTCAATGATCGACGAGTCCGGCAAACCGCGCAAGCAGATCGCCGCCGATATAGGCAAACCATACACGACCTTGATGCGTGAACTAAACCAAGACGATCCTCTTGCGAAGTTCGGCGTTATGGATCTGATTCCGATTATGCGCGCTTGTGACGGCGTGCAGCCGCTTGAATTGCTGGCGGCACGGTTTGGGTATCGGCTCGTACACGAAGAGGCGCACCCAGACGGGAGAGATATGACAGAGGAGTGTTTGCAAGGGCTTCACGTCGCTTCAGCGTTCACTAGTGCGGCAGATAGCGGGATGCACTACACAGAACTGATCACACTCCGTAACCGGGTTGCCAAGGAAATGGACGACATAGTTTACAGAGCCAGAGAGCGAGACTGCCCACCAGTCAAGAGTATTCGTAAGGCCGGGTAACTGACATGAAGTGGTTCAAACACATGTCTGACGCTCATCGAGATCCAAAGCTCATTGCCCTCATGGATGAATTCGGAGTCGAGGGGTATGGTATGTGGTGGATTATTTGCGAGGTTGTCGCGGATCAGTACAAAGCCAATGGCACTCCAGAACTCGAAACTTCCGTGAAAGGTTGGCGGAAGCTGACCGGGATCTACCCTAAAAAATTCAAAAAGGTGCTGACCTTTTTGGAAAAAGGTCAGCTGCTTTTCGTGACCTTTTCAGAAAAAGGCATAAAAGTTTGTTTGCCTAAAATGCAGGAATTTAAGGACAATCATACAAGAAACTTGCAAGCGGCTTGCAAGCAAGAAGAAGAGGAAGAAGAAGAGAAGAAAGAAGAGAGAGAGAGAGTCGCGTGCGCGCACGTTGATCCTCCACCAAAAGACCAGCTTTCCCCCACCACAAACACCGGGCCGAAGAAAACGCCGTACCCGTCCAAGGGACGATCTTCTCGCGGGGTGTTCATGGCCTGTCTCCAGGTTTTCGAGGACAACAAGGCCAGGGTCAACGAGGACAGCGCGTGGCGCATGTGGTGCGACATGGAAGACCGGGGCATGCTGGTGGAAGACATGCCGTATATCCGTGACCAGTTTGTCCTGCTTTTCCAGCAGGACGATCAGTGGAGCGATGGATTTTCTCCGAGTTTCACGAATTGCATAAAAGATCGAGCGTGGCGCAACAAGCCATTCAAGCGACCGGACAATGCGGCTCATCCTGCGCAGCCCGGCCAGCAACAACCAAGGGCAACGACCCAAGCGCAGAAGAACAGCCAAGACCGTGAAGCCATGGCAATGGCTTTACTCAAAGCGAAGGAGACAAAGAGAAATGCAGAAAGTCAGCGAGGAAACAATCCACATGCGCTTAACGGCGTTCGGCCTGAATTACCCGTCGGCAATGATCGGCCCGGCCCAAGTGCTGGTACTCCTGGACGACTGGATTGAAGACCTCGGACATCTGACCGAAGCCCAATTCGTTGCCGCGTGTACTGAGCATAGGCGGAACAACAAGTTTTTCCCGTGCGTCAAAGATATACTCGACGCGCACGCCGCTGTTGTTGATCGGGAGCCCAAGCTCAGGCTCTTGGCTTTGTCCGGGTCCACCGAACTGACAGACGAGCAGGTTAAGCGGAATCGTCAGGGGTGTCGGAAAATTTTGGAAATTATAGCCCGGTCTTCAAGACACAAAAGGGTGCCAGCGGCATGAGTCGCCCCTGCTACAACGCCAAAGTGGCAGAACTCCTCCCATGCTATGGGCCCGACGGTTTTTGTTACGGTAAGCCCACCTGGGAAAAGAAGCCGTTTAACCATGGCGAAAAGGTGAAGGCTAAAACCGTTCGTCATTGTGGGTATCGCGGTCAATGCATCAACTGGTGGATAAAAAGCCCATCAACTGAAGGCTTTGAAAAATGAGTGGGCAAGAAACATACAGTGCCGCGCAAATCCGCGAAATGGGCGGTCTGGACAAGCTTATGAGGTCCGAACGACCCACGGCAAGGCCCAAGGGTAAAAAGGTCGTTAAAACGGAAAATGCAACGCCGCTTGAACACGACGAACAGGTTGCCTTTTTTGAGTGGGCAGAAGGGTGGTTGCCGGAAGAATTTTACGCGCTGTTGTGGGCGACGCCGAACGGTGGACACCGATTCGCAGCCGTGGCCGCAAAACTCAAGGCTGAAGGTGTCAAGGCCGGTGTGCCTGACATTTTCTTTGCATGGGCGCGGCTGGGGTACCACGGCATGTTTATCGAGATGAAGCGCGTCAAGGGCGGCTCCATATCGCAAGATCAAAAGCGGATGATTGAGATATTGCGGTTTGCCGGGTTCCTCGTTGTGGTCTGCAAGGGGTGTGAGGAGGCCCGGGAAGCCATGCTGAATTACACGATCGGAAACGGGAAGGAGTTCGAAGAGTGACACCCGAAGAAGAATGGCTTGAAAAGAATACTTTTTATTGCCCTGACCTAAAAATCAAACTGATCCCTTCCGCCTGCGATGAGAATAGGAAGAGAAACGAAAATGCTCCTGGTTGGGGAAGCGTAGGCGTGAATACAGGGCGTCCTATTTCAGCGTGTGAAAAATGCACCGAACATGAAGCCCGCAAACTGACTGTGGGCCAGAAGCCAGAGGAGAAAGAGACAATGGCCATTGCAACTTGCAAATGTTGTGGACGGGAACATGCTCGCATTGCCGCAAGGGGGCTATGCAATACTTGCTACAATTATTTCAAAGATGGTGATTTGGAATTGACCCCTGATGGCACATTCAAATGGCTTATCGATGAGCCTGATTATTTTGTTGAGCTCAAGACGGGCAAACCTGTGCCAAAGATTGAAAAGAAAAGAGCGAAAACAGGAACATGCCCATGCTGCAAGCGAGAGGATATCGGCATAGCTTCAATGGGCTTGTGTGCTTCCTGCTACAAATATTTCAACCTTGGCGATCTTGAGAAGAATAACGACGGAACATATACTTGGCAGGTTGATGAACCAAAGTATTTCCGTGAGGCCATGTTGGATCTTGTGTTCCCGCCAAAGGAAGAAGAGCATGTCGAGCCTTGTGAAGTCTACGAGCTCAAGGATGGAAAAGCCGTGCCGATTGAAGAAGATGAAACCACGTCTCAAGAAAGACTGCAGCCAACCTCCGACCTACTCGCCGGGTTCGTCATGCACCAAAATACAGGGAAGCCAGCAGAGAGCCCACAAATTACCATACGCAAAAATGGGGCGTTTGCCTTCTCCCGCTCATCCGCAAAAGAGTTCAGTCTATCCTCATATCAGCACGTTCAGATATACTTCAATTATCAGACCCGCCAGGTGGCTATCGAATTACTTAACAAGAGTTCTGATTCCACGGTGAAGCTCTTCACTACCAATGGAGGAAAAGACTTCCTTTTCGAAGGTATGGCCTTCCTGACTGCCAACAATCTCAAGCACAGTGAATCGAAAAGGTATGAACCAACCGAATTAAAGCCCGGTCTTCTGGTGGTCACGGTTGAAAATATAGAGAAGGTCGCGGCGTAGTGCGGGAAAAAACTCTAGCGACAATACAAGCCCACCTCGACGCGGCCAGGGAGAAACACCCTGTATTCACGCCCGACGGGGATGGGCTTCTTGGAGCCCTGGCAAAAATCTCCGAAGAGCTCGGAGAAGTCTACATGGCCAAGAATGACGATGAAGGGCTAGATAGAATCGTTTCGGAAATTTTTGACCTGATAGCCCCGGCCATCAGAACCGCACAAGGGGAGTACCATGATAATTCGGCCAGTTGAAACGGTCAAAGGGTGGAAGAGAATTGCCAAGCGGTTCGGAAGAGATGAGCGCACCGTGAAAAAATGGCAAAAAGAGGGGGCTCCAATCTTCTTTATCGATGGGTTCTGGATTGCCGAAGTTGCCGAAGTATGGAGTTGGCTGAAAGATCCAGAGTCCTACGCCGCTCAAGCTGTAGCATAAAAAAAAGCCCCCGGTTTTAACCGAGGGCTTACTGTTTTAGCTGCATGTGCAGACTTGAACACCTTTTTTCGGCGTTTGATCGAGCGTTATTCTAACTCCTAGTCCAAGACAGCCAAGCCATCTAAACAGGCGGTCGGTGGTAACTTTGTCGATCTGTCCACGTAAAACCTTTGAAAGAGTTGGTTGGTCTGTTCCACATACTTTCGCGGCTTTTGTTTGAGTGAATTTGTGAAATTTAATTGCGTCTTTAAGAGCCATAACCAGATGTGATTTGTAATGTAGTTCTTCGGCGTTTTCTAAACCGAGGTCTTCAAAAACATTTCCTGAACTTTCTGTAATTGCCATAGTCAGCACCTCCATTCAACTTATCCGCCTTCTGCAAGTCTTGGACTTTTAGGAAGGGGGTTTATCGTTTGTCTGAGTCTAGAGCTTCTGTGTACCGGGCTTTTATTTTAGCAACATCCTTAGGTGGCGTTGCTTTCCCTTTTGATGATTTTTTGTGGAAGGCATGTAAGACATAAATACCTTTTTTGAGCTTGGCGACATACATGGTTCGATACGTTTCTTTGTCGATAGATACCCGTATTTCCATCACACCAGAACCGCCTTCCTTAAACGACACTACGTTCTCTGGTGATCTTCCATTTTGAACTTCAGATAAAGCGGCTCCCATCTCTATGGAGACATCTTTCCCCAATTCTTTAAGGTCTTTTAGGCTACTGCCCACCCAAAACACTTTCCGTTCGTTCAAGCTCATATGGGTAAATTATGGCAAATTGACCATAATGTCAATAGGGTTTTGCAAATTAGTGACCCCTTGTCAACCCCCCGTCAGCATATCGCTACCCCCTCATGAGCATAGCACCAGCGGTTATTGCGCCAAACCGATGTTATCATATGCACTACTAAACGAGGGTCTGTTGTCTGGCCCCGGTCCCGGCTTCACTGGCCACGGCTCGGAGGCTCGTCTTCCATGGTCAGGCCGGATCACTCGTCAAGAAGGGATAGGCAATGGAAACCACGCCGAAGCAAGATGCCCAACACGCACTCAACGAGACGACTATCTATTGCCGTCTCTGCGATGCTGGCATGACCAAGGGCATGGCCCGGCGTGTTTCGAAGTGGTTTGGTCTGATGGTTAACCCATATCTGTACGACGAGAAGGCGAGGGTATGAGCCGTGTCAAAAGGGCTATGTTGCATAGGTATTTTATGGATGAATCCTGCACTCGCGGTGTCCTTACGCTGCCCTGGAATGGCCTCACCATGTATACCCTTGAACGACCATGGCTCGACAACGCTCAGTCCGTATCTTGCATCCCGCCTGGCCTCTATCCGCTCGCTCCCGTCTATTCGAACCACTTCGGAAATATTCTCGCTGTTCAAAACGTCGAAGGGCGGTCGCTTATTCGCGTCCACTCCGGCAACAAGGTTGCCCATTCGAAGGGCTGTATCCTCGTCGGGCAGAGCGCAGGGTTCGTCAAGAAAGTCCCATTCATATTTCAATCAAAAGCAGCATTACGACCGCTCGTCAAAGTTATCACGGCGTCCGGTCTATGCGAGTTGGAGGTAGTCAATGGGGTTTGATCCAACACTTCTCCTTTCCCCCGTCCTGGGTTTGATAGGTGGCGCAATCAGCGCATACCAGACATACAAGACCAAGAAACTTGAGTTCGCGCACGAAAAGGACATGGCGGCGGAAGATCGCAAAACCCGCGTCGTCGAGGCCAAGTGCGAGATAGAAGTCACCCGCGAGAAATTCGACGGCGAGGCATATCTGGAGTCACAGAAGCAGGGCAATCAAAGACTCTTGTCGAGTGAAGCCCTGGAAAAGCTGCTTGAAGGTGGGCGTTGCGCCAGAGCCTTTGGTGGCTTTATTGTTTTCCTCTTCGGCATCGTCGATGTCGTGAATAAAGCCATCCGGCCCGCCATGCTCATTTATATGGGCGTCAAAGCAAACACTCTCCTGGCTCAAGCAATGTTGACCGTTGGTGGAGCATCCATCGCGGCACAGCTTTCGATAGTTGACTACGGGTTCCGCGCAATCTTCTCTCTCTTCTCCACCGCTTTTTGCTGGTTCTTCGCAGATAGAACCACGGCAAAAGCTCTAAACAAAAAACTTTTGGGGTAGTCGTGACTGAAACTCTTTTCGCAAACACCGCTCTCACAGTTTCAGCGACCGTCGGTTCAAGCGGATTCGTTCTATGGCTCCTTAAAAAATTAATCGAAAAACTCTTCGGAGATTTATCGGAGAAGGTGGACGCAACTGCAGCAGATACCAAGGAACAGATAACCCGCGTTCATGAACGTATTGATCGATACGAGGAAGCGCAGCGACTTTGCCAACTCAATCTTCATCAGCACTTCGCATCAAAGAAAGATGTTGAACGGCTGGACATCAAGACGGACCACAACACCGAACGCTTGGTCGCGGTTGAAACCACGCTCAAGGCAAAGCAGTAGAACTAATTTCACCCCGAAACCCTGCGGCCTCACGGACCCCGGAGGCCGGTCGGCCAGGCATGAGCATTAAGCCCTGGCGTAACGGATAAACGAGCGCGATTTTTTAAAAGGTGCATATGGCGACGACGGCCAGGCACTACCCCGTTTCGGGGTAACGGTCGGATGAACCTCGCAGGCTCGATAATTCGCAGGGCATAGGAACACAAGATCATAGCTCAATATTTTTTGTTTGGGGTCTATACCTATGGAGAATCACATGCCCGAATCTGAATTGATTTCAGAAGTCCAAAAGCGTCGAATCCCGATTTACCTCGTAACGCCGTTCAATCTGTCCATGTTCAACGAGGACAAGGTTCAGAACAAGTACGAGGATTCAACCAACGAAGTCTTTATTGGGTTCGCATACGTCGCTTAAAGGCGGTTTTTTATGGCGAAGAAGAAGGCGAAGACAAAGAAAAAAATGGGGCGACCGTCCAAGTACACGAAGAAGCTCGCGGCGTTAATCTGTGAACTTATTGTGGATGGCCATACATTGCGGCAGCTTGCAGCAAGAGAAGACATGCCAAGCGTCCCGGCTATCTTTCGATGGCTGGAATCTCACCCTGACTTTCGTAAGCAATACACACGCGCGAAAGAACTCCAGACTGAAATCCTTGTTGATGAGATGCGAACCATCGCCTTTGACGGCAGCTTGGATGTTGAAAAAAGAAAGGACCGCCACGGCAATGAGTATGACGCAACCCGCCCCGATATTGTCCAGCGTTCGAAGCTCATGGTTGATACAATCAAGTGGCAGGCCGGAAAGCTCAAGCCGAAGAAGTACGGTGACAAGCTCGACCTAAACCATTCGGGTAAGATTGAGACAGCAACGCCGACCCTGCGTATTTCAGGCACGGTTCCACAATCTGATGACAAATGAAGTTGAACTCGACTTCCCTCTGCACCCCAAGCAGCTTGAGGCTTTCTTTTCACAGGCCACCGAGATTCTGTACGGCGGTGCGGCTGGTGGGGGAAAGTCCCACTTTCTTCGCGTGGCTGCTATTGCGTTTGCATACCTGATTCCAGGTTTACAGGTTTACCTTTTCCGCAGACTCTCTCCTGATCTCCTCAAGAACCATATGGAAGGGCCGACTTCCTTTCCCGTCCTGCTCGCTGAGTGGGTGGACATGGGTTTCGCCAAGATCAACTATACCGAAAACTCCATTGCGTTCAGGAACGGAAAGAATAACGGCTTTGCCGGTGGGTCAAAGATATTCCTCTGCCACTGTCAGTATGAAAAGAATATGTATTCGTATCAGGGCGCAGAAATCCACCTCCTTTTGTTCGACGAGCTCACACATTTTACAGACAAAATATATCGCTATCTGCGCGGGCGACTGCGCCTTGGCGGATTGAAAGTACCAGAGGAATATCAAGGGATATTTCCTCGCGTGATCTCAGGCGCAAACCCTGGCGGAGTTGGGCATAATTGGGTCAAGGCATCCTTTGTCGATGGTTGTGACCCCATGGAACATCGCAGGATGGAGAAGGAAGAAGGCGGTATGCTCCGTCAGTATATTCCGGCCAAGCTCACCGACAACCCGACATTGATGGAAAACGACCCCGACTACGCGGATCGTCTTTCCGCTCTCGGTTCCCCCGAACTCGTCAAGGCTATGCTTGAAGGCGATTGGGATATCATTTCAGGCGGCATGTTCGACGACGTATTCAGCCGCGACGTTCACGTAATCAAGCCGTTCCGCCCGCCGAAGACATGGAAGATCAACCGCTCATTTGATTGGGGATCGAGCAAACCTTTCGCCGTGGGCTGGTGGGCCGAGTCCGATGGGACAGAGGCTACAATGACCGACGGGACAAAGCGCATATTTCCCCCTGGAACACTCTTCCGCATATTCGAATGGTACGGGTGGGACGGCAAAACGCCTGACAAGGGTATCAAGATGTCAGCCAAAGAGATTGCCAAGGGTATCAAGGAACGCGAAGCAAAGTTTTCATTCAAGGTCATGCCTGGCCCGGCAGATTCATCTATCTGGACCGAGGAAAACAAGAACTGCATTAATGACGACTTCGAATCCGAGGATGTCTATTGGCAGAAGGCTAACAAAAAGCCTGGTTCCCGTATCAACGGGTGGGAGAAAATGCGCGGCATGTTCAAGGCGTGTTTCGAGTTCCCTATGGAAGAGCCCGGTCTGTTCGTGTTCTCCAACTGCTTCCAGTTCATTCGAACTATACCGACGCTTCCCCGCGACGAAACCAAGCACGACGACGTTAATACCCATGCCGAAGATCATATTGGGGATGAAACCCGATACCGCGTCCTCGAAACTTCTGTGACGACAGGGAGAGATTTATCATGATGAGAGCAACACCTATTCAAAGGCTGGTAGATTACAGGACGCAGGAACACTATTACAAAGACCGCCTGACTGAGCGGACATTCCAGCGCATTGTTGGTGGTCTGGCTTTCCCGTTCAATTCATCGTCAGGTCATGCCGTCGTGTTGGGGGAGATCCTTCGCAAAGACCCTGAGATGCACCAGCACCATGTATTCGTACTCGGTGAAACCAAGTCCGACGACTTTCAGGAACTCCTTTCCCGCGTGGCCATGTTGCAGGATCGCACCCTTTGCAAAGAGTGGATGACGCCCATGGATAATAATAATGTCCTGCTGGTGGATGACTATAATGAAGAGCATCGTTACCGGATGCGGAAAGCTCCGGTCGAGCTTAACTCCCCGCCAATGTATGACCGTAGCGAAAAAAGCGAAGTGTTCCGGTTCTACGACCGTCTGGTCGCCAAGCGTACCACCAAGCGCAAGACCCTTCATTTCGGAGACTGTGAAGTCGCAGGGCATTATCAGACGCTCCAGCCTGCCGACCTCAAGCGTCACCCCGAAGAGTTCCCACCTGTTGCCGCGTTTCTCTACGCTTTAGCAGAGCTCGATCTAGGCACTATGGGCAATAGGTATCAAGGGCAAACTGCCAAGGTCGCGGATACGATAGGAGGGTGGTAGCCATGAAAGCCGCCCTTGTCATTGGCAACGGTCCAGGCTGGCAGCAAGAGACAGTCTGCGCTTATTCCCCCGGCATGAGGGTATTTGCGGTTAACCGTGCCGTGTCACTGAGCCCGGTCCCGGTTGACTATGCTGTGTCGAAGCACCCGCACCACCTGGCAGAACAGATCAAAGCCTCAAAGTGGGAACCCAAAGCATACACTTACCCCGACTATGTTTTCCCGACACGATGGGACAACATGACTTCCGGCATGTGCGCTATCGGTTTGGCAATTGATATGGAATTCGATGTTGTTCACGTTGCTGGCCTACCTCTTTCCGATCCTACCTATGACCGGCGCGTTCTTATGCTCAATCTTGATAAGGTAGCCGATCCGCTCCGTGTCCATGTCAAAGCCCCATTCTACTATTGGTGGGCGCGCAATACCTCGGCCTCAGTTAAAACCCTGTCAACCCCTCATCAGGGGGGCGTGAGGGTGTGACCAGCCTAGCACCAGCGGTTTAAGCCCAAAACAGGGGTTATAATTCCAGCGTTTACCAATGTCTCCTCAACCAGACAGGACGCCAGGAATGACCACGACCGAACAGCAGCCGGAAGAATCCAAGCAAGAAAAAGCCAATGTTGACGCGCTCGGCTCGTTCCTTCGTGCTGAGTTCGACGAGGTAGCAAACCAGCGGTTACTCTATGAAGAGCGTTGGCTTCGTGATCTCCGCCAAGTTAAAGGCGTTTACGATCCCGAAATTCTGGCAGCCATGGACCCCAAACGGTCGAAGGTCAATCTTCGCGTCACCAAGACGAAGGTTGACGGCACGAAAGCCCGCGCCATGGACATTCTGTTTCAGGCCAACGGTGAAAAGAATTGGGGCATTTCATCCACTCCCGAACCTGTTGTCCATCCCAAGATGATTCAGGAGAAAGCCGCCGAGCTCATCGAGCAAGGTGTCAGCCCCGACGACATCGACGAAGACGCCATTCTCCGCGACATAGCCAAGAAGAACGCCGAGAACATGACTCGCGTTATGTCCGACCAGTTGGTCGAATCTCCCGGCAGTCCGAGTTATCGGCGTGTGTGCAATGACCTTCTTGGCAATGCCTTCAAGTTCGGCACTGGCTGTATGAAAGGGCCGCTCGTTAAAAAGCGTGTCCGTGATCGCTACACCATCGACGAGGCAACAGGTCAATGGACTCTTGCCCGTCATGAAGACGCAGGGCTTTTGCCTGCCTATGAATTTGTTTCCATCTGGAACACGTACCCCGATATCAGCGTAACCGATCCAAAGAAGATGCGGTTTGTTTGGCAAGACCACCTCATGATGCCCAATGAGCTCATGGATTTGGCTCTTATGCCTAATTTTTCCGAACGGACCATCCGTCAATATATTCTGGATCACCCTCAAGGTGATGCAGAAATCAAAAAATACGAGACTGACCTTCGGGTAATGGGCGAGCTTGAGACTTCATCTCCCGATTTGTCCGGTCGCTTCCGTGTCTACGAGCGTTGGGGATATGTCCAGGGACATCAGCTTGTCATGGCTGGCGTTGAGATAGAGCCTGAACGCGCTGGCGAGTCTTTCCCAGCAAACGTCTGGATGGTTGGCAACCGAGTAATCAAAGCCGTCATTTCTCCCATCGAAGGCGTAGAAATCCCATATCACTTCTTCTTTTACGACAAGGACGAAAGCTCATTCTACGGGAATGGTATCCCGACCGTCATGCGTGATTGTCAAATGGGTATCAACGCTTCCGTTCGAATGACCCTCGACAACGCCGCTATCGCTTCCGGTCCTCAGATTGGTGTGAATGTTCGTGCTCTGGCCGATGGAGTGGACCCGACCGACGTACATGGTTGGAAGGTCTGGCCGTTTAAGTCCGGCGTCGATGTCCGATCCGCTTTCAATGTGTTTGAGCTCCCGTCCCATACTCCCGAACTCATGAGCATTACCAAGATGTTCTCCGAGTTTTCTGACGAATTGACCTCGCCTCGTTTTATGCAAGGCGACAACGCTGCTGTGCGCGGGGCTGGTGACACAGCTTCCGGTTTGTCCATGCTCATGGGCGCGGCCAGTATCCCGTTGAAGGATATCGTCAAAGACTTCGACGACAATATCACCAAGCCTTTTATCAAGGCTCTCTACCACTGGAACATGAAGTTCAACCCCCGCGAGGACATCAAGGGAGACTTCGACATTGTTGCCCGTGGCTCTTCCGCTCTCATTGCCAAGGAGATTCAGGCGCAGCGCATGACGCAGGCCGTCGCGCTCACTGACAACCCGCGTTTCCAAGGCAGAGTCAAAGACGATGAGCTCCTTGAAGAAATTTTCAAATCCATGGATCTGGACCCCGAAATTCTCCGCGACGACCGCGAGTATGAGGATTGGCAGCAAAAGCAAATGACCATGCAGGCCACAGCAGAGGCGACCGCCAATGTTCAGGCCATCGTGGGCGAGATGGAGAAGCGAGGGCTTGATCCGCAGGCCGCTCTTACTCAGATGCTCGGCGGAGCCATCCAGCAGCAACAGCAGACCGCAGCACCTCAGGAGGTCGGAGCATGATCTTTTCTGACAACGACCTTAGAGCTTTGAAAAACAGTTGGGACACCCCCGCAGTCAAGCTCGTTCGTTCCTACATCGAGGACCGAATCAATCAGAAGCGCGAGCAGTTGGAAACCGAGCTCGACACCAAAGAAATGTTCCGGCTGCAAGGCCGGATTACCGAACTCAAGGAAGCCTTGGAAGACATGGCTCCCGATGGGTTCAAAGCACAGAAACCGGGCGGTTACACCGCTTAACCATCAAACGACGGCCCCCGCACCATGCGGCCCGGAGGAAAGATGAAAGACCAAGATCAAATGACGGCAGAGGAACAGGCAGAACAGGAATTCGCAGAAGCGTTTGCTGATGAGACTGCCGGAGCCCCCGATGAAGATTCGGCCTCCACTGACGACAACAATTTTACCGACGACGATGCGGACGACTCCGACGACGCGCCCGAAGCCGATGCAGCCAATGCAGACGGCGAGTTGGCCCCCGATCAGGAAGGGAAGGCCGCAGAAAAAGAACTGAGCACAGAGGAGAAGGCCCACGGCTACGACTCCATGTTCGGTCGGCTTGAGAAGGAACGCAACGAGAAAGCTCAGTTGCGAGATGAACTGGAAGCCCTTCGCTCCCAACCGGCAGCCCCCCCGGTCGCTCCCGACCCGGCCCCGGCTGTCCCGGTACAGCAAGCAGCCAGTGATTTCGAAGTTCCCGACGAGCTCAAAGATGACTTGGCGGCAGTCGAGAAAGAAGACCCGCAACTCGCGGCCCTCTTCAAAGAAGACACCACCGATGGCAAACGGCTCCGTGGAGTCCTTGAGGACTACGGCTCCGACATGGCTTTGATCCAGGCCTCTACCGTTCAAACCGCACGCGATGCGGCTGCACAGGTCAGCGAGCAGGGCGAAGTCATCAATCAAACAGTTCAGCAGAGCGCGAACGAAGCGCATAACGCGGCAGTTTACGCCGCCGTTGACGGCTACGAGGATTTAGCCACCAACCCTGACAGAGCCTTGGAGAGTCAACAGTACCACCAAGACCTTCGAACATGGGTTGGAGAGCAGCCTTACGCAACAGCCACGGAGAAGTTCGCGGTTATTGAAAAAGGAACCCCTGCACAGGTCGCCTCGCTGATCAACGAGTTCAATGCCACGCGAGAAACGCAGGCAACACCGCCGGTCGATGAAAAGACCAAGGCGGCAGCCAACGCAGCACTCGCGGTTGATTCGAAACCCGGCCCGCTCCCCAAGTCCAAAGGCAGCAAAGATGATTTCGATGCTGGATGGGATGAGGACTAGCACACACGGCTAGGGCGGGCGATACCATACGAGGTAACTCATGAATTACGGCGACATTTCTCCCCGTACCGCAGGCAAGGCATGCAAGAAGTTTTTGGAACGTGGCGTACCGCTTCGTCTCATCGAGCGTTTTGCTGATTCCCGCCCCCTGGAAAAGAACGACACCAAGACGCAGATTTTCAGGCGTTACAACTCCCTGGCTCCGGCCCTGACCCCTCTCACTGAGGGCGTGTCTCCTTCCGGCAAGACCGGGACCAAGACGGATGTAACCGTCAACCTGGAACAGTACGGTGATTACGTTGAACTCACTGATGTTATCGTGGACACCCACGAAGACCCCGTACTCAAAGAGTACATGGGCATCACCGGCGAACAGGCCTCCGAGACTGTTGAGCTCGTCAGCTACGGCGTTATCAAGGGCGGAACCTCCGTCTTCTACGCCAACGGATCAGCTCGTACCGACGTCAATACCGAGTTGACTTTGGCAGTTCAGCGTCGCGCCCTTCGTGGCATCCTTGCCATGAACGGCAAGCGTCACACTCAGTTCCTTGACGGCTCTCCGAACCATAACACCAGCCCCGTTGGTGCTTGCTTTATCGGCCTTTGTCACACCGACTGTTCCAGTTCCATCCGTGACATGACCGGATTCATTCCCGTTGCCGAATACGGCACTCAGCAGGCACTTCCCGGCGAGATCGGCACAGTTGAAGAGGTTCGTTACTGCGCATCCTCTCTCTACGAACCCTTCGCTGATGCAGGCGGAGCCAAGGGCTTGATGATCTCCACTACCGGCACCAGTGCCGATGTGTACCCGGTCATTTATCTGGCACAGCATGCCTTCGGTGTTGTTCCTCTGCGCGGCAAGAAGGCGATCACTCCCATGGTCCTGAACCCCAACGTCCCTCGTGGCGGCGACCAGCTTGGTCAGTGTGGCTCGGTTGGTTGGAAGACCATGTACGCAGCCTGCATCCTGAACGATGCTTGGATGGCTCGCGCCGAGTGTTGCGTCAAGCTGTAGTCCAGTAATTCAGTAACCCTATGACGAGGGGGAATTTCTCCCCCTCGTTTTTTTTAATTTGGAGGAAGTCCCATGGGTAAGAAGAAAGCGAAAGTGGCCCCTAATAATGTGGCCCCCACCGACGCCAGCGTCCCTGATGCGTTGACCGGCGACAACAACGACACCGAAACGCAGACGGACGAAGCCCTGGAAGCCGCTCAGAAAGAAGCGGAAGAGGCAAAGACCGAAGCTGCCAAAGAAGCGAAGGAAGCCGAGGAAGCCAAGGCTAAAGTCGCGGAGCTTGAAGCCAAGGTAAAGGCAATGGAAAACGCCAAGGCCGTCGAACCTGATACGGAGGAAGACGAACCTGTCCCCGACGAACCGGAAGAGACTGTAACAATCATTATTCCGAGTTCCGCCGAGTTCGACGGGAAGGAAGACGTTTTTCTGAACGCCAATGGTCGTCGGTTCCAGATCAAGCGCGACGAAGAAGTCGAAGTTCCCATGGTCGTCGTCAACACCCTGCGCGATGCGGTGAAGACGGAATACGACCGAGACAAGTCCGGTCGAATCATCGGATCTCGCAACGTCTCGCGTTTCCCCTTCCAGACTCTTTAAGGAGCGACCATGAAGGCAAGTGAAATTTTCCTGCTCTGTTCTGGAGTTCTGCAAGACCTCGCCAACCCGACGGGCGAACGCTGGCCGTGGGCAATCACGGCGGGTGTTGTCAGCATGACCGACCTTTTTAATAGCGCAGTCCGTGAGATTGCGTTGCAGAGGCCGGACGCTACCGCCCACACCGAAGCTATCAAGCTCGGCAATGGAGTTATGCAGGCTCTCCCCGTAAATGGGGTGAACGGAGCTTCGAAGACCGCGCTGCGCCTGATTGAAGTCATTCAAAACATGGGTTCGGACGGCCTTACACCGGGCGAGCCCATTTTTATTTCTGCCAAGGACGCGATGAAGGCGTTTGATTGGACCACAACCGGAACCGAGATCGACAACTACGCATATGACGCGGTGGCGAACCCCTCGACCTATTGGGTCTATCCTGGCGTTACCACTGGCGAGAACGTCTACATTTCCATGACGTACTCGGCTGAACCTACTTCCATTACCGGACCTGACGACGACGTACCTTTGCCTGAAACTTTTGCCGGTCCTATCAAGGATTGGATTCTCTATCAGGTGTTTGCTGGCGATAACTCCGACGCCAACTTTGCAAAGGCGCAGCACCGCTTCAACGCTTTTTATCAGTCGCTCGGCGTCAAGCTCAAGGCCGACCTTTTCTACCCGAAACAAGTCAAGGTTGTGGAGTAGCACATGGCAAACGTACTCTGGAAAACTCTTCTCCCTTACGTCCTGCCGGAAGTGGACAAATGCCCGAAGGCGCAGATCGTCAACGAGATTCGCCGGGCCGCTATCACTTTCTGCCAGCGTTCGCAGATTTGGCAGAAAGACTTGGATTATCTCTTTTTCCCGGCTGGAGTCGCCACCGCAGACCTTGACCCGCCGCAGGAGTCGAGAGTTTGCGAGGTTATTTCCGTCAGCCATTTGAATGGAGAAGAATTGATTGCGGGAACGCACTTCACCGCCACCACTGACATCGTGACCATATTGGTAATGATCAGCCAGGATACCAAGCTGATCCCGACCGTCGCACTCAAGCCGACGCTTCTTTCTACCGGGATACCCGAAGGGCTGATGGAAGATTGGGGCAAAGACATTGCCTACGGCGCAGTAGCTTCTCTCAAGGCTATGCGCGGGCGCGAGTGGGAAGACATCCCCGGCGCACAGATCAAAAACGAATTGTTCGAAGACGGCATTGCTTCTGCCAAAATCCGCGCCATTACGGGCGGGGCGAAGCGTTCTTTGCAAGTTAAGCCAAGGAGCTTCATGTAATGGCGATCCCTACCGTCAACGTCACTGTCCAGGTTAACGACTCTGCCGGTGATCCGGTCGAAGGCGCACACGTTGTTGCGAAACTGACCACGACCGAGAAGTATGAAGGGCTTGTGGTCCCGACTTACATTGAAGCCGAAACCAATTCTCTCGGTTCTTGTATCCTGGCAGTGTTCCCCAACGAGCTCGGAACAGAAGGCAGCGAATACAAATTTAAGGTTATCAACCCGAATACGGGCAAGATTCAGCGTTATTACGTCACGATCCCGAACCGAGATTGTAACCTGGCTGACGTTGCCGACCTTCCGCCGTATGACAAGCGGTCCATTTCTGTTGTGATGCAAGCTGACATCGACCAGAACTCCACAGATATTTCCACCAATGCTGATGGGATTGCCGCCAATGCCGCAGCTATTACAGCCGGTGCAGACGCGCAGACGGCCCACGAAGCAGACGTAGCAAACCCACACGGCGTCACCAAAACGCAAGTCGGGCTTGGTAACGTATTGGACGTCGAACAGGTTCCGGCCAGTGAGAAGGGCGTAGCAAACGGCGTGGCCGGACTCGACGCGGGCGGCAAGGTTCCAGTGTCTCAGCTTCCTGAAACAGTTGTTGGGGCCATGGAGTACAAAGGGACGTTTGTTCCGGCTTCTGGCTATCCTGCATCGCCTGACAAGGGAGATTATTACGCCGCCTCTGCTGATGGCTCGGTCAATACTACTGACTATGCCGTAGGAGATTGGGCGGTTTTCAACGGAGCGACATGGGATAAGCTCGACCGCACTGTGCAGCTTGCGACGACCGAGATTCCCGGTGAAGTGGAACTCGCCACGGCTGCCGAAGCTATCGCACACACTTTGAGCGATAAAGCCGTCACCCCGGCTGGCTTGCTGGATATTTACACCAAACTGCAAGGCATATTGACAGACAAGTGGCTGTTCGATTCGCTCCGTTTTTTGAACGAGTCGGGCGCGGACCTGATTTCCGGCGCGATGGTTGGGAGTGAGGGGCCGTGGAATACTACATTTATTGGCAGTCTTCCATTTGTCAGCGCGTACAATACAACTCGGACAATCGGCCCTACCAGAGTATGGGTGTTGAGTGATGGGGGCAGCGTGGATGCGTGGCCTAGTGATGCGTATGACCGCGAGACACTGGCAGTAGATAAAAAAATGTTTGCGATTACTAGCAACGGAGTATTCCCCCTTGCCGTGGTGGTAGCGAGTGGCGGCAGCGTCTATGTTGAACTGACGCCAAAAGTAGGGCAAATAATCCCCGACCCAACGGGTGATGTGATGGTTGTTGTTGGAGAAGAGGACACCGCCAACAAAACCCCCGGCCCGATTACGCGGCCTGAAACATTCATCGGCAACGATGTTGACACTCCTGCCGAGATGTACGCCGCGCTTAATGCAAGACGGGATGATAGTGCAAAGTTGAATGCCACACAGAATAAAATAGCAGAGCCGTTTGACTTTACAACAACGTGGGCTGCACAGAGTTGTACCATTACAAATACTAATGAAGTAGCTGCACCTAACAATAGTAAGCCTGTGTCTATCGGAACAGCATCTACCGCAGACCCGCAGGCTCGTTATACTCTTACTGGTTTAGCTTCTGACATCTACACTGCCTCGATCTGGTTAAGAGGTAAGGGGTCTTCTATTGGAAAGCAGGCATCAATAGCTATTTATGATGGTGGTTATAAATTCTCTGATCCAGTGACTCTAAGTGCTGAATGGCAACGTATATCCGCAACTATGCTAACTGCGGGTATACCGACTCTTGTTCGCGTTGACTTTATTGACTCGGCATCTACTGGAGAAGAGGCTTACTTGTGGGGAGCGGAGCTTGTCCAAGGCTCTACCCCTACCACCATCACTATCGACAACTCAACGCCACTGACCGACGTTGCCCCTGACCCGTACCTACTTGAAGATGGCGCTATCGCCGGTAGAGTGCTTAGTGGTGAGGCTACCGTACTTAACGGCGTAGCCACAGCAGACTATGATGCCACAGGTGCATTGTCATATATCATGTATGAGGCTTTGCCCACATCTGTATCTATCATGGCTGTTGTCAATGTCACCGCGCTTACAGGCACTCCCTATATTCGCGAATGGAATGGTATAGACGCTAAACATACCCCACTAACATTAGGTAAAAATACAATCATCATACCCGCAGGAGTAGATGGAGGGTATGTGTATGTTGGTGCTGATGCTGTAGGCGAAACAGTATCTTATGACAGTATCCACATCTACGAAATCGCAGACATCCTCGGCGTGTTGAACGTTGGCTACAAAAGCGATCAAGGTTGGCAGAGTCAGTTGGGCGATGGGGTCCGCAAGACTTTTAAACTTGATCGTCCGGCCAAGGCCGCGCCGAGTGGGGTCTATCGGTTCAATGGCACAACCTACGTCGAGGAAACCGGTTGGACTTTTGATGCTACGGCCAACTCTATCACGTTGACCACAGCTCTTGGCGTTGCCGAAACTCTCAAAATTGTATATAACCACGAAGCCTTAGTACCACGACCCGCCCCGACCCTTGAGGCCGTGGCACGTACTGGAGTCGTCCACTATACGCAAAGCGCAGGCAACGCTGACTTTGTGTCATGGCTGACTGGCAACGTGCCGACTGGCGCAACGGTTGCTATCGACTCGTCGGTGGTCAAGTCCTACCGCGAGGGTAGCGTGGGCCAGTTGGTCGACACCGTTAAGCACGACGCCATTGACCCCGCCGCAAGCGGACATGGGGTTATCTGGACTGAAGAGCTAGTGGAGTCGGGCGGCGAGTATGTCGTTCAAATCCATTACGTCGAAGTAATGGACTTGACCCAACACAAAGGCGAAATCCCTGTAGTTGACTACGTGGTGACTACCACGGATAACGCCACTCCTGCCAACGTCATTGAAAACGGCACGAAGCATGTTCCTACCGGCGTAGCCGTGCCGGGGGTGTAGAAATGATTATCTACACCAACTCCCGCCGTCTGGTCCCTGAGCAATTCGCGGGTCGTGCAATCGGCCCGGTCGCCTTCATTCTGAAAAAGTACCGTGACGATACCGGCCTTCGCGCACATGAGCAGAAGCACATAGACGATTTTAAGGCTGCACCTTGGAAAACCTTCTGGTCTTGGCTGAGGGGAGATAAAAAGTGGAAGCTGAGAAGTGAAGTTCGAGCCTTTGCGGTTCAATGTCTTGACGAGTCCAAGCCAATCTCCGTCTACAAGGCCGCAGCATTCATTGCCACGCGGTACGGACTCGATATCTTTGAACAGGATGCTTACCTGTTGCTGGCACAGCAAATAGGCAAGATCGAAAGGGGGCTTGCCTGATGCCCGCACCTATTGTGGTCCCTGCCTTTTTTGCAACGAAGCCGCGCATTTCTCCCAAACACTTGGAAGCGGTCAACGCCCAAGTCTCTCAGAATTGCAATACCAAACGCGGGATTCTTTCCCCGCTTATGGACTTGGAAGCTCAGAACCCAAACCCGATTTCGAAAGCGGGTGCTATTCGCTCGATCTACAAACTCAAGGACGGGACTTGGCTGTACTGGTCGAGCGTGGTGGATGTGGTTGAAGCTGCCGTCAACGATGCTGATAGCCGTATCCACTTCACTGGAGACAGCTACCCGAAGCAAACTGACGCAACTTTGGCAACGAGTGGGGCGGCTGACACCTACCCAACCGAGACAAAGCGGCTTGGTCTTCCGAAGCCTTCCGCGCCTTTGAATGTACAACTTTCCCCGGCCAGTGTCGCGGAAGACGCAGAAATTGAACGGTCCACCTCCTACGTTTACACCTACGTCACTTCATGGGGTGAGGAATCAGAGCCTTCCGACCCGACCGGAGTCTTTGAGGTCAAAACGGGACAATCTTGCGTCCTGACGAACTTTACCCCTCCGACCTTGGCCGGGGTGTCTATTTCTCATTATCGTGTCTACAGATTGAATTCTGGTGATTCTTCTGCCGAGTTTCAGCTTGTGCCGTACTCCTCTTCGGCTGCCGACATCCCTGCGAGCGAGACGAGTTTCACTGACAACGTTGCCGATTCTGATTTGAGTTCCGAGGTTCTGCCTACTGAGAATTGGAACAAACTGCCGGATGATGCTTTTGGCTTGATGCACACAGGCAACGGGCTGTTTTTCGCGTTTAAGGACAAGGAAGTTTATCCCTCAGAGTCGTATATCCCATATGCTTACCCTTGGAATTTTCGTCTTTCTGTACCCCACGACATCGTGACCGGCGGCTACTTCAATCAAACGGTTGTGGTGCTGACCACGGGCCATGCTCATTTAATTGGCGGTCTTGATCCCGAATCCCTGTCCATGGACAAGGTGTCTTACAATCAGGCTTGTATTTCCAAACGGTCGGTGGCCAACTCTCCAGGCGGCGTAATTTATGCCTCGCCTGATGGGTTGGTTATGATTGGTCCTGAAGGTCAAACGGTTTTGACTCGCAGCGTCTACACCAAGGATCAATGGCGGGATTTGCCTACTTCTTCATTGATCGGGTTCTATCAAGACGGTCAGTATATCGGATTCTTCGAAGGGACCGGAAACGGTATTATCTTCGACTTTGAATCGCAGGACGTCGGCAATATTTCCCTTATGGGGAAAAAGGTCTACGGCGGCCATGTCGATACCGAAGACGACGCCCTGTATCTTCTGACCTACGACGACACCAGCTATCGCATTGAGAAGTGGGAAGGCGCAGCCACGGCCATGACCTACACTTGGAAATCAAAAGACTTCTTCCACTCGACCCCGCTTAATCTTGGCGCAGCCAGAATTAACGGCGCACAGGCCGTCGGTGATCCGGTTTACTTCAAGGTGTACCGCAATGGTGTTCACCAAGAAACCAAGATTATAACCAATGACGAACCGTTCCGTCTGACCAACGGCGTGAAGGGATACGATTGGGAGTTTCAGGTAGAAGGCACGGCGAAAGTGTTTGAAGTCCGTATGGCCGCAAGTATCACGGAGTTGCAGTATGCCGGTTAGAGGCAAGCAATCTCCAAACCTTCCGGCTGTTCCTGCCGGAGTGGACGCTTCAACCAAAGCGTTCCTTACTGCCGTCAAAGAAACAATTGAAACCATGCAGGGCAAGCGCAGAAATACCGCGCTCAAGGCCGTGGTGACGTTTGAAGACTTGCAGAAGATGGGGCTCAAGGTCAGTCAAAAGGGTGTCGGTACGGACGCGGAGTACGACTTCTCTCGCATTGTTCGTGGTGACAGTGTGCCAAACCCGCCGCGTGATCTGGCTGTTACGTCCATGGTCGTGTCCAACAAACTGACTTGGACCAATCCGTCATACAACAGCGACTTGAGCCACGTTGAAATATACTGCGCGTTTGGCTCGCAGAGTATCAGCGACGCAATCCGAGTCGGTATCTACTCGTTCCCGAGCAAAGAGAATTACAAGGCGATTGGGGAGTTCATTCATTCCGGCCTGAATACCAAAGCTTCACATACTTACTGGCTCAGAACACAGAACTGGCCCGGTAATCATTCGCCATGGGAACCGAACAACGGCGGGCGAGTCGTCCCTGCCGATTCCTCGGCCACGATCAACGATTTGTTGTCCTCGCTGACTGACGACAACAAATACGACACTATTCATCGAGTCATTGCCGACTCGTTTCAGGTGTTGCAGCCGAGCGCAGGGCTTGAAAGTCCGGTTCCGGTCTTTGTGGTCGGTACGGTGGACGGTCAGACCGCTATCGGCGTCAACGGTGATATGTTTGTGGATGGCGCGATCCTGACCAAGCATTTGGATGGCGACATTATCAACGGTGCATTTCTGTCTGCCTCTGCTCAGATTCAGCTTGGGGTAGATGGGCTTTTTCGTTTTATGGAAGGGGCCAAAATTTTTGGCGGTGACGGGAATTTCCTGCTTGATACTACTGGTGGCGTTACCCGCTTAATGATGGGGCCGAATGGAGCTCTCGATGTCAACGGGAACGTAGCAGTCGGCAAGGATTATATGCTTATGACCGGCAGCGATATCACCTATTATCGTTGGTTTGGCGGCGCACACCGGGAATACAAGTCTCTAAAAAGGATGGAGCAGGGGTGGGTGTCAAACGGAGTATGGCTGACGTTGCCCGGTTATTGGGTTACGCCGCCCAAGATCCAACTTTCTCCACGGAATTTAAAGACGTTCGATAAGGACAACAACACAGTTCACCAATCGTTAAACATGGAAGTTACTGACATTGAAGAGGTCAGCGGCACCCCTAATGTCTACAGATTTATGAGCAATGCTCGGCTTGTCATCGCAGCCGGGACTGTTGATTTTGATGTGTTGCTTTCTAAATCAGAAGATCAGGATGGAGTTGCTGCACAAACAGCTTCATATACGACACCCCCTTATTGTTCGGCGTGTACCATTGACTATGAGTTTAAGGCGAATAAGCCAACCGATACCGTCGGCATATGGCATAAAAGAACCGCAATTTTGAGTGTCTATGTGGATGGTGTTGTGGAAGATACGAGGTCTATAACAACCTCTTCAACTGGATATTATCCCGGTAGCATTTCCATTTCGGGGCTTACGGCCTCGGCCACAGGTCACTCGGTTTATCTTAAATTGTCAGCAACGGACGACGGGGCGAACACGTTTCCAGCGTCTATGTCATATGACACGCAAGAGGCTTCTTCCCTTAATAACACCCTCTCCGGCGTATGGATCGGGCAGTCTGTTCATAGTGACTCTTTTAGTATCCCGGCAGCTTCTACCCCCTCGGATGGGGCTTGGGAGCTATATCAAATAGATATCTCGGGCAACCTGACGAATACCCACACCGTAACAAATGACTTTGTTGCGAAAGTTTCAATTGGTGGAGTGACCGTGACTTGTTCGGGGGCTGCTGGAACGGCAACTTTTAGTGGGACAGGGACAACCTCGCTAACGTCTTCACCTACATCAGGGTCACTATCCCACAGTACAAACAGCTATATGACTAATACCGCCACGCTGAATAGCGTTGGCTATACTGCGTATTGGCGCAAAGGCACTGACGCGCTTTTGACCAAAGTAGAATTTACTTCCATTTCCGTAACTTTAACCGGGGCGAATACCCTGGCAGAGGGCACGGTCAATTACATGGCGATCAGTGAGGAATAGAGCATGAGCGAACAACACACCGGATACGGCCTTATTCCTTACACTGAGGACATCGCAGACGAGTTCTTGGCGATGCTCTTTGTGCAGATGCAGCAAGACGGCACGGCGTCACAGGTATTCCTTGAGCGAGAGATCACCGACGCGGAGAAGTGGATTGAGTTCGTGAAGTCTCCCGGCTGCCATCTTTTCATACCGTTTTTTGATGGCGTCCCGGTCGGCGTGTGTTGGTTGGATCGGTTCCAAGAGAAGTGGGTTCAGTATCATTTCTGCCTGTTCAAGAATACTTGGGGCCATGGCAAGTCGGTCGAGCTCGGCAAGTGGGTGCTGACCAAGCTCCTGACCATGGAAGACGAACACGGCTACTTGCTGGATATGCTCGTCGGGATTCTCCCGACACGGCACAGGCTGGCATTGCGATATGTGAGGAAATGCGGCGGCCAGGTCGGTGGCTTGCTCCCGCTCGGCGTTTTCAACGGGAACACGGGGCAGAGCGAAGAAGCGACACTTATTACCCTCACACGGGAGGATTTACGATGAAGGTTTATGAGAAGATCGTCTTCGACATGGCAACCCTAGAAGTGATCGAGGAAGTATCTTATGAGTATGACGGGCCTGTCTCGTTGTGCAAGGGAGGCGGTTCTACTACAACTAACTCCATCGACTACGAATATAACAAACGCATGGCTTCCGTCGCAGAAGAAGAACTGGAAATGGGTCGTGGATATTACGACTTCTGGATGGAGAATAACGCCGATTTTGAGAAGGCGAAGATAGCTTCGAACATGGAGCTCATGCCTTTGCAGACGGGGCTTGAGAAATCGCAAATAGAAAGTCAGCAAGCCCTTTTACCCGGTCAAACTTCCTTGGGGTTGTCGCAGATTGAGGCAGCGCAGCAGCTCCTCCCTGGGCAGACCGAAGCGCAGCAATCGCAGAACACTCTCACAACCGCACAGAATACCGCAAATCTCGGATTGCTTCCCGCGAAGACTCAAGCAACGGGTATGTATCTCGATCAGGCTATCAACGGCGTGAACATCGAGGACCGCATGGGCAAGGCCGGTGCGACCATGGCCGGGCAGTACAAGGACGCCGGGAAGATGCTTACTCGTCAGTCTGGCCGCATGGGTGGAAGCCCGTCTTCCGGCAAGCTCATCAGTGCAATGAACGCGCTGAATATGGACCGAGCTCGTAACACAGGCATGGCGAAAGACAACGCCAGAACCAACGCGGAAACAGAGAATTTCCGTAGACTCCAGGGGGCCAGCAATTTCGGCCTTCCGGTAATGTAGGGGGATACCATGGCAGGACTCGGATTATACCCAATTGAAGATGTTTCAGCCAAGGCGTTGCAGGGCATGGGCCAAGGTGCCAGCACTTTGAGCAAGATGGGGCAGGAAAAGACAGTCACGACCACACCGCCCGGCAAAACTGCAGGCGGGGCTTTAATGTCCGGTGCAGGGATGGGAATGGCTGGCTTTGCTCTTGGTGGTCCTATTGGTGGAGGCATCGGCGCAGGCGTCGGAGCACTCGGATACCTTCTCTCATAAGGAGTTTTAGATATGCCAGATAAATGGGGCCGCCCTACGGCAGAAGACGGATTGAAGATGGCAAGCAGTGCCGTCGGCCTGATGTCAGGTATGAAGCGCAATCAGCTTTACGACGAGCAGATTGGAGAAATTGGCCGCGAGAAAGAGAACCGCGAACAGGTTGGGCTTGGGCTCAAGGCTTTGCAGTCAGGTGGAGAGCGACCGGACGGTATGACCGAACAGAACTGGATTGCCGCGCAGGGGCAGTACGCCACGGGACTCGGCCATCAAGACACGATTGCCAAGGCAAATGAGAACAAGGCTATCCGTACCGCAGCAAACAACTATATTCCTGTTCTTCAACAGAACAATTATGACTTTAGCGCAATCAAACCGACGAACAGTGCGGAGGTTGCCGCGTATGCTGGACTTGTGGATACATATTCACAAACTGAGCAGGGCAAAGCCACGCTGATGGAGAATCGAAAGAAAATCCTTGCATCTAAATATACTGATTTTTTGACCGGGAAACAGCGTGTGAATTCCCTGCTGGCCGAGGGCAAGACGGACGAAGCGATCAAGGGTATTGAGCTTTTGAGTTCGAAGGCTCCGCTTCCATACAGCCTCGGTGACTACGACTCGAAGACTAAGACTTTTGGCGTTCATTATTTGGACTCCAATCAAGGCAACACCGCGACCGGCGAGCGAATGCCCATGAAGGATGTCTGGCAGATGATTTCCGGCATGGATGAAAAGCAATTCTTTATGCAAGGGGCGCAACACGCCGCAGCCATTCAAAAGGGGAACCTGACGTACCAATGTGACCCGTCCAAACATATGTACGCCAAGGGCATGAAAGACGGAAGGACTTACACCATTGTCCCACAGAAGAATATCAACGACCTGTCCGATTTGGATTATCTCGTTTTTTCTGAGGACGGCGGCGACCCGGTAACTGTCCGTTCTATGGCTGAATTGAAGAAGCATTTCAAGATCGAGAACCTTGGCCGAGAGAAAGACCTGACCGCCATTGAAGGCAACAAGGCTCTTATCAAGCAGCGGGAAAGCGCAACCGAACTGAACGAGGGGAAGTTGGGCTTGGCGCAGGCAAAGGCCGGGCGTGAGGCTAGCGACGCTACTCTCAAGCGATACCGTGACGCCCTCAACGATATGACCAAAGGACTCAAAGGCGTGAAAGACGGTGAAGGTAACACCTTTGTCTTTCCGACCGGCGACGATATGGAATCTATGCCGGAAGCTGATCGCATTCCGTTTGTTCAGAAAGTAGTTGGGATTTCGCAAGACCCGGCTCTTTCCAATGAAACTCGCAGCATGGCTCGTAGGTGGCTCCAGTACAGCAAAAAACTTGGATACATCGATCCCGATCCGACCAAAGAAGAGCGGGCAGAAATTGAGAAAATAAAAAAGCTCACCAAACAACTTGGGCCGGATGGAGCGCAGAGAGTTCTCAACGAAGAGAATGGAGGTGGTCCTTCCAGGACCGATCCCGACATTGTTGCGAACCATAGAGTCCCTGCCGCTTCACAAGGCCTTGGTTTGGCACCAGTAAAACCCAAACCGCAGCCCGTTCAAGTCGCTTCTAATACTCCCCCTCAAGGGGGGCACCCCCTCGCGCAATATCGTGGAAAATCCCAAATGTCGAAAAATGGAACTATTTGGGCAAAGGGAGAGGACGGACAAGCCCGTCGGATTATGGTCAAACCTTCTGAAAAGATTAGGGACGGCAAAGGTCAACTCCATGACAGCCCACACTATGCAGAATATTTGAAAATCTTGAAATATCTTGGGCTGACCGGAAACACTCAACTTGCACAGCAGTAAAGCGAGGGAATAATGGGCTTTTACGACCGCGATACCCTGTTCCAAATGGCGCAAGAAGAGCTTGCGAACGAGGGGTTCTTTCATAATGACACACCGCAAGGCGAACTCTCTACTGACGATCAAAAGCTCCAAGCTGCTGTTGACCAGTATAATCAGGTGAATCCCAATACTCCGATTACGGTTGACGACTTGCCGGACAATAGCGGTTTTTTCGGTGGGGCTAGGGAACTTGGAACAGGTATTCTTAATGCCGTTCGCGACCAATTCCCCGAAGACATTGCCCGTATTTCTCGCGGTGGTGACGTCGATTTGAAAAACGATTCTTGGGAAGACGAGTGGATTGCGGAGCAAAAAAAGGATCGCGCTTCCCGTATCCCGTCCAAACAGGTCATTCTTGGCGACAAGTGGAACGAATCTCTTGCCCAAGGCCCGGCGAGCGTTGCTACCAGTGCGGTCGTTGGTGCTTCCGGTGGCTTGGCAGGCGCGAAGGTAGGCGCAATGATCGGTGGGGCAGCGGGGTCAGCGGTCCCGGTTGCTGGTACTACGGCTGGCGCAATTACTGGTGGTACTGTCGGTTCCATGGTCGGAGCCTTTGCGAGCACCGGTCCAGCGTTCTACCGCATGGCAAAAGACCAGTTCCTTGAAGAGATGCTCGATGTTGCCAAAAAGGGGAATGTCAACCTGACCGCGCCGGAATGGGAAGCGATTAAAAAAGACATCGACGATGAAGCGTCGGAGATGGGCGCATGGGAAGCAGGGCCAGAAGCAATTTCCCAGGCATTGACCGCAGGCATGTTCAAGGGTGTTGGTGGTAAAATCTTCGGGAAAATCCCAGGCTTTGCGGGAATAACCGAAGCTATTTCGAAGCGGGCTCTTGCCCGTATCGGCGCAAAAATGACCGCAGAAGTGGCAGAGGAAGAAGTCACAGAAGCCGTCACATATTTTGGGCAGGAAGGTATCCGAAAGGATATGGACCTCAGGAAAGACGATCCTACCTTGGGCGAGTTTATCGACACCCAGGCAGGCCCGGTCGCTGTCGGTTCCGTCTTGCAGATGGGCGTTCACAAGGCTGGAGCAAAGGCTTACGATCTAATGAAAGGCGAAGAAGAACAGCCTTCGTATATTGATGCTCGTCCTGTTCCCGGTGGCCTGCCTCAAGCGGTGAAGTCAATGGGCGGAGTTTTCGACGATGAAGGATATGGCCCCCGCCTCGATCCTTCCAAATTCCCGACTGTCTATGATGACAGTGGATATACTGAGAAGGAAGTAAGAGAACGTACTGCTACTCCTTTTCCTGAGACCGTAGACCTCATGAATATGGGGACACCGCAAGTCACGTCAACGCAGCCAAACCAAGACATCCCGGCAGCACAGAACGAACAGCCTGTATATGAAAATGCTCTTGGATATTCTGCGAAAGAGGTTAGTGATTATTTCGACAAGGGTTTACAAGATGCCTTGAACGCGGGTTCCCCCTTTCCGACGGCTGATGAAGCCTTTGGTCTGGCTGATCCTCACGTCACGCCGCAAATGCCCCCGGCAGCACGGAACGAACTCCCGGTTGGCGGAGCAATGGCCCTTCCTCCTGGTGGTCCTGTTATCATCCCTCAACCGACACAACAGACCGGATATGGTCCCATTCCGCAGGAACAAGGCCGTACTGCTATGGCCATGCCACAAGGTCAGCCCCCGGCAGCTTTGCCGGAAGGCTCCCGGCCTATTGCAATGGGCTGGGCTCAGTCCGAACCAATTCCGAGTCGTTCTTCCCAAGATTTTGAAATGGTTTCCAACGAGGGCGAGAATTACCGGCCTGATTTTGAAATAGTTCATGGTGGAGTGCCTGCTGTGCGAACGGCTATGGACCTTGCGCCGGCGCAAGCGCAGCCCCTTATTATCAATAAAGCAAACGAGGCTGCAACTTCCCCGATCAATGCTATTACCATCTATGACCTTAACGGTGGGGAGCACCAGGGCGTAGTCGAGGCAGAAAGCGACGATACTCTTCGTGTCGTGCTGGAAGATGGCCACGTCGAGCTTATTAACAAAGAAGATGGCAACGGCGATTCGGGTTATTCCTTGAAAGGGAAGAAAGAACGCTATTCTTTTGATTATACTCTTGCCTCCGCTGGCTATGAGATTCAAGGGCAAAAGGTTGGAGAGCTATCCGACGAAGCTCTTGAAGAGCTTAGAGGCAAGATGGAAGCCGATGAAGATCGAGCCGCATTAGGCGTCGCAGAGGGTGCAGGGGTCGCCTACCAGACCGACCTTCGTGCCGTTATAACGGAACAGGCTCGTAGGCAGTCCGTTGAAACGAAGGCGAACGAAGCCGCGACCTCCGAGCAGAATGACACCCCGCAGCCGACTGAGGCTCAGATTGAAAAAGGAAATTACAAGCTCGGCCATGTTAAAGCCATAGGCCTTGATATCTCCATTGAGAATCCGGCAGGCTCCGAGCGTTCCGGTACGGACAAGGATGGAAAGCCTTGGTCTGTGCAGATGCAGCACCATTACGGCTATATCAAGGGAACCGTGGGTAAAGACAAGGACCATCTGGACGTTTTCCTGAAAGACGGTGTTGAGTCTGAAGACATGAGTTCCAAGCCCGTCTTTGTGGTGGATCAAAAGAACGAAGACGGTTCCTTCGACGAGCACAAGATTTTGATGGGCTTTGACAACGCGCAGGAAGCCCAGGAAGGCTACCTTTCGAATTACGAAGCAGGCTGGACCGGGCTCGGCAATCTTGTCGAGATGAGCGCAGACGAGTTCAAGGCATGGACTAAGGGCAACACCACCAAGCCGGTGGGAACCAAAGGGCATGTTGGAAAAATCTCTCTGGATCAAAAGAACCCGGAACAATCCGCGCCTGATGGCGTAAACGTCATGTCCAGCGGCAAGCCCTACAGCAAGAAGGGTATCCGCCTGGTTGTTGCTCAGAAAGTTAAGAAGGGCATGAACGTCGAAGAGGTTCAGCTTGACGATGAAGGTAAGCAATGGGGCTGGCGCGAGGTTGTGGACGAAGGCCCGGTCATGGATCAGGACGCGCAGGCAACTATCAAAGACAAACTTCTCAAGGCCGTGCCGAATCGTGATTACGACGCGATGATGGAACACGGTTGGTCGGAACAGCTGCCTGAAGGTTCTTTCAAAAGTTCTGAACGTCCGACCGGTGTAGCAACCCGAATGGTCGTGATCGAAAAGCCTGATGTTTCCGGTAGCGCACAGTCTGAATCTGATGTAAAATCAGAGGCAGTCGATATTAAGGAGCAGTCCAATGGAAGAGAAGAAAGCGATACCGTTTCCGAAGGAAGAGCGGGAAACGATGGTTCAGGACGTGATCGAGGGCGACGATCCTCAAGCGTTCACGAATCTAATGAAGCGTCACGAACAAGCCGGGAATATGGGAAAGTATCGGAAAAAGACGCAAGAGGAAATCGCACAGGAATTCCGTACCGAGTAGGTGAGGAAACAAAGGAAGACGACGCACGATACGAAATCCGTGAGTTGTCTGACGTTGTGCCTTCTCACGATCCCACCGATAGCTTCAAGCCGAGGGAGGACTATCCGCCCAAGGTTCAGGAGCGCGTCTACCATAGCGACAAGGAAGAGCAAGCCAAGGTAAAGGGCAACGCTGCCCGGTTCAATCCTGCGTACCTTGTTACCAACAACCCCGATGCCAGCAATGGCGCACCCATCATCACCGAAAAAGGTCTTGTCCTTGGCGGCAATGGCCGAACAATGACTCTTCAGGTCGTTTACGAATCCTACCCCCAACATGCTGAAAAGTATGTCTCCGAGTTGAAAGACAGTGCTTCGATCTTTGGTTTGACTGCCGAAGACGTTGACGGTTTCGAGCAACCTGTTCTTGTGCGCGTTGTGGATATGGAAGGGGCAAGTCCCAAAGAACTTTTGAAGAAGAGCCGTATCTATAACCAGAATGTAACTGGTGGTATGGGCAAGATGGCGCAGAGCGTTTCACTCGGCAATTTGATTTCTGAGGATACGTTGAAGGAACTGGCGCTCGACTTGTCCAGATACGGTGACATGACCTTCTCTGAATATCTGAGCCAGAATGCTTCCCGACGTATTGTGAAAATGCTTGAGGAAAATGGAGTACTCGATACAACCAAGCGGAACGAGTATTGGGACGATCATTACAACGTGTTGAACCCCGACGGCAAGGCTACCGTAATCAATGCCTTCCGTGGACTGGTATTTGCCAACCCCAATACCCTTGAACGTGCGCCGAAGCGAATTGTCAACAAGATGGATCGTATACTTCCGGCCCTTGCTCGTTTGAGCCGCAATAAGAACTATGACATGTCCGGCCTGTTGCAGGATGTTTTGGATATGTTCATCGAGGCTGAACAGGCCAAGCGCACGAATTCTGCAATCAAGACCGTCCATGACTATCTGACGAAATACATGTCCATGGCTCCGGCCAAGGGCAAAGGGGATCCCGTCGCAGAAGATTGGATGCGGATTATGGACAAAACTCCCGCCAAGCATATTGCCGAACAGCTTCACCAATATGCCGACTCCATGCCCAAACAGGCCGAAGGATCACACGATGATGGCCGCGATTTGCCGGGTATTGGACTTGAAAATATCAAAGAGCAGGCCAAAGCCAACGAGCTTGAAAAACGAAGTCAGGCTTTCAAAGAAGCGACAGAGGAACTGGTCGACGAGGCGAAAGGGAAGAAAAAACCGACATCGCAGAACATCACTATGTTTTCCCGTAAGGACGTTCCGACTAGATCAATGTCTCGCAAAGTGGTTGAGGGCGCGCTTAATAAGCTTCAGAAGTCGGCAGAGAAAGCATTGCCTCTTGAGGTTGTGCAATCTGTCGAAGATTTGCCGAAGCATATTCAGGATGAATTCAATGAGCAGGGCGGCGGCGTGCTTGAAGCCGCGAACGATGGCGACCGAGTTTATTTGGTTGCTGGCAACATCGGTTCTAATCGCCGGGCGGTAGCACTCTGGATGCACGAACAAGGGTTGCATCAGGGACTTAAAGGCTTGTTTGGCCCGCGTGAATATGTCCGCATGATGAACCGAGTGTTTGTTGCTGCAGGCGGTAAAAGGGCTTTCCGTGATACTGCCAGCCTGTATGACTTCGATTTGAATAACCGACAAGATCAGATCCTTGCAGCAGAAGAGTATCTTGCTGGTATTGCTGAAAAGGTGCGACTCAACAAACCCCTGTCGAATAAGGCAAAAAAAATATGGCGTAGGTTCGTTAAAGCGGTCACCGAGTGGCTGCGCGACCTTGGCTTGAATATGAATCTGACTGACGCTGAAATAGCATTGATTGTTGATGATGCTGTTCAATGGACCATTCACGGGCCTGACGGTCCCAGAGGTGGTATCAAGTTTGGTCAGCGCGAACCGTCGGTTGCGTTCTCTAAAGAGAGTGGTAACGACAAAACTAGATTTTCTAAAAAAAATAAATTTGATTTTCCTGCTATAAATGGACAAGAAGTATCTATGGTTAAAGATTCAGTTCTAGTTGATTCGTTGGGATTCCATGCTCCTGATGGCAATATAAGTCCGTCTGGATTTGGTCGTGTACTTTTCCCCTCAGACCGTGAAATTTCTCAGGTCACAAGTGGCTATTATGTTAAAGCCATGGGGCTAAAAGAATCTCCCCAATTTAAGGTGCAAGGCTTAAGAAAGGGAAAGGACAGCAAGGGGATATCTGTCATTTTTTTTGAAGGCACACATGAAGAATACAAGGAATCTGTTGCAAATGCCTACAATCAAGCATTGATGTGGGCAAAAAAAAATGGATTTGAAATAGAAAAAGAAAGCAAGTCGCTTGGTTCTGGGGTACCGGAAGCTAAAATTATCCATAAGGCTACGGCAATTGCAGATCAATTGGCTAAGGAATCTCATGACAAAAAATGGGGGGAAGCAGAGGATGTGTTCGTTCGATATGGCGATATCCCCGAAGGTGGAATAAGCTTTAATTACAGAGATAATATTTCTGAGGAGGGAGTGTCCGTTTACCATGGTAAATATTTACCCAAATCAGGAGAAGCTATTGCTATCCCTAAATACAATCAAGAAATGGGAACATTCCTTGAGTTGAAGGCTGGGGAACGTCCTTTGTACGTTGTCGATGGCGAAAAGATAGGCACAGGATCAGACGGTGAGCCTGTATTGAAGAATGCAAAAATACGAGTTCGAATCGGAAATAAAAAAGTTAAATTCTCACGCGGCACCTATCGTCAGTCGGCACTTATTCAGCAACTCCAACGCATGAATGGCGGCACCATGCCGAGCGGTGGCAATGCCGCTGTAAGGGCAATGACAGCCAAGCCTAGCCAGATTGCCAAGGATGCAGCAAAGAAAGGCAAGTCCGGTCTTCATAACCGGATCAATACCGGTGACCTTTCCGTATTGCAGGAAGTCGCGAGCTTGCCTCACTGGATTGCCAAACGGTTTCCGGCCTTTGATGCTATCTACCGTCGTCAGTTGACCCGTATGGACGAAAGAGCGGCAGTTCTCAAAGAGTCGTTGGAAGAGGTTGAAGATTTCTTTACTGACCTGAGCAAAGAAGATCATGCCGCGCTTCGTGATATGATTTGGGAGATAGACGGCGAGAAACTGCCGGGTATGAATCTCGACAAGTTTATTCCGGTTCAGGATGCCAAAGGGCGCGACACCTATGAAAACGGGCGGATCGTCCTTGAAATGAATCCTCGCTATTATCGGATGTTTGAGCGTTGGTTGGATAAACAGCCTGTTTCTGAGAAGGTAAAAAAGGCAATGAGTGCCCTCCGTGAATCCCTCGACCGCGATTTCCTGCGGGCCTATGATGCCATGCGTGAAATGGCTGAGATTGACGAGGACACAATCAAGGCGTTCCGTTCGAATATCAATCATGTTCATAACTACTTCCCGCACAAACGGTACGGTGGGTATTACGTTCAGGCTGTTGGAGACAACTACGTCGGTCAGACCGATGAAGGTAAGTGGGCGGTTTTCAATGCAACTGACGACATCGTTTCCAAAGAGTTTGCCAATGAAGCTACGGCTCGTAAGCATTGGACAAAGAACAAACGCAGCGCCGTTCACCGGGAACACTTTGACGCTTCGACAAAGGGACTCGCCGGTCGCAAGGCTGAAAAGAAAATGGCTGAATTGAAAGCCGATTATCCCGACAATGTAGACTGGTCTACAGGGAAGAACGAACGTCTGCCCGATGAACTCTATGAATTTGGTATCGACACCAATGCCATGGAGCAAATTGTGGTGGCGGCGGCTGACAAGATAGAAAACAAGGAGATGGCCAAGGAAATCAAAGGCAAGTTGGCCGAAGCCGTGTCCGACACCATGAAATCACGCGGTTGGTCGGCTGCAACCATCGGACGCAAGGGTGTTCCCGGACATGAGAAGGAAGATATTCAAGGCATCATCTATGACTACAAGGCCGGTCTTTCCGGTTGGCTGACCAAGATTCAGGCAAGCCGGGATTTTACTTCACTGCTTGGACAAGTTGATGCAAAGCACCATCCGAAAGAATATGTCTACGCCACCAATTACGTCCAGAATATGCTCAGAAATGCGGACAAGATTGACCGCGCTGTCGGTAATATCAAGGCCATGGCTTTCCTCTGGTACTTGGGTTTCAATCTCAAGACTGCCGCGCTCAACCTGACGCAGAATGTTATTGTGGGTATTCCTCGATTCAGCATGGACGTAAAAAGTGGCGGTTTCAAATACTGGAAGGCTGCCGCGGCAACACTCACCGAGCAGTTGACCGGCAGAGCTACGGGCGGAAAAGTAAAGACCTTGCCCAAGGACGAATCGCGTCTTCTCGACGACTTGTATCGCGAGGACGTTATTACCGAAGGTTTCCTCAATGAGATTCGCGGGCGTGTTCAAGGTGTTTCGGTCGCGGCAATTGGTAATAAGGTTTTGAAATGGGCAGGAATGCCTATGGCCATTGCCGAGCGTTTCAACCGGGCTTCTCTGGCTCTGGCCGCATACCGTGCAGCCCGAGACGGCAAGATCACAAATGAAGCGGTTCTGGCAGAGCTCGGCGCCAAGCCTGGAGTAAGATTGCCCTATGAGAAAGCCAAGGCATACGCCGAAGATGTGGTGAGAGACTCTCATTTCGTCTACGGGAAGACCAACCTCCCGCAGCCTCTCAGGAACTCGACCATAGGCCGTGGTGCAAACCCTGCCTATACTTTCCGCACCTTCTCACACAATATCCTTTCTATCTGGAATTGGATGCTGACGGAGCAAGGCGCAGAAGGAAAGAAAGCATTTGCCAAGTCGATGATGGGAACCATGGCCATCGGTGGATTTACGGCTCTACCTTTCTACGCGACGCTGATGCACCTGTTCCAATGGGCAACCGGTGACGATGATGATTGGACGGAAGAGATCCGGAAGAAACTGCCAGAAGGCGACATCCTTCGCGATATGGTTTCGTATGGACTGCCAGCCGGGGCCGGGTTCTCCCTTGGTGGTTCCGTCGGGCTTGAAACTCCGATCCTTTCAAGGGTTGAACCTGGTGCCACGATAGAAGAAAGCGTCGCTGACAATCTTGGCGATATCTTCGGCATCCCTTACGACATGTTCATCCGCAAACCTTCAAGGATAGTAAAGGCTCTCAATGCTGGCAATGAGTGGCGAGCATTTGAAGAGGCCGCGCCTACAATCGTTCGAAACGGCATGGCCGGTTATCGTCTCTGGAAAGACGGTCAACGTTCTATTTCCGGCAAGCCTATCAATGAGCCGGGGAAACGTGGTCCGCGCAAATTGACTGAGGCGGAAGCGATAGGAAAGATGGCAGGGTTCCAGCCTATCTCTAGCCGCAAGTCATGGGATCAGTACCGAGGCCGGAAGGTTTCTCAACAGGTCAGAAGCAACAAGGCCACCGAGTTTGCAAACAACTATGTTGGGGCTCTGCGTGCAGGGGACGAGAAAAAAGCCCGTAGTATCCTGACCGAGTGGAAAGGGTGGAATAAAGAGGCCATGGAAGACAAAAAGCCTTGGATGGTAATTACCACCCGCGATATGACCAGCCGGATCAAGTCGAGATCGAAGGGGAGCGGAGTAAGTCCGAGAGAGGCACTTCGGATTCTTGAGCAGAGGAAAGCGTATTAAGACGAAGCCCCCAACCGGAAGGAAGGGGGCTTTTGGGTGGTGTTTGAAAAGTCGTTTTTCAAACCGTTTGCATATATTTTTGCATATATTCACAAATCCAACAGAAAAGGGGTTGCAGCGTAATTGCTGTAACCCCTTGTCATTCTTGGCGGAGAGGGTGGGATTCGAACCCACGTATGGTTTGACCCATAACTCGATTTCGAGTCGAGCGCGTTACGGCCGGACTTCGCTACCTCTCCTTTGGCTGTTGAAAAATGCACGATTGCGTCGTTGCTGCGAAAAAATCAGACCCTCGCGTATTAAGATACGCTTCGGTCCTGCTTTTTTCTTGCGCCTAGCACTCGCACATTTTTAAACAGCCAAAGCTATTTTAATTGTTGTGAGGGTGCATCGAGGACAATGCGTTTTCAATCAACAGTCGGCTAACGCCGATGTGGAAAGGGTATATAAACAGACTCGGCGCAACTGGCAAGACATTTTGCCGATCGCGCCGAAAAGTTTTGTTGAAAAGGGGAGAGGGCTAGTGATGGCCGCAGTCGTGATGGTTGCAGACAATGAGTTCATCCTTGATTTCACCGGCCAACCATTTTGCGGTGACTTCGTCGATCGGCCCGGAGCAACCGCGTACGACCTGAATCTTGTTGGCCTGAAGAATATTGACCGCGCCTTGGCCCATGTTGCCGGCGAGCATGACTTTTACGCCCTTGGAGGCCAGAATCGGGGCAATGTCGGATTTGCAACCGCAGCCTTCCGGGGAGTCCATGCGTTCTTTGCTGACAATGTTCTGATCATCATCCAGCGTGATTATAGTGTAATGGTTGCAATGGCCAAAATGATCGTCGATATTACCGTCACGGGTGGGGAGAGCTATTTTCATACTCGAATACTCCTAAAAAAGTTTGGTGGAGTACGGAGAATAAGACGAAAATCAGACTTGTAAAGTGGGGAGTTTATTTTCTGCGTTCCAGAAAAAATCTTTTGAGCAGGCCGCTACACTCTTCGCCCATGACGCCCTCGATGGTCCATATCTTGTGATTCGTGAAGGGCAGGGCGTGGCCGTCGAGATTGGAAACCAACGCTCCGGCCCGTGTGTCTCGTGCGGCAAAAATCACACCTTGTACACGGGCATGAATAAGCGCGCCGGTACACATAAGACACGGCTCCAGAGTGACAGCCATGATAGTGTTTGTTAAACGATAGTTTTTCAATCTATCCGCAGCTTTGCGCAGACAAAGGACTTCGGCGTGACCTGTCGGATCGTTGAGAGAAATAGGCTGGTTATGCGCGCTGGCGATAAGCGTGCCGTCCATGTCAAACAAGGCCGCACCAATGGGAGATTCTCCCACTTTAGCGGCCTTGCACGCCTCCTGAAACGCCACGTCCATAAATGAACGCCAGCTTGCGCCTTCAGGCGGTTCAGGAGGAATACGAATAGACATGAAAGTTCCGGCGATTATTGGTCGGCCAGATATTTTACACCGGCTTCGAGCATAGCCAAACCGAGCGGCATGTTGGGATCAGTGCCGCGCGTCCATGACGGATGGTTGGTGATGTGATTGTAAGCCTCGGGGTGGGGCATGAGTCCCAGAATACGGCCGGACGGATCGGTCAGGCCAGCGATACCCAGAGGAGAACCATTTGGATTATACGGATATTCCAATGTCGGTTCGCCGGTTTCAGGGTGTACATATTGAACAGCAATCAGGTTGTTGTCCTGAATGGCCTTGAATGTGTCGTCGTCCATGGGAATGATTTTGCCTTCACCGTGACGAATGGGAACATCGATCATGTCGATGCCTTTGGTGAATACGCACGGAGAAGCCGGGTTGGTTTTAAGGCGGACCCAACGATCTTCGAAACGGCCAGAGTCATTATAGGACAATGAAACCTGACGTTCAAAATATTTGCCACCGATAGCCGGAAGCAAACCAAGCTTGCATAAAAGTTGAAAGCCGTTGCAGATACCAAGAATAATACCGCCGTTATCAAAAAAAACTTTGAGCTGATCCAGAACCGGTTTGCCTTCGGCATCGTTTGACCAACGCCAGCGCAGTGCTGCGGCCTGAGCGGCTCCAAGGTCGTCGCCGTCGAGAAATCCGCCGGGACAGAGCAAATAATTATACTTATCCATGCGCACATGGCCTGCGGCAAGGTCGGAAAAGTAGGCGATATCGGCATTCTCTGCTCCCGCCTGCTTAAGTGCATAAGCGGATTCCTTTTCGCAGTTGGTACCGTATCCTGTGATGACAAGTGCATTGACGCGCGCCATGAAATTCTCCTCTTCGTATTGACTTTGTCGTACTACCTTGCATACTTTGCAAAGCAGTGCCGTGTTGGGCAAGGAACATACGTGTCCGATGCATGACAGTCAACATGGTCGACATAGAAGGTCGATCATAATATATTCATATAATTCAAGCAGAACCAAGGGGCTTTTTTCCGTATGAAAACCAAATTCATATTTATTACCGGTGGTGTTCTCTCTTCTCTGGGCAAAGGACTTGCTGCCGCATCCATCGGCGCACTCCTTCAAGCTCGAGGTTTGAAGGCAACAATCCAGAAACTCGACCCGTATATTAATGTCGATCCTGGCACCATGAATCCTTTCCAGCATGGTGAAGTATACGTCACTGATGACGGTGCAGAAACCGACCTCGATCTTGGTCACTACGAGCGTTATCTTGAAACGGCTTTGAGCCAGCAAAACAACTACACCTCCGGCTCCATCTACAACTCCGTTATTCAGAAAGAACGCCGTGGCGATTACTTGGGCGGTACCGTGCAGGTTATCCCGCACATTACCGACGCCATCAAGGAAGCAGTTATCAACCTGCCCAACGGCGAAGATGTTGCCCTGATCGAAATCGGCGGTACAGTCGGTGATATCGAAGGTCAGCCTTTCCTTGAAGCCATTCGTCAGCTCAAGAATGACCTGGGCAAGGAAAACGTCCTGTACATTCACCTGACACTGGTTCCCTATCTGAAGGCCGCTGGTGAGTTGAAGACCAAGCCCACGCAGCATTCTGTCAAGGAACTGCGCAGCATCGGTATCCAGCCGGATATCATCATCTGTCGCTCCGAGGTGATGCTTGAAGACCACCTCAAGCGTAAGATTGCCTTGTTCTGTGACGTTGACGAAGACGCTGTGTTTACCGGCGAAGATGTTTCCAACATTTACGAAGTCCCCTTGAAATTTTACGAACAGGGCGTTGATCAAAAGATCGCCATTTTGTTGAAGCTGCCAGCTCGCAACGCGGAACTTGCTCCGTGGGAAAATCTCGTCCACACGCTGAAAAACCCCAAGGGCTCCGTTAAAATTGGTATTATTGGCAAATATGTAGACCTGACCGAAGCATACAAGAGCCTGCATGAAGCTCTGGTGCACGGCGGTGTGGCCAACGAAGTTGACGTACAACTTGAGTACGTGAATTCCGAAAAGGTGAACGCCAAGAACGTTGATAAGAAACTGAAAGGTTTGGACGGCATTCTTGTACCCGGCGGCTTTGGTGCACGTGGTGTGGAAGGCAAGATTCTGGCCATTCAGTATGCACGTGAAAACAAGGTGCCGTTCTTCGGAATTTGTCTCGGCATGCAGTGTGCCTGCATTGAATTCGCCCGTAACGTGATTGGTTTGGAAGATGCAAATTCTGAAGAATTTGATAAAAATACTCCGAACAACATCATTTATCTGATGAAAGAATGGTACGACTTCCGCACCAAGAAGACCGAAACACGGTGTGAAGAATCGGAAAAGGGCGGCACCATGCGTCTTGGTTCTTACCCGTGTAAGCTCAAGAAGGGTACGGTCGCATACGAGGCTTACAAGACAGAGAAGATCGACGAGCGTCATCGTCATCGTTTTGAATACAACAATAAGTTTATCCCGCAGTTCGAGGAGCATGGCATGGTTTTGTCCGGCACAGCTCCTGATGAATCCCTCGTGGAAATCGTCGAACTGCCAGATCATCCTTGGTATCTGGGCTGTCAGTTCCACCCGGAATTCAAGTCCAATCCCATGAAGCCCCATCCGCTTTTCAGGGATTTCATCAAGGCAGCCAAGGACGAAAAGGGCAAGAAATAGCCTATGGCAGACCTTTATCAAGCAAGCAGGTCCGGTCCGTTTATTCTGGCCGGTCCCTGCGCCATTGAAAGTCGGGAAATAGTACTCCAGACGGCTGGCACTCTGGCCGAACTGGCTGCAAAGCTGGATATTCCGCTTGTCTTCAAAAGTTCTTTTGATAAGGCAAATCGGACTTCTGTGACGAGCTTTCGTGGTCCCGGCATGGAAAAGGGGTTGGAAATACTTGCTGAAGTAAAGAGAACTACGGGCTTGCCCGTGGTCACCGATATTCACCACCCGGAGCAGGCTGCTCCGGTTGGCGAAGTGGCGGATGTGCTTCAGATTCCGGCTTTCTTGTGTCGCCAGACTGATTTGCTTGTCGCTGCCGCTAAAACCGGCAGGGTTATCAATATCAAAAAAGGCCAGTTTCTGGCCCCCTGGGACATGAAAAACGCTGTGGAAAAGGTCCGAGCCTCCGGCAACGAGCAGGTCTGGTTGACCGAACGTGGTTCCACTTACGGATACAATAATCTCGTCGTGGACATGCGTTCCATCCCGCAAATGCAGGGCTTCGATGTCCCCGTAGTCATGGATGCCACTCATTCAGTTCAGTTACCAGGTGGGCTTGGTGGTATGTCCGACGGTCAACGTGAATATGTTCCAGTACTCGCTTCTGCCGCAGTCGCAGCGGGGGTCAACGGTGTATTCATGGAAGTACATCCCGATCCTGACAAGGCACTTTGTGATGGCCCGAACAGTCTCCCACTGGATAAAGTGGAGCCATTGCTTATTCGTCTGAAGGCGCTGTGGGAGTTGAATCGTGCCTGATAACACGACGAAGCTCGCACAAAACATCAAGCTGCTTGTTCTCGACGTGGACGGTGTCCTCACTGACGGCGGCCTGTATTATGGTGACGACGGGATTGTCATGAAACGTTTTCATGTTCAAGATGGTCTCGGTATAAAATTGGCACAAGCAGTAGGCCTCGAAATAGGTGTCATCACAGGATTAAACCAGAAGCCTGTCGAAAAGCGTATCCGAGAATTGGGTATTGCCCATTATTATGCTGGAAAGCACGACAAAGCACCGCTTTTTGAAGAGATATGCGAAAACGTTGGTGTATCTTTGTCTGAAGCCGCGTTTATGGGCGACGATTGGATTGATCTTGGTGTTATGAATGTGGCCGGATTAGCCATGAGTGTCCCCAATGGTGTGCCCGAAGTCATAGAGGCAGCAGACTGGATTTCCACTCGCAAGGGTGGGGACGGAGCCGTCAGAGAAGCCATCGCGTTTATCCTTGAAGCTCGTGGGCTCAAAGATAAAGCTTTAAAGCAGTGGGCAGAATGATGAAAAGGCGTCCGGCGCTGATGCTTGTTCTCATATTTGCCGTAGGTCTCGTTGTCGGGATTACGGTCAATTCTGTGTTCTTTGCTGATCCGATCATTGAACCGGATTCAACACAAAAGAGTAGTTCCAAATCGCGAAAACGTTTGCTTGAAGAAGCTGATGTTACAGCCGAGGATATTGAGCTCGTACAGGGCAAACAGGGTAACCTGTCATGGAAATTACTTGCAAAAACAGCAAAATACAATCAAGAACAAGGGCTTATCGGTGTTGAACGCCCTCAATTGACGGCTTATTTCGGTGAAGATCGTAAGGAAGTGTATGTCCGGGCAGACCGTGGCGAGGTTGATCAGGCCAATGATAACCTGACAATGTACGACGGCGTATCTGGTCGATTTGGTGACCTTGCCCTTGATGCCCAACAACTTGATTATGTTGGGGCGATTGATAAAGTATATCTCAAGGGCGGTGTGACTGTACGTCGTTCTGATATGACCATACAGGCCAAAGCGATAGAGATTGATCTTGTGACCCGTCAACTCGTGGCTGCCGGAGGTGTAACAGCATTGCTGGCCCCCGAGGGACTTAAAAAGAATCCATTGAATGAAGACGAGGAGTGAGTCTTTCATGAAGAATATATATGCGCTGACGACCTTGCTTCTGTTGGTCGTGTTAACTCTCCCTTCCGTGGTTATGGCCGAGGAATGGGGTGAAATTCGTGAGGCAACCGTTAATCTCAATGTTCGAGAGCGTCCTGACAAAGAGAGCGAACATATTCTCACCCTGGCAAAAGGCCAGCGGGTCAAGGTTGATTTTATCAAGAATGGGTGGGCAACAATTTTTAATCTGACAGAAGCCGATCGAGACCAGAGCAAGGCTATAGGCTATGCCAATGTGAAGTATCTCGAGTTGGTTGTCGTTCCCACTCCTGAACCTGTTTTAGTCCCTCCTGAAAAGACTTCGGTTCAGCCTGAGGCTGTTGCGAACGCCAAAAGTGGCGATGGTGAAGTCAAAGCGTCAGCGGCTGTTGCCCCTAAGGATGATCCTGCCAAAATCGGCATAGATCCGAGCCGAATGCCAGTAAAAATTTCGTCTGATCGTATGACATATGATGAATCCGGCAAGGTTGTTTCCTTTGTTGGGAATGTTGTCGCCGAACACGGTCAGTTAACTTTGTGGGCCAACAACTTGTCAGCGTATCTTTCTTCCAAGAGCGGTAAAAAGTTTACGGCAGACAGCGTTGACCGCATCATTGCGGAAGGGGATGTCAAAGCCCAAAAGGGGACAGCAGAAGGCACCTGTGGCAAACTGACATATTTTGTGAATGATCAGTTGTTACAAATGGAACAGAATCCATTGCTGCAAGATGGCCCCAATAGTTTGACCGGAGAAATTATCAAGTTCAACATCAAGGACAATCGTTCCGAAGTGGTGGGCGGAAAAGGCCAACGTGTCAAAGCGATTTTTATGACTCCCGGCAACATGAAGGTGCAATAAATGGCAGAAGGACTGCGAGCAGCAAACCTATCCAAACGATACGGCCAGAAAGAGGTCGTGCATGGCATCAGTCTGGAATTAAATCCCAAGGAAGTTGTCGGGCTGCTTGGCCCTAACGGTGCGGGCAAGACCACAACCTTTTATATGCTCGTCGGCATTGTCGAGCCAAATACTGGGAATGTGGCTTTGGATGGAGTAGATTTGACAGAAAAACCGCTTCATGAACGAGCTCGCATGGGAGTCAGCTATTTGCCGCAAGAGAGTTCCATTTTCCGAAAGCTGACAGTACGCCAGAATCTTGAAATCATTCTTGAGCAAACGTCCATGTCTACAAAACAGCAGAATGCTCGTGCTGATGAATTGATGGAAATGTTCACCATTACCAAGCTCGCAGATCAGGCTGCCATGTATCTGTCTGGTGGAGAACGACGGCGTCTTGAAATAGCCCGTGCGCTTATACTTGATCCTCAATTTATTCTTTTGGATGAACCCTTTGCCGGTATTGATCCTATTGCTGTTATCGACATTCAGGAGATCATTTCCGTGCTGAAAAGCATGGGGATTGGTATTTTGATTTCAGACCATAATGTTCGAGAAACACTCAATATTTGTGACAGAGCGTACCTCGTTTACGAAGGCAATGTCATTCTTGAGGGTTCCCCCGAAGAAATCGTTCAGAACAGTCGTGCCCGTCAAATTTATCTGGGTGAAGATTTCCGACTGTAAGTACTAATTACTTAACTTTCATGCATTCGCGATTTACAGGGTTCCTAAAGGTTGGTACACTTTTTTCATGCGACTTTCACAGTGCTATATCGTTAATAGTAACGGCATGTTATAACAATGTCCTTGCTTCGTTATCGCAGGTGTGACATACTCAAAACAGAATTATAAAGGTATGGCCGGAAAAGAATTCAAACCGGTAGTGTGAACGAGATCATATTAGCCTTTCGAGATATACATTATGGGATTGGAACTCAGACAACAACTCAAGCTTTCTCAACAACTGGTTATGACTCCACAGTTGCAGCAGGCAATAAAACTGCTGCAACTTTCACGTCTTGAGTTGCTTGAAACTGTTCAGCAAGAACTTATGGAAAATCCTTTTCTTGAAGAAAAGGAAACAGAAGCAGATGTTTCTGAACCTGCCGAAGTCCTTACTGAATCTCAAGCTGAGGAAGAACTGGTCCGCAATGCCGATTGGGAAAATTATCTCGGCGAATTTTCAAGCACTTCAAAGCAGGCGACCGGACGAGATTCAGAAATCCCGGAAGAGGGCATGTCCTTTGAGGCCCGCCTTGCTTCCAAGCCATCCCTTGAAGGGCACATCAATTGGCAGATGCGTCTTTCCAATTTTTCCGAACTCGAAATTGCTATTGGTGAAATAGTTCTCGGAAATGTTGATTCAAATGGGTATTTGCAAGCTTCTATCGAAGAGCTTCAATCAATGGTTCAGGCTTCGGATGCAGAAATTGAATCCACTATTAAGCGTATTCAGCGCCTCGATCCGGTAGGAATCGCCGCACGAGATCCACAAGAATGTTTGCTCGTTCAGATGGACGTTCTTGGCTATGATGATCCTATTCTTGTTTCATTAGTTACCGATCATCTGGAAGATCTGGAAAAGAATCGGTACAAGCCATTGGCCCGCAAGTTTAAGATTTCTATGGAAGAGCTCAAAGAATATCTGGACATGATGCAGACTCTTGATCCCATGCCCGGGACAAATTTTTCAAGTACTGAGCCTCATTACGTCAGTCCGGATGTCTTCGTTTATAAATATGGTGAAGATTTTGTCATCATCCTTAATGAAGATGGGTTACCTCGTTTGCAGATGAATGCTTTTTATATGGACTCCATGAAAGGTGCTGCCAATAAGGAAAAAGAATATTTTCAGGAAAAGATGCGATCTGCCGCATGGCTTATGAAAAGTCTGTACCAGCGTCAGAGAACATTGTATAAAGTAGTTGAGAGTATTGTCGGCTTTCAGAGAAACTTTTTTGAAGAAGGTGTGACAAAGCTCAAACCCCTGATCCTCAAGGAGGTAGCCGAGGACATTGAGATGCATGAATCCACGGTGAGCCGTATTACAACCAGTAAATATGTCTCAACTCCACATGGTATTTTTGAATTGAAGTTTTTCTTCAACTCAGCCTTGGATTTGAACGATGGTTCGCAGGTGGGTTCAGAGAGCGTCAAAGCGCTCATCAAGAGAATGATTGCAGATGAAGACACGAAAAAACCGCTCAGTGATGAACGGATAGGCGAAATACTTCAAGATGAACTTGATGTGAATATCGCTCGACGTACTGTCGCAAAATACCGTTCCGCCATGGGTATCCCGTCTTCATCAAAACGCAAGCAGTATTTTTAATCCTGTTTGCCGCACTCACAACCAGGAGGCAACGTATGAACATTAGCTTCACTTTCAAGAACTTTGAGCCGTCCGATCATCTCAAGGGATACGCTAAGAAGCGTTTTGAAAAAGTAGCAAGATACGTTTCCGATTCGGAGGCCGATCTCCAGGTAAATCTGTTGGTCGACAAATTTCGCCATAAGGCGGACGTTCTTTTGAATTCGGATCGCATTCACATATCGGCCTATGAGGCTTCTGAAGATATGTATTCCACCATTGATATGGTGCTGGACAAGCTGGAAGCCCAGTTGCGCAAAATGCGTGAGAAAATGAAGAGCCGTTCAAAGCAGGGGCGTGGCAACAAGATGGTACAGATGAATGTATTATCCTATGAAGATCTGCCCAGTGAATCTGAGCCCACTATAGTTGGCACTGATGAGTATGTACCGAAACCAATGTCCGTTGATGAAGCTGCCATGCAGCTTGATTCTCTTGAGAATGAATTCTTGGTGTTCCGTAACGCCGAAACCGAAGGCGTTAATGTTATCTATAAAAGAAAAAATGGCGATTACGGCCTGATTGATCCTGGATACTAAAAATGAAACTTGGTGATTACCTGGCGAAGGACTTTGTCCTTCCCGAACTTCTGTCCGAAAACAAATCGGACACACTGAAAGAACTTATCGCCCCGTTAGGGGTTAAATATCCAGAGATGGACACGGACCTCGCGGTCCGTGTCCTTCTCGACCGTGAACAACTGGGAACCACCGGAATTGGTGACGGCATAGCTATCCCTCACGGTAAATTGGAGAATCTGGAAAAGGTTATTGTTCTCGTGGGTCGAAGTTTTAAGGGGATCGAATTTGATGCCCTTGACCAAAAGCCTTGCTTCATCTTTTTTCTCGTGCTGGCACCGGAGCAGGCGGCTGGGTTGCATTTGCGTATATTGGCCCAAATTTCCCGATTGTTGAAAGATAAAACCTTTCGTCAATCCTTACTTGAAGCTGACGGTTCCGAGGAGTTGTGGGGGCTTCTCAAAAGTGTATAATAATTTGAGGATATTTCTGTGACGCCTTCCAATTCTTTTCCCGTAGTCATTGTGACCGGGCTTTCCGGTTCTGGAAAAAGCACAGCCCTCAATGTTTTTGAGGATCTGGGTTTTTTCTGTATTGACGGCTTGCCTTCTGAGATGTCGCCTAAAATTGCGGACCTTATTTTAAAATTTGATTCCCAATATCGAGGGCTGGCCCTTGGCATGGATTTGCGGCAACTCGAATTTGTGGATGGTTGGGGGCAGGCTTTACGGGATTTTCATGAATTAGGAATTACCCCTCAGGTTTTATTTCTTGAAGCACGGATGAATGAACTTGTCCGGCGTTATGCCACAACTCGTCGGCCACATCCTCTGGAAAGCAAGAACCTTGGCCTGGAACAGGCGCTTGAACAGGAAAAGGAACTCCTAGATCCTGTCCGAAACGGTGCCGCTTTGGTGCTTGATACAACAAATTATTCTATCCACGATCTTCGACGCGTAATTCAGACCAAATGGTCTGCCATTGAAGAAGTAGGCCGTGGCATGCGAGTACATCTCATTTCGTTTGGCTTCAAATACGGTGTCCCGTCAGAAGCTGATTTAGTTTTTGATCTACGATTTTTGCCTAATCCTTATTTTGACGAAAAACTCAGGTCACTTTCCGGTATGGATGAATCCATTGCCCAGTATGTTCTTGGCAGTGGTGTTGGCAATGAATTTGAAAGACGTTTCCTCGACTTTTTGAGCTACATGCTCCCTTTGTACGCCGATGAAGGGCGATACCGGATTACCTTGGCACTTGGGTGTACTGGTGGCCGGCATCGGTCGGTTTCAGTGGGAGAGTCCGTACTGGCGACCCTGAAGAAAAAAGGGTATACTGTTTCGATTGAACATCGACATATGGAACTTGGATAAAGAATGGCTTTAAAGTCTGATAAAAAAGATGCAATGGTTGGCATCGTCTTGGTAACCCACGGTACGTTCGGGGATACTTTGCTTGATGCGGCAAAAATGGTCATGGGCAAACAAGAGAATTGTTTGGCTGTGGGGATTGATGTCGATAAAAGTGTGGATGAAACCATGGAGGCCGTCAGAAAGGCTATACAGACCGTGGAAAACGGAAAGGGCGTTGTCGCTCTTACGGATCTGTTTGGTGGTTCACCCACCACTATGAGTCTTTCTCTTATGAAATCTGAGAATCTTGAAGTCATTACAGGCGTCAATCTGCCAATGTTGGTAGCAACCCTGCAATCGCGCAAAATGAATTTGAATGCTCTGGCCGAAAAGGCGAAAACTGCAGGACGGCAGGGCATCAAGGTCGCGGGCGCAATGCTTCGAAAAAAAACGAAGAAATAGGGTGATGCCGTGATTCTTGTTCGTATTGACAACCGCTTGATTCACGGCCAGATTATTGAGACATGGCTTCCCTATACGAGTGCGAATCAGATCATTGTCGCCAATGATGAATTATCACACGATATTCTACAGCAAGAAATAATGTCGCTAGCCATTCCGCAAACTGTGGACAGTTCTTTTGTCAGTGTGGATGCTCTCCACGATGCCATCAATCAAATTGGATCCAACGGAGAACATATTATTGTTCTTTTCTCTAATTGTGCAGATGCAAAAAGAGCTTATGAAGCCGGATTTGATTTTGACATGCTGAATATAGGCAACGTCCATTATAGCCCTGGTAAAAAACAAATTTCTCCAAGTGTCGCATTATCAGATGAGGACGAGAATTGTCTCAAACTTCTCAATCGAAAAGGTGTAAAACTTGATTTCAGGTGTGTTCCCAATGACCCGGTTCAGGTGAGGTTTGAGTCATGATTGTTCACAACCCATTTGTATGGTTTGCCATGGTCGCTTTTTTTTTGCCCTGTTTTCTCTGTTTAGGTATTCAATCAGTATAGGACTTCTTGAACGTCCACTCGTCATAGGCCTTTTTTGGGGGGCCTTTAGTGGCGATTATACAACCAGCCTTTACATCGCAATCTTTTTTGAGCTCCTGTGGCTCGATCTCATACCTGTCGGAACATTCATCCCGCCACATTTGACAGCTGCTACTTTTTCAGCACTTTCTCTGACAACATTTTTTGGTCTGGAGCATCCAGCTCGGATAATGGGCGTCCTTTTTGCCAGCATGCCACTCGCATGGCTTGGTGCCAGGGTTGAAATGATGATTCGTGATCAGGAGCAGGGGAGTTATAATCGATTGTTGAATTGGGCACGTAATCCTGAAACACACAATCTACCTGCAACATTGATTATGAAATCCATGGCACGTACTTTTGTCATGTCTGGTTTGTCCTTTTTTATCGCCATTCTTGTCATCAAACAATGTATGCAACTTATTTTTTCTGTATATCCAGGTTTTCTCACATCCATTGATATCACATGGGCACACTTGTGGGTTGCAGCCACTCTTGGTGGATTAATGGCTCTTCGAGTGAAACGGGCGTATGCCGTCTTGACTACTGGAATAAGTCTTTTTGTCCTTTTCTTAGTTTGGAGCCGTTTTTAGCTTGGCAGTCCGGGTAGGTTGTGATATTCGTCACATTCTATTTTCGAGGCAAATTTCCTTATTAAAGGACAATTCAATTAGGAGGACTTGATATGGCTATTTTGGTTGTTGGACACAAAAACCCCGATACCGACACTGTCGCTTCCGCGATTGCTGCCGCTGATCTGTACTCAAAACGTGGCATGGAAGCCAAAGCTATCACCCAGGGCGAAATCGCTCCTGAGTCTGTTTTCGTTCTCGAAAAGTTCGGCGTTGCCGCTCCCGAGATCGTTACCGATGCTACTGATCAGCAGATTATTCTGGTTGACCACACTGACATTTCTCAGACCATCGACAATCTGGATAAGGGTGAACTCCTTGCCGTCGTCGACCATCACAAGCTGGGTGACATCACCACTTCCGGTCCGCTGGAAATGTGGGTTTGGCCCGTGGGCTGTACCGGTACTGTTCTGAAGAACATGTATGATTTCTACAATGTAGAAATGCCTGCGAACATCGCTGGTATCCTGCTGTGTGCCATCTTGAGCGACACTGTCATGTTCAAGTCCGTCACCTGCACCGATGCTGACAAGGAAGCTGTCGCAGCTCTGGCCAAAATCGCTGGTGTTGACGATGTCATGGCTCTGGGCATGGAAATGTTCAAGGTCAAATCCGCTGTCGACGGCGCAAGCCCGAGCGAGTTGGTTTTCCGTGACTACAAAGATTTCGATATGAATGGCAACAAGGTTGGCATTGGCCAGCTGGAAGTTGTTGATCTGTCCATGTTGGATGCTCACAAGGAAGCTCTTCAGGCTGAAATCGAAAAAGTCAAAGCAGACGGTCGTCACTCTGTCTTCCTGCTCTTGACTGATATCATGAAAGAAGGTTCCGAGATGCTCATCGCTTCCGACGACATTTCTGTTGTCGAGAAAGCCTTTGGCATTGCTCCCGAAGGTTCCTCTGTATATCTCGACGGCGTGATGAGCCGTAAGAAACAGGTTGCCCCCAACTTCATTAAGGCCTTCGAAGGCTAGTTGAAGCGATCTGATTGAAGCGCAAAGTATGGGCCCGTCAGCGTTGTGCTGACGGGCCTTTTTCATGTCTAATGGATTGATTGTGCAATAATTCACATTAGTGAGTAATTCTCCCATATATACTTGTTTCAACGAAGGGTGTATTAAATTCATATGCAGAATTGTTTGAGGAAAAGAGAAGGCAGCAGGGTTGCATTGTGCCTGATGCGATGTTTTCTTTACATCGTAGCCTTTTGCATTGCATCATCAGTTCTCTATGCTGTGGCTGATACGAGCAAAAAAACAATTCTCTGTGGTGTAGCTAAAGGTTTCCCTCCGTATCAATACCAAGCCGAAAACTTAGCACCGACTGGATTGGATGTGGAGATTATACGGAATGTTGCTACTCGCATGGGAAAGACTATCGTTTTTCAACAGTTACCATGGGATAAGGTCATAACGAGCTTACGGTTGGGGAGAATTGATTGTATTGCCGGAATAGAGATTAATAAAAAACGAGAAACATTTTTTGATTTTACTACTCCATATTATATGAGGAAAGTGGTGGTTTTCGTTCGAGAGGATAACACCAACATTCAAACGATTCATGATTTACGATGGCAAGTTGTTGCTGGCGATAGGCATTCTTTCGTGGAGGAGTATTTTAATCAGATAGGTCTAAGAAGTCAGATTCGTTTATATCAGACTGACAGCAAAGAGACTTCTATGCTGTTATTGCAGCAAAAGACGATTGTGGCTGTTATTGCGCCTCTTGAAGTAGGTTTGTATTTAGCCCAAAAGCATCATGTGAAAATTAAAATACTCGATAATTTAGATCCAGGATCTCCTGTAGGCATTGCTGTTGCCAAAGGGAATACAAAGTTGCTCAAACAAATAGAGATTTCTTTACAAAAATTGAAACAAGAAGGCACTATAGATTCAATCGTTGCCAAATGGCGATCTCCTAAAAAATAATATTTTTAATGAATAAAAAAAGGGCGACCAAATGGTCGCCCTTTTCAGGAGATGACGAAAAAAGCCCCGGCTAAACAGCAGGGGCTTTCAAAATTACAATATACCGGCGGTTTTAAGCACGGATTTCAATTTGGGTTTGTTCTCATCCTGCAGGGGAACGATAGGCAGACGGAACTGTGCATCTTTAAAAATACCCATTATGGACAGGGACGTTTTGACAGGAATAGGATTGGTTTCCATGAACATGGCACGGTTGACCGGAGCCATTTTCAAACTCAAATCCAAAGCGGTTTCATGATCCTTGTTAAAAAATGCCTTGCACATGTCGCTCATCGCTTTGGGCATGATGTTGGAAACAACGGATATTACACCTACACCGCCGACTGCAAGTAAGGGGAGGACTGTGAAGTCGTCACCAGACAGCAGATTGAAATTTTTACCACATTGCTCGATGACTTGAGCGGCTTGATTCAGGTCCCCGGTTGCTTCTTTGACAGCAACAGTCTCAGGAACTGCATCCACAATCATCTTGAGGTGAGCAGGAAGCAAATTCAAACCGGTTCGTCCAGGCACGTTGTAAATAACGAAAGGCATGGAGACTTCTGCAGCAATGGCTTTGAAGTGTTCTACCAATCCGCCAGGCGTGGGTTTGTTGTAATATGGAGTTATTTGTAGAGCTGCATCTGCTCCGGCGTCTTTGGCCATCTGGGTCAATGCGATGGCTTCTTTTGTGGAGTTGGAACCGGCACCGGCTACTACCTGTACACGGCCTTTAGCCTGCTCCACACAAATTTTGATGACCCGTCCCTGTTCTTCATGAGTCAATGTTGCGGCTTCGCCAGTGGTACCACATGGTACCAGCCCGTCAATTCCCTGTTCAATTTGCCACTCGATAAAATCACGATATGCGGTTTCATCAATTTCCCCGTTTGCAAACGGGGTTGAGAGGGCGGTATAGGCTCCTCTAAATTCCATAGTCATCTCCTTCTAGTTTCTATGAAAACGGATGCAAGCCACTATTGTAATACAGCGGCCACCTCCGGGTTGTCCTTATAGGTATCGTTCAATCCTATTGAAGACGTGTTATAATTCTTCGAGACTGTCCAGGCAAACGAATTCTTTCGATCAGGCCATTCGTATATTTGTATCTCGCAAATACTCCGTCCTTTGTCATAAGAACGAACCCAGATACAACGATCATCGGCCAAAACCCGACCATTCAGCCCAGACCCTCGTCCGCTTCCTAAAAGAAGATCAGGAACGGTTTTGGGATTTTTCATCAAGTATTCATTTTCACCAAGCCAACCCCATCCTGACAGTCCGACAACAAGACGAACTTTATTCCGTAATAATTTGATCTGTCGTCCAATGCGTGAAATCAGTTCAGGCTCTGGTATATCGTTACCTTGGTCTAAGGGAGGAAATCGAACAAATCCTATTTTATCACCATTTTGGGTTGTTAAAATTGTGATCGGAACTTCTTCAGAAGTTTTTTGCCACGACCCTACAACTGCTTGAGCTTGTTTTAAAGCCTTGGCTTCTTCCTTGGGGATGAAGCCAAGATCATAGCCCATAAGGTTATATGCCTTGATTAAAGATTGCAGCACGTCTGGGGCAGGAAGTTTGCTTTGTGGACGCATAAATTCCCACCCACCGGAAACCACAAGTCGTGGTGCCGATGTTTTATGGACGTCAAAAAAATACGTGGCCCGCCGGGCCACGCCACCAAGGGTTTTACCACCTCATGATGGACATGGACGCACCGTGCCATACGTATTTGCCGAATAAAGAAGAGTCAGGACCGGCTCTTTCGCCCACGCGTTAGTGCAGGCGAATAGCCAGACCGCCAAAAAAAGGCAGTATGAAAACCGTTTCATCCTACTGGTTGATGAATTCTTTCAATTCTTTACCAGGACGGAAGAAGGGAAGTTTTTTGGGTTTAACCTGAACAACTGTCCCAGTCTTGGGATTGCGTCCGGTGTAACCTTCGTAGTCTTTGATTTTAAAGCTGCCAAAACCTCTGATTTCGACACGGTCGCCGCGACGAAGGGCTTCCTTGACGGAATCGACGAAAGCTCCGACCACTTTGGTGGCCTCGTCAACGTGCATTTTCTTTTGTTCGGACAGAGCCTTGATCAATTCGCTTTTATTCATGGTTTCCCCCTGAAACATTGCTTGAATCGTAGCGCCATCAAATGGCTCTACGAAGAAATGGAAATGAAGTCATTCTCCAAAATTCTCACTAACTATGCCGAAAAATGGCTCTTTTCGTCAACCCTTTATTTCTATTTTCATCAGGATGGAAAATTTTTTAAAATTGGACGTCCGGCAATCCGCTCAATATTGTCTTCTCGGTACCGCATTATTTTCCGTGCAAGCGCTCTAATATCCTTGCTGGCCGTGGCTTTTGGGGCATATTTCATGAGTGGCGTTTGACGACGTACCGATTCAACAAGTGTCGAGTCTTGATGAACAAATCCAAGATTTCGTAATTCAATATTCAGAAAATTTTTGCATGCAGCAGATAATCTGTCGAATGTTTGATTCGCTTCTTGCGCACTGAGGGCCTGGTTCACGACCACCAGATAATCTTTAATTCCATACTGTGTGGTCAAGACCTTGATCACGGCATAGCTGTCAGTCAATGACGTTGGTTCTGGAGTGACAACGACAACCCGAAGCTGGGACAGGGCAGCCAAAGAGAGAACCGTCGGACTGATGCCAGCTCCGAGGTCGAGCATGAGGTAATCATACTGCCCGGCGATAGTAATAAGCTTTTTAAAGAGAATATCCTGAATATCTTCGTCCATTTCGACCAATTCAGGCACGCCGCTTGTGGCCGGAAGCATATCAAAACCTGGCTCGATCGAGACAAGGACATCTTCAGCTGCTACTCCTGTCTGCAAAAGGTCGTGCAAATTCTTTTCTGGTGAAATGCCGAGCAGTACATCAAGGTTTGCCAGCCCGAGGTCACAATCCATGAGTATGGATTTTGCTTCAGCCTGCTGCAAAGCGTATCCTAGATTGAGAACTATATTGGTTTTACCCACGCCGCCTTTACCGCTCATTATGGCAAGGCTGAGTGTCTTGTTTTTGTTCATGGCCTGTCTCCGTTATTTCCCGCCGAACAGGAATTTCTTTTCATTTGCCTGGACAAGAGTTGCGTTTGACACATTGTCCACAAAGGGCAATCTGGATACCTTCACCTGATCTTTACCGGACGATTTCGCTTCGTAAAGCGCTTCGTCAGCCAGGTTGATGAGTTGCTTCTCTGTCATGTTTATTGTGCCTTTGAAACAGGTTAACCCTGCGGAACATGTCACATTGAAGGAAGTTTTTCCATCTGAAGAATAAAATTCTATTTCCTTAAATTCCTTAAGCAAGCGATTCAAAAGTTGCGTTGCCTTGACCACGCCGGAACCTGCCATAATCAAGGCAAACTCCTCTCCACCAAAACGAGAAGCTAGATCATATCGTCTGGTTGAAGCTTGCAGATGTTCAGCAAAACGCGCCAATACTTCATCACCTTTTGTGTGACCATAGGTGTCATTGACGGATTTGAAATTATCAAGATCAAAAATTGCGAGCGATAAAGGCGTTTTGGCTCGTTTTGACCGTTCTATTTCAATGTCAAGAATACGATCGAAAGCTCGTCTGTTCGCCAAGCCTGTCAAAGCATCATGATCGGTCTGATACGATAGGTTTTCTAGCGTTTTCTGTAATTTTCTGAGCTGAGGAAAAGCATCACCGTCGATGGACATGGTCAACCACTGTTGCAAATCGTGCTTTGTCGACAGATCGTCCCATTCTTCCGGGGTAATCCCTTCAAAAAGTCGAAAGACCCAGACAGCATCTGTATCGAGCTTTCCCAGGCATGCCTGGGAAAGACCACACAGTTCCTTCTGGAGCTCAGAAAGTTCAGTGGCGAGTTTCTGTTCAGGGAAATTAATCTTTTTTTCCTTGGGCATGGATGTAGAGTAGGTGGTTTCGAATCATTTCGTCCAGATCTCCGTCCAAAAATGCGTCAACATTGCCGCTTTCACTATTGGACCGGTGATCTTTGACCAAACGATAGGGTTGGAGCGTATAGGTGCGTATCTGACTTCCCCAAGCTATGGCCTCTTTGGCCTGATAATCTTGCCTGCGGCTTTCTTCAATCTTTTTCAACTCCTGCTCATAGAGTCGAGCTTTCAACAAACGCAAGGCTGTTGCCTTATTTCTGTGTTGTGATTTTTCATTCTGACATTGGGCGACAATGCCAGTGGGAATATGTGTGATACGAACAGCGGAACTGGTCTTGTTGACAGATTGACCACCGGGACCACTGGATCGAAAGGTATCTATTCGTAAATCTTCATCCTTGACCTCAATTTCGATGTCATCGTCCATATCGGGATAAACATCTACGGATGCGAAAGAGGTATGACGTCGGCCTGATGAATCGAAAGGAGAAATACGGATCAGGCGATGGACTCCGGCCTCGCCTTTGAGCAGACCATAGGCGAATAGTCCTTCGATTTGAAGGGTGACTGATTTAATCCCTGCTTCATCTCCGGCCTGAAAATCAAGTTGAGAGACTTTGAATCCTTTGCGTTCAGCATAGCGATTGTACATGCGAAGCAGCATTTCCGCCCAATCTTGAGATTCAACACCACCGGCACCAGGATGGATTTCAAGAATGGTATTACTTTTATCATGCTCGAAAGCAAACATGGTTGCCAATTCCGTCCCTGCCAACCGTTCTTTGAGTAAGGCTACCTGCCCATCCAAAGCGGTCAAAGATTCATCGTCCGGAGATTCTTGAGCCAATTCCAGCCATGCCTCAAGGTCTTCCTTGGCTTCGGATAGCCCCTCATACATGTTGAGTTTGGTAGAAAGCTGACTTTTTTCTTTAAGAACAGGGGTAAGAGCTTCGGGTTTATCCCATGCGCCAGGTTTGGAGAGTTCGATTTCTATAGCGTCGAGTCGTTCTTTAGTTTGGGCGTAGTCAAAGACGCCCCCAGAGGGTCTCAAATTGGTCCAGAAGATTCTGGGAAGCACCTTTAAGTTCAGGATATTCAAACATTATTCTATTTTTCCTTTATATCGAATGGCTGTGTAGCCGATAAATCCGAATGCGGCAATGGTCATGGTGTAAATAAAGAAGGTTAGCCAACCAACTATTCGGTGATAGAGCGTTGTTTTATGCAAAGGAGCGATGCCCAAGCTCAAACTCTCAGCTTGAAATTGATTTCCCCTGGCAACGATTCGTCCGACAGGATCAACAAATGCAGAAATGCCGGTATTGGTGCTTCTCGCTAGCCAACGGCCTTGTTCAACAGCACGCATAATTGATAAATTGAGGTGTTGTTGTGGAGCCGAAGTGTTTCCAAACCAAGCGTCATTACTGATGTTAACCAGAATGGTTGCACCCCGTTCCACCTGTTTCTGTGCCAAATCAGGGAATATGGCTTCATAACAAATGAGGACTCCAAGAGCAACGCCATTCACTTTGAGTGGATGGTTATCTGTACCAGGAAGAAAGTTGCCGGCGGCTTGAACTAATTTTTTAAAGGGCATCCATTCTTCGAAGGGCATATATTCGCCAAACGGGACAAGATGTTCCTTGTCATAATGCTGCGTTGTTCTCCCTGTCGTATCCATAAGCCATGCCCGGTTATAGAGCACATAATTATTTTTTTTCATGTTGGTGACATGATACGCCGGGGACCCTGTAATTATGTTGATTTTAGCTTCTCTGGCCAATATTTCGACGCCTTTGCGCAGCGGGGTCATGTTTTGCAAATAAAAAGGCATGGCCGTTTCAGGCCAGATGGCCAAAACAGACTTATGATCTCGCATCGCCTCCAAAGTCAACTTACTGTATTTCTTTACAGTAGCGGCTTGATACGAGGGCGCCCATTTTTTTCCCTGGTCAACATTTCCTTGAATCAGTGAAATTGGGAAATCCGGTGTGCCGGTATCAAAAGTTGTTACTCTGTAGACACCAAATACTGTCAGACAAAGGGTTAAGCCTACAGCAAGCCATAGAGTACTTTTGTATGTGCTGTAGAGCAATAATGCCACGGCCAGCATCGCGAAAACCCCGGAAAGCCCATATGCTCCAAGCACAGACGCGCTTTGAATGGCAAATGGCCACGAGGCGAATGCGGAAGATAAATTAATCCAGGGGAAGCCGGAAAACAACGTTCCCATAAGCATTTCCATGGATGCCCAAGAGAAACCAGCCAACAAACACAGGGGGATGCCGTCAATCTGTTTGCCCGCGTAATACATGCCCACTGAAAATAAGCCAAAGTAGAGACTTATGGATGCGGCGAGCAAAATCGGACAGGGTAGGGCGATGAACCATGGCAACCCTCCGTAGATCTGGACAGGAATAACCATCCAGTAATAACAACCTGTGGCAGCCAATGTCCCAGCGAACCAACCGTATTTAAGGGCTTTTTTCCAAGATGTAGCGCGAAAACCAATCCAGGCAAGCCCGAGAGGAAAGGCCAATGCGGCCAGGGGAAAATGAAACACGGGGTTGGCAAAGCCTATCCACGCCCCGACAGTAGCGATAAGGACCAGTGTTAACACAGCTTACTCTTGTACGAGAGGTTCGATTCTAATAGACCAGATTTGTCGTTCATCGGCTTCAAGGACCGTAAACCGTCGATTGTCGAAAGTGTAGAACTCTCCTTGCTCGGGGATACGACCTGCCATGTCGGCAATATATCCACCGATAGAATCCACTTCTTCGCTTTCAAGATCCAGAGAGCACCGTTCACTGATTTCATCCAGAGGAACACGGCCAGAGACAATGTACGCTCCATCAGGAAGTTCCTGGATTTCTATGGGACGTTCCTGATCATATTCATCAGCAATTTCGCCGACAATTTCTTCGAGCACATCTTCCATGGTGACCATGCCAGATGTTCCACCGTACTCATCCTGCACGATAGCCATGTGGAGCTTTTCCTGTTTAAGAATAGCGAGGACTTCATCCAAAGGCTTTTCTTCATGGACAAAGAAAGCTGGACGCATAAGGCCGTCCACAGACGTATTGTCCAATCCTTGCAAAAGTGGCTCTAAAAGATCTTTAGCATGGACCAGTCCAAAAATATGGTCTTTTGTTTCTCGAAATATGGGGATACGGGAATGAGCGCCTTGATTGGCAATGAGGTCGGCGACGTCTTTTACCGTACTGCCGATTTCGGCACAAACCATGTCCGTGCGTGGAACCATGATTTCTTTGACTTGCTTTTCATCAAGTTCCAAAACGTTGAGCAGCATGGAAACTTCATCGCTTTCAAGCTCTCCGTCCGCTTTGGCTTCGAGGATGTGCTCTTCAAGCTGCTGGCCGTTTGTGCCGAATAGTTTTTTAAAAATAGTAAAAAACCGACTGTCAGATCCTTCGTCCAAGATCAGACTCCTTGAGGTGGGTTGGCAATTCGTTAAATTGTTGATGAAATTACGCAACTGCGTCAGTTCATCGTATTCTTTATATTTAGACAGAGAGTCACTCACTGTCAATACAACGAACCAACGCTTTGGTTACAAGAGGCCGATTTTTTTGAGATGGACTTCAAGACAGGTCAGGGCGGCGGGTGTGATGCCGGATATACGACCGGCCTGCCCCAAGGTCACTGGCTGAACTGAAGACAATTTTTCCACTACTTCACGTGTCAAACCTGAAACGACAGTATAATCAAGATCAGACGGCAGAGAAACATTTTCCATAGTCTTGAACTTGGCAACAAGGTCTGCCTGTTTAACAAGATATCCCTCATAGCGAACCTGAGTCTCTGCTTCACGCAGGACCACTTCATCCAAATCGGCAATGGCCGGATAAAATACTTCCAACTGTTCAATGGTCATTTGTGGTTGACGCAACAGAGCTGCCAACTCGACAGCTTTTCCTGGAACCGAGGCGCCGATATCCTGCATGATTGCACGAGTCGGTGCGTCAGGACGAATACGGATGGACCGCAAAGCTTCCAATGTGGATTGAAGTTGTTCCTGCTTGGCAGAATAGATTGCCCAATGATCGTCGTCAACAAGACCAAGATCACGACCAATGGAGGTTAATCGTTCATCCGCATTGCCTTCCCGAAGTAAAAGTCTATGTTCGGCGCGGGAGGTAAACATGCGATACGGCTCTTCTGTACCTTTGGTGACAAGGTCATCCACAAGTACAGCCATGTAGGCCTGATCGCGAGAAAGCAGGAAGGGATCACGGCCAAGAAGTTTATTGGCAGCGTTAACCGCGGCCCAAAAACCTTGCGCAGCGGCTTCTTCATACCCGGAAGTGCCGTTGATCTGTCCAGCGAAATACAAACCTGAAATATTCTTCGTTTCAAGCGTTGGCTTAAGCTGCGTAGGCGGTAAAAAATCATACTCAATGGCATAGCCAGGGCGAACAATTTGCGCATTTTCCAACCCGACAATAGCGGCAACCATTTTTTTCTGCACATCAAAAGGCAGACTGGTGGGGATGCCGCTTGGATACATTTCGGGACTGTCCAGTCCCTCTGGCTCTACAAAAATCTGATGACGATCCTTTTCTGGAAAGCGGGCAACCTTATCTTCAATGGACGGACAATAGCGTGCGCCAGTGCCTTCGATAATACCGGTGAACATCGGGGAGCGGTCAAAACCGGAACGAATCGCTTCGTGCGCCTTTTCATTAGTGTAGGTCAGGTAGCACGGAACCTGTGGCATAGGCACAGTCTTATTGCGGAAGCTGAATGGAACCGGCGGATCATCGCCCGGCTGTATCTGCATGACATCGAAATTAATAGAATCTTTCAAGAGTCTTGGCGTGGTGCCGGTCTTAAGGCGTCCCAATTCGAAGCCAAGTTCACGCAGGTTGTCTGACAGCTGATTCGAGGCCGGATCGCCCATGCGACCGCCTTTGATGTTTTCCAAACCAATGTGCATAAGGCCACGCAGGAATGTTCCGGTCGTGAGAAGCACGGAACGGGAAGGTAATACTTCATCTAATTCTGTGCGGACTCCACAAGCGTGGCCGTCTTTAGTGAGCACAGCAGCACCGATGTCCTGAAACACCCACAGATTATCCTGAGCAAAAATGGATTTTTGGACCACACGCATATATTCAACGCGGTCAATCTGTGCACGGCTGGACCGAACGGCAGGCCCCTTGCGGGTATTCAAGATGCGGAACTGGATACCGGCGGCATCTGCCCATAACCCTATCATACCACCAAGGGCATCAATTTCTTTGACCATATGTCCTTTGGCCAACCCTCCGATGGCAGGATTGCAGGACAAATGACCAATGCGGTCGGCATTGATAGTCAAAAGGAGCGTTTTAAGTCCAAGTCGGGCAGCGGCCATGGCGGCTTCACAGCCAGCATGACCCGCTCCCACGACAATGAGATCGAATTGATTCGGAAATGGGGCTTTACGCTGCATTTGCTTTTTGCATCCGTCTATTTAGACAAGAGGATATCACCAATGACTTTGGCGTCATTGATAGTATTTTTTATAGAAGCCCACTCATTGGGCTGGTGTGCGCAATGGTTCAAAGTGGCCCAGACAACGGCCTGATATTCTTTACGGCGCAGGAATGCAGCAACAGTACCACCGCCGACGCCAACAGTACGAGGATTGTTGTTATAAATCTTTTTGATGGATTTAATAGTCTTGACCGCAATTTCGCTGTCGACTGGTGTGGCAGGAGCTGCCTGTTCGGCCTGAACGGTCTCATAGGAAATGGTCACGCCATGTGTTTTTTCCACTTCAGAACCAAAGTCACGGATAGTCTTCAGGATTTCTTCGACGTCATATTCAGGCATGACGCGGCTATCAATGTAAAAAACATCACGGCCTGGAAGAGTGTTGATATTGGCCACGTTTGCCTCTTTCATTGTGGGCTGGAACGTGGAGCAGGGCGGGTCGTAAATAGGGTTCTCGGCATCGTAGATGCTTTCAAGTTCCTTAATACGAAGAATAAAGTCTGAAGCAGCAACCAAAGAGTTCACACCCTGATATGGGGTAGATGCGTGGCACTGCTTGCCCTCAACAATAACCTTGAGCCAAAACATGGACTTTTCTGCGACTTCAACCATTTCGGAAGTCGGTTCACCAAAGTCGGGAACCAGGAAAAGATCATCTTTGGCGAATATTTCTTCATGTTCCTTAACCAGATATTCCAAACCAAAGCCGCTGCCGGTTTCTTCGTCTGCCACGAAGATAATACCGTAGTTAACTTCTGGGGTAACTTTTAGATCAAGCAAAGCTTGAGCCGTCAGGAGCGAAGAAACAATACCCTGCTGATTGTCTTCAACGCCTCGCCCAATGATTTTATCTCCATCACGAACTAACGTGTAGGGATCAGTATCCCACAGAGCCAAGTCGCCCGGAGGGACGATGTCGATATGCGAGATGACCCACAAGGTCTTTTCCGTATTTTTACCGGGGATGATTGCCGCAACGTTTGGACGGTAACCGCAGGAAACGTCCTTGGCTGGGGCATTATACTCGCGAATATCTTCAATACCCATGGATTTAAGATGAGCGATCAGAAAGTCAGCTTTGTCTTTTTCACCGTCACCACCATTCATCGGTCCAAGGGCGGGAATAGCAGTAAGCTTGGTTTGCAGTTCGACAACTGCTTCAGACTGTTTGTCCAGTTCGGAAAAGAGAGCATCCATGTGGGGCCTCCGGTTTATTTTCAATAAAATAACCCAAAAAACAATTCATACAAACAAAAAAAAGGCGGGGACTTGCCCCGCCTTTTTTAAAAACTTTAGCCTAGCGGCCGCGAGCAGCGCGCTTGGAAGCCTTCAACGGGTTGACCTTGACCTTACCGGCCTTGTCAACATCTGCGCGGGCGTGAGTGGCGAAGTTGCAGACGCCTTTGCTCCACTTGGTTGCGGGCTGTGCGTAGGTCGGGCAGTACTTTTTGTCTTCAAAGGAGACAATACGTTCACAACCTTCACATTTCTCATCAATGGTTTCCATAATAACGCCCTTGTAGGTCAGACCTGCATCGGTCATGACAGCGCCTTCCAGGGAAACGGTAACTTTCTTTTTAGCCATTTGGTGCCTTCCTCCTAAAAATAATGCGGCTCACGGGATGCCAGCGGCATAAAAATTTCATATTAATGCAAGAGCAGAATTCGATATGCACCCAGAGTGGGTGTTGTCAAGTTTTTTACGACATTTTTTTTATTTTTTCGCCTTAGTTCGAACCCACTCAACCGCACTAAAAGCGTTGTCTCGCAAGGCTTGCACGTCGATAGTTCTGAAATCTCCATAAAGATAGAGAATTTCTCCAGCGACCATGGTCATGCACACTTCCATGCCTGTTGCAGCATACACGGCATGTGAAACCGGCGAGAACATTGGCATAAGATTTGGACTGCCTAAATCAAGTGCTATCATGTCCGCAGGGCACCCCTTTTCGATACGTCCAAGTTCAGGCCAACCGAGACAGCGGGCTGAGTTGACAGTCGCCATATCAAGAGCGGTTTGTGCGTTTACTGCCGAGGCGTCCTCATGACGAACTTTGCCGATCAAAGCTGCCAAAGCCATATCTCGAAACATATTAAGTTGATTGTTGCTCGAAGCGCCATCTGTTCCCAAGCCGACCGTTACACCAGCATCCACCATTTTTTGCACTGGTGAAAGACCTGAACACAACTTGAGATTGGAAGCCGGGTTGTGGACAACATTCACGCCGTTTTCTGCGAGGGCCGTGATTTCATCATCTGTTACGTCAACACAATGATGAAGGGTGGTTCGTGGCGTCAACAAGTTGAGAGAACGGAGGAGTTCCACAGGACGCTTGCCATGCTTTTCGAGACAGACAGCTGTTTCAACAGGGGATTCCGCTAAATGTACTTGCCACGGGATGTCCAGATCGGTAGCTAATTGAAAGCTGGCCTGCAATTCATCTGGATTTACCGTGAACGCAGCGTGGGGGGTAACAGCCGTCCGAATTCGTGAATTTTTGTCATATCGGGCATCCAGTGTGCGTATTGTATCCCAACAGTCATTGGCCGTGGGGAAATGCGGTGAAGGAAAATGAAAAAAACCTTCGCCTAAAACCGCTCGCAACCCGGCTGCATTGGCCGCGTCACCTGTGATATACTCGTGGAAATAACCATTAAGGAACGCTGTGCAGCCAGTCCTAATCAATTCACAGCACCCAATGTCCGCACCAATGGAAAGAATTTCATCAGTTAATTGAAATTCCACGGGCCAGATATGGTCTTCGAGCCATTCCATGAGCGGAAGATCGTCGGCATAGCCGCGGAAAAGCGTCATGGGTAAATGCGTATGTCCGTTGACAAGTCCGGGCAAAAGCATCTTGCCAGCCATATCCAACCGTTGAGTCGGTTGAAATTTAGCTTCCAATTCATTATATCCGGCGACTTCCACGATAAGGCCATCAGTGATAGCCACGCCGGCACTGGTAATGACCCGACGGTCCGTATCCTGTGTAACAACAACATCCGCCCGAACAAGCAGGTCGCATTTTGTCGGAACGGACGCAGTGATTTGATTGGTATTCATTAAAATCAATCGATATTTTTAATGGCTTCGACAAGCAGGGAGGTAACTTTTTCCACATTTCCTTGAAAGACTTCAAGAATTTCTTCCCAGGTCACGGGGGCTTCATCGGTTTTCCAGCAATCGTAATCAGTGGACATAGCTACTGCGGCATAAGGAATACCGGCCTCATTGGCGAGTATACATTCAGGTGCGACAGACATGTTGATCACATCGGCACCCCACATGCGAAACATATTGGATTCAGCCCGAGTGGAAAATCGGGAACCTTCGATAGTAATAACAGTGCCAGCCTTGTGATGTGTGAGATCAAGTGAATCGCACGCCTGATTGAATACACCACGCAATGTCTTATCAAAAGGATCCGCCATACCGGTATGAACAGCGCCATGCGGTTCGAATTCTTCGTAAAAAGAAACGGGGCGGCGGCGAGTGAAATCAATGAACTGATCAAGAATGACAAGATGTCCACGGTCAATCTCTGCACGCAAGGATCCACAGGCAGTTGTCGCAAGAATTAAAGTGCAACCAGCATCCTTTAACGCTTGAATGTTGGCGCGATAGTTAACGAAAGTAGGTGGAATCGTGTGCTCACGACCATGTCGTGCAAGCAGAACGACATTTTTTCCTGCAATGGTTCCCATTTTGAGCGGGGCAGAGGGGCTACCATAGGAAGTCTCCACTTCAACATCGTGTGCATCCTGCATGAGGTCCGGGTTATCCAGTCCGCTCCCGCCGATGATGCCTATTTTGGTCATGACGTGTCCTTATACTATACTTCAATGAGAAAATCGTGATCAACCCCAGCAGCTTTCATGACCTTGTCGCCATCAAGAAATCCGAGTTGAATGACAAAACCACAGCCGACGATTTCTCCGCCTGCCTCTTTGACAAGTTGTACCATGCCTTCCGCTGTACCGCCGGTCGCCAGCAGGTCGTCAATCATCAGAATTTTGTCGCCCGGATCAACGGCATCGACGTGCATGCACAGAGTGTCTGAACCGTATTCAAGGTCATAAGTGACGCAACGGTTCTTGAAAGGAAGCTTGCCGGGCTTACGAACAGGAATAAACGGAACACCCATTCTCAAGGCCAATGGTGCGCCGAATATAAAACCACGAGCATCGGCTGCCACTATCTTATCTGCCCCGCAATTCTTGTACTTTTCATAAAGTTGGTCCATGACATATTGAAATGCTTCGGGACTGCTGAGAATCGGAGTTATATCGTAAAAGGTGATACCTTTTTTGGGGTAATCGGGAATGTCTCTCACATAATGGCGTAAATTCATAAAATCCTCCTAAAAAATAGATAACGAAGACTCATACGTTTTGAATTTATATGGTGTCAATGATGTTGCCAGATAAATGGTGTTCCGCTATCCATGACACACGGAGAAAATAAATGTCTGACGAACGACCAAAACACAGGGCCAAGAAAAGTCTAGGCCAGAACTTTCTCAAGGATCAAAACATCTGCCGTAAAATTGTGGATGCTATTGTTCCGACAGAAAATGACTATATTATAGAAATTGGACCAGGGCGGGGCGCCTTGACGGAATTTCTCGTGGAAACGGATGCAAGCAAGCTTGTCGCTCTTGAAATGGACGATGAACTGGCGCTGCGCCTTGATGAGAGATGGCCAAATTTGGAAGTCATCAAAATGGATGCTCTGAAATTCCCTTGGGAATCGCTCAATGAAAGGCCGTGTAAAATCATTGGCAACTTGCCATACAATGTCGGCTCAAAATTAATTTGGGATATTGTCAGCAAGGTGAATACGCTACAAATGGCTGTATTCATGGTGCAGCATGAAGTTGCAAATCGCTTGACGGCACAACCGGGAACCAAAGCGTTTGGGGGGCTGACTGCATGGGTGAAGAATTATTGTACTACCACTTATTTGTTTAAAGTACCGCCCACCGTGTTCCGACCTCAACCTAAAATTGATTCAGCTGTCGTTCGATTCGCCCCGCTTCCTGTTGAGGAATGGCCTGCTGATCCCAAAAAATTATCCGAGTTGATTAAACTCCTTTTCCAACAACGCAGAAAACAAATTTCAACCATTTTGAAAAAACGATGGAATGATTCAATCGAAGAGTGGTTTGAATTAGAAGGTGTCAGTCCAAAGGTTCGTCCTGAAAATTTGACTCCAAAACAGTTTTCCAGCCTATCAGAACGACTTTAGTTCATTTTTTCACAACAAAAAGGCCGTTCCCTATTGACTTGAGAGGGAAAATACTGTTTCTGATTAAATTCACTGAGTTTAAAAAACCCCGAAACCTTGATAGGACATAGGTTTTTTCGTAGTATTTGAGCGACCGGACTGGACACAGCCCGAAAGTTCATTTAAAGCCGGAGGGGTGAGTTGTTGAAGGAAACAAGATGCGAGTACAGTTTCATCTCTGTCCGCATTTTTACCCAGATACGTAAAGGAATTATTTCATTGAGGAGGAAGGACTGATGACAAAGGCTGAATTGGTTGTCAAAATCGCGGAGAAGGCGAACCTGACCAAAGCGAATGCAGAGCGCGCTCTGAATGCTTTTCTGGATACCGTCGAAGGTACCTTGGTCAAAGATGGCAAGCTGACACTGACTGGTTTCGGCACTTTCGTTGTGGAAGAACGTAAAGCTCGTGTTGGCCGTAATCCCCGCACTGGCGCTGAAATCAAGATCCCGGCCACCAAGGTCGTCAAATTCCGTCCCGGTAAGATCCTCAAGGACGCCGTTAAATAATTTGGAGACAACCCTATGATGATTCATGGTGAAACCGTTCATAGCCCGCTTTTTCAGGACCTTCCCTGGTGGATGCCCGACCATTTCGTATTTTTCGGCGTCCTCTATGTCGTTCTCGGCGTCCTTGGTGTTGCGCTGGCCGTCACAGTCCTGCAGTCCATGCGAGATGCAAAAAACGCTGAACATTAAAATATGATTTTATTAGACAAATTAGGCCTGTCGAGAAAAATCGATAGGCCTTTGTCTTTGCGGAGTATGCGAGATATTTTTATATTTATCTATTGCAATCCAATTTTGATACGTATATGTAGTATCTCTTATTTCGCTCGCCCGCCAAAGGCGCGGGCAGTTCACCGAGGAGGTGATTTACTTTGCCGGGTGTTTACTTTGACGATAATGACAATTTCGACATCTCTCTGCGTCGCTTCAAGAAGCAGGTAGAGAAGGCCGGGATCTTGTCCGAGCTGAAAAAACGTCAGCACTACGAAAAGCCCAGCGTGCAGAAGAAGAAAAAGAAAGCTGCCGCTAAGAAAAGGCTTGCAAAAAAAATGCGCAAAATGCGTAATATGTAGTTATGAGTCTGTCACAACAAATAGACAAAGACTACATCGAGGCCTACAAGGCTAAATCGACGGTAAAAGTGGCCGTCTTGAGACACCTCAAGACGGCCATTAAAAACCGCATGGTCGAAGAAAGGTCCGATGGTCTTCCCGACGATGTCGTTCTTGATCTCATTGCTAAGCAGGTCAAGCAACGCAAGGATTCCTTTGATCAATACACCAAGGCTGGCAGAGATGATTTGGCTAAGATTGAGGCCGAAGAACTTGTCGCCCTGGATTCGTATCTCCCCCAATCATTGTCCGATGAAGAGTTGGAAGTAGCTATTGAGAAGGCCATTGCCGATCTCGGAGCCTCTTCCATGGCCGATATGGGCAAGGTGATGCAAGCTGTTCTCGGCGCGCACAAGGGGCAGGTTGACGGCAAAAAAGCTAGCGGACTGGTCAAATCCAAGCTTTCCTAACTTCCCAACCAAACGGCTCACAGATGGAATCCAGAACATTCCACGTATTGGAGTTCCCCAAGATTCTCGGGGCGCTGTCCGGTTTCGCTGTTTCCGAACCCGGCGCTTCGTCGTGTTTGGAAATCCGGCCACTTACTACCTTTAAAGAGGTTTGCACTGCCGGAGTCCTTTTTGAACAGGCTACGGCCTGGGTTGGAGAATCCGGTTTTAAACTTCGTCCTTTCCCTGAAATGGATGTCATATTTCCGCACCTTGAAAGTGACAAAGCCGTTCTCGACCAAGACGCGCTTTTTGCTCTTAAAGTAATATTGGAAATGGCCAAAACCGCTCGAGAATCTCTTGAACGATTTGAGGAAAGGGAGTGGGATACTCTCACCGAAACTTTATTCGCATATGCGTGGCCTCAGAAAACCGTTTCCGGTATAGGCAGATGTCTTGATGTGGAAGGGCAGATCAAGGACGAAAGTTCACCTGATTTGTTAGCAGTCCGTCAGGAAATTCGTTCTATCCATCAGCGATGTACTAAGCGGGTCAAAGATTTTATTATTCAGCAAAACATGAGTTCGGCTATGCAGGACGAATTCATGACGGTCTCCTCAGATCGATATGTCCTGCCCATCAAAGCGAACTACAAGAACAAAACCAAGGGCATCATTCACGATTATTCGCAGACTGGTGAAACTTGCTATTTTGAACCAATGTTTCTTGTTGAGACCAATAACAGACTCCAGGAATTGAAGCGGGAAGAACGGGAAGAGGAATATAAAGTCCTCCTGTACCTGACCGGGCTTATTCGCAGCGAATTTCAAGAGGTTTATGGGGCTTATCAAGGACTTGTGTCTCTTGATGTCCTCATGGCCAAAGTTGAACTTGCTCAGTCATATAATGGACGCACAATTCAAGTCGTTGAAAACGGGACGCCCAAACTGATCAAGGCTCGGCACCCTCTTTTAGCCCTGACAGACGACTCCGTACAGCCTCTCAGCATCGAATTGCTGGAAGGGCAAAAGGCGATGATCGTCAGTGGTGGTAATGCTGGTGGTAAAACTGTTTGTTTAAAGACAGTCGGTCTTATAGGATTAATGACCTTTGCCGGCTTGCCGGTTCCTGCAGCAGAAGGCAGCCGACTGCCATTTTGGTCTGAAATTTTTGTCATCATGGGCGATGAACAGAGCCTTGAAGAAAACGTGTCCACTTTTACCGCACAGATTCAATATTTGAAACGAGTATGGGATCTGGTAGGAAGCCAATCTCTTTTCATCCTTGATGAATTTGGCGCTGGCACCGACCCTACACAGGGGGCAGCTTTGGCTCAGGCTGTCATTGATTCTTTGGTCGAACGAGAAACAACGACCTTTACGGCCACTCATTTCCCGGCCTTGAAAGCCTATGCCATGTCTAAAGAATCCGTTCGCGCCGCAAGCGTGCTGTTTGATCCCGGTACCAAAAGGCCATTATTCAAATTGGCCTATGATCAGGTTGGTGCATCCATTGCTCTGGATGTGGCCAAAGAACACGGATTGCCTCTCGAAATTCTATCTCGTGCAGAAAAGTATCTCCTTTTGGACGGCTCTGATACCACATCAGTGCTGGATCGTCTTAATGCAATGGCGGTCAAAAAAGAAGATGAACTGGATGCCATCGAGAAAGAACGGGGCAAAATTGAACAAAAACGGGTCAAACTGGAAGCAAATTTCGAAAAGAAGCGCACCAAATTGCTTGCCGACATCCAAAATAGTGCCCAGGATGTGGTTAAGCAATGGCAAGCCAATAAAATAGGCCGAAAAGAGACACGAAAAAAACTCGCACAAGTTCGCATGCAAATTGAAGAAATAGGGACTGAACGTAAAAAAGCTCCTGCCTTTTCCTTTGCAGACATTGTCCCGGGCAAAAAAGTATCGTATCTGGCTTGGAACAAGACTGGCACCGTGCTTGAGATTAACGCAAAGAAAAAACAAGCCAAAGTCGATATCAATGGTGTCGCCATGTGGGTCAAGGCAGAACACCTTGGGCCGGCGGGCAAGACACAGAAGACCACATCCAAAGGGTTAAAAGCGACAGCCTCGACTCCGGATGATCTCGTTGTTGAAGTGGATCTCAGAGGTAATCGATCAGATGTAGCTATCAGTGAATTGGAGCGAGCTATTGACAGGGCTTTGCTCAAAAGCGCTGGAAAACTTGAAATTGTTCATGGTCGTGGAACTGGAGCGTTGCGACGCGAAGTCCACGAATTTTTAAAATATTATCCTGCGGTAGAAAAATTTTCCCTTGCACCCGAAGATCGGGGCGGGGACGGTATGACCGAAGTGAAACTCAAGTAATAGCTCGAGTTTGGAGGCATCTGGTGGACAGAAGCGGTGTTGAGGCTGTTAAAGCCCGTATCAACATTTCGGACATAGTGCGCCGTTACGTAGACCTGAAACCGGTATCTGGCCGGTGGATGGGGGCTTGTCCTTTTCATCAGGAGACTAAACCTTCCATGTCAGTCAATGACGAAGAAGGATTCTTCTATTGTTTTGGATGTCAGGCCTCGGGCGACGTTATTGATTTTTATGGGCGTATCAATGGCCTTGAATTCCGTGAATCTTTGGAACAATTGGCCGCTGAAGCCGGGATTGAACTTTCCAATGTGCCTCGCGATCCGCATGCTGCGGAACGTAAAGCACGTAAACAGAAGCTCATTGACATGCATCTCGAGTCCAGTGATTGGTTTCAAAGGAACCTACGCATGGCGGCCGGAAATCACGCCATGAAATACCTGACGAATCGGGGCATGACTCAGGAAATGATCGAAAAATTCGGTCTTGGTTACAGTCCTGATGATTGGCATGGTTTGGACCATTTTCTCAAGACAAAAGGAAGAACCTCCGAAGAAGGCGTTGAAGCCGGACTTTTATCAAAAAACGATAAAGGTAATATTTACGATAGGTTTCGTGGAAGATTGATCTTTCCTATTCAAAATTTATCAGGGCGGGTTATTGCCTTTGGCGGTAGAATAATTACAGATGGAGAACCCAAGTACTTAAATAGCTCGGATACGCCTATCTACAAGAAGGGCGATCACTTGTACGGGTTGAGTTTGGCACGGTCCACCATGACCCGCTCCAAGCGGGCCATTTTGACCGAAGGGTACATGGATGTAATATCGCTTCATCAGTTCGGGTACACCGATTCATGCGGCGTTTTGGGCACAGCCCTGACACCGGATCAAGTGAAGCGACTGACTGGCTTTTGTTCACGAGTTGACCTTGTGTTCGACGGTGACGGAGCAGGACGTAAGGCCGCACTTAAGTCAAGCAGGATGATTCTCTTACAAGGCGTAGCCTGTAAAGTAGTTCTCATGCCTGACGGGGAGGATGTGGACAGCCTGCTTCAGGCGAAGGGAGCCGAAGGTTTCGAGGCGTGCATGTCTGCTGCCCCGGACGGACTTGATTTTTGCATGACAACCCTGAGGGATAAGTTCGCCCCAAGGGAAATCATAGCGTGGGCCAAAAGTTTTTTGTCGGATTTGTCCGACGCATCATTGAAGGCATATTACCTGCCCCGTTTAGCTGGCGGGCTTGGTTTGTCGGAAGCTGACTTCAGACGCGATGCCGGTGCAATGTCACCGTCGCGCAACACGCAACAGCAGCCTCAACGACGTCAACCAGTCAAACAGCGACAGCAGGCAGGCATAGCAGTCGGCAAAGATGATACGGATGATCGGTATTTTTTGCGGTTTCCAATCCAGTATCCGGACTACGTGTCCCATCTGGCAGAAAGAGGATTTGACCGTATTCTTCGCACCGATTGGGCGAAAGCACTTTGGGAGAAGCTTGTAAATACGCAGCCAGGCCATATAACGAGCCTGCTGAACGAACAAGAAAAAGGCTTCTACTACAGGTGTCGCGAAGAAATGCGGAGCAACATTCTTTCCGGCCGGGATTTACTGGACGAATGGAATCATATTTGTAATAAAATTACGTTTGGGCAAGACAAAATGAACAAACGGCAGCTCACAGAGGCCATACGCCAGGCGCAGCAGAACGGCGACACCCATCGGGCAATGGAACTCTTGGCCTTGAAAGAATCTCGCAGGAGGGATGATGAGCAACATTAAGGAAATCCAACAGATCAAATCTTTGATCGCAGCAGGTAAGAAAAAAGGATTCCTGACATACGAGGAGTTAAGCAAGGCGTTGCCTTCTGACTACAACTCCCCGGAACAGCTGGAAGAAATTCATGCCATCTTTGAACAGATGGACATTGCTATTGTGGACTCGGAAGAGACTCACAAAAAAATGAATCCTGACAAGGAACTGGCCTTAAACGAAAAAGAGGAAGATTCTGCGGAATACGCCTCTCGAAGCACAGACCCTGTGCGCATGTATTTGCGCGAAATGGGCGCTGTAGGCCTTTTGGATCGTGAAGGCGAAGTTGTTATCGCCAAGAAGATTGAAAACGGCGAACTGGACGTCCTGTACTCTCTGATTGAGGTTCCTGTTGCCGTTGAAGAACTCATCGCAGTGGGTGAAGACCTTGAAGATGGACGTATCAAGCTGAAAGACGTGGTCAAAACCATCGAGGAAGATGATCCTTCCGAAGATGAAATGAACCAGCGTCAAAGAGTTATCTTCCTGCTCGCTGAGGTCAAAGAGCTCTACAACAAGAAACACAAGATTTACGAAAAGCTCGACTATTGCGCCTGCTTGGACAAGCGTGTTTACGGCGTTCAAAAAGATATTCTTAAATATAAGGAAGAGGTCGTCACCCGACTGCGCGATATCAAGCTGGAAAAGACGCTCATTGATCGCATTATTGAAACGGTCAACGATTATGTTCGCCAGATGCACAACTGTCAGCGTGACTTTTCCGCCTATATTCTTTCTGTTGGTATGACCAAGAGCGAAATCGAAGAATTGTTCAAGCAAGTAGATGATCGCGAAGTCAATCCCGTGGTCGCTGCAGACCGATTGGGCATGACTGTTGAAGAATTCTTTTCCTTTAAGGAAATGTTGGCAGGTAAACTGGAGATCATGAAGCGTCTTCAGGATAAGTGCTGTCATTCTGTACATGACCTGGAAGAAGTCCTGTGGCGTATCAAGAGCGGCAACCGTACAGCCTTGCAGGCCAAGCAGGAACTTATTCGTGCCAACCTGCGTCTGGTCGTATCCATTGCTAAAAAATACACTAACCGTGGTTTGCAGTTCCTGGATCTCATTCAGGAAGGCAACATTGGTTTGATGAAGGCTGTGGACAAGTTCGAATACCAGCGTGGTTACAAATTCTCCACATATGCAACATGGTGGATTCGTCAGGCCATTACCCGCGCTATCGCGGATCAGGCCAGAACCATCCGTATTCCGGTGCATATGATTGAAACCATCAACAAGCTTATCCGTACCTCCCGTTACCTTGTACAGGAATTGGGTCGCGATCCTTCCCCTGAAGAAATCGCCGAGCGTATGGATTATCCGCTTGAAAAGGTTAAGAAAGTTCTCAAGATTGCCAAGGAACCCATTTCCCTTGAGACTCCAATTGGAGACGAGGAAGATTCGAGTCTGGGCGATTTCATTGAAGACAAGAAGGCCACTGCGCCTGCCGAAGAAGTGGTTTCCACCAAGCTTGGTGAGCAAATCGCCTCTGTTTTATCCGACCTGACTCCGAGAGAGGAGCAGGTGCTCAGAAAACGTTTCGGTATTGGCGAAAAGTCTGACCACACCCTTGAGGAAGTTGGTAAGCTCTTCAACGTTACCCGTGAACGTATCCGTCAGATCGAAGCCAAGGCTTTACGCAAATTACGCCATCCTGTGCGAAGCGCTTTGCTACGATCCTACTTCGAAAACTAAACTACTACAGGCCGGGGAGAGTGAGTGCTCTTCCCGGTCTTTTTTATTATCATGACTACATTCCCATCCGCTTTTATCATCCCCACTTTGGCTGTCATGCTGGACAGCATACTTGGTGATCCCAAAAAACTGCCACACCCCGTACGTTTTATCGGGAAATGGCTTGATCTCTATGAAAATGCAGCCCGTAAGGTCAAAATCAACCTTGGTATAGCCGGTTGGATCGCAGTCCTTCTCTTCGCCTCAGTCTCTTGGGGGATCGTCGCATTAGTCACGGTGATACCATATCTTGGCGTTCTTATAAGCTTGTACCTTTCATACGCAGGACTGGCTCTCGGTTGTTTGATCAAAGAATCCAGCAAAGTTCTTCATGTATTAGAATCCGGTGACATTGTCGGAGCACGTAAAGCCATAGCCATGTTGGTAAGTCGAGATACAAGCGAACTTGACGCCAATGGTATTCGTCGCACTCTCGCAGAAACAGTCAGCGAGAATCTCAACGATGGTTTTGTCGCTCCATTGTTTTATCTCTGCCTGTTTGGGCCCGGCGGACTGTGGGCTTACAAGACAGTCAGTACCATGGATTCCATGTGGGGATATCGCACGGAGAGATTTAATGATCTTGGACGTGGCGCTGCCAAAACAGACGATCTTTTGGCGTGGTTGCCTGCACGAATTACAGCGTATTTAATGATCATTGCGGGTAAATTGCGCGGCTTGAATATAAAAGAGACAAAAAAGCATTTCAAAAAAGATGCCAGAAAAATGGAAAGCCCTAATGCTGGATGGCCCATGGCTACCGCTGCCTGGCTTATTGGTGGTCAAATGGGTGGACCAACCGTGTATTTCGGTACAGTCAAAGACAAACCTGTACTTGGTCCTATCGATAAGCCGTGGGACAAAACCATGATTCGTGCTTTAATCGGGCTGTGCGACAAGACCGGAACCATAGCGGCTTGGGTATTCATTCCAGTCCTTGGAATGTTATCGCTAGCGTTTTAACTCTATGAATTTAAATAAAAAAAGGGGCTTCATATGAAGCCCCTTTTTTTATTTTTTGCCGAGTTCGATACTTCGAAAGTATGACTCGAAAACACCGTCAATGATGTCTCCCTTAACGGCCTGACGATCAAAGTGCATAAGCGCACGAATCGTTGTGCCGGCAGGTGATGTAACCATCTCACGCAACTGGGTAACGGAAAGATCACTTTCTGCTGCCAGTTTTGATGAACCAAGGAAAAGTCCTTCGACCATCTGTGTAGCTTGTGGCCTTGTTAGGCCGAGAGCAACACCAGATTCAATCATTGCTTCCATAAAATAGAAGACATAGGCCGGACCGGAGCCAATGACGCCGGTAAAGGCATCAAATTGTTTTTCCGGTAAAATGTGAGCCTGACCGATTCCTTTGAACATGGCCGGGACGAATTCCCTCATCTCATCAGACAGATTGGCATTGTCCAAACAAATGGCGGACACGCCTTCATTGACCAGTGCTGGGGTGTTGGGCATGACCCGCACCACGGCACATCGGTTTTCAGTCCATTCTTCGAACTTTCCAAGAGAAAGCCCAGCACAGATGGAAATAAGGCATTTGGACCTATCCAATGATGCCGCAATTTCCTTGATCACGGGTTCAGCGTGTTGCGGCTTGACGGCCACAATGATGTAGTCGCATGCCTTGGCGAGGTCCAGAGCGCTTTTTTGCGCCACAAGACCATATTCTTTACCAGCCCGGACGAGATTATCCGTGTGCAGGTCGAATCCATGCAGTTTGATGTCATCACGCGAGGTCAGCCCTTTGAGAATGGCTGTCCCCATATTGCCAACGCCTATGAACCCGATAGTATGAGTCATTATCCCACCAGCTCGTCGTTGTTAAAGAAGTATGCCACCTCGGTCTTGGCGGTGTCAGGACCGTCGGAACCGTGGCAGGAGTTGTTCTGGATGTTTTCGCCGTAAGCAGCACGAATGGTGCCTTCTGCAGCGTCAGCCGGATTGGTGGCGCCCATCAGGTTACGGTATGTTTCAATAGCATTTTCGCCTTCCAAACAGGTAACAACCACGGGACCGGAAATCATGTAATCCACCAGTTCACCGAAGAAAGGACGTTCCTTATGAACGGCGTAAAAGCCCTCAGCCTTGGCACGATCCATGTGCATCATTTTCATGCCTTTGATCTTCAGACCGGAATCGGTGATCATTTTCAGAATTTCAGCGATGAGACCGCGACCCACTGCATCGGGCTTGATGATGGAAAAGGTTTGTTCGATAGCCATAATAGCCTCCGTCTTGTCAGTTGTTATTTTTTTTATACGGGTTGGCATAAAAATGCCAGTTCTTGCCAAAGGACAGTACTGAACACCCCTAGCTCAGCAGCATCCGGTCGGAGACGCCTTCTTCTCCGCGTAACTTCGAGAAACGCTGAAGCAGATCTTCGACCTTGAGATTTGTTTTTTCTTCCCCACTGATATCCAAAATGATTTTACCTCGATGAAACATGATAAGCCGATTGCCCATGGCAATGGCCTGATTCATGTTGTGTGTCACCATCAATGTTGTCAGTCCTTGTGAACTAACGATTTCTTCGGTTAGACCGAGAACCATACTGCCGGTTTTGGGGTCAAGGGCGGCTGTATGTTCATCCAGCAATAACAGGCGAGGGCGGACCAATGTCGCCATAAGCATGGTTAAGGCTTGTCTTTGACCACCGGACAGTAAACCTGTGTGCGTTTTGAGACGATCTTCAAGCCCCAAGCTAAGCACAGCCAGCTTTTCCTTAAAGAATTCACGATCCTTGTTTTTGACACCTCTGGACAATCCACGAGATAATCCTCGTTTGTTGGCCATGGCGAGATTTTGTTCAATCGTCGCCTCTGCACAGGTGCCAAGCAGTGGATCCTGAAAGACTCTGCCTATAAGCCCAGCCCGTTTGTATTCAGGCCATTTAGTAATATCTGTGTCATCGAGAATTAGCTTGCCGGAATCAATGAAAAATGAACCAGCCAAAGCGTTGAGGAAGGTGGATTTTCCTGCACCGTTGGAACCGATAATGGTAATAAAGTCACCATCTTTCACTTCAAGGTTCACACCGTTGAGTGCTGTCACTTCATTAACGTCGCCTTTATTAAAGGCTTTGCTCACGCCGGATATGGATATCATTTGGACCTCCCGGCGAGAATTTTACGTTTCATTCTGGGTGCGATCAATGCCACGACAACAAGAAGGGCTGTGATTAAATTCAAATCGCTCGGAGTAATGGAAAAAGAACCAAGTTTGAGACCAAGGGCTAAACCAATCGCTATACGATACAAAGCGGACCCGAGCAGGGCGGCAATGATAGCACGTCCAATGGTCTTGTCGCCGAAAATGGTTTCACCAAGTATGACCGAAGCCAAACCGGCAACGATGGTCCCCACCCCCATATTAACGTCAGCTGCCCCCTGGTTTTGAGCGACTAATGCGCCGGACGTGGCGACCAGTGCGTTGGACAGGCCTACACCGAAGATAATTACGGTATCAGTGTTGACACCCTGGCTCGTAATCATCTGCATATTGTTGCCAGTAGCCAGAAAAGTGAGGCCTTGTTCTGTATGCAAAAACCAAATGAGTATGATTACAACGACCAAACAAATGATGAAGAATAGTAATGGGGTAGAATAATAAGGAAGTAATCCGGTTAACTCCATGAACCAATCGACCACTGTGTCTTGTCCAAGTAGGGCCATATTGGGTCGACCCATAATTCGTAAATTAACAGAATAAAGAGCGATCATGGTTAGAATGGAGGCGAGCAGATGCAGAATTTTGAATTTTGTATTGAGTATACCGGTCACCATTCCTGCAAGAAATCCCGCTCCGGCTGCCATCATAATAGCAAAAAACGGGGAATACCCTGAGGTGACAGCCACGGCTGAAACTGCGGCTCCAAGAGGAAGACTACCGTCAACCGTGAGATCCGGAAAGTCCAGTACTCGGAATGTCAGATAGACACCAATGACCATAAGGCCATAGGCGAATCCCTGTTCCAAAGCACCGAAAAAAGCATAACTGGTCATATTTGCTTCCTAAATTAGTCGAGAATCAAGCGAAAACACTTCCTCGACGAAACAATGAAAAAGGCGCGTTTAAGCAACGCGCCTTTTATACTTATTAGACAGAATAAGCAAATGCGAGGCTACTCAATAATCTTGGCTGCACGGCTTATAGTAGATTCTGGCAGGGTAACGCCCATGGAAATTGCGGCCTTTTTGTTCACATGCAATTTGAGATCATTGAGGAACTCGATTGGCATGTCGGAAGGCTTCACACCGTCCACAAGTATTTTGGCAACCATATCACCGGTTTGCAATCCCATTTTATAATAGTCGACAGCCACGGCAGCAATTGCACCACGAGCAACGGAATCGACATCTCCAACAATCAGGGGAACTTGACTTTGTGTACAGACTTTGATGGCTGATTCCAAAGCAGAAATAGCCGTATTGTCAGTCGGGATATACACTACATCACAGCGCCCGATCAGGCTTTTGGCAGCCTGATACACGCCGCTTGAATTTGCAATAGTGGCCTCTTCAAGGCTCAATCCAGCCTTGGCTACATTTTCACGGAGCGCACTGACGAGAGCCACAGAATTAGGCTCGCCAGCGTTATAAATGACACCGATAGTCTTTGTGGAAGGCACAATTTCCTGAATTAAAGCCACATGTTTGTCCATGGGGCTAAAATCGGACATGCCTGTCACATTTTTGCCATCACTGTTTTGCAGATCTTTGACCAGTCCTGCATCTACCGGATCAGTTACACCAGTAAAAACTATAGGACGATCATGAATTTTTTGTGCAGCTGCCTGTGCGCCGGGAGTGGCGATGGCCAAGACGACATCAGGCTGTTCGCCCATAATTTGTCCAATGATTTGAACGTTGGTGGCGGAATTACCTTGGGCGATATGAACATTGAATGTGACATCAATGCCTTTCTCTTTAAGTCGATCAGCAACACCATTACGCATGGCATCCAAGGCCGGATGTTCAACAATCTGGGTCACGGAAACAACATAGGATTTACCAGCGAATGCGGTGGCGGCAAGCAATAGACTCACAGCCAAAATCAACAAAATCTTTTTCATGAAACAGGCTCCTTCTCTCAAATTAGGACAAATTTTGACCAATTGAAAGGTGCAAAGTCAAGGTGTTTCGGTCTTTGATCATAAAAAAAGAGCCGCATGGAGCGGCTCGATAAATAGCTTCTTGTAGAAAATTAGAAACGGATTTCTTCTTCCTTGATCACCTGAAAAGACTTGTTACCCTTTACGCGACCGGGCAAGCCGTGAAACTTACGAATTCCTTCGACTTCAGCCTCCAACAGTTCATCTTCATCTGTATCGAGAAGAATAATGTCGCCTTCCTGAAGATAGAGCAACTGACGACCACTAATGGAAGTCCGTCCCATGCGAATGACCATTTCGACAGGTGTTTCCATGAGACGTTCTTTGAAACGATTAATCCAAACGTGATCGACTTCAAGACGTTCAGATTGGAAAGATGCATGCAACTTCGAACGGATAGGTTCCATTGTCGCATAAGGAAGACAGACAATGAGAGAACCAATGGCGTTTTCCAACTCAACTTCAAACGTGACGACAATAACAACGTCTGATGGGGGGACAATGGCTGCGAACTGTGGATTAACCTCGGTACGAACCATTTCCACATGGACTTCATGCACGGGCTTCCACGATTCTTCCATATTTGCCAAAGCAATCTTCACCACACGCTCGACAATAGCCTGTTCGATGGGCGTAAAATCACGGCCCTCAACCTTAGGTTGGCTACCGGCACCACCAAAAAAGTTTTCGACTAAGGCAAAAACAAGCCTGGAATCGACCACTAGCAGGGCATTTCCTCGAAGTGGGTCCATCTTAAAAATGGAAATGGACGTCGGGACCGGCAAAGAACGCATGAAGTCACCGAACTTGGACATATCGATAGAGATGGGATTGATGTCCACACGTTTACGCATGGTATTAGCCAGCGCATTGGTGCACAGACGTGCGAAACGATCGTTGACAATCTCAAGGACGGGCATGCGACCGCGAATGATTCTGTCCTGATTGGCCAGATCAAATGCGACAACACCGGTATCGTCCTCCGGTATCTCGGTTTCCGTTTCGACGTCCCCACCGGATAAACCTCGGAGCAGGGCATCAACTTCATCTTGTTCGAGGATTTTGCTCATTGGGAGAAAGCCTCATTTTTGCCGAATATTCGGCCCGTTTTTCACCGGCTATGCCGGAAATTTGAATACCTTTAATACGTTAGCAAAAAGCGGGCCGGGTTCAATGCTCTCTTATCGACCAAAACGGATAATTGCTTAAATACATTTTTACACGGGAGTCCCAAATTAGGCAATAAAAAGGCGTAAATTCAGTCGAAATTTTCTAGAGAATTACATGATTTTTTCAAATATCAATATCAACATCACTACATATAACAATAAAAACAGCGGATTCAAAGCAATCAAACAAAATACATATTTCTATTAAGCTAACAGGGAACATCGTACAGATATTCCCTGTTGAAAAAAGCAGGCAGGCTAGGAAAGTGACTTATTTCGGTGAAATTTGTGAAAGAGAAATGATTTGAACCGATGGTTTTCTATCTGCTTGCCATTGTTTCAGAGCTGCCAAGGTCTCTTTATATGGATGTCCGATAGCAATGGCAGTTCCTTGACGGGCTGCTACTCGTTCAGTTTTTTTGAGTTGATGAACAATGGCGTTCACGTCCTTGACGTTATCCAAAAAGATGTCACGTTTGTAGAAGGGTATTCCAACGTCTTGAGCGGTCTGCCGACCAACGCTTTGGGCAGATGTCATGCTGTCCAAAAAGAATAACCCACGTCGCTTGAACTCTGTCAAGGCGGTCGTCATTCCGGGAGAGAAAGCCGTGAAACGAGATCCCATGTGATTGTTGACCCCTATAGCCTGCGGAACTCTGCTCAAATTTTCAACAATCTGCTGCTGAATTTGAGCTGTGGTCATATTAACAAAAAGGGCGTCTTCACCCGGTTTAACTTTGGGATATCCCTTAGGTTCCATGGGGAAATGGATAATTAAATCACGATTTTTTAAGCCGATGAGAGAAATGGAATCCTCTGTATGGCTTGCATGAGGCCAGACCGCAAAAGTCAAAGGCAGATCAAGGTCAAGCAATCCTTTAAGGACGGCGTGATTCTCGCCAATGTCATCTATAACAATAGCCAATTTTGGTTTTTTTGCTTCTGGGCGAACAATAATTTCAGGTTTCGCTTCCAACAATAACCGGTGCGTGGGGAGGTCATTAATTCGAATAATGGCTTCGTTATCCCCGTTATCGAGAAGAATTGCGTCAGGCAAACGCTCAAAAATATGTCTTCTCAAGGTTACAAGAAATTTATTTCTGTCTTTTACTCTAGGGAGTTGCAACACTTGATAATGATAGCTGTGCCCTTCATGCTGACGAAGCACCACGTCCACCAAATCAAGGTCACTCATGGCAACGGCAAGTTCTCGCAATGTTTCAAGGATAGCGAAATCTGTCTGCTTGACGAAATCTTCCATCTCGGCGGTCTCTTCTTCGTATTCTTTGACCACAGGAGTCCGCTTGACCGGAATGATTGTTGGTTGCACTTTAGAAGTCGGAGCTGACGCCAAAACCGCTGGCGGAGGAGTCTCTTCTGTCACAAGGAAGTACCCAAAGGAAATAAGTCCCAGAAAAGCGACGGTGAAAAGAAAAACGAGAGGACCGGGCCGATAGATCCTTTGCAAGAATCCATCGAGCCCGGTCTTGTTATCGGTCTGTTCAGAAGAGCTATCGTCCATGGGAACGGTCTTCCTTATTTATCTGATTTCTCTCAGTTTCGGCAGACTTTTTACCAATTCCAAAGCCATACGAATCTGGTTGTCACGAGCAAGCATATCCTTGGCCTTTTCAGCGTCAGCATCCTTGCCGCTCTTGGACGACTTAGAGCCGTTCTCAAGATGTCTGGTCAAGTCCTTTTCACGAAGGGTAAACCTATCGCGCATTCCTGCATCGTCATCCTTATTTGGTGCCACGAAAGGAATACGAAGATCAGGTTCAATCCCTGTAGCCTGAATGGAACGTCCGCTAGGAGTGTAGTACAACGCGGTTGTCAGCTTGATGCCAGAACCGTCAGACATGGGAATAATGGTTTGTACTGAGCCCTTGCCGAAGGAACCTTCACCAACAATGAGAGAACGGTGGTGATCTTGCAGCGCACCAGCCACGATCTCGGAAGCCGAAGCAGAACCGGCGTTGATCAGCGTGACAAGAGGCACCTTGATTTCATTAGAATTCTTGGTGGCATAGAAGTCCTTACGGTTGGCCTTGTCCTTGCCTTGAATGTAAACAATGGTACCATCTTCAATAAAGGTGTCCGCGACGGAAACCGCCTGACCAAGAAGACCGCCAGGGTTGTTTCTCAAGTCGAAAACAATACCTTTAAGGGTGTGATTCTTCTGATACTTTTCGATCTCTTCACGCAGATTCCGTGTGGATGATTCTTGGAACTTAGTCAGACGTAGGTATAAATACCCGTCTTCAAGAGACTGGCTCTTGACGTTGACGATGGGAATGGTGCCACGAACGATAGGCACTTCAACGGGTTTGTTGGATTCCTTATGCAGAATGAGCAAGGTAACTGTCGTTCCTTTCTCTCCGCGAATCCGCTTTACCGCGTCCATCAATGTCATACCTTGAGTCGACTCACCGTTGATTTCAAGAATAAGATCGCCAGCAAGCAGGCCTGCCTTGTATGCAGGAGTGTCTTCAATAGGGGAGACCACAAGAATACGGCCCTGTTCCTGACTGATTTCAATTCCGATGCCACTAAATTTACCAGCGGTATCAACCTGCATTTCCTTGAAATCTTCCGGAGTCAGATAGGCAGAATGGGGGTCCAGCTGTTCGATCATTCCCTTGATGGAATTGTCGATGAGTTCCTTTTTGGAAATCGGCTTTACGTAGTGCCCTTCAACCAGGTCGAGAATTTGGGAGAAGCGTTTAAGCGCCTCAAAATGATCTTCCCTGCCTGCCATAGACGGCGCAGGGGCGATGGTAAGGGTAAAAAGAAGAAGAAATGTAACTATCCAAAGCGTGACGCGCATGAAAGCCTCCCGAAAAACGGAGTCCTGAGTATTATAAAGGGTTAACGATTATCATTTTAAGGCTGTTAACCAATTTCTTGGATTAATTGGTTTTTGATGAAAACGCAATTCAAAATACAATCCCGGCCCATCGGCCTTGGGATAAAAACCAACAGTACCCAAGGGTTCATCTTTCTCAACCTCTTGTCCATTTCTGACAAATGTATCCGCTAAATAAGCATAAAGACTGTAGTAATCATATCCATGATAAAGAATCACCACATGCCCAAAACCTCGCAAAGTGTCGTTATGAACCACTTTACCCCAAAAAACAGCTTGAACGTTGGCACCATCTTTAGTCCTGATGACCAATCCTCGTACCGGTGGCTTTGCTCGGAGGTTGAAACCAGACACCAACCGACCTTGAACAGGCCAGGGAAGGGTGCGTTTATATAAGGAAAACCGTTTTGTTTTTTGTGATTGTAACTGATACTTGAGATCTTCAATCGTCGAAAGAATATCTGTCAACTCTGTTTCAACGTCCTGTCGTTGTTTACGAATCGTTTTTAGATTTTTTCGAAGTGAATATTTGTTGCCCAACAGACGATCTTTGTTTTTGTTGATACTGGCGAGTTGTTTTTCGGCCTCAACTTCCAAAAGTCGTTGTTGTTCAAGATTTTTGGCAATTTGTTCAGAATTTTTATGTGCTTCGTTTAATTTATCACTGGTTGCACCATAGATTTCAGCCAACCAGTTGAATCGACGATCAAACATGGCCCAACTGTCCACGCCTTCAAATCGCGCACGCACATTTTGTAAATGGACGGGCCACAAGGTTTGCATCAAGCCGGAAAGCTCAAGGGATATCCGTTGCTTTTCCTCTTCCAGTGCAAAATGATCCTGTCGAGCTTTGCGTTCATTCTCTTTAATCTTGCTGAGAAATCTTTCCTGCTTGCGAATCTTTCCCTGCAAATACTTCACATCGTGTTCGATGTCCGAAAGGCGGGTTGAAATTCGTCCGGCCTTCCGAGTCAAATCACGAACTTTTTGTTCATTCTCGTCAGCACGTTCGTGCTCCTGTTGCAATGATTCATGCAACATATCACCTTCATCTTGAGCAAAGATAACGCCGGTCAGGAGTAAAGTCATAAGGAGAATAAGTAGGAAATGCTTATACATTCAGTCTGTTACTCTAAAAAGTGTTTCAGGGGGCAGGTGTCACACAGCCCTTGTTTTTTTTTACACCAATCCTTGCCGATACGGACTATAAGGGCGTGGTATTCATTGTACATTGCCACATCTTGCGGCAAAACGTCCATGAAAAGAGATTGAAGCTCGTGGTAATCAATTCCTTCGAAAGCCAGTCCATGCCTGTGGGCAAGCCGGGCTGTGTACGCATCAACAACAAAGGTTGGAAAATCAAGTGCATACAAAAGAATAGCATCGGCTGTTTCCGGCCCAATTCCATTGACGCCGAGTATTTTTGGACGAACATTTTCCAAAGAGTATTCTTTTAATGCTAGTAAATTGTAAGAAACTTCATTTTTCAGAAATTTAAGAAAATTAAATATTCGACGAGCCTTAATATTGTAATATCCAGCCGGACGAATCAATTCTGCCAATTCATGGATATCCAGATCATGCATCGCTTTAGGCGACAGCAAGTCAGCATTCTTGAGATTGTCGATGGCCTTTTCAACATTCGTCCAGTTCGTATTCTGTGTCAGGATAGCCCCTATCGAAATTTCGAAAGGTGTTTCGCCGGGCCACCAATCGCTATCGCCAAGTGCAGCGTGCATGGCTTCATACATGCCTAAAATCGTGTCAGCTTGAGACATGGGCACTATCTCTTGATGTTTTCCCAGACAAGGCAGACCCATTCGCCTTCAACAAAACGTTGCGGCATGCCTATTCCTCGTCTGTCATAAGCCTGGGCCACGGCATCAGATTGCTTTTCGGCCAAAATTCCAGAGAGAACAAGAGAACCGCCGGGAGCAATATGAGCGAGGATGTCTGAAGCAATTTCAATAAGCGGCCCAGAAAGAATGTTGGCAACAATCAGATCAAATTTCACATCTTCGTCAAGGCAATCAATGGTTCCAACTGCCATCTCAACAGAATCTGCAACGTCATTAATCTCTGCATTTTCAACGGCGCATGGGATGGCAATCGGGTCAATATCCAAGCCCACACCGGTCAAACCAGCCTTGGCTAAGCCGATGGCGAGGATACCAGATCCGGTTCCAAGATCGAGAAAAGTTTGTCCCGAATGGATGTGTTTTTCTTTTGCCAATGTTCCAATCGTCCCCAAACACAATGATGTGGTCGGGTGATGACCGGTACCAAAAGCCATTTTGGGTTCAATAACAATATGTGTGGTTCCATTTTTTGCATCTTCATTGAGCCACGGTGGGAAAATCTTGAAAGTTTCTCCGCAGGTGACAGGGGTAAAAAAGTCCTTCCATGCCATGACCCAATCCTGCGGCTCTTCTTCCGAAAAGGTCACGGATGCTTCTGGAAACTGTGCCTGAAAATCCTGTGCAATCAATTTTCCAGACGGGTGATCTTCAAGAAAGATTGTCATTCGACGACCATTTTCAGCTTCGCCTTCTTCCCACCCGTGAGCAACCCTGGTGGATATGAATCCTTCGGCCTCTTCAGCCTGTTCGTCGGCAATGACAATTTCAATCTTCAAAAGGGTGGACATATCGTGGTGTCTCCAATGGTTGCATATGGTAAGGCCGGGAACCATGTCCCGGCCTTATATGATGTATTTTCTCGTTGGTATTAATTAGAATACCTTGTCGATGAATGAGCCTCTGCCCGTGTACTTGAATCCATAAATGGTTTCATTTTCGGACTGCTTACGAATAGCTCCCTGCACAGCTTCTGTCGATTTTTCATGCACAGGAGGCTGATTATCCGGCTCAATGCGTTCCCGCTCATCCTCTCGGGTAAGGGGCTGATACTCATTGACCGAACCTATGGGGGCGACGCCACTCATGACATTGTACCTCTTTGCAAAAGATACGCTCTACGCCATGAGTGGTCAAGCTGACTCAATCTCAACGGTTTCAAGAATCGTGTCCAAAACATTCATGAAAACCGTGATATCTTCTTTTGTAATAGTCAGAGGAGGCACTAGACGCAAAATGGTCCCTTGAGTGAGGTTACAAACCATTTTATGCTCAAGCAATGCCTTCCAGACATTCGTACCATTAAAAGTCAGTTCAATGCCGAACAACAATCCAAGACCACGGGTTCCAGCAATTTTATCGGGATACTTGGCTTTCAGCTTTTGTGCTTCTGCTGCGGCAAATTCACCCATTTCCCATGCGCGTTCTGCCATTTTCTCGTTGATCATGATGTCCAGAACTTTGGCTGCTACAGCAGACACGACAGCTCCGCCACCAAAGGTGGTGCCATGAGAACCTAGCGTAAAGCCTTTGGCAAGCTCATCTGTACACAGCATGGCACCTATGGGCAGACCATTGGCCAAAGCTTTGGCAGAAGTAAAAATGTCGGGCGTGATGTTGTAATGTTGGTGCGCCCACATTCTCCCAGTCCGACAGACGCCTGTCTGAATTTCGTCAACGATAAGAAGGATACCGTTTTCCTTGCATATCTGAACGATATCATTGACGTAATCGCTCGACAAAGGACGAGCGCCGCCTTCTCCCTGGACCATCTCAATCATTATTGCAGCCGTATTCTTGCCAATAGCCCCACGTAAAGCATTTACATTACCAAAGGGAACCGTAATAAATCCTTCAGGCAATGGAGAAAAACCGTCCTTGATTGGACCTGTTTGACCTGTCGCCGTCAGGGTGGACAACGTCCTGCCATGAAAGGACTTTTCCAAGGTAATGATTTCGTAGCGATTTTCGTTCTTGACCGTGCACATGTACTTGCGAGCGAGCTTGATGGCTCCTTCGTTAGCTTCTGCGCCAGAGTTACAGAAAAAGACTTTTCCGGCATTGCATGTGCTCAAAAGTTTTTCAGCCAGTTCTAGTTGCGGCTCCTGATAAAACAAATTGGAAACATGAACCAGTTTTTTGGCTTGTTCGGCCATGACTTCTGCCAAATCCTCGCGGCTGTGACCAAGGCTGCATACTGCGATGCCTGCCAGAAAATCATAATACTCGTTGCCATCAAGATCATACAACCTGCAATCTTTGGCCTTGGAAATAGCCAGCGGATACCGGCCATAGGTGTTGCAGAGAAGGGCGTTTTCTTTTTTTACTATTTCATCAAATTTATTGCTCATTTCTATTCTCTATTGAGTTAATGTTTTCCCGTGGACCCGAATCCACCAGCTCCTCTATCCGTATCGCCGAGTTCGTCGACCGGAAGAATGGCAGCCTGAAAGATGGGCATGAATACCAATTGTGCGATGCGCTGTCCGCGCTTGATTCGTCGCACCTTGTCCGAAGTATTCAACAGAGAAACTTTAATCTCACCACGATAATCGGGATCAATAACGCCAACGCCCTGACTAACGGTCAGGCCATCCTTAGTACCAAGGCCACTGCGTGAAAAAACGTAACCGGCAATACTCGGTTCACGGATTTCAATGGCAACCCCAGCAGGAATGGCAGCCTTTTCTCCGGGACCGATTTCAAGGTCCTCAGAATCAATACAGGCGCGCAAATCAAGTCCGGCAGAATGTTCAGTTGCATAGGCAAGTTCATTTTCTTCCCAGACGGGATGCAGGAATTTGACGTTTACATCGATCTTTCTCATATTTTTTTTAATCCTTTTGTTCGTGAATGGCTTTTTATGTGCGCAATGCGTGCGGCTGTCAATTACTCATAAAAAAAGGGTGCCGGCTTGATTCTTCAGGCACCCATGTTTTCCTTTTAACATTAAACAGTTAGCACAGACCGTCCCAGCAGAGATCAAGATGTTTTTGTTCCATTCGTCGGGTGGCAAGACTTATGCCGACTGCCAAAGCTAACGAAACGGGCAGGGCGACAACATTGGGGTCAACCCATTGAAGCAACCAAATCCATGAACCTTTTGACGTGTTTGCCACCAAGGTCACCTGTCCGGTCAAAGCCTGACACAATCCAATTGGTGCGGCTTCCTTGAGGTGAATGAACAAAAGCCAGAACATGGAGAAGACGAAACCGCCGACCATGGATATTTTGGCTCCAATTTTAGTCATGCCTTTCCAGTACAAGCCTAGGACATAAATTGGCAAGAAAGATGCTGCGCACAGACCAAAGAAAAAGGCCGTGGCACGCGCAATAACTCCACCGGGCAGGAGCCACGCCCAGATCAGGGTGGCGATAACGGCTACAGTCACTCCCAAACGATTAAGTTTCATTGAAGAATCACCATTGCCAATGGATACGTGCTGTTCCAAAAAATCACGGGATAGCGAGGTGCCGCCTACATGATACTGGGAGCTCATGGTGGACATAGCTGCCGCAAACATGGCGACAAGGAAAAGGCCTGAAAACCAACCCGGCATAATCTTGTCGATATAAAGAGGAATAATTTTATCAAAATTACCGCCAGCCATGGCAATAGATATCTTGCCGAACTCCTTATAGAAAACAACATTGGACAATGCGCCCGCAAGAAATGCGACACCGGTCATCAAAAGAATGAAGACACCGCCGATGGCAACAGCTCGGTTTAACTCGCGGTCAGACGGTACAGTCATGAATCGAATGGCCAGCTGTGGCTGCGCCAAAACACCAATACCGACACCATATATAATAGTAGTATAGATGGTCAGACCAATTGGAGACTGCAAGTGCGGTCCCGTTGTCCAACCGACAAGTCCACCTTGTTGTAATTTGGTAGGCACCAGATTGATCATATCGGTCAATGCCTGATGCGCTTCGGTCACACCGCCGAGAAGTGAGTAGGTGGTGACGATCAAAATAAGCATCATTACCGCCATAATCGTGCCTTGGAAGGCATCCGTATACATAACGGCCTTAAGGCCACCGGTAATGACATACATGGCGACAACCGCCGTCACGATAAGCAACCATGCTCCATAACTCACAGCGGGAAATGCCACCTCAAGCATCCGACAAATACCGATAAGAACAGCGGCAGCGTATACCGGAATAAAAACAAATATGACAACACCTGAGAATTGTTGAATGAATTTTGACTTATAGCGTCTTCCCAAGAGTTCAGGAAAGGTGTGAGAATCAAGAGCCAACCCCATGCGCCGTGTACGTTTGCCAAAAAAGACCATGGCGATAAAGATTCCCACAAAAATCGTCAAAAAGGTGAGCCAAAGCAGTGACATACCAAACATGCCGGACACTCCACCAAAGCCAATGATGGCTGAAGTTGAGACAAAAGTCGCTCCGTAAGACATGGCAAGGACGAAAGGATTCATGCCACGGCCAGCAAGCATATAATCCGTGGATTGTTTTGTGTTTTTCCAGGCTCGATACCCCAGATAAAATATGACACATAAATAGATAATAATTCCGAGGAGTTTGCCTTCCATCTACTTATCCTCCCCGGATTCAACAGTCGTCGTGGGATCGCCAGAATTGTTCCAATTCACAATTCCGTAAACTACACACAAAAGCGTCGCACCAATGCTTAACCAAAACGCCAATGCAATTTCAACACTCCCGAAACCCAACATCATAACGGATGCCCCTCGTTGTTTCGACCGTAGCATCAAGCTTGCGGCACAATAGAAAAGGGCCGTAAGCTTATCGCCTACGGCCCTTGTTGTGGATGTCATGTAATAATTAGTTGTTACACATACACCCCAAGACCGCAGGCGCTTCTAAAAAAGCGGAAGCTAAAAAAGAAAAAGAAGCTAAAGCGGTTTGGGTACGTGTTCATAAATCAATTCTTACGTTGAGGCACTCGCAAAGTCAAGGAGGCAAAGGATATGCACACATTTCCCTTCATTTTTGTAACTTTGAGTACCATTTCAGACTGCACTAGCCTGTTTTAACTTTGTCATTTATTTACAAAATCAACGATTCCAAGTGTTTAAAACTTCTCTTGACAGGATAATGGTACTTGTGGTTTTCTATTTTTCCTTCGGAGGACTCTCGATATTCCCCGAATTGTGAAAAATTTAAAGCCGAGCTCCAAACATCTTGGATGCGAGATGACTTTTTTGGCAACAAACGTAAAGAGGTACCAGTCTTGCTTTTTCAGCCCATCAACAAAAACTACCATGAGTTTTGTATTGAACGGGACAAAGACCTGTGCATAAATTGCAAGGTGTGCGTCCGTCAGTGTTCGTATGAAGCCCATTATTGGGATGAAGCCCGACAGAAAGTTATGCACGACAACACCAAGTGCATAGGCTGTCACCGTTGTGAGGCTTTGTGCCCCACAGCTGCCCTGAACATCGTTAACAAGCCTTCTGACTTCAGAACCAACAATCTGTGGCGCCCCGTATTCTTACAGAATATATATAAACAGGCTGACACAGGTGGCGTTCTGCTGGCTGGAATGGGGTCACCCGTAGATATTCCCGTATACTGGGATCGCATGTTGCTCGACGCCAGTCAGGTCACCAACCCGTCCATTGACCCACTGCGTGAGCCTATGGAACTAAAAACATTTCTTGGCGCGAAGCCCAGAAAATTGAATATTACAACAGATAAAAAGACCGGCAAACCCAAGCTGAACACCAAACTTACACCGCAGCTTGAACTCGATATACCAATCATGTTCGCTGCCATGAGCTTCGGTGCTATCAACTTCAACCTTCACCGTGCAATGGCTCGTGCCGCCACAGCAACCGGCACAGCCTACAATACGGGCGAAGGAGGCTTGCACAAGTCTTTATACAAATATGGCAAAAATACCATCGTGCAGGTAGCGTCCGGCCGTTTCGGCGTGCATCTTGATTATCTCAAAGCCGGTGCAGGTATCGAAATCAAAGTAGGGCAGGGCGCAAAACCTGGTATCGGCGGCCATCTGCCTGGTGAAAAGATTAATGACATGGTGTCAGAAACGAGAATGGTCCCCATCGGTTCAGATGCAATTTCTCCGGCACCGCATCACGATATCTATTCCATCGAAGATCTGCTTCAGCTCATTTACGCGCTGAAGGAGGCCTCTGAATATAAGGTTCCAGTTTCCGTTAAAATTGCCGCTGTTCATAATGTTGCGGCCATCGCCTCTGGTATTGCCAGGGCGGGCGCGGACATCATCACAGTTGACGGCATGCGTGGTGGAACAGGCGCGGCCCCGGCAATGATTCGCGACAACGTTGGTATTCCCATCGAACTGGCGTTAGCACAGGTAGATCAACGCCTGCGTGATGAAGGAATTCGCAACAATGTCTCTATCGTTGCGGCAGGCGGTATCAGGTGCTCCGGTGATGTTGTTAAGGCTATCGCCCTTGGTGCTGACGCCGTTTACATCGGCACCGCGACCTTGATCGCTGTAGGCTGTACCATTTGCGGCCGTTGTTACACTGGCAAATGCCCATGGGGCATAGCTACCAACGATCCCAAATTGTCCAAACGTCAGAACCCGGATATTGCGGCCAAGAAATTGACCAATCTGATTCGGGCCTGGGGTCATGAAATTGAAGAAATGCTTGGCGGCATGGGGTTGAACTCCATTGAATCCCTGCGCGGCAACCGCGATAAGCTTCGCGGTGTAGGTCTTTCCGACACTGAACTCGACATTCTCGGCATCAAGCATGCCGGGCGTTAAGCGGAGGACACCATGAAAAGAGTCTATCCGGATAAAGATTACTGTATTGGCTGCCACCTCTGCGAGTTGGCCTGCATCACTGCGCATTCCAAATCCAAAGATCTGATTGTCGCCTACCGTGAAGAGCGGAGCAAAGACGGCTTGTCTCCTTGCAAAAAGGTCTTTGAAAAAGGTGACACTTGTGTTGCCATCAGCTGCCGTCATTGTGACGAGCCGTCTTGTGTAGCCGCCTGTATTTCCGGTGGTTTATACAAAGACCCTGAGACCGGACGCACTGTATATGATCGGAATAAATGCGTCGGCTGCTGGTCCTGCCTGATGGCATGTCCTTACGGAGCCATTCGCAGACACCCCACGGAAAGCAAAATCGTCAAATGTGACCTGTGCGAAGGGCGTGAAGAAGGTCCTGCCTGTGTGCAGGCATGTCCCAATCAGGCCTTGAAATTCGAGGAAAGGTAGGAAGCGACCATGAAATACGTCATCATTGGTAACGGCATCGCTTCCATCGGTGCCATCGAGGGTATCCGCAAGGTAGATACCGACAACGAGATCCTGATTATCGGTGCCGAGGATTCCCCGGCATATGGTCGTCCTCTCATTTCCTACCTGCTCGCAGGCAAGATCGGTCCGGACCGTTTAGCTCTTCGTCCTCAAGAATTCTATGAAAAAAGCAAAGTCTCCCTCAAGCTTGGCACAACAGTCACCGGCATTGATACCAAAGCCAAAACCGTAACCACGAACAAAGGCGAGACTATTGAATTCGAAAATCTGCTTATCGCCACAGGCGGTATCCCTTTTACACCTCCCATTCCGGGATCTGATGGTACCGACGTATATAACTTCACCAATCTGAAACACGCCCAGACGCTTATTTCCAAAGCCAAGGAAATAAAAAGGGCGGTTGTCATCGGTGGTGGACTTATTGGCCTGAAAGCCGGTGAATCCCTGTTTGATCGTGGTGTTGACGTCACCATTCTGGAACTGTCTCCCCGCATATTGAGTCTTGCGTTTGATGAAAACGCAGCTTCGCTGGCTGGTTCACGGCTTGCTGAAGTCGGTCTCAACGTTCGCTGCGGCGTTTCTGCCAAGGAAATTCAACGAGATGCAGACGGCAAGCTCAAAGGTGTCCATCTGACTGACGGCGATTTCTTGCAGACCGACGTGGTCGTCATTGCCATCGGTGTTGTCCCCAACTACGGGCTGGCAAAAAGCGCTGGTATCGAAGTGGACCGAGGCATTCATGTAGATGACCATATGCGCACCAGTGCCGACGGCATATTCGCGGCGGGCGATGTAGCTCAAGCCAAAGATTTGCTATTCGGTGACGATCGGGTCATCCCCATCTGGACAAACGCATATAATCAAGGCTTCTGCGCCGGTAAAAACATGACTGGCACAGACATCGAGTTCAAAGGGTCCTTAGCCATGAACTCTATCTCGTTCTATGGCCTGCCAACTATTTCGGTTGGGACGGTTAATCCGCCGGAAGATGACGAGTCCTATACGGCTTCCATTACTTTGGACAAAAAGAAAAAGAGCTACCGCAAACTGGTATTTCAAAAAGACCACTTGGTGGGCTATGTCCTGGTGGGTGATATCGACATGGCCGGCATGTATACAGCTTTTGTCAAATTCCAAATGCCCATCCCTGAAGAGGCCAAGAAACAACTTTTGGCCGGTGAGCCGGATGTACTGATGTGGCCTGATGATTTCTTTCGGGAAACTTGGAACCCCAAAGCGTAAGTTAGCGATTTCTGAGAGGATTACATGAAAGCGCCTGATAGATATTATGATTTCGAAAAGGATATTTCCGGTTGTGGAATATTCGGCGTCATCAACAAGAAACGTGGATTGATTCCGGGCGACATGCCCATTCAAGCCATGACCTGTATGCATGATCGTGGGAATGGCCTTGGCGGCGGATTTGCAGCCTATGGCATCTACCCTGACCATGCAGACAAATACTGCTTCCACATGATGTGTGATGATGATGCGGCCATCAAGGGCTCAGAAGAAATGATCAAGACATACTTCGATCTGCATTATTACGAACCAATTCCCACTCGACGGACCTTGGCTATTCCCAATCCGCCGATGTTCAATCGGTATTTCGTGACTGTCCCTGAAAAACCGGACAACGAATTCTGGGAATTACCGGAAGAAGATTACATCGTTGCCGTGGTCATGAAAATTAACACCACTGTTCCCGGCGCATTTGTCGTGTCCAGTGGTAAGAACATGGGTGCATTCAAGGGTGTTGGCTTTCCTGAAGATATCGCTGAATTCTTCCGCCTGGAAGAATACTCGGCTTATATCTGGACCGGGCATAACCGTTTTCCGACAAATACCCCCGGCTGGTGGGGAGGAGCACATCCATTCACCATTCTGAACTGGTCTATTGTCCACAACGGCGAGATTTCATCATATGGTATTAATCGCCGATATCTATGCGAACACGACTATCTCTGCACCATGATGACAGATACCGAAGTCGTGGCTTATGAATTGGACATGCTCATCCGTAAACACGGTCTATCCTGGGAAATGACGGCAAAATGTTTTGCGCCGCCTTTCTGGGACGAAATCGAGCGTATGGATGACGAAGACAAGGAACTGTACACCACACTTCGCGCCACCTACGGCCCAGGTATGCTCAACGGTCCCTTTGCCATTCTGGTCGCCGATAATAACCGACTCATGGGACTTAACGACCGCATCAAACTCAGACCGCTTCTGGTGGCTGAAAAAGATGACATGGTCTTCATGTCTTCCGAAGAATCGGCAGTGCGTGATGTCTGTCCCGACCTGGATAGAGTCTGGATGCCCAAGGCGGGCGAACCCGTCATCGTGGATCTGGAGGATTAAATGACAGCCAAAAGAAAAAAGAAGACCCTCACGGCAGGGCGAACATATTACAAGCAGTTCAACGAAGAAATTCGAGAGCTTATCAAAAGTGGCGTGACTGATTTCACGCTCAAGGAATGCAACGGGCAACGATATATTGCCACGGCCTTGGAAGGGGACCTGACATTCGATGTCTATGGCGTTCCGGGGCAAGATTTGGGCGCATTTATGCGTGGTCCCAAACTCCGTATTCACAACAATGCTCAAGATGGTGTCGGCAATACTATGGATAATGGTCGCATCATCATTGAAGGACTTGCTGGCGATGTCATCGGGTACGCAATGCGTGGTGGTGAAATTTTCATCAAGGGTGATGTTGGCTACCGGGTTGGAATTCATATGAAAGCCTACCTTGACCACCAACCAAAAATCGTTGTTGGCGGAAAGGCCGGGGACTTCCTCGGAGAATACATGGCTGGCGGAATTATTTTGCTCTTGGGTATGTTTTCTGATAAGTCTGATGCGCCTGTTGCGGGACGAAGTCTCGGCACAGGAATGCATGGCGGTGTAATCTATATTCGCGGAGACGTTCCTGAGAATCAACTCGGTCCTGGTTTGAACGCTCAACCCGTGAATTCTGAAGATTTGAAAATTATTGAAGATTTAGTTAAAGATTACGCTAACGAATTGAAGCTGGACAGCACGGAAATAATGAGTGAGAACTTTGTGAAGATTCGTCCGTTCTCACATCGACCGTACGGCAATCTGTATGTTCCCTGTTAGATAGCTCAGAAGACTGCAACATTATTAACCTTTTCTGGAGGAACCTATGTTCTTCGATTCCGTAGCATATGCCATGGCTCCGCCCACCGGCGGCGGCGAGGCAGGCGGTCTGGGCGGCCTTCTCGGCGGCCCGCTGCCCATGCTGGTCCTCATGTTCGCCATTTTCTACTTTCTGCTCATTCGCCCTCAGCAAAAAAAGCAGAAGACGCACAAGGCCATGCTCCAAGCCCTGAGTAAGGGTGACAAGGTATGGACCAATGGCGGCATCCTCGGCTCCATCGTGAATATCGATGGTGACAATCTCACCATTGAGATTGCAACCGGCGTTAATGTCGTTATTAAGCGCGGATTCGTTGCCGACAAAGACGGCGGCGTACCGACAGCTGACAAAAAGTAGGTTCTTGCAACCAGTTTTTGAGACACCCTAACGGACCGGACCACAACTTTTCCGTGGCCCGGTCCGTACTTGTGTTTATCGCAAGGGTAGTGCAAAGAGGTTGCAACTAGTTCGTATTAAGGGAGTTTTCATGCAAAGTTTGCGTTGGAGAGCCGTAACAGCTCTCGTCGTCCTGGTCCTCGGATTGGCCTACATGCTGCCGTCCATACCGGGCTTCAAGGAGTCAGCAATAGGCAAAATTCTGCCAGGCGACTCCATCAACCTCGGCCTTGACCTCAAAGGTGGTATCAATCTCACTCTCGGAGTGGATATGGATACTGCCATGGACAACAACCTCGCCCGACTCGGCGACGACCTCAAAGCCGTGGCTCGCGACAAAGAAATCTTTGTTCTGCGTCCAAACGTTTTGAATGAATCGCAAATCGAAGTCGTGCTTCTCAAAAGTGAACAGAAAGAGGCATTCGAAAAAGTCATCACTGACTACACACAGTTCACTATTGAAGATACCAAGATCATGGACGGCGGCAAGGAAGAATACATCCTGTCCATATCACCACAATATCGTAGTGATATAGAAAAGCTGACCATGGAACAGGCGATCAAAACCATTCGCAACAGGATTGACCAATTCGGCGTTGCCGAACCGGACATTCGCAAACAACAGGATAACCGCATTCAAGTGCAGTTGCCTGGTTTGCAAGATCCTGAGCGCGCAATCAAAATCATCGGCCAGACTGCTCATCTCGAATTCAAGATGGTGGACGACACTGCTGATATTGCCAAGGCCAAGCAGGGCATTCTTGCTCCCGGCCGTGAACTTTCCGTTCTGCTCAAGAAATTACCGAGCGGCGATTACGCCGAATCTGCCATCGTTCTGAAACGTGACGCGGTCCTGACCGGTGAATACGTGACCGATGCAAAGGTGCTTCTTGACAATTGGAACGCTCCGTACGTTTCTATTACATTTAATGCACGCGGTGGATCCATCTTCACCAACCTGACGACCGACAACGTGAACAAGCGTATGGCCATTGTTCTGGACGGCAAGGTGTATTCCGCACCAGTCATTCAGGAACGTATCTCTGGTGGACGCGCTTCCATCACCGGTCAGTTCAGCCGAGAAGAAGCCCGCGATCTCGCAGTCGTGCTTCGCGCCGGTTCACTGCCTGCTCCAGTCGAAATTCTGGAACAACGTAGCGTTGGCCCATCTTTGGGACAAGAATCCATCGACAACGGCATCATGTCCGCTTTCATCGGCATGGCAATGGTACTTGGCTTCATGGCTATTTACTACGGCTTTGCCGGACTGGTAGCGGACGTTGTGCTTTGCATTAATATCATGCTCATCATGGGTGGACTGGCAGCTTTCGGTGCCACGCTGACCCTACCGGGTATTGCCGGTATCATTCTGACAATCGGTATGGCTGTTGATGCAAACGTAATTATCTTCGAACGCATCCGCGAGGAACTGCGACGCGGCCTGTCCGCATCGCAGGCTGTAGCAGAAGGATATGGCAGGGCGACCCTGACCATTCTCGACGCTAACGTGACGACGGTCATTGCGGCAGTCATCCTCTATCAATTTGGTACCGGACCTGTTCGCGGCTTCGCCGTCACACTGACCTTGGGCATCATAACGTCCATGTTTACGGCAATCTTCGTGTCGCGCATCCTGTTCGACTTGTACTTAAAGAGCCGCTCCGATAGCGCCAAGCTGAGCATCTAAGGGGAAGACAATGGGACTTCAAATAATCAAACCTGATACCAAAATAGACTTCATCGGACTCAGGAAGATCGCTTTCGCTATTTCAGCGGTTATCATCCTGGCCGGCCTTGGCTCCCTTCTCATCAAGGGTGGCCCGAAGTATGGCATCGACTTCGCAGGCGGCATGATCGTCCAGGTGAAGATCGACAAAAACACTGATGTAGAAATGGTCAAAAACGCCGTGAGTGGCGTTGAATTGCCCGGCCTCGTTGTTCAGACCCTCGGACTGGACGGCGACCATGAATACTTGATTCGTACATCGAGCTCTAATATCACCTCAGAAGAGGTGCGAAATAGGGTAACCAGTGCTTTATCAAACAATCTTGATGGCGCTCATTTCGAGATACAACGTCTCGAAATGGTCGGTCCAAAAGTGGGCGCGGATTTACGCACAAAAGCTCTTGAGGCTCTGTTCTACGCAGTTCTCCTTATTGCCGTGTACATCTCCGGTCGCTTTGAACAACGATGGACCGTTGCAGGCGTCATGGCTGCGGCTTTAGGCTTTGGCGTGTACGGCATAGGTCTGCTCGGTGTTGAAATGGGGTGGCTGATCATTGCAGCACTCATTATCACTGTAGGACTATGCTGGTATTTGAAACTTAATTACGCTCTAGGCGCAGTTGCAGCACTCATACACGACGTGGCTATTACAGTCGGCATCTTTTCCATTCTTGGTAAAGAATTCGATTTAACCATCATCGCAGCATTGTTGACCATCATCGGTTATTCGCTCAATGACACCATTATTGTCTTTGACCGTATCCGTGAGAACAATAATGCCCGCAAAGGCAACACCACGTTCGCCTCGATTATCAACACTGCTGTAAACCAGACCCTGTCGCGTACAATCATGACATCAGTAACAACCTTGTTGGTTGTCTTCTGCCTGTTCGTACTGGGCGGCAGCGTTATCCATGACTTTGCCTTGGCTCTGCTCATCGGCGTAGGTGTGGGTACCTATTCCTCCATCTTTGTCGCTAGCCCGATCCTGCTTGGATTCGGTCCCGGTGCCGCAGACTTGCAGGAAGCTGAAGCATAAGTCTTCGATACACTACAAACAAAAAGGGAAGGGCCATATGGTCCTTCCCTTTTTTTATTTATAATGCATAAATGACCACGCTTCATGGACCAGAAGAAATCAAGATAAAAACTTTATTATCAAACAGGTCACCCCAGAAAATAGCTCTCTTCTATGGTTATCAAAAGAGCTTATCGCGTCAGGCAAAAGTACACCATAAAATATAAAAAAGCCTCTTCCATAATAATGGAAGAGGCTTAATATCTTTCTGTAAATAGAACTAGACGAGCTGGCTCATCAAGTAATCCTTGATAGTGTCGATGGAATCTTCACCGTTCAATTCGATGAACTTGAAACCACCGTCTTTCATGTTCTTGTAGAAGTTGCAAGCAGCCATGGTACCGGTCTCTTCATCGTAGTAGATGTTGTGACGTACGTCGATTGCAGCTTCGTCTTGGTCATCTTCACGAGCGGACAAGGCACCGCCACAAACACGGCACTTGTCGCCGTCAGGAGCGATAACCGAAATACCGACATTGTTGGGATGATTCGGATTATTTTCGCAAAGACGACGACCCATGATACGGCCCTTTGCAATTTCACGAGGCAGCTTGATTTCGATAACGAAATCGAGCTTCTCACCGTCTTTCTGCAAAGCTTCCCAGAGCTTTTCGCCCTGAACCAAAGAGCGGGGGAATCCGTCGAGCAGCCAACCGTCCTTGGAGCTGGACAACACATCCAAAACCATAGGGATGGTGATATCATCAGGAACGAGTTCGCCCTTGTTGATGAATTCCTTGGCTTTCATGCCGAGTTCGGTGCCGCCGCCGATATGCTTGCGGAAAATGGCACCGGATTCGATGTGATCCAGACCGTACTTGTCTTTGGCCAGGGTACCCTGGGTGCCTTTACCGGAGCCGTTAGGGCCGAAAATCAGAATATTCATAATAAACTCCTCCTGATGATAAGAAAACGAAGCGCCTGCATGACGCCTCAGCACATTGTGCAAAAGATCACATGCTCTTATACCGGGGAGTTGCGGAAGTCAATGGGTGCAGTCAAAAACGACACCTACGGCGGTGATTATCGCAGTTTTATCACCGGGAAACTGAAAGGTCGCTCCAACGTTTTTTCCCTGCCAAGCTTCATCAAGCTTGAACAATGAATCAGCTAAAACTTGCCCTGAACCAAGTTGATCAAGACATGATTTATACAATCGTAGACGAAGCGCCTGGTGGGCAGTCTTCAGAAAAGCGTTATCCAGTGTTTCCGAAGGGGAAAATGTCATCGACTGCCAATAATCTTTCTCAATACGACCAATTTTCCACAAACGGCTCACTGATTGCCAAAAACTAGGATTTTCTTTTTGGATAAGTGGAAGAATTTCGTTCCTGACTCGGTTACGAGTCCAGTTTGATTCAGCATTTGACGCATCTTCACGCCAGATAACACCTGTTTTGGTAACAAAAGCAATCAATGTGGATTTTGGGATCATAAGCAACGGACGAATAAGCGAACGATTAGGGTCATACCCCGCCATACCTGATAGTCCAGGCCATCCCGTACCCCGGATGAGACGCATAACAACATCTTCGCTGAGGTCATCCAATTGGTGCCCCAACGCGACATAATCCGCGCCTGTGTCATTTTTCACATTCTGAAACAAAGCGTAACGTGCATTCCGACCAGCTTCTTCAATCCCAACGCCGAGTTTTTCAGCAAAATCCCCAATATTTTTGGATTCAACCACACACTCAACACCAAGAGTGTCACAAAACGATGTACACCATTGAGCGTCGTCATCCGCCTCAGGGCGTAGTTGATGATTCAGATGGGCTGCAGTTAGTCGGAAATCATTTCTTTGAGAAAGATAGTGAAGAACAAGAAGCAGGGCAGTAGAGTCAACACCACCGGAAAAACCTACAAGAAGATGTTTTCCAGAAAGTTCCTGTTTCAGTTCACGACTTATAAATTTTTCAATATACAGACAAAAATGCGCCCATTTAGGCAAAAGATTCTGAAGGGTTTCAGGAAAACTATCAGGCGCAGAAAACATGGCTATACGGAAACTTCCAGTTCATCGATAAACTGATCCAAATATTCAATCATGTGAGCACGTTGATCAGGAGTAGCGTATGAGATGCATGAGCAACGCATTTTTTGTCTTCCGCGAACCAACAGTTCTAATTTCAACGCGTTCTCGTCTTCTTTTTCAATACATTCGAGAGCCATGAAATACGGACCACATTCTTTCTGATGATCCTGTTGTTCACGCTGCAAAAGCTCGACAGGCAAGGGCAGGTAATAAATGCCATCAAGAGGTCCTCTGAACCCCAGTTCTTCAAAAGCGGCAACAATAGCTTGATAATTCTTGTCGACCAGGTCTTCTATTAGATAACTACGCATTATTGTTCCTTGTTCTTTGAGGCTTTAATGAGCTCGTTGATGTCTTCTGCCGAGCAGGTGTTACTCTTTCGATCAAGATGGGCTTCCGCCGGAATAGATTCATCGTCCAAATTGAACATACGTCGTGCCAAATCGATAAATCGTTCGGCTGAACCTTCTTCTTGTGTCCGACGTTTTAAAAAACAAATGGGTTCATGCATAGATTTGTGGGCCACAGAAAGGACAAGTGTTTCCAATGCCTTCCGCGTCCGTTCATCTACCTGACCAATTTTTTTCAATGTCTTGTTCAATTCCCGATGCGCCACGTCTTCAGTCTTTTCCACCAAATCAACAATAGTCGGCTGAAGATTTAACGAATGCAACCAATTACCAAAAGTATCTGTTTCATGATCAACAACGGTTCTGGCCTTGGCTGCTTCTTCATGACGTTGCGCCATGTTGTCTTCAACAACCTCTTTGAGGTCATCAATGTCATAAAGATATACGTTGTCCAAAATGTTGACATCAGGGTCAATATCACGAGGCACAGCGATGTCGATGAAAAACATGGGTTTGTTTTTACGTCGCTTAAGTACGGATTTGACGTCCTTGGCCTTGATTACGGCAACAGGGGAACCTGTAGAACTAATAACGATGTCAACTTCGTGCAGACGATCCGGCATGTTTTCAATCTGAATAGGTTCGCCACCAAGGTTATCAGCCAACTCTTTGGCACGAGAAAACGTCCGGTTGGCAATAATGACATCCTGAACACCATTACGCAGTAAGTGGGTCGCGGCCAGTTCTGCCATTTCGCCAGCACCTACGAGCATGGCCTTGGTGCCTTCCAGATCTCCAAAAATCTTGCGCGCCAATTCAACAGCGGCAAAACTGATGGACACGGCACTGGAGGCAATGGCTGTCTCGGTGCGAATACGTTTGGCAACGGAAAAAGATTTATGAAGCAAACGGTTAACAATGGTCTTTGCTGTCCCTTTCGCCACGGCAGCCCGGTATGCATCTTTTAGCTGACCGAGAATTTGTGGCTCGCCCATAACCATGGAATCTAGGCTACTCGCGACAGAAAAAACGTGTTTCACAGCCTCCAGCCTAGAATAATTGTAGGTATTATCCAAAAGTAATGCGGGGTCGCCTTTGCAGATAGCAGCCCAATACTGAATTACAGAATCAACAACCTCTCGCTTAGAAATATTTTTAGCAACAGCGATGATCTCTACCCGGTTACAAGTAGAGAGGGCCATACATTCGAGCACTGGACAGTGGGCCATAAGCCCTTGCTCAAAGTTCTCTACATCGGTCAAAGCGAATTTTTCACGCACATCAACACCGGCAGTCCGGTGATTGAGTCCTATGAGAATGATTTGTCTGTTCATGGCATTACTCGAAAAGTGATGGTGTGATGTATAAGGGAAATGCACATGCCGACAAAAACCCAAATGGCAAGGATAGCAGGTTTACGTCCACGCCAGCCCAGTACAATTCGTTGATGAAAAAGGAATGCATAAAGGAACCAGACGGCCAAGGAGCCGATTTTCATGATATCCCAGGTAAATTCCTTGTTGGGTGCAATCCAGTACCAAAAAAACGTGGAAAAAAGTCCCAATGTATACAAAGGAAATCCGATGGCTACAGCCCACCGGTTTACGGTATCGAATTTTTCCAAAGAGGGCACAGTGCTTCCCATACTGGTAAGACCGGCCTTGGTTTTAAGTTTTCGATTATAATAAATAAAAGCCATACCAGCCCCGAGAGCCATCATGAGCGCCCCAAGAGTCAGCACGAGGGATCCTATATGCAAACCAAAAAACAATGCGGTTAACTGTGGAGGCATGATCACCCGGATGCCTCCCAAAGCCATGGATGCCACGAACAGAAGCAGAGCTAAAGGCAGGGCGGTGATTGCCAAAAATTCAAGCCGCAATCGCCACCAAAGGAAAAAGTAAATGGCTAAGACACTCCACGCCAAAATATTAAAATAAAATGTTCCACCACTGAGAGCGGCTGGATCACTCATGAGGATTATTCCCAAGTCAATGGTATTCAAAGAAAAACCAACGACAGCAAACCAAATGGCAATCCGTTTGAGCTTTTCATTGGCGGTAGTAATACCGGTCAGAAAAAGCACGGTGCCAAGCGCATACAGTGCAATAATAAAAATATGGAGCGTATCAAATAAGCCCATCAAGCATCTCCGGGATGTTGGCGTACAACGGTTCGGGCAAAGATTCTTTAAGTATTTCCCTGGCAGCGTCAAGGTTCTTGTTCTTTATTACTATAAGCAAATCCGAATTGACCAGAGAACGGAAAACCGCGGTGTTTTGTTTTGTCTCTTGTTCAAGACCAAGCATCAGCGGGCGAATGCGGCCCATAAGCGTCAGGAGAGCAGCATATTCATTACCAAAATGTTCCTGTAAATCCTTACGGATGCGTTTTGTCATGGCAGGACTTTGACCTGCGGTTGAAATGGCTACAGTCAGATCACCACGCTTAATGGTAGCAGGAACAATAAAACTACATTTTTCAGGCTGATCAACGACATTACACAAAATATTGCGATCCGCACAGAGTGTGCTGATACGCTGGTTCACCACTTCAGATGAAGTACAGGCAATCACTAAAAATTTGCCACTAAGATCACTCTCAACAAATTCACGACACTGAAAAGTAACAGTGTCCGGCCTCATGATTGATTCCATTTCGACATCCGCTTTACGGGTGTCGATGATGGTCACATGACCGGCTCCAGAGTCAAGCAGGGACTGAATTTTCCGCTTGCCAACCCCGCCTGCACCAACAACAAGACACGTTTTGTTTTCCAGATTCAAGAAGATCGGATAATATCGCATGCGTCTTGATAACCAATGCGCAGGAACATGTAAAATGGGAAATTGCCCGGTTCTTGCAATAATCATTGAAGTTACGATACATTTTTGACGCCGTGAAAATACGAATGAAAAATTATCTTGTTATACAGTTGGCTCGTTTTGGAGATCTTATCCAAACAAAACGGCTTATTGCGACCATTTCCGCACGAAACGACGGTGTGGTGCATCTATGCGTGGACACTTCCCTAAAATCGCTGGCACAATTAATTTATCCGGATGTTGTCGTGCATTCGATTACAGCGCATGGGACCGGACTGGATGCTTCAACCGTACTCCTTAAAATGCTTGTTGAGAACCGACAGGCTTTTGCCAAGCTACAAACGATTGATTTCAATACCGTCTATAACCTTAATTTTTCAGGACTTAATTTTCGATTGGCCGCATTGTTCGACCCGGTAAAAGTGACAGGGTATTGTTGGCACAACGGACAGGAAATCACGGGCACTTGGCCAGCCATGGCCATGCGCTGGTCTAATCTTCGACGTTTGGGCATAAATCTCGTAGACTTCTGGGCGGGATATTGCCCGGATATGATCGCACCAACCAAAGTTAATCCACCAGCCACTCCCAAAGGCGGAGGTATTGGTGTTGTCCTCGCTGGCCGCGAATCCCGTCGTTCTTTACCAGCCCAACTCCTTGCGACCATTTCAGCAACATTGGGAGCCTCCCAAAAAACAGACTCGATTGTTCTGCTCGGCGGAAAGACAGAGCACGCAGCGGGGCAGGCTGTTCTCAAAGAGTTACCATCTTCACTTCAAAATAAAACAAAAAATTTGGCAGGCAAGACAAACTGGAAAGATCTTGTTGATCTTGTCGGCTCACTCGATATGCTGCTGACACCGGATACGGGAACCATGCATCTAGCCGCACACCTCGGAACGCCGGTTACAGCATTTTTTCTGTCTTCGGCATGGTGTTTTGAAACAGGCCCTTATGGCTTGGGACACACAGTGTATCAAGCTGTGACAAACTGTCTCCCCTGTTTAGAAACCAAGCCGTGTGATAATGAAGTTAAATGTATTTCTCCTTTTACTTCGCCAAAATTTCAACGTTTTCTGGTCACACAAAAAAATGAACACGCACCTGAAAGACTTATCGGATTCAACTCCGGTTTCGATGCGTTAGGGCAGATTTATATCCCGTTTGCCGGTGTAGACAAAGACAATAGCCAAAGAACTATTTTCAGAAACTTCATTTACCAATATCTCACGGGTGAAGAATCGGAATGCTTCGAAAAAGAGCTTTTTTTTGCTCAAGAATTCTATCGGGAAAAAGACTGGATGACGACCATACAAAAATTTGAGAATAATGGATAAATCAATGGATAACTTACGCATACTTGTTATTCTGCCTTTATATGGCGGCTCTCTTTCCATTGGCCGATATGTGGCATCAGCACTTAAGGAGGAAGGACATCTGGTTGAAGTGTTTGAAGCACCAGATTTTTATCCTGCATACGACTCTTTGAATAACCTCAAGGTGACATCCGACAGATTGGATTATTTACAGAACTCCTTCTTGAATGTCGTCAGCCAATCAGTATTGGCCAAGGTCGAAACATTTGAACCTGACATGGTTTTATCCATGGCTCAAGCTCCACTCAATCGACAGGCACTCAAAAGACTCCGTCGAGATGGCGTTGTCACGGCCATGTGGTTTGTGGAAGATTATCGACTTTTCACTTATTGGAAGGCGTTTGCGCCTCTGTATGACATTTTCGCAGTCATCCAAAAAGGTCATTTTTTTGATGATCTTGCATCAATAGGACAACCCAATGTGCTCTATCTGCCACTTGCTGCCCAACCAGGTTTTCACAAACCGTCAGACTTATCACCGGTCGAACAACGTAAATTCGGCTCTGACATCTCATTCATGGGCGCAGGATATCCTAACCGCAGGGTCGCCTTCAGAGAGTTGGTCAAATTCGACTTCAAAATATGGGGAACAGAGTGGGAAGGGGACCATGTACTGGAACCGCTGGTACAATTAAAAGGAGCACGAATTTCATCAGAAGATTGCGTTAAAATATTTAACGCGACTGCCATCAACCTTAACCTGCATTCCAGTGTCCAGACAGAAGAACTGGTCACAGGCGGAGACTTTATCAATCCACGCACATTTGAACTGGCGGCCTGTGGCGCATTTCAATTAGTGGACAAACGTAGTCTCATGAATGACGCTTTCAACGACGATGAATTGGCAACATTTACAAGCATATCGGAATTTACCGAAAAAATAGAATATTTCCTGAATCATCCCGATGATCGTAATGAATATGCAACCAAAAGTCGTACACGAGTGCTTCGTGAGCATACCTATACAAAACGCATGCGTACGCTCATGGAATTTACGGCAAGCCGTATTCCGGGATGGCCAAAACCAAAGTCTGCCTCCTCACTGTTTGCCGCCGACTATCCACCGGAATTAGAAAAGGACATTCGTAATTTGCTTGGTCAATTAGGACTTCCTGAAAATGTTTCCTTCGATGATCTCGTTTGGGCCGTACGGCAGCAGCAGGGTAAACTTTCCGATCTAGACACTGCACTTCTTTTTTTGGATGAATGGCAAAAACTGTATAAATCCCGGTTGTAAAAACTTAAAGTAATGAATGAAGAAAAGCCCTGCTCAATATATTGAACAGGGCTTTTTCATTAAGAAATCAACGACTTCTGCGAAACTGTTTTAACCATGCCAGTAGCTTTGGCTCCTCGCCCTGATCTTTGGGATGATAAAATTTCCGTCCGGCAAGTTCGCTGGGGAGATAATCCTGATCAGCCCATGATTTCGGGAAATTATGCGGATAAAGATAGCCACGTCCATATCCCCATTCTCGTTGAAGGGAAGAGGTTGCATTCCTTAAATGCAAAGGGACTGGCTTGGGACCGTTTTCACGCACTTCTTTTTGGGCTGTGTGGTAGGCGGCGTATGTCGAGTTGCTCTTGGGAGCCAGAGCAAGGTAAACCGTCAATTGCGACATGGGAATAAACCCTTCGGGCATACCGATGGTCTCGACAGCCTGATGACAAGCCATGGCATGACTCAAAGCGTGCGGATCACCAAGGCCAATATCTTCAGAGGATGAAATAATCAAACGACGGGTGATAAAGCGCGGATCTTCGCCACTTTCGATAAGACAAGCCAAATAATAAAGTGCCGCATCCGGGTCACTGCCACGAATTGATTTGATAAGGGCAGACACCAACTCATAGTGCGAATCGCCATCCCGATCGCCACGAACAACTATTTCCGGCAATGAATCACGCAGACATTCCGGGCACCGTTTTTCCTTGGGCAGTTCAGATGTATATTCTAGTAAATTGAGCAGGGTACGAGCATCACCACCAGCCATGGCAGCCAACATTTTATGACTTTCTTCTTCCAGATCAACGCCGAGCTCTTCTGCGCCTCGAGTACTTACATTAACCAACTCCTCGCGACTCAATTGACGAAGTCGAAGGACATGAAGTCGTGACAACAATTGACGGGTCACGCTGAAAGAAGGATTTTCCGTGGTCGTTGCCAGCAAAATAATTTCACCGGTTTCCAGAATGGGAAGGAAAAAATCTTGTTGGGCCTTGGAAAAGCGATGCAGCTCATCGAGAATAAGAATGTCCTGTCCCGGCAACTTTTTGCGAAGAGCAGTCAATCCGGCTTCCGGTGCACTTACACGCAGGTATTTTTTGCCCGTCAATTTGGCAAGCAACAATGCCAATGTTGATTTTCCACACCCGGGAGGCCCGAACAATAACAAACTTGGCATTCTTTTGGACTTGGAAAAAGCTTCAATTCGATTCCGAATATGTCCTTGCCCGACAAAGTCATCCAATGAAGTAGGGCGAATTCTATCAGCGAGAGGTTGTGTATCTTCTATTTCAAGCTTCATGACTATTCCTGTGTACCAAACATGGCCAGACTGAGACAATAAGTCGCGGCTGTTTCCCAGCGCAAAATAGAATCTCCAAACGTAACGGGGATAAAATCTGCTTCCACTAATTTTTGAGCCTCACGATCTTCAAAACCACCTTCCGGCCCGATGACCACAAGCGTATGCCCATTTGCAAGCATGGTTGGCGATAAACGCGTTGTAATATCGTCGGATTCCCACGCAATAACTCTATTCTCATATTTTTTGGCCATGGCAATCAGAGAGTCAACACCCCCGGGAAGCGTTTGCAACTCTGGAAGGAAATGTGCTCCGCACTGTTTTGCAGCCTGAATATTCTTGTCTGTCCAAGAATCTTTGGGGGAAGCCGGAACAACTCCCTGACTCCGGGTAGCCTGCCAAAAAACTACCCCAAATCCCTTGAGTTCAACCATTTTTTCTAAAAGATAATTCCTGCGTTTGGATTTTCCCCAACCGATGGCCAGAATTATTCCATTGGCAGGTCGGGAATGATCTTCTAACTGAACAGCCTCAAGCAAGGCTCGACGTTTTTTTATATCGCATACAGAAAAAAGCCCGTCATGTCCTTGTCCGTCAAAAAGTCGAACCATCTGATCCGGCTCGGTTCTGAGAACTGTGCCCATATGACGCACTTCCTGTCCCTCCAGCGCAACATGTTCTCCAACTTTGGAAGGCCAAAGGTCAGGCGACAGATAAAAAGAATTAAGTCTTGGCATGATATATCCTGAAAATAAAAAAGGCCGGGAGCGAACTCCCGGCCTTTTGACTAAAGTTCATTTGCGATAAGATCTTCGTATGTTTCCCGTTTTCTGGCAACTGTCACGTTGCTGCCGTCCACCAGCAACTCGCAGGCACGAGGACGGGTATTATAATTTGAGGCCATGGTAAATCCATAGGCTCCGGCAGAATAAACCACCAGACGCTCTCCTTGATCCACAGTCGGCAGCTCACGATCTCGGGCCAGGAAGTCACCGGACTCACAAATGGGACCAACGACATCAAAACGTTGATGTTGACGGCCTTTAAGTTCAACTTCGCCAATACGATGATAAGAACCGTATAAGCTCGGACGAATCAAATCATTCATTGCAGCATCCACAATCAAGAAATTCTTTGTGGGGTTGGACTTGGTATAAACCACCTGAGTCACCATGATACCGGCATTGCCTGCAATGACACGTCCAGGTTCAAAAATGACCTTCAACGGCAAACCTTTCAGTTTTGCGCTCAAAGCTTTACCAAATTCCGAAGGATGGGGCGGTTCTTCCTTGTCATAAGGAATCCCAAGTCCACCACCAAGATCAAGGTACTTGATATTAATACCAAGTCCTTTCAGCTTTTCGTTGAAATCCAAAAGTTTATCTAAAGCTTCAAGAAACGGATCGATTTTTGTGAGCTGAGAACCAATATGACAATCCATGCCCACGGGTTCAACATTCTCCAACTCGGCAGCCAGTGTGTAGGCAGCCAGCGAATTCTCGATATCCAATCCAAATTTATTTTCCTGCATACCCGTTGAAATATATGGATGAGTCTGCGGATCGACATCCGGATTAATCCGAAAGCTGACCTTGGCCGTCATTCCCATATCGCTGGCAACCGTATTGATTCTTTTAAGTTCCGCGACGGATTCTACGTTAAACATCAGAATTCCCGCTTCAAGAGCTTCACGAATCTCAGAATCACGTTTTCCTACGCCGGAATAAACAATCTTTTCAGGGGTGACGCCAGCTTTCAGTGCGCGATACAATTCACCGCCGGAAACAATGTCCATGCCAGCGCCTTCAGCGGCCAGCAATTTAAGAACCGCCAAATTTGAATTGGCTTTGATGGAATAACAGGTCAAATGATCCAGCTCATTAAAAGCAGAATCAAAAGCTTTGAAATGGCGTCTAAGGGTAGCAGCAGAATAAATGTACAGTGGGGTACCATATTCTTCTGCAAGGGCGGTGACGCTGACTTCTTCAGCGGATAAAATTCCGTCTCGGTATTCAAAATGATGCATATGTCTTCTATCTCCTAAAAAATGATATGATGAATATCTACGCTGTATCTTTGTGTATCATCCAATACTTTTCTCATATCAAACAAAATCAAAGCTACGGTAAGGCTTCAAAGACATCGGTGTATTCAATAGCCATGGTAGACAACTCACTTTTTCCAGCCACCCTGAATCGATAATCTATTCCGGGTTCAAGACCGCATATACTCAGTTGAAGCGTATTACCTGCCAGATTAAAGCCTTTCTGATCACGGGTAAAATGAACTGCATTTCTGGGAACAAAAGGACAACCTTCACACCCTTGGCCTTCCTCAGTCCCAATGGCTTCATACTGAATACTCGCACGCCAAAGACGATTGGGAGATCCAGTAACCGCAACCTGCAATATAAGACATCCATCTTGTCGGACGCCTTCCATAAGTTTCAATTTGAAAGTGTCTTCACTCTTTACAGATGAAGGCCATTCTTTGCGACCCAGGGCGCAACCGGACAACAATACGAACACAAAAATAAGTAAGGTGGCATGAACAATCTGTTTACGCATAAATCCTATTCCTTGATCATGTCCTTCCATTGATTAAGCAACATCAAAGCCTGAATGGGTGTCATGCCGTCCACGTCGAGATCCACGAGTTGAGTGATGATCGGATGTTCGACCAATTCCTCCGGAATTTCAATAGGAGGAGCACCAAATCCCGGCAATAAAGTCTGCGATGCCCGCTCAACAGCCCCTTTCGATTGATTATCCTGCGACTTTTCTTCGAGCTTCGCAAGGATTTCTCGCGCTCGTTCCACGACACCACGAGGTACTCCAGCCAGTCGGGCCACTTCGATACCATAACTTCTGTCAGCAGGACCAGGCACAAGACGACGTAAAAAGACGATGTCGCCTTTCCATTCCTTGACCGCGATATTGAGATTACGCAACCCTTCAATCTTGCCTTCAAGACTCGTCAATTCATGGTAATGAGTGGCGAACAAGGTACGAATTCCACCTCTGGCACGAGAAGAAAGCTCTTCGACCACGGCCCAAGCGAGTGAAAGGCCATCATAAGTACTGGTACCACGTCCGATTTCATCCAAAATAACCAGACTTCGTTTAGTCGCTTGTCGAAGAATACGAGCAGTTTCAGTCATTTCCACCATAAATGTGGAATGTCCTTGCGCCAGATTATCCGAAGCTCCCACACGAGAAAAAACACGATCCGCCAACCCGAGTTGTGCGGACTTGGCTGGAACAAAGGAACCAATCTGGGCCATAATGGTCAGGATAGCCACCTGCCTGAGTACCGTGGATTTACCTGCCATATTCGGACCGGTAATGAGCAGGATACGTCGATCTTTATCCATCTTCAAATCGCCGGGAATATAATTGGAAGCCCCCATGGCTTCTTCCACTACAGGGTGGCGTCCTGCCTTAATCTCGATTTCCATACCATCATGAAGAAGAGGGCGGTTCCATTCGTTGACACGAGCAGCTTCTGCCAACCCTTGCCAATAATCCAGGGCAGCCACAATGTCGGCCATAAACAAAAAACGATCCCTTGCCTTGGCAAGACGCTCACGTAAATCCTGAAATAACTTGTACTCAAGACTTTTACGTTCATCGGAGGCCGAAAGGATACGGTCCTCCATCTCCTTAAGTTCAGGAGTAATATACCGCTCACTGTTTACCAAAGTCTGACGACGAATAAAATGTTCAGGCACCTGCCCTTTATATGCCTTCGAGACCTCGAAAAAATAACCAAAGACCTTGTTGAATCCAAGCTTGAGCTTGGGTATATCGTTGGCAGACAGTTCTTTTTCGTGCAATTTCCTCAGTTTATCTTCACCGTGTTCATTCAGCTCAATAAACTCATCCAAAACGGCATCATACCCTTTCTTGAATAATCCGCCATCTGTGATGACCGGTGGAGGACTGTCCACAAGGGCTGATTCAAGCAGGGCGGTCAGGTCATCCATGCCATCCCATTTTCGATAAATTTTACGCAATTCGGGGGCTGCTTCAAGTTCCTGTTCTTTCAGACAACTTTGAAGAACGGGCAACATTGAAAGACTTTTTTGTAATGCAATAAAATCTTTAGGATTTGCACGTCCTAAAAAAATGCGAGTGGAAAGACGTTCCAAATCATAGACTGAATCCAATGCGTGTCGGACATCAGAGCGAAGTTGATCGCGTTCAAAGAAAAACGTGACACAATCGAGATTCTTATCAATGGGAGAAAGCTGTCGCCAAGGCTGACGCAAACGGGCTTCAAGCAGCCGGCCCCCCATGGGAGTCATGGTCCGATCAAGCACATGCCACAGGGTGCCAAGTCCAGTCTTCCCATCAAGACGCCTGAAAATTTCGAGATTCCGTTCGGTAATTTCATCCAAAAGCAGATGTTTACTCAAATTCAACGGCTTGAATTCACCCAAGTGCCCGAAATCGCCTTTCTGCGTCTGTTCAAGGTAAGTCAGAAGTGCACCACAGGCACGGGTCAATTCGTTTTTACCACTCAACCCAAGACTTTCGAAATCTGCAACAGACTGCATTTCTAGCACTCTGTTTTTTGAAGCTGTCAGATCAAAATAAGCCCCCGGTGCAACACTGGTGACCTGTGCACTCAATTCATTGTATTGAGATGGCACCTTTTTCCCTTGAGGGAGAAGTAACTCACTGGGATTAATCTTTATCATCCACTGCCAAAGCTCAACCTCACGGCGACTATGCAGCCCAGACCATTGGCCGGTAGAAAAATCGAGCCAAGCAATACCGCCCGCGTCTTTGGTCTCATCCCAAAACAATGCACCAAGATAATTGTTTGCTTTGGACTTGAGGTTTGAATCCTCGACAACCGTTCCCGGCGTAAGGACTCGTGTTACATCCCGTTTCACCAACCCTACGGCTTCTTTGGGATTTTCCACTTGATCACAGATGGCGATCTTATAACCCTTGTCGAGTAATTGACTCAGATAAGGCTCCACAGAATGATGGGGCATACCGCACATAGGGATAGGATTTTCGTCGTTTGGGTTACGACTGGTCAAGGTAATTTGAACAGCTTTGGCCACAATCTCAGCATCTTCGAAGAACAACTCATAAAAGTCGCCCATACGAAAGAAAAGAAGGCAGCCTGGATTTTCCTCCTTGAAACGAAGGTACTGCTCAAGCATAGGCGTCAGTTTTTTCTTAGCCACGTGAAACCTGAAATGTTGGATTTTTATTCGGAAATATCCGTGCGAAAAGCAATGGAGTGCCAGCTTCGGCAACGGGGACAGTTAAAAAACAATTGATCCCGCTTCAAACCGCAACGACGGCAGAAAAAACGACGCACTTTACGAGCTCGGCCAGTAAAGAACGAAAGTTGTTCCTTATAGAAAGGCGTTAACGTCTGGTCGTTACGAGACAATTCGAAAAGTTCAAGTCGAGCCATCCAAAAGTCAGATTGGAGCATCAATGCCTTTTCCAACCAAGACTGTGCATTCTCCAAATCCTCGAGACGGAGCAGGAACATGGCCCCATAATAGAGCAGAAGGACATCAGGGTCCTGTCTCTCGATAATCGGCAATATCGCATTGACCAATTTTTCATCGTTACAGACACGCGACCACTCATTTTCTTCACCAAAGGAAGTCTGTTTTGCTGTTTCGGCACGGTTGGCTGCAAGGAAAAGACCTTCAAACAGCACAAAGCGCAAATCTGGCGCGACATGCTCAAGAGCTTGCCCCAGAATATCAGCGACCTTGGTTGCATTACCTGTCTTGTACGCCTGAACTATTTGCTCAAGCCAAGCCTCGACAGCTCCAGGGTAGGCACGGATGGCATGCCGTAATGCCCTATGCGCCTGAGAATTATTGCCTTCAGAAAAACGATCTAAAGCAAGACGAACAAGATAATGAGCCTGGGGCAAAGGAAGATTCAGTTGCCCGTATGAATCGGCAGCTTTTTCAAAGTCGCCCCGTTCTGCTGCCAAACGGGCCATCTCCTGATGAATAGCGGTCGGATCTTGACCAAGCGAACGAGCTTCCAGAAAGGCTTTATCAGCACGATCAAGAAAACCGGCACGTCTAAAATCACGACCCAATTCAAACCAGGCCCTGGCCTTGAACTTACGATCAAGGCCAGGTCTGACAATAAGACTATTTCGAATTTGAATGGCTCTTTCGATCTCACCCTGCGAACGGTATAAGCTACCCAGCGCGAGATAAATTTCAACTGCTTCCGGGTCATTTTTAACAACCTGGCTGAGTTCCTCAATGGCCGCACGGGTATCCTGAACAGGCAGGGAAATCCCACCCCCAGCTTCACGGGCAGCCCTGACATTCTCGTCGAAGGTCGATGCCTTCTTGCGATTGAAAAATTGCCAAACCATATGAATCCTTATACGTTCTCTTCTTCGTTTTCCTTGGACTCAGCGTAAGGTTGACCTTCACTGATAGGCAGATTGCGTAAAGAGTTGAGTTCCTGTTCAAGGCTAGCCATACGAGTACGACATTCCTTGAGCTTGGAACAGGCACGGAATTTGTCAACGATGAAATAGATCATGGTCAGCGAGGAACCGGCGACAAATGCAGTCAGAATCAAAACGCTGAACGGCAGGGGAATGGAGTGCAACGTAGCAATATAGGGGACATCCAAAATCAGCGTCAACTCCTGCTGCAACGATTCAATATTCTGGCTGAAGAAAAGGATGGAAAAAACAAAAAGAGCCAACAGAAACAGGACTTTGATAAAACGCATGAAAATCTCCTTAAACAGTTATTTCATCGAACAGCGGCTTGAGTGTGCTGTAAGTTGAATTCAAGTGTTCCGGGATGACTGTTGTCTCCCCAAAAACGGCGATGAATGAAGCGTCTCCATTCCAACGCGGGACAATCTGAAAATGTAAATGCTGAGCAATTCCGGCACCTGCCGCTTCCCCAAGATTAAGTCCCATATTTATCCCTTGAGGATTAAAAGCTTTTTCTAAAATAGTTGTACAATATCTTAGCCAAAGCATGCAATCATTGGATTCATCAAGCGTCAAATCCGTCAGATTACTCACATGTCTATACGGTGTTACCATGAGATGACCATTATTATATGGAAATTTGTTCATAATAACAAAGCAGTGTTTTCCTCTGGCCAAAATACATCGTTCTTCATCTTCGGACGAATCTTCAGGAATACAAAAAACGCATTCGTCCGGTTTGGGGCCGAGTATATAATTCAGACGCCAAGGCGCCCATAACACTTCCATTTAATCTCTATCCCTTGCATTTGACTATACTCAATGAGACAGCCTGACAGCATTAATTGAGGTATCATATCACAGACACCGTAAATTTGAAATTTTTCTACACCGCTTGCCACAAGAGGGCAAGCGCGAAACACACTAGTTTTCAGTAGAATCTCCATTTTGGACTAGATCTTCTTTGAAAATTTTTATTGCCATCTCCAACTGCTCCTCTCGAGTCTCCACATGACCATCAATCTTCGCCCGCATGAGTCTATCAAGAATAATAGTATATATCGGCCCCGGTTCTATCCCCAAATTCAACAAATCCTTACCATCCACATCAATTTTAACATACCGTAAACGTGCAAGATATTGTGAAATATTCCGACGAATATGTTCTTTTCGACTCCGAGCCATAAGGAACAAAATGCCCTCTACGGGAATGGGATGCAGAATCGAGTACAAACGACTCAGTTTGGACTTTCCTTCACGCCACCCCATAAGCTTCATGAGTGCATCACCAATCATGTCACGCAACTGCTTGAAATCTTTTTCTTCCTTGCGGGTAAAATGTAGACGGGTCGTAACTTGACCTATATCTTCTCGCTTGATTCCCATCGTCATGCCAAGGATATAGAGCTTCCAGGACGTAATCTCAGGCTCCAGATACAAGAGTTTATACCAATTATGAACCTTACCCAGCTCAGTCAAAATTTGGACCTTATCCTTGGTCAATTTGAGTAAGGGATGAATTGCGGCCATAATCCCAAGTTCCTGCATCCTTATAAAACAAGCAAGTGGGTCTTCCTCGTTCATGATCCATTGCAATTCATGCATGACCCGAGTGCCCGAAAGTTTGCTGAACAACTCAAGATTCAAAGCATTTTTAATCAGACGCATGGTCTGACCACCGATTTGAAAATCAAAACGACGTTCAAAACGGATGGCACGAAGAATACGGGTCGGATCTTCTACAAAACTCAATGAATGCAAAACTCGAATGGTTCGATTTCTGATATCCCGTTCAGCCCCAAAAAAATCCACGAGCTGCCCAAACCGTCCCGGGTTAATCCGCAACGCCAAGGCATTCACTGTAAAATCGCGCCGATACAAATCCATTTTAATGGATGACAGTTCAACCGTGGGCAAGGCTGCGGGATATTCGTAATATTCAAGACGAGCTGTCGCCACATCAACACGTTGACCGTCATCAAGGATAACGACAGCGGTCTTAAACTTGGAATGTGCTTTGACTCGACCGCCTGACAAACTTGCAAATTTTCTCGCAAATTCAATCCCATCGCCTTCGACGACCAAATCAAGATCAAAATTTGGCCTTCCAAGAAGAATATCTCGAACGAAACCGCCAACGGCGTAAACCTCCCACCCCAATTTATGACCAAGGTCGCCAGCAGATTTCAACAGATTGAGCATCTTCTGTGGGAGACGATTTTTCACTTGGGCGGCAATATTCCGTTCTCTGCGCCTCTCCGGCAACAATGAGTCTGGAATACGTGCAGGCTCATCTATGAGCATATTCATTAAATCGGTGCGAGTAATAACGCCGACAAGTTCTTCTCCGTCAACAACCGGCAGCATACGCTGACGATTACTCAAGATAATCTCCATCACACGATACAGATCCGTCTTGACCTCAACAGTTTCGAACTTGCGGGTCATATACTCACTGAGTCCGATATCGCCAAGATGGTGGGAGAGAGCCTTATCTGCCGTCTTATGTCCCATAATACCAATGCATTTCATCGTATTGGCAGAAACGACCGGCACATCCTTGAGGCCGTAGCGGGTCATGAGTTCCACGGCGTCCGCCATGGACTTGTCGCCCTCAATAACCACAGGCGGACGGGACATCAATCCATCCACCACGATCTGAGGATTAATTTGAGAATAAAACAATGCAAACAGATCATCACGCAACTCAGCCAGGGTTTTATCCTTGACCGTAGCCGAAGCTGCGGCCTCATGACCACCGCCTCCAAGCGACGAACAAATCTGCCCGACATTAACATCTGGATTGCGTGAGCGAGAAACGACATGAATTCGATCAGCCATCCTGCCCAGAGCAAAAACAACCTTGATCTTTTCCATATCCATGAGCTTGTGAACCAACAACGCAAAGTCAGGGACAAAACGGTCCGTGGAAATTTCCGTGATAATGACATCCACACCATGAATGTCATAGGTCTTCGCATTCTTGAGCAATTCACCGAGATAAGTCACCTGTGCTGCAGATAATTCCCGTGACAAAAGGTCAGACACGGCCTCAATGTCCATGCCTTGTTGTTTGAGCCACCCCGCAGCCTTAAAATCATGTGGAGTCGTTGTGTTAAAAGCAAAGGACCCTGTATCTTCATAGATACCAAGGCCGAGAAGGGTGGCTTCTTCCATGTTCAACGTCAATCCTCGTTCCCGAATCTCATCAACAATAATTGAAGTGGTTGCCCCCCAGAACTTCACCACACTTTTTTCAGCGGGCAAATCCTCATCACTATCGGGATGGTGATCATATAAATGGATGCGTAAATTGGGATTATCCAACACCGGACGAACATGCGGAATGCGTGAACGTTGACGGGTATCAACAACAACAAGTAGCTCTACCGATGCAGGATCAATATCTTTGAACGCTTTGAAATTAAAAAGATAAGTAGTGCTCTCAATGAAGAAATTCCGCAGGTTTGTTTCTTGGCTACCCGGAAAAATGAGAACAGCATCAGGGTAAAGCTTGCTGGCAGCGACCATGGCAGCCAGAGCATCAAAATCCGCATTGGCATGCCCCGTAATAACGGTCGGTGCGGACAATTTCGGTTGTTTCTTACTCATTCTATTTCACTTTATTCTCATACTCACATTGAAGAACGGGGATGGTATCGCTGATGCAGCATTTTCAACCGGCTGGATTCCACATGCGTATAGATTTCCGTAGCACTGATATCAGCGTGACCCAAAAGCAATTGTACCGTCCGCAAATCTGCGCCACCTTCCAAAAGATGCGTGGCAAAAGAATGTCTGAAGGTATGCGGAGAAATGGATCGCTTTATCTCTGCCAATGTAGCAAATTTCTTGATCAATTTCCATACACCTTGACGAGTTAATCCCTTGCCTGAGCGATTAAGGAACATGAAATCCTCAACCGGCTTAAAAGAAGGGCGGGTGAATTCAAGATAATGGTTCAAATAGTCTTGTGCTGTGTAATGAATTGGTATGAGACGCTCCTTGGCTCCCTTTCCGAAGACCCTAAGCATGCCCACCTGAGGATCAAAATCCAACACTTTCATTTCAATAAGTTCGGAAACACGCAAACCCGCCGCATACAGCAGTTCAAGCATAACTTTATCCCGCATTCCAAGCTTGGTGGAGGAGTCGGGTAGAGCGAGTAGGCGGGATATTTCCTCTTTGGTCAAAAATTCTGGAAGTTTTTTTGGAAGTTTGGGGTTCTCCAAAAGATGTCCAGGATCTTCTTTGTACCACTTTTCACTGACGGCATACGCAAAAAAACCACGGAGCGATGACAAATGACGAGCCAAAGAACGACTTTTCAACCCCTTGGCCCGTAGATATGTCAAATAAAGAAACAATGTTTTGTCCGAAAGGTCCTTTAATAAAAAGGACTTGTCATCCAGAAAGGCCAACAAGGAATGTAAATCCTCGGCGTAACCGGACACACTGTTCTCTGACAGCCCCTTTTCGATCAAAACATATTCTAAATAACGATCAACCCATGGATGGTTGACGTTTTTGCTTGATTTATCATTTTTTTTTCGATTCATGATCACGACCAGATCATATTTGATACAATTAAAGTATTGGATGATATCCTAAAAATAAGAGTAGCCCTAACATTGGATACAAATAAACGGCACTCTAACTCTTGAGGTGCTACCAAGGGACTGCCCAAAGCGCAACAGTTCGGATTGACACAGGGTCAAGCCGCAATTATGAAAGTGCTTGCATTGAAGAAATTTAAGGAGAATTCATACATGTCTAATTTCAAATTGGCCGACCGCCTTTCAACGCTGCCCCCATATCTTTTCGCAGCCATCGACAAGGCTAAAGCAGAAGTGGCCGCCAAGGGCATGGATATCATCAGCTTGGGCATCGGTGATCCAGATCTCCCGACACCGGACTTCATCATCGAGGCTCTGTATGAAGGAGCTAAAAAGCCCGTTAACCACCAGTATCCTTCGTATGTAGGCATGCCTGCCTATCGTCAGGCCGTGGCAGACTGGTACAAGCAACGTTTCGATGTGGACCTTGATGCTCAGACCGAAGTGGTCAGCCTTATCGGCTCCAAAGAAGGCATCGCTCATTTCCCGCTGGCATATATTAACCCCGGAGACCTGGCTCTTGTGGCTACGCCCAATTATCCAGTCTATGGTGTCGCAACAGAATTTGCCGGTGGCATAGTGGAATATCTGCCGCTGCTGGAAGAAAACGACTATCTGGTTGATCTGGAAGCAATTAGCAACGACACTTGGGCGAAAGCCAAGATGATTTTCGTTTGCTATCCAAACAATCCGACAGCCGCAACGGCCACCAAAGAATTTTATGACCGACTGATTGAAAAAGCCCGTGAATTCAATGTAATCGTCATCTCTGACGCCGCCTACACTGAAATTTACTACGATCCGAACAATCGTCCTATTTCAATCATGGAATGCGAACATGCCAAAGAGGTATGCATCGAATTTCATTCCCTGTCCAAAACCTACAATATGACCGGCTGGCGTGTCGGCATGGCCGTAGGTAACAGTGATCTGGTCGCAGGCCTGGGCAAGATCAAAGAAAATGTGGATTCAGGCATTTTCCAAGCTGTTCAGGAAGCCGGTATCGCAGCGCTTCGCAATGGCGAACCCTACGCTGAAAAATTCCGCGCCATTTATAAGGAACGCAGAGACGTGGTAAGTGCCGCTTTAACCAAGGTGGGCATAAACCATCGCGTCCCCGACGCTTCCTTCTATTTGTGGTGCAATGTACCTGATGGAAATAAATCGTCGGAATTCGTGACGAACGTTCTGAAACAGACAGGCGTTGTACTCACACCCGGCAATGGTTTCGGAACACCGGGAGAAGGGTATTTCCGTATCTCCCTGACTGTGAATAACGATCTGCTTGAGGAGGCGGTATCCAGAATATCGAAACTGTAATATGCTATGTCAGCCTCGGCTCCAACATTGGAGACACCGAAGACAATCTTCACGAGGCCTTGATTAAGCTTGAAGACTATGGAGATGAGATACGTCTCAAGGCTGTATCCGAATATTACGAGACTGAGCCTCAGGGCGAAGTCAAGGATCAACAGTGGTTCACAAACCAGATGATCGCACTGGAAATTGATGCCGAAATTTGGTCACCACAAGGCTTTATGTCCACGTGTACGGCTATTGAAGCAAAAATGGGACGTGAGAGAACGGTGAAGGGTGGCCCTAGGCCGCTGGATATGGATATCGTCGCCTGGGGTGATGTGACCATGGACATGGATTTCCTGACTTTGCCGCATCCGCGAGCCAAAGAAAGGGCGTTTGTCCTCGTACCCCTCAAGGAAATCGCACCAAACTACGTGTTTCCTGATGGAACAACCATCGATGAAGCCCTGGATGCTATTGAATACCGGCTCGAAGATCGTAAAATCTGGCAAAAAGCCTAAACCAATACATAAAAGAGACATACCATGCTGAAATTCCTGGTCATTGGCGTAGCACTTTTCCTTGTTTACAAGCTCTTCATGGGCGACAAGAAAAAAAAGGAAATGCAAAGCGAAAAGGTCATCAAGGACAAAGTGGCCTCCGGCGAAATGGTCAAAGACCCGGTTTGCGGTACGTATGTTGAAAAGGATAGTTCTATTCGAGTTCGAGAAGGGGACAAAGTCCACATGTTCTGTTCCTATGAATGTCGGGACAAATACTTGAAACAAATTCAAGCTACGACCATCGAAAAAGACGACGAATAAAACTCTCAACGAATCACATAAAGAGAAAGGCCCTAGACAGGGTCTTTTTTTTGGCCTTCATTCAAGCCCTAACGATGTTCTCTCATTAAACCGACCCCAAGATCAGAAAACACATCCAATTAACTCACAGGGCATTTAACGGTTTCGGCGGGCTTATTGATAAGCCGACGAATAGCGACGATCTGACATGCAACAGAACACAATGCAGATTAACTCTTTATTTCAGCTTACTACACGTTTGTCTCATAATGTAAATTATGTAAACTTTTAACAAGTAGAAGGTAAATAAGCTTTCATAACTTCCGATAAAAATCAGACATACCCTTTTTACGTCGGGAAGTTCGACTTCTACTAACTCACCATTGAGAGTTTTTTTCGAGACTGATAAGAATGCCTGATCGAAGACAATAAAAAGCCGTTTACGGCATTTGAGGGACCATGAAACTTTCGCTTTCCTTTTTCGCATTAATAGTCTGTTTGCTTATTCCAGGCACCAACAGCCTGGCGGCACAAAAACAGACCTTTCAAAAATGGCTTGAACACTATGGAGCTTGGGATCGCCTTGAAAAGGAATATGCAACCGAAACTGCAGAAGACTCTCCTGAAGCAATCCTTAAACGGGCTCAAGTGTATTTAAACCTCAATTCACCAGCAAAAACACTTGAAATCATTGAAATGACACCTGCTTTTGAGGATCGTACCCTTGAAGCAGAAAGATTATGGCTTGGTGGACAGGCTTATCGAGGACTAGGTGACCTTTCAAAAGCCGTCCTCTGGTTCACTCAGGCTACAAAATTCATGGATGATTCAGTCGCCAAACGACGTTTAAAGGCTGAACCAGAACTTGCTGATATCTGGCATGATGTCTGGCTCAAAATGTACTGGTCATATTCCGCAAATCATACTCTATCCAGATCCTCTCAAAAAGAGGCACTCAATCTGGTCATGGCGGTAGGACAGCGTGCATGGAATGACAGCTTCTGGAGTATTGCTCAAGCACTTACCGACAACAATCATGCGGAATTAAAAGAAAAAAAAGAATTAGAACCTACTGAATCCCCTTCTATTACAGCACCCTTCCTACTTCCTAATGATACAACATTGATCGCTCAGTCCATGGCTTCCGCGTCTTTGGAAAAGTTTGATGCAGCGAATAGCCAGATTGACAAAATTTCACAAGAAACCGTCAAGATATTCTGGAAATCAATCATACTCTTCCTTGAAAAAGGCACTCTGCCAACAGATCTTTCCCCTTTCACCACCGGAAAATACCTCAAGGCCAATGCTTTCTGGTCTGGAAATCTTTTAGCTCCCTACTCCAAATCCCGAAGTCAGTGGTTCCTCGGCAATCCTCATTCTGGACCATGGACGCAGTTTAGGAATAATCTTTTGACCATGTCGCTTGATGATGCCCAAAAGGCTATCGATAATGAACTGAGATCAATGCTTATCTCTGAAGAAACATCCGCCCTTCTCACGAACTTTAAACTTGCTTTAACATTATCTAACGGAGATGTTGAATCATCCAGAACTATTTGGAATTCTTTAAATAAAAAAACACTTCCGATTTCTCTTCGTCTTGCAGGACTCCTAACCTTCAAGGACAACTTTAATAATATCCTACCGGAAAAACCGACTGAATCTTATGCTCTTTATCCAATTTTGACCGCCCTTTCCGGTGCGGCGGGACAAGACGTTAATGCTCAAACAGAAGCTCCTTTCTGGACAACCGCTCCGAGCAAACAACTTGCTTCGCTTTCTCTTGATCAATACCCATTGGACAAATTATTGCTGCTTGCATACTGGCAACAACTCTTTAATGAGAAACCATCTGTTTCACTGGCCAAACGCTCAGCATTTCTTTTTGATGATTCTTCATTCGGCATTCAAGGATTACTCTATTTGGCAAACGACGCAGCCAAAACCAAAAATCTACAGTTAAGTGCATTTTATTTAAACCAAATAGATGAGCCAAGTTTGCCTTCGAACCTAAAAACATCCTGGCTGGATATCAAAACACGTATTGAACTTGATTCTGGCAGACAGTCCGCAGCGCTAGATACATATAAGGAAATGGTCAAAACTGGCACACCTATCCCGGTCATGACCCGTTTACGTATGGCGTTGTTATATCAACAGCGAAAAGACTACGAAACAGCCCAAAAAGAACTGCTGATTATGTGGGACAATCGATCCACCATGACGACCGCTCTTCAGGCTGAAACATTGTTCTGGTTGGGCGAAGGCGAGCACGCCATGCGTAACATGGATAAAGCCTTGGATTATTACCTCAAACTGGCCTGGCAATATCCACAGGAAAACATCTGGGCGCTGACCGCCATGTATCGTGCTTCCCTCATTTATGAAAAAAGGGGGAAATACGAAACCGCTAAACGCTTGCTTGGAACAGTTATCCGTAATGCCGCGCGTAAAGAACAGCGAGAAGCTGCCAAGGCCCGTATCGATGCCATCAATAAAAAGATAGGCAAACAGAAAAGCACTGAAAGCACTTTAGTTTATCCATTCTAACTCGAATAACAACTCTAAGAATCAAAAAAAGAAGGTCTTGCGCATGTTTTTCGCAAGGCCTTCTTTTAATATAAAATAAAAGGCGCTTTGCTGAGTTTTCACCATGTACTATTATGGCAAGCACACGAACAGCTTGCCATTCTTGGCTATTTATAGTCACACTGACTTAAATTAGGACATGACCCCAGTATGAGCAATTCCGATACACACACTCACAATACTCGCCGTATTTTTTGGGCGATACTTTCCAGTGGGCTTTTTTCGACACTGGGTATTGGCTTATTTTCATTTACAATTCCACTTCTATCTTTCGATGAAAGAATCAGTGGCATCTGGCTTGGCAGTGCATTTGCGGGATACTATCTTGCCAAATTATTAATCGCACCAGTTGCCGGCCTTTGGGGAGACAAAGTTGGCCCGCGTCTTCCACTACTTCTCACGACATTCATTGGCTGTATTATTCCTTTACTGTACTTTTTTCATACGAGTTTAACGACTCTGTATGTCATTCAATTCATTCTGGGTCTTGTTTCCGGTCTCATCAAACCAATTGGGATGGCCACATTGGGAGGAAATGGGTCAAAAGAGACACTCCCACGGTGGTTCGCATTGTATTCCATGGCTTTCAACATAGCCCTTTTTTGCGGACCTCTTCTTGGTGGATTGCTCTATCTCAACCGTTCCATCAAACCACCGCTTCTGGGACTGTCCCTTTGTATGGGGCTTGCAACACTGATTATTATTTTCTTTCTGCCTAAAGAAACTCGAACAGTCAGGGGAAAAAGTACCTCCAATCCCTCCGTTCTCAAAAAACTTGATGCGACGTACCTACTGTTCTCCATATTCGGTCGAACTCTTGGCATTGGTCTACTCACAGCTTTTTATCCAATTCTTTTAACCATAAAACTCGGGTGGACCGGGTTTGAAATCGCAATTTTGTATGCAATACCAAGCTTTACAACCAGCCTTTGTCTTCCGCTCATGGGAAGAATTCATGGCAAAAAAACACAACTTGGTACTATCGTTTTTGGTATGCTTCTCAGCGCGAGTGCTCTCTTTGCCCTCGGGACAAGTTCAGAGCCATGGCATTTCATTCTCTGGGGAGCAATCATGGGACTTGGAACCGCCATATCCATTCCAGCATCCATGACCGCTGCATCCGATATGTCCCAAAATCAAGGCATGGCCTTTGGCACCACGCACTTTGCTGCCGGACTCGGATTTCTCTTTGGTCCTCTTCTTGGCGGATTTTTAATTCAAATAATCCACTCAGTCGCACCGGCCTTGCAATTTGTAGCGATAATAGGTGTTTTTTCCTGCATCCCCCTGCTCTCTTCCAGCTTTCGGGATCATCTGTATTGGGAAAAAACACTTTCATGGAGCGCGGCCCTTTGTTGCGCATTGCTGGCCGCAATTCCTCTGTACGTCCTATCTATTCCTCAAACGCATCCTTTCCTTGCTGGTGACAAGACCATATACCGATTCACCGATGTTGGTCTGGGTACAATAATTAACTTGACCATCAAGGCTCAAAGTCAAGCCGCCGCAGACAAAGCTGCTCAAAAAACAATCACTACCATGCGGATGTTGCAAAAAGATTACGACCATCGCAATTTAGAAGGTTCAATCGGAAGAATCAACCGAGGAGCCGGACAGTATTGGGTGACACCCTCAACAAGGTCATACGCCTTAATCAACCGGGCCCTTGAATACAGCAAAAAAACTGACGGGGCCTTTGATCCAACGATCGGTGCTCTGACAACCTCTCCGCTCTACTATGCTCTTGATGAAACTCTGGCCCAGATGAAAAAAGGGCTTGTCGATCACAACATGGTCATAGTTGATAATGAAAACAAACGTATTCGCCTGAAAAAGAAGGGAATGGCTCTTGATCTTGGAGGAATAGCCAAAGGCACGATCATTGATACTGCTGTTGCCTTGCTGCAAAAACAAGGAATTCAATCTGGTATAGTAGAAGCAGGAGGCGACTTCTATTGTTTCGGAGACCAGGATTGGACCGTTGGCATACGACATCCTCGTTCCGATACTGTGTATAAGACCATTACAGTTCGGGAAAAAGGAGTATGCGGATCTGGGGACTACCAACAATTTGTAACCGTTGAAAACCACGGGAAGAAAGAATTTCGACACCACATTATCAACCCATCCGATATGAGTTCTGCCAACGCATCGGTTGGAGTGACCGTCATCGCCGACAGTGCAGAAAAAGCGGATGCACTAGCAACAGCTCTCTTTATTCTCGGACCTTTCAAAGGTAAAAGTATCATGAAGAAAGAATACCCTACGACATCAGCCATATGGTTCACTCCCGACATGCAAATTGTGACCACAGATAACTTTCAACAATAATATTATTGTTGAAATCTCGGTACTATTCTTGCTTAATCAAAGAGTCTTCGATTACACCGAAAGAGATAAAAACGAATTAAAATAAATTGTTAGAGAAAACACTATGAAAACGGCTCTATCTATACCCTTTAAAATAAGCGGTTTTTCGCCGATGGTTTGCTGCAATCAAACAGGGGCAAATAGACGGCATACAACACTGAGTAATCAAAAGCTCTCACACTGGCGACCATAACAACACTCAGCAGATAGCGAGTATTTATATGCAGTTATTCAAGACGTATAAGGGCAAAGCAATTCCTATTTTTTTGACGTTCATGTTCATGATAGGCATTCCGGTACTTGTGGCCTTAATCGTCCAATATGACTACATTCAAGATCTTGATCGGGTCTCCAATGAACGGTTGACATTATACGAAAGCACTCTTCAATCCGCTCTCAAAAAACACGAATATCTCCCCTTCCTGATCTCTGAAACAGAAATTGTCAGGGATCTTCTTGAGGGAGAAGGTAATGTCGAAGAGGTTAATTCTTTTCTGGAATCAGCAAGCATCAACTCTGGTTCTGCCGCAGTCTATGTCATTAACGAAAATGGAGTTGTCATTTCTTCAAGCAACTGGAAAAAACCTAAAAACTTTATTGGATTAAACCTCAGTTTTCGTCCGTACTTCAAAGATGCGATCACTGGCAAAAACGGTATGTTTTTTGGTGTTGGTATAACTATCGGAGAACCTGGATTTTATATTTCTCACCCAATTCGTAGTAATGAAAAGATCGTTGGTGTCGCTGTCGCCAAAATCGTACTCTCTTCCCTGGAAAATTTATGGCAGGAAGGAGGTGAGACTGTATTCGTGGTTGACGCTAACGGAGTCATCATCCTGTCGAGCCGACCAAGCTGGAAATATAGGACGTTAAAACCACTCTCAAACGAAACATTGGCAAAAATTAATGAACGCGGCCAATATCCCAAATTAAAACTCAAACATCTTCCAGCAAAACACACGACCCGAATGGGCTTCATGGATGAAGTCACCATAGATAAAGAACGTTTTTTCGAAAACACTCGATCCATTCCAGGGATGAACTGGGATATACTTTATCTGTTGGAACAAAGTGCTTTGTGGGAAAGAACATTGGGCATGTCTTTAACGACTTTTGTCCTCATTGGTCTTGCTATTCTCACTCGCCTCCTTCTGAGGGAACGACACCAAAAAATACTTTCCAGACAACAAGCTGTCGAAGCAGAACACATTCGGGACATCAATAAACAACTGGCCCAAGAAATTGAAGACCGCAAACGTACCGAAGTGGAATTGCGAGAAGCTCAGGAAGAACTTGTCCAGGCAGGTAAATTGGCAGCGCTTGGCGAAATGGCGACCGCTATCGCCCATGAACTGAACCAACCAATTGCCGCAACAAAAACATATATCGCCAGTTGTAAACTTATGCTGGCGAGAAATCTGTTGGATGAACTTGATCCTACCCTGACGAAAGTTTCTAAACTGGGTGACCGCATGGCAAAGGTTACAGAACAATTGAAATCTTTCGCCCGAAAATCATCAAATACGGACAGAGAGTTCGATTTACGGCAAGCGATCAATGAATCCCTGACACTCATGAAGCATCAAATGCGTGTAGAAGACTGTGAACTCAAATTAACTTTGCCGGACACCCCCATCCTCATCAAGGGAGACCGAGTTCGGCTTGAACAAGTGCTGATTAATCTCTTCAGAAACGCACTTGATGCCTTGCAAAACACAGAGTCATCCTTCATCGGTGTGACGCTGAGTGCCAGTGATGAAAAGGCAAGAATCCGCGTCTGGGATAATGGTCCAGGCATATCTTCTGATATCGACAAAAAGCTTTTTGAGCCTTTTGTTACCACCAAAAAAGAAGGCGTCGGCGTTGGACTTGGGCTTTCCATCTCCTATAAGATCATCAAGGATATGAATGGTGATTTTCGTGCAAGGAACTGCCTTGATCAAGGCGCTGAATTTACTGTGTATCTTCCTTTATCCAAACAAAATAAGGAGTCGTAACCATGAATAAGGTCACTCTTGTTGATGATGAAAAATCTGTACGCGATTCCGCCCGACAATGGCTTGAACTCTCTGGATTTGAAGTGCTGAGCTTCGAAGATGCAAGCAAGGCTCTTACAACCATCACAAAGAATTATGAAGGGATCGTCCTTTCGGACGTCAAAATGCCCGGTCTTGATGGTTTGCAGTTTCAAAAAAAAATAGCAGAGGTCGATCCGGATCTTCCGGTAGTCCTCTTTACCGGCCACGGGGATATTGCCATGGCTGTAGAAGCCATTCGAGGTGGTGCGTATGACTTCGTAGAAAAGCCTTTCGATCCTGAACGGATTGTGGAAACCATCAAACGAGCCCTTGAAAAACGTCAACTTGTTATAGAAAATCGACTCCTTAAACAAGCTCTTGTTGACAGCGAAGGCTTGGACTCCAGACTTGTGGGTTCAAGTGTTCCCATGCGAAGCCTAAAAAAGGAAATGACACATATCGCCCCGACCATTGCCAATGTTCTAATCCTTGGGGAAACCGGAACCGGCAAGGAAGTTGTTGCGCGCTCAATCCATAAATTGAGCCATCGCAATAAAAAGAACTACCTTGCCCTAAATTGTGCGGCTATTCCTGTAAACATGGCTGAAAGTGAATTATTCGGTCATGAATCAGGCGCTTTCACAGGCGCCCAGGGCAAACGTATTGGCAAGCTGGAGGCGGCAAACGGTGGCACACTCTTTCTCGATGAACTGAGTTCCATGCCTATTGATGTTCAGGGAAAACTCCTGAGAGCTTTGGAGCATAAAGAGATAACAAGATTGGGTTCCAACACATTAAGGCCTGTAGAATTCCGACTACTTTCTGCCATGAATGAATCCCCACAAAAAGCCATTAAGGAAGGTCGTCTCCGCGAAGACCTGTACTTCCGTCTGAACACCGTGGAGCTGACAGTACCACCGTTGAGGAAACGAAAGGATGATATCCCTCTACTCTTTTCTTTCTTTTTGGAACAGGCTGCAGACACTTATGGCACTTCGGCAGACAGTGCCACGCCGCAAAGTCTGGCTATCATGATGAGCCATGACTGGCCCGGAAACGTTCGAGAACTCAAAAGTATGACTGAACGGTATGTCTTGTCTGCCCTCCCGCCTCAAGAACGTATTCCACAAATTCTCTCCAGCTCAATTGCAGGCGAATGCGCTTCCTCTATTAGCCTTAAGGATCAAGTCAATCTCTTTGAACGCCACCTGATTAAGGAATCACTCGCACGTCATGGCGGCAACGTAAAAAATGTCATTGACGACCTCTGTATCCCCCGAAGAACTCTCAATGAAAAAATGTCCAAGTACGACTTGAAACGCCAGTAAACACCTCTCGGCGGATTTTCGCTGATATGCTTTTTCAGCGTCAGCGAAAATCCGCTCATCCTTCTTTTCTCATAAAATTAATCCATTGAAATATTTAGACTTTGTCACTGACAAAGTCATGGCACGCCTGTTGCTTTTACCAACTCATCAAATGCATCAAATAATGAGGAGGTTGGAATACGGGCGAGCAACGAATGTGCCTAAAACGCATCGCCACAACAATCAGCTTACCACACAAAACACCCGACAAGAGGTCATGGCCCAAGCCAGTTTCGTTACAATTTTTGAACAACAGGTGAACAAATGATGAAAAACCACACAACATCAGTTCCAGGACTGTCCCGTGTCGATGCTGGCCTAGACTGGCTACAGATGCTTACGGGTGCAGGACTCATCCTCTTTATGTGGTGTCATATGCTGCTCGTATCTTCCGTAGTCATTTCGCCGAGCATCATGAATGCCATCGCACATTTTTTTGAGGTCACATACATGGCCCAGGTGGGAGGACCCATTATCTTTCTGACATTCCTGGTCCATTTCGTTCTGGCAGCTCGTAAGATTCCATTCCGTGTGGAAGATCAATCCACAATCTGGCAACACGCTAAAATGCTTAAGCATCGGGACACATGGCTCTGGATTGTTCAGGCTGGAACCGCAATGATCATCCTGATCCTCGGCGCCATCCACATGTGGGTCGTCCTAAATGATCTCCCCATCACCGCCATGAAATCTGCTGCACGCATGCAGCAATTCTGGTGGTTTGTTTTCTATATGCTCCTGCTTCCCTGTGTCGAACTCCACGTCAGCGTCGGATTCTACCGCATTGCAGTGAAATGGGGCTTCATCAAATCAGATAAGCGCAAGGGCTTCAAAAAGCTCGAGTCGACACTGTTCACCATGTTCATGGTCATCGGCATCGCCACGCTGATTCGCTTTGTAACATTAGGTCAGTAAGGATCATCCAATGCAAACGTACTATTCAGATCTGCTCGTTATTGGTGCTGGCCTAGCCGGAGAGCGTGTCGCCTGTGAGGCTGCGCAAAGCGGCTTCAAAGCAACCTGCCTGTCCATTGTTCCAGCAAGACGTTCTCACTCCTCTGCCGCACAAGGTGGAATGCAGGCTGCTCTCGGCAACTCTGCAAAAGGTGAAGGCGATGGCCCTGACATCCATTTCATTGATACAGTCAAAGGTTCTGACTGGGGTTGCGATCAGGAAGTTGCCCGACTTTTCGCAGACAATGCTCCTATCGAAATGCGCCGCCTCGCACACTGGGGTGTGCCGTGGAACCGCGTCATTCCAGGCAAATCATTTTTCTTTAAAGGTGGAGAAAAATTTGAAAAATTTGAAAAAAAAGAAAATGAAGGGTTGATTACAGCTCGTTCATTCGGCGGTACTGCCAAATGGCGCACCTGCTTCACGTCTGATGGTACAGGCCATGCGGTTATGTGTACCATGGACAACCGTTGTGCCGAACTTGGCATTGATGTTTTCGACAAAAAAGAAGCCATCGCCCTAATTCAAGACGGCGAAACCTGCATGGGTGCTGTTGTTCGCTGCTTGCGAACCGGTCAGCTTGAAACATATCTCGCCAAGGCAACCGCCATCTGTACTGGCGGTTTTGGTCGTATCTACAAAGCCACAACCAACGCAGTCATCTGTGATGGTGGCGGCCATATCATCGCCCATGACACCGGTGTTGTCCCCATCGGTAACCCTGAATCCATTCAGTTTCATCCCACCGGTATTGTTCCCACGGACATACTCGTGACTGAAGGCTGTCGCGGAGACGGCGGAACCCTGCTTGACTGTAATGAAGAACGCTTCATGAACATCTATGAGCCGGACAAGGCTGAACTCGCTTCTCGTGACGTTGTTTCTCGCTGGATGACCCATCACATGCGTGAAGGCAAAGGCGTAAAAAGTCCATACGGCGAGCATCTTTGGCTCGATATCCGTCACCTTGGTGACAAACATATCTCCACCAAGCTCCGTGAAGTAGACGAAATCTGTCACCACTTCCTTGGTGTCGACCCACGTACGGAACTTATCCCAGTTCGTCCGACCCAACATTATACCATGGCTGGTATTCGTACCAATAAAGACGGCGCGGTGTATGGTCTCAAAGGCCTCTATTCCGCTGGTGAAGCGGCCTGTTGGGATATGCACGGCTTCAACCGTCTTGGCGGAAACTCTTTGGCTGAAACCGTCGTGGCCGGTGGAATCATCGGAACAAAAATCGTCGAGTTCCTCCAGGGGCACGAAACCAAATTCGATACCCAACTCATCAATGCCGAAGTCAAAAAACAGGAAAAACGCATTCACGACCTTATTCATGGTCGCAACGGCAAACTCAATGTCTACGACGTACGCAATGAGATGCAAGATGCCCTGATGAAAGGCTGCTTTGTCTTCCGTAATCAGGATGGTTTGGAAGAATGTGTCGAAACGTTGCAAAAGACTCTCGAAAAATCCAAAAAAGTCAGCCTTGTTTCTGATGGCGCAGGCCCTAACCACGAATTGGCTGCCGCACTCAAGATTCAAGGACAGGTCAAGCTCGCCCTGTGCATTGCCCAAGCGGCAATGGTTCGTACTGAATCCCGAGGTTCTCACAACCGCGAAGACTATCCTGAACGCAATGATCAGGATTGGCTCAATCGGACGCTGGCATACTGGCCAGAAAAGGCCGACATGCCTGAACTCAGCTACGAAGACACCACGCCTGTTTTCGAACTGCCCCCGGGTGACCGCGGATACGGCGGTGGAACGATCATTCCCGCAGACGAAACATATGTGAAGGATCGCACCGTCAAAAGCCCTGTCACTAAAATTGGCAAGAAGTAATAACCCGGATCAAAAAAGGAACGTATCATGGGTAGAGAAATAAAATTCGAAATATTCCGGTATAATCCAGAAAAAAAGGGAAAGGTCCCGCACATGCAGACCTACACCCTTGATGAAACCCCAAACATGACCCTGTTCATTGCTCTAAATAGACTGCGGGAAGAACAGGACCCGAGCCTCATCTTCGACTTCTGTTGTCGTGCAGGCATCTGTGGCGCATGCGCCATGGTCATCAATGGGCGTCCGGGCCTGGCTTGTCAGACCAAAACAAAAGATCAACCCACCAATATCACACTGCACCCCCTGCCTGTCTTCAAACTCGTCGGAGACCTCTCCGTGGATACGGGTGTCTGGTTCAGAGAAATGTACGACAAAACTGAATCATGGGTTCACACGTCCAAGACATTCGATCCGACCAAGAAAGAAGAGCGCATGGACGACAAGGTAGCCAACCAAATCTATGAACTCGAACGCTGCATCGAATGCGGCTGTTGTGTCTCTGCCTGTGGAACCGCCCGCCTGCGGGATGATTTCATGGGGGCAGCGGCCCTAAACCGTATTGCCCGATTTGTCGTCGACCCCAGAGATGAACGCTCTGACGATCAATACTTTGAAATCATCGGCAATGATAACGGTATATTCGGCTGCATGGGCCTGCTGGCCTGTGAAGACGTTTGCCCTAAAGGGCTGCCGCTGCAAGATCAACTCGGTTTCCTCCGCCGCAAGATGGGCATCACAGCAATCAAAGAAATCTTCAGGAAGAAATAATCATGCGCACAATCAAAACCAGCGAAATAGTCGATGCCGTGGCAAACATGTGCATCAAGGCAAACACAGAGCTGCCGAGCGATGTCCGCACCAAACTCGAACAGGCGATGGCCAAAGAAACCAGTGACTCCGCAAAGGAAGTCCTGCGCCAACTTCTGGAAAATGCCGACCTTGCCAAAAGTACAAAACTCCCCCTCTGTCAGGATTGCGGCCTTGCCGTCCTCTTTGTTGAAGTCGGCGACGACGTTCGCATTGACGGAGGAAATCTTCGTGAAGTCATCAACGAAGGTGTTCGTAAAGGGTATGCCGATGGTTTTCTACGAAAATCCGCTTGCGACCCGTTCAGTCGGGCCAATACAGGCGATGGCACCCCCGCAATCATTCACTTTGATTTCGTCCCTGGCGACACGCTGAAGATTGTCTATATGGCAAAAGGCGGCGGCAGTGAAAACATGAGTCGTTGCACCATGTTGGCACCAGCTCAAGGCTGGGAAGGCATCAAGGAATTCGTTATCAACCGCGTTGCTGAAGCCGGCCCCAACCCCTGTCCTCCGATCGTTGTAGGCCTCGGCATTGGCGGTACCTTTGAACACGCATCCATCATTGCCAAGAAATCTCTTATGCGTCGACTGGATGACACACATCCTGACCCGGATATCGCAGCCAAGGAAAAAGAACTCGAAGATGCCATCAACAGACTCGGCATCGGTCCCATGGGCCTCGGCGGAAAAACCACTGCTCTCAGTGTGAAAATGGCTGTCGATCCCTGCCATCTGGCAAGTCTTCCCTTGGCCGTAAACATCCAGTGTCACTCCCAACGGCACGAGGAGGTCGTACTCTAATGGCTGAATATAAACTGAATACCCCGCTGACAGACGAAGACATGAAACAGCTTGTGGCTGGCGATGTAGTATTCCTCTCCGGCACCATCTACTCCGCCCGCGATGCTGCCCACAAAAAACTTGTGGATCTGCTGGACGCAGGCAAAGAACTTCCCTTCGCCCTTGAAGGTGCTGCAATCTACTATGTTGGTCCCAGCCCAGCCCCTCCGGGACGCCCCATCGGCGCAGCCGGTCCGACAACCAGCTATCGCATGGATTCCTATGCCCCGCGTCTCTACAGCCTGGGCCTCAAGGCCACCATCGGCAAGGGTAAACGCAATGATGAAACGCGCCAAGCCATGCAGGACCACACAGCCGTTTACTTCGGCGCAACAGGTGGCGCAGGAGCTCTTCTGTCCAATTCCATTACAGAATCCACGGTCATCGCCTTTGACGAACTCGGCCCGGAGGCCGTTCGTAAAATGAAAGTCACAGACTTTCCCCTGCTCGTCATCAACGACGCCCATGGTGGAGAACTCTACGCCGTCCCCGATCGTAAAGCTGCCGGCCTCAAATAAAAAACCGTTATCCAAGGAGATAAAAATGGCCTTATTCACCAAACAAGAAGCTCTCGATTTTCACTCCATGGGGAGAAAAGGTAAAATTGAAGTTGTTCCTGTCAAACCGTGCGTCACTCAAAAACACCTGTCCATGGCATACAGCCCCGGTGTTGCCCACTCCTGTCTGGAAATAGCTGAAGATGAATCGAAATCCTTTGAATACACCGCTCGCGGCAATCTGGTCGCCGTCGTGTCCAACGGAACGGCTGTTCTTGGTCTCGGCAATATAGGTGCAGCCGCAGGCAAGCCGGTTATGGAAGGTAAAGGCGTACTGTTCAAAGTTTTCGCTGATGTGGATGTCTTTGATATCAACCTCGACGTTTCCGATCCTGACAAGATCATTGAAATCGTCAAGGCCATGGAACCGACCTTTGGCGGCATCAACCTTGAAGACATCAAAGCTCCAGAATGCTTCTATATTGAAGAAAAATTAAAAAAAGAGATGAATATCCCTGTCTTCCATGACGATCAACACGGCACCGCCATCGTGACAGCTGCCGGTATGATGAACGCCTTGGAAATCTCCGGCAAAAAAGCTGAAGGCATGCGCGTTGTCATCTCCGGCGCAGGAGCAGCAGCTATCGCCTGTACCAACTTGTACAAAGGTATGGGTGTCCTTCCCGAAAATATAGCCATGTTCGATTCGCGCGGTCATATCAACAAAAGCCGTACGGACCTCAATGAGACCAAACAAGCTTACGCCACAGAAAAAGAATACGGCTCTCTGGCAGAAGCCATGGAAGGAGCTGATTGTTTCCTCGGCCTGTCCGTCAAGGACATGGTTTCCAAAGAAATGGTCAAATCCATGGCAGACAGCCCGATTATCTTCGCCTGTGCCAACCCTGATCCGGAAATCTCCTACACCGACGCCAAGGAAGCTCGACCTGACGCCATCATGGGTACCGGACGCTCTGACTTCCCCAATCAAGTAAATAACGTCCTCGGATTCCCGTTCATCTTCCGAGGTGCTCTCGATGTTGGTGCCACAGCCATCAATGAAGAAATGAAGCTCGCCGCCGCACAAGCTCTGGCCGCTCTCGCCAAGGAACCGGCTCCGGCATACGTTTGCGAAGCCTTTGGCGTCGACACGCTTGAATTCGGCATCGATTACATCATCCCCAAGGCTCTTGACCTGCGGCTAATCGAATACGTTTCCGTGGCTGTTGCCAAGGCCGCCATGGACACAGGTGTCGCACGCAAGAATATTGATCTTGATGAATACAAGAAGGAACTGCGTCAGCGTATTGCAGACTCCTCCGCTCGCGTGGGGGCCTTCGTCGATTCATACGATCTCGGTATCTAATCCCCATTACCGGGCAGGGAGGTTGCGGACCTGCCCGGCTCTCGGGTTCCGAGAGTTCAAAGACTGGGATTACCATTACAATGACGGCTTTTTTGCCAATAGATTAGGAGGTAAACATGAGTGCACAAGCAGAGGAAAGCGGAAAAGGCAGGATGGTAGGGTTCTTTCTCGGCCCCATCGTCTTTGCATTAATGCTTCTCCTTCCGGCCCCTGAGGGGATGAAGGTTGAAGCGTGGCGAGTCGCTGCAGTGACAGTGTTCATGGCAATCTGGTGGATTACGGAAGCTATTCCCATTCCGGCGACATCCCTTTTGCCCATCGCCTTATTCCCATTACTCGGCATCATGAAATCCAAAGCTGCAACTGCTCCCTACGCCAACCATCTGATCTATCTGTTTATGGGCGGCTTCTTCCTCGCAGTCACCATGGAAAGATGGAACCTGCACAAGCGGGTCGCCGTACATACCATTCGAATGGTCGGAACCAGTCCAGGCAGAATGATTCTCGGATTCATGATCGCTACAGCCTTCCTGTCCATGTGGGTTTCCAATACGGCAACCACCATGATGATGGTCCCCATCGGACTTGCCGTCATCCAGCAGGCCACAGGTTTTGACTCCAAGACCCTGCGTGCATGTGCAACCACCGGTCCTGAATCAAACTTCGGTAAATGTCTCATGCTTGGTATTGCTTACGCAGCCTCCATGGGTGGCGTTGCAACCATTATCGGCACCCCTCCCAACACCATTATGGTCGGTATGATCGACAAGATGTTCGGCGTTGAAATCGGTTTTGGTCAGTGGATGATGTTTGGTGTGCCCCTGTCTGTCGTCATGCTTGCCATTTCCTGGGTCGTCCTGACCAAGCTTCTTTTCCCCATGGGTGGAATGCAACTCGCAGGCGGCAAAAAAATTATCGACGAAGAAATTCAGAAACTTGGCGTCATGTCTTCCGAAGAAAAGAAAATCGTTGTGGTCGGCTGTTTCGTCGCCACATTTTGGCTAGCCCGTGGTTTCCTTAAAGGGGTTCCCTTCGTTACCGATATCATGCCGAATTTCGGCTACATCCATGATGCCACAATCGGTATCCTTGGAGCCTTGATTCTGTTCGCCATTCCCACCAACTTCAAAAAAGGTGAATTCCTTCTGGATTGGAAAACCGCCGTCAAGATTCCCTGGGATGTCATCCTGCTCTTCGGTGGTGGCCTGGCTATTGCCAACGGCTTTGCCAAGACCGGCCTGGCAACTTATATTGCTTCCCAACTGGGTGGGCTTGAAGGCACCAGCATCATGGTTTTCGTCGGCGCAGTCGTGCTGATCACCATCTTCCTGACGGAAATAACTTCCAATACTGCTACTGCAACATTGCTTGTCCCGATTATGGGTAGCGCAGCCATTGCAATGGGCGTCCATCCCTATGCAACCATCATCGGTGCATGTGTAGCTGCTTCCTTCGCATTCATGCTTCCCGTAGCAACACCGCCCAACGCGGTCGTTTTCGGCAGCGGATGCATATCAATCAAACAAATGGCCAAGGCGGGCCTATGGTTAAACATCATAGGCACCCTCTTAATTACGATCTTTGTCGTATACCTCCTGCCCGTTGTCTGGGGAATCGATCTCCACTCCGTGCCGGACTGGGCTGTCATGCCTAAATAAACTCCACCTCCCTGCGGGCGGTCATTGATGACCGCCCGCAGGATAAAAAAACCTTTTTTAACTGTTGAGCTGTCGCGCTCAGGCGACGGAGAGGAAAGATGCGTTCAAATTCAAAGATACTTCCGGTCATTCTTGCAGCTATTTTACTCTTGGCAGCGTCCGCAATCGGATACATCAAAACGAGTGAGAAAGCACAGATGCCAGCACGGATTCTGTTCCAGAACAATGGCGGAAAAGTCATCTTTTCCCACCTCGTCCATCATCGTGACTACCAGATCAACTGTATTCAATGTCACCACGAAAAAGGCACTGACGTAATGACGGTTGAGGATAACAAAGCGCTTGACTGTGGTTCATGTCATCCCAACGAATTTAATGATGAATATATTAATAACCACATGGATTCATTCCCTAATGAATCATACTGCGTTCGCTGTCATCACACTGAATATGAAGCAATAATTTTCGATCATGAAGAACACAAAGACTATGCAGACGATTGCTATGATTGCCATCACGGCAAAGAAATCGAACCCGAGCCGCAAAAATGTGCCAACTGCCACAAAGGTGATGACTCTGGTGATCTGTTGAGCATGCGTCTGGCTGGACACCAAAGCTGTACGAACTGTCATGAAGACATGTTTGATAAAGGCCTCTCAAGCTGCAAATCCTGCCATGTTCAAGTGGATATGACCCAATACGAGGGCGACTTCACCTCCTGTAACAAATGCCATGAATCCGAAACACGGGAACTCGTTCTTCCACGCATGAATGCATTTCACGACCAATGCATGTCCTGCCACGAAGAAAATGAGGTCGGCCCATATGGACCTGACAACTGTAACCAATGCCACATCACTAGGTAGGCGAACATGAATAAGCACGATACACCTCGAGCCATCTCGCAGGCTGAAATAACGCTAAAAAGGCACTGTTATCTGGTTACATGTGGTCAAGCTGTCAAACGCGGTGAACGAATTGCCACAACCTCAATCTCTGGCCTTGGAGATATCCATGCTCCAGTGGCTGGAACTATCGACCATGTCGACCCCTACCGAATTCGTATAACCGCTGATGGCGATGAAACAGTCGAACCAATTTCGTTCAATGGTATTGCCGGGCAAGAGCTTCTTAAAGCACTCATTGAACTTGGGGCTGACATCACAGCAGCTTCGGATATCCAAACATTGATCATAAACGGCGTGGATGAAGAACAAGGGCTCACGGCTCGCTCAACACTTTTGTCTACGGCCAGTGGAACTCTTGAATTGGGGATACAGGCTCTTCTTTCCATATATGCACCACCCGCAACATATTTGGCAGCAATCAATGGATCGGACCTGCTGGAAAGCACACGATACACTAAAATTTCAGAACAGTACCCTGCCGGATTGGACCCCATGGTTGCATTGACCGTAACCGGCAAAGAAAATCCGGACAACACGCTCGTTGTGGGCCTGGAAACAGTCTTTCACATCGGAAGAATCATGGAAACGGGCCTGCCCGTCATGGAAACCATGATCACAGTAGATAAAACGAGTCAGATCTTTCTCCTCGGAACTCCTGTCGGAGAAATCATCAATATAACTGGTGACAATATCGAAGACCGAGATCGTATCGTACTCGGTGGTGTTCTTCGCGGGTCAGCCGCTGCCAGCCCCATGCAGGGGGTGACTCGCGACACCACCGCCATCACTTTAGTCAAAAATTCCGCCCCCGTTGCACAGGATTCCCCTTGTGTTGGTTGCGGTGAATGCATTCGTCACTGCCCAGCCAGACTCGATCCAGCCATGATCACCAGCTACGCGGAATTCGGCATGTACGACAAAGCAGCCGATGAATCTGTGGATGCCTGCTTTGAATGTGGATTGTGCGGCTTCTTCTGTATCGCACAACGCCCCATGCTTCAGTATATCCGGCTCGCAAAAAACGAACTTGAACGAGCCAAAAGTGTGGCTGGAAAGGAGAAATAGCCATGAAACAACTCAATCCATTCGCATTGACCGTCTCGGTCCCGCCCCATCGACATCGTGGCATCACTGTTCAGGGAAGGATGGTTAATATTCTTCTGGCTATGATACCAGCGGCTGCTATGGCCATGACTTCATACGGCATGACAGCTTTCCGCGTCATGGCGCTTTCTGTGGCAACAGCTATCCTCACAGAAGCTGTGTGCACCATGTTCATGGATCAAAAACCCCAAGTGCGCGATTTCCACGCTTTCACCGTCGGGCTTTGCTTCGCATTTCTTTTACCGGCATCTGCCCCTTGGTGGCTTGTCACCATAGGAAGTGCCGCATCCATTATACTGGGTAAAATGATGTTTGGCGGGCTCGGTGGCAGTCCATTCTGCGCACCACTCATCGGATGGGCGGTATGTCGGATATCCTGGCCCGGGTTCATGGATATTGACGCAACTATGCTCAATGTTGATCTCACATATCCCTTGGCCCAACTCAAAAACTTCGGCCTTGATGCCGTCATGATTACCGACTCCCGTGCGTTATTCCTCGGAAAACAACTCGGTGGACTGGGAGCAACCCAAATCGCTGGCGTTGTAACCGGCGCGTTGTTTCTCGTCATTCGTAAACATATATCCACCATCATTCCGGTCGGTGTCATCGGAGGAGTCCTTATTACTGCGGGTCTCTTCAACATGGCTGACCCCACGATTTATGCCACGCCAACTCTCCATCTGTTGACTGGTTCCACGCTATTCGGCGCCTTTTTCCTGGCGACCGACGGCCCGTCATCACCTAACAGACAAATCCCCATGCTTCTCTTCGGAATAATTACCGGGGTCATGATTGTCATCATCCGAGTCTATGGCATCTATCCTGACGGAGTGCCTTTTGCCATCCTGCTTGCCAACCTGCTCACGCCGGTCTTGGAACGTATTCGCCCCAGACCTTTCGGAAAGAGGTAACCCATGAAAGAAATGCTCAAAATGATGATCGTACTCTCCCTGATTTGTGGATTGTCGGGAGTGACACTGGCAGCGCTTAAACAAGCCACTGCCCCTATTATCGAAGAACAGGTACTGACTTTTGTTCAGGCTCCCGCCATCGAATCGGTCCTCCACAAGTATAACAACAACCCTATCAAGGACCGAAAAAAATTCAAAATGGACGGTAAAACAATAACGGTCTTTCCAGCGATCCACGACGGAGAGCTAACCGCAGTCGCCTTCGAGACATCCGGTAGAGGTTACGGCGGTAATATCGGCGTTATGGTTGGATTTGACATCAAATCCGACACGTTGTCCGGCATTGGCATCACAACTATGAAAGAAACACCGGGGTTGGGTTCTCGCGTCGCTTCTCACGGGTTTACCACCCAATTCAAGGAGCATCCGCTTGATTCAATGAACCTCAAAAAGAATGGCGGCAGCATTGATGCCGTTGCCGGAGCAACCATATCCTCCACCGGAACTGTTTCCGCTGTTCAAAATGCCATTGTCATATTCAATTCACTGAAATCCGAATTCGCCAAGGATTGGTCCTAGCACACAGTGTGAAGACGCCACTAAATGGAGCATATAATGAATAAATTATGGAAAGAATTCTCCAAGGGTCTCTGGAAGGACCTCCCCCCGTTCAAACTGGTACTGGGGCTCTGTCCTGTGCTGGCAGTCACGAACACAGCAGATAATGGGCTGGGCATGGGCATGGCTGTAGTCTTTGTCCTCACCCTTTCCAACCTTCTGGTCTCACTGGTCAGAAAACTCATTCCAGCCAAAGTCAGAATTGCCTGTTTTATCGCTATCTCGGCTTCACTGGTCGTTGCCGTTGAACTGCTCATGCAGGCCTTTGCATACCCGCTCTATCAACAGCTTGGCATCTTTGTCCCACTCATCGTGGTCAACTGTATCATCCTTGGCCGAGCTGAAGCTTTTGCCTCCAAGAACCCGCCCCTACTGTCTGCGGCTGACGGACTCGGCATGGGAATGGGTTTCGGCATATCCCTGACATTTCTCGGCGCATTGCGTGAAGTCCTCGGCAAGGGGCAACTCTTTGGAACGGATGTCACATGGCAAGGTTTTGAACCTTTTGGCTTCATGGTCGAAGCACCAGGAGCTTTTGTCAGCCTTGGCGTTCTGCTCGCCCTGATGACCTTTGTGGAAAATGTTCAACGGCGGCGCAAAGGCTTGAAAGCGGTCGAAGCCCCCACTCACGACTGTGGTTCCTGCGGCGGATGCGGCAGTGCTTCTAATTGTTCATAACGAGGGATACTATCATGCAGGAATTCTTCCTTCTTTTCATAGGTGCGATGTTCGTCAACAACATCGTACTGGCACAATATCTCGGTAACTGCCCTTTCATTGGAACTTCCAAGGAATCCGGCGTTGCCATAGGTATGGGTGGAGCTGTGGTCTTCGTCGCCGTCATGGCGACAGCCATTACATGGCTGGTACAACGGCACGTTCTCATCCCCTTCGGACTGGGCTACCTTCAAACATTAGCCTTCATTTTGGTCATTGCATCACTTGTTCAGTTTGTTGAGATGTTCCTCAAAAAGATGGTCCCGCCACTGTACAAATCTCTGGGAATTTTTCTTCCCCTCATCACAACCAACTGCGCAGTCATGGGTATTGCCCTCATATGTCAACGTGAGGAATTCGGCCTGATGAAGTCTGTCATGTTCGCTTTTGCTTCAGGCATGGGTTTTCTGGTCGCACTTGTTCTTCTGGCCGGAATTCGTGAACGACTGGCAGTACGCAGGCTCCCAATCGCCATGCGCGGCACACCTATCGGACTGGTGATGGCCGGACTGATGTCGCTCGCATTCTTCGCATTCAAAGGCATGATCTAAAAAAGCCGCAAATAATAAAGACAGGAAATACTGACATGATAGTGACATCAGGATTGACTCTTTTCGGCATCGGACTTGGGGCGGCAGGGATTCTGGGTATTGCCTCCAAGCTGCTCTACGTCAAAGAAGACCCACGTATAAGCCTCATTGAAGATAATCTACCCGGCGCCAATTGTGGCGGTTGCGGATTCCCGGGATGCTCAGGCGCAGCAGCGGCCATTGTTGCAGGCAAAGCTCCGGCGTCCGTTTGTATCGTAGCCGATGCTGATACAAGCAAAGCCGTCGCAGGTATCATGGGACAAAAAGTCATCGAACGTGAACCAGAGCTCGCTATCCGGGACTGCACAGGTGGCATTCGCGCAGAAAACAGCTTTCACTATGAAGGCGCTCTTGATTGCCGGGCCGCCCACCAACTTTACGGCGGGTCAAAGACATGCCCCGAAGGCTGTCTTGGCCTCGGGTCCTGTGTTCGTGCTTGTCCCTTTAATGCCATTCATATGAGCCCTGACGGACTCCCTGTCATTGACCCGGAAGAATGTAAGGCCTGTGGCAATTGTGTTGATGCATGTCCGCGCGGCGTCATCACGGTTTCCGGCATGTCAGCCCACCTGTTACACCTGAACCAGACAACGGATTGTCTGGCCCCGTGCCGACAGAAATGTCCCGGACAAATTAATATCCCCAAATATATTCAACAAATAAAAGAAGGCGACTTCGACGGCGCCGTCATGACCATCAAGGAAAGAAACCCCCTTCTTATCACCTGTGGTCGCGTATGTCCTCGTCCTTGTGAAACCGAATGTCGCAGACAATTTGTGGACGATCCAGTCGGTATCAACATGCTCAAACGGTTTGTTGCTGATCGGGAACTCCGTTCCGGCAAACACCTGACCATACCATGTGCTCAGGACACCGGTAGAAAAGTCGCTATCATCGGTGGCGGACCTGCCGGTTTGTCCTGTGCCTACTTCCTCCGCAGACTGGGGCACAGCCCAACTATATTTGAAGCCATGCCGAAACTCGGCGGACAGATCAGATACGGTATTCCAGAATATCGGTTGCCCAAGGCTGATCTGGATTGGGAAATACAGGGAATTTTGGACCTCGGTGTCACAGCTAAGCTCAACACCAAATTTGGCGTGGATTTTACCATCGAATCACTCAAAAAAGAAGGATACGAAACATTCTTCCTTGGTATCGGCGCATGGCAGGCCAGCGGCATGTACGCCGAAGGCGAAGACCTTGGAGGTGTCATGGGCGGTATCGAATTTCTCACAGCTCATGCTCTGGGCCAAAAACCAGAAGTCGGCAAACACGTCATCGTTGTCGGCGGCGGAAACACCGCCATTGACGCAGCCAGAACTTGCATCCGTCTGGGAGCGAAAGTCACACTCATGTATCGACGCACCAGAGCGGAAATGCCCGCCAACATGGAAGAAATCATTGGTGCCGAAGAAGAAGGCGTTGATTTCAAATTTCTGGCCGCTCCAGCCCGTGTCGTCGGCGACGAAAACGACAGAGCAACACACCTTGAATACTATGAAATGGAACTGGGCGAACCTGATGACTCAGGCAGACGTCGTCCAATCAAAAAAGAAGGTTCAGAAGCTCTTATGTCCGCAGACCTAATCATTCCTGCCATCGGACAAAAACCTGACCTCAGCTGTCTTTATGAAGATGGCGATGAAAAAACCTGTCAATTCGAAACCACCCGTTGGCAAACCATCGTGGCAGATGAAAAAACCTTTGAAACCATCATTCCGGGAGTTTTCACCGCTGGCGATGTCTATACAGGCCCAGATCTCGTAATCTCGGCCATTGGTGATGGAAGAAAGGCCGCCCGCTCCATGCATTACTTCATGCAGCAAGGCGACATCCCCATACCGGAAACCATGCAGACTGAAATGATTCCGTACACCTTATTCAAAGAAATCGACCAAGTTGAACGCCAAAATCGGGCCATAATGCCACATCTCTGCCACGGCGATGACAGGAACTGCTCATTCAATGAAGTTGAAGGTGCACTCAGTCAAGAAGAAGCTCTTGCCGAATCCAACCGATGCCTACAGTGCGGACTGATTTGCTACGACAAAAACAATACCTTTGATGATCGATCCCTCATTGGCGACGCATTCAAAAGGTAGAACACCATACCCTGGCTCTGGAGGACATCATGACGCCCTATCACCCCAAGACCTACTCGGTGCATGATTCAGGAAGGGTGTCTGCATAAACGCAGATACCCTCCTCCTCCCACCCGGCCTTTCATGGAGAAAAGTTATGTCAAAGAGTCTCTATATTGCAGCAACCGAAGCGCGAAGCGGAAAATCCGCCATTCTTCTCGGCATAATGCAACTACTACGTGCCAATGTGCAACGCGTGGCCATATTCCGCCCTATCATCAACGACCCTGTCAAAAATGGCCGGGACCACGATATTGATCTGATTCTCAGGCACTTCAAACTGGATATGGAATATGATCAGACTTACGCCTACACACTAAGTGAAGCTCGTCGTCTGCTCAATGAAGGCCAACGCTCCCTGTTATTGGAAAATACGCTGAACAAATTTAAGGAATTGGAAAAAGAGTATGACTTTGTTCTGTGTGAAGGCACTGATTACATCGGGGGCAATGAAACTTTTGAATACGAGGTCAACGGATCAATCGTGTCCAACCTCGGTTGCCCGGTTCTACTGGTTGTCAATGGATTAAACACCACAGCACAAGAAATTACCGGCGCGGCTCAACGGACTATTGAAAGTTTCGAAGCCAAAGGATTGGAAGTCTTGGGACTGGTCATCAACCGTGCTGACCCAGATATTCCCAAGAGTATCCTTGATGAAATCACCTCCAAAACGCATGCCACACATCCTTTGCTAGCGTATATTATCCCGGACGACAAACGGCTTGGAAATCCCACCATACATGATGTCATCAAATGGCTCGACGCCAAAGTCCTCTACGGACATGGCAGGTTGGAAACCCAGGTGGACAACTTTGTCACTGCGGCCATGCATATCAGCAATTTCCTCAAATATGTTGAGGACGGCAGTCTGATCATCACTCCAGGCGATAGGTCTGACATTATCCTTGCGAGCATCACTTCACGCCAATCGTCATCCTATGGCGATATTGCCGGCATTGTACTGACGGGCGATCTACAACCGTCAGAGACAATCCACAGATTGATTGAAGGCTGGACCGGTGTTCCCCTGCCTATACTGAGCGTCAAAGACCACACATACAAAACAACACAAATAGTACAAGGACTTCATGGCACCATCGACCCGGAGCATCCAGCCAAGATTGCCTCAGCAATCGGCCTATTCGAGTCATGCGTTGACACCGAAGAATTGCGAAAAAGACTGGGCACGACCCAATCACACAAGGTCACGCCTTTCATGTTCGAGTACAACCTCATCGAAAAAGCGAAGACAACCCGCCAACACATTGTCCTGCCTGAAGGAACAAGTGACCGCGTTCTTCAAGCAACAGAGATATTACAACGCCGCAATGTTGTAGATATTACCCTGCTCGGCGACCCTAACATTATCCACCAACAGGCCTCCACGCTCGGAGTCAACCTCAATGGTGCCCAATGCATTGATCCTGCCAAATCCGACTATTTCGAAGACTACGCCAACCGTTATTTCGAAATCAGAAAGCATAAAGGCATCCGTATGGAGGATGCTCGAGACCGCATGAGTGATCCCACCTATTTCGGGACCATGATGGTCAAGGCCGGCGACGCTGACGGCATGGTGTCAGGCTCGGTGACCACCACCGCCCAAACCATCCGCCCCGCTTTCGAATTTATCAAAACCAAACCGGACGCTTCCATTGTTTCAAGCATATTCCTGATGTGTGTGGGAGACCGAGTACAGGTCTTTGGTGACTGCGCGGTTAATCCCAACCCCAATGCGCAACAATTAGCTGAAATAGCATTAAGTTCCGCAGAAACAGCTCGTCTATTCGGAGTTGATCCCTATGTTGCCATGTTATCTTACTCCACCGGAAAATCAGGTTCAGGCGAAGACGTTCAAAAAGTTATCGAAGCGACCCGGATTGCCCGTGAACTGGCTGCAGAAAGAGGACTGGACCTCCCAATTGAAGGCCCTCTTCAATATGATGCCGCAGTCGATATGGATGTCGCCCGCACAAAAATGCCTGAAAGCAACGTTGCCGGACGGGCAACAGTCTTCATTTTCCCTGACCTAAATACAGGCAACAACACTTACAAAGCCGTACAACGATCCGTCCCGGATTCCATGGCAATCGGTCCTGTTCTGCAAGGACTCAACAAACCGGTCAATGACCTGAGTCGAGGATGCCACATCCGTGACATCGTTAATACAGTGGCTATCACAGCTATTCAGGCTCAGGCAGAGAGGGATGTATAAATGAAAATTCTCGTCATCAACTGCGGCAGTTCTTCATTAAAATATCAACTGCTGGACATGAATACGGAATGCGTCCTCGCTACCGGTGTCATCGAACGTATCGGCGAAAGAATGGGTACCGTAACCCAAATCTCCAATCCGCAAAAATGGCCTGATGCGAAAGACACTGAAGATATTCCAATCCTCAGCCACAAAGCAGCCATGCGCATCATGGTCAAAAAGCTCACCGGAAATGAATGGGGTGTTATCGATTCTCTCAATGAGATTGACGCCTTGGGTCATCGAATTGTTCAAGGCGCTGACGAATTTTCCCAGCCGGTGTTGATAACAAAAGACGTTATCAAATCAATTCGAAATTTAGTTCCGCTGGCGCCACTTCACAATCCGGCCCACCTGACCGGCATCGAAACTGCGATGGAACTATTCCCAGACACACCTGCGGTGGCTGTGTTTGATACGGAATTTCATCAGACCATGCCTCCCAAAGCGTTTATGTATCCACTCCCCATGGAGCTATACACGTCTCTCAAGATTCGCAGATACGGATTTCATGGGACATCACATAAATATGTCACCAAAGCGGCAGCTGACCACCTCGACAAAACCGTTGATAACACCAGCCTGATTACGATCCACCTTGGTAACGGATGCTCCATGGCGGCGGTCAAGAATGGTAAATGCGTAGATACAACCATGGGGCTGACACCTCTTGCCGGTTTAATGATGGGGACACGTTGCGGCGATATTGACCCTGCCATTTACGCCTTTCTCGCCAAAAACAGAGGGCTTGGCGTGAACGAAATCAATACCATGCTTAACACTCAAAGCGGTTTAGTCGGCATTTGCGGTCAAAGCGACATGCGCGACATCCACACGGCACGTGAATCTGGTAATACGGATGCAGAACTCGCATTTGAAATGTTCACCTATCGGGTCAAAAAAACAATCGGCTCCTATCTTGCCATCCTTGGTTCTGTTGATGCCATCGTCTTCACCGCTGGAATCGGAGAAAATGACGCCTATACACGAGCAGCGGTCTGTGACGGCCTCGATCATCTGGGAATCTCACTGGACAACACGAAAAACGACAAAAGAAAGAACGGCACTCGAAAGATTCATGCCCAAGGAAGTGCCATAGACATCTTGATTGTTCCGACCAATGAGGAATTGGAAATAGCACTTGCGACCCAAAAAACGGTCTACAGCGAGCGTTTACATATAATAAAAAGAAACAGACCTTTACAGAAATCAACGGAGTAAATCATGTCGAAAAAGATGAAAACGATGGATGGCAACACCGCTGCTGCTCATGTCGCCTATGCGATGAGCGAGACTGCAGCCATTTACCCGATCACCCCTTCATCCACCATGGGTGAAATAGCCGATGAATGGACTGCACAAGGACGACAAAATATATTTGGCCAAAAGGTGAAGATTCGACAGCTCCAGTCCGAAGCCGGTGCTGCAGGTTCAGTCCACGGCAGTCTGGCCGGAGGTGCGTTGACCACAACTTTCACGGCATCTCAGGGGCTGTTGCTCATGATCCCGAATATGTACAAAATTGCTGGAGAACTGCTTCCCTGTGTTTTCCATGTGTCAGCACGAGCCATTGCAGCGCACGCCCTGTCCATCTTCGGTGACCATCAGGACGTAATGGCCTCACGACAAACTGGTTTTGCCATGCTCGCCGCGGCCAGTGTTCAGGAAGTCATGGACCTTTCGCTTGTGGCACATCTGGCTTCCATCGAAGGCAGTATGCCCTTTATAAGCTTCTTTGATGGTTTCAGAACATCCCATGAAATCCAGAAAATTGAAGTCATCGACTATGACGACATGAAACCACTGGTAAATATGAAAAAAGTTCAAGCTTTCCGAGCTCGTTCCATGAACCCCGAACACCCGGAAATTCGCGGAACAGCACAAAACCCGGATATCTACTTCCAGGGTCGCGAAGCATCAAACTCATATTATGATAAAATTCCCGGTATCGTTGAAGAGTACATGAACAAGGTCACGACACTCACTGGAAGAGCATACAAACCCTTTGATTACGTTGGAGCACCAGACGCAAAAAATATCATCGTTGCCATGGGATCATCATGTGAAGCCATTGAGGAAGTCGTCAATAAACTTACTGGTGACGGTAAAAAAGTCGGTTTGATTAAAGTCCGTCTGTATCGTCCATTTTCCGCAAAGCACTTCCTGTCAATACTTCCGACCACGACCAAGACACTTACAGTACTCGACAGGACCAAGGAACCCGGCGCATTGGGCGATCCGCTATATCAAGACATTCGTACGGTTCTCAGTGAGCAAGGCAGTACCTTGAACGTACTCGCTGGTCGTTATGGTCTCGGCTCTAAAGAATTCACTCCAGGTATGGTTAAAGCCGCATACGACAATATGACTCTGCCTAAACCGAAAACACACTACACGTTGGGCATTGAAGATGATGTCACCAACACATCCCTGCCCACGGTCGCCATCAAGGACTCCACACCCGACGGCACCGTACAGTGCAAATTCTGGGGACTAGGCTCAGACGGAACAGTCGGTGCCAATAAACAGGCTATCAAAATCATTGGTGATAACACGGACATGTACGCGCAGGGTTATTTTGCCTACGACTCCAAAAAGTCAGGAGGCATCACCATCTCCCACCTCCGTTTTGGTGAAAAACCGATCCAGTCAACATATCTCATCACTGCGGCTGACTATATTGCCTGTCATAATCCGAGCTACGTTAACCAATATAACGTATTAGAAGGCATCAAGGATGGTGGCACCTTCGTACTCAACTGCGCTTGGACCAACGATGAAATGGTCGAAAAAATCCCGGCCGAGATGCTTCGCACAATCGCACGAAAAAAACTGCAATTCTACACCGTTGACGCTGTTAAAATTGCCGGAGAAGTTGGACTTGGTGGCCGTATCAACATGATTATGCAGACCGCGTTCTTCAAACTGGCAGACGTTATTCCCTTTGATCAGGCAGTCACTCTGCTCAAACAAGGCATCCAAACAGCATACGGTAAAAAAGGCGAAAAGATTGTTAACATGAACAACGCGGCTGTCGACAATGCCGTGAATGCCATCGTCAAAATCGATGTGCCCGACGCATGGCTGGAGCTGCCTGAAACACAGACAACACCCATTGAAGAACCCAAATACATCACAAACGTCATGCGCCCCGTTCTCCGTCAAGAAGGCGATACACTGCCGGTTTCCGCTTTCTCCATTGACGGCACCATGCCTGTCGCCACATCAAAATATGAAAAACGCGGCGTGGCGATTATGGTTCCAGAATGGATTGCTGACAACTGCATCCAATGTAACCAATGCGCATTTGTCTGCCCCCACTCTGCCCTACGTTCGGTCATCGCATCCGATGAAGAGATGAAATCAGCACCTGACACATTTGAGACTCTTGATGGCAAAGGTAAAAATATCAAAGGATTACACTTTCGCTTACAAGTCAACACTCTCGACTGTCTTGGTTGCGGCAACTGCGCCGATATCTGTCCGGCCAAGGATAAAGCACTCGTCATGAAACCCATTGCAACCCAAACGGGCACGCAGGTGGACAACTTCAACTTCTCTGAAACTGTGATTTATAAAGACGCCTTCAAGCGACAAACAGTGAAAGGAAGCCAGTTCCGCCAATCTCTCATGGAATTCTCTGGGGCATGTTCAGGATGTGGTGAGACTCCCTACGTCAAAGTGTTAACTCAGCTTTTCGGCGAACGAATGGTCATTGCCAACGCAACGGGTTGTTCCTCTATCTGGGGTGCAAGTGCTCCGACCACACCATACTGCACCAATGCAAATGGTCATGGTCCAGCCTGGGGCAACTCACTATTTGAAGACGCTGCCGAATTCGGTTTCGGAATCGACATGGCTGTTTCCCACCGACGCGACCTATTGGGAATCCTCATGCGAAAAGCCATTATGAATAACGTCAACAGCGAGGCAAAAATTGCCATGGCTGGTTGGCTGGTGAACAGAAATAATCCTGCTGAATCAGCTAAATGGGGCAATAAGATCCTTGAAACTATCAAAAATGAAACCGATGAAACTCTCACTGAAATTGCGGGAATGGCAGACCTCCTCACCAAAAAATCCGTCTGGATTTTCGGTGGTGACGGCTGGGCATATGACATCGGGTACGGCGGCGTCGATCATGTGTTGGCATCCGGTGAGGACATCAACATTCTAGTCATGGACACAGAAGTTTACTCGAACACAGGCGGGCAATCCTCCAAGGCAACACCGCTTGGCTCCATCGCTAAGTTTGCCGCAGCAGGTAAACGCACCGGGAAAAAAGACCTTGGCCGCATGGCAATGACATACGGCTACGTTTATGTTGCTCAGGTCGCCATGGGCGCGGACAAACAGCAAATGCTCAAGGCCTTCACTGAAGCCGAAGCATACGACGGGCCGTCTTTAATCATCTGTTATGCTCCCTGCATCAATCAGGGGATCAAAAAAGGTATGGGGAAAACCCAACAGGAGCAGAAGCTCGCTGTAAGTTCAGGCTATTGGCCGCTGTACCGTTATAATCCGAATTTGATTAAGGAAGGCAAAAATCCTTTCATGCTCGAATCGAAGGCGCCCGACGGCACATTGCAGGATTTCCTGTCCGGCGAGAACAGATACGCTCTTCTCGAAAAACTTCACCCGGAAGCCTCACTCGATCTGCGCAAAAACATCGAAAAAGACTACATGGAACGCTACTCCCAACTTCAATACATGGCAGCAGCAGAATTCCAAATTCCTGAAGATGAATCAGATGTCTGTGAATCAACGAACACAGCTGAACACTCCCGTCCAGACGGAGGCAATGCCTGCGATGATGGGAGATAAACAGGAAAACGTCAGCACGCCCCTCTCACCGTGCTGACGCAATAAAAAAACACGAGGTTTGAAGTAAATGTGACCGCAATCCACATCGTCTAAAGTCAGTCCTTTCGGACCTGCAAGCCTCTTGTTGGCCCTTTCGTATCAAAACGAAAGGGCCATTCTCATAAAAAAAGGGGAGCCTCCAGATGAGGCTCCCCTTTTCGATTTGGTATATTTTTTTTAACGAACCGCGATAGAATCGGCTTTCACTTCTGTATACATAAAATTCTGAGCGATCAGGCCAGAAACGACAACCTTGGCATTCTCATAATTCAAATCCTGCATCTTGCCATCAATAAGAACCAACAGTTCCCCTGTTCCGTCAGAAAACAAGAATTTATCATCCTGAATCATTTTGACAATACGCCCACTCAGTTCAACCTCTGCATCAATACCAGAAGCCTTAGCTTCAGCTACGGTTGTAACTATGTGCGGTCCGGCAGCCTGAAGATCACTGGTTGTGCTAAAATTTAAACCTATCACCATAAGGAAAACTAAAAAAATACTCATACGTTTCATGATACTGTCCTTAGCTTGAAAATTATATATTCAAAATTATCTGCCTTGAAAACGAGTGCACGATATCACAATAAGACTAAAAGGCTAGAAAAAAGTATTCACTTAAGCATTTGTAAAATTTATATATTTTAAAAAATATTTAAATTAACTGATTGACCAATCAATTTTTTACATACTTTGATGGGGTGTTCAGTATGATAATCATCAATTAAATTTTAATTCCAATCCCCTCTTTTTGTCCTCAGAATCCTCCTCCCAAAACACTAATGATAAATTGTCAGCCTTCATTTTTATACTCATAAAATTCTCAAAATCTATTTAACAATACCACAAACACGGCAAAAACTGCTTCACTCTTAAACTCGCAAAGCATTGATCAGATTTAATGCAAACCAATATATAAACATTAAAATTATAGTCACAACGCCATATGATTTGCATGATCGATATTTTTCAAACAACAGCTTGCACAATCAAAGAGAATAGAGATGCCCATAACAAAGTCCATTTTACGATCTTGGCGAAAAAGTATATGGAATCAAGCTCTTGTGCTTATCGTATTCTGGACATTTGCCAATCTCATATTTGGTCTCATGGGTGATGTTTTACTCAAAGAAACGACAACCAATCTCGCCTTCGTAAAAGGTCGGGAAGCTTTCAATAAAGATCAAACCTTCAGGCTCTGGGCCACAATTCACGGCGGAATATATGTTCCTGCGACAAAAGAAACACCCCCCAATCCGTACTTATCTCATCTTCCAGAACGGGACATTTCGACCCAATCTGGAAAGTACCTGACGCTCATGAATCCGGCGTATATGATTCGCCAACTCAATGAACATTACTCCCAACTTTTCGGCATAGTTGGCCATATCACAAGCCTGAATCCGTTGCGGCCAGGAAACAAGGCCGATCCATGGGAACAGCACGCTCTCTTTGAATTCGAAAAATGGAAAAATGAGATCGGCGAAATTATAAAGGAAAATGGGACATCCTACCTTCGGCTCATGAAACCGATGCTAACAGAAGAAGGATGTTTAAAATGCCATGCGCACCAAGGCTACAAAATCGGTGATATTCGTGAAGGCGTCAGCGTCAAAGTCCCATTAACAAACATATTGATCTTCACAGCCAGTCAGCGGATGATGATATATACTGGCATTCCAGCAATTTGGGCTCTAGGAGTGGATTTCCTCGCCCTTGGTGGTCGTTCATTACGCCGCTCGCAAAAGGCAAGAGAGCAGGCCCAAAAAGAAACAGTCCACGAATCCATCTTAAACGACGCAAAGGCTCAAATCGTCCGAGTCTTTTTCCAAGACAGTGCCAATATCAACGATATTGCTCAAAAAGTTTATCATAAATCTCTTATAATAAGTAATAGCAGTAAAGGGTATGTCAGTTCCATTGACCCGACCAGTCAAGCAAACATAATTCATACAGGCTCCAACATGGCCGACGATGTTGCTGCCCCCATATCACCAGATACTCCCATAATATTATCCAAAGAGCCTAATGGATATGAAGGTTTGTGGGGACATAGTCTTAACACTCGAAAAGCCTTTTACACAAACTCGCCAAAGACGCATCCTGCGGCAACAGGACTGCCAGACGAACATCTGCCATTGTACAACTTCATGTCCATTCCTGTAATATACGGCGACAAAATATTTGGACAAATATCGCTCGCTAATGCAGACCAAGAATATACGGATGAAATTCTTAAAGATGTTCAATCGTTGGCAGATATTTTTGCTATCGGATTGCATCGACATATTCTCCCAAAAAAACTTCTCTCTGCCAAAAATGAAGCTGAGGCAGCTAACAAGGCCAAATCAGAATTTCTTGCAAACATGAGTCACGAGGTACGGACTCCGCTCAACGGCATACCTCAACGCCTTTCGCACCTGCTCTCTGATATCCTTGATCTTTCACGAGTCGAAGCAGGCAAGATGCTCATCAGGAATTCCCCAATCAATCTTGAAAATATACTTAATAATATCAAAGAATTGTTTTACCCTACTCTCAAACAATCAGGGTTGACCATACGCCACTCCATCTCTTCTTCTTTACCGCATCAATTGTTGGGAGATGAAACCAGAATTCTACAAGTGTTAGTAAATCTGGTCGGCAATGCCTTGAAATTCACCAAGTCGGGGGGAGTCTCCATAACACTTTCCCCTCTGACAACCACTGATCCTGACAAGTGTAAAATCCTTTTCATCATTGCCGATACCGGCGTCGGTATCCCCGATGACAAACTCAGCACTCTCTTTCAACCATTTTCACAAGTCAGCAAAGGATATCGACGAGATCATCAGGGTGCAGGACTAGGATTGGTCATAACGAAACGCCTTGTTACCCTCATGGGAGGTAACATTGCCGTGGAAAGCGTTGTAGGGAAAGGAACAACGATTTACTTCACCTGTTTCTTGGACATCTCCAAAACAGACGAAACAGTCCATCCTCTCAAACAACCTGGGAGTGTTGTGATACAGGATGCCCAGACATTGAAAGACCTGCGGATACTCATGGCTGAAGATGAACATATCAACAGTCTTGCTGCATCTCGACTCTTGGCAAAAAACGGTGCGGATGTCGTGGTGGTAGAAAATGGTAATGAGGCATTAAAAGCTCTTCGCCAATCTTCATTCGATCTAGTCCTCATGGACATCCAAATGCCGATAATGGATGGAGTAGAAGCAACAAAAGCCATTCGGAAAGGAAGAGCAGGTAATACCAACAGAGCCATTCCAATCATCGCCCTGACGGCATATGCCATGACAGGAGATGTAGACACATTCCTTGCAGCCGGAATGAATGCCTATCAAGCAAAACCCGTAAATATCGAGACATTGTACAAAGCGATAACCGACATCGTGCAGGCAACAAATTAACTCTGTAAATTTCAACAGAAAAAAGAGGAAGGGTTGCAACCTGTAGGTTGCAACCCTTTTTGATATCGTGGTGCCGAGGGGGGGATTCGAACCCCCACGAAATTTCTTCCACTGCCCCCTCAAGACAGCGTGTCTACCAATTCCACCACCTCGGCACTTCATCCGGAAGAGTCTTTTGACCTATCTACCGAAAAAGTCAACTAAAAAATGGGAATTAAGACGATTTTTTCATTTTTTATACCATTTTCTCAAAAAAACCGACTCAACAACGATTTTTGATATATAAAAGATAACAGACTGATTCTTCACCCTTTGTCGAATCGTCAGTCCTCTCTCGGCGTATTCTGAATCATCCTGTCCAACAAACGCAGTCTTTTCATATTTTCCGGAGTATCCTTGAATGCCATAACAAGTGGATTTCTACAGATTCTTTTCAAAACACGGATATTATCAATGTCCAACTGTCTTGCGAGATACAACATAACGGACGGACTCGTAATGGCAACCTTAATTCGTTCATCTGCGAGCTTTCGCAAAAGAGCCATCTCGTCGGGTGTCGCATCGACATTTTTTGACCATTTACGAGCAAGAGAGGCGACAATTTCTGGATATTCATAATTTTTCACAAGACCAACCTTGACCTGGAAAAGAGCGTCCATATCAGTCCACTCAAGACCGGATCCAGCATAAGTCATTACGGCAATTTCCGACCAATCAACGGGAGATGATGCTATAAAGCCCTCCTCCACTTCCTCTGGCCAAGCAGGGAAATACCCTATGTATTCTGTTTGGAGAGCAATATCACGGGCTCGCGCCCACGGATAAAATTCTACAACAAGTTCAATACTTTCTTTTTCAAGCAATTTCTTAAGTTTTTGGATCGACTTCCCCTGAGTTAAAACCTTACTGTCGGAGTATGGCGGCCAATCAAGCGATGTGATTCGCCAAACTTCACCAGCTAAAACTGTAGAACAAAGGCTCATCGACAATAGTAAAACCAATAAACTCGTAATGAACGCCCTCATACCTTCTCCTTCGATCTGCCCAATCTGTAACATAATCTCAGGGAAAATCTCAATTATACCTTTTTTGTCGACACATAAAATGGTCACTTCAAGTAAAATTGAGATGTGAAAGACGAAGAAAAGCCCGTCGTGCATAATCTACGCAGAACGGGGCCCAAAACGCTTAAAGGGATGTAGAAGCACATAACACGTTGTTGTACCCCAAACGCCCTCAGTGGCTAACAGAAGGACAATAAAAAGGTCTTCATATTCTACTTGAGGACAACATCGAGATTGGCGAGCAACGAAACAGCTTCAGGCAATGAAAATAATGTCTTTTGAAGTGTGTTGCTCGTAGCGTTCATGTAATAGTTACGGGATGTTGTAAAATCTGCGAAGCTCAAATCAGCTTGATGAAACTGACACTGACGTAAATCACAATCATCAAATACCGAATGTCTCATTTTCACATTGGAAAACGATGCTTCGACTAAAAAACAAGATGAAAATTTGAATCGCGTGAGGTTCATGTCGGCAAAAATATTATTATTCATAAGACAACCATCGTATGACGCAGAAAGAAAGCCGCCTGCTCCTCCCCAACTCACTCCCAACATCTTACAATCGGTAAATTTGACATCTAAAAAAGATGTGTACTTAATCTCAATGAGAGACAGATTACATCGAATAAATTCACAGCTATCAAAACTACATTCTATAAAACGGCTGGATTGAAAAGACGAATTTTTAAAAGTGCAATTGTAAAATTCAATATCTTCAAGATCTTCGTTCCAGACAAACTCTTCAAAAGTTTCGTTCTCGTAACTGCCATCTTCAAAGGAAACCATGGTGTCACACCTGCAACTTATTAAAACTACATAAAATCATCAATTTCAAACCGTTAATTTGCTCCCCAAAAGCAAATGACTCAATCCAGAGATAGATGAAAGTAATAGATGTTACCTTTAAGGTAAAGATGAGATAAAAACTCACGACGAAGTATTTGATCAACAAAAACAAGATATATTTATTGAACCAATAAAACCAAAAGAGGAAGGGTTGCAGCTTATTAGCTACAACCCTTTTAATATCGTGGTGCCGAGGGGGGGATTCGAACCCCCACGGAATTTCTTCCACTGCCCCCTCAAGACAGCGTGTCTACCAATTCCACCACCTCGGCACTATATATGCTTTGAGCTATTCGCTCTTGGCGTCTCCAGAATCCTGGAATGTAATACCCGGCTTGGCCGGCTCTGCCGGAGCAGTTGTCTCTACCGTGTTGCTCTGCAACATGATGGAGTCTTGATCGGCTACTTTGTTACCGCTCAGGATATTATACCCAAGAGAGGTAATCAAGAAAACCGTTGCCAGGCCCGCGGTAACTTTCACCAGGAGTCCGCCTGCACCGGAGCTACCGAACATTGAACTGCTTCCGCCGCCGAAGATGACTCCCATCCCCTCGTGGCCGGACTGCAGCATTACTGCACCGATCAAAAAGATGCAAGCCAAAACATGAATGACTATGACCAAGGTATCCACAATTATATCCTTCTCTTATTCCACATTAACAAGCGCTAAATCAGGCCAAAACAATCTGACTGAAGCTTTCGCCCTCTAAGCTCGCGCCTCCTACCAACACTCCGTCGACATTGTCAAGCGCAATAATCTCGGCACAATTGCCTGGCTTGACACTCCCTCCATATAAAACCCTCATTTCATTAGCATTATTTCCAAAGATCGAAATAAGTATTTTCCGAACAAATCCGTGGGCTGCTGAAATTTCTTCAGGTCCTGCCACTTCTCCTGTGCCGATCGCCCACACGGGTTCATAGGCTATACTCAATCGATCCGGAGCAACATCTGTCGGAACATCTTTCAGTCCAACACGAATTTGTCGCTCAAGAACCTCTTCTACTTCTCCACCCTTTCGTTCGTCGATCTTCTCTCCGACGCACAAAATGACCTTGAGGCCACGGGCAAGCCCGTAGGCTGTCTTTTTACCGATATACTCATCACCCTCACCCAAAATATGCCGACGCTCAGAATGACCAGTAAGACCATATACAGCCCCAGCATCCAATAACATCTTCGGAGAAATTTCTCCGGTAAAAGCACCCTCTTCTTCTATATAGTAGTCTTGCCCACCAGCAAAGAAGCCTTCTTGCCAAGCCAAAGCATCTGCCACACCTTTCAAAGCAGTAAAGGGCGGAAAAACAAGCACCTCCCGATCAGCCGGAAGATTCGTAGCCGTCAATTTGACCAACTCCTCTGCCGTAGATCTGGCTTCATCACAGGTCTTGTACATCTTCCAATTGGCAGCCATGAGTTTCTTCATGAGTTCAAGCCCTCCTTTAATGCTGTAAAAGCAGGCAGTTCCTTACCTTCAAGAAATTCAAGGAACGATCCGCCTCCGGTTGAAATAAAACTAAATTTGTCAGCAAGGTTCATCAAATGAACAACGGCATCCGTATCACCACCCCCTACAATGCTGAGCGCATCATCAAGGTTGGCTATGGCTTCACAAACAGCCAAAGACCCCTTGGCAAAGGCAGAAGTTTCAAACAGTCCCATGGGACCGTTCCAAACAATAGTCTTAGATCGGCCAAGAACAGTGACAAAGGACTTAACGGTTTCCGGCCCGATATCCAACACCATAGAATCAGAAGGAATTTCATCAGCCGCACAAATACCACCGGCCTCGACTGCGTCATGCGAAGCTGCATAGATGTAATCAACAGGCAAATGAAGCTTTGACCCCATAGATTCAGCCTTATCCATAATCGACCTGGCATCCTCAACCAAATCCTTTTCAACAAGGGAATTACCAACTTCATAGCCCTTGGCCAGCATAAAAGTGTTGGCCATGGCACCACCAATAATGATGTCGTCAACCTTACCAAGCAAATTGGTCAATATCCCCAGTTTGGTGGACACTTTGGCTCCACCGGAAACACAGACATATGGACGCTTTGGATTCTTCAAAGCATCACCAAGAAATTCCTGTTCCTTTTTCAAAAGGAATCCGCCACAACTCACTGGAGCAAACTTGGGAATATCCACAACGGAAGCATTTTCACGATGGGCAACGCCAAAAGCATCATTAACATATATATCTGCAAGAGCAGCAAGTCTGTGGCCAAAATCGCCGCGCTCCGCTGCCGTCTTTCCGGTTTCTTCGGGATTGTAACGAAGATTGTCCAGCATGATCGCCTGCCCAGGCTTGAGCGCAGCCGCCTTTTCCCCTGCCAGCTCACTCAACAGGCCGGGTACAAGCTCAACGTCCACTCCAAGCAGTTCACTCGTACGCTTTGCCACAGGAGCCAGAGACAACTCCGGCACAACCTTACCCTTAGGTTTACCCAAATGCGCACAAAGGATGATCGAAGCCCCTTTGTCCAAGGCATATTTGAGGGTTGGAATGGCCGCTTGAATGCGATTATCGTCAGTAATTACGCCACTTTCAAGAGGGACATTGAAGTCGACGCGAAAGAGTAGTTTTTTCCCTATGATATCAACTTGATCAATAAAAAGCATCTCTATCCTCGTTTATCCGGTCAGTCTTTGTTTGGGAAATCATACCTGAAAAGCAAAGCATCTTCCTTGGTGTCAGGATAATATTTTTTTCTTACACCGATCTTTTTATATCCGAATTTCCTATAAAGTGACAAGGCCGCCTCATTGGACACCTTGACATCCAAAAAACTCTTTTTGATGTTGTTCTCACCACAGACCTCAAAACTATCAGCCAACAATCGCGCAGCCAGTCCATGTCTTCTGAACTCGGGACGAACGGCCAGATTAAGAATCTCCATTTCATCCTCAATCAATGAAAAAGCAATGTAGCCAGCTAGAACGTCCTCGTGCCGTATGCCAAGCACCTTAAAGGCCTTTCTTGACAAACCCAAAAGGAATTGTTCACGAGTCCAGTGATATTCGAAACACTGAGCCTCCAGATCAATAAGGTCCTGAACATCATCTTTGCCCAGTACGACTACGTCTTCACACATTCCTTACCTCATCAGCCTTTTTTGAACACTGGAATAATTGAAATATTAAGTGTATACGGAGTTGAATGGCAAATCAAAGAATATTGGAACCAACGATATGATTTTCAACAAAAAACCACTGGAACCGACCCAGGACAACCAACCGATTGAAGTTGTCGACGAACACAACCGTCCTTTGGCCGTCCTCTCCAAAACGACAGTACACCGACAATTACTGAAACATCGTTCGGTCCAAGTCATCGTATTGAACCCTGATGGAAAAATATTTCTTCAGAAACGGGACAACAATAAGCCATTCTTTCCCGGTCGTTGGGATATTTCTGCCCGCACCCACCCTCGAGCAGGAGAATCAACCTATGAGGCAGGACTACGTGCACTCAAAGATGAATTGAATCTGGAAGTCGACCATCTTCATTTTTGGATGGAAATTCCAGCCGGACCGGAAACCGGATTTGAACATATAACCCTCTACACCGTTCCCAAAAACACACAGCCAGTCATCCCCAACACAGATGAAGTCTCTGAAGGATTTTATTACTCTCAGGAAGAAATGACTTGCCTTGTCAAAGAATTCAAAGAACTACTGACACCCAACCTTGTCATCCTCTGGGAAACAGGACTCATGACCAACATTTAATCCTGCCCGAAAAATCACTGAGTTCCTCATGAATTCAGCAATTGGACGTCAGTGTGGAGGAACGATTCTCCCCTCAAAAAAAAGAGCGGAGCACCTCCGCCCTATTCCCTTCAAACGACTACCGGTACAATTATGTCCTTCGCTGAATAAAGAATTCCACAGACCTATTAAACGTCCGCTCTTCTTCAACTGTGAAATAACAAGCAGGAAGTTCACCGCGTTGCCTGTGATAATGCAAACACTCACAACAAAGCCCATGCTTGTCGCATGCAGCCGTACAGGTGCAATACTTTTCGTTAATTTTTGCCCTAGGACACTGATCTTTCTTTTTCATTACTCGCCTCGTTTCTTCACTAAGTCCGACCCCATTCAGACCCCCTCAAAAGCCGCGAGACAATAACAAAATACACAGAGAATGTCAATTATTCAGGACAATTGTTTCGCCGATATCAAATAAAAACAATTCAATATAGCCCGCATGACACAAATCCCTGAAAGAGCTGAAACCATACCCCTAAATCATTGTATTTCGGCTCATATATGTATATGAACAAGAGATAATTATTTGAACAGGATATACTTGTAATAAATTATTGATTCCGGGACAACTCTTGATGTGGGAAAAAGCCTTTAGCAAAGCACCTGATTTTCAGGAATCCGGTGAAGAAAAAAACGATCAGCACACGCTGAAAACACTTGAAGAATTGAAGCAATTCATCGACTTCAAGCACATTAAGTATTGCCTTCTCAAGCCATATTTTGAAGTCAAGGACTACCCACTCGTCCAGGCCCGAGAACTTCTTCCGTCATTTGAACTCGACCTTTACGAGTACAAGGCCCTCCCCGGATTTTCCATGGTTGCCTTCGAACGCCAGCTCAATTCATTTCAAGAAATATTCCAGTATGACGCACTGCACTCCCTGTCTGATTGGGAAGAAATGCAACTTCAAGACAATTGCGCCATAGAAGAAAATGTCATCGCAAATAACATCCGTACATTTCAAAGTCGTCTGCCCAAACGATACCATCATGAATTTCTTGAAGAATTCGATGGAAAAGACATTTGTTCCATTGATGCCTATTCAAAAATGCTCCCACTCTTGCTTGAGTTGGAACGCGCCCATGTAATAGCTCATGATAGTTCCGGAAAATTCACTCTGCAAGGAATGTATGCATCTTTACCGTCCAACCTAGATAGCGAACTTAAACAATTCGGCCTGAGAATCGGCAAATTCAAACCCGGCAACAACTTGATGTACGAATGCAACCGCTTATTCGTTTATCAATTCATGATGGAGCTTCACGGATTCCCCATTGTTTCAGAACGCCGTACTTCTTCGGCCATGTTTGCCATTCGCCTCCTGCGCCAAAATGAACGTTTCATAGTGCGCGTGCTCGGCCAAAGTGACAGGACCATCACGACGATGATGTCTCCGCCTCCAGGTACGCCCAAAAAACTTCTAAAATATCCGAGAATTGAAAAAACAGCCCTTGTTCAAATCCATGAGAATCAAAAGGATCTTATTGAGTTACTCAAAGATCAGGGATTCTTTGTTGATGACAAAAAACGTGTTGTCATTTTGCGCGTCACATACCAACAGCATGACTACAGTCCCAAAAACGTCCGGGAAGCTCGCGCTCTGTCGGTTCTCAAGCAGGAAATCATTCATCCCATTACGGGACGGGTAAATGACAGTCTGAATATCATTCAGAATGTCCGCAACATGATCCTTCGCCTCAACGACATTGTACGAGGAGAATATCGCATCCCTGTGAACTACAAACGAAGTGAAGTCATTTCGGATACCGACACCCATGAAAAACGACTCAAAGTACTCTACATGTGGCTTTCCAAACATATGCACCGCATCGTGGATTACTCGGACGACTACTACTCACAAATAGTCCGCGTGCTCGACGGATACCTGTTGGCCCCGGACAATTACGAAGTTTTTAATGAGAACTACGCTCTCCATCAGGAAGTCTGGGCCAGATATGGACAGATTCAGCAAGCGCGTAAGGTTCGCATACTTGAGGATCTCCGCTATAGAAAGTACAAGGGAGAACCTGTTTCCTATCACCAAATGCTGGTATTAATGACGGATATCCTCAACGAACTAAAATTCGAAATCGTAAATTATTTCGATAAGTTGGTTGTTAAAGTGCTGATCATAGGCAACGATGTTATTTCCGACGCCTATCTCCGCAGAAAATATGTGAATATCGACGAAAAAAAACTTTCACCCTATGGACGAGAAATCAAAAAATTGTACCAACAACTGGTTATGTTACTTGATGAATTCCGTTCCATCAGGAAATCCCGGGTCGCGAGCAATCCCCCCTCCGGCCAATTCAAGTAATTCAAAAAGGAGTTTACATTGGAATCTCTCGCCACAACACCGCTCACTGAGTGGCATCGGAAAAACGGTGCTAAAATGGCCCCGTTTGCCGGATTTGACATGCCAGTGCAATATAAAGGTATCATTGTCGAACACAAGCATACCCGCACTAAGGCCGGTATCTTCGACATTTGCCATATGGGTGAATTCAAACTCTCCGGTGCCGGAGCAAAAGATGGACTCAATAAAATCGTCAGCCACGATCTGGAAACCCTGGCTTCAGGTAAATGCCGCTACGGTTTTTTGCTCAATGAATCCGGTGGCATCAATGATGATCTCATCATCTACTGCACAGCCGAAGACGAATACATGCTGGTTGTCAACGGCGCATGCCGACAGAAAGACTTTGACCACATCCGGGCAAATCTCCCTGCAGCCTTGGTCCTGACCGACGTCAGTGATGAAACGGCAAAAATCGACGTACAAGGCCCCGAAAGTCTGGAAGTCCTCAATGCTCTGTTGGATTCCAATTGGAATCATCTAAAATATTTCAACTTCGAAGAAACCGATGTTGCCGGATTCCCCATGATCGTCAGTCGCACAGGCTATACAGGCGAACTCGGATATGAACTGTATCTTCCGTCCACCAATGCACTGAAAATATGGGAAAAGCTGGCAGCGGATGAACGAGTGGAACCGATTGGACTTGGAGCCAGAGATACCTTGCGGCTAGAAATCGGTTATCCGCTTTATGGTCAGGATCTGGATGAAGACCACACACCTAAAGAGGCTGGAGCTGGTTTCTTTCTAAAAAAAGAAACCGAGTATATTGGCAAATCCGGCTTGGCTGAAGTAAAAGAATCTTTGATTGCCCTGAGCATCGACGGACGCCGTACAGCTCGTCATTACGACGAAGTCTTGTTGCCCAGCGGAGAAAAAACCGGTGTAATCACCAGTGGTTCATTCGCTCCAAGTTTGGGACACTGCATCGCGCTGGCATATGTTCGAGCAGAGGATGCCGATGGCGATGAATTTATCGTAAAGACAGCCCGTGTAGAACTAAAAGCACAAAAAGCAGCCCTCCCCTTCTTCAAGGATGGCACGGCAAGAAAAAAAGTCGACTAAGCATAAAAAAGGGGACGCCTTAGCGTCCCCTTTTTTATGCTGATCCGAGTGCAAGCAATCGTTTTTCCAAACGCTCTCTCTCTCGTCTCAAAACATCCTTATCCAATTTATCTGTTGTCACATCCATAGGTTCTCCAACATGGAAATGACATTTTGAAAACGGATACGGAACCACAAATTTATCCCAGGAATTGAACACTTTTTTCCGCGAAACAGACGCCCGCAAAGGTACAATTTGTGCCCCAGTCCTTTGAGCAAGCAGAATAACGCCATCTTTGGCCTTATGCCGAGGTCCTCGAGGGCCATCAACCGTGATTCCACCAATTAATTTTTCTTTTAATATTAAACGCTTAGTTTGGATAAGGGCTTTCACTCCGCCCCGAGAACTTGACCCACGAACAGCAACATGCCCATTACGCTCGAGAAATCTGGCAATAAGCTCTCCATCTTTGCTTTGACTGACAATGATCGCAAATCGGCAATCAAACCGTTTTGCATAAGCGGCTAAAGGGAATAGTTCCCCATGCCACAACGCAAAAATATATGGCTTACCTTGTCGGCCCTCTTCAACGATAGCTCCAAAGTCGCCATGTTCTTCAAAACGTAAAGTTTTGCCCCAACCATTAAATATGGCGGAAACAAGTGGGACCAAGCGCAATGGATCAAATGGTATTTTCATTTTTTAATAATCACTTTTTATTTTGATTACATATCGACTCAACACATTGAGGACAAGTGAAGATATCCTATCTAAAAAATCTTTCCATTCCGTATAGTCGATGTATTTTATCTATTTGACCTACCATGAGACCTGTGGTGATTTATTTTTTTAAGGAGAAAACATGATTGATATCTCACTCGACTGCAAAGGTCTGCCCTGCCCTCAACCTGTTCTCAAAGCCAAAGAGGCACTGGAAAAACAGGCTCCTGAACGCCTAAACATCACTGTAGACAATGAAGCTGCTCAAGAAAATGTCTCTCGTTTTCTGACGGTACAAGGATATGAAACATCTACAGAAATAGCCGGGGCGGATTTTATAGTGACCGCCTGCAAATTGGCAAACAATGAATGTGAAGTGTGCAAAGTCATGTCCAGCCAAGAAATCGAAGATCTCGATAATCAAAAAATATTGATTTTCATTGCTTCGGACGTCATGGGTTCCGGAGATGACGAACTTGGCTCCAGCCTTATGTTCAACTTCCTGAGCACACTCAAAGAGCTTGGAAACGATTTGTGGCGCATTGTCATGGTCAACGGAGCCGTTAAGCTTGCCGTCGAGGACAGTCGATGTCTCAAAGCGCTTCAAGAGCTCGAAAAAAATGGTGTTTCCATCCTAGTCTGTGGAACTTGTCTCGAATTTTTCGGACTGACTGCACAAAAAGACGTAGGCGATGTGACCAATATGCTCGACATCGTGACCAGTTTCCAGCTTGCCACAAAGACAATTCGTGTCTAAGAACAACGAATGTCCAATGAAAAAAAACAAATCCGACTGAATAAATTTATCGCCCAGTGCGGGGTAACCTCCCGTCGCGGCGCAGACGACATGGTCTTCAGTGGTCAAGTAACCGTCAACGATACAACTGCTGATTCTCCCGGAATCAAAGTTGATCCAGATGTTGACGCCGTCGCTGTCAATGGCAGATCCATCAGCCTCCCCGGTAAAGCCGGAAACATGACGCTGATTCTGCACAAACCCATAGAAACAGTCACAACGGTCAATGATCCCCAGGGACGGCAAACCGTTCTGGACTTTCTTCCCAATGAAATTAGGAGATTACGGCCATTCCCTGTAGGACGATTGGACTATTTTTCCGAAGGACTGCTCCTGCTGACCACGGATGGAGACCTGTGTTATCGCCTCACCCATCCCAAATACCATCTACCCAAAGTCTATCAGGTGACAGTACGTGGCACCGTGCCGGAATCAGCGATCAAGACTATGCGACAAGGTATGACTCTCCCTGAAGGAGACTCGCTGGCCCCGGCCAAAGTAGAGCTGAAAAAACCTGTAGCAGGTACGCAACAAGTCGAAATCACACTTATTCAAGGCATAAATCGACAGATTCGCCGAATGTGCGACCTTTTAGGACTGACCATTCTTCACCTTAGACGGGTCCAACAAGGTCCTGTAAACTTGGGCAACCTCAAGCGTGGCACGTGGCGCGAGCTCACAAAGAGTGAACTTCAGGCTCTGAAAAAAGCCGTAAAGCTTACTTAAAACCCCTGAGTATTGTCTTCCACCTGCGTTCCTTGCGGCGGAACAAAACTAAACATATCAGGTGTCAAATTGACATCCAACTCAACATTGGACAATCTAAGTTCATTGCCGTTTCCATAAAAATCAACGATCATGACCTGTCGAAGCAGGCCGGTGTCTGATTCTACGCCTACGAAGGCCAGAACCATACCCGGCTCAGCTTCCTTGGGAACGAGCTGCAATACGGTAAAACCCTTGCCCCACCGCTCACGGACGGCATCGGCGCCCTGCCACTCCGTCTTGACTACAAAGTCTTCCTTGATGTTGGCCTGACCGGATATAAAGCGTAAAATGGTCTTGGAATCCAAAAGACTTGCCACACTGTATTTGATAGCAAGCTCTTCGTCCTCAATGTAATTCCAGGCAAATTCTGGACCGACAACGAGCAATTCATTTTCCGGCTTGGTGGTTTCCCACCGAACTTGTGACGGTTGACGAAACCATATCTTCCCCTCACGAGTTTCCACTTCGCCACTGGCAACATTTGTTAACTCCTGAACAAAATCAGCTTGAAAAGTCTTCAAAGTTTCATAACGTTGCTGGATAAGATCAGGCAGATCTTCTGGTGCCACAGGTTCAGAAGCCATCGCGCCTAAAGGAATCAACAAAGCACAAAAAACCGCCACACACGAAATATACAATCTAGACATTTATTTTCTCCAATTATTCAGACTTGAGAACCTTACGCGGCTTGCTGCCTTCCTGTGGGCCAAGAATACCTTCTGTTTCCATTTGTTCGATAAAACGTGCTGCACGGTTAAAACCAATTCTAAAACGCCGTTGCAACAAGGAAATAGACGCCTTGCCTTGAGTAAGCACGAACTGTACCGCCTCATCATACACAGGGTCATCAGACTGCCCGGCAGGGCCAGAACCACCGCCATCACCTGATTTCTGCTTCCAATCAGTAAAATCAAGTTCAAATTCCTGCGGTATAGATTCCTTCCAGAACTTAACGACATGCGCAATTTCCGTCTCATCCACGTACGCTCCGTGCATACGCTTGAGCTTACCGCCGCTGGGCTTGAAAAGCATGTCCCCCTTGCCTAGTAACCGTTCTGCGCCCACACCGTCCAAAATAGTCCGAGAATCGAACTTTGAAGTCACGAAAAAAGATATACGTGTGGGAAAGTTAGCCTTGATGATACCGGTGACAACATCCACACTCGGACGCTGTGTCGCCAGAATCATATGGATTCCGGCAGCACGGGCCAACTGAGCCAAACGAACAATACATTGTTCCACGTCCTTGGCAGCCGTCATCATCAAATCAGCCAACTCATCAATAATTATGACCAAGTATGGCATGGGTTTCATATGCTGAAATTCTTCGGGGAGATTCTCACCCATGGAAGCCAGCTTTTGATTGTATCCTTCAATATTACGCACACCGAGTTGAGCCATTTTCTTGTATCGGCAGTCCATCTCGAACACGGCCCATTCTAATGCGCTCTTGGCAAGATTCATATCCGTGACAACCGGATGTACCAGATGAGGCAACTCCGCATACGGCGCCAACTCAATACGCTTAGGGTCGACCAGCAGAAGTTTAACGTCTTCAGGGCCAGCCTTATATAGCAGACTCAACAAAAAGCCATTGATACCAACAGACTTACCCGCACCAGTCGCACCTGCGACCAAAAGGTGTGGCATTTTAGCCAGATCAGCAACTTTGGTTGCTCCATGAATGTCTTTACCAAGCGCTAAAGTTAACGGCGACTTTGAACGTGTAAACTCTTCAGATTCAAGCACTTCACGTAAAAAGACCATTTCACGATCAATATTGGGAATTTCAATACCAACACTGTCTTTACCTGGAATCGGAGCTTCAATACGAACGGATTCAGCACGCAGTGCCAATGCAATATCATCTGTCAGATTTTCAATTTTACTGACCTTAATACCCGGCGCGGGCTTGAATTCAAACATGGTCACGACCGGACCGGGGACAACCTGTTGAATTTCACCCTGCACATTGAAATTATTCAGGCATTCCTTGAGTCTATCTGCCAACGGTTGCAAAACCTCCTGTGTCTGACTGGTTTTGCGATCAACAGGAGGAGTCAACAATTCCGTGGTAGGAAGATCACCATTGCCGGAAACGACGTGAGCCGTAGACTTGGCTATCGGCTTGGGTTTCGGCTTGGATCGTGGTTTTGGTTTTGCTGGTGTTTCCGACTCAAGATCAACAAACTGCAAACCCATATCTTCATTGGATGCATTCTTTGTTTCATTCTTTGCCGAAGCCTTTGTCGACTTACGAGCTTTCCGTACTTCCTGCCGTTTAAGCGCTCCCTCGCTGTAGGCGTCCCACCATTGGACCAAAGAATTCCACACAGAAACCCAGGTGAAACCAAGGACACCCTGAAAAGAAATAATAGTCACAAAAAGCCATAGGAGAAATGTCCCGACAGGCCGCAAGTACGGCATAGTAAATCGAGTAATGATGTCACGCCCGAAATATCCACTCCCAATAAGACCATAGGCGTCATGTGGCACCGTGGAAAACCACGGATGCATGGCCCATGCCTCGAATGCGATAAACAATCCAGCAAGTCCCAACCAGCGGGTAATCGAAAGTTTTAGCTTGGACACAAACTTGGTCAGCCCAAGATACAAAAAATAGATCGGCCAGAACAGTGCTCCGATACCAAAAATTGTAACAAGAAATCCGGCACAGTATGCCCCTGCATATCCAACTACATTCTGCACAAGCGCACCAGAGGTCACAGACTGATTGAAACTCGGATCGCCAGGGCTAAATGATAAAAGGCTCAGAAACAGGAAGGCTGACAAAAACAAAAAAAACAATCCGATAAATTCCGGTCCGCGTCCTTTTTTGCCATGCTGTACTGTTGTTTTCCGTTTTTTTGCCATGTGGTCTCGCTTTGTAAAAAAAGGTCCTGGACAGTACGCTGTCCACGACCCTTTTTACGCAATTTTCACAACGAGTTGCAAGTCCGCTTTATTCGCGTCCCAGATAGTCTCCGTTGCGGGTGTCAACCTTAATCGTCTCGCCTTCGTTAATGAAGAGCGGTACATTGATCTTAAGGCCGGTTTCAAGGGTGGCGGGCTTGGTCGCATTACTGACACGATCACCCTGCACACCCGGGTCGGTCTGGGAAACAGTCAGGTTGACATTGGCAGGCAAATCAACGCCAATAAGCTCACCATTATACAACAGAACCTTCACGGTGTCGCCTTCCTTGATATACCCACCCTTCTCACCGACATTTTCGGCAGGAACATTCATTTGTTCGTAGGTCTCAAGGTCCATGAAAACATAATCAGTACCGTCTTTATAAATAAACTGCATACCGACGACGACCATATCCGGCTTTTTGACCTTCTCGCCGGAACGGAAAGTCTTATCCAAAACCTGACCGGTTCTCATATGACGAAGTTTGGTGCGCATCATGGCACCGCCCTTACCTGGTTTGAAATGTTGAAATTCGACGATTTCAAAAGGTTTTCCGTCTATTTCAATCTTCAGGCCGGTCCTGAAATCTTTGGTTGAAATCATATCTACTCCAAAACGTTTACCCGGTCAGTCCGGTTATTTTCAAGAATTTTACCTAGCCAGACGTTCGTACAACGCCTGAACACCAAGGACATACCCCAGAATACCAAATCCGGCAATGACACCCACACAGCAGTCACCCATGAGTGATTGCTGTCTAAGAGGCTGATCCGTCCGCGCCCAGATGTTGCTTATATGCACTTCCACGCACGGAATATCTATCCAGGCCAGACAATCGGAAATGGCAAGGCTTGTGTGAGTATATGCCCCAGCATTAAACACAATACCGTCAATACCTTCTTCTCTGGCCAATTCCAGACGATCAATAAGAGCGCCTTCGGAATTAGATTGAAAATGTGTGAGGGCAATATCTTCAGCAGCCTTGCCCATGGTCTTTTCCAACAAGACGGGCATATCATCTATGGTTTGCGAACCATAAATTTCCGGTTGCCGCTTGCCTATATGTCCCAAATTCGGACCATTCAGTATCAAAATATTGAGTTTGGCCATGCCCATTTCCCTCTATTCCAAAATTTTTCGCTTCCTTGCCTTGACTCTCCCCCTAAAAATGACGAAAGGTGGGGCTTGATGAAAACCATAAGCAAGAGCGGTATTTCTTTATGAACCGAACCATTGAGTTAGTCAAAACAATATACGAAATCAAGCAACTTGAGAACTTCGACGAGGCCCAGATAGCCTTGGCAGGACGTTCCAACGTTGGAAAATCTTCACTGGTCAACCGCTTGGCGGGACGAAAAAAATTGGCGAAAATCAGTTCCAAGCCAGGAAAAACCCGAAGTCTCAATTATTATAAAGTCAATCCAGACGGTTACTTCCTTGTTGACTTGCCGGGCTATGGCTATGCCAAATGCTCAAAAACGGAACGGGCCAAATGGGCCAAACTCATTGAGGCCTATATGACCAGTAATCCGCAACTCAAAGCGGTTGCTGTCCTACTCGATTCACGCCTCACACCACAAAAAATTGATATGGAATTAACTTCCTATCTAAAAAGCCTCGGCATACCTGTCATCCCAGTTTTGACAAAGGCCGATAAGCCAAAACAGCGGGAACTGGCCAAACTCCAGAGTCAATGGAAAGATATCCTGCAACAAAAGAACAATCCCCTGCTGTTCTCCAGCAAAACGGGCAAAGGTGAAGACAACCTCTGGGATGTGTTGGGCGAATACGCGAAATTATGATCGACTGCGGTTTAGCCGCAATCCACCAATCCATTCCCTGACTGTGATCTGGAACCTCGGTAAAGCTACCCAAGCCAATCGTAGAGATGCCAGGGATCCCATTATGGCGTTGCCAAGCCAGGCCGCCATAATGGGTGGTAAAACACCCTTTTCGCCTGCCGTGGCTCCTACAACGTGGACCCCGTATTGGATAAAAATCAGGATCAATGCCAGCCCGATGTTGGCATAGAGATTCTCAGAGAACGTCATCAACGCCATGGCAAACAATGCCATAAGCACCATGGAAAACGCATAGGAAAGTTTACCATGCCAGACGGTTCGTAGAATCTCCACATTAGATCCAGACTCCTCAAGCTTCTTGATCGCTCGCGAAAGCTCTAACAAGGGCAACTGAGCTTTGTCTCCCTTGAGCTCCACGGCGGCATACGCCTTGAGATTTTGCCTGACTGACAGAAATTGAGATAGTCGACTGACCCCGATAAACGTTCGGGTATCAAGTTCGTGCACATCCAATAATCCCCATCCGTGATCATCAATAAGTGCTTTTTTGGCACTCAAAATTCTGATGAGATCCTGACTGTCCGTGGTGAATTCATAAACAGTAATACCACTTGCTTTGCTTTTGCCGGGATAGGCCTTTTCCGCCAGCACAATGAAAGGACCATCGCGAAACCATAAATTCTTGATCGTCATTTCATCTAGTTGCTTCTTCCGAACGTCCTCTTTCCAAATTCTATTAGCCTCATATTCTCCAAAAACTCCAAGGAATTGAGAAAAAACCAACTGGCCGACGCTCCATATCATCGCATAGATGACAAAAAAACGGATAAACCACGCGAGCGAAACACCACCGGCTCGCAAAGCAAGCATCTCTCGAGATCGGGTCAACACACCAAGTTGAATAACCATGGCGAGCAAAAAAATCGCCGGCATCAACTGAGACACGATGAGTGGAATCTTGACTACAAAATAGAAAAGAATCGTCTCGACACCTAAGCCCGCCTGAATAAAATCATCCAAACGATCAAAAACATCTGACAAAAGATAAATACCAGTACCCGCAGCCAGACAGATAGCCATCAAATAAAGATTCTGCCGAATGAGATACCGACTGAGAACGCCTACGCCGAAGATATTCTTCATGCGCTCGCCCTCTTATTGAATCGTAAATGCATAAGCCAATGAACAAAAGTAGGCATCCGTTCTTTGTTGGCGTAGCGCATGCCTATCAAGGCCACAAATATGTAAACGAAATTAGGCGCCCACAAGCCATATGCCGGAGGGATAGCCCCAGACTCTCCCATACTCACACCAACAGAAAACATCGTGTAATAGACAAGAAACAGCCCCATGGACAAAAGCAGACCATATTGCTGCTTCAACCCACGAAAGGCAGAAGCAATGGGAATAGCAAACATACCAAGCACAAGGCATCCAATCGGCAATGTAATACGCTTGAAATATTCGGTGTTCACTTTTCGATAAAACCGATCGCCACGACCCGGCGCTTCGTTGTGATCACTACGGATGGCACTCAACCGAGACAACGGCATATCCTTGGCCTTGTCTTCATTAAAATTAAATCCCATGAGCAACTTACCAAGATCAAGTCTGATGGCATATGTACCAAATTTGAGGATATTCAGTTCTTCTCCACTCTTTCGAAAGATATTTCCGTTCTTAAACGTAATTCGAATTTCCGCTGTCGCGGCTGTAGATTCAATCTGTGCTTCAGGGGCTACGACCACAACAGAAGTCCCCTTAATAGACTCGTCACGAACAAAAGCAAACTTCAATTCGCCTTTCTCATTGTCCACTTGATGCGCATAAAAAGTAATACCAGGGAATTCCTTGTTAAAAACCCCCGGCTGCAATGCAAATTTAGAATGTGTCCTGGCAAACTGATAAAGTTTGGTCTTGAACATGTCCATTCCCCATGCAAGCCCCCAGGATGAAATAAATAAGGTAAATAAAGTACACAGGGTACAAAACGCCAATGGTGCAGGTAACATCTTGTAAAGACTGACCCCATTCGCCTTGAGTGCGGTCAATTCATTGTCCGTACTCATACGTAAAAACGTCAAAAACACGCTCAGCATGGTGGCGATAGGCGTGATAAGCAACAAAAAAAATGGCGTTAGGTAGAAGAAAAGCTGCAATATATTAAAAAAACCAATGTCCTGAGATAAAAACAAAGAACGCAACTGTAACATTCTGCCAATCAGAATAAGCCCCAAAAGACAGGAAACAGTCAAGCCAAACAGCTTGAGTAGTTCACGAAATATTTGTCGGTGAAGAATTTGCACAGGCGGATTCTAGTCCTGATTTTTTTTAAAAAAACGCTGAAGGAACTCGACATCTTTGGGCGAGAGATTGAAGCGTACTGCGGCTTTTTCAACCAATGCAACAAATTTGCTGTCTGGATTATTTTTTATTTTTCCACTGATCCAAGCAACAGCTTTGCGCATCAGTTCGCTCTGCGGCATAATGGTTGTCATGAATGACTCCTGAAAAATGGTCAAAGGTTCAACTTAATCAAATACACCAGCATTCAAGGGCTTGCAAGAGACTCTTAGTTGGGCTAGGCCCAACGTTCAAGCCTAAATATCAACATTTTTCTTCACATGAGGCTCACATGGCACCATGGTATATCGCGGTCATTCTCGGAATAGTTGAAGGACTGACCGAGTTTCTACCCATATCGAGCACCGGACATCTCATCATAACCGGGCACTTACTCGACTTTACCGGCCCCAAGGCCGAAACGTTTGAAATCGTCATTCAACTCGGTGCCATTCTGGCCGTTGTCGTTTTGTATTGGGATCGCTTCCTCGGCCTACTGCGGCCAAATTCAAATCAGAAATTTTCTGGAATCTACGGCTTATGGCTCCTCTTCCTGACATCCCTTCCGGCATCCATACTTGGATTGCTCACACACAGTTATATCAAACAATATTTGTTCAGCCCTACCACTGTGGCAATAGCCTTGGCTGTCGGCGCAGTTCTTATTTTTATAGTCGAAGGAATGAACAAATCAGAAAAAACAATCTCCCTCGATGAAATAACACCTAAACTCGCTCTGGGCATCGGCTTATTCCAATGCTTGGCCCTCTGGCCCGGCTTTTCACGATCTGCCGCGACCATCATGGGCGGCATGCTGCTTGGTGCACGTCGCACCGTAGCTGCAGAATATTCATTCATCGCAGCCGTTCCGATCATGTTCGCAGCAACGGGCTACGACCTATCGAAAAATTACCAACTTTTCCATGGAGGAGACTTCCTTTTCCTCTTTATCGGATTCTTTGTTTCTTTCATTTCTGCTTGGTTGGCAATCAAAGGATTCATCTATCTTCTTGGTAAATTAACCTTGCGCCCATTCGCTATTTACCGGTTGGCACTCGCTCCTTTGATTCTCCTGTATTTGTAATATGTTCCAAAAAAACGAAATATTTCAATTTTCCTCTTGCCAAGCACAAAAAGACGTTCTATAAGCTGTCCTCGCTTGGGCGAAACAAATGTGGCGAGGTAGCTCAGTTGGTTAGAGCATACGGCTCATATCCGTAGAGTCGGAGGTTCAAGTCCTCTCCTCGCTACCACGATTAGAATAAACTCCTGTGAAAACAGGAGTTTTTTCGTTTTAAAGCTCCTGAAACGGCCTGAAAACAACATGTTTTGGTACACATTTGGTACATATTATGCCTATTATGTACCAGAAGGAGGCTCGTTTTTATGTGCAAGAATATTGTCCAAAAAGGGACCGTCTACTACTTCCGACTCAACATTCCAACCGATTTACAGCCGTTCTTCCCAAACAAAAACACGGGGAAGAATAAAACGGTTATCATGAAGAATCTCAACACTGGCGACAAACGCAAAGCCAGTAAATTTGCTGGGTCACTTGCACTGCAATGGAAAGCTAAATTTGTGGACCTTCGGACAAGCAAAACCAAAGCTATCGACCCTGCCGTCCTTGAATACGATCTTCACACCCATCTGGACCGACTCCAAGCCGACGACAAACTAAAACGCGCTGAACCAAAAGCCCCCGCTAAATTCCCAAATTTAACGACTGTGCCGGGACAATCAGCCCATGAACTCAATCAAACCAGCAAGTCGCTATGGTTGTCGGAACTGCAATCTTGTCTGACCAACAATGATTTTTCTTTGATCCAAGATGAAATAGAAATTTTCATGCGCCGGAACGGCTACGCCTACCCTCAAGGGACATTGGAATACAACCAAATTGCACGGGGAATAATTGAAACCCACATCCGACTGAACACCCTCTCTCAACGGCGTGATGCCGGTGATGTGTTGGGTGGTGACTTTGTTCAGGCGATTACCAAACCTCCGGCACAGAAAAAAATCAGCGTTGATGTTGATTCGGTGAAGGCTTTTCCGCTGTCGGAACTTATTCCCGATTTCATAGATAGTGGTGATTTCGCAGTCACAACGAAAACTAAATACAACGAAGACCTGCAAAATTTCATGGAAATTATCGGGGACATCTCTATTGGGGAAATCGGACACGACACAATGCGGGAATTTCGAAACGCTTTAAAGCAGTTGCCCAAAGCAAAAAACAAAAGCCCACTTTACAGGGAAAAATCCATTGCTGAATTGCTAGAGACAGATATTCCGAAGAAAGACAGACTAAGTGCAAGAACAGTCACCAACAAAATCATGACCATTAGCTCATTTTTCAAATGGGCAATTTTAGAAGGCTACATGGAAACTAACTTTGCTAAAGGCAAGGGAATCCGTGGAGCCAAATCAACAACAGCCATCTACCAGCGTTTTTCAACTCAAGACCTGACAAATATTTTCACCGACAAACGCTATGTGAATGACACTCATAATAAGCATTGGCACTTCTGGACTCCCCTGCTGGCTCTTTACACTGGAGCAAGGCAGTCAGCCCTAGCCGCGCTGCATTGCGACGATCTGAGGCAAACTGAGGACGAAATTTGGTATCTTCACATCCGAAAGGATAAGACTCCGTCAGGCAAACGCGACATTCCCTTACATGATTTCATTATTAAGGAATTGAACTTCCCGGCTTTCGTGCAACAACAAAAAGCCAAAGGGCATGAAACCATCTTCCAGATAAAACCCAAAAATGACCGGGACGGGCAAAGAATCTCTGACTGGTGGACAAAAACCTTCACACCCAAGATCAACATCAGTCCAGCCGAGGAAGGCCGCAAAAAGGTTTTCCACTCATTCCGTAGCTGTTTGATCAACGCCGCCAAACAAAACGGCGCAAGCACTCGCAAACTGGAAGAAACTGTCGGACATTCCGATTCTACAGGCACAAGACAAATGTCTATGTCTAAGGATTATTATGCTGATTACCACGCCATCAAAGCGCGATATGAAGACGTAATTAAGCCCTTAAATTTTGTTGTGGAGGGAATGGGACATTTGCGGCGGTCAAAGTATGTTGTCAAATAAGAAAGGAACTTATAGCGGCATACTTCATTAAAACTTATCTTACAAATCCCCTCACTTGTAGACACGGACTCCAGCAAGGCATATAGGTTATCAACTTTTTTAACGCTTTAGTCACAGTTGAAATACTAAGGAGCAAATATGTCTTTAATCAAGCGATGGATGGAAGAACAGGAAGAACAGGATGTTTTTATCAATGCATTAAAAGCAGTCATCGAAAATGAAGAAATTGATAATGAGATATCGTTAGGTATCTCAAAGAAAATCTTAGATGATGAAAGCATTGACAACCTCTCTGACAAACAAATTAATGTCTTTAATAAATACATTGACCCACACTTAACACCGGAATGCGATAGTGATGAGTGTCTTGGCAATGGGAAAATCCAAATGATTGATTTGCCAGAAGCCTACAATCAGAAATTTGAACTAGGTGGCCTTTATTGTGAAGAATGCGTTAATTATAAAATCAGATTACAAAACCTGATGGACGAAGACGACTAAATCACAAAAAGCGGGGCTGCGGTCTAAAACCACAACCCCGCTTCTACAAAGACTTTAGAGCCTAAAATTTAATAGCAAAGGGGATTCACACTGTGGAGACCCTTTTTCCTTTATCCGGCAAAAATTCCCTTCAAGCGACTCGCACAAAACGGATGACGCATGATCGGACCGGAAGGATGCCATTCAATATCTTGCGCCTCCGTCCATACGAAACACTACGAAGCCTTACATGGGTACTCTGAGCAATCTGAAGGACGACTTCGGTACTGAACGCAATTTGGAGTTCAGTAAAATTATACAGACAACCAAATGACTCCGCATAATTGGTGACTTCCTTTCTACTACCACATAAACGCAAAATTATGAGGCCATTCCCTAACATCAAAAGGAATGGCCCCGGCAACTAACAATCTCATAAGGCTGGGGTGAAAAGTCCCGTCCTGTCACTTCAAACACAAATCAAAGGGCTTTCCAACTTTGGACAGTCCTTTTATAACCGCTTGTGAAAATTCCCGACCTAATTGGACGGACTATTATATTCGTGATTTCATGTTAAATATTTGATATGTAAGAGGAGCACTCAATAATTGAAACAACAATTGACAGGGTTGAAAAATGCCACAACTCAAGACTCAACTTGATAACGCCGAAGAGATCCGTGCTGTACTCCAAGAGGTTGGTGTTAACTGGACTATAAACAAACAGCCGGTTGACGCTCGAATGATCTATCTTCCCTGCGCTGACGGGAAGTGTGATACATCGACATTCTTTGAATTGATCGAAAATTGCCTTTTGACTAAATTCGTATATTCCCACGATCATATTGAGAAAAAACTGGATATTAAAAATCCAGAATCAGCAAAAGTGTTGTTCAGAAGAGCAGTTCGCAAGCTTAGTCAGCACACTGCGAAGGGAGAACTTGGTGAGTTAATATTATTCACACTTCTTGATGTGTACCTTGAAGCTCCAAAACTTTTAAGCAAGGTGTCAACGAAGACGTCTCGCAGAGTACCTGTTCATGGGGCTGATGCAGTGCATGCACAGTATGTTGATGGAGCGCTTCGTCTATATCTTGGCGAGTCGAAAATGTATCAGTCATTCAAAAGCGCAGCCTCTCAGGCAACAGAGTCGATGGGAAATGCCCTTGATACATATGAGAATGAGTTTGACTTGATTGAAACCTATATCAATTTTCCAGAAATAAACGCTGAAATCGAAAATGAAATTCTGTCGGTGTTAAATCCATTTTCCAATGAAAATATTCAAGCGGAGTCCATTTACTCTCCGTGTTTTATAGGGTTTTCAGAGCCATCATGTTTTGAAGATGAAGCCACGTTTATCGACAGCTATAAAGAGAAAGCGGAAGAGTACATTTCTGACTTTTATACAAAGCTTCTCAACAATGACGGTCAGTGGGACAAAACGACCTTGCTGATGCTTCCATTTTCTTCACTTGATGACGTTGTGGATGGATTCAAAGAGCAGATGGGTATCGAAAAATGAGTGCATTTTACACCAAGTTATCAAATACGATTCTATCCAGCGAAGGATATGGCGCAGCGTCAAATGAGCTTTTTGAAAATTATGTCAAAAAAATTGCTGGGGAAGAGCATCAAATTGAAAGAGAGGTCGTTAAAAAGCTCACAACCTCACTGCAATACTTTTATCAATCTGATGATGAGTCCATCAGAAAAAAAGGAGCCGAACTCCTTTCGATGCTTTTATATGTCTGCGGAGAGGAGGTAAATGAGCTTGTCGTTATTGCAGATCACGTCTTCAACGAAGCTGGTGACTTTCCCAACATCACGTTGCTCAGGGAAAAATTCCCGAATATCAATTTCAAAATCAGCATGTTCGACGAGGTCAGAAAAGACCTCAGAGAAGCCTTGAACACCGTGGAAGCTATAGATCATCCTTTGACCGACTACCAAAGGAGTTTATGGGAAGACCTTGAAGAAGGCGAAGATGTTATCACCGCTGCTCCGACTTCAACAGGCAAGACGCATATTATATTGCAATATTTGGTTCGGGAAGTTGCTCAGAGCGGCGGAGCCTTCGCAGCCATTGTTGTACCAACTCGTGCTTTAATATCCGAAGTATCGAATACGGTTTATGAGATTGCCAAAAAAGGCGGCTTCGAAAATGATATTGAAATTTGCACTTTCCCAAAAGAAGAAGCGTACAACAGCAAAACTATTTTTGTTATGACCCAAGAAAGGCTGTTTGAGACACTTCAAGCAGACATCTTATATTTTGATTTTTTGTTTGTTGATGAAGCACACAACATCTCAGACAAAAGCCGTGGCGTTCTATTGCACATGACGTTGCAAAAGGTTCTTGAGGGTGGGGAGCCTCAGATTATCATAAGCATGCCGTCACAGCGTTACTTGAAGGCTTTTAATTCCATTTTTGATGAAATAGAATTCTCTGAGAGAACAACAAAGCGCTCACCTGTTGCCAAAATCTTAATTAATACAAAGTTGGTTAATCGAGATATAATCCTATCGCACTACAAATCAGAAAGCCAAGTAGTCATTCCCAAGAATTTTGCAGGGGACAAGCTCGGTAGTATAGCTTATCGTCTTGGAAGCGGCGAAAGCAATATCGTATACCGCAACAAAACGAACAACTGCGAAGATAGTGCCAAAGCAATTTCTGACATGATAACAAAGGAAAAGGACAGCCCAAGGCTTCAAGAGGCTGCCGATTATGTTGCTACGTTCCTGCATCAAGATTTTACTCTGGCCGAAAACTTAAAAAAGGGAGTTGCCTTTCATTATGGACCCCTTCCCGGTGTTGTGAGAAGAATGGTTGAGTCTCTTGCGCGAGATGGCGAAATTGACTTCATCGCTTGTACAAGCACTTTGGCAGAAGGGGTAAATCTTCCCGCGAAAAATTTATTTCTCCAAAACCCTCTTCAGGTTGTTCAATTTGGCAATCCAGAGCAAATTGAAGACGTAAAAATTGACAACATCACAGGAAGAGCTGGGCGTATGCTTAAGCACTTTTCTGGGAATATTTTTTTAGTTGATTTGCCAAGTTGGAGATTTCAGGACTATTTTGAAGAAAAAGAAGATGAAGCAGACAAAATACCAACATACTACCAAATTCTAAATGACAACGTAAATGGAGTTAAGCAAGCGTTGCAAGGTACATACGATCACTCAACTGATGGACAATATACCTATTATGCGATTGCCAACAAGTTGCTTAAAGAATTTGAGAATGACACCCTTTCACAAACACTTGATGCAAATGAAATTACTCTCCAACCGCAAGTCAAAATAGACTTAATAAGTCAGGTTGAACGGTCATTTGATGAGTTGATTGTTGACTCATTTACATTAGAAGCAAATCCAACTGTCGGCTACCTTCAACAAAACTCATTATATGATTTTCTCCGTATGCGCGGCGATTTATCAGAATGGGCGCTTCCACACCCCATGTCTACAAGGCTCTATACTCAGCTTGAAAAAATTTGCTCGGAATTGAATCAATTTGGAATTTTTCTCCCGACAAAAAGCTCCGTTCCCTTTGCTTGTGTAATTGCCAGAAAATGGATTCAAGGGGAGTCGTTACACTCTATAATACTGGAACAAATGAATCATTGGCCGAGAAAAAAGTGCAATACGAATGTTCGAGAGGTTATTGCCACCATAAACTCCGACATCAGATTTAAAATGGCTTCCGCATTACGCTGTTATCAACTGTTATTCACTAACATAACACAAAGTCGAAACGAGGAAGTCGAAAGCGTTAAGTTGCACGGATTTATTGAAGCTGGTGGATGTGATAAGCGATTCATTCAACTGGTGAACATCGGTTTATCTAGAGAAACGGCTGTCGAAATTAATAGCAAGCTACAGCCAGATATTCCGATTCCCAATTTTGAAACACTTCGGTCGCTTTACGATGAGGACAGTCTGTCTACTCTACATCCTATCACGAAGAAAGAGATAGAAAGGCTGTTGCTATAGTCATAGCCCATTAAGCGAAGAAAAAGCATCCTGAATGATCTTTTTAGCTACTTTTTCACCTACAAATTTGTCTCGGATTTTAATACTAGTGCTGTAACTCAAATACGCTCTATTTAAATTGAGTTGGTGGCTTTCGCCTTCAGCATCAAGCCCTCTCACTATCAAAGTGGTACAGCACTCATTATCGGAGAGATAGTCAACCGCATCGAGCAGGTTTTCTTGAGAGAATCCGTCATCACCAAAGTCAGAAATAGTAAGCTCAAGCCTTGAGCTGTTTGCCATAAATGGCGAAGATCGCAACCCTTTAAAGATGCTAGGCAATTCATCACCACCAGCAGTAAGAGAAGCAGGATTCACACTAAAACGAACCTCTGAGAATTCTACAAGGTCTTTGATCCTTGCATATTCTTGTTCCTTCGAAATAGGCTCAACAAACACCTTTGCTGTCCTATCCTTTTTGAACTGCTGCAAGACAGTGTTTGCCACACTTCGAACGCTGGCACTTGGCCCAGTCGTGAACCCCATCAAAATCTTACGATCAGGTAGAAAGAAATAATAATAAGGATCGCCAATAATGCCTTGGTTTAAAGAGATTCCCGATATTGTTCCATCAGAAAGAGCTTTTGCTTGCCACGTATAGCGCTCTCTCACGACAGACAAAAAGAAAACAGTCGAATCTCTATATTCAAATTCGTCATGTATTTTAATAAAATGTTTTTTGTCTCTAACATTAAAGACTCGAACGGGCTTGCCGCTCACTTGGTTTGCTTGATGGATTGCGATAAAGTCGTTAAAAAATTCACTATCAGCATCAATTGAAAAAAAACGAACTGTTATTCTTTTTTTCATCTTACCCATAAATCCACCTGCCACTTAAATGGTTTCCCCGTGTTGGAAAGCAAAGCAATCAGCATCCTGACAGAAAAAACCTGTATTTACAAAAGGTTGCGCAGCGACATATATTAAACAATTATTGTTATCTTTGTCCAGAAATGTATGCTGCTTATGACACTTACCAATTTATCCCGCCCTACACCAACGAAGACTCACTTAATTTGAGGTAATCGGGGTTAGTCCGAATTTTTTCAACTCCGACAACGTCAGGGTTTTGCGAAAATATGGAGAGGCCGAAGCCGCAACGACGAAGCCGCCATTTTTGACAGGGGGGGGCTTTAGACGCTCAAATTTCGGCTCTTAATGAAGTTTACTAATGTCGGGGGAGCAACCTTCAAATACAATGCTAAAGCGCGTCTGCTGATCCCCTTCTGGAGCAGGTCAACAATCTCATCTTCACGTCCATCCAGCTTGCTTTTGCCTTTGCTGCCTTTCGGACGGCCAAGTGTCTTTCCCTTCGCTCTGGCGGCATCTAAGCCCATTTTAGTGCGCTCTGAGATAAGATCACGCTCAATTTCAGCCAGTAATCCGAACATGGCAATTTGAACCTTTGCAGTGATATCCTTGGCTCCGTTAAGCTTCATTCCTTGCTTGATAGCAACAAAGGTCACACCCTTCCCCAGCAACTCATCAATCGTCAAAACAATCTGGGACAATGATCTTCCGAGGCGGGAGAGTTCCGAGACAACCAGTGTGTCTCCATCTCCCAAGACATTCAGAAGTTCATCAATACGGCGTTCCTTAATCGATTTCCGACTACTGGCTTCCAGTTTGAACCACTGGTGAATTTTGATGTCTTCGGAATCGGCGTATTTCAGAATTGCGTTCTCCTGACTTTCAACATCCTGCTTCGTGGTGCTAACCCGGACATATGCGACTGCCTTTCCCATGATCACTTCTCCAGTGATATAATAAAACGTTCAACGAGATTTATTTATACATTCAATGGAATAAAATAGTCAACCCATTTTATATATCAAAACAAGAATAAAAAACGTTCGTTTTATTATATCACTTGATAAAAATGAACGGGGTTTCAACATCCACCCCGCTCACCCTTCTTAGACCGCGTCTAAGCAGCTTTCTTCATCATCTCTGTAAGGTTTTCCGGTTCCGATTTCGGCTCGGTCATTTCCTTAATACTTTCCGGTGTAAGGCCGAAAGGCAATGCATCTTTCAAGGCTGGCATAGCTTGAAAAGTCATTCTGTTTGCAGTCCACTTTTCAACAACTTTTGCAATCTCTTCAAGATCACTGATCCACGGATAATACGCTTCAACCAACTTCTTTTCGGCCATCTTAAAGATTCCCTCCGAGGGTTCGAAAAGAGTATTTTTTCGAACGGCTTCCAACAAGTTCAAATCTTGAACGAGGTCACCAGTCTTTGTAATGGAACGCAACGCACTGGATGTTCGTTCCATGTCATTTTGTCCAAGCCGCTTATAACGCGCTGCAAGCTCCTGCCTGATTGTTTGCTGCGCTATGGTGCGCACCATCATCTCTTCTTTACTCGAAGGCTCTGGAAGCAATGTCGCCCGATATTTCACCATGTCCACAAAAGAATTCTTATCAGCCGCCATTTGACGAGCTTCGGCTACAAGACGGCAGTATTCTTGAACATCTTTTGAAAGCAATTTTGCCGCTTCTGGGGCCTGCAAATCTCGCTGCATTTTATAGAGATTGTCAGCGTTCTCGGTGAAGATTCTCTTGATCTTTGACAACTGCCAATTGAGCTTCAAGCAATATAGGTCAAGAGCTTTATAGGCGCAAAGAGGTTCTGTGTCGTGCTGAGGAAAAACTTGATTGTACGATTGCTCTTCCGGTTTAAAGATCGTGGAAAGCTCAATCTCCGCATTTGGGATATCATATTTTTTTCCACCAATACGAAAGGTCCGTTCATCCATCAATTCAAAGCCAAATTTACTCATTTTAATTCCTTCTGTTAAAGGTTACACGGGCAATGCCGTTCAATAATAAAAATCGGCCTGTCAAAAGGCCGGACACTAGTTCCGTAGGATCGTTCGGAGGCGGGATTAAACACCCCCCAGCATCCGTTAAGCTCCAGACATCAATGTCATGAGCAAGTTGCGATAATTCGTCTTCCGTACAAATAAATTTGACTATTCCAAGATGAGCCGTTTTGAAGCTCTCCAATGTGGCTTGGACCTTCTCCAGAGCACGGATTCGACGTTTAATATTATGCTGAGACATCGTTCAGCATCTCTTGTGTCTCTTCCAGTTTATCGAGTCGGTCGACAACTTCGATTTCTCGGATAAGCTGGGAAACGGTGTTCAACGCGTAAATCAATTTTCCGAGTTCCTTCGGTTCAATTTTCCCTGATTTTGCTTTCAAATAAAGTCGAAGCATTTCATCTCGCAGCCCTTCAAGGGTGTCGAGAGACTTGTGTTTTGGTCGTGCCATGTTTTTATCCTTGTATGGGGGTGCGGGGTGCAGGTCCGAGCAGAAAAATTGACAGTCCTAAGCATCTGCCGCCATCGCTGCCTGTCTGCGTAGGAACCATCCAGTAACCTCTGTGTTGGTTGAATCTTTGAGTTCCTGAATCGCTCTGACATTGTGCATCAAAAAATGCCGTACAACGCTGGAAAGTGAGCACTCATCCAAGTCTGAAATGCGACTCAAAAATTCATGTAAATTGTCATCTAGTCGAAATGTAATTTTCTTATCTTTTGTCATGTTTAATTTCCTTTTCTCCAAAACGAGAATGCCACCCCCGGAAGTAATGAGGATGGCATTCACGATGCCGTTTTGCTCGACTTTCCAGCCGAGCCGGAAGGTCACCAGTTAGGAGAGTTGATTTGTAAAATGAATATCCATTGCCTCTCGAAACAAAGGCATTGTTAAAGCGGTATCTCTTGCCGCTTCCAACCCTTCGTTTTCGACTGTGTGTTGGATTCCTTTCAAATAAAATTCAATTGCCGCTGTCATGAATTTCGATGGCGAAATTTTCGATTGACGCAGCAATTTGTTTAAAATGGAGATTCCATCAAAATGAAATCCACGGGATTTGTTGGTCTTCTTTGCTGGTTGATATTTCTCTGTAAATTCATGCAGGACTTCGGAATATATTTCGGGAGAATATTCCTCTTCAAAGTCTACAGCCGCTTTCTGTGTGGATTCCAGTAGATAGAACATGATCCAGCACATTATGCTTCTCAAAATTTCAGCTTTTGACTGGCCGGTGTATTTCTCCAGATAGTCAATAAATCTTGCGTGAGGCACCGGTATTTTAATTTGATAATCATGGTCAAAAACCTTTTCTTCAGAACCATAGGAACCGCCTTTCATTCTTTTGGCGATGTCATTCTTCATATCCTTTATGGCGTTATCAACTGCGGTATGAAGGTAAGTTGTAAACTTGACCGGTTTAGCTGGGTCGTACTTTAGACTACATCGCCCGACACAAGCCCAAACAAGGTCTTTGAGGTCTTCATCTTTGGCGAACATTCCTGTCTGAGTGAGTTCCTTTTTGCATCTGTTGATTTGTTTCTGGACAATCTTCAAAAGGTCTTTCTCTTTGAATCCGTTCCAATACTGGTGTTGCCTTTTGGCGAATATCCTGTCGGCATTATCGGAAAAGATTTTGGATTCTAAGTCCTTTAACATTTGATCAATTTTATCCATATGTTCCTTTCTTAAAAGTTTTAAATCTGAACACCCCAGTAAGGCGAAGCTCACGACGAATTCAGGCCAGAGCGAAGCTCTGGACGTGAAGAATTCGTTCCCCGCCGGGAGGGCGAAAGGATCGGAGCGAAGCGGAGAGCCTCAATCTTGAAGTGTTTTGATTAATATTGAAGATGTTTCGTAGCTGGGCGGCTGCGCCTTCGCCCACCTACGAGTCGAACTCTCACTCGGCTGCTACGCGCCTCGCATTAGTTCGAACTTCGCTGGAATTTATTCTTTTGGGAGTTGTTCAACAAATAGTCTTCCTACTCTCTTATACGAAACAGGAGTGTTGAATTATTCTTTTTTGGGTTATTGAAGAAAACTTTTTCTGGATTTGTTTAACCAGATATTTACTCTCTTCATAGTATTATACGATTTCGAAGTGTTGACTTTTTCCGTTTTGGGCTATTTTGAACTGCTAAATTAAAAATGAGGCAACGTAAAAACAACGAATACGCTGCCCCATTAATCTTTAACTCTCAATCGCCTTCACGAGGATATCTGGGTAGTTTTTACCAATAGAAGTTATAAGTTGAATTTATATTTTAATATTAAGCGGCTTCATAAAACGAATTAGGAGAATAGTGTTTTTCCAGAAGCGTTTTCATTCGAATTTTGACCGCATCAATTTCTGCAAACGCCCTCTCCATCCAACCCACTATCGGCTGAGCCATATCTATAATATCAGTTATTTTATTAATGTATTCGAGAGAGTCTGCCCTAACCATGGAACTATTTTCTGACAAGGCATACTCAACAGCAATAGTCATTCGTTGGACTCTTTCTGCAACATCTATAAAGGCCAAAATAAAATTCATATTCTTTTTTCCATCAAGCCTAGATATTAGGAACCAGAATTATTATAATTATAACTGAGAATGCTCAAGATTTCGTCAGGGATATTGGTAATCTCAACAAAATCATCAGGCCCACTTCCAATCACTTTTAGAGCCCAACAATCTTCAATATTTTCATTTGTAAAAACAAATATCCAACCATCTTCATTCCCATCGTATTCAATCGCTACAATGTCTTTGGCGTAGAAACCTTGTTGCAAGTGCTTTCCATAAACATTCTCAGCATGTCTTATAGGCATTCCATACAGTATATCATTCCGCGCCTCTGCCACATTCATCATTTCGCAAAATTCATAATTTATCATTATGCAGCCCTCCCAGTCTGTCCACCATAGCAAAGAGCCGTTGCCATCGGATCATAATCCAATAGATTCTCAATCCGATGGCGAATAATGCGAAGGTCAATTTTAGTTTCAATAATCAATTCTCGCATCTGTTTTTTTCTTTTCCATACACTGGGCTGCAACGGGAATGGCTTCAAATTCCATAAATTTTTTCTCGTTAAATCCATATTCTTTATCATTGAATTCTCCATATGAGCATTACTCATTTATTTAATATTTTTTGATGTTTCCGTCCCTGACCAATTCAGAGACGCTTATGACGTTTTTCATTTTTTTTTGCGCAAAAAAAGACCCGTTACAACAAGATGCTTTCCCCTTCTTGCAATTTTTTTTCTTCAAATGTCGGTTTGTTTGAACTTCAGAGACTACTAAAGTCCGATCAAAATGCGGATGGTCTAATTTTTTAAGCAAAACGAAAACAATGTAGGTCTATGCCGATGACACATTGCTATTAGCCTCTTTTTTCACTTAGGATGGGGTCATGTCTCTCCGATGCCGGGGAAGGCGGTTAAAATATTGCTGACGTTTCGTGCTTCCGATAATGTTATTAGTCACATCGAATAGATATTTTTCAGTAGATTTCAGAAGAAAGTTAAACTTTTTTCTGAATAACACAAAAACTTCATTATTTAAGCGTGTTACATGTCACCAAAACATCATTGCACCAAATATGGAACTCCGGGCTGAGATATTTAGCATATGCAAGGCCAATAATGGGATGGGCAAAGTTTCCACCGTAGCGACCTTTTTTAATGTTGGTCAAAGCCGTAATATTTACGGCTTTAGACTTCTTAACTAAAGCAATCATTATCTTTTCAGTTGCTGGAGAGCGGAGAAAAGCATGGGGCTGATTGCTTTTATCCCCACCACACGCTTTCCAAAGACTGGTGAGATTCAACATCCCGTCCGTGACTGTGACGATAATGGGATGGGCAAACGTGCCGCCGTAACGGCCTTTTTTAATATTGGTCAAAGGCGGGATTATCCCGCCTTTGGATTCTTCTTTGACGATAGTGCATTCATCAGTTCCCCGACCTTGGAAAGCCGAAGACATTCGAGGGGGCGATTGATGTTGGTTAAAGGTAAGATAATCTTACCTTTAGTTTTTCCCTCAAGGGCAAGGCAACCAACATCCTTTGAGCATCATGCGGAGAAGCCAAGCAGCGGGCTTCAGAGTGACATCCTCACCACACGCTGGTGAGATTCAACTTCCCGTCCGTGGTGATGATTTCTTTACCAACAAAATCTCATTTCACCAGATATGGAACTCCGGGCTGAGATATTTGGCGTAGGCAAGGCCAATAATAGAATGGACCTGATTTCCGCCGTAGCGACCTTTGGTGATATTGATAAGTTGGGATATCCCAACTTTGCCCAACTTTTCATCAACCGCGTCTATCAGCCGCTGAGAACCTTCCCAGCGTAAAAACTCAGCGGGTTTGCGGTTTTGATTTCTCCTACACGCTCTCCACATGCTGGTGAGGTTCAACATCCCGTCTGTGACCGTGATTTTGTTACACCAGATATGGAACTCCGGGCTGAGATATTTGGCATAGGCAAGGCCAATAATGGGATGGGCGAAGGTGCCGCCGTTACGACCCTTAACAAATTTTGTAAGGTCAGAATCCTGACCTTTTTTCTTTCCAACAGCCTCAACCAATTTACAAGTGCTGCTATTGGCAAACCACTTTGTAGGCTTATTCCTCTGTTCCCCACCACACGCCTTCCAAAGACTGGTGAGATTCAACATCCCATCCGTGACCGTGATTTCCCTACCATTGTAAATTTCAAGAATTGTTGTTGCCGACAAGGTCCATTCTCCATCTAAAGGATTACAATTTAAGTTCGACCAGTTCTTCAAATCCTCCTTAAAAAGGCCTTAGAAGGGATTTCTGAATAAATTATCTATGCCTAATGAGACTCCATCATATGTATCCTAAGGAACAAACCTTAAATCACGTTGTCGTCGGTCAGGAGAAGCCATTTTCCACATTGGTGAAATTGAAATTTCGAATTTCTCGGATTCTGGAATTAGGAATCTTCGGTTTGGATGGATACAAAAAAGTGTTCCAATTCTGTACTGACTTGACCACCACAACTGATTTTGGTACACATTTGGTACATATTCATTCGTTCTTTTACAGTCAGGCTTTTTGAAATACCATAGGAAAATTCAATAATATTAGATAGTTGGTGACATGTTACAACGGTCATCGTAGAGTCGGAGGTTCAAGTCCTCTCCTCGCTACCACGATTGAAATGAATCCCGTAAATCATAATGATTTACGGGATTCTTTTTTTCGCTGAGTAAAAGCCTTCTCAGGCATGTTGGACTAAAAACAATTCAAACCCTCACGCCTTTCAGACATTCAAAACTGAAAACCAATATGGTTTCTTCTCTTGATAGATTGTTTTTTTGTTCGAACAGGCGTACTTTGTTGCACACTCAACAAAACTAATACACCATGATAAAAAAGACATTTTTCATCTTTACCGGCTTTATTTTCCTCATCGCTGCTTGCTCGGAGGGACCGACCAACGTCTTTCAGGGGTATGTTGAAGGAGAATATGTTCTTGTCGCATCTCCAATTGGAGGGACTCTCAATGACCTCTCTGTCTCTCGAGGGCAAACCATCCCCCAAAACGCCCCTCTTTTTGCTCTAGAGCGAAATTTCGAGAAAGCCGCTGTAGATGAAGCCACACACGGATTGCATCGCGCACAAGACAATCTCGCCAACCTTGAAAAAGGACAGCGCCCATCAGAGATCGCATCAATCCAGGCCCAACTCAGACAGGCAAAAGCCTCGGCGGCCTTGGCAAAAATCGAATATTTGCGCCGCGTAAAACTCATCGCCGAAAAAACGATCTCTCAGGAAGAACTAGACAGATCAAAAAGTGACTATGATCAAAAAATTCAACAGGTCAAACAGATGACAGCAGACTTGACAACGGCACGACTCGGCGCACGCAGTGATGAAATAAGAGCGGCCATGGCGGCAGTGCTACAAGCCCAAGCCATGCTTGATCAGGCTCAATGGAATTTTGACCAAAAAATACGTTCAGCACCCAGTTCCGCATTCGTATTTGATACCCTTTTCAGAGTCGGCGAATGGATATCTCCCGGACAGCCGGTCGTATCCTTGTTACCACCGGAAAATGTTGAAGTTCGATTCTATGTCCCTCAAACAATCGTCGGAAAGATTCAACAAGGCCAAAAAGCAATCGTAACATATGACGGAGCCGAAAAGCCAATTGATGTAACAATTTCATACATTTCGCCTGAGGCCGAATTCACTCCACCCGTAATCTATTCCAGTCAAAGTCGAGCAAAACTCGTCTTTATGCTCAAGGGTAAATCGTCACGAGAAGACGCCACTCAACTCCACCCAGGGCAGCCAATCGATATCACCATCCCCGCACTTGCTCAATAAAACTAACGGCTTATCGTATGTCCTCTGATATAATCATCGACGTGCAGGGGTTGACTAAATCCTTTGGTCCAAAAACCGTTGTCAACAATCTGGACATGAAAATCCGCAAGGGTGAAATTTACGGTTTTCTCGGTCCAAACGGATCAGGGAAAACAACGTCTATCCGCATGCTATGTGGACTCCTCAAGCCGAATTCCGGCTCTGGAACTTGTCTTGGTTATGACGTTATCAATGAATCCGCCCGCATCAAACCACATGTTGGATACATGACGCAAAGATTCAGTTTATACGAAGACTTGACTGTCAGAGAAAACATTGAATTCACGGCTCGTGTATTTGGCTTAAACAATCCAACACGAAAAGCAGGCGAATGTATTGAAAGAATGGGACTTGGTCCCTTTGAAAAGCAACTGGCAGGAAATCTCTCTGGAGGCTGGAAACAAAGACTTTCCCTCGGTGTCAGCACACTCCATTCCCCCAAGTTGCTCCTTCTGGATGAGCCAACTGCTGGCGTGGACCCAGGTGCACGCAGAGATTTCTGGGACCAAGTGCACACCCTTGCTTCTCAAGGCATCACAGCCCTTATCAGCACACATTACATGGATGAAGCCGAACGATGCCACAGACTCGCATATATTGCGTATGGCACCCTTCTCGCGACTGGTACTGTTGTAGAAATGATCAAGAACGCACAACTGACGACATGGAACGTTAGCCTTACAAATGGCGAGGGAGCGCTTCACGCCCTTTCTGAACAACTCAAAACACTTCCCGACATTGATCAGGTTGTTGCCTTTGGAAACACACTTCATGTCAGTGGCAGAAATGCCGAACTCCTTGAAAAGGATATCAAACCATTTCAAAAACACCCTTATGACTGGACTCTGATAGATACCAGCCTTGAAGAAGTTTTCATTGACCTGATGCAGCAAAGCAAAGGGGATCTGGAATGACCTTCTTTTCCCTCAGACGATTCATTGCAATGGTCAGCAAAGAATTCATACAAATGCGAAGGGACAGACTTACCTTTGCCATGATGATCGGTATTCCACTCATTCAGTTGGTTCTTTTCGGATATGCCATCAACTCGGATCCGCGCCACCTGCCCACGGCAGTGCTTTCTGCGGATAATTCACAATTCTCCCGAGCCATTATAACCGGGATGCAAACAAGTACCTTCTTTGACATTACGCACCATCCAAAAACTCGTGCCGAAGCCACTAGGCTCATCCGAGAAGGACTAGTCCAATTCGTCGTTACGATACCCGAACAATTCGAGCGCGACCTGCTCCGCAATGATAGGCCTGTTCTGCTTCTTGAAGCTGATGCAACAGACCCGATGGCAACCGGCAATGCCGCAGGTTCATTCCCTGAAATTATCCGACGGGCCCTCGCCAAAGAACTCAAAGGACCAGCTGCTAAACTCAATCAGAGCCTGCCTCCGGTCGATATTCGTATCCATAATGATTACAATCCTGAAGCGGAAAGCCAGTACAACATTGTCCCAGGGCTAATCGGCGTCATTTTAACACTCACGCTCGTCATGATTACGTCACTCGCTATTACAAGAGAATCTGAACGTGGAACCATGGAGCACCTACTTGCCACCCCTGTAAGCCCGCTTGAAGTCATGCTTGGGAAAATCATTCCCTATATTCTGGTGGGATATATTCAGATAACATTAATTATTCTGGCGGCTCGCCTTTTATTTAATGTACCCATGCACGGAAGTGTTACATTAGTGTTTGCTCTCTCCCTGATCTTCATCGGAGCAAATCTTTCTGTTGGGGTCACAATCTCGACCGTCGTCAAGAACCAACTCCAAGCCGTTCAAATGTCCATATTTTTCTTTCTGCCATCCCTTTTGCTCTCAGGATTCATGTTTCCTTTCAGGGGAATGCCTCAATGGGCACAGGCTGTCGGTTCAATTCTTCCCCTAACACACTACCTTCGCCTTATCAGAGGAATCCTTCTCAAAGGTAATAACTTTGAAGAATCAATCCATCATGTTTGGCCGATCCTCATTTTCTGGATAATAATTGTTGTCATCGGCTTGAAAAGATACCGCCGGACACTCGATTAACTATTCAACGGCTCATTCTGCCTCCATCCTTCTACCTTCAATAAGAAATACTCCTTACATGACATTCACAGGATTATTCCGCACTCTAGAGATTGCTTAGAAAAACTAATAAGCCACTGAAATAATACTATTTTAAAATACAGATCTTCACGTTGATCATTTTTTCTTTTTTCACGTCCCGATTTGAGTTGCCAAACCAATCAAACTACTTATATACGTTGTGTCCGTTAGTTCATTGACATGGGGGCGCACTGGTTTCGACGGGGATAGTTGAAGTCAAGGCCGCAGGTCGAGGTTGGTCGATGGCCTCGTAAAAATCGACCACAAGATAATTGCAAACGACAATTACGACTACGCAATGGCTGCTTAATTGCAGAATTGCTACATGACACCTTAGAGTGTCACGATTCTACCGCCGACGCCTTATGAGCGGATAGGATCGACAAACTATAGGGCTAGCATCATAGTTGGGTTTCTTTGGCTATGGCGCGAAATAATAAGAGGACTAGTCTAGGGGCTGTTTGGCCCGGTGCAATCCTCTAGGCGAAATATTATTCCGGACCTAAACCTGTAGAAGCTTTCACGGATCGTTCTCGGACGGGAGTTCGACTCTCCCCGCCTCCACCATTTTCTTTGTATGACGCAAAAAAGCCCCGCCAAATTGGCGGGGCTTTTTTGCTGGAAATATTACCATTTTGATCGCCCGGGTGGCATGTAAAAAAATTCGACCCTGCGATTTATGCGTCTGTTTTCCTCAGAGGTACTCGGGAGAATGGGTTTGGCGCTGGCATAACCAACGGCTTTCATGCGATTTGCTGGAATCTTTGAATGTTCGAGAATATACCGCAGACATCGTGCGGCTCGGGCTGCGGACAGCTCCCAGTTGGATCTGTATATTTTCGACTCTACTCGTTCTCCATCCGTATGACCTCGGATGACAAGATTAAAATTCGTCCCTTCCATGGCATTAATAACCACGAAGAGCCCCTTCTTGGCCTCATCTGTCAGTTCCGCAGAGCCTTTGTTGAACATGGCCTGATTACTTAAACGAAGCATAACTCCCGACTTATCACTGCTGACACGAGCCATATGCACCAAATCTTTTGCCCGGATACTCTTCTTGATCCGTGCACCAAGTTCGACAATCTGTCTATTTTCACGAACAGTTTTACGTTCGGAAAAACTCGTATCAGCATAGGGAACCGCTGTGGCGCCAGCATCATCGAACTGCACCCCCAAGGCTTCCTGAATAGAACCAATCATTGTTTTAAAATTAGTAACATCGGTATTGGTAAACGATAAAAGAAGCACGAAAAAACACAGCAACAAAGTGACCATGTCGGCAAATGTCGCCATCCACGGTGGAATCCCTTCATCAGGCTTGGGCGGATCAGCTTTTACACCACCCTGTTGTTCCATTGCTTCCTGTTTGGCCATACCTTACCACGCATCCCGTTGTGGCATATGAAGATAAAATTCAACTCGTTGATTTTTCAGTCGATTTTCATCAGAATCATTGGAAACTGCCGGACGGGTATCCGCATAACCAACAGCTTTAGCCCTGTTGATCCCAATACCACCCTCATCAATAATATAATTCAAAGCCATGGCTGCTCGGGCTGCTGATAATTCCCAATTCGACGGATATCTCCGCGAAGAAACCGGTTTGTCATCGGTATGTCCACGCACAACAATATTCAACTTGTAATCCTTGAGAACTTTCACAACATTATCGAGAATTTTCTTGGCACCATCCGCCAAATCAGCAGAACCAGGGACAAAAAGGGCTGCGGAATTGGCACTAAACACAACACCATTTCTGTCCGCTGTCACCCCCATCCCTTCTTTCAACTTGATATCGTCATCTTCAAGAAGAGACTTAATCCGCATGACAACACCAAGAAGCAATCGTTCATCATGCGATATATCGGCCGCCATGTCCTTGGCTGTTTTACTCGTATTGAATTGAGCCATATCCTCTGAAACAGCGCGAATCTCTTTGGCACCAAAGGCTCCCTTGATCGAGCCCAAAGCATCCCGGTACTTCTGTTCGCTTTGTTCAGCAAAGGACAGTAACAAGACGAAAAAACACAAAAGAAGTGTCATCATGTCAGCAAAAGTTGCCATCCACGGAGGTAACCCCTCATCAACCGGGGGATCATCCGGGGGCCTTCTCTTGACGAATTCTTTTACTTGTTTAGCCACACAACCTCCGAATCACACGTAGAATTACGCGCTTTCCTCACGCAGTGCGGGAGACAGGAAGGCCTGGAGTTTTTCCTTAACCACAGAAGGATGATCACCGCGTTGCAGGGAAGAAACACCTTCAATCATAATCTGCATGAACAAAACATCCTCGGTGGATCTCTCCTCTAGCTTGGTGGCCATTGGAAGGAACATGCAGTTGGCCATAACTGCCCCATAAAAGGTTGTTAGAAGTGCGACGGCCATAGCAGGCCCAATGGAGGAAGGATCTGAGAGATTGGAAAGCATATTAACCAAACCGATCAGCGTACCGATCATGCCAAACGCTGGAGCCATGGTGCCCATACCTTTGAAAACAGCCTGTCCCTGTCTATGCCGCTGTTTCATGAATTCCAATTCAATCTCCATAACGGATCGAACAAGCCCTTCACTGGAACCGTCCACGACGAGCATAACCCCTTTCTTGAGGAACGGATCATCGATGGCGACTTTCTCCAAAGCGATAATACTCTCTTTACGGGCCGTATCTGCCAATCCCGTAATAAGACGAATAATTTCAAGTGGATCATTCGACTTGAAAAGTAACGTCTTCATGCCGACCTTAATGGCATTGATAACAACGCCAAGAGGAAACATGACAAAAGTAACGGCAAACGTCCCACCAAGAACAACGACCACCGATGGAATATCGATGAATCCAGCTGCGTTTCCACCCATAAAAATGGTTGTAACCACAAGTCCAAACGCACCAGCCAAGCCTATTAAAGTTGCAATATCCATATACTATCTTTTAACTTTTTCGGTGGAAGCACCGATTTTTACTTCATCGTTATCATAATAAAAATACACATCTTCCAAGAAATCATCTACTTTCAAAAATGCTGACCCGATACTTATCTCAACACCAGGTTTTACCACCCCTGGAACCAAAACCTTGCACTCATCAAGACGCTCTGTAGCGTATATACCGTCCCACAACTTAACCTTCAACGCCTTCAACAAATCCAATTCCTTGATGGCGGACTCCAATTTGGGCTTAAACTCGGCACGAAATTCGTTTCCTTTGTTCAATGCCTTTTCAAATGAAGCTATATCATCATGAAGGCTCTTGATACGCTTGTTATACTCTTCATCTGCATGCAATAGCGACGGCTTATATCCCATAACCAGAGAAGTATCCGTATCTAATCCGCCTCCGAGCTGCCCACCAACATAAATATAGTCATATGCACAGATATTTCCGCCTGTAAGCCGGTGACCTACAGCCAAACGCTTTCCAGCATAGACGTTGCTATGCATAAGCGCTCCCTTGATAAGAATATCGTTCTTTGCAATGAGTGTAGCGTATTCACAGTAAGCGAGCTTCAAATCATGTCCGGCTTCCAAATGAGCGATTTTACCGCCTTTGACGCCACCATGACAATTCAGATTACGGGTCGCCTCAATGCGAGCACCTTCAACCTGCCCGGCAATGGTCACCTTCACTCCTCGCACAGTGAACCCCGAACGAACGGACCCTTCAACAGAGATGTTGCCAACAAAATCCACGTTCCCGGTATGGTAATCGATGTCCCAATGAACCGTCAGAGTCTCTCTAACAAGAATTTTCCCTTCTTTATAACAGACATACCCATCAACAGCTGCAAACAACGTGTCGGGGAATTTCTGTCTAAGGCCGGTTCCACGCCCGGCCGGAAACTCTTTATCATCAAAAACAAACCGACGATCAACATCCTCCCCTTCTTCTATGTCAACCCATTCGGCGATGACATCACCCTTCGAAACATTGTTGACGAAGTTCAATTCATGGTGGTCCACGCTTCCGTCAGCCTGTTCTTCTGGTCTAAGTTTTGAGGGATCCCAATCTGGATCAAAATGGTGTTTCAATAAAAACGGCATGAATACTCTGGAGTAACACTTTTGGGTTATCTCATGAAATAACCAAGTCGACGAACAAATTTGTTAAACAAACCGTCTGATATTTCATGGTTTTTGATTTATAGGAACCATATTCAAAATTTGTATCAGCGTCAACGGCTATTGCCTTACTGTTGCTACACAACGCTTTACGGACGACATGAAATTTTCTCTCTAAAGATAACGCAGTTTCTGCCGATAACATACGTAAGAGGCAAGTTAGGTTGGGATGATTCGTGTAACACCAGGGAGGGAGACCATGAATATCCCCGAAATCAGTATTGATGTGAAGCAGGAGTTACGTTCGGAGAACGCAACTTCAGCGAAGGCAGTGGATAAGCCGCCGGCACAGGATGAAAAAACTGAAGTACGTATTGATGCGGTTAATGGAACCGACAGTTCCGAAGCGGACAAGCAGTCCAACACCCACTCCAGGGATGAACTCAAAGCACTCATTGCCGAAGCTGAAAAACATCTCGAAACGAATGACGTCAAATTGAAATTCAACATCCTTGAAGAGAATGACACTGTACAAGTCGAAATCATTGATTCCGACGGCAAAACTATCCGTAAAATCCCGGACGACGATTTAGTTAAATTAAATCAGTCGCTCAAGAATTTTGGACAGGGATTCCTCGACACGGTGTCGTAATTTTTCAAACGCTGAAGCCAATATTTCGCGCCCCACCGAAAGGTCGGGGCGCCTATGGCGTTTTCTTTTTCTAACGAACTTGCAACCCCCAAATGACTGGGGCATACTCAGGACAAGGAATTCCATTACAACGGAGGCTTCCATGTCCGATATCAGTATTTCAACCGACACAGTACAGTCCATTGCCATGGACAACATGCTATCAGGCCCAGAATCCGTCGGCGAAGAAAGCAGTATAATCGCTTCCGGCATGAACGCGAGAGGCGTGGATTCCATGGAACAAGCCGTCGCCGGATTAGAAGTCGCCTCCAGAACGGAAGAATTCTTTGGAGCCGGAACAGATTTTAGCTCAACCGGGACAGATGTCGATATTCAACAAGCCATCAGTTCTACCCTGGATACGGGGATCGGAAGCATTACTGACAAAATAGCCTGACAATTACCAAATTTACTTGATAAAAAAAGGCCCCCGTCTTCGGACAGGGGCCTTTTCTGTTTTTATTTAATACAGTCTGTTACCACTGCTTTTTACGCTGCTCTTCAAGAGCAGCCTCTTGTTCATCAAAGGACTCAAAACCAGCGTGACGCATAGCATCCGTGACAGTATTATGCCAATCCCAACTGGCATAGATAACTGGCTTATGGAACACGGCCCGGAATTGCTCCATCTCCTGACGATAGAATTCTTCCTTGGGGGTTTCAATGTGGTCTCGAAGCTGCTCACCGAAACGGTCAAGTTCGCCCTCATACCATTCCATGAAGTCTTCGGGAGACTTATACTTCTTCAAGATGTGCCCGTAGCTATTCGCTTCAAGCAAATCCTGAAGATTATTCATATGCTGCATCTTAAGCCAAGCACCCAAGTCACGAGTCTTAATATTTTCAGACTCGATAGCGGCCATTTCAACCTTGGTTTGATGATAGGTATCAGGAACCACCGAAGCGGAAACAATACCGGCAATGGCAACCAATCCGCGCAGGATGACGCTGTTAGATACACCCTGACCGCAGAAACCGACCTTTTTGCCAACTTTCTGTCCAGCAAAAATGGCAGACAGGATGGCCCAGACAACGGCAGGATCTTCCTCGTCGTAGATATGCTGCAAACTCGCATTGTCACGATCAGTGGCCAGCACCATCTGTGTCATATCATTTGACCCGATGGAGAACCCGTCAACTTCCTTGAGGAATTCCTTGCACAATATCGCGTTACTCGGAATTTCCGCCATAAGAATAACTTTAAGATCATCCTTACCGGATTCCAGATTATGCACCTGCTTGAGATACCGTTTCATGGAGCGGGCTTCTTCCAAAGTACGAACAAACGGGAACATGATAGACAGATTTTTACTGCCATAAATGCCACGTGCAAGTTTGAAGGCTTCCAGTTCCCAATCATGAATATTACGTGATACACCACGATATCCGATCATGGGGTTGTCTTCATGAGCTTCAAACAACAACCCACCAAGCAGGTTCCGGTATTCATTAGATTTGAAATCAGTGGTTCGGTAAACGATATTGCTGCCGTAAAAGGCCATGGCAAAAAGAGCCAAGCCCTGAGACAAAGTCTGAATGTAATTTTCCTTACCAGTGGTATAGCCTCGGGTTTCGAGAAGACGACGAATGCGATCAGGCAAAGTTGCCACTTCATCCATCTCCGACTTAAGTCCCATCTTGAGGGCTACTTCCTCTCGCAGACTAATAATCTTGTCGAGATAAGCACAAAATTCAGGTTCATCTTTCAGCCGTTCAACATATTCAGCCACAATTTTTTCATGCTGCTGGCGTATGGTCCACGCCTCAGACCGGATCTCCGGCATGGTTTCCAGCATATCATGATACCCAAGAACCACAGCAACGTGAGCTTCAGCGTCAATGGACGTCTTAAGGATATCAAGCCGTTCTGTTGCCAAAGCAATGTGATCATCCAACTTGTGATCCATCTCGCGTAGGCGACGATGCATGGCCAGAACTTCGTCCGTACTGCGTGCACTTTCCTGCTCTGCCAAAGCTTCCATCTTAGAAGTCAGGCCGGTAATAAGACCAACGTATTCACGAAGTTTGAGCGGCATAGTAATCAAACCAGACGCAAGCTGTTCTTTCATGACTTTAGTCAGCCGCATATCCATCTGCTGGATTTTCTCTTCCACCAGATCATTCAGAACATCCTTGTCATAAGCTTCAAGAGCCATAGGATGAACACCAATGTTACCAAGCATGAACTCGGCACGAAGCAACCCGATCTCAAAATCAGGCACATCACGAAGACGAGACAGGAACAACGCCTGACCGACATCAGCCAAAATCAGACCGACTTTCGTCTTGGTGGCAGGCAGTTCTGCAACATTAATTTCACCGCCTACTTCGACCAGTGGCAATTCTCCGCGGTAAACCTTACCTCGGGAACCATCGACCGTAACCTGCTGCCCATCAAGAGACCGCAAGGACTCAAGACGCTGGATACCAATAATAGCCGGAATACCCAATTCACGAGAAGTAATGGCTGCGTGACTCGTGTCACCACCGACATCGGCGAGAATAGCGGATGCAACACGCATACCGGGAACCATGTCCGGGTCAGTGCGCTCGGCGGCCAAGATGTCGCCTTTGTTGATTTTATTCAATTCAAGAGCGGAACGAAGATACTTGACCGTACCCTGTCCTGCTCCACGGGAAGCACCGTTGCCCTCAAGAATGACTTCGGCCGAAGCAATGGCCTTCTTATCAACTTCAAGGCGACGCATAAAGATTGTATTAGGATGCTGTTCGATGTCCTCATTCCAACGAGTCTCGGGACGAGCCTGAACAAACCAGAGTCGATCAGACTTGTCGATGCAGAACTCAGAGTCCATGATCATGCCGCCATACGCCTTGGAAATAGCTCGCACACCCTGCGCAACCACCTCAGCTTGCGCAATGGAAAGAGCCCATCGATAAACTTCATTCTCAGGCACCTTGACCACTTGGGTCCCGCTGCCGTCTTCCTTGTAAATAATCTTCTTTTCTTTGCAGCCCATGTAACGAATGACGACTTCACGTCCACCATCACGCTGGAATACATAAAATTTATCAGGAGTAACCATGCCGCCGACAACAGCCTCACCTAAACCGTAACTGGCATCAATGGACACTAGATCATTCCGATCAGTACCACGGCAACCTGTGGCCGTATCCGCGCTGAACGCTGTACCCGAAATAACCGGGTTGATCATGCGCATGATGCACACAGACAAAGAGGTATGCTCAATAGCCCACTCTTTCTTGGCGAGTTCGGCAATGGCAACATCACCGGTTTCCTCAGCCTTTGTAATGGCATCAAGAATGGCCTCACGGCGATAGGTCATAGAACGGAGATTGTATGCGGAAGCGCAATCCCAATGGTATGCTTCAAGGCACTCATCAGCGCCAACAATATTCAGATAGGTATCCTGCAATCCGGCAAAAGCCTTCTTGCGGCTATCTTCACCGGCAGCGGAAGAACGCACGGCAACAGGAACATCATCCATACCGGCTTCTTTACATATAGAATTATATGCGCCCATGACTTCCTTGCCAATTTTGACAGGAATTTCAACGGACAAAATAGCGGACTGAACCAGAACCGAACGCATGCGGAGCTGATCAATGCCTTCAGGAGAAGTTGCAAACCCTTCTACAACATTATTAATAAAGGTGCGCAGCTTGATGGGGGTTCCAGACTGCTTTTCAGACTGCTCACGAACCTTCTTGCCAACATCACGCACAAACTGCTGTAAATATTCGGAGTCTTCGTTAACTTCGTCGGAAGTCCAGTCAACCTTGTTGTATTCCTTGTCCACAGTGGCGCGGACAACAGCGGCGTTGACCTTGGTCTCATCGAGGATATGATGAAAGACATGAGATGAGATCGCCCGGAATTCAGGAGCCCTGATCCCTGCAACCTGGCTGATGATGGCGGTGTTGTAGTTCTTTCCGCCTACGAGAAGTTCGGCTTCTTCACCGATCTTCTTGATGTCAGCCCCATTCAGGACCAACTTCTGTTCGAGACTCTCAGTTTTCGCCCCAACTTTGCTGGCAGATGCCTTTTCGGCGGGCTTTTTCTGGGTCTTGGCCATCATTTCCTCCTGGAAAGTCCCTGCGGTAAACGGATAAGATTCTCTCTCCGCTCCGAGGTCTCTAACTTTCTACTATTTAGATTTAATACTAAAAAGAACAATCAAGACTTGAGCTTCGAGTTCCCGCTTACAGGGTATCAGACCTATTCGTCAATGAAACTATTGGTTGGACCACTGGCCCAAAAAATCGCATATCAAATCATTTTTCACACTCAAAGCACAGGGAAACAACATCTCTAATTTCCCCAAAAAACAAGGCCGACGCGTAGTTACTACGCGTCGGCCTACAAATTACCGCAATACTCATTTCGTCGAGCTTAATTTTATAAACTAGACCAATTTATTATACTTAACAAATTTCTTAAATTTTCTGACCGCAGTTCGGACAGAAGTTACACTCCTCGCCAGGGACATCGAACTTACACGTCGGACAGACTCCGACTTCAGGACCAAGTTCAACAATCAATTCACCTTCAACCACCGGAATCATCTTTTTATCCTCGGTGTATTTAGCGGACTTGATAACACGTCTGACAGTACTGTCTACTTTTGCGGTTACGGCTTTCTCCTGTTTCATGATGGAGATATTGAAGAGCTCTTCGCCCGCCTTAACTTTGTCGCCAGGTCTAACGTGCGTCACCCACAAATCACCGTTACTCGGCGAACCGACATGATAATCATTGGTCGGGTCAGCCATCTCTGTCGCTTCCTTACCACCGACATCCGGCTCAGCAACCTTGACCTGGTGACTCATAATTTCAGAATCGAGAACATATCTGACAACGGCCATGCCGTTCTCATCTGGCTCAGAGATATCCAAAATACGCATCCGGTGAGGCTTCATGCAATTGCCCTGGAAATGCAGAACTTCACCCTTTTCCAACCCTTCAAACCAAACATCGACGGGCAGATTGTTGATGTTGCCGAACTTCTCACAGAAATCGATAGTCGAAATAGCATCACCGGGATGATTAAGATACATAACGAATTCTTCTTCTGTAGGCTGCCGATGCAAACGGGTTTGCAAGGCTTGCCTTTCCGCGTCCAAATCAACATCGACCAATGTGGTCAATGGAGATTCCTCAGTGCGCTCCTTAATGGCAATCTCCCACCCTTTACCAAACGCAGACTGGTAAACCCAATCTGCCGGGAAACCGAGAGGCAGTTTGCCAAATTTGCCGAGCAACAGGTTACGGAAAGCATCGTTGGAGTCGCGATACAGAGCGAGTCTGGCTTCGCGCTCATGACTGGTAAGCTCTTCTTCCTTACACAGGGTCACGATATCCAAAACATTCAGCAATCTCCGTACTTCACGACTTCCGCCCCGCTTGTATGCACCAGTTACAGCCAAAAAGGCAGTATTCCAGGTAATCTGGGAACCGGGAGTAACATCGTGATAACGAACAACTTTACGGGTTCCTTCAAGGAACTTCAGCATATAAGGCAAGAGCTTGATGTACCCTTGCTTGAGAGCGCCTTCCTGTGACGAAGAAGTTGCACCGCCCGGCATACCATGGCGAACAACATCATGATCAATGCCCTGAAAATACGGCGCGGTATAACGATCATAATATGGCATGATCTGCTTGAGCTTGAAATTGGTCGCCCGAATCATTTCCTTATCAAGATGCGTTTTCAGGCCGATCTCATCTTCAATATATGCGGCGGTGGACAGAACTTCGCCTTGACCGTACCAACGCACGGATGCACCGATAGCCACATCCACAATATGTGCTCCAGCCTCAGCGGCTGCTCCCATGGTGGGAACAAACAGCCCATCTGTATAATGACGATGGCTGTGAATAACCAATTCCGGGTACTTAGCTCGGATGGTGGAGATAAGTTCTCGCATGAATCTGGGCGGACAAACGCCAGCCATATCCTTAAGACCAAGAATAATCATCTTCTCGGCCTGCTTCTTGGTGACACCACCGGCCTCGGCGCACATGGCGATGATGGAATCAGTCACCTGCAGGTACCGATCTACGCCAAAGCCTTTGGCCCAAGACAATGAAATGGCAGGTTCAAAGATATTACGCGTGGAATTCATGGCGACCTCTGCAAAAGGCCGCATATTCTCAACATGATTCAGGAAATCAAAGCAACGAATAATTTCATAGTGCTCATTGATCATCTCGCCGGTCAGTCGCATGACATTTTTCGGCTGGGGCTTATAACCCAATACATTAGTAGAGCGAACGAGAATTTGCTTGAGCGTATTCGGTGCGAATTTATTCCATTCTGCCGCTTCGGCAAATGGGTAAGTCATGTTCGCGAGCATAGCCACATGGAAATGAGCTCCGCCACCGTTCTCAAGGGAGAAGAAACCACATTTATCCAACGAAGGGCCGACAATACGATCCTCGGCCAAACGAAAGCGGTTACCACTGTTCGACTGGGTGATATCACGCGTGGTGGTATCCGTCATATGAACGATGCCGCTTTCACGATCCGTACGCAGTGTATCGAGAATCGCATCCCGGTCCATTTCCCGTGAAAAATGGGATTCAAACCCGGTAGATCTTTCGGGAGGCTCGACCAATTCGAAACGACCAACCCGTTTATCTTCACGCCCACGGTATTCGCCCAACTGAACATACTTGTTGTGACCCAGGGCCGAAATCTCGGCAACAAGCCTCATCATGCGAAGAAAATCAGGCTCACGGTCTGAATAGTCCATAAGCTCAGTATAATTCTGACGCACGAAATTAGTATCATAATCAGCGTCCACAAACTTCTTCTGATCAATAATCTTGCGATGGAATGGAAGCGTCGTTTTCAGCCCACCAATCATATATTCGCGCAAGGAACGCTTCATCAAGGCAACGACTTTGTTCCATGAGTTACCGTAGGATATAAGCAGGGAAGCTGCGGAATCATAATTAGACGGAAAACGGTAACCATCACCAATACAGGAGTCGATACGAATACCCTGACCACCCGGAGAAACATATCGGGTAATACGACCGGAGTTGGGTTCAAAATTCTTTTGAGGATCTTCGCAGTTAATACGACACTGCATGGCCCACTGGTAAGGCTTGGTATCTTTTTCATTCAGACGCAGTTTGGAGCCAAAAGCAATGGCAATCTGCTCTTCGACCAAATCGATACCGTATCGGCATTCAGTAATACCGTGTTCCACCTGCAAACGGGTGTTAACTTCGATAAGGAACGGAACACCATCAGTATCCACCAGGAATTCAACGGTGGCCAAAGAATAATACCCTACTGCCGACACAAGACGTCTTGAATACTCCTTGAGCTGAGCACGCAGTTCCTCAGTGTACTTGGGCCATGGAGACGGAGTGATCTCAATAAGTTTCTGATGATTACGCTGGACTGAACAATCTCGTTCATCCAGACAAAAAATATTGCCATACTGATCAGAGATAACCTGAATCTCAATATGACGAACAGAAGTCAGCAATTTTTCAACATAGAGACGCGGATTGCCAAACGAGGCTTGCGCCAGTGCGGATGCTTTGGAAAAAGCGTTTTCAAGATCTTCATCCTGATAGACTTCGTAAATACCACGGCCACCACCGCCGCCTTCAGCTTTGAGCATAACGGGAAATCCGATTTCCTTGGCTATTTCTCGAGCCTCGGGAATGGACACAGCCCCTTCGGAACCGGGAACAACTGGTACCCCTTGCTCAATGGCAAGCTTACGGACAGCAACCTTGTTACCAAGGATGCGCATTGGCTCCTGCTCTGGGCCGATGAAGATAATCCCAGCTTCCTTGCATTTGGCAGGGAAAGAATCGTCCTCCGCACCAAATCCCCAACCGGGATGAATGGCAACAACATCTTTAGCTTTGGCTTCACGGATGACTCGGTCCAGATCGAGATAAGCACGAGGGTCGGAACCAAGCATAAGCAGCTCATTGGCTCCCGACGTCGCGGGGGAGGTTTTATCAACATCTGTGGCGGTCATAATCGCCTTCGCGTTGAACATTTCGGTAATGGAGCGACAAATGCGCCGAGCCGGGATACCCCGGTTGGCTACAAGTATACGCTTCCCTTTGACCTCTTCAAGAACCTCTTCAAAGGACTTCGGCTTCATGGAACTCACTGGTCTCCTAGAAAGAAATAACTACACACGGCATTGCACCGCCCCGCAACAAACGGGATTTAGAGAGGAGAAATCGACCCTGAAAACAAAACCGTTTCTTCTCCACCACGTAAAACAACGAGCCCACCTTGAGGGGAAAGGCCCACTATCACGGCCTCATATGGATCTAGGTTCCCTTCACGGACCTGAATGGTTTGTCCCATCCAAGCCAGCCTGTTCTCAATCATACGAATGAACTGAGTAGGCGGAATCTCGTCGAGCATGACTGCATACACATTTTCCCCACGACTTACAAGGGTTTCAAGGAGAGTCAACGGACCGCCTGAGAAGGATGGAATTGCGACAGTCCCCGCAGGAGCCGAACAATCTTCACGCATTAGCGTATCTTCAGGACATCCTACGAGGTTCAGTCCTAGTCCCAAAATTATGATTCCGTTTCGCTCTTCTATGAGCATTCCACCCACTTTTCGACCATTTTGAAGAATATCGTTCGGCCACTTGAGCTGAATTGAGGCTCCCAGAGACTCCAAAACATTGGCAAACAAAGCCCCAGCAACTAACGGCAACAAGTTTGTCAAAGATTCAGCCCATGGCCCTGCTGTCGGCGGCTTTGGCAAAACAATAGAAGCATGCATGTTGCCAGGCATGGATACCCATGGCCGACGAAGCTGCCCTCTGCCGCCATCCTGCACAACGCTGACAACAGCCCCCCATTCGCCCAAGAGACCATTTCCCACCATCTCACGGGCCAACTCCATTGTCGTCCCGCACTGTTGAGTAACAATAATTGTTGACTCTGAATCCTGACGAGCACGGAGCCACCCCTGGTTTTCGCCACAGTCATCACCACAAGGCCGCCACGGCCCCAAAGAAGCGACATCCGCGCTCCATACCTTGTGGTTTGCGGCCAACTCTTCCGGCGTTCCTTCCGGGAGAAAAATACCTTGTGGAATCATGAGTTACCTTATGCTATTGTGTCGGTCATGCGAATTTACTTGGCTGGCGGCGCTGTCCGCGATCTCCTGCTCGGCAGGACAATCCACGACAGAGATTATCTTGTCATGGATGCAACCCGTGATGAATTTATGAAAGCCTTTCCTGCCGCTAATGAAGTCGGCTTGGCGTTCCCGGTCTTCATATTGGACAGAACGGAATTCTCATTCCCGCGAGCAACCCCGCTCTCTAAAGAGTTAAAATCCCGTGACCTAACTGTCAATGCTCAACTTCTGAATGAAGACGGCGAATTGATCTGCCACCCAAAAGGGCTGAAAGATCTCCACGATAAAATTCTTCGTCCGGCTTCCGAGCAGGCTTTCTACACTGACCCTCTCAGGGTATTCCGCGCAGCCCGATTCTGGGCACAGCTTCCTGAATTCACGCCGCATGACGAGTTGAAAGAGACTATGCGAGCCGTCGCCAAATCAGACCAACTCACCTCTCTGGCACCAGATCGTATTGGTCAGGAAGTGTACAAAATGCTTGCAGCACCGGCTCCGGGTAATTTTCTTCGCCTACTTTCTGAGACCGATTGCCTGTCCCCATGGTTTGATGAACTTCACAATGCTTCAACCATACCGGCAGGTCCAACTCCTTACCATGACACCCATGTCCTTGAACACATTTGCCGGACCATGGACTCTTTGGCCGGAAACACAACAGCCGTCTGGATGGGACTCTGCCATGATCTTGGCAAGACGTTGACTTCAAAAGAAAAACTTCCAAGCCACCATGGTCATGATCACGCAGGGATTCCCCTTGCAAAAACTCTTGCTCGCCGAGTCAGGTTATCAAACCGTCTCAAAACCGCTGGAATAAAAGCCGCGCAGTGGCACATGATCGCAGCCCGATATGACGAACTCCGATCAGGCACCAAGGTTGACCTTCTCATGGACGCCCACCTTTCAGGCGTGCTGGCCCCTCTCTTTGAACTCGTGCGCGTCGACCAGGACAAAGACTTCCGAAGCCATGCCCTCAGAAACCTGACGACTATCCTTGCTGTAAAGCTAAGGCCGGAAGATAGAAACCTCGGTGCAAAGTCCGGTGAAAAGCTTCGCTACCTTCGAGCACAAACCCTAGCCCAACGACTTCGTAAATAACGCTTCTTTTTTGACAAAATATTTTGGAACAGATACGTCTGTATCGTCCTGAAAAGTACAAGATAGACATCACAAACCAAGCACATATAAAATGAAATGGAGAATCGCCGATGAGACTTGTCACCCGATCCGATTTTGACGGCCTGGCCTGTGCCACGCTCCTCAAGCACCTTGGCCTCATAGACGATTATCTCTTTGCCCACCCCAAAGATCTTCAGGACGGCAAAGTTGAAGTGACCCCTAATGATATACTCGCCAACGTCCCGTATGTGGCAGGATGTGGATTGTGGTTTGATCACCACACCAGCGAAAAAGACCGTTTGGGTGACATTGAATTCGAAGGCGAAAGCAAACCACTGCCAAGTTGCGCCCGAGTTATCTACGACTATTACGGTACGGATAAATTTCCGGAATCATTCACCGATTTCATGAATGCGGTAGACAAAGTTGACTCCGCCAATCTGACCGCAAAAGAAATCACTTCGCCTACCGGCTGGATTCTTTTGGGCTTTGTTATGGACCCAAGAACAGGACTGGGGCGATATAGGGACTATCGAATCAGCAACTACCAGCTTATGCTGGATATGATCGAATATTGTCGATCCATGACCGCCGAAGAAATAATGAAACAACCTGACGTCAAAGAACGTATCGACAAATACTTCGCTGATGAGCCCAAATTCGTTCAAATGCTCAAGAATAACTCAAGCATCCACGACAATGCAGTTGTGCTGGATCTCAGGGACCAAGAACCAATTTATTGTGGTAATCGCTTCATGATCTACACCTTGTTCGACCAGTGTAACGTCAGCATTCGTGTCATATGGGGTTTCAAAAAACAAAACGTAGTATTCACCGTGGGGCACTCAATTCTCAACCGCACGAGCAACACGGACGTTGGCTCACTGACGCTCTCGTTCGGTGGCGGTGGACATCGTGCCGTCGGTACTTGTCAAGTCCCTGAAGGTGCGACTTCGGAAACGCTTAAAAAACTACTCAAACGAATTAATGCCGATGGATAGCCATTGATCCTCTTTCGACATTAAACACTATCGGCAACAGACTTAAACAATAAATCAGCAACGCGGCATATAACTTTTTTTGCCGCGTTGCTCCATTTTCAACACATTCAAAATCACAATTCACATACTTTTTATCCCATAACCTCACAGCGGCGGCACATTTACGTTGATTCGTATGCCCAAACCCACTATAAGGTGCCTCCGTATATGTAATGTAATCAGGAGCTCGACATGCTGCTTAATGAACACAAGAGCAAAATTCTTTTCAAGAAAGCCGGAGTCCCCACTCCCGAGGGTATTGCTGTCCTCCCAGGCGAAGAAGACAACTTCAAGCCAGACTTTCCCCTACCGTGGTTCCTGAAATCACAAGTACTTACCGGAGGACGAGGTAAAGCTGGCGGTATTCTGCGCATTGACTCCGCCGAGGACTTCCCCGCAACCGCACGCACTCTTTTCGCCCTAAACATAAAGGGCCATTCCGTACCGTTTATCCGTGTCGAACCCGGCGCGGAAATCGCTCGTGAATTCTACATCTCATTGACAGTATCCCGTGAACACAAATGCATTCTGCTCACCGTGGGACGTGAAGGTGGCGTGGAAATCGAAAATCTCGGCGCAGACAATCTGCTCGTTCAAAAAATCAAACTCCCCGGCGGACTAGCTCCTCATCAAATCAGGGCCGCTTTCTTTCATCTGGGGCTTAAAAAAGAACAGCTCAAAGATTTCGCAGCATTACTGACAAGCCTTTTCACGGGAATGCTCAACAACGGACTGCTTATGGCCGAGATCAACCCCCTGATCATTACCCCTGAGAATCAGTTCATCGCATTGGACGGCAAGGTTGAAATCGACGACAACCATGCTGACATTGATCCTGAAATGGAAGCTTACTACCAACGCGAACACGCCACGCCGGAAGAAAATGAAGCCCGCGACGCAGGCCTCTCTTTCGTCAAACTTCCTGGCTGGGTCGGCCTAATGGTCAACGGTGCAGGACTGGCCATGGCAACCATGGATTTGCTGAACTTTTCCAAACTACCTGCCAGCAACTTCTTGGACCTAGGTGGAGCTGCTGATCAAAAGCGCATGAAAACGGCACTGGAACTACTTTTTGGCGACAATCAGGTCAAAGCTATTTTTATCAACCTTTTCGGAGGAATACTCTCCTGTGAAAAAGTTGCCCTCGCCATGAAAGGTGCCCTCAAGGGGAACGCCCCGAAAAAGCCCATCGTGGCTCGAATGTCTGGCAAGGACGCCAAGTCTGGTTTGGAAATTCTCAAAAGCCTTAATGTGGACGGCCTGCACATGGCCGGAGATATGAAAGAGGCTATCGATATTCTAACCACACTCAAGCCTGCGGATGTACAAGTTATTGATTTTCCGGCCCCTATGGATTGTCCAGCGGGCCAAACACCGAAACCAGTCAGTTATACCAATGACGCCGTATTCGGTATCGACAAAGACACCCCCATTCTGGTTCAGGGTATTACTGGTCGCGAAGGCCAACTTCATACACGCCTCATGCAGGAATATGGAGCAAATGTGGTAGCTGGTGTCACCCCATTCAAAGGTGGACAGGAAGTACTCGGCGTACCGGTGTACAACTCCATCGCCGAGGCAAAACGTTCACATGAGATCGGCGCAAGCATCATCTTTGTCCCCCCCAAAATGGCCGCAGACGCCGTTTACGAAGCAGCGTCCAATGACATTCCTTGGGCCATCTGCATCACTGAAGGCATTGTACAACACGACATGCTTTCCACATTCGAACAAATTAAAGACTCCCGAACTCGAGTTGTCGGGCCGAATACACCGGGCATAATTGTTCCCGGCAAAACCAAAATCGGCATTCTGCCCACGACGCCTTTCATTCCCGGTCCTGTAGCCGTACTCTCCCGCAGTGGCACCCTGACCTATGAAGTCGCGGATCGTCTGACTTCAGCTGGCATTGGGCAATCTCTTTGTGTCGGTATTGGTGGCGACCCATTTATTGGTGTCAATTTCGTTGATATGTTTGAAATGATTCGCAATCATGATAAGACAAAGGCTGTAGTTGTTCTTGGAGAAATCGGCGGTCAGGCCGAAGAAAATCTGGCAGAATACGTCATAAAATCCGGATTTGACAAACCCGTCATATCTTTTATCGCAGGACAGACAGCCCCTCCCGGCAAACGATTGGGCCACGCCGGCGCCATTCTTGAAAAAGGCGGTGGTATCAAGAGCAAACTCGAAACCATGAGTAAAGCTGGATTCGCTATCTGCCCGAGCCTTGAGGCCGTTGCAAAAATGACTGCCAAGGCACTGAAGTAACAGAGGTTTATTTTGAAAGTTTTGCTCCTTGATTTAGGAAAAATAATACGTGGCGGACAACGCCAAGTCTTTTACCTTGCCCGTTACCTAGCTCAAACCCCCGGATTTGAACCGTTGGTTGCAGTCCCCAACAATTCCCCCTTGAAACCCTTGTTGGAAGAAGCAAAGATCCCTTGTGCGGATCTCCCCTCATCCAACGACTACAACCCATTCAACATTTTTCGTCTGACACGCTTGATTAGTTCTTTCAAACCGGATGTTGTCCATACAAATGACGCCAAGGGAGCTTCACTTGCTGCCTTGGTCAAAAAATTCAATGACAGCTTCAAACTAGTTCACAGTCGAAGGGTTTCCTACAAGCTTAAACCGGGGTGGAGTCGCAGCAAATATCTTGCTGGTGACGCATTGGTCGCAGTCAGCCGTGAAATTCAGGAAGTGTTAGTTTCCTGTGAAATCCCAAAAGAAAAAACAAGCACAATCCATAGCGGAATTGATGCCGAAATGTATGAATTGGAACAACGACAGCACCCCGTCTTGACACTTGGTGCAGTGGGTGCCCTCAGTACGCAGAAAGGATTTGAGGTTCTCATAGAATCTTTGGCCCATCTGAAAGAATCGCCAACAATGCCAGACTGGCAATGTATGATAGCTGGAGAAGGCCCCCTGCTTCGAGAATTAAAACAACAGGCTGAGAAACTGGATCTGGCACGTTCAATCCTGTTTCTCGGGTATCAAGACAGCCGTATAGTACTTCCGGAAATCGACGTACTGATTATTCCGTCAGTTGACGGAGAAGGCTCCAATGCTGTCATCAAGGAAGGATGGGCCACAAAAACGCCCGTTATTACGTCTGACCTCCCCTCCAATCTGGAATTGGTCACACATGAACATGATGGTTTGGTCTTCCGCAATCGAAATGCCAAAGAATTAGCCACGAACATCGTTAGAGTGGTCACGGACCAAACATTAGCTGACAAATTGATCAATAATGGTTCTGAATCAGTGACCAATTACACAGACAAAACCATGGCTCAAAAATACGTGGCTCTCTATCAACGGCTGACGGGCGCAACATCCTAGGATCTTATGATCACAAATTGATCACTGATATCATTTAAATTTTCCATCCAAAATCAAATGAGAAAAATAGCCCGCAACAAAAGCCGCATAGAACGGAATGAACTCCCGAACGGCATCTGGCATCTGCATAAAAAACGGAACGGCCAAAATAGGAACAGGCACCAAAAGCATTGCCCACCATGTATGCGTCCATCCTCGATGCGACCCGACAGCCGGAAGCATGGAAAAGAGTCCAAACCAAGCGGCCCAGACATATAACCCCCTGAGTATCAACACCAAATCCACCACGGTAAAAACGGCATAATAAAGATTCTGCCCTTTGGAGTTGGTATCAACATCTGGAAACAACGCACCCAGTAGGCAAAAGCCTATCAATCCAATAGCTTGAAGTGGGTCAAAGACCAACCATCCCAGCAGTATTGCGCCAACCAATCCCATGACGCCAAAAAAAAGGCCACCAGCAAGATGTCCTCGGTAATCAGGCATACATCACCATATGATAGAAATGAAAAATCACTAAATTAAAGAGCCTCCGGCGTACACACACTCCGCAAAATAAACAGACGAGCCTCTTCATATAACTCGGCAACCTTGTACGGCGTCAAAAAACGGGTACGAACGGCACCAACAATACTTCCATAAACCATGAAGGCAGTCTGAGTGACCGGCAAATTTTTGAGAGATCCGTCCTCAACGCCTCGGCGCAAGAACTCCTCAATCATATCAATAAGTTCTCTAAACTTAGCACCAATTTTATCCCGATCCAAATCAGGATTATCATCGCTGAAAGGTGAACACCGGATAATGGTTGGAAATGTTTTCTCATTCTCTACAGTAAAATCCAGATATGCTCCAATAAATGCCCCCAGAGCGTCACAACCGGACTTGCAATTATCTGTTTTTGCACGCAGTTCAGTGATCATTGTGTCGATCAATTCACTCCCGGCAACCATGAAGAGATTTTCTTTGGATTCAAAATAATGAAAGACCAATCCCGATGCCACTCCAGCCTGTTCAGCGACCATTTTCATGGTCGTTCCGGCATATCCACATCGAGCGAATATTTCCTGGGCGGCTCTCAGAATCTTTTCTTTCTTTCCTATTGACACTTTTTCCCTCCAAAAACTCGGCAGATGTGTAATTTCTTGCCATTGTTTAGTACGCCCGAACCGTTTGTACAAGCGGTATTTCCCACAAAGCACACAAAAAAGGCGATGGCCAAAGCCACCGCCTTATTTTTTGATTCTCGATAAAAACTACATGGCGTCAGAGGCTTGCAATTCCTCAATCTGCTTATCAATTTCCCTCTGTAACCGAGCGGGCAGCCCCATAATATCGGTATTCAGAAAACCGCGGACGATGGTCGAGGTTGCCTCGTCTTCATCCATGCCACGAGCCATGAGATATTCAATCTCTTCTTGTGCAATTTTACCCACAGACGCTTCATGAGAGAGCTCTACACCCTCCACGGTACCGTCCAATTCGGGGATAGCCCAGATACGACCACCACCAAGAATAAGGCCCTGACATTCGAGGTGCCCCTTACTCGGCACATGATGTGCACCGATGTGACCACGATTAATGATCGTGCCGCCGGTAGAAATGGTCCGAGCAATGATCTCACACCGTGTGTGCGGTGCGTTCATGATTACCCGGTTACCCATATCCAGATGAGAACCTTCAGGAGCCATCACAACGGAATTGAAACGTGCCACGGAGTGCGGACCATTCATTTCGATGGACGGGTACATCTGTAAGTCCTTGACCGGCTTGAGCAGAACATAATTGGACAGGAACTTGCCGCCCTCTTCAACCACACCTGCAGACCGGGGGCGGACAGCAACGTCCTCGCTCCAGTTGTGTACCATGGTAAAAGTCAGTGATGCGTTCTTTTTAACAAAAAATTCGGAAATACCCAAATGCGCCCCAGCCTTTGTGCCATGAGCCACGGAACAACCGGTAATAATGTGCGCCTCTGCCCCCTCTTCGATGATGACGAGATTGTGCACATTCTGGCCAACATTCTCGGACTTAAGCATCAAGCAGGACTGAATGGGGTCCTTGATTTTAGCGCCAGCCTTGACGCGAATGAAATATCCACCATGCAAATTGTCATAGGCAGATTTGGTAAACTCATCCTTATCTTTGTCTACCAACGTCCAGTAGTATTCCTTAAGGCCATCATACTTCTTGAGAGCATCCTTGATGTCCATAATCTCAACACCATCATCCATGGACTGACAATGCACGGCAGACTGATCCATCTGCAAATAAGAAGCGGAACGCGTGCTCAGGTCAGAAACAACGCCAGCCATGAGGAGTTGGTCCTTGTCCTCTTCGGACAAAACAGACAAATCATCAATGGCTTCCTGCTGAAGCCCGTCAAACTTGAAATTGGTAAGATCGACTTTATTCATATCTATCTCCTTCACAAGGAGTTGCTAGTTCATGCAGCGAACACATTCCTGGTAGCCATGCTCCCGGATGTGGTCCAAAATATCTCTGGGACGGCCTTCACAACACAGGTGGCCCTGATACAGAACCTGTCCGCGGTCAGCGTTGACATAGTCAAGGATGTAACCGGTATGGGTGATAATCAGTCCGGCTGTTCTGGTTTGTTCCTTGCGCTCACGCAGGCTCAAATCAGGAGTAATATTAAAATTACCATCCAGCACGTCGCGGGCGACCTTGCCCACCAACTGCATGTTCTCCATATCAACGCCTGATTCCGGCTCGTCAAAAAGTACGAGGTCAGGCTGCTGTGCCATAAGCTGAAGTAATTCAGATCGTTTGATTTCCCCACCGGAAAAACCGGCGTTAATATCACGATCTAAAAATTCGGTCATGTTGACGGTTTCAGCCAACATTTCAGGATTCACTTCACCTTTTCGAGAACACCTCTGGACAAGATGGCGGGTCCGCAAGCCATGAATGGTCGGGGGTCGCTGGAAGGACATACCAACACCAAGGCGTGCCCGTTCATACATGGGGACTTCCGTGATGTCCTGTCCTTTAAAGTATATCTTTCCCTTGGTGACATTATATCCGGAAAAGCCCATCAGAGACATAAGAAGGGACGTCTTGCCCGAACCATTCGGTCCGAACAAAATAAATGTTTCCCCTTCGTTTATCTGAAGATTGATCCCCTTGAGGACCTCTTTATCGCCGATGTTGACATGCAAGTCTTCTATGGTCAGCATCTGTTCCCTCGCTTTAAGTCTTTGTGCAAACAGGCTCATTACTTAACGCAGCCTTGGAAGTCCAGCGAATCGTACGAACGCCGCGGGACACAACTCTTTAGCTTGCTCCATGCAAGCATTTGGATATACTCGTTTCGACCAAAGGAAGGATAAGCAATGAAAAAGAAGCGTATAAACAACCTTGGCGATCTCAAGCAGATCAAATTCGAGAAGAAAAAAGACGATGTCTATTCTCTTCCGTACGACAAAAATGTGCCTCAAAAAGAAAATGTCAACCCACAAAATGAACCAGCAGACGAAGAAGTATTCATGGCCGCCATGCGCGGGGTGGAAAAAATGGATGGCGCAAGCGGCAGACAGGTGGCTCCCCAAGCTGAAACAGCCCCGTCTCAAGTCGTTTCCGTTGAAGATGAAACCCAAGACCCTCAACGATTTATGCGAGGCGACATCGAATTCGAACTCGAATACACTGATGAATTCATGTACGGTTATGTTCGCGGCCTAGATATCAAAATATTTCAACAACTCAAATCCGGCTCGCTTAGCGTTGCCACTCACCTCGATCTTCATGGTATGACAGCGGATCAGGCTCAAGAGAATCTGCTCTTCTTCATCCGAGAAAGCTATCTTCAGGGACATCGATGTGTCTTGGTCGTCACTGGCCGTGGGAAAAACTCCCCCGGTGGACAATCGATTCTGCGAACAGGAACCGAAACATGGTTGACCAAAGAGCCACTCAGACATGTTGTTTTAGCTTTTTGCACCGCACAACCCAAAGATGGTGGTGCAGGAGCTTTATACGTACTCCTCCGCAAACAGAAGAAGACTCAGGGCAAGATAAAGTGGGATACTACGGTCAATTGGGACGACAATGAATAACAAGACCTGTTAAATAAAATAAAAACCCTCGCTCTTTCGAACGAGGGTTTTTATTTTTGTTAAGCTGAGGCTGCTGAAGTTGCCGCCACACCCTCTTCAACAGGTGGTTGATCGACTCCACCGCCCACTCCTGCCAGATTCTTGGCAATGGCAAGCTCTTCTGCAGAAAAAATCTTATTGATATCAATGATAATAATGAACTGCCCGTTCTGACGTCCCATTCCCTTAATATACTCGGCATTGATGGCTGCGCCCATCTTGGGAGCAGGCTCAATAGTATCCGGAGTCATTTCAAAGACCTCGCGTACGGAATCGACAAGAGCACCCATGACAGTGAATTCTCCCTCAAATTCAATCTCGACAATAATAATGCACGTATCGACGGTGTCTTCACCCTGCGACATGCCCAGCTTCAAGCGCATGTCCACAACCGGAACGGCATGACCACGCAGATTGATAACACCACGCATAAACTCGGGTGTCCTAGGGATCTTAGTAATGGACGTTAATTCCAGAACTTCCCGTACCGTCCCGATATCCAACGCAAAAATTTCTTTACCTAAAGTGAAGGTCAAAAACTGATTGATATCTTTCAAAGCTTCATCAGCCATGGCAACCCCCTGATCAATTTATGTTTATTTTCTCTTTATCCGACATGAACAAGTCATTCGGGCCTAGGGCAACAAACCGCTTCCCCATGATTTAGTCAATGCTTATGTGGTTAATAATACATATTTACATGGAAAAACCATTATAAATATGACCAGATGAATGATCTTATAGAATATACTACGCAATCAGCAAGGGGATTCTCAAAAAAACCACCACTTTGGCATTTTTCTCAAAAAAAGGATTGACACTCACAGCGGTCAAAGATAGTTACTCACTTCGCGTCGGGATGTAGCGCAGCCTGGTAGCGCACTTGACTGGGGGTCAAGGGGCCGAAGGTTCAAATCCTTTCATCCCGACCAATGATGGAATCCCCCGCTGGACCGAGTCAAATCGGTCCAGCATTTCATCAAAAACAGACGGAATGCTGACGTAGCTCAATCGGTAGAGCGCGTCCTTGGTAAGGACGAGGTAGGCAGTTCAATCCTGCTCGTCAGCTCCATATATTAAAACCGCTAATCTTCGGATTGGCGGTTTTCTTTTTTTCATTTCGACACCAAAATTCAGACATAAAAGAACTCGGTTTTTATTGAGCTTTACCACCCGTTCTCCTTCCTCAACCAGACACTTCTTCCTCCTTAACTCACTTGGATCAAAAGATTTACACATTACACCAATCAATGGTTGACACTCTCCGCTGTCACATATAGTTACTCTCTTCGCGTCGGGATGTAGCGCAGTCTGGTAGCGCACTTGACTGGGGGTCAAGGGGCCGGAGGTTCAAATCCTCTCATCCCGACCAATTACGAAATACCCCGATGGACCGGCTCACGGTCGGCCCATCATTTCGTAGCATAGCCTGACCAAAGGCTGTCGTAGCTCAGTTGGTAGAGCGCGTCCTTGGTAAGGACGAGGTAGGCAGTTCAATCCTGCTCGACAGCTCCATATATCGAAACCGCCATTCCACATCGGGATGACGGTTTTCTTATTGCATCATAAAAAACATCAATTTAATGCCCCGTTGTATACTTTTCCTTACCAAAAGTTCACTAACCGTTGCTATCGAATAACGTTCCACTTTCTCTAATAATAAGGTCCGCCAAGAGTTGCTCCATAGAATAACTCGGGTCAGAAGGCTTGCGCATCTGTGCGGCCTGATCGAGAAGTTGCGCTTGACTCTGTAAATGAAGTTCCTGCGCCTGCAAACTGTCCTCTTTACCAGCGTAAACATCCTGAATAGCACTCATATCCGACAAATAGGATTGAACAGATGCCAATTGAGTTGCTCTGTCTCCGGCATCCACGAGGTCTGCACTGTCAAACACCGTCCAATCATATCCATCGACATTATGAAACGTGACATCAAAGCCACCACTTTTGCTGGATTGAATGTGCACATTGCCTGTGGCATCAATCTGGTCCGTTCCCCACTGAGAACCATCCAACAGGGCAATACCGTTGTAATCCGAATTGGAAATCGTACCTGTTATTTTGTCCAAGAGTGCATCGTAGTCAGCCTTGACAACTGCACTATTTTCATCAAGTTCTCCGGTATTAATCTTGTCGATAATATCTTCCATATCTTCCAGAGCATCAGCGATGGTCGCCATGTCGGTCCGTGCCACACCAACCATAGAGGCAGCTTCTCCAACGTTCCGAGACGCCTGTCGAGTTGCCCCGGCATCAGACCGCAACTGCCCGCTGATGGCCTCTTCAAAAGGATTGGTAAAAGTTTCTGCACGCACAGGACCACCAAGGACAAGACTTCGAAGATCTTGTCCCATCTTGGACGCACCAAACAGCTGATTTGTCAGCATATCCTGCTGCAACAGTTGGGAGGAATACGTATACAAAAAATTCTTTTCAATATCGGACAGCGACATTCTCTCTCCCGGAGATGCAGTTAAAGTCTTCCGTATGTGTTATCGACGAGTTCGGCACTATCTTTAGGGGGGCATGTTTCATACACAAAAAAAAGGCCGACATTTTGTCGGCCTTTCACACAGAAGCTCATATTCTTTTTTTATTGAACAAATTCAGACATTTTCATAAAAACCTCATGTCCGTGGTCGTGACGCTCTACCCCTAAAACGTCTTCCAGTTTGTCTACCTGTTTAATCATTTGATCCAGTCGATGATCCGCGTTGACAAGCAACCATATTTTACTCTTGCCACCGCCATTAATCGGCATACAGGCAATACCTTCAACGTTGTAGGCCCTGCGGGCAAAAAGCCCACAAATATGAGACATCACACCGGGATGATTGTTCACCGACAACTCGAGAACCGTTTGCTTACACATTTTTCTCACCTCCAATCATTTCAGAATTCGCAGCACCCGGAGGGACCATCGGATAGACAGGGTCATCGGGACTAAGGGGCACATGGATCAAGGACGGACCAGACTCCGCCAACGCTTCTTCCAACGTCTTGGCGGGATTGCTACTTGTGCCCAAATCATGAGTATTGATACCAAACCCATCCGCAATTTTGATAAAATCGACGCTTTTTGAATAATCGGAAGCAAAATACCGTTTGCCGTAAAACAGATCCTGTTGCTGACGAACCAAACCAAGCGCATTGTTGTTGGTCAAAATGATCTTGATCGGGATGTCGTATTCCATGGCTGTAGCCAAGTCCTGAATATTCATCATAATCGAACCGTCACCGCTGAAACAAATCACTGAACGATCCGGGGCTGCCAAAGCGGCACCAATTGATGCGGGCATACCAAATCCCATGGTGCCAAGACCACCAGATGTCAGCCATTGGCGCGGATGTTTGAAAGGATATACTTGAGCGGTCCGCATCTGATGCTGCCCGACATCAGTACATACAATCGCAGTTTCTCCGGCCAGTTCAGCCGCTTTCAACACGACTCCATACGCTGATGTCGGGTCCTCGGCATGCGGTATCAACATTGGATGATCATTCTTCAACGCCTGAACCTGCGCATTCCATACTTCGCGTACCTTTTCCTCAACCTGTGGAATCAAGGCTTGAAAAATATCAAGGACGTCGCCAGTGACAGATGCTGTGGATGTTTTAATTTTATCCAATTCACTCGGATCGATATCCATATGAATCACTTTAGCATTGGGACAAAATTCCGGAACCTTGCCGGTTGCACGGTCATCAAAACGCACACCCACGGCAACAAGCAAATCACATTCTTCCAAGGCCATATTGGTATAACGGGCCGCATGCATACCCAGCATTCCCAAACAGAGCGGATTATCCGTCGGAATAACCCCCAACCCCATAAGGGTCATTGCGGACGGGATACCCGCCTTTTCCGCCAAAGCAAGGGCCTCGGCAGCCGAATCGGATTGAATAACGCCACCGCCAAGATACAAAACAGGCCTTTCCGCCTTGTTAATCATATCAGCAGCCCGTCTGATTTCGGCCGGGATCAACTCCTCAGTCGGTTCACGTTCGCCAATTTCCGACCACGCATCAAATTCACACATGGCCATCTGCACATCTTTGGGAACATCAACAACCACAGGCCCGGGCCGACCACTTGACGCTATACGAAACGCAGCAGGTATGACGTCAAGCAAATCTTTTACGGAACGAACAAGAAAATTATGCTTCGTAATGGGAACGCTCAGGCCATATGTGTCGACTTCCTGAAAAGCGTCAGTACCGATCATGGAAAGCGGCACCTGCCCGGTAATACAGATAATAGGGATGGAATCAAGCTTGGCATCGGCAATAGCCGTCAAGGTATTGGTCGCTCCCGGCCCGGAGGTAGCGAAAAACACCGCCGGCTTGCCCGTAACGCGAGCCATGCCCTGAGCAATAAAGCCGGCTCCCTGCTCATGGCGGGTCAGAATATGCCGAATGGAGTCACTCTGCCCCAACGCATCATACATGGGCAGATTGGCACCACCAGGGATACCTGCGATAGTATCTATTCCCTGCCGTTCCAACAATTTGATAATAATTTCCGCACCACTCAATTTCATTACTCATCTCCTCATGTGTGCCCCGGAGCGTTTGGCGGGATTCAAAAGAAAAACCCCCGCCGGATGCACCGACGGGGGTTGAAAATTCGTTAAAAATGATCCCGTTATGGCGCGTCCGTTTTGACACCGCATACTACTACGTCTACTACGACGCATACGCTGACCACTACTAGGCTGGCGGGGATGTTGGAAATGGTGTTCAAATCACGCTGCATTGGGAAAATCCTTTTCGTTTCTAAAAAAGACAACTAGTCCTGTCCCTTGGAAAGGTCAAGCTGTTTCGTAATTCATTCCAGCTTTTTCATTTTCAGTGTTTACTTAATCAAAACATCAAAGAAAAAAAACATATTGCGAACTCGTCATTCTTAACCAGCTCTTTATAGTTTACCGCCTGTCTATCTATGGTAGCCATACGAGATCATGGACTGATCGGTCTAACTTTACAGTCGGTCTACAGCCAACCAGAAAGCTGCTGCGCCCACGAAAAGACGAACGACGTGACCTATATGGAAATGATACCCCCAATCAATGGCAAACATGGCAACAACAGCCACCACAAAACCTGCCAGGATCATCTTTCGCCAAATATTCAGCCGCAACAAATTCATGCAAAGACTCCGGGACCTTCCGGTCGATTGATCTTTTTCAAGGGAAAAACCGCCTACAAACTGCGGAACACGTTGGATACTGCCAGAACGATGAATCCGGTTGAGACCAGCCAAAACGGCTGAATCACATTTTCCAAAGCGGGAACAGACATAACATCGATTTGAATAAGTATACCGAGAAGGCCGATGAGGACTCCGATGATCCAGGTGATCAACTGCGGGGCACTGAGGTTCATGGACACAGCTCCAATTGCTTTCTAGTCTTGCGATTTATTCAGAATTCTTAACAAAATCTTCGGCATCCGCTTCACACAGCGGCTTCGAATATAAATATCCCTGACCGTAATCGCATTGCAATGAATAAAGCAAGTCCCTTTGCCTCTCGGTTTCGATGCCCTCCGCCACAACACGAAGGCGTAAACTATGCGCCATATTCACAATGGCTCTTATAATTTCTATATTTTCAGGAGCCGATTCCATCCGCTGCACAAAGCTCAAATCAATCTTTAGTTGATCCGTGGGGAACTTTTGCAAATAACTCATGGAGGAATAACCGGTTCCAAAATCGTCGATAGACAACAAAATTCCGAGGTCTTTCAAAAGATTCAGCTGATTGGTTGATTTCATGGCATCCAACATGACAACAGTTTCCGTAATCTCCAATTTAAGACAGTATGAAGGCAATCCGGAGCGTTCCAAGAGACTTGCCACATCCGCAGCCAGTGAGGATTCCCCAAACTGCTTGGCTGAGATATTGACGGCAATAGTCAATTCCGAAGCAATCGGATGTTTCTTACGCCAAGTATTCATGACACCGCATGCCTGCTCAAGTATCTGCATACCAAGCTCAACAATCAACCCAGTCTCTTCGGCTACCGGAATAAACTCACCGGGATTGACCATCCCCCGCTCTGGATGATTCCAACGAGCAAGTGCCTCAAATCCATAAAGCCTACCATCCGCCAAATTCACAATAGGTTGATAATAAGCTTCAAACTCTCGAGCCTTCAAAGCTCTCTTGAGATCATTTTCAACAGCTAAAATGTTGATCACGCCTTCACGCATGCTCTTATGATAAGCTACATAACGATTTTTACCGCTATCTTTGGCTTCATTCATGGCAACCTGTGCGTTGTGAACAAGCTCCTCCGACTCCACCTGTGTACCAGAGGCAATATCATATCCGATGCTGGCAGATACGTTGAACTTAATACCTTCAACTTCAACAGATTTACTAAATGAATTATGAATTTCTTTAATTAGCGCCTGTACATCCAACACATTGTCCATCTCATGAATCAATATTCCGAATTCATCTCCGCCAAAACGGGCAACCGTATCCAATGGCCGAACGATCCCCTTCAAATTCTCGCTGATACGCATCATCAACGTATCCCCAACAGCATGTCCATAGTGATCATTGACAGCTTGAAATCTATCCAGATTGATAAACAAGGCAGCGTAGTAATCACTATCCTCAACAGATCTATCAACGGCTTGGCTCAATCTGTCCAAAAATAAAACTCGATTCGGCAGCCCTGTGAGTGTGTCGTGGAGGGCACTATGTTTGAGTTGCTCTTCCATGCGTTTTCGATTGGTAATATCACGCATGCTTATTCTGATGCCAAGATTGGTCCCTTCTTCGGTCCTAATTGCATGCTTGATAAGACTCAACCACCGGACCTTGACGTTGGAGTCATAAATTCTAAAATCAAGATTCTCGTCGCCTCCAACAGCTTCATCATTCATGAAACTGAACCATCCCGGCCGATCATCGGGATGAACTATTTTCCCAAAAAGATCTGGGTCCTGCACATAGGCATCAGGAGAATATCCACTGATACGTTCGCACGATGGCGAAATATACCGAATATCTCCCTCTGGACCTATCCAGCACTCCCAATCATAATTATAATCAGCAACCAGCCGATATCGCTGCTCGGACTTTTCCAATGCAGCCTTGGATGCCTCCAATTGCTTCACCGTGGCCTCAAGGCGATATGTCGTTTCTTCCAGATGCCGCTTTTTACGATGCAAATCGGCAAAGATATTCATCTTGCTCCGAAGCACCTCTGGCTCGACAGGCTTGAATAAATAATCAACCGCTCCAAGTTCGTATCCACGAAAAACATGTCGCTGGTCCTTGCTTATGGCCGTAATGAAAATTATTGGTATATCACGAGTGGACTCGGAGCTACGAATCCGTTCGGCAAGTTCGAAGCCATCCATACCGGGCATCATGACATCCAGTAGAGCTACTGCAAAATCATGATTGGACAGACACTCTAAGGCCTGAGCCCCGGACAACGCTGTTACAAGATTAAAGTCATACCCTTTGAGTATGCCTTCGACCAATTTGAGATTGATTCGTTCGTCATCCACGACGAGAACATCAACAGTATCGCTCATTTTTCCTCATTATTATCGCGTATTTCCATTTTGAAATCCGATGATAAAAACAGCATATTAAAACCCGTTAGAAAATGATGTTATAATTTTACTTTAGTCTCATTGCATTTAACTCAAATATTTATATCTTTGAAGGCAATCTTTCAACTTTTGACAGATTGAATAAATTTAATATAGACCGCTACCATCTAGTATAGATAGGAGAATTATATGACAGACAAGCGAGAACAATTCAAGCAAGCGTTGGATGGACACCATCAATGGCCTTGTCCATATGTATATAAATTTATAGTACCTGCAGGTAATCTCGATCAATTCAAAGAATTGTTTCCGAAAGAAGAACTGAAGCTCCGTCAATCAAAGACAGGGAAATATACGAGCATCACCATGATTTCAACCATGTACTCCTCGGATCATGTTATGGAAATCTATGAAAAGGCAGCTCAGGTTCCAGGACTTATGTCTCTGTAATTGACCTTTGGTGATTAATGATTATCACTGTCTGACGATAAAAATATCAGCACTATTGGAGACAATCATGTGGGAATATACAGATAAGGTAAAAGACCATTTCCTCAATCCTCGGAATGTTGGAACCATTGATAACGCGGACGGAGTGGGAGAAGTCGGATCTCTGGCCTGCGGAGATGCCTTGACGCTCTACATTCAAGTGGACGACAACGGCATCATCACAGATGCAAAATTTCAAACTTTCGGCTGTGCCAGCGCAATCGCGTCCAGCTCTGCCCTCACGGAACTGCTCATCGGCAAGCCTGTTGAAGAAGCTGAGAAGCTGACCAATAAGGATATCGCTGAATATCTGGGGGGACTGCCCAGAGAGAAAATGCACTGTTCAGTCATGGGACAGGAAGCTCTTGAGCAAGCACTGAAAAACATGCGCGGCGAAGCTCCGCCTCAGGCAGAGCACTCCCATGAGGGTGAACTCATCTGTGAATGTTTTGGTATTTTTGATGAAGAAATTCTTCACGCCATCAAGGAAAATGATCTTCAGACAGTAGAAGATGTCACTAACTTCACCAAAGCCGGTGGCGGATGTGGGAAATGCATTGGTGATCTGGAAAAACTTCTGGCTCAGGCCCATGGTGAATCCGTTTGTGAAACGCCCTCCTCCAAACCGGCTTTCCCGGCACAGGGCATGACCAACATCCAGCGCATGCACCTCATCGAATCAGTCATTGATGATGACATCCGCCCGGCATTACAAGCCGACGGTGGAGATATCAGGCTGGTGGACATTGACGGCGGTATGGTCGTGGTTCAATTCATGGGCATGTGTTCCGGTTGCCCTTCTAGCCAAGCCACCCTGCACAATCTGGTGGAAGGCAAACTCCGAGAAAAGGTCGACCCAGACCTCACGGTACGGGAGGCATAATAATGAAGACTATCTATCTCGACAACAACGCGACAACTCAGGTTGATCCGGCTGTCTTCGAAGCCATCAAGCCGTACTTTTCTGAACTCTACGGAAATCCCTCGTCCATGCACCGCTTCGGTGGTCAGGTTGGCGTAGAAATAAAAAAGGCACGTGCATCGGTCGCCAAGACCCTCAATTGCCTGCCCGAAGAAATTCTCTTCACTTCCTGTGGTTCGGAATCTGACAACACCGCTATCAGATCAGCTCTGACCGCCCAACCGAAAAAACGGCACATCATCACCACCGCAGTGGAACATCCTGCTGTTCTAAGTTTTTGTAAATTCCTCGAAAAAAAGGATGACTACGAAGTTACATATCTGGGTACGGATGAACACGGCCGTCTTGATATGGATGAATACAAAGCGGCTATCCGTCCTGATACAGCCATCATTTCCATCATGTGGGCCAATAACGAAACCGGCAATATTTATCCGATTGAAGAAATGGCTAAAATTGCCAAGGACAACGACGTACTTTTCCACACTGACGCAGTTCAGGCGGTTGGCAAAGTTCCTATCGACCTCAAGAACGTCCCGGTGGACATGCTATCCTTATCCGGGCACAAGCTACACGCTCCCAAAGGCGTTGGGGCCCTATTTGTCCGCAAAAGATCGCCCTTCCGTCCATTTCTCATTGGCGGTCATCAGGAAGGCAGCCGTCGTGCAGGCACTGAAAATACCACAGGCATTATCGCTCTGGGTAAAGCGTGTGAACTGGCCCATAAAAATATGGACACAGAAAACACCAAAGTTCGTGCCTTGCGAGATAAATTGGAAAACGGCCTGCTTGCCGCTATCCCTAATTCGATTCTCAACGGCGACAAAAACAACCGCCTGCCCAATACGTCGAACATCTCTTTCGGCTATGTCGAAGGCGAGGCCATCCTCTTAATGATCGATCAGGTAGGCATTGCAGCCAGTTCCGGTTCAGCCTGTACATCCGGCAGCCTAGAACCGTCTCATGTCCTCCGGGCAATGGATGTTCCATTCACTTTTGCGCATGGTTCGATCAGATTCAGCCTGAGTCGCTTCAACACGGAAGAAGAAATTGATTTCGTACTGAAAACTCTGCCCCCTATCATAGAAAACTTGAGAAAACTCTCACCGTTTTCTCCTGAGAAACAAGGGCTTGGTCTATAAAGACACCCAAAGGAGTTTCCGATGAAAATAGCGCAAGACATGACAGAACTCGTCGGCAACACACCGATGGTTCGCTTGAACAAACTCTCGGAAGGACTGGATGCAACCTTAGTTGCCAAGCTTGAGTTCAACAATCCATGCGCCTCGGTCAAAGACCGTATCGCCAAGAATATGATCGAGGCCGCTTTGGGAAAAGGCACGATCACACCGGAAACCACTTTGGTAGAACCAACCAGCGGTAACACCGGCATTGGCTTGGCCTTTGTCTGTGCGGTCAAAGGGTTAAGACTTATTCTGACCATGCCTGAAAGCATGAGTATCGAACGACGCAAATTGCTCAGGGGATTCGGTGCTGAACTGGTCCTTACCTCAGCAACCAAAGGCATGCAGGGAGCTATTGATCGCGCTGAAGAAATTGTCCGGGAAACTGACAACGCTTTCATGCTCCAACAATTCGAAAATGCCGACAACCCTGCAATGCATCGCAAAACAACCGCCCGTGAAATCTGGAATGATACAGACGGCAAAGTAGACATCTTCGTAGCCGGAGTCGGCACAGGTGGCTCAATTACCGGCGTCGGCGAAGCCCTCAAGAAAAAGAAACCGGAACTTCAGGCCATTGCCGTGGAACCGCAAGCATCCCCGGTACTTTCCGGCGGAAAGCCCGGCCCACATATGATTCAAGGCATCGGAGCAGGCTTTGTTCCTGGAATCCTGAATACAGATATCATTAATGAAATTATTCAAATTGATAACGATACCGCTTTGGAAACAGCCAAACAAATGATCATGACAGAAGGCATTCTGTGCGGCATATCCTCTGGAGCTAACTGCGCGGCAGCCATAGAACTGGCCAAAAGACCGGAGAACGCCGGTAAACTCATTGTGTTTATTGTCTGTGACACTGGCGAACGGTATCTAAGCACCTCGCTTTTCGAATAAAGGAAGCCCATGAGTAACACGACATATTCCCTTGCCGACGTTGTCGCGCTGCTGGTCGAATCCGGCAGCAGCGGACCGGCTTCACATAGGTATACGGAAGAAGCCCCCATGCCATCCGTTGAAATCCTCTCCAAAATTGTCGAGGACCTCAGATCTGTTTTATTCCCCGGGTATTACGGGCCGTCCGAAATAACACCGGACACCATGCCCTATTATATCGGTTCCACACTGGATCAGTTGGTGCGGACACTGGCAGACCAGATCAATCGAGGGTATTGTTTTGTTTGCGATTCGATAGAAAAAGACAAATGCAGTGATTGCGAAGCTCGGGCAAAACGTATTGCTCAAGAATTCATAACAAAACTGCCAAAAATCAGAGAACTGCTTTTAGCCGATGTAGAAGCAGCCTACGATGGCGACCCTGCCGCAAAAACACACGGCGAAACCATTTTTTGCTACCCGTCTATCAGGGCTTTGACCAATCATCGTATTGCCCACGAACTATACCTATTAGGTGTGGATATTATCCCACGGATCATTGGAGAAATGGCCCACTCGAACACGGGTATCGATATCCATCCGGGGGCGAACATCGGAAAAAGTTTTTTCATTGATCATGGAACAGGCACGGTTATCGGAGAGACAACCATCATTGGCGATAATGTCCGTATTTATCAGGGTGTCACTCTTGGTGCCAAAAGCTTCCCCAAAGGGGATGATGAACGTTTGATCAAGGGACTGCCAAGACATCCAATCGTTGAAGACGATGTCATCGTCTATGCGGGGTCAACCATTCTTGGCCGTGTCACCATCGGCAAAGGCGCGGTCATTGGCGGTAACGTCTGGATCACACGTGATGTTCCGTCTGGCGCACAGATTGTCCAGTCCCGAGCGACGCAACAATCCTTTGAAAATGGCGGCGGCATCTAATCTGTCGAGAATATAAACGCAAAAAAGGGAAGGATGGTATATCATCCTTCCCTTTTTTTATCGCTATCAGATTATTTTTCCAGGTCTTTCACCATGGCTGCCAAACTTTCGCCTGAAGGTGTTTTCGCATTCGGATCAACAGCCAGTATACCCTTCCATTCTTTAATAGCAGAGGCTTGGTCCTTAAGGTCATACAGGTATACTATTCCCATATTAAAGCGTGAAGTCAAATGTTTGGGATCTAATGACGCAGCATTACCAAACGCTTCTACAGCTTTCTCATACTGTTTCGTACGCCTATACATGACGCCTAAATCCGACCAGACATTGACCTTCATTGGCACCAACTCTAAAGCGCGTTCATATGCGGTTACCGCCTGTGCAGACAGATCATGATCAAAACAGAAATTGCCAAGTTCAATCCACTTATCCGCATTGGTTGGATCATCTGCCGCTGCTTTTTCCAAATTCACCAAGGCAACCGGGTTGGCCTGATGCGGCTCATCGCTGTTCTGCTGCTGCGGCACCGTCCCGCCTGACCGGGCCTGTTGTTGCCCCATATATAATGAGGTAACCGTGTTACCAATGAAAACCCCTACAAGCAAAGCGACAACCGCCAAAAATATAGCTGATGATTTCTTCATGTAATTCGCTTTCAAATCTTCCATTTCACGATTTTTCTTATGAACGCCCATATATTCTCCAAATTCTAAAAGTATCATTCCAGACCGCTCTAGTCCATTTAGCACAAAACATGTTTCTGTTGCCATGTAAACATTGTGCAATTGATCGCAAAAAAGGCGCAACACTTGACTTACGGTCCGGCTTATACCAATCTACGCCGACTCATTTAAACACAGACTTTCATCTATAGAAATATACGGTTCCTGGAGGAAACGAAACCCATGAGCGACTATAAGAAAACCCTGCTCCTGCCTAAGACCAAATTTCCCATGAAGGCCAACCTCAAGCAACGCGAGCCTGAGATGCTCAAGTTCTGGGAACAAAACAAATCTTACGACGCTATGGTTGCTGCCGGTGACGCAGACAATGAGTATGTTCTGCATGATGGTCCTCCCTATGCCAACGGCCACATTCACATGGGGACCGCTCTGAACAAGGTTCTCAAGGACATCGTCGTCAAATCCCGAAACATGCAGGGACAGAAAGCTCAATACGTTCCCGGCTGGGATTGTCATGGTCTGCCCATTGAGCACAAAGTTGAACAGGAACTCAAGAAAAAGAATAAAGAACTCGACACGCTGACCATCCGCAAAATTTGTCGATCTTACGCCGCCAAGTGGTTGGACACCCAGCGCAAGGAATTCAAACGTCTGGGCGTACTCGGCGTCTGGGACGACCCGTACATGACCATGAAGCCTGAATACGAGGCAGCCACTGCCCGCGAACTGGGCCGATTCATGGAACGTGATGGCGTTGTGCGTGGCAAAAAGCCCATTTATTGGTGCTGCGATTGCCGCACAGCTCTGGCCGAAGCCGAAGTAGAATACGAGGACCACACCTCCCCGTCCATCTACGTTCGTTTCCCCATGGCTGACGAAAAGTTCAAAAAGATCGCTGATGTCGACATCAACAAGCTGTTCATCCTTATCTGGACCACGACGCCGTGGACCATTCCTGACAACATGGCCGTGGCCGTGCACCCCGACTTCGACTACGTGTTGGTTGAAGTTGGTGGAGACTACTACGTCCTGGCCGAAGGACTGCTTGAAGAATGCACCGCAAAATTTGGATGGGAAACTCCAAAAATCCTGACAACCGTTCGCGGCGCAGAACTGGAAGGCCTTCAGGCAAAGCACCCCATTTATGATCGCCCCTCTCCGGTTGTTCTGGCTGATTATGTCACTCTCGAAACCGGCACAGGCTGTGTTCACACCGCCCCCGGCCATGGTCGAGAAGACTTTGAAACCGGCCTCAAAAATGGTCTGGAAGTCTATTCTCCCATGAATGACCGTGGCGAATTCCTTCAGGAAGTCGAGCACTTTGCCGGCCTGAATGTCTGGGACGCCAATCCCAAGGTTATTGAAAAACTGACTGAAATCGGCAATCTTATGGCTTCCGAAGACATCACCCACTCCTATCCCCATTGTTGGCGCTGCAAGAAGCCAGTCATCTTCCGTGCAACCACCCAGTGGTTTGTCGGCATGGATGAGAACGATCTGCGCACCCGAGCACTGGACGCAATCCGTAACGATGTCCAATGGGTCCCGTCTTGGGGTAAAGAACGAATTTACAACATGGTTGAGAATAGGCCTGACTGGTGTATTTCCCGTCAACGCAACTGGGGAGTTCCCATCTCCGCGTTGATCTGCGAAGACTGCGACGAGACATGGTTCGACGCTCAGTGGGTCTACGACATCTGTGACAAATATGCACAGCACGAAACAGGCTGTGACTACTGGTTCGAAGCTCCGCTTGAAGAAATCGTTCCCAAAGGCCTGAAATGCGCCAAATGCGGTGGAACCCACTGGAAACGTGAAACCGACATTTTGGATGTCTGGTTCGACTCCGGCACCAGCTATGCCGCCGTGGTTGAACAACGCAATGAAACCCGCTTCCCCGCTGATCTGTACCTTGAAGGTTCTGACCAGCACCGAGGCTGGTTCCACAGCTCTCTGCTCGCTTCCATCGGCACACGCGAAGTACCGCCTTACAAGACCGTCCTGACTCACGGCTACGTGGTCGATGCCGAAGGCCGTAAAATGTCCAAGTCCATCGGCAACGTCATTGCCCCGCAGGAAATCATCGACAAATTTGGTGCTGAAATTTTGCGTATGTGGGTTTCGGCTTCCAATTATCAGGAAGACATTCGCATCTCGGATGAAACTCTAAACAGGCTCGTGGACGCGTACCGTCGTATCCGCAATACCTGCCGCTACCTGCTGTCCAACCTAAATGACTTCGACCCTGCGAACAAAGTCGCAGCAGCCGACATGCAGCCGCTTGACCGCTACGCACTGGACATGGTGTCCCGTCATCACGAGACCATTCAGGAAGCATACAGAAACTTTGAATTCCATAAGGTCTATCACACCCTGCACAACCTGTGTGTGGTCGATCTGTCCGCTTTCTATCTGGATATCATCAAGGACCGTCTGTATGTAGAAGAAGAAAACGGCCTGAAACGCCGCTCGGCTCAAACCGTACTGTGGCAAACCTTACTCATGTTGTTAGAAGATATGGCTCCGGTCCTTTCCTTCACAGCAGAAGAAGCGTTCCAAAACCTGCCGGAAGCCATTAAAAAGGCTCTGCCGCAGGACAAAACGGTTTTCGCACTCCGCTTTGCACCCGATGCCACTGGCATGGATGACGCGGAACGCGCCCGTTGGGAAAAACTGGTTCAGGTTCGCGCCGAAGTAAACAAGGCCATCGAACCCAAACGCAAAGACCGCGTCATTGGCAAATCCCTTGACGCACAAGTCACGCTTTTCGCGACCAAAGAAATCCGCGCGCTTGTGGAATCCAATGACATCGACCCGCGCGAATTCTTTATCGTATCCAAGCTGGTGTTGGATGACGCTGAAAATGCGCCCGCTGACGCCTATCAAGGCGAAGACATGGATGACCTCAAGGTCTCTGTTGAAGCCGCAACTGGCGAAAAGTGTGAACGGTGCTGGCGCATCAGCGAAGACTTGGGAACAGATGAAGCATACCCGGACGCATGTCCCCGTTGTACCGCTGTCCTGAAAACCTTCGCATAAGGCCAGAATGAACCGGTATACTCTGGCAACCATATGGGCTGCGGCCACTGTCGCACTTGATCAGATCACCAAGTTGTGGGTGCTCAACACTATTGAACCGTGGACCGGTTTCAAGGTGATTCCGGGCTTTTTCAATTTGGTACACGTTCTGAATAAGGGCGCGGCCTGGGGTTTTTTGGATGACGAAAATATTGACTGGCAACGACCGATGTTCATCGCGATATCGGTCGTTGCCGTATTTGCCATAGGCTACATGCTCAAGTCGACCAAAGGAAAAGACACATGGATGATCGCCGGTTTGGGCATGATCGCAGGTGGCGCCATCGGCAACGCCATTGATCGCATCTGGCTAGGCTCGGTCATTGATTTTCTGGACGTTTACGTGGGCACATATCATTGGCCCGCCTTCAACATTGCAGACAGTGCCCTGACTGTCGGTGCAGGTTGCATCATTTTGTCAATGCTTCTTCAGCGCAATTCGGAACAGGATTAATCCCCTGCCGTCAAAGGAGAAATAATTATGTTCGCGGACTTTTCAGCCCTGACAACAACTCAATGGGCCATTGTCTCTATTTCCATTCTCATTTGCTTTTCCTTCAGTGTCTGGACCATACTCGATGTATGGAAACGAAATTTCGGATCCTCTAACGAAAAGACCCTCTGGATGCAGATATGCATTTTTATTCCCATTTTAGGCGCTCTGGCGTATCTTTTCCTCGGTAGAAAAAGAGGGAGCTTAATGAAATGATGAAAATTGCAAAGAATTTCACTGTACTGCTGTTGGTTATATCCCTATTTTCACTCATCGGTTGTGCTAGCAAAACCGATATGGAAACATTACAAGGAGAACGCCAACAAGACCTGAACCGTATGAAGCAACTCGAATCTGAACTTGAAGAATCCAAGCAGCTTCTCAAGAATGAAATCGAAAAATCAAACTCGCCCATCCGAGAACGTTCTGCCGACATGTGGGCTGAAATTCAATCCTTGCGAGCAGATTTCGCCAAACTTCGAGGTGAAATGGATGAAGTTAATATCCGCATGGACCGACAGGTCGGTGCGACTGACTCTACATTAACCATGGATAGCCTGGCTGAGCGATTGGCCGAAATCGAATTTGCACTGGAAAATCAGTTGCAGGTGGATTTGCCCAAAGTTCGAGAAGAACGGGCAGCGGCCCTTGCTCCGGTAGTAGCAGGTGAAGACGGTGCCACACCGAATACCCCTGACGCACTAACAGCAACAACTCCGGAGGGCTCCATGCCCCCTGCCCAGGTCACGCCGCCTGCCGACACAGACCCGGCAAAGGCCCTTTATGACAAGGCGTATGCTCTGTACAAAGAAAATAAATTTGAGAAGGCTCGTTCATATTGGGCAGAATTCACGGACACTTTCAAAAAGCATCCCTACACACCCAGTGCTGTCTTTTGGCAAGGCCAATGCTATTTCAAACTTAAAGATTATGCACGGGCTGTCATCCTCTTCGAAGATGTCATCGAAAAGTACAAGAAGAGTTCCAAGTACAAGTCCGCTCTCCTCAAATCCGGTTATTCCTGGAATTATCTTGGCAAGCCGGAGCTCGCAAAAATGCGTTTTGATGAAATTCTCAAGAAGTTCCCCAAGTCCGTTGAAGCCACGCAGGCTAAACGTTCATTGGATAAAATGAAATAATTGCTGCCATCCGTAGGGGTGTGCCAGAATCTCCATTCAGGGTAAATCAATGAAAGAAATCATCAAAGGCTTCCGAAAAATCGTTTATCTCTCATTCCCGCCGACTGTTTCCGGTCGTCCGGTAGTCTGCAACCTTCTGCGCAATTTCGACTTGAGTTTCAATATTCTCAAGGCGGACATCAGCCCTCGACACGAAGGCACAATGACGTTGGAATTGTCTGGAATGGAAGAAGATTTCCATAAAGGCATCGGCTACCTCAAAGAAAATGGCGTCCGCATCACACCTGTTGCCCACAAGATTTTCCGCAACGAGGAGTCCTGCATTCATTGCGGCGTCTGCACAGCCATGTGCCCGACCGATGCTTTGACCTTGGAAAAAAGTGATAAGACCATCGTCTTTGATGTTGAGAAATGTTCAGCTTGCGGCATGTGTACCAGGGTCTGCCCGGTCAAAGCCATGACTTTAGATCTGGACGAAAACACCAGACAATAACCGATCCGGGGGGCCTCATGAGCGAAGAAAAACGATCCTTCTCACGCATACCTGTCAGACTGAAGGGACATGCCCGTCCCATGCAGTCCATCGACTCTCCTCAACTGTTCTCTGGAGACTTAGGGCATCTGTCGGCCTCTCGTGAAGCCTTGTTCAGAAACAGCAAACTCCCGGAAGAATTAACGACATTCCTGGCCGAAATGGACAGAAAGCTCGATCAAGTCATCGGCATACTGAGCAAGGACAGTGTCCGCTCAGACTTTTCCATTGATATTGAAATCATGGAAATATCAGGCGCAGGCGTCAAATTTCGCTCCAACGAACAATTCAAGCCTGATGATCCATTGGAAATAATATTGGTTCTCAGCCAAATGCCTGTCCAAATGGCCGGTTCCAAAGGTCGAATACTGGACAAGGAATCCGATACAGGGCTCTACAGATTTGAATTTGTCGACATGCGTGGTTCAGATATGGAAACCATCGTTCAATTCGTTTTCAAACAACAACGTGAACAAATTAGAAATTCAAAAATGTAGCCCCTTCAGGAGTTGATATATGACCAGCAATGACGCTCTGGTAAAAAAGATGATGGAACAGGTAACCGACCAACTTGTCGATAGCCTTAAAGATACCATCCGAGCTTCTGTCGAACGAGAAATCGCCACCAGCCTTTCCAAGGCTCTTCTTGAAGGGGAATTCTACCGAAGAGTTAACGACGACCTTCAAGAAGGCCTCAAACAAATATATCAGGAAGTCAAAGTTGCCCGAGGCGGCAAAGAAATCAAAAGTATCGAAACCGATATTAATCCTGAAGAATTCTTTTCCGAAGCCTCAGACCAACTTGATGCCGTCATGCAATCTACGGAAAAAGCCGCAGTAGAAATCATCGACATTGTTGAAAAACTCCAAGAACTTCAAGGCTCCGTGGCCACCATCGTCAAAGGCTTTGAGTCCGGTGGCGTGACAAAGTCAAACCGCAAAAAACTTGAAGAAATCAACAAAACCCTTGGCACGGACCTATCCAACATAATGGTCTCTCTGAGCTTTCAGGATTTGACCGGCCAACGTATCAAAAAAATTATCAATTCCATCAGACAGATTGAAAAAATCGTCCGCGAAGTCATGCTTGCCACTGGGCTTATGATTCAACAACGCGAAAAAGAGCCCCAACAGGACATCGATTCCTTATCTGAATCCGCCAAGACCCAAGCTACTTCAAAATTGCAAGGACCAACCGCAGGCACCAATCAAGGCGATGTAGACGATCTGCTCGCTTCACTCGGCCTCGACTAATCAAGCGTTCATTCATACAAAAAGGGCCGTCTCAAGAGTATTGAGACGGCCCTTTTTGTAATCTTGTGAAATCAAATCATCCGTTCAGCAAGACCAGACCGGCCAAACCAAGCAGAAAGAAAAACCCCATGGAATCAGTAATCGCCGTTAGAAAAATACTTGAGGCCTGCGCCGGGTCACGCCCCATCTCCTTAAGCAAAAGAGGTATTGAAGCTCCTGCAACTGCTCCGAGGATCATATCGACGCCTAACGCCATCCCCATAACCAGTGAAAGAATCAACTTTCCGGAAACAACAAAACCAACTCCAAAAACAAGAGAGGAAATGATCATTGCGTTCAGTAAGCCAATACGTAATTCCCTGAAAACCGATAACCATGCCCGCTTACGATCAAAGCGCTCCATGGCAAGCTGACGAATCATAACGGCCAAGGCTTGCTGTCCGGCATTTCCGGCCTGATTTGCAACAATGGGCATCAACACGGCAAGCACTGCCATTTCAGAAATATTTCCCTCAAACAGATGGACCACCCAAGCTGAAAGGGCAGAAAAAAGAACGTTGATGATAAGCCACGGAAGTCTTTTTCTCACGGAAAATCCAACAGGAGAATCCGTGGTTTCATCCGCACCGGCACCAACCATGGTCTGCATATCTTCACTGGCTTCTTCATGAATAATATCAATGACATCATCAACGGTAACAACGCCAAGAAGACGATTGCCAAAATCAACGACAGGTAAAGCCAATAAATTATAGTGGGCAATGAGGTGCGCGACCTCTTCCTTATCTATATTATATCCAACAGTAATCAGACTCTGGGTCTTGACCAGCTCCTTGAGAATCACTCCCCGCTTGGCAAGCAGCAAATCACGCAAAGAAACCACACCTTCCAGACGATCTTTTTTGTCCGTCAAATATGCGTAATACGGAATTTCCTTGTCTTCGACTTCTTCACGAATCTTGGCAATGGCCTCATCGGCAGTAAGATCCTGATCAAGAATGACCACCTCGGTGTTCATGACACCACCGGCCGTATCTGGATCAAAAGTCAGAAGCGTGTTGAGCTCGGCCCTGTCTTCTGCCGTAACCATATTCAACAAGGCCCGACGCTGCTCCTCTTCCAATCCTTCCAAAAGGTCTGTAGCGTCATCTGGAGCCATGTGTTCAAGAATGCGAGCTGCCAACCCTTTATTTAAGTTGACAATGAGTGCCTGCTGGTCGAGATCATCCATCTCCGCAATGGAATCAGCAGCATCCTTGACAGGAAGCTGCTTAATAAATTTCACCTGATCGGAAATGTCGAGACCTTCAATGGTATCGGCAGCATCCGCAGGGTGCTGGGCTTCAATTTCGGCAGCGGTTAAACCATCGAAATTTTCATCCTGCAAAGTTGTATTTTTCTTCTCTACACTCATGGGGACTTGACCTAGCCCAATTCAACCTCAAGGTCAAAGAAATACGCCATTTCATGCGTTATATAATTGTGAAATATTTCATCAACAGTCGTTCCCCTTGACGAAACAACATCCGTGCCTTAATTGCGTTCATCTACCCTATTTACATTGGATAAAATGATGCCCACCAACGCTTTTGACGATTTTTTCCAGGCTGAAGCCAAAATGTTCCTGCTGGCGACCATCCGTATCGCCCTTGCCGAAGATGCCTCGGATCTGACCAGCATGGGCCTGTTCACTGAAAACGACATGGCACAAGCCATGATTGTGGCAAAACAAAAAACCGTTGTTGCCGGCCTACCTCTCATACCGATGATCCTTGAATTCGGTAGCGAGGAATGCCAGACCCACCTCAATGTGGATGAAGGTGACACCGTCTCTGAAGGGACAATGGTGGCCGCCATCCAAGGCCCAGCTCTTCAACTGCTCAAAGCAGAAAGAGTTATTATGAATTTCCTCTGCCATCTCTCCGGTATTGCCAACCTGACAGCGAGCTACGTTGAAGCTCTTAAGGGAACCAAAACCCAACTTCTCGACACACGAAAAACTCTGCCAGGCCTTCGTTTTCCTGAAAAATACGCAGTACTCGCCGGTGGTGGCAAAAATCACCGCCTCACACTGTCTGACATGCTCATGCTCAAGGACAATCACATTGATCGGGCCGGATCTATTTCACAGGCCGTCAACCAACTCCAGACGGTACACTCACCCTGCCCGCCCATTGAAGTTGAATGCCGCACTCTTGAAGAAGTAGAAGAAGCAAGTCAGTGTGACATCAAGCGCATCATGCTCGACAACATGGATGCAGAAACAGCCAAAACCGCTTTGGGAATCATTCCGAAGAACATTGAAACAGAAATTAGTGGCAACATATCTTTGGACAACATCCGAGAGATCGCTGACCTTGGCCCGAATTTCATCTCGGTGGGCAAGCTGACTCACTCAGCAATATCATCTGATTTCAGTATGAAATTTATACCTTTATCATAAAGAGGAACACTGTGGAAAACCCCAAGGACACCATCATTAGGATTAAGGAGGCCATGGGCGAATCCCTGTCCATTCTCGGCCATCATTACCAGTCGGACGAAGTCATTGCCTTCACCGATGTTCGTGGTGATTCTCTTGAGTTGGCCCGCAAAATCAACGACCTTAAAGCAAAACACATAGTGTTCTGTGGTGTGTTTTTCATGGCTGAATCTGCTGCCATTCTTTGCCGACCGGACCAAAAAATCCACATTCCGGATACCTCCGCAACCTGCCCCATGGCTGACATGGCTGAAGGTAAACGAGTCAGACAGGTTCTTGATATCCTCCAAAAAAATGGTCGAAAGATTGTTCCACTGACCTATGTGAACTCCTCAGCAGCCGTCAAAGCCGTGGTGGGAGAATATGGTGGTTCAGTCTGCACCTCTGCCAACGCTCAAACCATGCTCTCCTGGGCCATAAAACAAGGTGACGGTGTCCTCTTTCTGCCGGACAAACATCTGGCCCGCAACAGTGCCAATGCACTCGGCATCCCCGAAGAAGAACGCATTCTTCTGCCGGTCGATGTCATCGAAGGTGATCCTGAATTGTATGTCACGCCATCCATGACTGACGACAAGCAGTTCATCATTTGGCCGGGATACTGCCCAATTCATGAAGAATTTTCACTCGACACCATCGAGGCGATTCGTGCTGCTGAACCGGAAGCTCGTATTGTCGTTCACCCCGAATGCGATCCGGCATTGGTTCACGCTTCCGACGGCAACGGCTCGACCACCTATCTAATAAAATATGCTGCCGAGGCTCCTCAAGGAGCAACCATTTACATTGGTACCGAGGTAAACCTCGTTAACCGATTGGCAGACCAGTACAAAGGCGAAAAGACCATCAAACCGCTCATTGCAAGCCAATGCGACGATATGGCCAAGATAACCGTGGAAAAACTGGCCCACACGCTTGATAACCTTGAAACCGCTACGCCTGTCACTGTGAGCGACTCCATCAAGGAACCAGCAAAACTGGCTCTTGAGCGCATGCTCAAAGTTTGCTCCTAGACTGGCAGACGTGCTAAGGCCCCGTCATGAACAATTTCCGATTGCAAAGCGATGCTCTTATTATCGGATCCGGTATTGCCGGATCCATGGCAGCTCTCACCCTGGCCGACCAAGGGCATGACGTCATTATCATCACAGCCGGAGAAGATCTCACCAACGGCAACACTTCTCTTGCGCAAGGCGGCATCGTTTATCGCAACGAAAACGATGATCCTAAATTGTTGGAAAAAGACATCCTGACAGCAGGATGGAAACACAACTTCACGCGTGCAGTACGTTTTCTGGCTCGTAAAGGCCCGGAAGTTCTTCAGGAAACCTTTCTTGAAAAATACAAAATCCCCTTCAACCAACGCAAACCTGGCGATTGGTATCTGACTCGCGAAGGCGGCCACGGTCTAGCTCGTATTCTGTATTGTGACGACCACACAGGTCGAAACATCATGGAAGTCCTCAGCGCCGCTGTTGAAGCACATGAAAATATCCGTGTCCTGACCAAACGAACTGCCATTGACCTCTTGACCACACAGCATCACGCCAAACACCTTGATTTCAAATACAATCTTTCCAATCAATGCATTGGCGCCTATGTCTTCAATGAAAATCTGGGCAAAGTGGAAACCATCTTGTCTAAATTCACCATGCTGGCTACAGGCGGCATCGGACAAATTTACCTGCACACAACAAACACTTCCAGCTCGATAGGCTCCGGCCTTGCAATGGCCCACAGAGCCGGTGCAAGGCTTATGAACTGTGAATATGTACAGTTCCACCCTACAGCTCTTTACGAAGGCTCAAAACGCGGAGAACGGCGTTTTCTGGTGTCTGAGGCTGTACGTGGTGAAGGAGCGGTACTCATTAACTCCAAAGGCGACCCGTTCATGCCACGGTACGACACCCGCGCAGACCTTGCTCCGCGCGACATTGTTACCCGTGCAATCATGGACGAGATGCTCCAAATCGACGACGACTGTGTGTATCTCGACACCTCCGGCATCAAGGAAGACGTCAACAAACGCTTCCCTACCATTTCCAAAAAATGTCGAGAGATGGGCATAGACATAAGCAAAGATCCGGTCCCTGTCGTCCCTGCCGCGCACTATTTCTGCGGTGGTATTCTCGTAGACAACCGAGGTCGCTCTACGCTTGAAAAGCTTTACGCAGCTGGCGAATGCAGCTGTACCGGCGTCCACGGTGCCAACAGACTAGCAAGCACGTCACTACTGGAAGGAATGCTCTGGGGTTACAGTGCCGGACAAGATATGATTTCGCGCATGAACCATTCTGCCGCCCTCAGTCGTAAACTCAATGAATCAATCCCAGACTGGATCAGCATTGGACACGAGCACAATGAAGACCCAGCTCTGATCGCTCAGGACTGGTCTAACATTCGTAACACCATGTGGAATTACGTGGGCATCGCGCGAACAAGCAACAGATTGGGCCGCGCCTTCTCCGACATGCGCAAATTAACGAAAAATCTTCAGGATTTCTATCGCGAAACCGAAGTCAGCAAAAACATCATTGATCTTTTCCATGGGTCACAGGCCGCATACATCATCACTCTTGCTGCCCTAAGAAACACAAAGACAAAAGGCTGTCACTATCGCATTGACTAAACCTGACGAGCTTTCTTCTTACACCAACTGTTCAGGTGAAATTCATAATAATTATGAATTTCACCCTTTTTTTTACCATCTCACAACACAACATATTCACACAGCTCTTTTGAAAGGATTCTTAAATCACAGGACAGAAACCGTTGCCCAACAACGACTCTAGAAAAAATATAGTATATTTCTAGATAAATAAAACGTATATTGGGAACCATAAAAAGCCCGGCAACACATGTATTGCCGGGCTTTTCCATTTCTTAACAATTCAATTATTTTCGCCAAAACTCCGGTACGAAGAGAATAATAACAGTATAAATTTCAAGCCTTCCTAAAACCATACAAAAAGTCAGAACCCATTTTGCAATGTCGGGAAGCCACGCAAAATTATCCGTTGGGCCGACCCCTCCAATACCAGGACCAATATTACCGATGCAAGCCAAAGCGGCGGCAAACGAAGTAACAACATCAACCCCCGTGGAAGCAACAATAAAGGCCGCAAGGACCAACAGGCCGAGCCAAAGTATAAAGAAGCCCCATACACCGCTGATGACGTCATCCTTAACCACAGTTCTACCCATCTTCACATGACTAACAGCCCTAGGATGAATGAGTCTAAACAATTCCTGGTAGGACTGCTTGAACAGCAGCATGATGCGCATGACCTTCATGCCACCGCCAGTCGAACCGGCACATCCGCCCACGAACATGCAAAACAACAATATGGCCTGAGTAACCCCGGGCCACAATTCATAGTCTGCCGTGGCAAAACCCGTTGTGGTCAAGATAGAAGCAACTTGAAATGACGTATATCTGATGGAATCGGAAACAGTATCGTAATTTCCTTCCGCATAAACAAATACAGTTATAATTGCGATAAAAATGGCAATCATAAAGGCAAAAACCCGAAATTCCGGATCTTTGATAAGGACTTTGAACCGCCCTTTCAACAAAAGATAATGTAAAGAGAAATTAACACCGGCAATAACCATGAACACAGTAATGACGTAGTCAATATACGCGCTATCAAAAGCGGCAACCGAAGTATTTCTGGTAGAGAATCCCCCTGTCGCCATGGTGCCGAAGGTGTGGCATAGGGCGTCAAAAAGATCCATGCCGCCAAACATAAGCAACACTGTTTCCACAGCACTGAACAACAGATAGACCTTCCATAAGGTCATGGCTGTATCCTTAATACGCGGCTTGAGCTTATCAGGAGATGGTCCCGGCACCTCAGCCTTGTACAGCTGCATGCCACCAATCCCCAAAAACGGCAGAATGGCAAGGGAAAATACAATAATCCCCATGCCGCCAAGCCAATGTGTAAGACTCCGCCAGAATAACAGGCCACGGGGTACGCTCTCGATATCAACCAAAACCGATGATCCAGTTGTACTGAAACCAGACAAAGATTCAAAAACACAATCCACCACGGATTCAAACGTACCGCCCAGATAGAACGGCAGTCCTCCGAAAACTCCGGCCGCAAACCAGCCCAAGGCAACAATGGCCATGCCCTCGCGGTGGGTCATGACAGAAGATTTTTTCGAAGCTTCTGAGTCACGGAAAAAGGCAAAAGCCAGACCGCCAGCGATAACAGTGATCCCCATGGATAGACCTATGGGATAAGCGGTACCATCACCGTAATACAACCCCCAACCGAAAGGTAAAACCATGGTCAGCCCGATACAGGCGACCAGCGCACCGATGATGTGGAGAACATATTTCCAACGCATCTAGAAAAACTCCACCGTCGTGGTCAGCACTTTTTCCACTTTGGGAATATTTTGTCTGGTGGAAATAATGATCAATCTGTCATTGGGTTCCACCACAGTATCACCTCGAGGAATAACAACGTCGTCACCACGCTGGAAACACAAAACAAGACACCCTCTGGGAAATCCAAGATCCTTAACCTCTTTGCCCACAATAGGAGAATCCTCCTGAGCAACAGCTTCAAGAGCTTCCGCGGCCTCTCCTTTGATAGAGACAGAGGAAATAATCTTTCCACGTCGAATAAAATGAAGCAACGTGTTGATTGCCGACTGGCGTGGACAGACCACATAATCGATACCAATCGGCTCGATCAAAGGCATATACCCAAAATTATTCACACGAGTAACAGTACTCTTGGCACCAAGACTCTTGGCTAGAAGACAAGACAAAATATTAGTCTCTTCATCACCAGTCACGGCAATGACCATATCCATATCTTGAATGTTCTCTTCCCGAAGAATTTCCTGATCTGTTGAATCCCCCATGAGAACAATAGGACGATCCAAATGCTCAGAGAGATATTCACACCGCTTTTGCCTATTTTCGAGCAAACGGGTGTGATAGTATTTATTATCCAGAGCTTTGGCCAAACGGAAGCCGATGTTGCCGCCGCCAATAATCATAACCTTGCGCACAGGCTCAGCAAAAATTCCAAGCTGTCGGAGAATTTCATCCTGATCCCGGATATCACAGACGAAATACACGAGATCGTCCTTTTTAATGACATCCAAACCGCTAGGAATAATCAACTCGCCATCCCTGACCAAAGCAGCGATAACGATACCAAGATCATCACCAATCTTCTCTCGCAAATTATACAATTTGCTTCCGATTAAATGGCTATCTTCAGGTAAATTGACACCAATCAAACGAATTTTGCCATTGGCAAATTCATTGATTTCCACAGCCCCCGGCACACTCATAAGGCGTAAAACCGAATTCACAACCTCTTCGTCCGGGTTGATTATCTTGGTGATCTTTGCTCCGTGTTCAGTAAGTAAACTCTTGTAATCAGTATACATCTCACTACGGACACGGGCAAGTTTGGTGACATTTGGATTTAACAGATTGGCAAAAGAACAAGCAAGAAGATTGATCTCATCAGAATCGGTCACAGCTAAAAAAATATCAGCCTTGTCGACACCGGCTTCTTCGAGAACCTTCGGACTGCTGCCCGACCCTTTAATAGTCTGCACATCCGAAGTTTCAGCGATTTTCCTCAAAGCTTCGTCGCTCGTATCAATAACGACGACTTCTTTGTTTTCTACCGCCAACCGCTGAGAGAGGTGAAATCCGACCTCGCCGGCTCCAATGATGATAACCCTCAAAAGACAACTCCTGTGTGGATGAGAGTAAAAACCCCATCCCTTCTACGCGTGTTTCCCATCCAGTGCAACATCATGAAAAACTGTACGAATCAATAATATTAGATCGTTACAAACAACAACGGCCCTGATCACTCAGAGCCGCATTCATATTTTTTTCAGCACGCCTATAATATGGCTTTCTTGACTTCGTCAATACCGACTTTTTTCAACAAACGCGCAGAACGACTGCGTTTCCCGGCATTGTCACGATAATAATCAAGAAAACGTTTCACCAACTCGACTGCTTCCTGTCGAGTTAGTTCTTCTGCCAGTACATCCGCAATGCGCGGCCTGCCCGAAGCATTACCACCAACGACCATAGTCCACCCTTTCGGTTTTCCAATAAGGCCTACATCACGCACATAACTTTCAGCGCAACACATGGGACAGCCGGACACGCCAACTTTAAGTTTTGCAGGCAATTCCTTACCCACAAACATCTCTTCGAGTTCCAAGCCAAGTCCCAATGAATCACGAATACCGAGCTTGCAAACTTCAGTGCCGGGGCACGCCTGCACATAATGCACGCACAACCCCACTGCTGGACCGATGTCCATCTTGAGGTCTTCCCAAACGGCATCCACTTGCTCTTCTTCGAGACCGACAAGAGCAATCCGCTGACCCGATGTAATTTTCATAATCGGAATTTCAAATTTCCGACCGACCCGGGCGAGGGCTTCAAGGACATCCGGCGTGACCAACCCTACAGGCGTTCTGGGAACGATGGCATAAGTTTTCTTGTCACGCTGAAGTATCGCGCCCTTGGGTGTCTCTTTCTGAGCCATGATTACAAACTCCAAATATAAGAATAGTTATTCGCCAAAGATTGCTTTCTTGATAGCGTCCACACCAACACGCTCTGCAAATCGCGCAGTGCGTTCTTTAACCTTGGCGTTTTCCGCATAAAAATCAAGCGCCTTTCCGATTATTTCAAAGGCTTCAATTTCGGTGACATCCTGCGCAAGGACATCTCCTTGACGAACACGTTTCCCTCCATTTCCACCAAAAGAAACAGTCCAGCCAGTCTTGCGCCCGATCAATCCGATATCGCGAATCAAGGACTCCGCGCAGCACATTGAACAGCCGGAAACACTGGACTTGAGTTTGGTAGGCAAAGAGTAATCCTTCAAAAATTCCTCCATCCTTGCTGCCAATCCCATGGAATCCTGCATGGCAAGCCTACAGCCGGTCGTTCCCAAGCAGGATTGGACCTTATGTCTAAAAACATCTCCGACAGGCCCTACTTTTTCCACCACTTCCCGAAGAATATCAGCGGATACACCATCGATCATGACACGCTGCCCTGCCGTGACACGAATTCCGGGCAAACCGTATTCTTCCACAACGCTCTGAATGGCGGCGAGTTGCCTGGCTGCTACCTGCCCCTGGCTCATCTGAGGCACCACAGTAAACGAGCCGTCACCTCGGGGCTTGACGGCTCGCATTGGGAGTTCTTTTATATATTCTTTAATTTCCATCTTAAATAGGGGGAGCTATGGTTACGAGGACACGCATATCAGTCGTGGCCCTCACGCCGTGAGGTTCTGCAATTTCCGACACCAATATATCACCGGTACGAGCTGGCATGGTCGCACCATCCGCAGCCAGGAATTCACCTTCACCTTCAAGAATGGTCAGGGTCAATTCTCCTTCCAGTTCATGGGAATGCACAGGAAGTTGCTGCCCGGCCCGAAAGTTGAAATTGATCACCTTCATGAACTCTGATTCGTGCACCAAGAAGTTGGAAAACGTCAAGTCCTTGAAACCATGCTCATTGAATAATTCAGTCTTCTTCATGGGATAAACTCCTTGCTAAAATTCCAAAGGAACAGTTTCCAGAACGTTACCATTTCTACCGACTGTCAGTCGAACAGTATCGACCTTTTTTCCGGCGCGCTTCACGGCTTCACGCAAAATCACTGACATGGAGGAACAACATGGCACTTCCATTTCCAAAACTGTGATGGATTTCAAATCATTCTCGGTCAAAATATCGGCCAGCTTTTCTACATATTCCATTTGATTGTCAAACTTGGGGCAACCCAAAACCACAACACGTCCGGCGACATATTCACTATGATAAGATGGCATGGCTACAGGGACACAATCTGCCGTCAAAAGCAGATCTGCGCCTTTGAGAAACGGTGCATTCGGCGGAACAAGCCGCAACTGTACTGGCCAATGAGACAATGCAGAACCACCGGCAGGCGACGCCATGGGAATGTTGGCCCGTTCACAGGGAGACATGGTATGCATAGCAGCACCAGGACAACCGCCCATGGGCTTGGGAGAACCGGCAGGCTTATCCAGACGCAAACTTTCCGGGGAAGGCATGTGATCCGGCACTTCTCGCCCTTGTGCCTTCAGATGTTCCGTTACAGCTTTAGGGTTGAAATCTTCAGCCTCACGCACTTCAACTTTGAGCGCACCGGTTGGACAATCGCCCAAACACGCACCCAATCCGTCGCAATAGATTTCCTTAACCAATCGTGCCTTACCATCAACGATAGCCAGCGCGCCCTCTTCACAGGACGGGACACATTCGCCACAACCGTTGCACAGTTCCTCATCAATAGTGATCATTTTTCTCGTGCTCAACATGGTGATATCCTCTCTTTTCTCTTATCTTTACATTCTTGCCACGCCAAGAAAGATGGCGTGTAGGGTGACAACCAGAACTATAAACAGTGTTCTGGCATTCTCACCGGACAATCCCGGAAAACTATATCCTATATGCTTGTGCACACAAGCGGACACGCAATCGCCGCAAAGAGTACAGGAAAGAGCCGGACGCCCCAATTCCATCCTACTTTCATCCAGCGCATTGTAGCGACATCTCGTGTAACAGGCACCGCACTTGGTGCAATCGGAATTAATACGAATGCGCCAAGGTGAAATCTTACCCATGATATTTGCAATCAGACCCATGGGGCAAAACGTGATGCAATGGGTCATCATACCAGCCTTCCGCGAAACAAATGCCATTATCCCCACACCGACCAGACCAAAAAAGACTGCGAATAAGACGGCCGAAGTACCAGGCATCCCCATGGACCTCAAAATCCACGCTGTAGCAATTGTCAGAAGCAAGGTTGTACCACGTCCAACAATACTCAGACGCCTCAGGATCCCACTGGGCGCAGGACGCGAACCAAGGCGGCTCATGGTGTCATCCCATGCACCAATATAGCAAAGATGACTGCACCACGCCGGACCGACCAAAAATATAGTGACGGAGAACAGGATGAGCATGAAGAACCCACCGCCTCTGAAGACAGGCCCTCCAAGGATCAAGGCAGGAACCGGCAAATGGAGATTGCCGGTCATGAGCATTTGTTCCATGCCCATCAATCCCAAACTCAATTGCAAAAAAAACAATACCGAGAACAATCCCCATATGCGAGGACGAAGCGTACGGTGCCCACGAGGTTGCATCATGCGCCCACCAATCCATTGAGCGTATACACCCAACGCAAAAATTTCTGCCCACCCCCACCCTGGCAGGTACCGGTCAGCCAACAAGACAGGAAAAGGAACCTTGGTTCGAGCCAAAGCCAGTCCCAAAATCGTCAAAATAAATATTGCAGTACGCGCCGCAGACTTGTCGTGAGCAACAAAAAAGTAATCCTTGGCTCGCTGACTCAGCATGGCCATCAGGGCAAAGCCATCAAATACAATAACACCCGCCATTATAGCAGTCAGTCGCTTCCATGGCAGATCAAACGCCTGTCGAAAACTAACAAAATCCACGGTGGCGTCCGCCCAAATAAATCCACCCCACAAAAGAGCTGCAACGACACCCCAGCGCACCCACGCCTGTCGGGTAAACAGGAGTCCGGCCAGAATGACAAAAGAAGCCATTAAGCCAAAATCGCCTTGTCTAAGCGAATGGGCTGCCAGCAAAAGTAAGGCAAGCAAAGGTATGATCCAAAAAAACTTTTTCACTGTTTCGTTCTCCGTACACAGACAATGAACTTTTTTTTTGACGGGAACCATGACTTAGGTCAAATTACCGTATCATAACGAAAAATGGAGCAAATTATTTCATGGATAAACTTGCAGCAGTCAAAGGTATAGCCTTCTTCGAAGGACTCCCCGAAGAAAAATTCACTAAGCTTGCAGATATTGCCGTTATAAAAAAGTTCAAGAAAGGAGAGACGTTGTTCCTTGGCGATGTGCCAGCCCACGGATTCTTTGCGCCAGTCATTGGCAGAGTAAAGATTTTCAGAACATCCCCGGCTGGTAAGGAACAGATACTTCACATTTTTGGCCCTGGTGAAGCGGTGGGCGAGGTGCCGGTATTTCAAGGAGGCACATTCCCAGCGAATGGTCAGGCTTTAGAAAAACTGGAAACCCTTTTTTTCCCGCGCAAAGACTTTGAACGCATTATCCGAGAGGACCCGGATTTGGCCATGAAAATGATGGCCATGCTTTCTCAACGTCTCCGTATTCTGGTCAACAAGATTGATGACCTAAGCCTCAAAGAGACACCTGCACGCGTCGCGTCGTATCTTCTCCTGCTGCGTTCTTCACAGGATTCAGCGACCTTCAAACTTGATCTTCCCAAAGGTCAAATCGCGCACTACCTTGGCACAATACAGGAAACATTATCCCGCATTTTCAAGCGCTTTGCAGAAGATAAAATTATCGAAGTCAGCGGCAAGGACATTACCATTCTGGATGAAACCGCCCTTCAGGATATCGCGGATCAAGGCCGATAAAACGCCGACTCAAAACTCCAACCACAAAAAGCCCGCTGTACATATGTACAGCGGGCTACTTTCATAGCAGCAAAAATACGGCTATTCAGCGATCTTGTTGATTGCCACCTGAAGGCGAGCAATACGGCGCTGAGCCTGACGCTGGTGGATGATCTTTTTACGGGCAGCTCTGTCCAGAATGGACGTAGCGTCCTTCAGGGCCTCCATAGCCTTTGCAACATCCTTCTCCTCGATGGCCACGCGAACAGCCTTAACGGTGTTCTTGATACGGGTCTTGGAAATGCGGTTGCGGGCGCGACGCTTCAAGCTCTGACGGTGCCTCTTCAAGGCGGACTTGTGATTAGCCAAGGTAATTTCTCCTGATCAATTTATTATCGTAGTAAAATACTATTGCTTGTTATTATTCCCAAAGGGAGAGCCTTTTATATGGACTCTTCCTCTGATGTCAAGTGTTTTCTAAATAGAAACTAGACTTGCAATGCGTTAAAATCAGCCAAACGACTCAAACGGTCAACCAGTGCTTTCAACAGATTTAACCGATTCAACCGGATATCCGCATCATCGCACATAACCATGACGTTGTCGAAGAAACCATCCACGGAAGGACGCAACTCTCCGAGAAGTCCAAACAAACCACCAAACTCACCGCTTTCCCACAGATCGTCAAAACGGGGCGCGATCTCTTCCAGCTTGCTGCCGAAAGACTGTTCATGCTCACCTTCAAACAAATCCGCATCATAAGAACCCGTCAGGGTCTGCCCTGCTTCGTTCCCTTGCTTGCGGATAATATTCGAAGCACGTTTAAACGTCAGCACGGCCTGTTCGAAATCGGCTTCTTTGCTGAACTCGCTCAACGCCTTCAAACGAGCTTTCAAGGTTCGGATGTCGTTAAATCCGGCACCTAGAGCCGCATCGACCACGCGGGTTTCAAAACCATGTCCAATGAACAAAGCACGGAGACGCTGTCCAAAGAAATCCTTGAGCTTAACAAAAGCTTCCGGTTGCTCAACCTTCCACTTTACATCTGCATAGGCCCCCTGAGCTTCACGGAGAAGCACATCAAGATCCACATCAAGCTCATGTTCCATAATGATACGGGAAATGCCCAGAGCGCAACGTCTGAGGGCATACGGATCATTAGCACCAGTAGGTACTTTGCCCAACCCGAAACAACCGGCCATGGTATCAACTTTGTCAGCCATGGACACAAGCGCACCAGCCAGACTGGATGGCACAGGAGTGTCAGGACCTGCCGGGAGATACTGCTCATAGATTCCCTGAGAAACGATGTCGCCCTTTCCGGCGAGTTCCGCGTATATGCCACCCATTTTGCCTTGCAAACTGTCAAACTCGATGACCATTTCCGATACGAGGTCGGCTTTGGCCAAACGACCAGCCATGGCATATTTTTCAATTTCACCCGGCATGATGGACTTGGACTCGCCAAGAACTTCAGCCAATTTGCCACACAGGGTTTCGATACGACGAGACTTGTCGCCTACGGAACCAAGGGGACCGAGAAAAACAACGTTTTCCAGCTTGTCCAACCATGTTTCGAATTCAACCTTGCAATCAGCTTCCCAGAAGAAACGCGCGTCTTCCAGGCGGGCCTTGAGCACACGTTCCCATCCTTTCTTGACCAGAGCCACATCCAGCGGCTCAATGTTCAAGGTCGTCAAGAAATGCGGCATCAATTTGCCATCCGGGCCTTGCACACCAAAGCTTTTCTGGTGCGACTGCATGGACGTCAGCAAGACCTCGCGCGGCAATTCAAGATACAAGGCTTCAATGTCACCAATGAGCGGCTTGGGATACTCGACGAGATTGGCAACCTCTTCAAGCAATCCGGCATGCCAAACGATTTCCCCACCAAGCTCCTTGGCCAGACGATCGCCTTCTGCAATTATGGTCTTCTTCCGTTCTTCCGGGTCGATGACAACCTTGCAATCATTCTTGATGACAGAAAAATAATCGGCAGTGGAATTCACCACATGAGGACCATGCCCCATTACTCGATGCCCACGAGTTTCTCGTCCGGTGGTCAAGTTTTCCACGGTGAATTCAACAACCTGATCATCCAGCAGGGCCAAAAGCCACCGCAAAGGACGACCAAAGGTAAAATCATAATCGCCCCAATGCATTTTCTTGGGGAAAGAAAGAGATTCGATTCCCTTAATGCAAATATCAGGCAAAATATCAACGGTATTACCGCCGCCGACAGTCTTCTTGGCGGCCAAATATTCACCTTTGCCGGTTTCCATCTTAAACAGAGCATCTTCAGACACACCCTGAGTTTTAGCGAACCCCTGTCCTGCCTTGGTCAGATTACCCTCTGCATCATAAGCGATACGGGTCGGTGGCCCAGTCACAGTCTCCTCTTCCTGATGTTGCTTCAGGGCAATGGATGCGACATGTGCGGTGATACGGCGAGGAGTAGCGTAACATTTCACGCCCCCATTCTCGACCATAGCCTCATCGAGAGACTTGGCAAAGACGCCTTCCAGCTCGGCAGCCAACTTGGGTACGAAACGGGCTGGCATTTCCTCTGTTCCGATTTCCAGAATGAATTCGGCCATTGTACTTCTCTTTATTCTCTATATTCGTGTCTGTTGCGTCGACTACTTATTAAGCATGGGATAGCCCATTTCTTCCCGCTGGTCCGCATAAAGTCTGGCAATTTTAGAAGCCAGATTACGCACACGACCAATATAAGAGGCGCGTTCAGTGATAGAAATCGCGCTTCGGGCATCCAGCATATTGAACGAGTGAGAACACTTGAGACAGCAGTCATACGCAGGCCAGGGCAATCCTTCTTCACACAGCATGAGGCATTCCGCTTCAAACTTGTTGAAAAGATCGAACAGCATATCCGTATTCGCCAACTCAAAGTTGTACTTGGACATCTCAACTTCATTCTGATGGAAAATATGTCCGTATTTTATCTCATTATTCCACATGAGATCGTATACAGACTCCTTCTCCTGCAAATACATGGAAAGGCGTTCAAGACCGTATGTAATTTCCACGGATATGGGTTTGAGATCAATACCACCAACCTGTTGGAAATAAGTGAACTGCGTCACTTCCATACCGTTGAGCCAAACTTCCCAGCCCAATCCCCATGCACCAAGAGTCGGAGACTCCCAATCATCCTCGACAAAACGAATGTCATGGGCTGCGGCATCAATACCGATGGCAGCCAGACTTTCCAGATACAATTCCTGAATATTATCAGGAGAAGGTTTCAGAACGACCTGAAACTGATAGTAATGCTGTAACCGGTTGGGATTCTCGCCATACCGACCGTCAGTGGGACGGCGGGAAGGTTCGACATACGCGGTTTTCCACGGCTCAGGGCCGATAACACGGAAAAATGTGGAGGGGTTAAACGTCCCAGCCCCACACTCAATGTCCATGGGCTGGACAACGGCACAGCCATAGTCTGCCCAAAAATTCTGCAATTTCAGTATAACATCCTGAAAATTCATTGCTTACTCCAACTCATACCTTTTTATACATGCCATTATCCCAGGACAGGCCCAGGTGATACGCAACGAAAAGCTCGATCAATTGACTCGTTTGCCGCCGGACTTCATTATTCATGGATACAGTCAGCCAATCCAAAGGACGACTATGTTGAATCCAATCAAAAGCACGAAGCACCCCGGTGGAAACTGGCCGAGCAAGTCCCTCTAACGGTTTCCCGCCTGAAAGACAAGTCCGGCAGGCCACTTGCCCCCCTTCAATTCCGAAATGGCAACCATCAAGAGAAACAACAGATTGACCACATATTCCGCAGGAAAGGAAATCCGGATGAAACCCCATTTCAAAGGCCAATTTCGCACGAAACAACCATGGAGTAAAATCGCTGCTTCCACCACCCTTTTCCAGCATATGGAGCGTTTCCAACAAAAGCTCATACACAGGACGAGCATCAGACGGATCGATTTCCACGGCTTCAATAAATTTGATACAATTGACAGCAAGGCCAGTTCTGGTGGGATCTTCACGAATTGCAGGGAAATTATGAAGCAGGGAACCTTCTTCAAGAACCGTATATGTCCCGGTCTTGTTGGTTCCAATCGTAAATAAAACAAGGCTTAAAGGATCAAGGCACCCAACGAATCGACGACGACTACGGGACCCGCCAAAGGCAAAGGCATTAAAAATGCCACGTCCGGGCGTGAGAAGTTTAACCCAGCAATCTGCCTCCCGAAAACGCCCCACCTTGAGTACTAGAGCTTTTTCAGTGGAGCTCATACGATCATCCTTGTAATGAGGGTCTATTCCATACCGACGAATAATGTCTGAATATTGCTTTTGTTTTTATCAAGAGCATATGGCTTACCATTGTATGTCACAGTTACACCAGCCACGTTACCAATGCGAATTCTCCGGGGATAATTAAACATCAACCGAAGAGGTTCACCTTTCTTCAAAACAAAATCACGAGCCATTTTTGACTCATCGCCCTTCCAAACGCCAATCCAACAGCCCTTATTCGTTGTTGCAGTGATAATCATCACATGGGCGTATCGAGTTTGTCCTGGAGCCGCTTCTTGTGTCGCGACAACTTCTTTTTCGCCGGCACCAGGCTGAGGAATCGCAGGCTGAGCCGCAACAGGCTTTTCGGCTTCAGGTTGAGGCGTTGCAGGCGCAGGTTCAGGCTTAATCTCTTCAGGTACTTCGACCGGAGTAACAGCTTCTTCCACAACAGCTTCGCCTTCAGCCGGTTCAACTGTTTCGACAGCATCTTCGATCGGTTCCATGACAACAGACGATTCTGGTGTCTCAACAGATTCGGAGGTTTCACTGGTCTGAACCGGAGTCGAAATTTCTTCGCTCTTATTCAAGTACATGACGAGAGCTATAATAGAACAACTCAACACAACAACAAGAAGAATAGAAGGCCATACTGAACGCTTCTTGACAGCCGGAGCATCTGCCTCCTGAAATGCCTTTTCCGCAGACGGAGAAACTTCATAATCAACTTCATCAGCATTCTGCTCATCAAGTTGATATTCCCTGTCCACCACCATGGATAATTCGTCAGCATCCAAGCCAAGCAACCGAGCGTAACTCTTGACGAACCCCTTCGTATAAACAGGATGAGGCATGGACGAACTATCGCCGCTCTCAAGGGCAATCAAATTAATCCGGCTGATTTTGGTGGCCTCCATGACCGCCTCTATAGTCATACCCTTGGCTTCGCGCCCTTCTTGCAACGCTTGTCCGAGTTCCTGAAAATTCATTGAGCTACTCCATTATCGGGCTTGGCGGAATCATCCATATAGACGATGACCGAACTTTGTTTCAGCTTATCGAAATACTCAGTAAAGATGGTATCCCGTTTTTTCTGCATCAGTTCCTGATAAATCCCGTCACGCACTTCTTCAAGTGGGACAAGACGATCTTTCGAAATATTCACAGGTGAAAGAAGTGCTTCCTTCCCCTGAATTGTCAAAGGCTCACTGACCGCACCCGGCTTGAGGCCTTTCAATGCATTTTTCCAATCTTCAGCCAGATCAGCATACCCAAGTTCACCGATGGAACCACCGGATTCCTTGCCTGGACCGACGCTGTATTTCGCAACAGCCTCTGCAAACGTCAATTCGTCGTCATTAATCCGTTCTTTCACTTCGACGGCAGAAATGTCTGAAGGCAAGAGAATAATGGCGAGTTCGACCATCTTATCGAGCGTGTAGTCATCCTTTCTGGCTGTGTATTCTTCTTGGATTTCCGTATCGGTGACCAGCACCTTTTTATTGACCATATAGCCAATAAGCTCCTGCTTTTCGAGCAATTTTTTTAACTTAACCCGAAAATCGTCAACGGTTAATCCATCTTTGGCAACCAAGGCTTCAAAACCGGCATCATCCAATTTTTGGGCCTCCATGACGCGCTTGATTTCCTTATCAATGTCCTCATCAGTAACATTGATGCCGTATCGAGCAACCTCCTGATCCACAAGCACCTGATTGACCAGATTATTCAAAGCCTGTTTACGAATCCTGCCGAGTTGTTGCTTTTCCGCAGCACTCAGCTGTCGTCCTTTAAGCTTATCAAAAATCGGACTCATTTCTTCATCAAGGTCATATTCTGTAATGATATTATCGTTAATTTTCACCAAGATACGGTTAATTACCGTCTCAGCAGCCCACGCTTGGGCCGTGGATATCATAAGCATGGCTCCAATGAGCAACGAGAAAAATTTAACCACGCATTTACTCCTTAAAAAGTGAAACGGACTGTGTGTTCCACCGATATTTTGACGAATTCTAGTCACTTTGGACAGACTATGCAACGAATGAGCCGCCGATTTAATTTCCCAGGGCGCCCTCTGTTGACACATCACTGCCTGATTCTTCCATGTTTTCCTGAATTGCCGACATATCCGGCTCGACAGCTTCTGCCTCGTCCTTCTCCATGGCTTCAGCCAAAAGATGTTCACTCACGGTTATCGTTGCCGTTGCCAGATTTTCTGAAAGCCATGCATCAAAGGCATCATGTAACTTTCTTTCAAGCAACGCCTCTTCAACAAGAGGGTACGCCTGTGCCGGAGCCAAAACTTTGGCCTCACTCCGTTCCAGAAGAACCAAGGCTTCAAAACCGAGTCGATCCGTCAGGACATCGCTTGACTGGCCTGGTTTCAACCCTTCCAAAGCACTCCGCCATGCTGCGGAGAGTCTCCCTTCACGTACAACAACCTCACGTGTTTCCACTTCGCCAAAGGCCGTTGCCAAATCCATCTGATTTTGATCCTGACTAAATTTCTCAACAGCCCTGACCACCAGCTCCCGACTAGGGCCGCGCACAACGAGTATACGCATGCTTTCCGGCAAATAAAAATCGGAAATATGCTCACGATAGTAGGCTTCAGCCTCTTTATAATCAATTTTGATCTGCGCTCTAAGTACCTGTTGAAAAAGTTTCTTTTGCGCAAGATAATATTTCAACTGCCGACGCCAGGATTTCAAATCAATATATTCTTCGACCAAAACCTGTTCAAAAGCGCCCTCGGGATAATCCGCCCGAACAACCTCTTCGGCTTTTTGCACCTCTTCATCGGTCACGGCCATATCCCGACGCACTAAATCCTGAACGACCAATTCCTGCACAACCAAATCGGCCAGAATATCTCCATACTCATTCCTGAGCTTTTCTACACTAGGGACATAGGTTCCAACAGAATCAGCCTGAAATTGATCATGCTGAAATTCCAGCTGTGTCAAATAGATAGGCGCCTCGTTAACTCTGGCAACAATCCCGATATCGTCGGAATCGCCCGAACAACCGGCCATGACTACAATAATCAATAAAAAAATAATGTTACGCAACATGTTGACTCTTATTTTGTATCGTTTGCGGTGTCGGATTCCATATCCAACATTGCTTCCAGATCAATAGCCGTTTCTTCAAGGGCCTGTCGCATGGAGTCTATTTCTCCATATCGAATTTCCAACTTAGCCGGAGGAACAATTCGGGTCATGTCGCCACGAGCTGCGACCCATTGCATCAATTTTTCAGGACTGACAGCAATAGCGTTGTCACTCCACGTAACAACAGCCCGCCCCGGATACAACTCCGCTCTGGCTGCCTGCAATCTTGACAACGTCTGCTTCAAGCGTAACACACCGAAAAAGGAATCCAACTCTTCCGGCAATGGCCCAAAACGATCTCGAAGTTCCGCTTCGAATTCACGGAGTTCCAAATCGGTAGAGGCTGACGACAACGCCTTGTAATACCGAAGTCTTTCCTTTGAATCAGGTACATATCCACTCGGAATATGTGCCTCGAAAACAAAATTAAGTTCCGGATCACTGGCTCGCGTTTCGGCTTCGCCTCGCAACCGTCGAACCTCTTCCTCCAACATTTCCAAAAAGAGTTCCAGCCCGACTTTGGCAATCTGACCAGACTGGGTCTCCCCCAAAATATTACCAGCACCACGAAGACGTAAATCTTCCATGGCCACCTTGAATCCTGCTCCCAGATAATCCATGTCCAGAATGATACGCAAGCGTTTGCGCACAATTTCGGAAATATCCTTAATGGAGGGAACCACAAAATACGCATAGGCCTGCCGTTCACTTCGGCCAACGCGCCCTCTCAGTTGATACAACTGACCAAGGCCAAACAATTGCGCCTGATCCACAATCAACGTGTTGGCATTGGGGAAATCCAACCCGGATTCAACAATGGCCGTACAAACAAGCACGTCGAGTTCACCATGCCAAAAATTGCGCATGGCCTCTTCCAAAGTTTTTTCATTCATCCGCCCATGGGCCATGCCGACTTTGGCTCCAGGGACTAATTCTTTTACAAAATCAGCGACTCGCGCCAGCCCGTTCACCCGATTGTACACCCAGTAGATCTGACCACCACGTGCAAGCTCCCGCTCCAGAACGGCCTTGAGTTCCAAAGCTTCACGTTCCATAAGCGCCGTTTCAACAGGTTTACGGTCAACCGGCGGTGTCTCGATAACTGACAGCCCTCGAATCCCGGACAGAGAAAGTTGTAATGTACGAGGAATAGGCGTTGCAGTTAGTGTCAAAACATCAATGTTTTGTCTGAAATGCTTGAGCTTTTCCTTGTGTTTGACTCCAAACCGCTGCTCTTCATCCAATATGAGCAATCCAAGGTTAGGCAGTTCCACATCCTTGGACAAGAGACGATGGGTTCCTATGAGAATATCAATCTCACCTCTAGCCGCCGCCTCAATAATAGTCTTCTGCCGCTTGGCTGAAACAAAACGACTGAGCATGCCAACCCGGACAGGAAATCCTTCCATCCGCTTGGTAAACGTCTGATAATGCTGCTCCGCCAACACCGTGGTCGGACACAGCAAAGCGGTCTGGTATCCTTCCAATGCAGCACGGAAAGCCGCGCGCAAGGCAACTTCAGTCTTGCCAAAACCAACATCGCCACACACAAGCCTGTCCATAGGCTCCGGTTTTTCCATGTCACGAAAGACATCGGCCACGGCCTTATCCTGGTCCGGCGTCTCTTCAAAACCAAACGTTGCTTCGAACTCGGAATACATATCGTCTAGCGGGCCATAGCCAAATCCCTTACCCACTTTACGAAAGGCATACATCTCGACCAGTTCGTGTGCAATTTTCTCAATGGCCTTACGGACTTTGGCAGTAGTCTTACTCCAACGGGTTCCGCCAAGCTTATCCAGAGAAGGCCGCTTCGCCCCCTCAGGCCCCTTGAACCGCTGCACCAGATTGAGCCTATCCACAGGAAGGTACAATTTATCATCGCCCGAAAAGAAAAGCAGCAGATAATCGTTGGCACCCGCACCGATGTTCATATGATGCAATCCACCAAACTGCGCCAACCCATAATCACGATGTACGAGAAGATCTCCTTCGGAAAGATCCTCGTACTTCTCCAGTCCCTTGAAGGCTTTTTCTCGCCCGACATGAACTCGTGCAGCCTGCGGCTGTAAAATTTCTTCGCCAAGAATACGCGTTTGATCCCAAGCCAACTCCATCCCCTTGCGCAAAGGGGAAATCAACGCAAAAATACCACGCCCGCCCGGTTTGAATTCTAAACTCATGGGCAGCTTTTCCTGCTCTGCCAAAGCCAGGAACTTACTCCGTGAACGCTGTGTCCGAAAACTGAGAATAGTGGTCTGCCCCGAACGATTCCACTCTTTCAACCCCGTCATCAACGCGGACCACGGCCTTCTTGAAGCCTCGGGCTGCCAAAAAATATCCGTAAAATCACTATAGGGTATCTCACCCAGATCGATACCGACCTTTTCACGCCCGATAGTCAACTCTTCAAAAACAAGCTGTCTGGCGTCACGCCATACTTGTCGAGCTGCTTCGTGAGTACGCACAATAAAACGCAAGGGAAGGCTCACGCCCTTCGCCCGCTCTTCTTCCTTGAGAAAGTCCCGCCATGCCTGATCCCGATCTTCCAACCGCGCCCGCAAGGTACCACCGGCCGACAACAAGTATGCCGCATCCTTCGGCAAATAAGCCTCTAGCCCGACCGGATTATCATAATACAAACCAGGCCAAACAAAGCCATTGTTGGCATCAAGGCGTTCAATCAGGGAATGTTCTTGCGCCGAGTTTATTTCTCCGGTCTTTCGGAATTTTTCCCACATGACAGTCGCTCGTTCCGCATAGTCGTCTGTGGTAATCCCCGGTGAAACAGGAAGCAAAACAGCTTCTGCCAAATCGGCTTTTGATCGCTGGGATGCTGGATCGAACAGTCTGATTTCTTCCAGAATGTCACCGAAAAATTCCAACCTCAATGGAAGTGCATATCCGGGCGCGTGGATATCGAGGATATCGCCGCGCATGGCCATATCGCCCGGGCCAGAGACCAACTTACGCCGTACATACCCCCAACTGACAAGCTGCTCCAAAAGAATATCGGGCGACATTTCTTCGCCCTTGGCAAGCGAAACCCAATTTTCTCTCAGGACAGACTCTTCTGGCCAATGCGGCAACAGGTTGTCCGAGGTCATAAGCACGCCGCACGGCTTTTTCCCATAAGTCAAACCGTACAAGGCCGCCCAGCGTTCGCTCCACGCCTGTGCGTCAGGTGTTTTTGAATGATATGGAGGAAGAAAAAACCAATCGTTTTCCCAGGTCGGCCGCTCCAGCCCCGCTCCTGTCTCCGAAGCAAACAGTGTCAAAAGCGCCCGCATTTCCTTAAATTCGGTAACACCGGGCACAACAAGGACCACACTGCTTCCCTTAGAAAGCAGGGACTTTGCCATAAGGGCCTGACTACCCGGTCCGCTTTTAAAAATACGGACAGAATCAGTCGCTTTGCGCATGAATTCAGATATAGCTTTGGGATATAATGACATGGTGTGTCTGGTTAAGAGCTTTCAATATCTCTGGTTGAAAAACGGAAAAGCCGCCTTCTCCCTATCGGGAGTAAAGCGGCTTGTCAGCAAATATCTACAAGCGTTAAACGTTGCCCAACGCTTCCTTCTCCTCATTATCAAGCAAAGAATCCAAATCCAGCAGTATGAGGAGTCTGTCATCAAGCTTGCCCACGCCGTCAATATAATCGGAATCCATACCAGCAACCATAGGCGGCGGCGGCTGAACCGAATTGGCGGGGATTCGCAAAACCTCGGAGACAGCATCAACTACAAATCCTACGATTATCATATCAATTTCGATGACAATGATACGGGTATATTTATCGTGCTCTTTGGACTGAAGCCCAAAACGGCGTCGCATATCCACAATGGGAATAACTTTGCCACGCAAATTAATAACCCCTTCAACAAACTCAGGCGCACGCGGAACATTGGTGATCTCCATTGTGCGGATGATTTCCTGCACCTGAAGGATATTGACGCCGAATTCCTCTTCACCGATGCTAAACGTCACCAGTTGAGTCAATTCCTGATCGGCTTCGACTCCCTTGACATCGCCAAATTCTTCAATTTCAAGGCTCATGACAACTCCATCATCAATAGCTCAGTCAATATATTGTATATCACAATTTTCAGTCTTTGAATCTGTCAACAGCACCGTTTTTTGTCAATCAGAATCTCCATACCTGCGAAATATTTGACAAGACAGGCTCTCTCCATCGCATCCTGCTGCAATCATTAAAACAGCATCTTTTTTTATCAATAAATAAAGTCTGTTAAATCATTTATAATATCCTGCGAGTCAAAGTCTTATTGACGATAAAATAAGAAACGACTAACGTAAGTTCCGCGCTGCACCTATTTGTTTGATTTTTTTGACTTTTTACAAACAGGATGGACCTTTCGCCTATGGGCCAATACGCAAATTTCAGTGACCAACATACCCTTGAGGAACAGGTCAAGAATCTGGCTGACGAAGAACTGCTCGACTTCTGGGAAGAAACTCAACAGCTTGCAAAAATGCTGGATCAGGAAGAACAAGCCGATTTTGAATACAACCCTGAATATGAACGCGTCATATTACAAGAATTGCAATACCGAACCTGCTTCAAGAGCCAATTTTAGCAGTACAGGGTACAAAAGAACTCCCCGCCTCGATTGAGACGGGGAGTTCTTTTTGGCGTTACAAAAACACCCCAGAAAACAACAAAACATTATTTCACCGGCATTCTGCCAATGCTGAAATACGCAAAACCAGCCTGCCCCATGCGTTCAGGCTGATAAAGATTCCGGCCATCAAAAACAAGAGGTGCCTTCATGGCACTCTTAATACGCTCGAAATCAGGATCCCTGAACTGATTCCAATCAGTTACCACTGCCAGCGCATCTGCACCATCCAGCACATCATATTCGTCATCCATGATTTCCAACCCTTCAAGATGACCAACTTCTTCACGAGCACGCTCGTTAGCCACAGGATCAAAAGCACGCACCGTCATACCAAGAGCAGTCAGGTCCTTGATAACTTCAATGGCGGAAGCTTCACGGATATCATCGGTGTTGGCTTTGAAGGCGATACCCCAAACAGCCAGACGACGTCCCTTTACTCCGCCCTGCGGTTCAAAGTATTCCTTGATCTTGTCGGCAAGGACATGCTTCTGCTTATTATTAACCTCATCCACCGATCGAATGAGCTTGGCATCATAGCCATTTTCTGCAGCAGTACCAATAAGCGCTTTGACATCCTTGGGGAAACAAGAACCACCGTAGCCAACGCCAGGATAAATAAAGCTGTACCCGATACGGCTATCGGAACCGATACCCGCACGCACTTCTGAGACATCGGCTCCAACACGTTCACAAATATTGGCTACTTCGTTGATGAAAGAAATCTTCGTGGCAAGCATGCAGTTGGCAGCATACTTGGTCATCTCGGCTGAGCGCACACCCATGACAATAAGTTTTTCGCGACTGCGAGCAAAAGGACCATACAAATTTTGCAATGCCTTTGCGGAATTTTCATCTTCAGTACCGACGATCACACGATCCGGCTTCATGAAGTCATTGACGGCATCACCCTCTTTCAGAAACTCGGGGTTGGAAACCACGTCGAAGTCAATGGACTCACCGCGCTTTTCCAATTCGCCTGAAATAATGCCACGTACGCGATCAGCAGTACCGACAGGAACCGTGGACTTGTCCACGACAATTTTCGGACTCGTCATACGCTGGCCAATTTCACGAGCCACTGCGTCGACGTAAGAAAGATCACAGGAACCATCGTCGCCACACGGCGTACCAACAGTGATAAAAACAACTTCCGCTTCAGCCAAACCTTCACCAAGGTCAGTCGTGAAAGTCAGGCGGCCCTGTTCCGTGTTGCGTTTGACAAAATCTTCAAGACCCGGTTCGTAGATATGGACCTGACCATTTCTCAAGGTCTCGACAACCTTGGGGTTGACGTCCACACAATAAATATTGTTACCCATTTCGGCAAAGCAGGCTGCGGAAACAAGGCCCACATACCCAGTGCCAACGATGCATACGTTCATAGCAATACAGCTCCCAATGGTATTTCAAATCAATAACAGGCCAAGGCGATACCCTCAGGCCCGTTTTCATGTCAATAGAATCATAAATTGATAACCGATTGTCTCAACTATTGCCATTCAAATCAAGAAGGCTTAATATTTGAGGATATCACTTTATTGCAATGCTCGGAGGAAATAATAATGCCGGTACTCGTTGTCAACGTTGATCATGTGGCTACTCTGCGTCAGGCCAGAATGGGCATAGAGCCAGAACCAGTCACCGCCGCCTATATGGCTGAAATGGCGGGAGCGACTGGAATCATTGTCCATCTTCGCGAAGATCGTCGCCACATTCAAGACAGAGATGTAGAACTTATTAAACAGACATGTAACACTCGTTTGCATCTAGAAATGGCTGCCACAAAAGAAATGCAATCCATTGCCTTGAATATAGAACCTGAAATGGTCTGTATGGTGCCTGAAAAACGACAGGAATTAACCACAGAAGGCGGATTAAACTGCATTGGTCGAGAAGATGAATTGCGAGATTTTCTTGCCCCAATTCACGCCAAGGGCATCCGTTCCAGCCTGTTTATCGACGCCGACCCCAAGCAGATTCAAGCGGCGCAGGCCACTGGTGCAGAATATATTGAAATCCACACCGGCCACTATGCGGACGCCAAAGAAATTGATGCGCGCAACGATGAATTGGAAAAGATTCTCAAAGGTGTTGCCCTGGCCACTGACATCGGCCTCAAGGTCAATCTGGGTCACGGCCTCAATTATCGAAATATCCTAAACTTCAAAGATGTTCCCGGCATCACGGAATACTCCATCGGACATTCCATCATGGCCCGCGCCATTTTCATAGGCCTTGATCAAGCCGTGCGCGACATGGCTAACCTTGTCAGGACCTTTGCGGACTAACCATGATCAAAGGCATCGGCATAGACCTCGCTGAACTGGACCGCATTGAAGAACTGTGGGACCGGTACGGTATGAAATTCGCTCACCGGATTTTGACAGACCGCGAGACCGAACAATTACCCAAGATTCATCCAACCAAACGTCTGGCCGCGTTGTTTGCCGGCAAGGAGGCAGCAGTCAAGGCGTTGGGAACAGGATTTGCCCAGGGCATTCATTTCAAATGCATTGAAATACTCCACGCGCCAAGCGGCAAACCGGAAATCTCTTTTTTGCATAACGGTCTTGAAGAATGCAAAAGACAGGGTATCACCGCCGCACACATATCCTTGACTCATTCCCGTGACACCGCTGGTGCCACCGTGATATTGGAAGGCTAGATTCATATAACTAACTTGGGAGATTGCATGCTGTTGCCCCTTCCGACTCCGGCCGAAATGGTCATCTGGGACCGGGAAACCATTGATTCCATTGGCATCCCCGGCATCACACTCATGGAATCCGCCAGCCACGAAGCCGTCAACGTTATAATTGAAGAATACGGATCCGTGGATGGAGCGGATATTTCTTGCTTTGTCGGCTCCGGCAACAACGGCGGAGACGGATTGGCAATCGCGCGTCACCTGACGGACCTTGGTGCGAACATAACTGTTTTTCACACCAAACCAAAAAAGAAATATCGGGGTGAAACTCGCACCAATCTCTTGTGGGCTCAAAAACTCGACATTCCACTCAAACATCTTGCCACAACTGATGTAAACGGCCTCCCACAGCCAGATATCATTATCGACTCGCTACTGGGTACCGGCTTTTCCGGTGATCTCCGACACGATTACCTTGCGTTGATTAAGACCATAAATAGACTTGGTGAACGGGCGTTTGTTCTGGCCGTAGACATTCCTTCTGGATTGAACGGTTTAACCGGTATGCCCCAGCCCGAAGCTGTCATGGCGGATGCAACAGCCACATTCGAAGCTCCAAAGCTCGGACTCGTCATGCCCGAAGCAGAAAATTTCGTTGGCACCATTCACGTCTGCCCCATCGGCATACCGTTGAAAATACAGAATGAATATGGTGTTGATCATCATCTCATCACCGGGGAAATCATGAACCTGATTCCCCAAACCGCTCCGACCATGCACAAAGGCAAGGCTGGACACGTCTTGATCGTCGGAGGCAGTCAGGGACTGACTGGCGCACCTCACCTAGCTGCTCTGGGAGCACTACGGAGCGGTGCCGGATTGGTAACCATAGCCTGTCCCGCTGGATTATCGGATTCCGTTAAATGCGGAAGACCAGATATCATGACCTTACCTTTAAACTCAGACTCGATATGGGAACAGGGAATGGCGAACCCCCTGCTTAAAGAATTAACTAGATTCGACACCGTCGTTCTCGGACCGGGCATAGGGAGAACGCTCGAAACACAGGCGTTTATCAATGCATTCATCAAAGGATGCACACGCCCTCTTGTTCTGGATGCCGATGCACTATTCACAATAGCGCAATCCTCGGAATTACTCGACGCGCTCCCGGAACAAACCGTACTGACGCCTCACCCCGGCGAAATGGCCCGATTACTCAAAACTCAATCGGCAGCCATCCAGGCAGACAGATTGCAGGCAGTACGCTCTTTTTCCAAAATTTCTGACGCCACATTGGTCCTGAAAGGAGCCGGAACAGTGGTATCCGATAGTGACTTGACCTGTCTCAGTCCGTTTTCTGAACCCAATCTGGCCGTAGGCGGATCAGGTGACGTCCTTTCAGGTGTTATCGGTTCGCTCATGGCTCAAAACATACCCCCAATGCAGGCGGCCTGTCTCGGTGTGTATTGGCACGGTCTGGCCGGCAACGCCTTAAATGAAGAATTTCCCCTGCGCGGCAACCTCCCTTCCGAGATCGCGCATATGTTGCCTGTTGTGGCAACACCAACTAACGAGGAGTACTCACCATGCTGACAGCCAAAGACATCATGACCACGGAATGCATCACTCTGACCCCTGACACCGAAATAGCCACAGCAGCCAAAGCCTTGTTGGAAAACAAAATCAACGGCGCCCCCGTCGTAGAAGACGGTGCGGTTGTTGGTGTACTCTGCCAGGCCGACCTTGTGGCACAACAAAAAAAGATAACCCTGCCCTCCTTCTTCACGCTACTCGACGGAGTTTTTCCGCTTTCCTCTCATGAAGAACTGGAACGAGAAATGACAAAAATTTCAGCAACCAAAGTCGCTGAAGCCATGACGCCGGCTCCCACATTCATCTCCCCTGAGACAACTATCGAAGATATTGCCACTATGATGGCCAACGAAAAGCTCTATACCCTGCCGGTCATCGAAAACGAAAAACTCGTTGGCGTTGTCGGCAAAGAAGACGTCCTTAAAACACTCTTGAAGGCATAGCTTGGGAATTTACATGGATGTAGAAATCTACCTCCCAGACACGGAAGCGACCCTTGATTTGGGCATATTTTTGGCAAATGCCATAAAAAAAGTCCCCAATCCCCCCTCATTACTCTTGCAAGGCGACCTCGGTTCAGGCAAAACCACGGTGGTCAGAGGATTCGTGGAATCCCTGCCTGGCTCGGAAATGGCGGAAGTTTCCAGCCCGAGTTTCAATATTTTCAATCTGTACCCCACGACACCGCCCGTGGCGCACTTTGATTTGTACAGATTGGAAGGAATGCCTCCGGATGACTCCCTGTTTGAACAGTTGGAAGACCCGGAAACCATCACGATCATTGAATGGATTCAATTCCTTGACCGTGAACTCTGGCCCGAAGAGGCTCTATTTTTCCAATGGTCCCCTTCAAAAACCGGACGAAATCTAAAACTCCGTGCAATGGGTGAAACGGCATCAAAAATAGTCAAAGCCGTGGCACAGAAAAGAGAACAGCAATAGAGACAAAGCAGAACGCATTATGAACATCGTCGTACAGAAATTTGGCGGCACTTCGGTCCGCAACCTTGAATGCCAACGTCAGGTCATGCAAAAAGTCCTTCGCCCTTATCGTGAAGGGAATAAAGTCATCGTGGTTCTCTCGGCCATGTCCGGTGAAACCAACAGACTCCTCGACCTCGCTAAAGAATGGACAGACACTCCCGACCCGGCAGAAGTAGATTCCCTCGTCTCGACCGGCGAACAGGTCTCAAGCGCACTCTTTGCAATGCTACTCAAGCAACAGGGCGTCAAATGCCGCTCTGTCTTAGGCTTCCAGGCTCCTGTCAAAACCAACGGAGCCCATGGAAAAGCCCGCATCGTGGATATTGATGAGCAAAAACTCAAAGCGATGCTCCAAGAGTATGACATATTGGTCATGGCTGGCTTTCAGGGATGTGATGACGATATGCGCATCACCACTCTCGGTCGAGGCGGCTCCGACACCTCAGCTGTGGCTCTGGCTGCCGCCATTGATGCTGATGTTTGCGAAATTTACACCGATGTTCCGGGTGTATTCACTACTGACCCGAACATGTGCACGGATGCACGGAAAATCGATAAGATTGCCTATGATGAAATGTTGGAAATGGCCAGCATGGGCGCCAAAGTACTCCAGATCCGTTCCGTTGAATTTGCCAAAAAATATAATGTAACAGTTCATGTCCGCTCCACTTTTTCCGATGAGCCGGGCACTATAGTCACTCAGGAGGATGAAATCATGGAATCCGTTCTCGTTTCCGGAATCGCATACGACAAGGATCAGGCTCAGATCACGCTGGTACACGTTCAGGATAACCCCGGTGTGTCCGCACAAATTTTCTCCCCCTTGGCCGAACAAAAAATTCTTGTTGATATGATTGTCCAGAATCCGAGTAAAGACGGCTTGACCGACATGACTTTCACCGTTCCACGTTCAGATGTGGATGCAACCCTCAAGACTCTCTCCAAACTCCAATATGAAATAGGTTACGAAGAGCTAACACATAACCTTAACGTCTCAAAAATCTCGATTATCGGCGTCGGCATGCGAAATCACTCTGGAGTCGCCTCACGGGCATTCCAAGCGCTTGCCGATGAGAACGTAAACATCCTGATGATCAGCACATCCGAGATCAAGGTCACCTGCCTGATCGACGATAAGTACACCGAACTGGCCGTACGCACACTCCATAAAGCCTTCAGCTTGGAGGAAGGCAAACACATAGAGTAACCAATGAGACACGTAACTATTTATGACACGACTTTACGCGATGGAGCACAAGCAGAGGAACTGAATTTCACTTCTCAAGACAAGGTCCGCATTGCCCACAAGCTGGACGACTTGGGAATACATTATATAGAGGGAGGCTGGCCCGGAGCCAACCCAACTGATCAAAAATTCTTTGAAAAAATCAAAGGACATACCTTTACAAATGCCAAATTGACGGCATTTGGTTCGACGCATTTCGCCAAGACTACTCCAGAAAATGACCCCAACCTCGCAGGCTTATTGGCCGCAAACACGTCGGTCATAACCATTTTCGGAAAATCCTGGGACCTACATGCAACAACTGCGCTTGGTATTCCTCTGGAACGCAACCTTGAATTGATCTCCAACAGCGTCCGCTATCTCAATGAACGGGTGGACGAGGTTATCTTTGATGCCGAGCACTTCTTTGACGGCTTCAAACACAACCCGGAATATGCAATTCAGGCCATTCAGGCCGCTCACGAAGCCGGAGCTGCACGACTCATCCTGTGTGACACCAACGGTGGCTCTCTTCCATCCCAAATAGCTAAAGCCATGGAGGCCGTCCAAAAGGCCCTGCCTGAAGCCCAACTAGGCATCCATGCCCACAATGACTCGGAAGTCGCCGTTGCCAACTCCCTTGAAGCTGTCCGGCTCGGCGCGACACAAGTTCAGGGAACCATCAATGGCTATGGAGAACGGTGCGGTAATGCGAACCTCTGCTCTGTCATCCCCAACCTTGAACTCAAAATGGATATCAAAACAATCGGGCAAAGCAACCTGCCAAAGCTCTTGAACACATCCCACTTCGTCAGTGAGACCGGAAACCTGCGCCCCTTCATGCGCCAACCTTTTGTTGGTGCCTCAGCCTTTGCCCATAAAGGCGGCATCCATGTGTCCGCTATCCTCAAGGATTCCAGAACCTACGAACATATTCCGCCAAAATCAGTTGGTAACGAACAACGCGTTTTGCTTTCGGATCAGGCGGGTAAATCCAATATCCTGTTCAAAGCCAAAGAGCTTGGTTACGACCTTGGCAAAAACGACCCCACCGTGGACAAGCTACTCAAGGAACTCAAACAACGTGAAAGCATGGGCTACGAATATTCCGTGGCTGATGCTTCCTTTGAGTTAATCTTGCAGGAAGCCTTGGGCAAGCCGCTCAACTACTTCCATTTCCAAAACTTCTTCGTGGTTGACGCTAAACGCGAAGAAGATCCCGAACCTTTCACCGAGGCAACTGTCATCATTGAAGTTAAAGGGCAACAGGAACACACCGCTGCCACCGGCATGGGACCGGTTAACGCCCTTGACCGTGCCTTACGCAAAGGCCTTGAACGTTTCTACCCCGAACTAAGTGCCATCCGTCTGCTTGACTTCAAAGTACGCGTCTTATCCGGTGCTGTCCGCGATACTGGCGGCACGGCATCTTTTGTTCGAGTACTGGTGGAGACTGGCGACCAAACTGACCGCTGGACCACCATGGGTGTTTCCCACAATATTATCGAAGCAAGTTGGCAAGCCGTCGTCGACGCCATTAATTACAAGCTTTTCAAAGATGACTCTCGGCGTTCAAAAAAATCCTGACCAGCCCTAACAATACAATAAAAAAAAGCCGGGAAGCATCTGCTTCCCGGCTTTTTTTTATAAATCTATTAATTTTGCATTTCACTTAACTGTTGTGATGTCCATGTTGCGGCCTTCATATATTCCGTTGCCATCGCAGCACAATTCACATCATATCGCTTCAAAATCTTACTGGCAACAGCGCAATTACCGGCTTCCACCGCTTCCATCATACGAATAAGCCCTCGATACTCGTTCGCTGCCCCGCATAGGCCTGCCATGATTTCTTTATCCAAAGGAATATTTTCAAGAGCCTTTTCCATAGGAAACGACAACAAGGCATCCAACTTGGAAAATAAGCCTAACATAAACATGGATTCAGATGGCTGACTGACTCCATTGCTCATCTCTGTAAACCGAGAAAGGAAACGAGCCCTATGCAAAGCCGTGTATGCCACTTCCTCGCCTTTGGGTGTTGAGTCTATGTCGGTCATAACGACAACAGTCGCCCAATGCTTGAGTTCTTTCAAACCAAGTAATGCGACAGCCTGCTGTATGGATTTTATCTGCGTCCTAAAACCAAAAGAAGCGGAGTTAATGTACTGAAGGATACGATAACTCAAAGAAATATCAGAAGCTATTATCGAAGCCAAATCTTCCATCCCACAATCAGGATTATTCAACTCTCCCAACAACTGTAGCTTGGCAACAGAAGTCGATTGCAGACCTTCCGCCTCTTTGAGCTCGGGAACCCCAAAAAAAGAACCCTGAAAATATTTGAAACCCAAGGCACGAGCACCTTCATACGTTTCCCAATCATCAATGTTGGCAGCCAATAGCTTTCCCTGAAAACCCTTGAATTTTTTACGAAGTGCAACAATTTCAGCGGGCCTTTTGTCTGCCATCGACACTTTGACGATGTCACACTTCTCGAGAAGAGACTCAAGAACATCTCCTTCGACATCATAGTCAACAGCGAGCGAGCCCCCGCCATCACCTATGGCCTCCGCAAGATGCGAACATTGCGCGTCATTCACGGCCTTGCCACTCATGGTGACAATACAATTATCCAAATTTTCCGGAAGCACCGAGCGGTCAATAGGGCTTTCCCCTGTTATCGAAAGGAAGAACTTCTTCCCTATAGGGCACCCCGTACCACACGTTGACATAGAAACCACTTGCTCAGCGACCAATTCGACATCACTACCATCATGCTCGACACCCTCACGAGCCATAACGTCATTCACAACAAATCTGTATCCCCAAACAGATTTATCTCGATCAAATATCGGCTGTTTCACAACAAGCAATTGTTTTTGTTCCTGAGCGACCGTGGGATCACCACTCATCTCACTATCTCCCGTCATTTTTTTCACTTAAAGAGAACAGCAAACCAATCGTATTTCTCCTCACATAAGAACAACTAAACATAAACTTAACACAATTTATAATATAAGAAAGCCCTATTATTTTACCTTAATAGATATTATTCCTCTTTACGTTCTCATTGACCTCCCCAAAAAAAGACCGTTCGACTCAAAGCCGAACGGTCTCTATTTCTGTAACGTGATGAGCTTACAACATTCCAGCAACCTTTTTGGTCAAACGCAAAAGCTGATTAGTAAAACCGGCTTCGTTATCATACCAAATGATCAGCTTAAGCTGAGTCCCACCCATAACACGGGTAAGCTGAGAATCGACGACACCACCAAATGTTGATCCCATGAAGTCCACGGAAACCAAGGGTTCATCTGTATACCCCATGGATTCATTGGATGCAGCCTTGAGAGCTGCGTTAACTTCTTCAACTGTCGTTTCTTTTTTCAATTCGCAAACAAGATCCACCAAAGAAACGTTCGGCGTAGGTACACGAATGGCCATACCGTCCAGAACACCGTTGAGCTCGGGAATAACCAAACCAACGGCCTTGGCTGCACCGGTCGTGGTCGGCACCATGTTCACCGCACAGGCACGAGCACGACGCAGATCCTTATGAGAACCATCCAGCACACGCTGGCTCATGGTGTAGGAATGTACCGTGTTCATAATGCCGTGCTTGATACCAAACAGGTCATTGATCACCTTGGCGACAGGGGCCAGGCAGTTAGTCGTACAGGATGCGTTGGAAATAATATTATGTTCGGGCTTGAGAACCTCGTCATTGACGCTCATGACGACGGTGACATCGGGATCCTGACCAGGTGCGGAAATAATGACTTTTTTGGCACCACAATCCAACATCTTCTGGCAGTTTTCACGATCACGGAACTTACCGGTAGACTCCACCACAATATCGCAACCGAGGTCACCCCAAGTCCATTCTCCGGGAGCATTACGCGTCACAGTAACGGGTTTTCCGCAAACCATGAGCCCATCAGCCGTGGGTTCCACATCGAGAAAACGGCCATGCACTGAATCATATTTGAGCAGATGGGCCAGGTCCTCATTGGAAGCACGAGCATTGACGGCTACCAATTCCAAATCATTCTCTTCCGCCAACAGACGAGCGAGATACCGTCCAATCCGTCCAAATCCATTCAAACCAATCTTCGTTGCCATGCCAGATTCCTCCTGTGGATATACAATTGTTCAATCCTGATAATCTTAAAAGTAATTAACAATACTTATACAATGATTTTCCGTCAACGGCGTTTATAAATCATTCCTTTTCAACAAGTCCAGAGCCTCATTATCGGTAAAATCAAAATGCAATGGTGTCAGGGTGACATGTCCATCGGTGAGCAAAGCCCTATCACGATCTGCACTGATCCGTTCCGGGGGAATGGCTCCATCAAGCCAATAATATGGTCTGCCTCGCGGATCTTCTCGTGTGTCATAGCAATCCTGATAGGATGCCCTGGTATGTGGACACACGATCATTTTTTTTGCTTCATCAATGGGACAATTAGGAAAATTTAAATTCAACACACACTTTCGCGGCAAATTAGCCCATGGGATATTTCCCAAAAGTTCCGTGCAATATTGAGCCTGCCCGCTCAAATCCTGTGGATTAAAATTATCCATGGACACAGCCATGGCTGGAATTTCCATGAGAGCGCCCTCAGTTGCGGCAGAAACAGTCCCGGAATACAGAATATCTACTCCAACATTGGCACCAGCATTAATACCTGACAAAACAAGATCAGGTGTTTCGTCAAGCAATGTGGACAATCCAAGCTTCACGCAATCAACCGGAGTACCATAAACCCCCTGCCCCACAAAACCATTTTCCTTGAATTCCTTGACACGAATGGGCATAGACAACGTCACGGCGTGGCCCACTGCGGACTGTTCCGTCACCGGAGCCACCACATGAACGTCATGTCCAGCTTCTTTCAAGGCAAAATACAATGCTCGCAGCCCAACGGCCTGAATACCATCGTCATTGGCAAGGAGTATGTTCATTATCTATCCCCAAGTATTCTCTTCAATTTGACAATCCTTGTAAAATCAGGTTCAAACCTGAAGCGGACAGTAATGTCTGCAACCGTCCTACACTCGATTAATACGCGTATGGGCGGGGTACCTCAACATTAATCCAATGGCAAGATACGTGGGAAAAAAGTCGCAATATATCCATAGCCTGGTCCCCGGCCAACCGGTCGACGACATCTTTATATTGGCATCCGCCAATCAGGCCCAATCCAAAAACGGACCATATTGGAACATCTCGTTCCAGGACGCCACCGGCACCATAGATGGCAAAATATGGAGTCCTAAAAGTCAAGAATACCCAACCCTTGAATCTGGACAAATGGCGCATGTCAGGGGTTTTGTGGAAAGCTATAGAGACAAAAAACAACTCAAGGTCGACCACATGGAACTCCTTGAGGCCACTGCTCCGGGAATCGACCTCGCAGACTTTATGCCGACATCCTGCATACCTCCTGAAGAACTCATGGAGATGGTTGAAGATCTCATAGCCAAACACATCAAGTACAAGCCGTGGAAAACATTCTGCAAAAAAGTACTGAACGACGAGGAAATCCGCACCCGAATGCTTATGGCTCCGGGTGCCAAAACCGTGCACCATGCATATGTAGGCGGTCTTCTCGAACACACTTTACAAGTCGCCCGCGCCAGTATGGCTTTATGTGATGTCTATCCGAATCTGGATCGACAAACTCTTCTGGTCGGGGCAATATTCCATGATCTCGGCAAGGCGTGGGAACTCTCCGGTGGCCTGACCAACGACTATACGGATGAAGGACGACTGCTTGGCCATATCCAAATTGGACAGGACAAGCTGGAGCCATTCCTCAAACGAAGCAAAACGCTGGAAGACAGCCTCAAACTGCACCTCAAACACCTCATCACCAGCCATCACGGAGAACATGACTTCGGTTCGCCGGTCCGCCCCAAGACGCCGGAAGCATTTGTCCTGCATTTCGCTGATAACATGGACGCCAAGCTGAACATTATCGATCAGGCCTATGTCGACATGGATAAAACCGGCCAGGAATGGTCTCCTTACATGCGTTTTTTAGAGCGCAATGTATACCGTGCACCCGGGACCCCTGATAACTCAAAGAAAAATGACGATAAGCCGGAGAACCAATGTTTATTACCTTTGAAGGCATAGAAGGCACCGGTAAATCAACACAAATTACCAAAATCAAGGAATATTACGAATCCCAAGGGAAGGAAGTATTTCTGACGATGGAACCGGGCGGTAGTCGAGTGGGCACGGAGTTGCGCAAAATGCTCCTGCATGTCGACAACAAGGATATCACGCCCATCACCGAATTATTCCTCTATCTGGCAGACCGTGCCCAGCATATCGCCCAAGTAATTCGACCGGCTTTGGAAGAAGGAAAAGTAGTGCTCTGCGACCGCTTTGCCGACTCCACCATCGTCTATCAAGGATATGGTCGAGGTCTAGACACACAAGTCCTCAAACAGCTCAACGAAGTGGCTGTCGATGGTCTGTGGCCTGATCTGACCATAATTCTCGATATTGATCCAGAAATTGGCCTGAAACGCGCCATGCTGCGCAATATAGAAGATGGCAAGGCTAAAGAGGAAGGACGATTCGAAGCGGAACACATCTCATTTCACAACCGCATCCGCGAAGGATATTTGACATGGGCCGCACTCAATCGAGACCGAATCAAAATTGTCAACGCAGCGGCAACACCAGAAGACGTCTTTGACAGAATCAAAAACGTTCTTGAGGCATACCAGCCAAAATCTTCCTAATTTGGTGTTTTTCACCAAAGAAAAACAGAATAGTACCTGAATTTTCCAGACGATTCTGGTATGGTGCTCTCCGTAGGCGTTTTTTCACGCCTAACAAACACATTCGAGAACACCACAAGAACATGCCAGATACACAACGCCCTTCAACCGTCCGACTTCCGATTTCGGCCATCGTCGATACCGGAAAATATCTTGCTGTTATGGGATGTATCATCTGGTTGCTCACTTTGGGCACAGACCGCCTTGGCTACAACTGGCAATGGTACAGAATTCCCAAATATCTCTGGCAATTCAATGAACACGGATTCTCATGGGGACCGCTCATAGAAGGATTGGGAATCACCTTCCAAATAACCGGCATCAGCATGATACTGATGCTTGGCATCGGTATTACCACAGCCCTGCTAAGAATGACGGACTCATGGGCTGCCAAAGGTACAGCTCGGGTTTATATGGAGATTATCCGTAACACCCCACTTCTCATCCAGATTTTTTTCATCTACTTCGTGCTCGCACCAATTCTGGACATGTCCGCATTCTGGGCTGCCGTCATTGCTCTCAGCCTCTTTGAAGGCGCTTATGCCTCTGAGATATTCAGAGCAGGAATTATTTCTATAGATAAAGGACAATGGGAAGCAGCCCAAAGCCTCGGCATGGCACCATTTCCCATGTATCGTCACATCATTTTACCACAGGCTATTCGTCGTGTTCTCCCACCCATGACAAGCCAAGCGGTCTCGCTGGTCAAAGACTCCGCCCTTGTCAGCACCATCGCCATTCTCGATCTGACACAACAGGGACGCATGATTGATGCCGAGACGTTTCTTACTTTTGAAATCTGGTTTACCATTGCCGCCATATATCTTGCCGTCACCCTAGCTCTGTCCGGCGTGGTAAAAATATTGGAACAACGGTCCAACAGCGTTAAGCCATAACCTAAAAACAGGAGCAAAACATGACTATATGGAGAGCCGTCAAAACCGGTACCACTATCATGATCGCCATTTTGGGAGTGTCACACGTCACTTTTGCCCAAGAATCCTGCAAGTAAACAACAACATGTCCCGAGCATAAATCGGGACAAGGAGAACGCCATGAAAACTCACCGTTTCACGACTATCTTATCTATCGTCCTCCTGTTTGCATTCATATTCGGATGCAGCCAGCAGCCTTCACAACAAAAAACAGACACTTCAGCCCAATCTCAAGTCAGTCAACTCGACACCATCCTCAAGCGCGGTGTCCTCAAAGTCGGCTTCGACACTTTCAAACCCTGGGCCATGAAAGATAAAAGCGGCAACTACATCGGTTTTGAAATCGAAGTTGCCAAACGACTGGCTGCAGATATGGGCGTGGATGTTGAATTCGTCCCCACCAAGTGGTCCGGTATCATTCCAGCCTTGCTGACCGGCAAGTTCGACATCATCATCGGGGGCATGTCCATTACTCCCCAACGCAACCTGAAAGTAAACTTCTCTATTCCTTATGAATATACTGGCATGTCTGTCATCGCGAGCAAAAAACTCGCTGCAGGACGGACCATGGCCTCTGAATTCAACAACCCGGCAACCACTGTGGCTGTCCGCCTCGGTACCACTGCCGCTGAAATCACAAAGAACTTTCTTCCCCAAGCCAAGATTCTCTTCTTTGACGAAGAATCTCAGACCATTCAGGAACTTCTCAATGAGCGAGTCCATGCCGTGGTCGCCTCCAACCCGCTGCCTCTCAATCTGGCCAAAGAATATCCAGATAAACTCTATCTGCCTTTCAAAGAAGACTTCACCAGAGAACCGATCTCCTTTGCCATCAGAAAAGGCGACTTCGATTACCTGAATTGGTTGAACAATTGGGTCCTTGTCACCATGAGTACAGGATGGCTCCAGAATCGCTATGAATACTGGTTTTACACCAACGATTGGGAAAACCAGATTCAATAGTCGAGACGATTCATTGCAGAAAAAACCTCTTAAACGCCGCATCCGTATAACCCCGCTAGACACCACCATCATGGTGGTTTTGGCGGGGATATTCGGCTATATTATCTACAAAGCAGCCACAGGCCTGAACTACCATTGGAATTGGGCAATCATTCCACAATTTTTAATCCGCTTCGATCCAGACACACAATCATGGGTCCCCGGCTTGCTCATGCATGGCCTCTTCACGACCATCCGGCTCAGCCTTTGGTCGGGGTTGTTTGGTGTCATCCTGGGGACATTCATCGGACTTTTCCGTGTCAGCCCGAGTCTGTTCAGACGACAAATTGCCAGCACCTATGTCGGATTAATCCGAAACACTCCGCCATTGGTACTCATTTTCGTTTTCTATTTCTTTGTCGGAGATCAGATAATGACACTGCTCCATGTAAATGAAGCCGTATACGCCCTGTCCCCGGAAGCCAAAGAAATACTCAGTTGGCTCTTCGGTCCAATGAATAGGTTCTCACAATTTCTCTCTGCACTCGTGACACTTGCACTGTTCGAGGCAGCCTATATTGCCGAAATAGTTCGCGCAGGAATTGAATCCATCGAACCGGGGCAATGGGAAGCCGCATCCGGGACAGGCATGAGCCGGACCAAGGCCATGGCCTATGTAATTCTTCCCCAAGCCATACAACGCATGTTGCCAGCTTTGGCTGGACAGTTTATATCCATCATCAAGGACTCAGCCATCGTGTCTGTCATTTCCATTGAGGAACTGACTTTCCAGGCCCAACAACTCATGACAACCACTTACCGGAGTTTCGAAATCTGGACATTGGTCCTTGTCATGTACTTTGCTCTTACTTTCATGTGTTCGCTGATTGTCAGAAAACTGGAACTTACACTGCAAAGAGATTAACCATGTTCAGATTCATCAAGGATTTTTTCAAAGGAATGTTCGACGTAGAACCCAAAGAAACTCCTACTCCAAAAATTAATGAAACAGAAAACACGTTCGACACGGAGGCGTTTCATATGAACGACATCAAAATCTATGCCCTTTCAACTTGTATTCATTGCAGAAATGCGAAAAAATACCTCGATGAATGTGGTGTAAAATATGAATGTGTCCACGTCGATGAGTTGAGTGGAGATGATCGCAAACAAATTGTTCAGGAAATCAAAAGCCACAATCCAGCTGTCTCCTTCCCCACTATTGTTATCAAGGATACGGTTGTCGTGGGGTATCACAAAGACAAAATCGACGCAGCACTCAAGGGGAAATAGCCATGGACGCAAAACAACTCTACAAAATGCTCAAAAAGGCTCAGGAACCCAAAGGATATTATTTTAACTCGGACATGGATATGACCATGCCCCTACTCGAAAGCCTGCTGACCAACAAAGAGCGCTTTGGTTACATGGCCTGTCCCTGTCGTTTAGCAAACGGAGAATTCGAAGCCGACAAGGATATCGTCTGCCCGTGTACCTACCGAGAAGAGGACGTCAAAGAATACGGAGCTTGTTTCTGTGCGCTCTATGTCAACAAAGAATACAATGACGGAACCATCGAAAAAGAAGTGGTGCCCGAACGCAGGCCACCTGAGAAAATCATTTTTTAATCTGAATTCATAAACTCAAAAAAGCCCCGCCATATGGCGGGGCTTTTTGTATTACAAAACGAATTAAATAATATCTCTAAGGATTCTCAAATGGCGATTTCGAACTTCTGAAATAATATCCGATTTACCCGCCATTCGTCCACCGGCGTAAACGCCCAACTCAACTGTTTCCCGAGAACGAAAACCCTTAAAATTCGTTTTCTTTTGCTTTATTTTTTTTCCGGTAACAAATGATATTGACCGTTCATCTTCTCTATGTTCAGGCATAACGGTTGCCATAGTCACAGAAGATATAATGATAAAAGTCTCTTCGGTCGCATAGTTTCTTATTACCTCAGTCAAAGCCGCGCCAATCACTGCCCCCGCAGCCATTCCTGTAATGGCATCAGCTGAACGCCCCCCTTGAATTCCGGGAGTAGCACCAGCGACTCCACCAATGGCCGCGCCTAGAAAAGTGTATTCCGCAGGCAACATTTCCGTGACCTGACCAAAGTACTTAACATTAATATCCAGAAGAATACCAAAATCACTTCCATGAGTAATTTCATAGCCGACGTTACTGTAGGAATTTTCAAGTTGTTGACGAAATTTATAAATATCCAATGCAGGATCACCGGTCGTATTACGGATGCGAAACTTCAATTTCTTGTTACGAAACATAGCGGGATCTGCAACGAATTCACCATTTTTAATAGCACCGTAAGAATAACCTGTTTCTTCATCCTCAACTAATCGATATTTGTTCTTCTGAGTAGAGACACAAGAAACCAAAATAACCGCCGCCATAACCAAGAAACTCAATCTTTTTATATTTTTCCTCATCACTTACTCCCCTTAGAGACTCTAATACCATTTTGATCCAAGAACTTGAAAACTTCCGCATAATGAATGGAAAAGTTCAGCCCTTGCGCACTGGCGCCAGAACTCGTAGTCACCTGCCCCCAATCATTCACGCCAACCACATACTTTCCAAAAAAGACCGGGCCACCGGAATTTCCGCCATTCGTGGCCGCATCGGTCTGAATATACAGTATCTTTTTATTAGAACTAGGAAAGTTTATTGGACGTGTTTTTCTGACTGTGCTCACAACACCCCGAGAAATGGAAAATTCGTATCCATTGGGATGTCCGATCACTTCCAAGGTCTTTCCGATTGGTAATGTTCGTTTGTTGTAAAAACACACAGGCTTACCCCGCATGTCAGCTTGTATGAGAGCAAGATCAAGATAAGCATCACGAGCAATAACCCGCCCCATGGTCTCTCGTTGATCAAACCGCTTCAACTGAACATAATTGGCTTCTTCTACAACGTGATAATTGGTGATAATCATATCGCCGGTCACATAGAACCCAGTCCCCATGCCCTGCCCGGTATTACGCACCACAACAACACTGTCGAAACGTTTGTCAGAATACTTATCGATCTCATATTTTTCACTGTGATGTTTGCGCTGAGCCAAACTCCGATCTTTTGTAAATGTCCGATGAATTGACTCCATGGAAGCGTATCGCTTCCACTCCGAAGGACGGGTCGCAAACTGCTCCAAAAGGTCAGACAAATTGACTGGAATGGGCTCCATTTCATAGCGGACAACATCATCTTCAAGAACTGAGGTCTGAAGGAATTTCTCTTTGTTGGGATCACTTTCTTCCATCGCGTAACAAACTGTAAAAAAAGACTTTTCACTAACATCAAAAGTATCTTTGAAAAACACTTTCTTACGCTTATCAATAACGTAATAATTTACGGTTGCAAACTTGTAGATGTCCATATGTGCTTTCGTAACAGGATACGGTTGATACTGAGCGATCGAGATATGCTTCGGTGTGGTTCGCATCTTTTTCTTGGCCACATCATAACGATTCCCCGTACTCTCAATCAGGTCTGTCTTTTTGCTTTCCTCATCCCAATGAGCAAAGACATCAACCGCCCAACTCGTAGTCGTCTTGGACTGTGCGGCATGATGCTGCACGGAAGCAGCCTCAAGCTCAGCCTTGGCAATCTCGTATTCCGGATTAATCTCCTGCCCATACGAAGCAACGTACGTAGAAGAAATGGTTTCATTTTCTTCCACCACACGCTTTGCCTTGGACACAGCCATATTGACCAGAATCAAAATATCAGCATTCTTGACAGCACCATGAGAAAAAGCCTTGCGCATGCTCGCCTTTGAAGCGTCAAAAGGCATATCCAATTTAATATCGACACCAAAATCAAGGGCTTTATCCTTAATTAAATCAGGACTTGTAACTTGCAAAAAAGCAATCTTGATTCCAGGAATTGACTGTAAATCCAGCCCAGCGGCCCTCGTCTTTTCGTATGCTGCCAAAATATTTTTTAAATCTGCATCTTTCCCCTTGGGGCACAATGACAAAAAATAACTCTGCGCCAATTCCTTTTGGGCAGAGTGTGGAAGATTTGCCCCATATGTAGCTATAAAAACGGCCTTATCAGCAGCCTTCATGTCAGCAAGAGCACCACTCCAGATCGATTTATTTTCATCAAGAAAAATTCCCTCTTCAATATGCACAGGGTATTCAGCAAAAAAATTCTTGCCATCAACCAAAGAAAATCCAACAAAGTTCTTGGGAGTATCGGCTCTTATCTCATCTTCCTTGGCTTGCAAGGCCAGCAAAGCCTGTCCATAGATCGCCGGACGGTATCTCGGATATTTAAATATGGCGAGTTTGCCGAGTTCATCCAATTCCAAACGAATATGTGAAATGGAATCCTTTACACCTTTCCAATCAGAACGGGGAACTGGCCAATGTATAGAATGAAGGCGTTCTTTAATCGTCTGAACTTGAGGAGAATACGTGTAATCAAGTGCAGCAGACAATCGAGCAAGAATTGCTTTCGTTTCAGGTTCACCAATAGAACCCGCAAAATAGGCTTCATTGTCGACAACTATATCAGATGCCTCAACAATCTTCCCCTGATCGAGCAGGACCTCGACGTTCTCTGTCGGCGACCCAGATAAGCCCTTACCTCCCCCAAGATGCACAGACTTACAGGAACACAACAAAAAAACCGCACATAATAGCAACGGTGCCACTCTAGGAACACGACGCATAAAAACCTCTCTTGAATCACCCGAGCTATTAATCATTCAAAATAAAAAGGGTCCCGCCTCATAGAAACAAACAAATGTTTGATAAAGCAATGAAAAGACAAAAGCAATATTGATATTGATTAACAATTTTTAATCTACAAAAAAAATCCACACTCTTACGAGTGAGGATTTATATCCCAAAATTTCAGACCTTTCAGATCTGAGACTTCATCAAAGCCATATCCAGATCATCTATAATATCTTCAATGTCCTCCAAGCCAACGGAGATACGAATCAAATCCGGTGGAACCCCTGCGGCCAATTGTTCTTCCGGAGTAGATTGACCATGCGTTGTCGAAGCGGGATGAATAACTAGTGTCTTGGCATCCAGAATATTCGCCAAATGTGAGCACAATTCTACTGAATCAATAAATTTGCGCCCGGCCTCAAGGCCCCCCTTGACGCCAAAACCAAAAACAGCACCCGGCCCGAGTGGAAAGGTGTTCTTTGCTCGATCATGATCGACATGGTTCGGAAGCCCTGCATAATTAACCCACTCCACAGCATAATGTGTATTCAAAAACTCAGCGACTTTCTGAGCATTTTTGCAATGTTGCTTTGCTCGAAGCGGAAGAGTTTCCATTCCTTGAAGAATAAGAAAACTATTGTGTGGCGAAATGGTCGCACCGGTATCACGCAGCAATCCGATCCGCACTTTAGCCGTAAATGCCGGACATGGTTCTCCTGCGGCTCCACCAAGCGCTTCCCACAAATTCACATTGTTATATGTCGGATCAGGCGCGGCTATCTCGGGATACTTCCCTCCCTTGCCCCAATCAAAACACCCCTTTTCAACGATGGCACCGCCCATGGCAACACCATGACCGCCAATAATTTTCGTCAAGGAATGCACAACAATATCGCATCCAAAATCAAATGGATTAAAAACAGGCGGCGGCGCAACTGTGGAATCAAGAACAAACGGCAGGCCGTGCCTGTGCGCTACATCGGCAATACCGAAAAGATCATCAACGTTACAGCGTGGATTACCAATGGATTCACTGTAGATAAGACGAGTATTCTCATCAATGGCCGTTTCAAAATTGGCTGGGTCGCTGGAATCGACAAAACGGACCTCAATGCCAAATCTTTTCAGCGTATACTCAAACAAGGTTTGCGTTCCACCATAAAGATTGGACCCTGTGACAAGATTCTGGCCGGCAGAACAAATAGTCATTACTGCATAAAAAATAGCCGCCATACCCGACGCAGTTGCTACGGCCCCCATGCCACCATGAAGTTCGGCAAGTCGCTTTTCCAGAACATCCGTAGTCGGATTATTCAACCGCGTATAAATATACCCAGCTTCCTTGAGGGAAAAAAGATCAGCAGCATGCTGCGTATCACGAAACATGTACGCCGTTGTCTGATAAATAGGCACAGCCCGCGAACCGGTCTCCTTATCCGGGGTATGCCCCGAATGCAAAGCCATTGTCTGCGGTCCATAATGTTTGTCTGCCATGATCATATACCTCCTGTATCCCGGTCTTCAAATCACAGTGCGTCAAAGTAATTGAATTGGCAATACCCAGTCTTACGGGAAAACAACATTCTCATAAAATCAATAATTGGAACAACTCTTGCTTAAAAACGACTCAAGAAACATTTTTCTGACACACACGCAAGTGCTGTTAAACGTTTCATGTTTTTCGCTCACTATTGGGGTCAGCGGAATTACCCCGTCCCGGGATTGAGCAGAACCGGGGCGGGGCTCATTTTTTCAAGCCAACGGCTTCGATCCATGTCCCAAAAGCTTCCTGCGCACGAACTCCATAGGCTTCCTTACGCAACTTCTTCTTCATTTTCTTTTTCAATCCCGGCATAAGACCAAAATTCACATTGGACGGCTGAAAACGTTTATCTGGAACGGTCCTGAGATGCCCAAGCAACGCCCCCAAGGCAGTTTCCACTGGCGGTTCAGCAATGACGATTCCATTCACACGATACCCAAGCGACAAACCAAGCCAAAGTCCACACGCGGCTGATTCCAGATACCCTTCCACTCCGGTAATCTGTCCTGCGAGATAAAAGCCAGGCCTATTCTTAAGCTGTAATGTCTCGTCCAATGCCTGAGGAGCATTGACATATGTATTGCGATGAATGGAACCAAGACGCAAAAACTCAGCCTGTTCCAAACCGGGAATCATTCTAAAAACACGTTTTTGTTCCGGGTATTTGAGCTTGGTTTGAAATCCCACGAGATTAAAAGCCGTCTTGTCTTTGTTTTCTGTACGTAACTGGACAATAGCAAAAGGACGTTCCCCAGTCTTGGGGTCCACGAACCCTACAGGCTTGAGTGGCCCAAAGGCCAAGGTCATCTCACCTCGCTCGGCCATGGCCTCCACCGGCAGACATCCTTCGAAATGAATTTCCTTCTCGAAATCCCTTGGCTGAACTTTTTCTCCGGCTATCAAGGCCGCGACAAAAGCCTTATATTCATCCTCACTCATGGGGCAATTCAGATAGTCATCATCTTCCGGCTTCCAACGGGAACCCCAGAAAGCTTTATCAAAATCAACGGAGTCACGGGAAATAATCGGTGCGATAGCGTCATAGAAATACAATCGTTCATCGCCCACCGCGGCCATCAAACTTTCAGCCAACTCCGCACTCGCCAAAGGACCGGCGGCAATGATCACCGCGTCATGACCTTGCAACTCTTCGGCATCAAGTGTCAGTATTTCCTGGTGAACAACCGTGATCTTTTCATGATTTTCAATCTTGTCCGTAATGTATTCGGAAAAGAGCGTCCGATCCACGGCCAAAGCGCCACCAGCAGGAACCTGCGTGGCAAATGCGGCTTCCATAATCAGACTGCCAAGACTGGACATTTCCTCCTTGAGCAAACCGATTGCCGCAGCAGGACCGGTTGCACGAAAGGAATTGGAACAAATCAATTCAGCCAGACCATCTTCGCTGTGAGCCTCGGACCGTTTGCCAGGCTTCATTTCATACAGCGTGACTTCAATTCCGGACTTGGCCAATTGCCAGGCGCACTCGGTTCCGGCCAGTCCACCACCAACTAATGCCACATGTGCCATTTCATATCCCCGATATCGTTTACGTTCGCCGCGATATGCCGTATAGATGGCCAAACGGAGAACCGTGGAATTCAAAAGATGACCAAACCCCTTCTGGACATAGACAAGCTCACGACCTGCTTTTCCTCGCACCAAGGCATAGCCAAGGCGGTGGATACCGTCAGCCTTTCCTTTATGCAAGGAGAAACCCTGGCTATCGTGGGCGAATCAGGATGCGGAAAAACCGTACTAGCCCTCTCCATTCTCGGTCTTATACCCGATCCGCCGGGCCGCGTCACCGAAGGACGTATCCTCTACCGAGGCAAAGACTTACTCGACATGAGCGATACTGAACTCATGCAAGTCAGGGGCAACCATATTTCAATGATTTTTCAGGAACCCATGACCGCGCTCAATCCGGTCTTTCGGGTAAACGATCAAATAGCGGAGCCACTCCGGCTTCATCAGGGATTTTCAAAAAAAGAGGCCCTCGACAAAGCAGTCGACGCTCTCAACATGGTAGGCATCCCCAATCCCACAGCTATCGCCAAAACATACCCACATGAACTGTCAGGCGGCATGCGGCAACGGGTAATGATCGCCATGGCCTTGGCCTGCAACCCGGACATTCTCATCGCCGATGAACCGACCACCGCATTAGACGTAACCATTCAGGCCCAGATTATTGATCTCATGAATGACCTCACGGAGAAGATGCACAGTTCGCTGATGCTCATAACCCATGATCTGGGCGTAGTCGCACGCATGGCTCAACGGGTCGCGGTCATGTATTCCGGCAAAGTTGTAGAGCTTGCCGATGTAAACAGCATATACGCCAAGCCCTTGCACCCTTACACGCAGGGCCTTCTTGCATCCGTACCGACTCTGGGCGACACCCAACGACTGAACCCCATTCCCGGTATTGTTCCAAGCATATTTAACCGACCGCAAGGATGCCGTTTCCATCCTCGGTGCCCTAAGGCTTATCAAAAATGCTCCCTCATGCTGCCACCTCTTTTTGAACCGGAACCCGGCCATACCGTACGGTGCTGGCTATACGAAGAGTAGAGGAAACGCCATGCCACCGCTTCTCGAACTCATTAACGTCACTAAACATTTCAAAGTCACCAGTGGCCTGCTGGGACTTCAGTCCGGCCTCGTCCGCGCCGTGGACGGCGTCAGTCTGCATGTCAATAAAGGCGAAACCCTGGGATTGGTTGGAGAATCCGGTTGTGGCAAATCGACATTGGCAAAATGCATCATGGGTTTGACCCCTGTCACAAGCGGCGAAGTCCTCTTCGCCAATAAGGCTCTCGCGACATGGGAAGAAAAAGCCCTGCGCAGTAAAATACAAATGATCTTTCAAGATCCATATTCTTCACTGAATCCACGCCAAAGAATCGGATCAATTATCCGCGAGGGGCTGGACATTCATACTATTGGCACCAAGGAAGACAGGCAGGAAAAAGTCAACGGGCTTCTCCAGTTAGTCGGACTCATGCCCGAACATGGCCAACGGTATCCTCATGAATTTTCAGGCGGACAACGCCAACGTGTGGCAGTAGCCCGGACACTCGCTCTTGATCCTCAACTCATCGTCTGCGACGAACCAGTCTCGGCACTCGATGTTTCTGTACAAGCGCAGGTCCTCGGCTTGCTCAAGGACTTGCAGACACAATTTGGCCTAACCTACGTTTTCATTTCACATGATCTGTCCGTGGTCAGTCATATTTCTGATCAAGTGGCTGTTATGTACCTTGGCCGCATCATGGAAATCGGACCGAGCAAGGCCTTATTCGATTCCCCCAAGCACCCCTACACGCAAGCTCTTTTGTCTGCCGTACTGCTCCCTGATCCAACCAAACAATCACACCGAATTCCGTTGAGCGGAGATCTGCCCAGTCCGATGGATCCTCCAACGGGTTGCCCATTCCACCCACGCTGCCCTCACGCATTCGACAAATGTAAAAACGGTCGACCAGAACTTGTGGCCGGAGAATCCGGCACCAACGTCGCATGTTGGCTGCACAACGCCTGACATCTGTACGGATTATACAAACCCAAATCTGTATCTGGACCACCCCGGACTGTTCAGGCATTCTCTTATGACATAACCCCATTATCTCAAGGAAAGGAATATGATAACTCGACAAGAAGCCTTTGAATTACTGAAAGCACACAACACTGAAGCCAATCTCATCAACCATGCCCTTGAATCCGAAGCCGTCATGCGCGGTCTGGCTGCCAAATTGGGACAAGATGAAGAACTTTGGGGCATCACCGGCCTGCTGCACGATCTCGATTACGCAGTTACCAAAAAAATCCACGACCGCCATGGCTTGGACAGCGTCGACTTGCTTACCGGCAAACTTCCGGATGAAGCTCTTGCCGCCATCCGCCGCCATGCCTATGAAATGAATGGCTCGGATAAACCGGAAACCGATTTCGACTACGCTCTACGCTGTGGCGAAACCGTGACCGGCCTCGTTCACGCAGGTGCATTAGTACGGCCTACCAAGATCCACGGTATGAAGCCCAAGAGCTTGAAAAAGAAAATGAAAGACAAAGCCTTCGCAGCCAGTGTCAACCGCGACTGTATCCGTGAATGTGACAAAATCGGCCTGGAACTGGGTGAATTCCTCCAGATTGCCATAGCCTCGGTCACTGCCATAGCCCCCGAAGTCGGCCTGATTGCCGAATAATTTCCTGCAACCGGCAACGTCGCAAGACGTTGCCGGTTGCACGATTCCCACTTTTGTACTACTCCTCATTTCCTGACTGAATTTCTCTGATTTTCAGAGGGCATGGGAGAAAAATTGGCCGCAATTACTGAACATTTCGCATCAGGCAACTCATTCATTCACCGGATCGATCCCCGCATCCGGCTTATCTGCGGTGCGCTTCTCACCATACCTTTAGCAATCCTGAACTCACAACCGCCCGCATTGCTAGGACTCGCCTTTGGTACCCTGCTCATATTCATGGCGCGCTTAAAACTCACTCAAGTCCTCAAACGACTCATGGTTGTTAACACCTTCATTCTCTTCCTCTGGGTCTTTTTACCCTTTTCCTTGCCGGGTAATGCACTTTGGTCCATTGGACCGTTTAACGCCACGACACAGGGCGTAGACTTGGCATTGCTGATCTCCATCAAGTCCAATGCTATCGTTTTGGCCCTCATGGCACTTATGGGGACTATTTCAGTCCAAAATCTTGGCCCGGCCATCCAGCAACTGGGTATAAACCATAAGCTGTGTCACATACTCCTATTCACTTACCGGTATATTTTCGTAATTCACCAAGAATACATGACCATGCGCACGGCCATGCAAGCCCGGGGCTTCAAACCCAAAACCAATGCACATACCTACCGCTCATACGCATGGCTTGTCGGCATGCTGTTGGTAAAAAGCTGGGATCGAGCTGAACGAGTTCAAGGCGCCATGCGTTGTCGTGGCTTTCACGGCCGGTTCTATTCATTGACCGAATTTTCGACCAAATCGACAGATTTCATTTTCCTGGCAATTTGCCTACTTTTCGCCGCACGTATCATTCAATTGGGGTTCTTTCCCGGAGCGTTACCATGACTCATGCGATAATCGAGCTGGAGGACGTCAGCTACGCATTTCCAAACCGGGGCAACGCTCTGGACAAATTGACATTTCATTTACACCACGGCGAAAAACTTGGCCTGTTCGGCCCTAATGGTGCAGGCAAAACAACCATGCTGCATATCCTCATGGGACTGCTCACGCCTGATCAAGGTACTGTGGAACTCTTTGGCGTTCCCATGACCGAACACAAAATTTTTAATGAAGCCCGATTAAGAATAGGTTTCTTATTCCAACATTCCGACGATCAGCTGTTCTGCCCGACCGTGCTTGACGATGTTGCCTTTGGCCCACTTAATCAGGGACTCTCCAAAGACAATGCTGCCGAACGAGCACGTGAAGCGTTGGCTATTGTGGGATTGTCAGAATTCGAAGACAGGATTCCCCACCGCATGTCAGGCGGAGAAAAAAAGCTCGTGGCACTGGCAACAATACTCGCCATGCGCCCAGAAGTACTTGTATTGGATGAACCGACCACAGGATTATCCCCCGAGGCCAAAGTAAGACTTGTTGAGATATTACAGGGGCTGGATATGGCTCGATTGGTCGTTTCTCACGACCCGGACTTTCTGACCGCAACAACAGATCGCCTTATTGCCATGCGTGACGGCCGCATCAGACCGGGAGAACTCAAACCTCACACCCACGTTCATGTCCACGAAGAAGGAGATATGCCTCATCAGCACTAAATCGCAATACCATTAGCAGGCAATGGTACAGACCTTCAAAATTTTATTCCGCAACTGCTCTGCGCTGAATGGTTTGACGATATAATTGGATACTCCAAGCTTGATGGCCGCCATGACATTCTCCTGAAAAGATTCTGCCGTAACCATGATAAAAGGAATGCACTTGTAGTCCTCGTCACCACGCACCAACGCCAAGAATTCCTCACCAGACATATTAGGCATTTTGTGATCCGACAGAATAAGATCAATGGAATCCTGTTGGACTATCACCCAAGCAGCATCACCATCGTCAGCCGTCACCACATTTTTTAAACCAATATCCTTCAAGGACGTTTTGAGAATTCGCCGCATCGTACTGGAATCATCCACTACCAAAATGCGCATATCGGTATTGAGAGAGAGTTCAGACATTAAGGATTCTTCTTTTAATATTCAAAGGATAGACTGTTTTTTACCGCCAAATTAGCACTTGAAAAAAACCGTACACTAAGCGTATACCCCGTGCAATCTATTTGAAAAAACATAACAGAAACAATCCCCCTTCCCCCTTGGCAATTCAAAAATACGACCTATATTATTGAACGGTCTGCCAACCCCGGCCAGCCTGCAAACCACCCCTGAACCATGTCCGACACACTTACTGCAAACATGTCACGCGCACCGTACCGCACCATCTGGAATCTGGCCTGGCCCCAGCTCCTGATGATGCTCTTTCACTTTCTCATCGGTATGACTGACGTATGGGTTGCCGGACACATTAACCGTGAAGTTCAGGCTTCACTCGGCATCATATCCCAATCATTCTTTCTTCTGCTGGTTGTTGCCATGGCCATTGCCAATGGCGCAGTGGCCGCCATCAGCCAATCACTGGGAGCCGGGCTTATCCGACGGGTCAAACGCTATGTGGGACTCTGCATTCTGCTGGCTGCCGTTTTGGGCGGCGCATTCCTGATCATCGGTCTTCCTTTGAAAAATGTCATGCTGGTTGCCCTGCAAATTCCAGCGGAGATGCGCGCCACCACTGAATATTTCCTCACAATCTACCTTATCATGCTGCCATCCTACTACATGCTCATGATAACCAACGCCATATTCCGGGCACGTAAGCAAGTCATGTACCCCCTGTATTCCATGATCATTGTCACCGTGCTGAACACCGTCCTCGACCTCGGTCTGGGGCTTGGCTGGTTCGGTATACCGAATATAGGTTTCAAGGGACTTGCGTGGGCAACCCTCGTGTCCATAACCGCCGGCATGTTGCTCAATGTCACAGTTCTTGCCAAACACGGGTTGCTCAAGTGGGAAAGCTTTGCTCCATGGCGCTGGATGAAACGGGCAATGCCCTATCTGGCAAAAGTCGCATGGCCATCAGGACTTATGCAAATAGTATGGCATTCAGGCTACATGGTTCTCTACATCATCACGGCAAGCCTCCCCAGGGACGCCGTGGATGCCTTGGCTGGTATGGCGATCGGTTTGCGTATTGAAGCCTTACTCTTTCTCCCAGCCTTTGCCTTCAACATGACTGCGAGTATTCTCATTGGCCATTATCTCGGTGCAAGACAGCCTGTGGAAGCCAAAAAATTCGGCTTTAGAATCTTGAAAATAGGCCTCATATCAATCACACTTTTTTCTTTTGTCGTCTGGCAATTCATGGAGCCATGGGTCGGCCTACTCACCCGTGATACAGCTGTTGCTGCTCAAGCCATGAGCTATCTCAAATGGAACGTACTCGCCATTCCCTTCACTCTGACCAGTATGATTCTGGCCGGAGCTCTTAACGGAGCCGGAGCGACGATGTACAACATGTTCATCATGGGCGCGGCCACATGGGGCCTCAGGCTCCCTCTGGCATATGGCCTCGGTCATGTCTTGATGAAAGACGCCGAAGGCATATGGATTGCCATGCTTTGCTCACAAATTGTTCAGGCTTCAATCCTTCTCTACTTCTTCACCTTCAAAAACTGGCAACGTTTCGCTATGATAAAAAAAAGAAACGGCCACAACGGACGCTAAGGGATATACATGCCTCTGAATTTTGAACCGATCAGTTTGGACCGGCAGGCAGAATACCACGCCTGCCTCACTGGATGCCCTCAACTGCTGACCAGCGACTTCTCCTTTGCCAATGTGTTTGGCTGGGCTGAACATTATGGTCTGGAATGGGCCTTTCACAAAGACCTATGCTTCATTCGACAGACCAAGCCGGAAACCATCCTCTGGGCGCCTGTCGGCCCATGGGAAGCATACGACTGGACCAATTGTAGAACCATGCACGAAAGTGGAAAGTTCACCCGCGTCCCTGAAGCCCTGACACGACTCTGGTCCGTGGCTTATGGCAACAACATCCTCATTGAGGAAAGCCGCGAACATTGGGATTACATCTATTCGGTGGAAGATCTAATCTCTCTCAAGGGTAAGAAATTTCACAAGAAAAAGAATCTGCTCAATCAATTCAAAAAGAATTACCTTTACGCCTACGAATCCATGGCCCCTGAATGTGTGGAAGAAGTCCTTGAAATGCAGGATGAATGGTACAAGTGGTACGAAGAAAACAACCCGTCTGACGCCCTCAAAGCAGAAAACCGCGCCATAACGCGTGTTTTGCACAACATCGACCAGATCGACGGTCTCATGGGAGCCACCCTGCGTGTGGAAGGCAAAGTCATTGCCTACACCGTGGCTGAACCCTTATGTGATGACTCCCTCGTTATTCACTTCGAAAAAGGTGATGTCAGATACAAAGGTGTATATCAAGCCATCAACCAGATGTTTTTGGAAAAGGACGGAGCAGGATTCACCAATGTCAACCGAGAACAAGACTTGGGAGACGAAGGATTGCGCAAAGCAAAGTTGTCATACAACCCATCATTTTTCCTAAAAAAATTCGAAACAACCCTACTATAACAATGTCGATCCTGCTTTCTTCCAAATCTCGTAAACGACTGGTTGTTCTCGGTCTCGATGGAGTACCGCTCGACCTCGCCAAACGCCTCGGCCTGAGCCTGCCTAACATTGGCAGGCTCGCAAAACACGCGACCACAGTCCAAGCAGAGTTGCCGGAACTCTCACCTGTGAACTGGACAGCCTTCTTCACAGGTGAAGGGCCAGAAAAACACACCATTTTCGGTTTCTCCCACATGGACCCGCACACGTATCAACTACGGATCAGCAACAGCCATGACATAGACTGCCCGACCATCTTCGACCGGCTTGGTGAAAACGGCATCGTATCCCGTATCATTAATCTGCCGGGAACTTATCCTGTACGCCCGTTGCGTGGCATGTGCATATCAGGATTCGTATCTCTCGACCTTGAAAAAGCAGCTTACCCCACGTTTTTAAAAGAAAAAATCCGATCAATCGACTACAAACTGGAAGCTGATACCAATAAGGGACGAGACGATCTTGAATACCTTCTCACTGAATTACGCACGACCCTCGACTCCCGTTTAAAAGCACTGGATATGCTCTGGCCCGACCTTGGTTGGGACCTATTCGTTCACGTCTTCACCGAGACTGACCGACTCTTTCACTTCTTCATGGATGCAGTACTTCACGAAGACCACCCGGCACACTTTGAGTGCATGCGCTTTCTCGCAGACTGGGACTACGCCATTGGTCTTTTTCTTGAACGGTATGATGCACTCCCCGGCCCAAAGCGATTAATAGTGCTTGCCGACCACGGTTTCACGGAACTTAAAACCGAAGTATGCATAAACACATTGTTGAAACAGCAGGGGTTACTCTCACTCACAGGCTCGCCTGCCGACGAATGGGATGCCTCAAAAATTTCTTCTGAATCAAAGGCATTCGCCCTTGATCCCGGTCGTATATACATCCACTCGGTTGGACGTTTTGCCCGTGGATGTGTCGCAAAAGAGAATAAAAACAGTTTGATCGACACCATCAAACAAGGCCTGCTCCAGTTAAAGTACAACGGTGAGCCAGTTCTAAAAGCTGTACACGACAGAGATGAAATCTACCCCGGCACACAATCGGAACAGACACCCGATCTTATCTGTGAGCCACACCCTGGTTTTGATCTCAAAGCAAAATTTGATCGTAATGACATATTTGGTTTGCATGGACGAACAGGGACACATACGGTGGACGGAGCAATTTTTTCCGACACCGACGACTCGCGCCCAAAACGGATGCGCGACATTGGCAACACCATACTCCAACACTTTGATATTAAGAAATAAATGAGCATAGACTTCGAAAACGAACTTAATGAGGCACAGCGCGAGGCAGTCCAAACCACCGAAGGCCCGGTACTGGTCATCGCCGGTGCTGGATCCGGTAAGACACGCACCATCGTCTATCGATTGGCTCACCTTGTGGAATCAGGCGTCGACCCCAGTCAAATTCTCCTCCTGACTTTTACCCGTAAAGCTGCTCAGGAAATGCTGAACCGAGCTGAAATGATCCTCGGCCGCTCACTGCATGGCACCTCTGGTGGCACCTTTCATTCTTTTGCGTATGCGACTCTACGCCAAAATGCCATGGACATTGGATTCGACAACGGATTCACTCTCATGGACCGTGCCGACAGCGAGAATATATGCAAGGATGTCAAGGACAGCCTCAAGCTCGGCAAAGGAGACCGATCCTATCCGAGAAAATCCACCCTGCTGGACATGATCACCAAATCCCGCAACAAGGAATTGCCCATCGAGACCATCCTTGAGCGAGAGGCATACCACCTGAATTCCTATCTAGATGATCTCAATGAAATTTCTGATGGTTATGCTCATTTCAAGCGAAACCATGCGTTGATGGATTACGACGATCTTCTCTTTCTCGTCGACAAATTGCTGACGGAAAACAAGCCGCTGCGCAATCAACTCCAGACCAGATATCGCTACATCATGGTGGACGAATATCAGGATACCAACTTGGTTCAGGCTCGCATCGTCAAGCTTCTGGCCGGAGACAAAGGGAATGTTATGGCCGTGGGAGATGATGCCCAGTCCATTTATGCATTCCGTGGTGCCAACGTCGCCAACATTTTAAAATTCCCCCAAATTTTTAAAGACGCCAAAGTCATTCGTCTTGAAAAGAACTATCGATCTGTCCAACCCATCCTTGATTTGACCAATGAAATCCTCAAGGGCGCGACCATCAAATTTGATAAAAAACTCTATTCCGACCTCAAAAGCAATCATTTGCCTGAAGTAGTCCACCCACTCAGTGACCAAAGTCAGGCGAAACTTGTGGTGGATCAAATACTGGAATTTCGACGCAAATTTTCATTACATGATATAGCCGTCCTTTTCAGGGCAGGATATCAATCCTTCCCGCTCGAAGTGGCTTTGACACGCATCGGCATCGACTACCAAAAATACGGTGGCATCAGATTCCATGAGGCAGCCCACATCAAGGATGTGTTGTCCTATCTCCGCTTGGTGCTCAATCCACATGACCTGCTGGCATGGCAACGCGCTCTGGATCATATCAAGGGCGTCGGCCCCAAGACCGTGGCAAAAATATACAAAGCCATTCATGCCCGCGACAATAAATATCTTGGCAAGATGACCCAAAAGCACGAGCAGCTCGGAGAACTCCTTGGAGAACTCAATAAACTCCGTGCTACTCCGCCCAAGCCTTCCGCTATTTTAGAATCCATTCTGGCTTTCTATCAACCGATACTCACCGAAAAATACCCGGACGATTATCCCAAACGTCAGGCAGGATTGGAACAACTCAGCCAGATTGCAGTCAACTACTCTGACATGGAACAATTCCTTGGCGATCTCAGCCTGGATGGTGACCCGGAAGAGGAAAAACGCAAAGAAAACGCCGTGGTGCTTTCCACTGTCCACTCTGCCAAAGGGCTGGAATGGTCTGCGGTCATCATCATTGACCTTGTTGAAGACAGGTTCCCATCTCGCAAAGCCATGCAACGCGCCGAGGACCTTGAAGAAGAACGTCGCCTTATGTACGTGGCCTGCACCCGTGCCAAGAAATGTCTCAAGCTCTTTGTACCAAGCTCGGTTTACAACCGGGCCAGCGGCATGTCGGAACCGACCCTGCCAAGCCCGTTCATCCTTGAACTTCCCGATACGGTTTTCGACAGGATGAATGAATCTTATGGAGGCGGCCTGGAACAGAGACGCAAACGCGGCACAACCGGCGCAACGCCTTTATCACGGCCCAAGACCAATGAATCGGAGACTTCGACGACACCTAAAACTGATCCATCCAAACTCGGATTCTGCCGCCACAAAATATTCGGGAAAGGGAAAATCATCGCCCGCATCGAGCCCAATAAATGTAGAGTCAATTTCCCAGGATTCGGCCTCAAGGTCATCATCGAGGATTACCTCGAACTCATCTAACATACTGAATTGCAGAGATATGACATGAAAAGCGAAGCACAATTTCTTGAACTCATCGATACCCATTTCAAAGGGCACCATGACTTCGTCGCTTTGGGACGCGGCGACGATTGCGCTGTCCTGACTGGCGGCAAAGACCTCTGCGTCTCTTCCGATCTTTTTCTGGAGGATGTCCATTTCAGACACGAATATTTTTCCGCAGCCGACATTGGCTACAAAGCCCTAGCCGTGAACGTCAGCGATATTGCAGCCATGGGGGCCAAACCCGTGGCCTTTACCATGGACCTCATGATTCCCTCCAATCTGGACGACGAATTCTGGAACGACTTCTTCAAATCAATGAGCATGTTAGCCCGCCAAAACGACATGGTGCTGGCGGGCGGCGACCTGAGCAAAGCTGATAAACTCGGCATATCGATTTCCATTTTCGGTGTGGCTGGTTCAACCGGATTTCTCAAACGCCAAAACTGCGCATACGGCGACATTCTATTTACTATTGGAGACATAGGCTTAGCCCGTACGGGACTCATGGCTCTTGAAGCCACTGGGACAAAAGCCCGTGAAGCCTTACCTGCCGCAGTCCTTGCTCATCTGCGCCCCAAGCCGAAGGTCATGATCGGCACGCTGCTCAACGCTGCCGGCGTCAAAGGACTTATGGACGTATCAGACGGTCTGGCACGCGATCTTCCCCGCTTTCTTGGTCCAGAACTCGGCGCTGACCTGACCATTGAGACAAAGACCCTCAACAGCAACGTGATAACTTTTGCCCAGACCATCGACGTTGATCCTGTTGAATTTGCCCTGCTCGGCGGTGAGGACTATGCTCTGCTTGGCGCGGTTTCTCCTTTTGAAGCCGGAAAAGCTGAATCAGTACCCGGTTTTACCCGTATCGGTACAGTGACAAAAGAACCCGGCCTCACGGTCAATGGAAAAACCTTCACTACACCAGGATTCGATCACTTCAACGACTAATCATTTACATTGGAGGCTGACATGGACACCAATCTCGTTATCATAGGCATCATCCATTCCGACATAACCGATCTTGCCACAGCCCCAAAAATGGAAAATGAACCGGGAGCTGTGCGCGCCCGTATCGAGTTGGACCCGGCGTACAAAATAGGTCTGGATGCCATGGAAATCGGCGCACAATTAGAATTGTTCACCTGGTTGCACAAAGGTGATCGGACTACCCTCAAAGTTCACCCGCGAGGAGATCTAACCCAACCACAACGCGGAGTTTTTTCCACACGCTCTCCCTCCCGCCCCAATCCCATTGGATTACACAGGGTCACACTGGTCGCCATTGAAGAACCCCTGACACTTGTGGTGGAACCTTTAGAAGTTCTCGACGGGACACCCGTCATCGATATCAAGACGAAACCCAAAGGGTACTAGTTGTGGACCTGTTTGAGGCTGTGGAAAGCACTGGTGACAATCAGGTCGCCGGGTGGGTGCAAACCACAGATGGCATTCGCCTCTGGGTGACCATTCAAGGCACAGGACGACCTCTTGTTCTGCTGCACGGCTGGACCATGAGTTCTTTGTTCTGGAGACGCCAACTCACGCTGGCCGACCAATTTCAAGTTATTACCATCGACCTGCGTGGACACGGCAAATCACAGGATACTCCACGCGGACACACTCTGCCCCGATATGCAACCGATGTCCGAGAAGTCCTTATTGCACTGCACCTTCAAAACGTCATGCTTATTGGTTGGTCCATGGGTGGGTCGGTTGTCATGGAATACTGGACGCAATTCGGCCTGGACAAACTTTCAAACATCGGACTTGTCGAAACAGCCCCGGCCCCCATGTCTCCAGCACCATGGAACACCCACAAATGTCATGGGAACAATGCTGAAGCCATGCGCGATAACGTTAAAGCCATGCTCAAAGACCGCACGGCCTTCACTGACCAGTTTGCCAACACCATGTTTCTCTCAGGACAAGCTCCAAGCCATGCTCTCAGCTGGATGCAACGGGAACAGCTCAAGATATCACCACAAAATGCCGCGGTCATATATGAAGACTATGCCAACCGCGATTACACCCCAGTCCTACCGACAATCACTTGTCCGGCACTCATCATATATGGTCGTTCCCGGCACATGTGTTACGGCCCTTCAACAGGACGCTACGTGGCAGGGTCCATCCCGAACGCCCGCTTCGTCATCCTCGACAAGAGCGGTCATTTGCCATTCTATGAAGAACCTGATCTATTCAATGAAGCTTTGACCCATTTCATGCATCAAACGGCTTCCTAGGAGAACCAATGAGATCGTTGACCACTCTTTTCGCGACCCTGCTCCTGACCTTGATTATCTCAACCCCTGCCACGAGTGCGAGCAAAGCCGACGTGGTTATGCTCGATTCTCAAATGGTTGGTGACCAACAAATATTTCTCAACGGCATTGCTCTGCGTGAAAAATTCGTCTTTGACGTGTATGTGGCGGGTCTCTATCTCCTTGAGAAATCATCTGACCCAGCAGAGATTCTCCAACGAGACGAACCTCGTATGATGCTCATGCATTTCCTGCGTGATGTGGAGGCCAAAAAGATCATCGATGCATGGTATGAAGGGCTTGAAGCCAATGTGGAAAACGTCACGCCGGAACTCAAGGCGAAGTTCGACCAACTGGCCGCCATGATGACGGATATCAAGGAAAATCAAAGTATGGGATTCATATACAATCCCGTTACCGGCACCGATATCATGGTCGCCGATCAGCCCAAAGGCGCCATCCTTGGCAAGGACTTTGCCGACGCAATTCTCGCCACATGGATCGGACCAAAACCCGGTCCGGGGAAAAGCTTCAAGCAGGAAATTTTGGGACTGGAATAGGAAGAGGCTTACCAGCGGTCGCTTTCAGCAGGACCAAAGCCCCCTTTAAAAAGGGCTCTTTGGACTCTCCTAAACTTTTTATTACGCCGTCAGCGAAATTGAACGAACTTGTTTTGGCATAATTAGATTTGCGGAACGACTTTACGTATAGGACCAAGGAGTTTGTTAACTCGGCTACCAGACGGACTTGTAATGGCACTCGCGCCGCCTGCGGTTTCAAAGGTATAGAAAAGTTCGGGATCAACTTCTCGCGCAACGGCCAAAAGCTGTTTCATGTCTTTTCGTTTACAGACCACGAATTGCACAGTAACCGGGCCATCAGAACCTTCCCCTGCCACAGTAGTGATCATAAAACCTCCCTCTCGCACAGCCTGAGCAATCGAGTGTCCTTTCCATGCGCTGATGATACGCACAACTACATTACCGAGCGCAAGCTTCTTTTCAGCCATGATTCCCACCACATTGCCACATGCAAATCCCGCAGCATAACAAACGCCAAGAATAGGCTCATCACCGACCTTGAGCATCACTGTCGACGTACCAAAAACCCAGAGCGTCATCTCCAAACACCCCAAAAAAAATGCAGCACGCGACTCGCCAAGCACAGTCACCATGGTACGAACCGTCCCAAGTGTCAGGACAGCAACTTCAACACAAAAGATAAGTACGCCAAGAAAAAGGACATCCATATTCATCTCACAACCTCATATTCAAATTTGGATTGCGTGATCTATAGACGTTTCTTTCCACGGTCAAGTGTTTATTCCATCATCAAAATATCCACCTACAAAACGGCAATATAAAATTTGAGAAAAAGGATGAATGGGGAGCTGAAATAAGGAAGGAAGAGATCCTTTTCAAAGGGTTTTGTCCTCCCTTACCCCAACTGCCGGAGACAAAAAAAGGTCGATCCCATAAGGGACCGACCTTTTTAATACATGTCGATAAATGAACTACTTCTGCAACCAGCTCATCATTTCGCGGAGACGACCGCCAACTTCTTCGATCTGAGACTCTGCACCGATACGACGCATAGTCTTGAGACCAACCTGACCAGCCTGATTGTCGAGGATGAAATCACGAGCAAATTTACCTTCCTGAATGTCTTTCAGAACACGGCGCATTTCTTCACGAGTTTCATCAGTAATAATACGAGGGCCAGTGACGTAATCACCGTACTCGGCGGTGTCGGAGATGGAGTAACGCATCTTGGCCATACCGCCCTCGTACATGAGGTCAATGATCAGCTTAAGCTCATGCAAGCATTCAAAGTATGCAACTTCGGGCTGATATCCGGCTTCAACCAAAGTGTCAAAACCAGCTTTGCACAATGCAGTCAAACCACCACAAAGCACAGCTTGTTCGCCGAAGAGATCTGTCTCGGTCTCTTCCTTGAAGGTGGTCTCGATAACACCGGAACGGGTGCCGCCGATACCCTTGGCATATGCCAGCGCAATATCCATGGCCTTGCCGGAAGCGTCGGTTGCAACAGCGGCGAGGCAGGGAACAGCTCCACCTTCGGTGTAGGTACGACGCACAAGATGACCGGGGCCCTTAGGGGCGATCATAACGCAGTCAACACCCTTGGGTGGAACGATCTGCTGAAAATGCACGTTGAAACCGTGACCAAAGGCAATAACGTTGCCCTCTTCAAGGTGCGGAAGAATTTCATTGGCAAAAACAACAGCCTGATGCTGATCCGGCAGCAAAATCATGATCATGTCAGCCTGCTTGGAAGCTTCGGCAACGGACATTGGCTCAAAGCCGTGTTCCTTGGCAAGATCATAGTTGGGACCACCGGGACGCTGAGCCACGATGACGTTGACGCCAGAATCCCGAAGGTTCTGTGCGTGGGCATGACCCTGGCTGCCGTAACCGACAACGGCCACAGTCTTATCTTTCAACAAATTCAGGTCAGCATCTTTCTCGTAATACACTTTCATGGGAATTCTCTCCTCATATTTTTGCCCCGATGGGCCGCAATCTCTTGAATTATATAAACATGCACAAAAACCGGGCAAGGAGCAAAACCCCTGACCCGGTGTTGTTGCTTGGTTGCGAATTATAGATCGATTTGCATGGAACGCTGCATGGCAACATTGCCGGTGCGAGCGACTTCCTTGATACCAAAACGGGTAAGCAAATTGACGAGTGCGCCAATCTTGCCTTGGTCGCCCGTTACCTCAATGGTCAATTCGTCGACGCTGACGTCTACAACCTTGCACCTGAAGATGTCAACAATTCGTAGAATCTCTGCGCGTTTTGAATCTTCAGCATTGACCTTGATCAGGACCATTTCACGGTCCACGGAGTTCAGTTCAGTGAGATCTTTGACTTTTACAGTAGGTACAAGCTTACGAAGCTGCTTGACGATCTGTTCAACAATGGCATCGTCACCCTCAGCAACAATAGTCATGAGAGAAACGCCTTTTTCCAGAGTTGGCGCAACATTCAAAGAGTAGATATTAAAACCGCGCCCGGAAAACAATCCGGCCACGCGAGACAAAACACCCGGCTCATTTTCAACCATAACAGAAAGAGTATGCTTACTCATGGCGCGCCTCCTAAACCAACAACATCTCGGTCAGCGAAGCACCGGCCGGGACCATGGGGTAAACGTTTTCTTCTTTCTCGACACGAATGTCCACAATGACCGGTTTATCTACCTTAAAGGCTTCACGAAGGGTCGATTCGACATCCTTCTTTTCAGTCACCCGAAATCCGGCAGCACCATAGGCCTCGGCCAGCTTAACAAAATCAGGCTGTGCATCCATGCAGGTGGAACAGTAGTTTTTCTCATAGAAGAGCTCCTGCCACTGCCGGACCATGCCGAGATAGCCATTGTTAAGAATAATGATCTTCACGGGCAACTTATTGCATACCGCGGTCATCATCTCCTGAATACACATCTGGATGGAGCCGTCACCGGCAACATCAATAACCAGCTTGTCAGGGAAGGCGCGTTGTGCACCCAAAGCTGCGGGGAAACCGTAGCCCATGGTACCCAAACCACCCGACGTCAACAACGTGTTCGGCTGAGTGTACTTGTAGAACTGGGCAGCCCACATTTGGTTCTGCCCCACCTCGGTAGCGATAATCGCGTCACCTTTGGTGATTTCATAAATTTTTTCAACGACATACTGAGGTTTGATAGAAGCGCTGTCATCATTATATGTCAACGGGTGTTCAGCAGCCCAACCCTGAACCTTTTTCACCCAATCGCCATAACTGCCAGCCCAATCAAAATCGCTTAAGGTCGCTTCGGTCTCTTTCTTGAGCGCAGCCAATGCTGGTTTGCAATCCGCAACCAACGGCACATGAACAGACACGTTCTTCTGAATGGACGTCGGGTCCACATCAATATGAACGATCGTGGCGTTCGGTGCGAAGGTGTCTACCTTGCCGGTGACACGGTCATCAAACCGAGCGCCTACAGCCAACAGCAGATCACAATTATTCACAGCCATGTTGGCTGCATAGGTCCCATGCATACCGAGCATGCCAAGAAATAGATCATCATCGCCCGGAAATGCTCCCAACCCCATCAGAGTCGAAGTTACCGGAATATTGAGATTCTGCCCGAGCCATGTCAGTTCTTCATGACTACCAGAAGTGATAACGCCACCACCGGAGTAAAAAAGCGGTCGCTTGGCGTCCTTGAGGAGCTTAACCACCTTACGAATTTGGCCGACATGCGGTTTTTTCGTCGGTTTGTAACTGCGCATGGACACTTCTTCTGGATAACTAAACTCGGCAATCTGCTGCTGTACATCCTTAGGCAGGTCCACCAGCACCGGACCGGGACGACCGGTACGGGCCAAATAAAATGCTTGTTTGATGGTGGTAGCCAAATCTTCAATGTCCTGCACAAGATAATTGTGCTTGGTACACGGCCGGGTGATCCCCACGATATCCACTTCCTGGAACGCATCGTTTCCAATCAGTGCGCGGGGCACCTGACCTGTAAATATGACCACCGGAATGGAATCGGCATACGCGGTCGCGATACCAGTTACGGTATTGGTCGCGCCGGGGCCGGAAGTAACGAGACATACCCCGACTTGTCCAGTAGCCCTGGCATAGCCGTCTGCCGCATGAATAGCACCCTGCTCATGGCGTACTAGAATATGCTCTACAGATGACTTGGGTATTTCGTCATAAATATCGATGACGGCTCCACCAGGGAAACCGAACATGACATCAACTCCTTCCATTTCCAGACACTTAAGGAGAGTCTGGGCCCCGGACAATTTCATATCTTACGCCTCCGATTTGCGATATTTATCGAGCATGCTCTGCAACTGCGTCTTGCCAGCGAGCTTCTTCTTCTTGAGTTCCTTCATTTCTTGAACTTCAGTATCAGAAAGATAAGATTTGGATTCAAGCTTATCCAACATCTTTTCGTATGTAGCATGTTGTTCCCACAGAGCCTTCAGTTGTGTGTCTTTGGCCCCGTGCATCTCAATGATTTCAAGGTCTTTGGCTTCCATGTTCTGCTCCTTTTTACAGGTTATCGCGGTGCGGGTTCTGGAAGAAGGTTACTCCAATCCGGTTCCCCCGTCGGACTTATTGCCAGAAGCTTTCTCCGGTTGGTGTGCCCGGATACTATCGCCACCTGACTTTTTTTCACTTTCAACAATTCAGCCACAAACTTCACAAGACTCTTGTTCGCCTTGTTGTCTACAGCCGGGGCATTCAAACGTATCTTGGCACACCCCTGATACAATCCCGCCAAATCGCTCTTACGAGCTCCGGGCTGTACCCAGACAGCTATCTGCCAGCCGTCCTTGTGCCGACGTACAAATTCAGGTCTGGAAATAATCCAATCCCCGTTCTAGTCGACTTTTTTCAAATATTTCAACTTGGATTCCAACTCTTCCACCTTATCTCGCTCGGGACTGGACATCTCAAGCATTTCAAGGTGCGAGTTCAAAAGCCCTTTGAGTTGAATTTCAAACTGTGTCCGGCTTCTTTTCAAGCCTTCAATTTCCTCATGAATCTGCGCCAGACGGTTATGACCTTTCTGCACGGTCGCATCAGCCTTGGCCCGAGCTTCATCAAGAATCAACTGGGCCTCTTTGCTGGCTGCCACCTTGAGATCATCCACCATCTTCTGCGTACTCATGAGTGTATCACGCAATGTTTCATCACGCTGTCGATACTCCACCAACGTCTTTTCCAATCGCTTGACCTTTTTGCGCATATCCTTTCGGTTATCCGCAAAATCGCCCAGAACTTCAGCCAGTTCCATCATAAACTGATCCACTTCCACGCGAGAATATCCAAACATTCCACGTGAAAACTGTTTGTTAAGCAAATCAATCTTGGAAACAGTCATGGCAGTCCTCCTGTGTGGTCGGCTACATGGGTACGCCAGTACTCATGGAGTACGCGAGGCGGTAGAGATTTTCGACCACAACGATCTTGCACACCTGAATGGCAAGAATCACCACGATGGGCGAAAGATCAAAACCACCGACAACGGCAAACGGAAGCCACCGGCGAATCTTGTAGAAAACCGGTTCCGTTACACCACGCAAAAAACGCACGATGGGATTGTACGGGTCAGGATTGACCCAGGAAAGCAATGCAGAAATGATAACGATCCAAAAGTATATCGTAAGGACAGTGTTGGTAATATACGCCGTCGCTTGGACTAACGAGCCCAGAAAATCCATATATCCTCCAAAATCATAAGGATACCTTTGTATCCGCCATTAATACCAATGTGGTCAATTTCGCACACAGCATAGTAAGAATCAAGTCTTAAAACGACTGTCTACGCCCTTTATAGCACCTTTGCATGGCCGCCTTGATAGCCCAGAAATCATCAATGTGGACTTCAGCAGTCATATTTGCATCTTTATATGCCCAAAAACGGACTCCAGCCGCCCGAGCAGTTTTCTCGTCCACGATGGAATCTCCTATGTAGGCAACCTCGTGGGGTTGAACACTATGTTCCCGCATAATTGTAAATATTCCTTCAGGATGAGGCTTTGGAACACAAACTTTATCCGACGTCATGACCGGATAGAAAAAACCTTCAAGGTCCATCATAGTCAAAATGCCATCCATGGTATCACCTCGGCTGGTATTCACAGCCAAGCCGAAGCCTGCATCACGCAACCACCACAAAAATTCACGAACCCCATCTGACCGTTTAAGATATTGATGCAACGACGATGAATCAAAAGCCTTCACAAGCTTCCACGCTTCATCAAACAGATCTTCTGGCACGATACGGGTCACAGCCTCTTTATGAGTCCGCGTATGTACATAGTATTTTTCCTCATCAGAGAGAGGAGGCAACCCCAATTCCTTTCTGATTGTCCCGTAATAATGCATGTTGGCTTCATAAGAATCTATGAGCACCCCGTCACAATCGAAAACAATAGTCTTGAGGCCCCCGAGTATATCCGGGTTCATTATCTCGTTGGCAAGCGCCATCAATATCTCCTAAAATTATTTAAGGATTCCGACAGTCACACTCTTGAGCGCAGTGGGCGTGCCTTCCGGCGCTCTGCGCCGTCCAGCAAACTTCCATGCTGGTAATGTTGCTGTAAGCATCCCGTCCTCATTCTCGGAAAATTCGATGTCGAGTTCTTCCCATGCATCAATGATTTCACTGTTGGAGCAAACCAGCGTCGTGTCTTCAGGAATAAACGCAGGCAACGCCTCAACTACTCGTTGCCACGGAAGCGGAATGGTCTGGCCGTCTGACACGCCGCCCGTATGACTTTGCGCATTGCCAAGATCGACAACACGCTCATTAATACGATCTTCGTCATCCACTCCCAAAGTAGTATCCATGGACTTCCAACGGGCCTTAATCCCCTTCTCCAATCCGGACAACTCAATCATGCGCTCTTCAAAGAACCAAGCCAGCAACAAAATGAACTGTGCCTTGGACCGAGCTTCCTTTTCTTCGCGCTCCTGCTTGGAGCCTTGACCATCGTCAAACTGCCGGGTGAGCTGTGCCTGAATAGACATGCTCGACCCTTCATAAAAATCATCCGTAGTTACAGCTCCGAAATAAGCCATCTCGCTGGGATCTTTAAACTGTTCACCAAAATTGATACAATCATTGATAAGCGCAGTCGCAGTATTGTGATCAAGCGGCAAATCCTCGGGGCGAAACGCTTGGTCGAATGACGCTTCATTCAAACCGGGATCGAGGAATTTGAGGCCTTTCAACGGACCATTTGTCCACAATTCAGGGTGCAGATTGGGAAAAGAGAGCAGCATGTATATTCTCCTAATTTCTATTCTTCATCATGTTCGGGGATTGCAATTTCGTAATGACGACAACGACCATAGCATTTAGGCAGACCGTGAATACAGATGGCATCCAATTGATTGCGACATCCCGGAGGTTCCACACCGGGTTCATAGGTATACATCTGACAATGGAACACATCTCGGGCCATTCTTTGAAACTGTCGGTCCCATAAATCGGGTACAGCTTTCTGTTCGACGCCAAAGAACTCCGCCCGAGCAAGAAAATCGTCGAACTTCGATTCCCATTTTTTAAGGACCTGACATCGCCAGGACTGGGTGTATCCAGGGTTGAGACGCTCCTCATACAGGCATCGTCCTCGAACGTAATAAGTACATCCGTCACCCGGCAATCGCTTTATATCATTCATGGTCGCTCATTATATATGTATATGGGCTGCAAAAGTAAAAATACACAGTTCCCGGACTTCGAAGATGTAAGACCCATGCCCTTGATTGTAAAGGACGAAGCGCCCCTTTTCTCCCCGTGGTGCCAGGTCAGGAAAAGAGTTCACGTCCTTGACTGAGCATTTGCTCGGGTGTATAGCCTCAGTCAACAAATAATCACGTGGACTTTCACCAAATTGGAGGCAATATATGATCGGCGGATTCGGAGTTTGGGAACTGTTGATAATTCTCGTTATCGTCCTGGTCATCTTTGGTGCCAAGAAATTGCCTGAAATTGGCGGTGGCATCGGTAAAGCAATCAGCAATTTCAAAAAAGCGACTAACGAACCTGACGAAATTGACGTCACCCCAAGAGAAGAAAAAGACGAAGACAAGAAAGAAAGCTAGCCCACGTTCAATCTTTCAAATGCTATTTAAACCCGGTTGCCATGCAGCCGGGTTTTTCTTTATGAAATTGGATGTTTATTGTCCGCCGGACTCTTCAGAAAAAAGTTCAAAACCGCGGCGCACATAGGCAATCCCGGATATAACCGTGACAACCCCCGTCACCCCGACCATGAACAATTGAATTAAGGGGAAATCCAACCCAAAAGACCGTTGTATCATGACAAAAATAACCAAAAAGATTTGTGCGGCTGTGGTAAACTTACTGATCCAAATAGGCTTGATACGGCTACGAACCTCAATTCCCCAAAAATGAAGTACGGCCAAGCCCCCGACAATGATGACATCGCGGCTGACAACCAACACGGTAAACCAAGGAGGAATCCAACCCTTGAGGGCTAGGCAAAGAAAAGATGTAACAAGCAAGACCTTGTCGGCAAGCGGATCGAGCATGGCACCAAGCTGTGTCCGCTGATCCCATATTCTGGCCAAAAACCCATCGAGTGCGTCGGTCAAGCCGGCTATAGCAAAAAGTATCCAGGCAAAATTGAAATTCTCTGAAATATACGCCATGACAAAAGCCGGAGTCAGCAGAATCCGAATAATGGTCAAAATATTGGGAACAGTCCAAATGGCATCACGCGACACGGTGACATCTCCTCCTAACTCTTAATCTCCCTGCGTCATTTGAAACGTCAAACCACGCTGCGGCAAAAACGACTGCAATAGCATGTCCAGTCGGTCACGATTCAGGATATTCACATCCCAAGTTGCACCTGTGCCAGTAGGCTGCATGTCCATTTCCACCAACCGAGCCTCCTGAACGGCAGAATCCCATCCTCTCAAGACACGATCAAATTCCAGAATTCCGTCGGGTGAAAACCATCCAGAAATAGTGAGCAATTGCGTTTTGGCCGGAGCAATCTTCGATTGAGACTGATCAAAATACCGTGCCCAGAGATCAACCCAGACCACCGCTAGGTCCTTGTTGATGCTAAGCCACTCTCGATTATCCAGAATCATGCGCCCTTTATAGGCTTTTTCCTTGGTATATTCCAGAAAGAAGGCGGGATACGTACCGTCTTCCAATTCCAAACCAGTCATGGTGATAAGACCTTGCAAAACAGCCATTTCATCACCGGAAATATCTTCAGGCCAGGCCACTGATGCCACCAACGGTGATTTCAACGTCTGGAAAAGTCCTAATTTTTTCAAACCATCTCGAAGTGTTCGCTTGTTAATACGCACGTCCATACGCATTTCAAGGCCTTCATCGACTTCCTTGGAAGAGAGCAATTTGTATCCCTGAATATACGGCTTGGCGTGCCCTGTCAGATACATTTTTAAGGCTTCGGCACGCAATGCGTCCAATCCGGGCAACATAACTTGGGCCTCATCCAGTACAGCCAAGGCAAATCCTTCAGCCATGGCACGGGTGCGCATCTCCATGGGAGACACATTTTCTTCTACAGGCCGAAAGACATCCACGGTGCCTGCTCCTGCCATGGAAGGAAAAATCATGAGGCACATCAAAAAACAACAAATTCTCAAAATAGTCTGCATTATCTCAACTCGCGCTTATTCGCTTTCGGTTTCAACAGTTTCAAGGGTTTCAACGGGCGCGGCTTCGTCCACGACAATAACAACTGCACAATTCGCAACAATATTCCCGGACTTCATAATGGCACGAACTAACCGGGCCATTGATGTCTCAATAATTATATCGGTCCGCCAAGAACCGTACGCACGGACCGCTTTGACCCGCAAAGGGTTATTACCCACGCGCTCTTTAAGAACTGCCAAATCGGATGTATTCGCATACGCTACGACGCCCTTATTCACAGCATTGGCCCTGCTCACCAGAAATGCACCGTAAGCACCAAGCCCCTCGCTCCCGTAAATAACAGGAGTCAGTGCGGGCGTAACTTTCATGCCACGAGCGTCGATAATAACACCGGAATATCCTGTTACAGCAGAACCAACCGCTTCTAACTCCGTAACATCCTGTTCCATATATGTAGACAATTTCGGAGAGATGCCACTTTGAAACTGAATGGTTGTCGGTAAAATCAACTCAGCCAGCTTGCCTCTAAAACGCTCGGAGACCAGAACGGTTCCTTCGGCATCCAGATGGGACGGTCCTTGGAAAAGAGAATTGTGAACAAGTCCCCTTACCTGACTGCCTAGCACTCGATTATCAGCAAGAGCACTGCCGACCGTCTGCTTGGCACTGATTCGTGTGGTTAAAACCATATCAAGCAAAAGCCGACGAGCCTTGGAAGCCGCCTTGCGCACGGCCAGCGGCGTATATGGCGTCGCTTCATCATTACTTTTTTCGACAGCTTGAACAACAGAGAGTTCGCCATTACCCCAAGCAATAGCTCCCTCTTTTCCGAAAGACTGCACATGCCCTTGAAAGGCTTGCGCCACAGGAGAAAAGATAAACAATGACAACAAAATGGGAATAACAAGACGAAATGACATGTATATAGTGTCCTCAAGTATTCAAAACCGCATGCGGTGTGGGATATCAAACTCCATCGGATGTATCGTGGTTGCCGCTTTTCTGCAAGCAGCTTGCCGCGCCCTGACGCGAGTGATACATTTCCAAAATACGGCAACCAAACAGTGGAGTTACGCATGCTTATCCATTTAATGCAACATGGCGTCTGCCTATCCAAAGAGCTTGACCCGCACCAACCTTTAAGTCCGGTAGGCCGAGAACAAATTGAAAAATCGGCACGCGCCGCACAAATTCTGGGCCTACGTTTCGAGCTTGTAGTCGCCAGCCCTAAAGTCCGCTCTCTGGAAACAGCCAAAATCATGGCTGAACAAACAGGCTATCCGTCCTCTAGGATTCAGGTGACCGATGTGGTCAAGGCAATGACACCAGCAAAAAAAACATTAGATTATATAAGGGATTACAACGGGTTGGAGTCAATCCTCATTGTGGGACACCTTCCCTCACTCGGAGCACTTGCTTCCCACATACTGACGACAATAACACCAGTGGACATCGCTATCGAAAACGGCGGTCTCATGCAGTTACAGATGAACATGAAAGAAACCTACGGCACATTGAACTGGTATCTGACGCCAACACAACTAGCCGTTATCGGACTGAATTGATCAATTGAATTCAGCCAGCCATTGCTCCACATGGTTGGCGATGTCATTATTTGCTCCCGGTGCAAACCAATGAATATCGGATTCTTTTTTGAACCATGTAATCTGCCGTTTAGCATAGGCCCGCGTGTTTTTGATCCACATATTTCGAACATCACTCAGCGGGATTTCGTCCCGCAGAAAAGCCAACAGTTCCGAACATCCTATGCCGGTCCATCCTGGCGCTTTGCCATCTGAACACTTCGCATACGCCCGCGTGGCTTCATCCACCGCTCCCTGCTCCAACATCCCACCGATCCGCTTGGCCAAATGCGGTGTGAGTTCATTCAAATCAATCTTCATGCCGATTTTAAGAGCTTCATACGGTGCCGGGGCATGTTCACTTTCAGTGTGCCACCATGTCATGTTTTTCCCCGTCGCCAGAAAAACTTCTGCGGCACGAGCGTTACGCTGCGTATCATTGGGGTGAATCTTGGCAGCATAGTCAGGATCGTTCTTTGTCAACTCTGTGTGTAAAATCTGCGGGCCCTCGGCTTTGACTCGATCAAGAACCTGCTGCCGAATCTCAGCCGGTATTTCAGGAATGGGTGCAATCCCGGAAAGCAAAGACCGAAGATACATCCCGGTCCCGCCCACCAATATGGGCAAACGGCCTTGTGAACGTACCTCTTCGATCTTCTCAACAGCCAGCGCCACAAATCGGGCAGCCGTCATCTTCTCTTCAGTCCCCAAAAATCCATACAACAAATGAGGGCAAGCAGCCTGTTCCTCGACATCGGGTTGCGCCGTTATAAGCGGAAAATCGCGATACACCTGTCGAGAATCAAAATTGATAACACTGGCGTCCATGCACTTGGCAATAGCAATAGCTGCAGCGGTCTTTCCGGTTCCCGTGGGACCAAGAAGGCAAACTATGGGAGGCTTTTTACTCATTTCCCTTTCTTCTTTTTGCCGCCGCACCCGTATGTGAAGCCATATTTAATATTCAAGGCCTTGACCACAGGACCGGGGACCAATCCGCAAACATCACCGCCGTAATGGGCAACTTCTTTCACAATGGTGGAACTCAAATACATCCATTTAAAATCAGTCATCATAAAGACTGTCTCAATTTCACGCTCCAATTTGCGATTCATGAGTGCCATCTGAAATTCATACTCGAAATCGGAAACCGCACGCAGGCCGCGCATAATGGTTCCAGCTCCCTTGCTCTCCACATAATCAATCAACAAACAATCAAACGGCTCGACAATAACATTCGGCTCATCGCGAAAAACTTCTTTTGCCAATTCAACCCGTTCCCCGATGGAAAACAGCGTCTTCTTCGGCGTGCTTTCAGCCACGGCAAGAATCACGGTATCAAAAACCTGAAGACCACGCCGAGTCAAACTGACATGGCCCATGGTCAAAGGGTCAAAAGTTCCGGGGTAAACAGCCGTGCGATGGTTTAATTCCGCCATAAAAGTATCCTGGTTTGACCGTATTCACGGTCAGTTAACAATTCCATTTCCGCAATAGGTCCTTCGAGTGGAGCACTAATAGCTGTCTCCACTTCGGCCAGGACTAATGCGCCGGGTGCAATCCACCCTTTTTTCAACGCCTTCTCCAAAGCCGGGACCAATAAGTCCTTTCCATAGGGCGGGTCAATGAAAACCAGATCAAAAGGCGTATCAGGTTTCTTGGACAATACACCAAAAAGGTCCTTGCTGACCACCTTGACGCATTTTTTCTCCACGCCAAGGTCAGACAAATTTTTTCGTATCAACCCTGCGGCCTTTGAACTTTTCTCTATAAACCAGGCAGTTGTCACGCCACGACTCAGGCATTCCATTCCCAAGCTTCCTGAACCGGCAAACATGTCGATGACACGCACGTCCGAAAAACCCACTCCCCGCGCCATCAGCATGGAAAAAATGGATTCACGAACTTTCATTGTGGCCGGTCTATACCCCGGCCCCTCGCAGGTTTTGAGCCTACGTCCTTTGTATTTTCCACCAACTATTCGCATGATTACATTTCCGAGACCAGTGCAACAATGTTGCGATTAATATCAAGCAGCCTGTCGCGCAACTCCGACTGATCGACCCATGGCCGATCTTCCACATTCTTCACGCGCTCCCGAAGTTCCGCATACAGCTTTTCGGAATCGGCAAGGAGAAAATTCCAATCCACGCGGGGTCTGGCAATATCCATATCCACCACGGGCTGCAACTCCACACCGGGTTCCAATTCGAGTTCTTCCATATATTCAGGGATATGCACTTCAAAACCAAATTTTTCAGTAATCAATGCACCAAATTCTTTCTGCACTTCAGCTTCGCCGTGTACCAGAATAACCTTCACCGACTTACCCTTCATAGTGCCGAGCCAGTCCATGAGTTCATCCTGTCCGGCATGCCCGGAAAATCCATTAATGGTAAACACCTTGGCATTGATAGCCACTTCTTCACCAAAAATACGGATTTTCTTGGCGCCACCCACAATTTTCCGTCCAGGAGTACCAACGCCCTGCCATCCCACAAAAATAACGCTTGCACCGGGACGCCACAAATTATGCCGCAAATGATGCTTAATGCGTCCGGCATTGGCCATTCCACTGGCTGAAATAATAACAGCCGGACCACGAGTCTCGTTGATGGCCTGAGACTGTTCACGACTCTCAGTAAACTTCAAGTTCGGCAAATCGAGTGGGTTCTCACCATTTTCAAGAAGTTCCTGCGTTTCTTTATCAAAAAATTCAGGATGCTTGCGAAAGATCTCCGTAGCGCGAATAGCCAACGGGCTATCCAGATATACAGGCATATCGTCCGGCAACTTTCCCTGTTTCTTCAACAGAAAAAGACTGTATATAATCTGCTGTGACCGCTCCACGGCAAACGCCGGAATAACGACTTTCTCACCATTTTTATAACTGTAGGCAATGGCTTCAGCCAATTCCTCCAGACTCCCCGCCTCATCTTTGTGATTACGATTGCCATACGTTGATTCAAGAAACAGATAATCCGCACAATCCACACCACTGGGGTCCTCGACGATAAGTTGCTCAGGTCGCCCCAAGTCACCAGAAAAAACCGCCTTGGTTTTTTTGCCGTCCTGCTCATATTCTATTTCGATAAAAGCAGAACCAAGGATATGTCCTGCATTCATATAGGTTACTTTGATACCTGGAGCTGGCTCAAACGTCTGGGAATAATCAACTGTTGCAAATAACGGGATGGTATTTTCAGCATCGACAATGGAATACAAAGGCCGCACGGGCTGTCCACCAGTCCGTAATCGCTTGCGATTGGCCCACTCCGCTTCCATTTCCTGAATATGTGCGCTGTCAAGCAACATGATCTCCAACAGATCTCGTGTCGGAGCGGTGCAATAGATGGGGCTTTTAAAACCTTTGGAAACCAGAGCCGGTAACAAGCCGGTATGGTCAATATGAGCATGGGTAATCAATATGAAATCAAGCTCTTTAGCGTCATACTGATCAAAATTCCAGTTCCGCTTCTCGATTTCCTTATTACCCTGATGAAGGCCACAATCAACGGCAAACCGCTTGTTGCCACATTCGAGAATATAACAGGAGCCACTGACGGTACGGGCTGCGCCCATGAATGTAATTTTCATCGATGTTCCTCATCATGCCATCCCCCTGTGAAAAACGACAAAATCCACTTTCGAAAGGGGAAGAATCTGTGTAATGTGTCTACAAGCGAGACTCAGTGTCCGCTGTCTTGATTACATGCCCCATAAACTTGGTTCAGGCAACAATTCCATACGAAATCCAAGGAGAATTCATGATCCATCGCTCCAAACAATATCTCATTGATGACCTTTCAATCCAGGAATCCTGGCGGCTTTTCAAAATCATGTCAGAAATAGTGGACGGCTTTGAAAATCTGTCTGAAATCGGACCTGCCGTATCCATGTTCGGTTCGGCTCGCGTCAAGCCGGAAGAACCGCTTTACGAAAAGACCGTAGAACTTTCCAAGGCCTTGTCTGAAGCAGGCTACTCAATTATTACCGGCGGCGGTCCCGGTCTCATGGAAGCCGGAAACAAAGGCGCATTTGAAAACGGTGGCGAATCCATCGGCCTACATATCCATCTGCCCATGGAACAACACAACAACCCGTACATGAACATAAAAAGTGAATTTCGCTACTTCTTCATCCGTAAGCTCATGTTCATCAAATACGCTCTGGCCTACGTGGCCCTACCCGGCGGCTATGGCACTCTGGATGAACTTTCGGAAGCTCTGGTACTAATCCAGACCCACCGCATCAAGCCTTTTCCCATTGTCTTATTCGGCACAGAATTCTGGGGAGGTCTAGTGGATTGGTTCAAGACACAGCTTGTCACCAACGAATTCTGCCATGAAGACGACCTCGACCTGTTCATCGTGACTGATGACGTAGAAGAAGTGGTTAACCACATCAAAAAACACGTCATTATCTAAACACGCTCGTGAACAACAGAAAAAAAGCACTGATATTCGGATTGGTCACGGTGGGCATCTGGTCCACCGTGGCCTCTGCCTTCAAAATCGCTCTGACCAGACTGGACCCGCTCCAACTTCTACTCATGGCCTGTGCCACCTCCATTGTCGCACTCACCGGAATCATGGTGTTTCAGGGCAAACTCCATGAACTGACACGAATGCCACGCCGCGAAATGATTCGTTCAGCCCTGCTTGGCGTACTAAATCCATTCCTTTACTACGTCATCCTGTTCAAGGCATACGACCTACTTCCGGCGCAAGAGGCACAACCCATCAATTATACTTGGGCCATCACTCTATCATTGCTCTCCATCCCTTTGCTAGGTCAGAAAATGTCAGGCAAAGATATGGCCGCTATTTTTCTGAGCTATTTCGGCGTGGTGGTCATCTCCACTCATGGCAACCCGTTCTCTCTTGAATTCTCCAACCTCACAGGTGTCGGACTTGCTCTGGCAAGCACTGTCATATGGGCACTTTACTGGATATTCAACACCCGGAGCAAAGCTGATCCTATAGCTGGATTACTCCTCGGTTTTCTCTGTGGTTTCCCGCTCATCATTATAGCAACACTTGTTTTCTCAGAGTTGCCGACTTTGGACATGACATCAGCACTATCCGCAGCTTATGTCGGATTCTTCGAAATGGGCATCACCTTCGCCCTTTGGCTCACGGCCATGAAATACGCAGCGACACCTGATGGTGAAGGCACCGCCCGTATTGCAAACCTCATATTTCTCTCCCCATTCCTCTCGCTTATCTTCATCCACTTTCTGGTGGGCGAAGAAATCCTGCCCGCAACAATCGCCGGACTCGGCTTTATCGTCGCTGGCAACATCCTCATGCAATACAAAAAGAATACTCAGAATGAAAACGCCTAAACAGCAACACGGACGTCTACGGCGATAACTCCAAGTACCCGCCCTCCTATATTAAAAAATGGACTGGATACAGTGATGCAACTCTCACCTGACGCCGACGAAGTATACACATCAGAGACGAAAAAGGTGCTGGTCGCCATGGCTTCCATGAACCATGGACGAGATCCCCAATCCGCACCGAATGCTGAAGCATCTTCTGAATAATTCGAAACAAATCCACCCATATTGCTAACAACCTGCATGCCTCTTGAATCAGTAACATACATTAATTCAAGAAATTCATTTGCATGTAACGTCCTCCGGATGGCATCTTCCTGCCGTAAACGTTCACAGGATTGCACATCTGTGGCCTTTGACAAGTCTTCAATGACAGCCTGTACACGGCCATGCCCAACCAAACGAAAAACTCCCGTCATAGTCGCCAAATCCTCTACTCGCTCAGTCAAAAGGGCAACGGTATCAGCTGCATCAACCATGCCCTGCCCAGTCTCTGTAGAAATTCCATGAATCTCAAAGATAGTACGATTGACCTCTTCACAAGAAATAGACTGCTGATGCGCTGCTGCGGCAATGGCACTGATCTGTCCAGCACTCACTCCTGAATATGTCACAATTTCCTCCAAAGCAGCGCCAGATTCATCAGCCAAGCCGGCAGCATCATCAGCAAGTCCAGCCATTCCCTGCACGCCTTCAATAGTCTCTGATACCTGCTCCTGAATACCTTCGATAGCCAAGCCGACATTACGGGTAGCCTCCATGGTCTTCTCCGCAAGTTTACGGACTTCATCGGCCACGACTGCAAAGCCACGTCCGGCATCTCCTGCTCGAGCTGCTTCAATTGCTGCGTTTAACGCCAACAGATTTGTCTGATCAGCAATATCAGAAATAACACCCATAATAGTCCCTACACCGTGAGCCTGAGCGCCAAGACCTGCCACGCTCTCGACCAAAGCCTGAGAATTCTTCGAAACAGACCCGATGGCATCACGAGTCCGTGTGACAACAGAAGCCCCTGATGAGGCTCGTTCCATAACCAACTCCGCACCAGAGGCCGCCGCTGCGGCATTCTCGGCCGTTTCTGCCACGGCACTATTCATCTGCTCTGTCGCCGAAACAGCGCTTGATACGATGTGCTGCTGCCTGATGGCCCCGTCACTCGCTCTAGAAATTGCATTATCCAACTGATTGGATTGATCCCGAATACTCTGTAACGACAATTCCATTGTTTCGGCTGCTGACAAAAGCCCCTGACATCGAGCATTTTCCCCGTGCTTCCTTGCCATAATAGAATTTTCAATGGCTTTATCAGTCTTTCCCTCGGCCACTTGAAGCGCATTCTGCGTATCAAAAATCCCCTTTTCTAAGCCACCAATGTACTTAACAATTTGGTTTATATCTCTATACAAACTACCAAAAACGTCATTCTTATGAACCTGTAGATTTGAATGCCACTTCCCTTGCACAACCAATTCTAAACAATTCAACAATGCACTGTATTTATTACTCACAATTCTTCTGTAAAAAAGCACACACACAATACAGGTACACACACTCAAAATTCCACCGACTCCCAAAAGCCAGTGCAGTCTGACAACTTCAGCTGACAAAATTGTTACCTTTGCAAGACTCTCCACAGCCAAAGCTTCACCTACAGAAAGAATTCCAGAAACAAGAAAGACTGCTGCAATTACCGCTACTTTGCCACTTTTCCGCATCATCATAATCCTTCAGTCCTCTATTTTGACTTAAAAAACAGTGATATGCTTAAAGCAATTGGCGAGCCAATTAGTAGTTCACTGCAATCATTACACTTTTCAAAAAACGCAATAATTACAACAGATAAAAGATATCTTTAGACTTTCTCTAGATAATATCAAGACAAAAAAAGCCGGTCAAAACGAAATCGTTTTGACCGGCTTTTATAATAATTTGTTTATTACAAAAAATCCGGGTCGATACCGGCTTTGCCACCCGCCAGAATAAGCTTCATGTACCGAATGGTCCGATCATCCACAGGGACTATGGGGAAGTTTTCCCGACACGCGTCACACTGCGCCATGGCAGGACGGGACGGAGCAATAAGGGGGACCTCTCGGCTGCAATGTGGACATGGATACAGAAATATCAATTCCATACCAGCAGGCTTGACCGGGGTCAGTGGTTTCTTTGATTCAGCCATTATTTTCTCTTTTTCACCAGGTTCTTTCCGGTCATCTCAGCGGGCTGCTCAATGCCCCACAATCCAAGAATGGTGGGTGCCAAATCGCCAAGAATACCCTCTTCAAGTTCGGCACCTTCGCACCCTTTTTCAATATATACAAGGGGAACGGGGTTGGTTGTATGCGCCGTATGCGGACTGCCGTCATCAGCAACTAATTTCTCGGCATTACCGTGGTCCGCAGTCAAAAGAATACGACCACCAGCTGCCAAAACCGTATCCACAATCCGTCCGACACAAGCATCGACAGTGACGCAAGCCTGCTTGGCTGCGTCAATAATTCCGGTATGCCCCACCATATCGAGATTAGCGAGATTACAAACACACAAATCATAATCAGAGAACTTGCCTATGAGCGTATCAGCGACTTCATCAGCACTCATCTGCGGTTTCTGATCGTATGTAGCGACCTCACGCGGCGAAGGGATCATGACACGATCTTCGTTCGGAAATGGATCTTCACGGCCGCAATTAAGAAAATAGGTTACATGGGCGTACTTCTCTGTCTCAGCAATACGCAATTGCTTCATTCCCTTACCAGAAGCAACTTCTCCCAAAGTTCCACTATAACTTTCAGGCGGGAACGCCGTGGGCATGGGGAAGGAAGATTCATACTGTGTCATGGTGGCAAATTCAGCCATCTCAGGAACGGAGGCACGCGGAAACTCAGAAAAATCCTTGTCAAACAACGCACGACTAATCTGCCGCGCACGGTCAGCACGGAAATTGAAGAAAAACACGCCGTCTCCATCACCGATCTGTCCATTCACGCCATCAATAATGCTCGGCTTGATAAACTCATCGGTTTCACCCGCATCATACGATGCCTGAATACCAGAAAGCGGATCAGCCATGGCACCACCTTCGCCTAAGACCAACGCCTTATAGGCAAACTCATTACGCTCAAACCGTTTATCACGGTCCATGGCCCAATACCGCCCGCTAACAGTTGCCACATGGCCGATACCAATATCTTCCATCTTCTCCATTAACTGGCGCACAAAAACAACCCCACTGGTGGGCGAAGTATCGCGACCATCCATGAAGGCGTGAATAAAGACCTCAGACACCCCTTGCTCTTTGGCCATCTTGAGCACGGCGTAAATATGATTCTGATGGCTATGAACACCCCCATCGGAAACCAACCCCATAAGATGAAGTCGCCCGGTCCCGGCCTTAATTTTCGCCATCAGGTCCTTGAGCGTCGCATTGTCGAAAAAGCTACCGTTCTCAATGGACAAATCGATACGGGTCATATCCTGATAGATAATACGACCACCACCAATGTTCATATGACCAACTTCGGAGTTGCCCATGAATCCATCAGGCAACCCCACGGCACGGCCTGAACAAGTCAACCGGGTATTGGGATATTTGGCCAGAAGAGTATCCAAATGTGGCGTTGCGGCGTTACGGACGCAGTTCTCTGCGCCTTCAGGAGCAATGCCCCATCCGTCCAGAATCAACAGAAGTGTTTTCTTCGGTTCGGCCATGACGCCTCCAGGCATTGGCTAAATTTGAATTTTTGGGGCTCCGTTCCACATACCTTCGATATTGTAGAACCCACGGAGTTCCTCAAGAAAGATATGAACCAGCACATCATTCAGATCAACCAGAACCCATTCACCGGTTTTCTGTCCTTCCATGCTCAAAAACTCGATATTGTCCTCAGCAGCCTTATCCAGAATATACTCTGCCAGAGCTTTGGCATGCTTCACGCCACGGGCAGAAACAACCAAGGTCATATCAGTGACCGAACTCATTTTTGAGACATCCATGATAACGACATTCTCGCCCTGCTTTTCATCAAGCCATTCAGCGACGATCCGGGCCTTGTCTTCACTCGCCATTTCCTGGAACTTCTTTTCTTTGTTCAACAATGTGATCCTCGTATCTTTCGATACATATTATTTTTTTTCCGGGTAACACCCAACAAGCAAATCATCCAGCCCACGTTTGGGCACATGATGCTTGCCATCGTTCCCACTCCAATACTGTATACTTCCGTCGGATGGAAGCGATTCCACCACGACATCCTGGGCTGGCACACCAAGCGCCAACACCAGAAGTATATCAAAATTTTCCGACAGGTCGAGCATCCGAGACAGTTTCTTTCTATTTACCGTCCCGATAATGCACCCGCCAAGCCCCTTTTCCACAGCTCCCAGCATAATGGACTGACTGGCAATACCATGATCGCAACCAGGGGTATCCGCCAGATTCCTATCGAGCATCACAACAATGTACCCAGTTGGCCGTTCACCATCTGCCGGACCTTTCCAGTCCTTAAGATAGCCAGCCCACCCCAGCAGCGGGAAAATGGCGTCACACTGTACTTTATCTGCTACAGCAATGTACTTCAACGGCTGCATGTTCTTGCCTGATGGGATGAATCGAGTCAATTCAACCAAATCGACCAATATCTGTATATCCACAGGACGTGATTCGTCGAATTTTCGCCGCGTCCTGTTCTGTACCATCAATTCCCTGAACTGCATATGAACCTCGTTCGTTAGACGACTCATAGCCATGTAATGCACTTTGCCCCGGTCCGCAATGGGAGGACTCATCCCCCGTCTTACCGCGTTCCTTACGTCAACCCAATGATAAACACCTTGACGGGGTCGGGAACATGGGGCAATCTCGCCTTTATGAAAAATTTCCTCGTATTTCGCTCCTTTTTTTTCTTTATGTGCCCCCAGTAGGTGGCTCGTGGAGTATTTGGAGCGGTAAAAACGCTAAACAGACCACGGGCCGAAAGGACCGTGGTTTTTTATTTTGTCAACATGGGCCGATCAAGGCCGCGCAAGGAGGTTCTCGGGATGATTTACGATGTAAAAAATGAAACCCTGCCCAGGGAGGATCTGGAAAAAATCCAGCTCCGAAGGCTCCAGGCTCTCTGTGAACGAGTATATGCCAATGTCCCGTTCTATAAGAAAAAATTCGATGAAAAAGGCGTCAAGCCTCAGGACATCAAAAGCCTGAAAGACCTCACCCTGCTCCCGTTCACCGTCAAGCAGGATCTTCGCGACCAATATCCCTTCGGCCTCTTCTCTGTCCCCAAGGACCAAATCGTCCGCATCCACTCTTCATCCGGCACTACCGGCACCGCCACTGTAGTCGGCTACACCAAGCGTGACATCAAGAACTGGGGCGAACTCATGGCCCGTTCCTTCATGGCAGCGGGTGCGTCGGCCAGCGACACCGTACACAACGCATATGGCTACGGCTTGTTCACAGGCGGCCTTGGTGCGCACTACGGCGCAGAAGCCTTGGGAGCAACAGTCGTTCCCATTTCCGGCGGTGCCACACGCAGACAGGTCACGCTGCTCAAAGATTTCTCACCGGACGTCATCTGTTGCACACCGTCATATGCTCTGTTCCTTGCTGAGACAGGCGAAGAAATGGGCATCGATATCAAAAAACTCCCCTTGCGCATCGGTATTTTCGGTGCTGAGCCATGGACCAACGAAATGCGTCTCGAAATCGAGAAAAAACTCGGTATCAAAGCCATCGACATCTACGGCCTGTCTGAAATTATGGGACCGGGTGTTGCCATCGAATGTCTTGAAGCTCAAGATGGTCTGCACATTCAGGAAGATCACTTTCTTGCGGAAACGATCAACCCCGAAACTGGCGAGCCTGTAGCCCCCGGTGAGGAAGGCGAGTTGGTCTTCACGACACTGACCAAGGAAGGCATTCCGCTCATCCGTTATCGGACACGCGACCTGACCACTTTGAACACCACCCCCTGCAAATGTGGTCGCACCACTGCCCGCATGAAGCGTGTAACAGGTCGTTCCGACGATATGCTCATCATCCGCGGCGTCAATGTCTTCCCGTCTCAAATCGAATCCATTCTCATTGAAACTGAAGGATTAACACCGCACTACCAGCTCATTGTTGACCGCAAGGGCAACCTTGATACTCTGGAAGTTCAGGTGGAAGTCAACGAGTCCATTTTCTCCGATGAGATTAAGAATTTACAACGCGTCGAATCAAAGGTAATGAAAAACATTAAAGAATTCCTCGGCGTCACCGCCAAGGTCAAATTGGTCAGCCCCAAGGAAATTGAACGTTCCGTGGGTAAGGCCAAGCGCATCATTGACAAGAGAAAAGAAGGCTAACGCCTCCAATTCACAAGGAGATCATTATGAAAGTAGATCAACTCTCCATATTTCTGGAAAATCGTGCCGGACGTCTCGCCGAAGTTACCCGTCTTCTCTCCGAGGCCGGTGTAAACATTCGTGCATTATCTCTGGCAGACACGTCGGATTTCGGCATCCTGCGTCTGATTGTATCCGACTTTACCAAAGCCAAGGACACACTGAAGGAAGCGGGCTTCACCGTTGGTCGCACCTCGGTCGTGGCCGTCAAGGTTTCTGACGATCCTGGCGGATTGCATGCTATTCTGAGTATGCTTCAAAATGCTGGAATCAATGTGGAATACATGTACGCTTTCGTACAGCAAAGCGGTGACTCGGCTGTGCTTATCTTCCGCTTTGACCGCACCGACCAAGGCATTGAATTGTTACAGAAAAACAATATTTCCATCATCCCCGGCGACAAACTCTACGCCATGTAGCTCTCACAACTTCAAAAGAATAAAGGGTGAAAGTATATTGCTTTCACCCTTTTTTTGTATCTCGTCGCACCCGCCTCTATTTTTCAAGATATTACAATCGGTTCAAATGAAATCAGAAAAAAAGAAAACGGTCCATTTCCTATTTCTTCATTTTTGCGTCAACACAGGCTTCAAAAATGTTGCCGAAAATCGCATGGCACCGTATAAGAGGATAATTCGCAACACTGACACCGTGGCGGTGCAGAAAGAGGAATTCGTCGGTGCATAAAGAAATAGTAGATAGCAAGTTTCTGGAATCAATGTCAGGCAAACGCCCGTTCCTTAAGCGGATGTTTACCGTATTCATATCTCAGGAGCCAAAACGTATTCAGGAAATCAAAGACGCCCTGCAATCGCAAGATGTTGAACGATTGCGCCATTTGGCACACTCACTCAAGGGAGGCGCTGCGACCATTGGCGTGGATCGTGTCCGGGAGTGTTGTCTAAACCTAGAAAAAGCCTCCAAGGCTAAAGACATGAAAGCAGCCCTAACGCATTTGGATTCTTTGGAAAAAGAAATGCGCAACGCGTATGCTTTCATGTTTGACTATCTGGCTGAACATTAAGCTCCAAACGCAGCAGAAAAAAAGATCTTTTCCTATTTCAACCTAAGGTCTTTTTTTATGCTCTCTGATCAAAGGAGCACGGCCAACCCCCGGCCAAATACGCACCATTCCGAAACCAGCCCGAATCACTGTCCACAGCGCCGTTGTCAGCCAAATAAAAACAAGAATATTAGACGGATGCATTGCGTCAACAACAAGGATGCAAAGTGCGCTGATGACTGAAGCAATCAGCATTGCATTCCGTAAATACCTGAAGTCACCGGTCCCCCAATGAATCCCATCCGTCGCAAATGAAAGCGACCCGACAGGTTGGGTCAAAGCCACAACAATCCAGGCAGGTCCAAAAACGCCATGCGCTGCGGGTGGGACAAGAAGCCATGCAACGCTCTGCTCTCCCATAAGCATAAGGGCACACATCCCAAGTCCTGTCCCCATACTCCACAAACACACAGAACGGGCGACGCGACGCGCTTGATCTTGATCCGATGCACCAAGGAAAAAACCAACAAGACTCTGACCTGTGATGGCAAAAGCATCCAGAAACAACGCCGAAAAAATAAAAAACTGTCGGATAGCCTGATAGGCCGCACCCTCATCTGGGCCAAAGCGGTTAGCGACACGGGTGCACAAGGCTAAAAAGACAAGAACCGCACCAGTACGAATAAACAGGTCACCCCCCACCTTCATGAGTTTGGTGATGCCAGCCCCGCGCATGTGCCATGTGAAGCCGAGTCTTCTCCATATAGCCCACATACACCAAACCGCACCAATCCACTGACTGACAGTGCTGGCAATCGCGGCACCAGCCACGCCCATAGGCGCAATAGCCCCGAACCCGAAAATGAGTATCCAATCAAGAAATACATTAATAATATTAATGCCCACAGCCACGTAAAACGGCGTGCGCATATCCTGTATGCCACGCAACCCACCAAAACAGGCCAAAGAAACAAGTACTGCGGGTGCTCCGAGCAAACGATACACCATGTATTCGCAGGCCAAATCGTTAACCAATCCCTCGGCACCGAACAACGACGCAATAGGCGAAAGGAATCCCATGGAACCAAGCATGACGGCGACTCCGATACACGCCGCCAACATACAGGCCAACGACACTACCTTGATAGCACGTTCCCGATCTCCCCGGCCTTCCGCCTGCGCCACTTCTGTCTGCGTCCCGACACCGAGAAAAGTAAATGCCCAAAAGATTGAGGTAAAAGCCACAGTGCCAACACCAAGCGCAGCCACAGGCTCGGAACCGGCCAAACGTGCCACAAAAGCAGTATCGACAAGCCCTGTCAGCGGTTCGGCGACCAAAGAGAACAGCACAGGAAATGCTAATCGAATCAACGTTCGATTGGGTTTGTTCACAAAGGGGTGGTCTGTTGATTTTTCCGTAACACTTTTGACCATCGTGGCAGTCTCCTTATATATCAACCTGCCCACAGTAACATGAAATAACAAGGACAAGCTTTCCTTTTGCCCGATTTTTCTGTTAACTAAACTTCTTATGGAATCAATGGAACTCTCATTTCTTCTCTGGCTGTTCAGTCTTTTCTATACAGCCATGGAAATCACGGCTGTTATTACGGCGGTTATCGCGATTCATGACACTCGCACACCGCAAGGGGCTGTTGCCTGGGCCATTTCGCTGGTAACATTCCCCATTCTCGCTCTTCCACTGTACTGGATTTTCGGACGATCAAAATTCCACGGCTACGTCGATGCCATCCGTGCAGGACAAGAAGAGTTTCACCGGCTTATCGGCAGTAATCATGACATCCCGACCATTCGTGATCTGGCCGAACGAAAGCGGCCGCATGCACCGAGGACCGTATTTGAAACGCTCTCCGGTATCCCTTATCTCGGCGGGAACTCCATCGAACTCTATACAGACGGCAACTCCACCTTTGATGCCATCTTCGCAGACATTGAAAAAGCAACCGATTACATACTGATCCAATTCTTCATTGTCCATGACGACATGCTGGGCAACCGGCTGAAAGATCTCCTTATCCGCAAAGCTCAAAACGGCATTCGCATATATTTTCTCTATGACGAAGTAGGTTGCCACTCCACCCCTGCCGCCTATTGGGAAAATATGCGAGAGGCTGGGATTGACGCACGTCCGTTTCACACGACCAAAGGACGGCACAACCGATTTCAACTCAACTTTAGAAATCACAGAAAAATTGTCATTATTGACGGTGCAATAGCCTATGTCGGCGGACACAATGTCGGCGATGAGTATCTTGGCATATCCAAAATATTCAATGGATGGCGAGACACACATATCAGCATTGCAGGACCAGGTGTTCTCGGAGTGCAGGTCTCCTTTGCCAAGGATTGGTACTGGGCAACACGCCAATTACTCGACCTCGACCTAACCATGCCGCACACAACGGGAACCGCCGAAGTTTTGGCCCTCGGCACAGGACCGGAAGACGCGCTGGAATCATGCTCACTCATGTTCATCCGAGCCATCGAAGCTGCACAACACCGCTTCTGGACAGCAAGCCCCTATTTCGTACCGGACAGCGCGGTCATGAAGGCCCTACAACTGGCAGCCTTGCGCGGTGTGGATGTCCGCATCATGTTACCTGAAAAGGCAGACCACAAGCTCGTCTATCTGGCTGGATTCGCCTGTCTCAAGGAACTCGACCTTCCCGGCATCCGCGTCTTCCGCTACACCAAGGGATTTCTCCACCAAAAGGTCTTTCTCGTCGACGACATATTGGCCGGAGTCGGTACAGCCAATCTGGACAATAGGTCCTTCCGCCTCAATTTTGAAATAACCATGCTCGTCGAAGACGAATCATTCTGCAAAAAAATTGAAACCATGTTCCTCAGTGACTTTACTCGATGTGTGGAAACCGGTCCCAACGAAATCGATGCAAAAAACATCATCCAAAAAACACTCATCAAATTCGCCCGACTGCTTTCCCCTGTTCTTTAATATAAAAAGGGAGTCTTCCGAAAAAGACTCCCTTCATTTTAACAAGTATCAATTCTAGAAAATGTCAGCCATGGCGTAAAGCTTGCCGGGTTTCTGCCCGGACAGCCATTTCGCCGCGCGCAATGCGCCAGAGGCAAATGTCTCACGAGAATGAGCACGGTGTGTGACTTCAATACGTTCACCGGGGCCAAAGAAATACATGGTATGGTCGCCAACCACGTCCCCACCGCGCAAAGTCTGCACACCGATTTCCTTCTGAGGCCGCTCGCCGATGATACCATCACGACAATGCTTCTTGACGTCATCATATTCCCACCCACGGGCCTCAGCCAAACATTGGGCCAACTTAAGCGCAGTACCACTGGGGGAATCCTTTTTCATTTTATGATGAGTCTCGACCATCTCCATGTCGTAGTCCTCCCCAAGAGCCTTGACGAGTTCAGGCAAAACCTTGAGCAATACATTCACGCCCACTGACATGTTCGGTGCCCAAAAAATCGGCGTTTCCTTGGCATATTCTGCCAATTCTTCCTGCTGGTCCTTATCCAAACCAGTTGTTCCGATAACGGCAGGACTTCCATGTTTGGCAGCAATTTTCGCCATGGCGACAGATGATGCCGGAGCCGTAAAATCCACGATCACCGCACCTGGAACCTTGGGCAACAGGTCTTCAAGACAATCAGATGTCAGGCAGCCATCATAATCCATACCACCGGTATTGCCTTCGCGCTCACAGACGCCAACGAGATTCAACTCGCTATCAGCTAGGGCCATATTCACCAAAGTATTGCCCATACGCCCTTTTGCACCCAGTATGACGACATTGGTACTCATCTGCATCTCCTGTCTTATATTTGAAATATATAGCTGTTTAAAAATCCAGCAAAGTCATTTGCTTTTTCTTCACCTTCTGACCGAGTAAGCCCTTGAAAGTATCGAAGTCAATAATTTCAAGCCCCAATTTCTCCGCTTTGGCGACCTTTGATCCAGCCTTCTCTCCGGCCACGACATAGTCCACCTTTTTAGAAATGGTCTTGGATATCGCACCGCCTTGAGCTTCCGCCATGGCCTGGGCCTCATTCCGCTTCATTGGCAAAGTCCCGGTGAAAATGAACACCTTGCCGGACAATGGCAGAAGAGCAGTTGCCTCGACATCTTTTGAACCACCTGTCGGCCAGAAATCCAATTCTTTGAACTGGCCAAGCATGACCTGATTTTCATCATTGATAAAAAAATCGACCAAACTTTCGGCAACAATGGGACCGACATCATCCAGATCCTGAAGTTCCTCGCGGGTCACCTTTCCAATGGCATCAAACTCTTCAAAATTCACGGCCAACGTTTTTGCGGTTTGCTCTCCCACATGACGAATACCAAGCCCCGCGATGAACCGCCATAACGGAGTAGCTTTCCTGGCCTTGGCAATGGCTGCCATAAAATTCTCAGCAGACTTGTCGCCCATACGTTCATATTTCAACAAGTTGGTTTTTTCCAACTTGAACAAATCCGCAGGGGACGTCAGCACACCATCTTCCGCCAACTTCTGAATCCATTTCTTGCCCACGCCTTCCATGTCCAGACCAGCCTTGGACACAAAATGAATAATGCGCTGCACGGTCTTGGCTGGACAAACGGGATTAGTACACCGCACAGCCTCACCATCTTCCGCCGCCACACTTTCACAGACAGGACACTGCATAGGGAATTCATACTTTTCAGCAGCATCTGACCGTTCATCAAGAGCAACAGACAAAACTTGCGGAATAACGTCGCCCGCCCGTTGAATAAGCACGGTATCGCCAATACGGAAATCGCGTTCCTCAATGTATCCCTTGTTGTGCAAGGTCGCTTTGGATACGACCACGCCAGCCAACTCTACCGGCTCCAATTCTGCCACGGGAGTCAAAACGCCGGTACGCCCGACCTGTATGCGGATACTGTTAAGCCGAGTCTTGGTCTGATACGCCGGGAACTTCAAAGCCAATGCCCATCGTGGCGCCCGAGAAGTATACCCAAGAGCATTCTGCATTCCCCGATCATTGACCTTGGCGACCACTCCATCGATTTCAAAAGGTAATCCTTCCCGCTGGGCCATAAGTTCTTCAAAATAATCAGCAACCTCTTGGCTTGAATCGCACAGCTTCGCTTCAGGCGGAATGGCAAACCCCAAATCCTTGAGACCATCCATGACTGCCTGTTGAGTATCCCATTTATCGGAAGCAGTCGTCCACTGAACGCGGCCTATGCCATATCCCAAAAAACGAAGTGGACGGGACGCGGCCACCTTAGGATCGAGTTGACGAATGGTCCCGGCTGCAGCATTACGAGGATTAGCAAAGACTTTGTCTCCAGCCTCTTCCTGTCGTCGGTTCAAGTCGGCAAACTCCACGTTCGACATAACGACTTCACCACGAACTTCCAATAATTCCGGGACATCATCACCCCGCAAATTCAACGGCAAATTCATAACCGTACGCATATTGTGCGTCACGTCTTCACCCGTCAGGCCGTCGCCACGAGTGGCAGCCTGAACAAAACGACCTTGTTCATAAATAACTTCCATTGCCAGACCATCCATCTTTGGATCGGCCCAATACTGAATATTCTCCTGTCCTGTTCCTTTGGTAACGCGTTCGGTAAATGCGTACCACGCATCAAGGTCCATACCGTTATCCAAACTATACATACGTTCGGCATGTTCATAGGGAGTAAAACCATCGGCAGGCTTACCCCCCACTCTCTTTGTCGGAGAATTGGGATCTTCAAGTTCCGGGTGTTCCGCTTCCAGACCTGCCAATTCACGAAACAATGCATCATACTCGGCATCGCTGATTTCTGGCGCATCCTGTACATAGTACAGATAGTTATGCCGCTCGAGTTTTTCGCGCAACAAAGCAACGCGTTCAATAACGTTTTTTAAGACCATGGGGTTAATAATCCACCGTTATATTATAAGATTTCTTTAATTTCTTCGAGATTCAATTTTGTACCGACAGCCAAAAGCGTATCATTGGCGTCGATCACTTCCTTGGGGCCAGGATTAAAAACCATATCACCGGAAGCTCTTTTAATAGCAATGACAATCAAATTAAACCGAGGACGAATCTTGGACTCAATGAGATCCAGATTGACCAGTTCAGATTCAGGAGAAACCAAAAGTTCCTCCATTTGAAGATCAATACCACCTCGAACGGCCAACTCCATAAAGTTAGTCACTGTTGGTCGCAAAACATTCTGCGCCATACGCAGGCCACCAATAAAATGCGGGAGCACAACTCTATCAGCTCCGGCCAATTCCAAACGAGAAATATGGGTTTTATCTCCAGCGCGGGCCACAATGGTGATCCCAGGATTCAACTGACGGCCCGTCAAAGTCACATAGACGTTGGCCGCTTCGCTGGAAAGTGCCGAGATAAGTGAATTTGCATGGAGCAACCCAGCACTCAAAAGAACCTCGTCGCTGGTTGCATCACCTTCGATACAGAGAATACCGTCCTGCTCCATCTTGTCGATGAGCTCCGGGGTTTGCTCGATGACCACAATATCATGCCCTTCAGCCGCAATTTCCTGAACAACAATGCTGCCGATGCGACCATGACCGCAAACGATAAAATGATTTCTCAACTTACTTATTTCTTTCATCATCTTGTGCTTACCCCACAGAATTTGCAAACGACCGTCAATCAGAATTTGTGCAAAGGCACCTGCTATGTAAACAAAACCACCGACACCGGCCATGATCAGGAAGGCTGTAAACAGCCGACCTTCTTCCGAAAGCTGATTAACCTCCATGAATCCCACGGTGGAAAGCGTAATGACCATCATGTAAAAGGAACTGACAAAATCCCAGTGCTCGTACATCATGTAAAAACAGATGCCCACCACGAAAATAACGAAGAGATACACCACGCCGAGAACAACACTCCAGAAGGAGCCAAGTCGTGATCTCAGGCGAAGCATTCGCCGATGAACTCTCTCAATCATCGTTTACCCCAACTCAAGGAATCTCTCACGAAGCATGGCAACACGGTCCCTGAGTTCCGCAGCCCGCTCAAATTCCAATTCTTTTGCAGCTTCGCGCATTTCACGCTCCAACCGCTTGATACTCTTCTGCAAAGCTTTCGGATCTGCCCCATATTGTGCCAAATCCTCGGCAGCCATCCCTACCGAAGTATGCCCCATGGTCACACCGCTCAATTCACCAAACAGGTTATCTACCTTCTTGCGAATAGTGGTCGGCGTAATACCGTGTACTTCGTTGTATTCCTGCTGTTTCTGGCGTCTTCGGTCTGTTTCATCCATAGCTGAGGCCATGGAATCCGTAATTTTATCCGCATAAAGAATAACCCTGCCGTCAACATTTCTCGCAGCTCGTCCAAAAATCTGAATGAGCGAACGTGCCGAACGTAAAAAACCTTCCTTGTCAGCATCAAGAATCGCCACCATGGAAACTTCCGGGATATCCAATCCTTCTCGAAGCAAATTGATACCCACAAGAACAGAAAATTCACCGGCCCGAAGAGCCTGAATGATGGCCATCCGTTCAAGGGTATCAATATCCGAATGCAGGTACTTGGATTCGACCCCCATCTGGTTCAAATAATCGTTCAGATCCTCGGCCATGCGCTTGGTCAGCGTAGTAACCAGAACCCGCTCGTCCCTTGATTGTCTTTTCTTACACTCTGACAGCAAATCGTCAATCTGTCCGTGTGTTTTTCGAACTTCAATCTCTGGGTCGACAAGGCCTGTAGGCCGAATAATCTGTTCCACCACCACACCATGAGCCAAGTCAATTTCCAATGGTCCCGGCGTGGCCGAGACATACACGGCCTGTTTGATACGCTCTTGAAATTCTTCATAATTAAGCGGACGATTGTCTAATGCGGACGGTAATCTGAACCCAAAATCAACCAATGTAGTCTTTCGCGAACGGTCACCCTTAAACATGCCGCCCACCTGCGGCAAAGCAATATGGGATTCGTCCACAAACAAAATGAAATCATCCGGGAAATAGTCGAGCAAAGTGGCTGGCGGCTGCCCCTCATGTCGTCCATCCAAATGAAGGGAATAATTTTCTATACCGTTACAATATCCGAGTTCCTCAATTGTTTCGAGGTCGTACATGGTACGCTGTTCAAGTCTTTGCGCCTCGACCAACTTGTTATGCTTCTTGAGATCAGTCAACCGAAGCCGAAGTTCTTCCCGAATATCATGTGTAGCCCGATCCAGATTGTCCCGGTCTGAAACAAAATGACTGCCCGGATAAATAACCGTCTTTCTCAGACGATCCTTAACCTCACCCGTCAGCGGATCCGTTTCGGAAATAGAATCAATTTCATCACCAAAGAACTCTATACGCAACGCCTTTTCCCGACTGTATGCGGGGATAATTTCCACCACATCTCCACGGACACGGAATGTACCACGATGGAAATCGTAATCATTACGCTCATAGTGAATCTCAACCAAGCGTCCAAGGAGCGACTCCATAGCCATGGTCTGTCCTTCTTCCACGGGAATAACCATCTTGGCATAGAAATCAGGTGAACCAAGACCATAAATACAGGAAACCGACGCAACGATAAGCACATCTTTACGCGTTAACAGAGCATGAGTGGCTGCATGACGCAATTTATCGATGTTGTCATTGATGGATGAATCCTTCTCAATGTATACATCCGAGTGCGGCAGGTAAGCTTCCGGCTGATAATAGTCGTAATAACTGACGAAATATTCGACGGCATTGTCAGGAAACAAACCACGAAACTCCGTGTAGAGCTGTGCAGCCAAAGTCTTGTTTGGAGCCAGAATTAACGCAGAACGGTTAAGCGTCGCCACCACATTTGCCATGGCAAAGGTCTTGCCTGTGCCGGTGGCACCAAGCAAAACTTGATCTCGCACGCCACTTTGCAGACCGTTGACCAGTTCTGCGACAGCTTCCGGCTGATCACCTTTGAGGGTATATTCACTGACAAGTTTAAAATCAGGCATTCTCGATAATCCAGGGCTTGAGATAGCCCGTCAAAACACGTAAGAATCAATAATAACCAGCAAGGAGACCGCCATGGATATCACCATCACACCCTCATCTTCCCCTCTGCCCATAGATCGCGCCTTTTGTCTGTCCATGGTCATCAAGAGCTTTAAAGGCCGCCGGGACGTTGAAGTCCACCTTTTTCGCGCCAATTGGGACGATGGAGAAATCAAGAAATCGGCCCTCGACGCACTCATCGGCGCTCCCATAGATCCATCCAGCACTGACCCGACAAGCAGCCGAACCGTCATCTTGGAGTCCTTCACAGACTGTGAACGCGACCTTATACTTAATTACCTGAAAGAACAGTATTCCACAAGACTTACAGCGCTCCACTCCACGCCGCTGACCTTCCCTGTTCCGGCCGGACTAAAAGGCCTTTCACAGGTACAGGCCGGAAAGGATATAGGGTTCATTGAATTTGAAAGAATCCCCAGTTATCCACTGGAGATTCCACTCAAAGGACTCTACGATTTAAGCCAGCACCCCCCCATTGTGGAAGGATAAAAACTCTACTCAGGGTCATCAAATCTCCACCGCCCCTCACGAGACGGTCTTTCCATACCTTCGCGGATCATCTGAAGGAATTGATACCGCTGAAGTTCGCGTGCGCCAAAGCGAAGTAAATGGTGCGTAGTTTGTTGACAATCAATCAAACTGAAATTCCATTTTCTGAGCTGCTCTACCAAAACGGCAAACGCCGCTTTCGATGCGTCTGACACATGGTAGAACATGGACTCTCCATAAAAAACAGAACCAAGCGATACGCCGTATAGGCCACCAACCAGATCATCGCCCTGCCATGCTTCCACGCTGTGCGCATATCCCAATTCATGCAACTGGATGTACGCCTCTATCATGTCATCCACAATCCATGAGCCATCTTGCTCGGGACGAGGAGAACACGCACACTGACGAATCACCGAACTAAATCGAGTATCCATTGTGAAAGTAAACGTTCCCTTGTTGAGAACACGATGCAAACTACGCGGCATATGGAATTCTTCAGGAAAAACCACAAGACGAGGATTGGTTGACCACCAAAGGATAGGCGAATCATCCCCGTACCACGGGAAAATACCGTTGGCATAGGCAGTCAGTAACCGCTGGGGACTCAGATCACCTCCAACGGCAAGCAAGCCGTCAGGGTCCGCCTCTTCCGGGTCGGGAAATACGGGATCGTCAAAAAGCCGATAAATGGTCATAGGCTCTCAAACAAAAAAGGGCAGCCTCAGCCGCCCCTTTTGTCATGTATATAATTCATTATTGTTTTTTGCCGACAGCTTCATAAGAAAAAGTAAATTCTCCGGATGCGCCAACAGCTGGTATCTTTTTGGATTTCTTTCCCTTTCCAGCAAACCCAACAGTGACAACTCCACCTTTCATCAAATCACCAAAGAGCAATTCGTCAGCAATGACATCCTTAATTTCCGTCTGAATGACGCGCCCCATCGGCCGTGCGCCCATGGATGCATCATGGCCAAGCTCAGCCAACCGTGCCCGAGCAGGCTCTGTCAATGTCACAAACACACGGCGGTCCTGCAACTGGTCATTCAGTTCTTTGATGAACTTATCCACGATAAGTTCCATAACAGGCGACTCAAGCGCCTTGAACGTGACAATGGAATCCAACCTATTACGAAATTCAGGACTGAACAGCTTCTCCAACGCCTTCATGGCACCGCCCTGACGGTCGGCCCCTTCATTGCGCTTGAAACCGATAGCCCCTTTAGCCATTTCCCGCGCACCAGCATTGGAAGTCATCAGCAGGATGACATGCCGGAAATCTGCCTTGCGGCCATTGTTATCTGTCAGCGTGGCATAATCCATCACCTGAAGAAGAATATTAAAAACATCCGGGTGCGCCTTTTCAATTTCATCAAACAAGACGACACAATGCGGCTTTTTACGCACACCTTCAGTCAACAGCCCACCCTGATCAAACCCAACATAGCCTGGAGGCGCACCGATGAGACGAGCCACAGCATGCTTTTCCATGTATTCGGACATATCAAAACGCAGAAAACTGATACCGAGTACATCCGCCAACTGACGGGCCAGTTCGGTCTTGCCAACACCCGTAGGACCGGTCAGCAGAAAGCTACCCACAGGACGGCCTGGCTGTCGCATGCCCGCACGGGAACGCTTGATGGACTGAGACAAGGCTGAAACAGCCTCGTCCTGACCAAAGACCACACTCTTCAAATCAGTTTCGAGACTCTGAAGCCGTGCACGATCAGACACCGTCAAACGACGAGCCGGAATCCGAGCCATACGCGCCACGACCTTTTCAATATCCGCTACTGTTATACGGTCACCCTTCCGAGTGCGAGAAGACAACTTATACAACGCACCAGCCTCATCCATTACATCAATGGCCTTATCGGGCAAAAAACGATCCGTAATATGCCGCTCGGACAATTCGGCTGCCGTTTTCAAAGCAAAGTGCGTATAATTGACCCCGTGAAATTCCTCGTAATGAGGCTTCAACCCTTTAAGAATAGCGATGGTCTCTTCCACTGTTGGTTCGGCAATCTCGATCTTCTGGAACCGACGCGACAAAGCGCGGTCCTTTTCAAAATGATTCTTGTATTCCTCAAACGTTGTGGAACCGATACACCGGATTTCACCAGATTGCAGAAGCGGCTTCAAAATATTGGACGCGTCCATGCTGCCGCCGCTGACAGACCCTGCGCCGACAATGGTATGAATCTCATCCACGAACAGAACGGCTTCCTTGTTGAGCTTGAGTTCCGCCAGTACACCCTTCAACCGCGCTTCAAAATCACCGCGGTACTTGGTTCCTGCCAGCAGAGACCCCATGTCCAAACTGTAGACTTCCGCATTCAGAAATTCCTTGGGAACTTTGCCTTCAACGATCATCAAGGCCAAGCCCTCGGCCATGGCAGTCTTACCGACACCGGGATCACCCACAAAGATAGGGTTATTCTTACGACGACGAGCCAAAACTTGGACTGTACGTTCAAGTTCCGGGGCACGACCGATAAGAGGATCAATAAGACCTTCGGCCGCCCGATCAGTCAAATTCACCGTATATTCCTTGAGCGGACTCTTCTTTTCACCGGGCCGGGCTTCAAGTGGATCAGACTGAGCGCCCAAGTCGTCACCCATATCATTCCAATCATCACCCGTGGACATGCCGTGAGATATGATTTCCAAAATATCAAGGCGGGAAACATCATGGGTACGCAGGAAGTAGACGGCGTATGAATCTTCTTCGTCAAACATGGCCGCAAGGACATCCCCGACTTCAACAGTGGTTTTGCCCGATGCCTTTTTCTGCCACACAGCCCTTTGCAGGACGCGGCGTACACCCAAAGTCTGAATGACCTCAGATTCTGTTCCTTCAGGCAGGGCTTCCATGTTCTCCAAGAAAAACCTACCAAGTTGATCCCTGAGGCGTTCCATTTCAGCACCGCAAGCTTCCAGGATTTCTTCACCCTGATCCTCGATGGAAATGGCATACAGCAGGTGCTCCAACGTCAAGAATTCATGATTCCTACGCTTCACTTCGTTGACCGCTGAGGTCAATGCACTCTCAAGTTCCTTGCTGAGCATCGTCATATCTATTCACCTTCCATACTGCACTTAAGCGGAAAACCTGCGCTTTTCGCCAGCCTGTGCACCAAATCGACCTTGGTTTCGGCCACTTCGGCAGTGTAAGTGCCGCAAACTCCGTACCCTTTATTGTGGACGGAAAGCATGATGGCCGTGGCTTGCGCTTCGTTTCGACGAAATACGCGAACCAAAATCTCGACCACGAAGTCCATGGTCGTATAATCATCATTATGCAACAGGACCTTATACTTCCGAGGCTCCCTGACTTCATGTTCGTCAAGAAGTTCAGTTTCAAAACGGTCACCGGTAAAAGGGTCGCTCATAGGTCATTGACTCCAAAAACTCTTTGTTCCTTAACTAGCAATATAAATTCCTTTTCACCGACTGTCGAGGGGGGAATCTCATTCTTTGTCGAGTTCAGCCAGCAATCGGGTGCGAAAAGGCTCTTCAAAAACAAAATTTTCATTCGGGGCAAGTCCTCTGTCCCGACGATCAGACAAATTCAATGCGTGATACGTCTCCGTTGTCGTTACATGCCCACCCAAGCCAATTGCCTGAGCACAGGCCGGTACAGACACGTCGGTTCCTTCAATTTCCACAAAATATCCAAAAGGCATTTGATCAAGACAAATTATACAATCCATAAAATGCCACTTTTCCCGAACTTTTTCATACGAAAAAAACACCTTGAAACCAAGAGTCTCCAAAGCTGTCTTCATGACATTCAAATCTCCGACAGAAGTTTCAATCTCGTCGGAAACCTTGAGAACCGATGGAATATATTCCTCTGGCGGACGCTTGACGGTCAAAATAGCTTTTCCCTGTTTTTCCCGAAGTCTGAGCAAAACGGACTTCGCTTTCAAGGACCTATCCGGATAATCAAAAACCAGATTAGATTCAAAATACCGTCCTGAATGCGTCCCGCCAGCTTCTTGCAGTCTGCAACGTATTGCGTCCAGATCCACGCTAAGGTATTTTAATTCGCACTCAAGTGCCATTGGCTTTCTCCCATTGAGTTGCTATACAAGCAACAAGGATATCGGAATGTTTACAAAATTACTCTATCTTTCTCTCGGAGGAGCAGCCGGAACCATGTCCCGCTACTGGCTGTCTGGCGTAGCCCAACGCCTGGCTGGCGGTTCATTCCCACTCGGGACGTTCGCCGTCAACGCACTAGGCTGTCTCTTATTCGGCGCGGTCTGGGGATTTTTCGAGAACCGTATGCTCCCCGGAAGCGAAGTCCGACTTCTCGTACTGACCGGCTTTATGGGGGCATTCACCACTTTTTCCACCTACATGTTCGAGACTGCTGAATTGGTCAAATACGGCCAAATGCTCACTGCCCTGCTCAACGTGGTTGGTCAAAGCATCGTAGGACTCGTACTCGTTCTTACAGGCATAGCCCTTGGTCGCCTACTCTAACGCTTCACTCTGGAGGTCACTATGAAACTGCTTGAAAAGGCTGAACGAATTAGAATCTACATCGGTGAGGATGACAAGCACAAAGGGACTCCTCTTGCTGAAGCCATCGTCAAAGAAGCCAGAAGACTTGGTCTGGCCGGGGCCACAGTCTTTCGTGGCATGAGCGGATTCGGAGCCAACAGCCGTATTCACACCACCAAAATTCTTCGCCTGTCCGAAGACTTACCCGTGGTAGTGGAAATTGTGGAACATCCTGATCGCTTGGATCTCCTACTCGAAAAACTTGACGACATGATGGGGGAAGGAATGGTCACACGTGAACCCGTGAATGTCATTGCCTACCGCCATTCCAAAAACTGACACCCCCACAGAAAAAATTCTGCGAGGGCGTTTCATACTCACTTAAAGAAGATAAACGCTAGCCGCATGCACGGACGATCTCTCCTGCTATACGAGTCAGTGAAAGCACCTTTTGTGCGCCTCCCAATTTGATAGCCTCCTGCGGCATACCAAAGACCACACAACTAGCTTCGTCCTGGGCAATGGTATACGCCCCGGCCTCACTCAATTCTTTCATTCCTTTTGCACCATCGTCACCCATACCGGTCATGATGGCTGCAACCACGTTGCTCCCGCCATACCGTGCACCTGATCGAAAAAGTACATCAACAGAGGGACGATGCCGAGAAACCAAAGGGCCATCCTTGACTTCAACATAATAGCGGCTACCGCTTCGCTTGAGCAGCATATGCTTGTCACCCGGAGCGATTAGAGCCTGTCCACGTACTACAGGATCACCGTCCTCGGCTTCCTTGATGTTGATCTGACATATGGAATTCAATCGATTGGCAAAAGCCTTGGTAAAATGTTCGGGCATATGCTGCACAATGGCAATGGGAGGACAATCGACGGGTTGAGCCTCCAAAAAGACCTTGAGGGCTTCCGTCCCACCGGTTGAAGCTCCAACCAAACATATCTTTTCCGTTGCGGACAGATTTTTCACTGTCCCCTTGGGAATAACGGCATCAGCTGAAAGCTTCGGACTCACTCTGATGGCCGGAGCTTTCTTGATCGCCTTTGGCCGAGCCATGGCTGCTGCCTTGACTTTGTCGATAAGACGAATACTCGACTCTTCCAAAAACTTCTTAGTGCCGACTTTGGGCTTGGTGATAATTTCAACGGCACCGTATTCAAGTGCCTTAAGCGCATTATCAGTCCCCTTATCCGCAACTGAAGAGCAAATCACCACTGGGACCGGGTGCTGCTTCATGAGCTTTTTCAAGAAAGTCAGACCATCCATCCGCGGCATCTCAATATCGAGAGTAATCACGTCAGGAATTTCTTTTTTCATCCGCTCAGCGGCAACATAGGGATCGATAGCCGTTCCCATGATTTCAATCTGCGGATCAGAAGAAAGAATATCTTCCAAGGTTTGCCTGACAACAGCAGAGTCATCGACAATCAACACACGAATCTTACGCATTTTCTACCCTCATAAAAACTCAAACAACCTACTTGGACTCGGCAACAACACGTCGGACCAAGCCAGGAACATCCAATATCAGTGCAATGGAGCCATCTCCTTTGATTGTTGCGCCAGAAATACCTTCTACGTCTTTGTATACACGACCAAGGCTTTTAATAACAGTCTGATGTTCACCTATGACAGTGTCTACGACAATACCAACACGACTTCCCTCTACACCAGTAATGACAATTTGCTCAATAGGAGGGTTGTCGCCTTCGACATCAAACCAATCGCGGATATGAATATAGGGAACGATTTCACCCCTAAGGTGCAATATACGCTGTCCAGAATCGCTTTCTTCCACCTGAGCCCGCGTCAATTCAACACATTCTTCCACGAGAGACAGCGGAATGACATAAAATTCATTTTCTACCTGAACCTGTAAGCCATCGATGATTGCCAAAGTCAACGGTAATCTAATGATGAGAGAGGTACCAATGCCGGGTTTTGAATCGATATCAATGGTCCCACGCAAAGAATCAATAGCCCGCTTCACCACATCCATCCCCACACCACGACCAGAAACGTTGGTCACTTCCTGAGCCGTCGAAAAACCGGGTTCAAAAATGAGCTTGAGCAATTCTTTTTCGGTCAACTCCGCATCCTTGGAAATCAGCCCGCGCTCAATCCCTTTCTTGCGGATCATATCGCTGCTCATTCCCTTACCGTCGTCAGTAATACGAATGAGCACTTCTCCACCGGAATGCTCAGCAGCAAGCGTGATCGTACCCTGAGGCGGTTTGCCCTGAGCTTCTCGAACGTCAGGTAACTCGATGCCATGATCAATGCTATTTCGGAGCAGATGGACCAAAGGATCACCCAAACGCTCAATGACCGTCTTATCCAACTCAGTCTCGGCTCCACTGGTGGACAAGCCTATCTGTTTGCCGAGATCAGCAGATAAATCGCGCACCAACCGCCTGAACTTACTGAATGATGTTCCGATAGGAAGCATGCGGATTCCAAGAGTGGAATCCCGTAATTCATCACTCAATCGCTCTAATTCCTCGGCCAGCAGCGTCAGAGTAGGATCACTCCGCTCACTGATAACCTGAGATATCTGCGCCTGAACAATGACCAATTCACCCACAAGGTCCACGAGGTAATCCAATTTGTCAGCAGCCACACGAATACTAGACATCGCCTCTTGCCGCTTCTTATGGACTTCCCGCTCCTTGACTTCTCCCTGACGCTTGATTGCCTTGTTGACTGCTGCCTTGGAGACCTTACCTTCCTCAGCAAGAATCTGCCCCAAAGGCCTGTCATTCTTAGTCTTCTGTTTCTCCAAAGCGGCATGAATATCTTCTTGACTCAGATCGCCGTTCTCCACGAGAATTTCACCGATTTTGGGAACAGCATCGGGTTCAGAGTCATCACCCGTAAAAGAAACCGTATTTGAAGCCAGTGAGGATGCTGGCGGTACTGGAGGTGAGACAACTATTTCGGGCTCCTTCTCTTCAGAAAGAATGGAGCCGGATTCGCTCACCTCAACCGACACATTGGCATTCAGAAAGAAAAAGACATCTTCCACATTGTCCTTGTCAACTTCGGTTGCCAAGAGGAGTTCCCATCCTGCACCGGTATCAACATGCTTGGACTTGACGGACAATTCGCCCAAACGGTCCAATTCCTCAAAAAAAGTCTCGACAGACTCGACGTCTACTTCGCCTTCACCATCAGGCTTCAGAAGAATTGTAAATTTTTTCAGACTATGAGACTCATCCTCTGACTCATCGGTCTCTGGTTCCTCAGGAACCGACTCGGCTTCTTCGCTTTCTTCAACAGCTTCATCACTCGAACTCGCGACGAAATCTTTCAACCCCTGAAGGATTGCTTCCATATTTTCCGTATCCACAGGCCCTTCGTCGTCAGCATCAAGCATGCTCCTGATGTGATCCCGGGATTGAAGAGACAATCCACACAAAACAGACGTCGCTTCAATGTCGCCATTTCTGACCATATCAAAAATCGTCTCAACCTCATGCGTAAATCCGGCGATATCATCGAATCCAAACATGGATCCAGAGCCTTTAATCGTATGCAAGGCACGGAAAATCTGGTTCACCAGATCCATATCATCTGGAGTCTCTTCGAGCTCCAGCAATGCACCTTCCAACTCACGCAAAAGGTCGTATGCTTCCTCTTTGAATATCTGCCTGTTCAGATCATCTGACATCCGGCACTCTCCTGAAATCACGTCGATATATGAAAATTCACTATCAAATTCGAAGTCCGTAACTTCTATTTTCTTACTCTATATCACTCACGAAAAACCGAATAGCCCATTATAATCTTTTCAAAAAGACATTCTTGATCACACTTTGCCAAGAAATGATATTTCTGCCCGAGCCGTTTCCTCGTCAAAAGGCTTTATAACGACATTCACTTTCTCGCCTTTAAATTGCGCCGAACCAAGAAGTATCCCTTCAAAATAATGAAACAGCCCACGACCAGAACGATAATTCATAAACAATATGTCGCCCTTGTCCTCATAGGTGAATTTGGGAGGTTTAATCCCTGGCTGAGTCTTGGTCAACTGCGAATGAACATCATTCATACGTAAATAAAAATCTTTCAACGACTCATCACGAAAATGCCCCGGGTACATTTTATTAAACTGCTCAACAGAAAACTTACCAAGGCCAAGGAAGAAATCACGAGACTTAACCCCAACGGACTTCGAAACGAATTCTGCCATTTGCATAAGAACCTGATCTGGATAACTTTCCGTAGATAAAAACACAGGATTGCCCATTGATTTCAGCATACCGGCATGCAACGACTCACCATATTCTCGCAAGACATACTTTTGGGCTATCAGGGGAAGAACTCCCTTCATCTCGCTTTCAGACTCTCGCAAAGCCATATCACCATCACCATCTCTAAATTCCTGCGATACGCTCAAGAGATCGCGAGCCAATTCTGCCATATCCCGAGTTGCATTGGCCGCCTGCCCCGCTGCTTCATCTGCATCCTCAGCGATAACCGCAATTTCCTCGACACTGTGCATAACTTCTTCAGCCGCTGCGGACTGTTGTTCGGCTGCCGTGGCAATTTCAGCTACACGCTCAACCATATCTTGAATACTCACCATGATCTGCTGCAACGTCTCACCAGCCTTGTTGGAAAGATCCGTACTTTCGGCCACCTGTTTTGCCGTTGCGCGCATGGATGTCGTTGCTTTTTGAGACCGAGTCTGAATCATTCCAATGGCTGATTCCACTTCACGAGTTGCATCCATGGTCTTTTCTGCCAACTTGCGAACTTCATCTGCCACTACAGCAAATCCTCGTCCCGCCTCTCCTGCTCGAGCAGCCTCAATAGCCGCGTTCAAAGCAAGTAAATTCGTTTGATCTGCAATATCATTAATAACACTGATAATTTGTCCAATTTCACCGGCCTGCATATTCAACTTGCCGACTTCCTGCTCAAGCTCAACAGCCTCATTTGACACTTGATTAATAGCCACCACAGCTTTGTCCACCATGGCAACACCCTCAGTCGCGGATGTATTAGCTTCATCTGCGGCCCCTCTAGTCGCAGTGGCATTCCTCGCGACTTCAATCACGGTTTCGGTCATATTCTCCATGGACAGGGCCACGGCAGAAGTTTGCTTGCGTTGCTTCTGCGCCCCTTGCGCCTGATCGTCAGCGGAAGCGGACAATAACTCCGTAGCAGACGCCACATGTTCAGCTAAACTGCTGATCCGTTCGCCCGCCTGAGTCATACGCTTCTGTTGCTGCTGAATCTTTCGATGATTTTCCACCTGCTCGGTCATATCAATAAACGATGTAGCCGCACCGACAATGACTCCCTCTCGATCATGAATAAAACTAATGAAAAGCTGAACCGAAATTTCTCTTTTATCCCACAAAACCAAATCAACGCTATCCACTCGCGGTTTACCAAGCTTAAGCGCCTTCTCGGTCAAAGAAACACCATTTTGACTGTACAGCGCCTGACTGACAGTCTTGCCGACCACCTGTTCAGCTCTTTTTCTGACCATCTCCAACATAGCCTGAGAAGCAAGGATAATTCTGCCATCAGAATCACACACAAGAGCCGGACTTCCGAGCTCATGGAAAGCTCCTTCAAAAAAATCAGCCTGCTTTTGAACAGCACACATGGCCTCCGCGCACTGCCCCAAAGCCCCACCAAATTCTCCTGCAATATCAGCGTCAAGAAGACGACAGTTCACAATTTCTTCAAGGACTCCCTTCATCCGTTTCCGATACTTGGAATGCATAAATCCTACAAGACTGGTAATAGCCAAAACGCAAAGGACACCGATACCATATGCCAACCATCCACCGATAGCTGTTGCGGCCGCGAATATGCCACATAAGGCAACACCACAAATTATCATCCCCACGGGTCCGATAAACATCGGTCAAACTCCCTTTACGAATTGAATCAAACGGAATGCATGAAAACAACATGAATTACCATATGATGAGTACAATTAATCAAGCCTAAAAGCAAACACCTGTAAAAAAAAACGCCGCAAGCAAAAGCTTGCGGCGTCACAAATGGAATCATGAAAAGTTACTCAAATTATCAACCGGACTTATTACGCAACATACGAATGGCACGACGTTCGCGATACCGCCTGATGACGAACAAAGAAATAAAATATGTAGCGATTGTGGCCGGAATACCAAAAGCCAATCCGCCTATAAACATGACGGCAAAGACTTTCCACCCGGCGGCAATCAACTGGGTCATTTCCAAATGTTGAGGATCAAAAACAATATTATCGAACGGAGCTACCGTACTCCCTACAATAAAAAGGAAATAGTAAAAAGGTACCATAGTCGCAGCGTTCGAATAACAAGTCGCGAGCCATGCAGCCAACTTGTTGACTCGCATGGCAAAAGCCAAGGCAATGACAACCACGGATTGAAACGGGATGATAGGCATAGCACCAATAAACATCCCAAGAGCACAGGCCGCAGCCAAATTCTTCGGCGACGAATTCTGACGCATTAAACGAAGACACCAATACCGTATCCACCGTTTGCTACCAGTCCACCAGTCTCTATTACTTTTTTTATCGCGAGGGGTATGACGACTCAGGTCACTCAAGAGTTACTCCAACACATCAAAACGTGAAAATTTCATAACAAATCCTGCCCTGCCTTGCGTGGCGGATCGAAGGTCAGTGGAAAATCCAAACAGCTTGCCCAATGGCGCGAGTCCCTGAACTACCTTTTGCCCATTTCGATCTATCATATTCTCGATCTTGGCACCTTTGGACCCGAGCAAACCGACCACATCACCAACAAAATCTTCAGGCACACTGATCTCTACCCACATGATAGGTTCCATCAACCTCGGCGTTGCCTGCTCAAGGGCCTCCTTGAGGGCCATAGCGGCAGCCATACGGTAACCCACGGGGCTGGATTCTCCATCCCGCCGCTTCATACCAAAAACTCTAACCCGGACATCCTGAACCGGATACCCACGGATGACACCACTTTGCAGACTGTCAGAGATACCGTCTTCCACAGCCTCAAGCCACGCAGCAGGCCATTCTGCGATGTCGACTTCCATAGAGATCTGTTGACCTTTATCCCGACCCATGGGCTCCACGGCTAAATCAACCGCGCCATAATGAACAACCTCGCCTAATTCGCGGTTGAATTCACCAGTCCCCTTACCTTTGCCGGTCACAGTTTCCTGATAAACCACCTGCGGCTTACCGACTCTGGGTTCGAGTTTATACTCACGTTTCAGCCGTTCCTGAATAACTTCCAAATGAAGTTCACCCATACCGGACAAAACAATCTGCCCCGTATCTTCATCACGTTTCAACTCAAGAGTCGGGTCTTCCAACAAATATTTATCCAAAACTTCATCGAGCTTATCCCCTTCTTCGGAATTGCGCGGCTCAATGGCCAAAGAGATAACCGGTTTGTAATCAGTAATCTGCTCCAAAAGAATAGGGGCTTCTTTGGTTGCCAGCGTGTCGCCAGTCCTCGCAAATTTCATCCCAGCGGCAGCCACCATATCCCCGGCATACGCACTCTCAATCTTTTCCTTGCGTCCAGCATGCAACCGGAACAGACGGGCCACCCTTTCAGGCTGATCCTGTGTCACGTTATAAACGGTATCACCAGCGCTTATCTTACCGGAATACATACGCATCATGGCAAGTTTTCGTCCAGAATCCAGAGTAACCTTAAAGACAAGGGCAGACAACGGCTCCTTATGCGAAACCTCAAAAGACTGCTTGGTCTTGTCCTTTGGATTCACTCCCTCGGCAACCGGCACTTCTAACGGGCTGGGCAAATAGTCACATACAGCGGTCAACACCGGTTGCACGCCAATATTTTTCAAAGCCGAACCAACCAGTACCGGAACGATCTTCCGAGCCAACGTCGCCTTTCTCAAAGCCGCACGAATCTGTGAAGCTGGGACATCCTCACCCGACAGATACAGCTCTAGAATTTCCTCGTCTTCATCAGCAGCGACCTCAATAAGTTTTTCACGCCACGGAGAGAGTCGATCCACCTCGTCTTCAGTCAAATCTCGAGAAGAAAAATTTACACCCTTGGTGTCTTGATCGAATTCAAGCCGTTGCATGCTCACCAGATCATAAACACCGGTGAAATCCTGCCCGGCTCCATCAGGATATTGAATGGCCAACGGATTTGTTCCGAGTTTCTGAACCATGGAGTCAAGCACGGCATCAAAATCAGCACCCAATCTGTCCATTTTATTAACAAAAGCAAGTTTTGGGACTGAATAGGATTCAGACTGCCGCCAAACCGTTTCAGACTGCGGCTCCACACCACTCACACCACAAAAAACACCAACGGCACCATCCAAAACTCGCAACGAGCGCTCCACCTCAATGGTGAAATCCACATGCCCTGGTGTATCAATGATATTGATCATGCACGGATCCCATTGACAGGAAGTCACCGCCGAAGTGATGGTAATACCGCGTTCCTGCTCTTCAGGCATGTAGTCCATGGTCGCCGTGCCTTCATGAACTTCACCAATACGGTGTATCTTTCCTGAATAATAAAGAATTCGCTCTGTCAGCGTTGTTTTTCCCGCATCAATATGCGCAATGATACCAATATTGCGAAGGTTGCCGAGCACCTTCGCCGAGGGGGCGTTGCTCTTGCTCACGTTCAGGCTCCAATGGTCCAGGCAGTCCGATGAAAATGAAATTGTTCAGGACGAAGATCAGGCCAAATCCAACAGCCTTCGTGTCCGGGGCTGAGCACAATTCGAGATTGTGTCAACGCATCGTTCACTCGAGATAAAGGAACGAAGACAGCATCCCCGGCTGTAACCAAAAATGTTTGAAAATCGTCTCCGTCATACGAAAACTTATCTGAAGAGAAAAGAGTATGTGTTCCATGGACAGCACAGGAAACATCCGGTTGTGCAAAAGCAAGAGCTTCAAGGTCCACAGGCTGAGAATCATCCATCCAAACAGAAATTTTACCATCAAAAACAGGTGAATAGATTCCAACGGCACTTGTCTTTGCTAATCTAGCATCAACTTCTTCTGCTCCGACTCCCAAATCAATCACGAGGCCGGAAGCTGTACTGGAAGACAAATCCGTCAAAAGCTGGCAGGCTTGATCAGCCGTCATATCAACAGCTAAATCTTGTCCTGCCAATTCAAGGGCTGTGAGTAAAGAAGACGGCCATGGGCTGTCGCCAACCCGCACCACCAATACATTACGCACACCACGAGCAAGTGCAGGAACTAATCCAGCAAGCAATCTCGCTGGAGATTCCAATGTTGCATCACAAAGAACGACACAAAATTCCACTGGCTGAAAAGCGTGAATAGAATCAAACCCACCACGCCAAGTGCTTTCAATCCGTCCGCCACATTCTTTGCCACCGCCATACCAATCATACAACCTGGCTATACAGGTCTTTATCAAGGCACGATGTCGAGCTGGAGTTTCCTGATAAGCGCGTGCAAAAAAGGTGTCGCTCACAACGACTTCGTTGATTTGATGCGGGAATTCAAACACCGATTTCTGCATAGGGAAAAGCCTCCCTCGACCGTCTTTAGGAATTACAGCCACTTCTTGATCCACCGCAGCCAGCTTCCCTGAATGCGTTGGCGTTCCTCCTCGGACAGAGTCTTTTGATACTCAAAATACGAGTACTCGGCGCGCTTAATGGCATAGTCTCGCAAGTCTGCGATATCAGAGAAATTCTCCACCACATATTGATAACGATGCCAAGCCGGACCATATTGTTCCGTCCGCCAAAAGAAATCGGCCATATAGACTTCATGCTCCGCCAAAATCCTGCGACTCTTGACGATCAAGTGTTTGGCTTGCTCCGCGTATTGAGACTTGGGATATGTCTCTGCCAACCGATACAGATATTCCAATGATTCCTTGATATTCTCCTGACGGCGATCAATGGATTTAAACATACTGATGTTGGCATTGGCAATCTGGTACAAAACATAGGGAATATTATCATTGCTTGGATGCAACGCTTCGAATTCCTTATATGACTCCAAAGCCAAGAGATACTCTTCATCAAGATAGTAGGCATCGCCCAAAGCCAATTCACCCTTCAAAGCAAAAGGACTAAAAGGGAATCTGTCCTTGAGCTTGGAGAAGTAATCCTGAGCATCGCCATAATCTTTCTCTTTCAAGGCTTCCACACCCGCTTCATACAATTCTTGGGCAGTATCCTCGGGAGGAGGAAGGAAATAACTGTCGATCCACACACACCCTGTCAGGGACATGAAAACGACAAGAACGACAGGAACCAATAAACGACGCATACGGACTCCTAATCGCCCAACTGCTCAAGATAAGTAAATGCTGCGGTAGCTGCGGTGGCTCCATCGCCAACAGCGGAAGCAACCTGACGGCACATCTTGGCGCGAATATCTCCAGCGGCAAAAACGCCAGGAACATTGGTCCGCATCTCAACGTCCGTGACAACGCCATTGGACTCTTTCGCGACATCATCAGGAACATAATCCATGATGGGTTCAAAACCGATGAAAATAAACGTACCGTCGAGCTTGAGTTGAGAAGTCTCGTCTGTGGAAACGTTCCTTAAAGCCAATGTTTCAAGGTCATCCGCACCTTGAATTTCATCGATCACGGTATTGCGAATGATCTCAATCTTCTCATGCGTAAAGCACTTGTCCTGATAGCACTGCAAACCACGGAAATCTTCACGACGATGAATGAGATAAACCTTATTCACCAGTCGAGCCAAATACAACGCTTCTTCCAAAGCTGAATTGCCACCGCCTACGACAGCGACATCGCGATCACGGAAGAAATTACCATCGCATAAGGCACAATAGGAAACGCCACGACCAAGCAATCGTTCTTCACCGGGAACACCCAATTTACGATAGCGTGACCCTGTAGCCAGGATGATGGTTTTTGTCTGAACCTCTTCATCGCCGACAGAAATGGTGTGGACGGAATTACCTATGGTAATACTCCGAACTTCGTCACTGATACGATCGAGTTCATACTCATCCAGATGAGCAGCGAACTTGTCAGCCAACTCCCACCCCTGAAGCCCCTTGGGGAACCCCGGATAATTCTCAATCTCAGCAGTCATCAAAACCTGTCCACCAGGAGACAACTTTTCGATCATGAGGACTTTTACACCAGCCCGCAAAAGATAAAGGGCAGCCGTCATTCCTGCCGGGCCGCCCCCTATGACTACGGCGTCATAAGATTTCATATATTACAGAGCCTTCTTGGTAATCATTTCCTTGATGCTGCTCTTGGAGACTGCACCAGTGCTCTGGTCGACAACTTCGCCGTCCTTGAACAGAATCAAGGTCGGAATAGCACGAATGCCATATTTGCCGGGAGTAGCGGAATTCTCGTCCACATTCATCTTGACGATTTTAATCTGACCTTCAAATTCCTCGGCCAATTCATCAATCACGGGACCCATTGCACGACAAGGGCCACACCAGGGAGCCCAAAAATCAATAAGGACAGGGACATCACTCTGCAAGACATCCTGTTCGAAACTACCGTCGGTAATCTGATTCGCCATGGAATTCTCCTTTTTTTCTCGGCTTATGGCCGTCATATACAATTATCACCGGTATACCGGTTGCGATGGCTCATCGCAATTGTTCTCACAATTTATTTAAAATAGGTCCCCATGTACACTACTGTCAAGAAGGACACTGCAAAAATATCTCTATCTGTCCGTTCATTCTTTGAAAATAATCCAATCCTGCGGGACAACATGGCCTCGGGGAATGGCCTCCAACTCCAAAGAATGCGAATACCCTACCCTAGCAAGCTGCCACCCGGCAAAAGCGATCATCGCACCATTATCGGTACATAAGCCCAGATCCGGCAAGGTCAACCGCAAACCATGATTCTCGGCAACCCCCTTCATGGTCTCACGGACCACGGAATTGGCTGCAACTCCACCGGCTACGATCAAACTCTTTGTCGGTCCGACACGTTTTAACGCCCGCTCAACCTTAATCTTAAGCGTCTGAGCCACACTCCAATTGAATGAGGCGCACACTCGTGCCAGATCTACACGCCGTTCGCCGGTCAATGCGGCGATGGCGTCAGGGTCAGCCATTTTCTCAAATACGAGTTCTGGCCTGATCGCTACGTAATTAGCGACTGCCGTTTTCAAACCACTGAAACTGAAATCAAGCGAATCATTTTCAATGTATGGCCGTGGAAACAGCTTGGTATCCGGCTCTGCCTCACGACCCAAATCGTCAACAAAACGACCGCCAGGATACGGAAAATTAAAAAGTTTTGCGACCTTGTCAAAGGCCTCACCTGCGGCATCATCCAATGTCCTGCCGAGCAATTCGAACTCGACCGGCGAATTGATCCGATATGTATGGGTATGTCCACCGGACACAAGAAGGCCCAATGCCGGAAATTCTATTTCTCCATCCAACCCAGGAGCCAACAGATGAGCCCAAAGATGATTAACCCCGATCAGCGATGCCCCAGTAGATAGACAAAGAGCTTTAGCAAAACTCACGCCAACAAGCAGGCTGCCGAGCAATCCGGGCCCACGAGCTACGGCCACGGTATCGATCTCATCTGGTCGGATTCCGATTTCCGCCATTAATTCACGGAAAAGACGCGGCAGAACGCGCAGATGTTCCCGTGAAGCGATTTCAGGGACGACACCGCCAAACAAGGCATGCGTGTCAATCTGGGTCGCAAGTTTTTCACCCAGCAACCGTCCATCCTCCACAAGAGCAACAGCAGTTTCGTCGCAGGAAGTCTCAATACCAAGGGTCAACATTACTTATTTTTTTTCCTCTGGGCTTCGGAAACAAAGATATCCTGAACAATCTGGACGTCATTGCGAGAGCCACAGAAAAAAGGAACACGCTGATGCAAGTGTTCTGGATCAATGTCCATAATACGGTTCACACCGTCAATGGACATACCGCCAGCCTGTTCAACGAGAAAAGACATAGGATTACATTCACAGGTGAGCCGCAGCTTGCCCGTGGGTTTCTTCGGATCACGCAAATCTGCGGGATACATGAAGATACCACCGTAGAGTAGATTTCGATGAAAATCCGCCACCAGAGAACCGATGTATCGACCGCTGTACGGTTTTCGAAGCGCATTCTTGGGTGACTTGAAATAAGCCAATGCCTTTTTGGTCGCACGATCCCAATAGCGTTCATACCCCTCGTTGACTGAATAGATCTTACCCTGCTCAGGAATACGAATATTCGGATGCGATAAAATGAATTCACCAACACTGGGATCGAGGGTAAATCCATGCACACCATCGCCGCAGGTAAACACCAGCATGGTCGATGAACCATACAAAATGTACCCGGCTGCAACCTGTTCACTCCCCTTTTGCAAAACATCCTCAGACATAAGGGTTGCGTCAGGGCTACTTTTCCGTTTAAAAATCGAAAAGATGGTGCCAATGTTGACGTTAACATCAATATTGGACGATCCATCCAAGGGGTCAAAAATGATAATATAATCACCCCGAGGCAATGATTCCGGTACTTCAATTATATCTGCATTTTCTTCGGAGGCCATGGCACACAATACGCCAGAACGGGCCAGTCGATGAATAAGGATTCTATTGGCGTACTCGTCGAGCTTCTTAACCTCTTCACCCTGAACATTCACGGCCCCGGTGAAGCCGAGGACATCGACCAATCCGGCCTTGTTCACGGCTCTTGAGATGATCTTGGCTGACAAGACAAGTTCATTGAACAGGCGAGTAAACTGGCCTGTAGCTCCCGGCACCATTTTCTGATGCAGGAGAATATGTTCGGTAACAGTAACCTGCTGTGGCATTCTCTCTATCCTTTCTACCCGACGACTATCTAAAATAGCCACCAGGAACCTTCCGCATTGGGGTCGGCACTTTGGGTGGCATACACATACTGATCTTCACCCACGTATCTGGTCAGCCAAGTGTAATACCTGTTGCCAACCTTGATCTGCCCTTCAACTTTATTCTTGAGAATCTCTTCCCATTCCACAGCCAATATGGCTTCTTCATCCACATCAGCACCAAGGGACCAAATGCCCTTGCCGGGATGTATAATAATCAACTCTTTGGGGTCAGGACTCAGACGTAACAAACTTCTGGGATCGAATCCAACGCCAATAAGCCCTCTAAAAGTCACGTCCTCGAAATAAGGACGCCCAATGTACAACTCAGCTCCAAGATCTGAATAATCAACGACAGTCAACAGTTTGATCTTGCGCCACACCCCTTCAAAAACCAACGGTTTGGTGATCTTCTTCACGGGCAATTCCGGCTGCATTAACATGATTGTACCCTCTTCGTCGGTGACAATCACTCTGTTAACCCACGGGAAACGAGCCCGCAACAAATCAAGCCAATCGATACCCGGTAACGTGTCTGTATTATCCACATAACGGATCAACGACGTCAAAGGACCATCAACTGGAGAAATGAGTTTTGCCAGTTTCTCCTGATTCGGATTGGAGAACTGGTAACTATCTGTGTCGATTTCCGGTGGCGGATCTACAAAATCCCGGGTGGTTTCCCATGAATCTTTAGTATACTTCGCAGTGGAATCCCACATGCTGCATCCGCCGAGCACCATGAGTGCGGCAATCAGGCTCAAAAATAAATATTTCATATGTCCACTTTTCGTGAATGGACGACTCAAGCCGCTGTTGCGGCATGAACCATGTTCCGTTCAGCTTCGGTTAACCCTGTACTCTGGCTTCAAAACGAGAGGCCAGTGTTTCCAGAGTGCTGATCAGGCGATTCTTTGCATGGACGCTAAAAGCGTCAGTCTGTTCCGCCTCGGGAGCGGCATTATTCTCCGCCCCGTTCTCCAAATGCACGATCCGTTCCTTGAGTTCGGTACGTCGCTCGTCGGACATGGTTGATTGCAACAATTCGCGATAGATTTCAAGTGCGCCGGACACGTCTCCTTGAGATGCGAGAAGATCAGCCATGGTTTTCGTCCGAAAAGCCCCTGCGCCAGGCCTAAACTCTGGCTCAGGCTCACCAAAAGCAGACTCTTCCCCGCTCTCAATCACAGGCATGACAGGAGATGGAGAATCACACGGCGGGGGCAATGGCGCACCCACCAATCTCTCGGCCAAAGTACCGATACCTTCAAACACGACATCAGTCCATTTGATGGTATCACCAGAGATGTTGGATGCAACCAACATAAGAAACACCGATAAATCGCGCTGTTCCGCAGGCAGGCTCCGTGCCCAACCTCGCCAGAAGGCTGGATAATCCCTGAGAGGGTTGATAACTCGCTGCAACTGGTCATGGACCTCAGCCTCACGCTCCAACTCAGTCAAAAGTTCAACCAGAAGCATCCGTGCTTCAAGATAATCAGGATGCTTGTCCAACCCTTGGCGCAGGGTTTTAACAGCATCCTCGGGCATCCCGTTTTCAACGAAAAGTTTCGCCAAGGGGAAAAACACCCTTGAACCGGGTTCCAACGAAAGAACTTCTTGATACCACTCAATTTTCTCGCTCATCTGTTCCTTCTCCGCCGGGTTTGCCTTTCTCATCCGGGAAAATATATAACAGTTCGTCCTTTTTCACAAAATTCATCCGCTCACGAACGACTTTTTCTTGGTATCCCTTGTCCGACTTGAGCTTACGAATCTCTTGGCTCAAATCAAGGCTCTTACCGTCAACGTCATCAAGCTTCTGCTGCAAAGAATCATAGCGGCCCTTAAGCTCCAGGTACGCAAAAATCCCCTGATCGCTCCATATCAATCTCCCCAATAAAAAAAGATTGATTATCAGGAGCAAAGTAACAAGTACAATTCGACCACGCATACAGTTTACTGAAGCCTTCGCTTCTCTTTTTTCCGAGCCTTTTTCCGCGCCAAAGGTCCTTCAAGTTCCCTCAGGAAATTGGCTGTGGCAATTTCAATCCGCTCCACATCTGACTCGCTCAATTCGACTCTGTCTATTTTCTCCAGAAAAGACTTGAGCACGGCAAACTCATCCAAAAGAGAATGGCCATGCTCCAACTTCTCAAGCTGGGGCTCCAGATCCAAAATGGTTTGAAGGCAGTTCGTTATGCGAACAAGATGTTTCACAGAACTGGAGTCAGTCATAAAAATCTCGCGGTAGTGTTTATATCTCTTGGCTTAATAACCTTTTTTCAAAGAAATTGTACAGATACGTATTTGTTAAATTTACCATGTATCACCCCACCTGTCACCATAGATTTTATCTAACAATAATAAATGCTTAGTGGCAAGAGCGACAGGCTCTACAAGAAAAACTCTCAATTTTTTCTAGACCGCTTGTTTCACGGTATTCACTTAAAACACAAAAAAACAACGAAAAAAACCGGGCAGAAAGCATACTTTCTACCCGGTTTACAATATCTTGAGAACTTCTATTCTGCGACGTTAATCCACTTCTTATAAAAGTTGTACAGATAGTTACCGCCTGAAATCACTGTGAGTGCCAAAGCAACATACAGCAACCCCTGCCCCAAAGGACGAGGGTCCCATCCAAAAAGCGGATAGTGGAAGATGAGAAAACCGACAGCCAGAGCTTGAGTCAAAGTTTTGGCCTTGCCCAATCTATCTGCAGCTACGACCTCACCCATTTCAGCAGCAATTGCACGCATTCCTGTCACAGCCAATTCGCGACAGATAATGATAATAACCACCCATGCAGGGACACCCCACCCGTCACCGAGCTTGACCAGCATGATCAACAATGACCCGATGAGCAGTTTGTCGGCCAACGGGTCAAGGAACTTGCCCAGATTGGTTATGGTATTCTGCTCTCGCGCTATCTTTCCATCGAAATAATCCGTCATACAGGCAACGAAATAAAGTCCGAAAGCAAAATAAGACCCCAAGCGAAATTGGTACCACATCTCCAGATAGAGAAGAAATACAACAACTGGGGCCGCAAGAATGCGGGCCATGGTCAAACAATTGGGCAGATTAAAGATGTCCTTATTCATAATTCGCCTCAGGCGTGGGTTGTCGATGCCGCCTCAAAACTCTTCTGTGCGGCTTCGGCTATTGTGTCGGCCAGTTCAATAAGAGCCTTTTTCGATTGAGAATCCTCTTCCAAAAGTACAACGGGGGTACCTAGATCACCAGCAACAACGGTTGCCGGATCAAGTGGAATAGCACCAAGAAACTCAAGTCCGTATTTCTCAGCCAAATCCTTGCCGCCGCCTTTCTTAAACAGATCAATAGCTTCATGACAATGCGGACAAATAAGACCACTCATATTTTCCACAACACCAAGCACGTTAGCCTGAGCGTATTGCAGAAAATTAATCGACTTGCGCACATCAGACAACGAAACTTCCTGCGGAGTGGTTACAACCACACACAAAGCATCCGGCACAGTCTTGAGCACGGTCATAGGTTCGTCGCCAGTCCCCGGAGGGGAGTCAACGACCAAAAAGTCCAATTCGCCCCACTGTACGTCAGATACAAACTGACGGATAGCGGAAGTTTTCATGGGGCCGCGCCACAGCACTGCTTGATCAGGATCTTTAAGCAACGACTCCATGGACATGACATGCAGATTTTCGTTGTACTCTTTGGGAATCATCAATGATCCCCGGTCAATATCCAAAGTCCCGGAAATACCGAGCAGAGTCGGCACGCTCGGACCGTGAATATCAACATCCAGAAGCCCAACCTTAAATCCACGAGCAGCCAAGGCTGCTGCGACATTAACGGAAACTGAGCTTTTGCCCACTCCGCCTTTACCGCTCATGATAAACAATTTGTACTTGATCTTCTCCAGGGTGGTTTCAATCATCGCATCCTGGATTTTCAACTTGGCATTTGCCTTGTTGGCTCCACTGCAGGAGCCGGAGCTGCACTCGCTCATATCCATTCTCTCTTTATTGTATTTTGTCTTCGCCATGCGGGAAGAATCAACACTCTATCAACGCTCTCGCGAAAACCGTTCAAGGGCAAGAACAATAATAATACCGATCACAACCAATCCAATGGCAAAAAACACTTCACCATTCAAAACATCCGGTAACATATTCTGCTCTCGCAGGACATGCACCTTCCCACGAATCACAGAAGTTTCCAAGACCTCTTTCCAGGGCCACACTTTGCGCAAAGCCCCAATCATAAATCCTGTCAACACACTCACTGTGGCCGCATGCCATCTGCTCAGCAAGTAATGCAACACACGGGAAAAAAAGATAATTCCAACTCCCGCACCAGCTGCAAACACAGCCATAATCACAAAATTATCCCAGACAAACGGATTCTTGAGAGTCCGTGTGACATATTCATATTTACCCAACATCAGGAGAAGGAATGCCCCACTGATACCCGGCAAAATCATTGCACAAATGGCTATTGCCCCACACAAAAAGATAAAAGGCAACGTCTCTGGAGTCGAAACAGGAATCATGCCGACCAAAAGATAACTTCCAACTGCACCGAGAAAAATAAAACCAAAATTCACCGCATTCAACGGTTCAACCTGCCTACCCACCACAAAAATTGATGCCGTAATCAGCCCAAAAAACAACGACCATGTTTCGACAGGGTGTGTATGGAGCATCGTATTCATGAAACCGGCCATTGTAATCATGGCCGTCATGATGCCAAACAGCAGGCAAACAATGAAACGGATATGGGCTACACTCACAGCTCCGGAAATATCAAGGGAGAAAAGACGACGCACGAAATCGACGTTAAAAGAACGGATAGCGTCAACCAATTGCTCATAAATCCCGGTGATAAAAGCAATTGTCCCACCAGAAACGCCGGGAATAATGTCCGCACCGCCCATGCACACACCCTTAAGCCAAAGCAAGGCTCCGGCCTTGAGAGTCCGTGGTCCCGGACTCGTCATAAAAGCGTCTTTAATGGGTATGGAACTTTTGGACACACAGACCTCCGGCTACCAGCCGTGACTTCCCACCAGATCAACAAAGGCGACGCTTCCCATGTCCTTACGGATCACTTCACCATCACGCTTCTCGATAAGAACAAGTGTCTGGTTACGTCTGGACTCACCTACAGGAATAAGCATTCGCCCCGGTTCAGCCAATTGATCAACCAACGGTTCAGGGACTTCAGGTCCGCCAGCAGTGACAATAATTCGATCATAAGGGGCTTCATCCGGCCACCCCATGGTCCCATCGTCAAGCTTGAGCTTCACGGAAAACATACGCATATCCATAAACCGCTTGCGTGCAGCATGAAATAATTTTTTAATGCGCTCCACCGTATAAACTTCGACGCCCATCCGCCCAAGGACAGCGGCCTGATACCCAGACCCAGTGCCAATTTCGAGTACTTTCATACCCGGCTCGACCTCAAGGAGTTCTGACATCAAAGCAACAATATATGGCTGAGAAATTGTCTGCCCTTCACCTATAGGCAAAGGGCTGTCGGAATACGCCTTGTTTGCCAAAGCTTCCTCCACAAAAAGATGTCGGGGAAGCGTTGACATGGCCTCCAGCACACGTGAATCTGTCACGCCGCGAGCCTGAATTTGTTCGCGCACCATGCGCTCTCTGAGCCGTACCGGATCAACCACCAAAATCTCCTAAAATCAACAGTGCTCCATCAGTGAAAACACCTGCGGGATGCTGAACAGATTTTGACTCTCAAGTCAACAAAAGCCGCAAAAAACAGGCATAATTCAGCTCTATGTACCTTGACAGGTTTTCCGCTTTCGCTGAAAGTATATACAACAGAGGAGGAATACATGCTGAAGGTCAATGACCTTATGACATCACCGGTCTTTTCCTTGAAAGAAAGAGACTCCCTACACAATGCCCGCGAACTGATGAACCTCCAGCGCATCAGGCACATCCCCATCGTCACCGTTGATAATGGCTTCACGGGACTGATTACTCACCGTGACATCCTGTCCGCCACCATTTCCCATCTTGCAGAACTTGATCCCGAGACTCAAAGGGAAATTGATTCAGGCATACCGTTGCATGAAATAATGCGGACCGACATCACCACGATTGGACTCGACACGTCCCTCAAGGAAGCAGCTCAAATACTGCTCAACCACAAGTATGGCTGTCTACCTGTTGTCAAGAACGGCGAACTGGTCGGCATTCTTACTGAAGCGGATTTTCTACGTCTGACCATTCAACTCATGGACAGCCTGGAAGACGAAGATTAACCAAATTTGAGCCTCACGCTCATGAGCCGCATCTGTAGTGATGCGGCTTTTTCATTAAAAACGACCAATTGAAAACAATTTTCATTTTTCCATCCACCTCCCCTTGTGTCTGCTCTTTGAGTATTATAGAAATAGTCTAGATTTATTACATATAGGAAGGAACATGAGCAAAGAAACCATTCTGACTCAAAAAAAGAAAAGCGGAAAAGGGCTACCTCTAGCGCTCTTGACCATCATACTCCTCTGCACTCTAGGCGCAGGACTCTTCATGCTCTTCAGGGATACGACCGTACCGACTCTCTCCATTTCGCCGGACACAGCCGACTTGGGCAAACAAAGTACGATAACCATCAAAGCGGAAGACCCCGGCAGCGGCCTGAAATCCCTTGATGTCATCGTTATTCAAAGCGACAAACGTATTCCACTGGTTACGAAGGCCTACCCCGGCGGCATCATGCTGGCTGAAGAAGTGTTGACACTGGACAAAGGAATCATCAAAGAAGGCGAATTCACCATTGAAGTCACTGCTCGCGATGCATCCTTGTATCCTTTTGGCGATGCAGGTGTTGTCAGCGTATCAAAGACCTACTCGCTCGACTTGACCCCACCCCGCATTTTTGTCCAATCCCACACCAACAACTTGAATCAGGGCGGTTGTGGCCTCATGGTTTTTGCGCTCTCCGAAAAGGTTAAAAACACAGGTATACAGGTGGGGGAACGGTTCTTCCCTGCATATCTTCAGCCCGGCGGCAACGGGAAATTCCAGTATTATTGCCTATTCGCGCAGCCGTGGGACACCCCACCAAACAAATTCAACCCGTTCATTGTCGCTTCGGACAAAGCTGGCAACAGCGCCAAACGATCTTTTAATTATCACACCAACGCCCGTCAGTTCCGGCGTGACAAGATCAGGCTTTCAGACAATTTCATGGAACGGACCATCCCTGAATTCCAAGGACTGGTGCCCAACGAAGGCACCTTGATTGATCAATATCTCTATATCAACAACACCCTGCGCAAACAGAACCGTGCTAAACTGGTAGAACTCAGCCGCAACACAAGTCCGACCATGCTTTGGTCCGGCCCATTCAAACGGCTGCCCAATGCGGCCAACCGCGCAACCTTCGCCGATGCACGCGACTACATGTACAAAGGCAAAAAAGTCGACTTTCAGACCCACCTAGGTCTGGACCTTGCCAGTATCAAACAAGCTCCGGTCCCGGCTGGCAACGACGGCACCATCGTTTACGCCGACTTTCTGGGTATCTATGGTAATGTGGTCGTCATTGACCATGGCCTCGGACTGCAATCACTTTATGCCCACCTCAGTTCCACTGCCGTGGCAAATGGTGACTCCGTGACCAGAGGACAGATCATCGGCCACACGGGAACCACCGGTCTAGCCGGAGGCGACCACCTGCATTACGGTATCACCGTAGCGGGTATTCCAACCCAGCCATTTGAATGGTGGGACAAGAGCTGGATCCGAAACAACATATTGTCCAAAACAGAATAGCCCATAAGAAAAGCCCTCTGCATGCAGAGGGCTTTTCATTTATTTGCTTCAACAACTTACTCCAAAGATGAAGCGACCTTTTCTGCATTTTCAAGAATTTCTTTTTTATCCTGCAAGCCATCGATAAATCGCTGAGGAATTCCCTGGATTCCGACCATGGCTCCAGAAAGAGCTCCTGTCATACAGGCACGTGCCATATTATTACCACCGCCGTTAATAGCTGTAAGTACAGCCGTTTCAAAGTCACCATAAAATCGACAGGCCAACCAATAGGCCGCCGGGACCATGAACCCAAGCTGACAGGCCAAGCCATACACTTGAGCAATGGCATGCGGCGGCTCAATAACTACTTCCGGATTAGTAGCCACACCATGCACGAATCCAGGTTGTAAAAACACATCTATCAAAGCTCTATCGACTTCATGCTGCGCCCACCCCATCAAGGATTTACCAGAACTCTCCAGACTCTTGCCCCGAACAAGACGACAAACAGCAAGAACAAAAGCAAGAGATTGCGCCTGAATAAACGGCTCTGCATGCGTCAGATGAACATTGCCCATGACATGTGCAGCCAAATCTCGCGGTTTATTCGCATAGCGTGCGGCAAGCATGACACCTCGAATGGCAGCCTCACCCGAATCAGACAGTCCCGCAGCCTCATCCCACGCTAATCCGACCTTACGCGCCTCCCAGACCTCTCGCATGGCAATATCCGTATATCGACCTCCATTCGGAGTCCCATCAAGCGTACCAAGAAAGCCATCGAGTTTCTCAGTGAAGTCTAATTCCTCATACTTGCCCTTCACAGCCAACGATTGCAGCAACAAGAGGGAAACCTGCCCTGTTTGCGACACATCGCCAGCCCTACATCCGTCGTGATACCGACCCGTTTTTGGCTGCATATAATCAGAAATCCATTCACCGTAATCCTTACGTAATTCATTCAAATCGTAATACCAATGCGGCCCCAACCCAAGCGCATCACCAACAAACATACCGACAATGCTGCCCATGGCCCGATCTTTCTTTGTCAGTTCAGCCATACATTCCTCCAATTTCAGCCACCATACACGAAAAAAGCTCAAAGGCACCCCACACGACACGATGCCTAATTGTCAGCTCAAAAAAGACTGACACACAACATTTTTCTCTTCATATGGAAAACTTTTCCAAGGCCCAATATTTGCATTTTAAAATACGGTGGAAAAGTTTACCCACTGGACAAAACAATGAACATATCGACCACACCAGACACTCTTTTCCCAACCGCAGCGCGAAACGCACGATCGTTGGTACGGACGATCTCGTCCGAAGGCATGGCGCTTGAGCCCGAAAAGACAGAAGAAGAAAAACGTCTGGAATCTTCATCTTTTTCTTTCCAAAAAGAACTGACACCTGAAGAAAATAATAGGGTCTTGTTTCTCAAGAACATGCTCGCCCAACTCCTGACCATGGGGGATGGTCAACCAACGGAAGAACAGAAAGCCCGCATTAAAGAAATCGAAAAAGAGATTGCAGATATAACCGGTGTTAAAATGAGTTCAAGCATTGCGGATGCAACGAACAAAATGCCCGGTAAAAAAGACGATGATGAAAAGGAAGAAGCCAAGAACCGGCAAACAACAGGAATAGATCCTAAAGAAGCAAATCATGCCATAACGGAAAAGACTGAAAAGAGTATGAATCCCGGCATGCAAATGCTTCAACAAAACGCCTTTTTTGCACAACTGGGTACACAGTTCGATAAAACAGCCGGACTCCTTTCTACTTCAGCCCAATAACCACCGCAGACGTAAATCATAAAAAAAGGCCGAACGGTAAACCGCTCGGCCTTTTCATTATTCATTTTATCGTCTTACTGACGAGCAGGTCTTTGCAACTCGTCCTTGAGCAATTCGGCAGCAACCGGTGCTTCACCATGTTTCTTGTGCCAAACAGTCTCGGAACCTGCTTGCAAAGCATTGTCGATGACTTCATCCATAGTCTTGACCGGTATAATCTCAAGATCCTTAAGAATATCCTTCGGGACATCCTTGAGATTTTTCTCATTCTCAAACGGAATAAGCACGGTTTTGATAAGACCTCGGTGTGCTGCCAACAACTTTTCACGCAGACCGCCAATGGGCAAAACCCGTCCACGCAGGGTAATCTCTCCGGTCATAGCCAGATCGTGGCGAACCGGAATATTCAACAACGAGGAAATAAGCGCGGTAGTCATAGTGACACCAGCACTCGGGCCGTCCTTGGGCGTAGCTCCGTCAGGCACATGAATATGAATATCCACCTGCTTGTAAAAATTCGGCTTAAGGCCGAGCAAGTCGGACCGTGAACGAATATAGGAAACAGCGGCACGGGCAGATTCCTGCATGACATCGCCGAGCTTACCGGTGATCTCCACCTTGCCCTTACCAGGCATAAGCACGACTTCAACCAGCAGCATTTCACCGCCAAGCTGAGTCCAGGCCAAACCGTTACACACACCAACCTGCGAGGCTTCCTCACGTTCGCCATAGCTGAATTTGGTCACGCCAAGCATCTTTTGCAAGCCTTGCCGGGTAATTGAGATAACCTTTTCACGGTTCTTCTCTTCAACTATCTTCATAGCTGATTTGCGACAAATGGAAGCGAGTTCTCGTTCCAGATTACGAACACCCGCTTCCTTAGTGTAGTACCTGACCACATCAAGAATAGCGTTTTCGGACAGCTTGAGATTTTCCGGCTTGAGGCCGTGCTGTTCAAGCTGTTTGGGCATCAGAAATCCCTTGGCAATCTCCACCTTCTCGTTTTCAAGATAACCGGGCAACCGGATAATCTCCATACGATCCTGCAATGGCAACGGAATACCTTCCAGGCTGTTGGCCGTGGTGATGAAGAACACCTTGGACAGATCGTAATCCAAATCCAGATAATGATCGTTGAATGCGTAATTCTGTTCCGGATCGAGAACTTCCAGCAATGCTGCGGACGGATCGCCTCGGAAATCGGCAGACATTTTGTCCACCTCATCCAGACAGATAACGGGGTTATTAAATTTCACCCGCTTCAAAGACTGAATGATCTTACCAGGCATGGCACCGACATAGGTACGACGGTGACCACGAATCTCGGCCTCGTCACGTACACCACCCAAAGAGAGCCGCAAAAATTCACGGTCCATGGAACGGGCAATAGACTTGGCAATGGAAGTCTTACCTACGCCGGGAGGACCTACAAAACAGAGGATTGGACCTTTCATGGTCTCAACCAACGTCTGGACGGCCAAATATTCAAGGATACGTTGCTTGGGCTTTTGTAAACCGAAATGGTCCTCATCAAGGATGGTACGGGCCTGAACAATGTCCACGTCCTTATCGTCCTTAATGTCGTCCCACGGCAGATCAAGCACCCAGTCGATATAATTGCGCACCACAGTGTATTCCGCACTGGAAGGCTGCATGGTACGCATCTTCTTTATTTCCTTACGAACGCGCTCGCGATTCTCTTCGGACATAGGCTTGGCTTCAAGCTGTTCCACCATCTCCAGAGCCTCGGCCTGTGGGTCGTCTTCACGCCCCATTTCCTTGTTGATGGCTTTGACCTGTTCGTTGAGATAGTACTCGCGCTGATTCTTTTCCATCTGATCTTTCACGCGCCCTTTGACGCGCTTCTCAATGGAAACAATCTCGATTTCACCGAGCAACAATTCATAGACACGCTCAAGCCGTCTGGACGGATCAAGCTCCTCAAGAATTTCCTGCTTGCGGGAAAACTCAATTTTGAGATGCGGCATGATTTGGTCAGCCAACGGACCGGGGTCCTTGATGGTAGACATCGCCAAAATGGCCTCGGGAGCCACCTTTTTATTAACTTTGCCGAAATCATCCAAAGACTCATGCACAGCACGAATCAAGGCCTTTGCCTCCGAAGTGGCTTCCTTGGACTCATCCAAAACAGCAAAATGCGCCTTGGGAAAGTCCCCTTCTTCCTCTCCGTAGGGAATCATATCATTTTCAGGATCCCAGGAAGCACGGGACACACCCTCAAACAACACCTTGATAGTGCCGTCGGGCAACCGAAGCATCTGCAATATTTTGCTGACCGTCCCCACACGATACAAATCGTCGGCTTCGGGATGCTCCGTTTCCGGGGTTTTCTGGGTAACCAAGAATATCTGTTTACCATAGTCCGCGACAGCGGCCTCAATGGCTTTTATTGATGCCTCACGCCCGACAAACAACGGGACGATAGACTTCGGAAACATAACCACTTCCCGAAGAGACATCATGGGAAGGGTCTGGGTTTCAGGGGATTTCTTGCCGTCAAATCCAAAGGTCGGCATTGATTCCTCCGATGGTTATATATATGGCAGCACTCCCTCTTTGGGGAGTGTTTGCCGTCGATAAATAGGAAGTAATATCCACAGGCTAATTGTCAACGCCCGTGTCCAATCTATGCTGATTTAACTTCCTGATGATACAACAAAAGTGGCTCCATGTCGCTTTCGACCACAGCCTTGTTGATGACGCATTCGCGCACATCAGGCATGGCAGGCAATTTGTACATGATGTCGAGCATGGTCTTTTCAAGGACGTTACGCAAACCACGTGCACCGGTCTTACGCTCACTGGCCTGCTTAGCAACGGCCAACAATGCGTTCTCAGTAAACGTCAACTCAACCTTATCCAGCTCGAAAAGCTTATGATATTGCTTGATCAACGCATTCTTCGGCTCCTGAAGGATACGAACCAAATCTTCTTCAGTCAGTTCCTGCAATGCAGTCTGCACCGGGATACGGCCCACAAACTCGGGAATAAGACCAAACTTGATAAGATCCATAGGCTCTGACAAAGCAAACAGTTCGCCAAGATCCATTTCCTTCTTGGCCTCGACCTTTGCTCCAAACCCTAAACCGGAACCGGTATTTCGCTGCTGAACGATCTTGTCCAACCCGATAAATGCACCACCCAAAATAAACAGAATATTCGAGGTATCCATACGGATGAATTCCTGCTGCGGGTGCTTGCGTCCGCCCTTGGGCGGAATGTTGGCCTCTGTGCCTTCGATAATCTTAAGCAACGCCTGCTGCACACCCTCACCCGACACGTCACGCGTAATGGACGGAGAGTCGCCCTTCCGGGCTACCTTGTCGATTTCATCGATATAAATGATACCGCGAGAAGCGGAATCAATATCATAATCGGCATTCTGCAACAGCTGCACAAGAATATTTTCCACGTCCTCGCCCACATAACCAGCTTCGGTCAACGTGGTCGCATCGGCTATGGCAAACGGAACCTTCAGCACGCGGGCCAAAGTCTGCGCCAACAAAGTCTTACCTGAACCGGTAGGACCGATAAGCAGAATGTTGGACTTGTCGATTTCGATCTCATCCGGGCCAGAATTGGCCGCGGCATAAAAAACACGCTTGTAATGATTGTGCACGGCCACAGACAAAATCTTCTTAGCCTGATCCTGACCAATGACATACTGGTCAAGCAGCTCTTTAATCTCCTGAGGAGGCAGCAAGCGACCATCTTCGAATTCTTCGCTAATGGTTTCCTGAGCCATAATGTCATTGCACAAGGCAACGCATTCGTCACAAATATACACGTCAGGTCCGGCGATAAGCCGCTGGACCTCCACCTGTGTTTTACTGCAAAAGGAGCAGCTCAAATCTGATGGATTAGATTTCTTTTCACTCATGGTCTTTAACCCTTGCTTTCGCCCACGTCTTCTCTGGACCTCATAACCTTGTCAATCAGGCCATACTTGCAGGCTTCCTCAGAAGACATGAAATAGTCACGCTCGGTATCCTTTTGGATTTTATCGAGCTTCTGACCAGTGTGTTCGACCAGGATGCCATTGAGTTCATCTCTCAAGCGCAAAATTTCCTGGGCATGAATATGGATGTCGGAGGCCTGTCCCTGCGCGCCACCAAGCGGCTGGTGAATCATGATACGGCTGTGAGGCAATGCGTAACGCATGCCATTCTCACCGGCACAAAGCAACAAAGCTCCCATGCTGGCAGCCTGTCCGAGGCACAATGTGGCCACGGGGGCAGAGATATACTGCATGGTATCATAAATGGCCATGCCAGCGGAAACAGCTCCGCCCGGCGAATTAATATACATGTAAATCTCCTTTTCCGGGTCTTCGGACTCCAGGAAAAGAAGCTGTGCGCAAATAAGGCTTGCCACATTATCGTCAATAGCGCTGCCAAGCAGAATGATCCGGTCTTTGAGCAGTCGGGAATAAATATCGTACGCGCGTTCGGTACGACCAGTCGTTTCAATGACCATCGGAATGGCGACCATGAACATCTCCTTCTCGGGAACTTATCAGGTTATCGGACGGCGAATGCGAAAATATGAGGATCTCATTTGCGCTCGGACTGACCTTCAACGGTCATTTCCGCCCTTTTTAGCGTGAGTTCAGTATGAAATATTTCCCCAGTTAGGACAAGGGGAAACTTCTGCCTTAAGCCTTGGACCAAATAGGTATTGCGTCGCCAAGGTCAAGGGCAAACACCAAAAAAAACGGCGACCCGGACAAATCCGGGTCGCCGCATTTCATTCTATGCGGAGAAACGAATTCTCTACGCGTCCTTTTCAGCCTGGAACTTCTCAGCGCGTTCCTGAAGCTTAGCCAAAGAATATCCCTTGGCTGTGGACTCCTTGAGGCCGAGGTTGGCAACTGCCCACTCAACAGCTTCAGCCTTGTTCTCAAACTGTATCGAAGCACTCTCTTTCGAAGCGGCTTTCTTTGCAGGAGCTTTTTTCCCTTCGGTCGGTGCTGCGATCATTTTGACTTCTGCTGCGTCGTAAATCAACTCGGAAGCCTTATCGCACAACAAACGATCCTTCAGTGGCACAATGAGGTTGTTATCCTCATAATACTTTTTGAGATCATGCAGGGGCTGACGAGTCTGCATGGCCAACTGGGTCAGAGTGGATTCGATCTCCTCGGGGGAAATTTCCAGAGACTCTTCGTTGGCAACAGCCAGCAGGAAGATTTCAGTACGAACAGTGGATTCAGCTTCTTCGCGGAAATCACCACGTAATTCTTCAGGAGTTTTTCCCAAAGATTGGAAACCTTTGCCCTGCCGATCCAATTTGTATTCGAGATCCTGAATCAGACGATCAATACGATCCTCAACCATGGCCGGCGGCAACGGGAAGTCCTTGATCTCACTAATGATGTTGGCAAGCAATTCGGACTGTGCCTTGGACTGGTTCATCTGCTTGCGCTGGGAAGCGTAAGACTCACGAATACCGGTACGCATGGTATCAACATCCTTGAATCCGGCCTTCTGGGCAACGGAGTCACTCATTTCGGGAGTGATACGTTCCTTGATAGCGTGCAACTTGGCCTTCATGGTCACGGTCTGACCAGCCAAGTTCTCGTTGATGAAGTCGGCCGGAAAAGTGACATCGGTCTCACCGGATTCACCAGTGGTCAAAGTTTTGAGCATGTCTTCAAACTCGGGCAGAGCCTGATTGTCGCCCAGAACCAAATCAAAATTTTCAGCCTGGATGCCTTCGACGATCTGGTCGCCCTGATACGCACCAAAGCTCACGGAAACGACTTCGCCATCCTTGGCATTGCGAACATCCTCGAGGACCTTCACTTCAGCATTGTTCGCCAGGATACGGGATTCGACTTCAGCAACTTCTTCGTCGCCAACGACAACGTCCAATTCCTCGACCTTCAATCCTTTATAATTGGGCAGATCCAACTTGGGAGCAACCTCAAATTCAATAGAATACGAAAAATCTTCGTCACGAGCCAATTCCTTGGCATCGACATCGATACGGGACATAGGCTGAATGGACAAACCACTCATAATTTCATTGATCTGATAATTGATCAAATCAGTAGTGGCTTCACCGTAAATCTGTTTACGATACTTGGACTCGACGATCGTGGACGGGACCTTACCTTTACGAAATCCTTTAACATCAGCCTGCATACGATACAGGGCAATTGCCGTAGAAATAGCTGCGTTAGCCTCTTCTGCGGGGACTTCAACCGAAATTTTCCGTTTTACCGGCGAGAGTTCTTCGACATTGTATTCCATGAAATGTATCCTCCTGAAACGTCTTGCAAGACAAGTAATATGGCTTTTTTGGTGCGGGCGGAGGGACTCGAACCCCCAAACCGAAGAGGTACCAGATCCTAAATCTGGCGCGTTTACCAATTCCGCCACGCCCGCGAAAAGAACGTGCTTATTAAGCAAGCTCCTCGAGATATGTCAACCTTACAGACTGAAGAAATGCCAAAATCTACTCATCTTCAGGAAAAGACGATATGGATTCTGCAATTTTCCGCAACAAAATCACAAGCGCGTCGATGTCCGAAGCCCAGACATACACCGCAGGCTCACGTCCTATGCCGCCGGGGTCACCCATGCCATCGACAGTCTCTGGAACTGCATGCTCCTTAAGAATCTCAAAGGCCCCCCATTCTTCCAGTCCTCCATCTTCAACCTTTATATAATCGGGCTTACGCCCTTGATCCAACCATACAATTTCCACTCCGGCCTTCTCAAAGGCAGACACAAGGGTTGGCTGCCCGCTCAAGACAACTGCAGCCCCTAATTCGGGACGCAATCTACGAGCGGCCAAAAGCGCAGATGCTGTACGAAAAGATGCCCCAAATTCAGGATAACCAACCACAGCAATTCTTCCATTCGCCATCGAAAAGAAACCACCGGATAAACCGGCCACTTCAGCGCGGTTATCCGCAAACGGCAGAGCCACGGCCACGTTGCCCCGCCTCCGCGAAAACATCTTCTGCGCCCCTTCAGCCGCAGCCAGTTTTCGCGCAAAAACATCCACTTGAGACATAACGCCCTGCCGTGCTCGCTCTTTCAACCAGGGAGCCGCATGGTTAGGCGGACCGCCACCTTCTCCGACCCTAAATCCTGCACGCAAGGCAAAATTCAAATATTCCTGAGCACGGACAATGGCGGCAACAGGGTCCAATCCCTGCCCAAGCCCAGTCGCAATCGCTGCCGACAAAGTACATCCGGTTCCATGTGTACACTCGGTATCAACTCGATGCTGCATCAGAGGAATAGGCTCTAAGCCAGATGCGAAAAACCAATCAGTGACAGCAAAAGAATCCGCATGCCCACCTTTGATAAGCAAAGACTTCGGCCCCATATCCATTAAAATCTTTGCAGCAGCAAAAACATCTTCCCGACTCTTAATGGACATCCCGGTAAAAAGCTCTGCCTCAGGCAGATTGGGCGTCAACACGTCTGCCAAAGGAAACATCAACTCGACCATGGCCTCTACGGCTTCATCCTTCAAAAGCTTCGCACCCGACGTAGACACGCAAACAGGATCAACAACCAAAGGGAAATTACGATCAACCAATCGGGAGGCAATCACTTCGATTATAGGCGCAGAAAACAACATTCCTGTTTTGGCGGCATCCACCGTAATATCTTCAAGAACTGTCGAAAGCTGTTGGCCGACAAATTTGGCCGAAGGCGCATGAATACCGGTAACAGCCTTGGTGTTCTGAGCTGTTAACGCAGTAATGACGCTCGCCCCGTAACCTCCAAGCATGGTTATAGCCTTGAGGTCCGCTTGAATACCAGCTCCACCACCGGAATCAGATCCGGCAATAGTCAGGATGCATGGGAGTCGATCCACAATAAACCTCCAAAAACAAAAAAACGATCACCCGCAGGCAATACCACCTGAGCGGGACAATCGCATCAAGAAAAAAGCAAAGTGGCCCGAAGGCCCTATCCTAGCCGCAAGACAACTTAACGTAGTCCTCTACAGAAACGCCGTTCCAGGCCTTACTGACCCAATACGCCGTTGCCCAAATCATGAGGGCGGTTGCCTGAAGATCCGTCAATCTGCGTAATTTGACTTCAAGATTGGACTTACTCGCGCCATGCTGAATATGAACATTGTGTTCATCACAAGCCTCTTCAACCCGAAGAAGAAGGTAAGCCTGCTTCGACTGATTTGGCAGGAGTTTTACTTCCTTATGTGATTCCAAGATTGTCTTCAGCTCGGCTACCGAAAAATCACTGGAGACATTGCGGATGGATTTGAAAAATACATCCACAGCCCACGGCAGGATGAATTCAGCACCAGCACTCTTGGTCTTGAAGTAGTCCTTGAGCCATTTTTCCTGATCATGTGTAATTCTTGCTGCGACCTGGGGCATACCATCTCCTCCAAATGAACCGACGAAACATACAACCTATGGTTTATTTAGCAGTAGCTATATAAGCAATACGGCCAAAGGAATCAAGAGTTTTTCTAGAATATCATTAAATAAAATTAGGAACTAGCCATTAAACACCATCCTTAACTGCCTGAAAAGCGTTAACAACAGTGCATCAGGGGCATCATTCCCATCAATATTCAATCGTATAATTTCAGTAACGGTATTCTTACTGGGCGTTATGGTTTTCTTGGCAACTAAAACGACAGCCTGCTCACGCCCTGTCTCTGCATCTTCGGTTCGAACAACAAGCACCCAATGGGCATCCTGCTGTCTCCAAGAAGTTTCAACCCCAACGTGATCCGATTCTTTACGCTCAATCAAATGAACAAAATCTTCCAACGAAAAAGCTTTTTTACCCTTCCCTTGCACGCCTAAGAACTCTCCACCAGATGCTATGACGAGCGGACTGGCAAGAAAGTCGGCTGGAGGGAAATCAATCCCGCCGGCGTCACCACGCCCCGAGAAACGACGCCTTAAAGACACAAGCTCCGTTCGTAAAGATTCAAGCTCAACCTGCTGCGCTCGCTCCCACTCACCCCGCCCTTCTCTCAAAGCAGCCACTTCATCACGAAGAGACCGTATCTCACTCTGAAAAAGAGACTGATTATCAAGCACATCAGACATACGAGACAGTACACCAGCAAGCTCAACAATCTCTTTCGAGGACGTTACTTGATCAAATGACTGATCAGACTGTTGATCACTCATTAACACACTGAATTTGAGAGCTAATTCTCTTTCAATTTGTTCAGTAGACCAGTTGTCATTGAACATTGTGCGAATCCTCCTGAAGATTTCCAAGACTTCAATGGGGTACCGGGGACGACGACCTTCCCCGCCTTCTGATGGGATATATTTTTCAAACTTATCTTTATAATAGACGATAGTTGACGGCGGTATGTTTAACTGCCGACCAACTTCTCGCAAACTAATAAATTTCTTATTCATACGCCCAACACCTTGTTGATCACTGCTCTTCATGTTGTTCATAATGCAAAAAAAAACATCATGTCAAGGAAATTTTAAACAGCTATGAACAACTCCGAACAAAAAGGAGATCAACTATAGAGACAAAAAAAGCGCCCCGGGAACCCCGGTGCGCTCAACATAATCTATAACAAAAAGAATTATTCTTCGAGACCAGCTCGTACTTCCTTAAGCGTATTCAAGACAGCCTGCATCTTATTACGCATCAATTCATCATCCATAGTGTTCCCAAGATAAGCGGCCTTCATGGCCATTTCATTAACCATATCATGCGCAATCATCTTCTTAATTTGAACAGGAATCCCCTTCTCCATATCAACCATACGGTTATCAAGGCTGGAAACATCATCGCGCAGTAGACCAAGACTCTTCACTTCATCGGTTAAACCAGCAATATTCCGGTTCATACCAAAGAAAAAAATAATCAATAAGACACCAACCAGTAGCGACACAATAATCGCAACTTTGCTCATATCTCTGTTTGCCTCAACCATACTGGCAGTCGGTTCATCAGACTGAACTGCTTCCTCAGCAGCATCGTCAGTAGTTTGAACCGTTTCCAACTTGTGGACTTTATTGTCTTCAGAATCCATAAGACCTTCTCCATTGATGCTTTATTATCCAATCTCTTAAATTGTACATTACAACATACGTTACCCGGACACCAGAATCAAGGTGTTGTCTCTCCGAATTTGCAAACTATGACATCTTGATAAAACTTCATTATATCTGAGCTAATAGAGTCTTTTGCCAATAGTAATATACCCATTCTTCTTGACAAGCCAAACTTTATACCTTGTATTATTGCTCTGTTAATATTTTTTAGATGTGGATTTCACTACATCCTTTACAACATACCCGACACAATATATTCTATATGTATATCAAGGAGCTACACATGGAAGATTATCTAAAAGAGGCGCTGGAAATCGTAAAAGCCCAAGCCGGTGTTCGTACAATGACGGAAGATGAAATAACTTCCATGGTTCAAAAACTTGCAGCGGGCATCAAGGCAATCGCAGACGGTGAAAATATTTCAACAGCCGACTCAGCAGTAGTTGACCCCAAAAAAGCTATCAGGGAAAAATCCATCCTCTGCTGTGTTTGCGGAAAAACGTTCAAAGTAATTACTAAAAAACATCTTTCCAGTCACGACCTGACTCCTGAAGAATACAGAGAAAAATTTGGGTATAAGAAAAAATTACCGTTAGTATGCAAATCTCTTCAACGAGAACGTCGCAAAAAAATGAAAGAAATGAAACTGTGGACTAAACGAGGAAAAAACAAATAATTTAAACGTTATTTCAAATTTCATATTATTTAAAGCCCGAGAAATCAATTCACGGGCTTTTCTATTTTCCCAGTGTCCTTGCAAAAATAAGGTCCATCGTCTCTTCAATACGCTTCCATCCTGCATCGGATTGTAAATCTACTCCACCGAGACTTTGATGAATCCGTGAACGAACAGCAAGGAAATTCACAGCACCGGCCATAACAAGCACCAATGCGGTCAGATCAACATCCCGCGGTGGTTCCTGCTCCATCATTTCAAAAAACTCCAGCGCAGTCTTAACACGCACCTCTTCCAAAACTTTGGTCAGCTCATTTCTCTCGAGTGCCTCCCATGCCAAAATTTCAAGTGTGTGTGGGCGTCGCAAAATAGCCTTCAAATAGCGCTTAAAGAACAAAGACATCAATTCATGTGACGACATTTCTTTGAGGCGAGCCTTGTTATCACCCAACAATTCTTCTGCTGTCGGCCAAAAATCAACAGTCTCACTGTATGCAGCCATCAGACCACGTAATCCTGAAAAATATCGATAAATTAATTTCTTATCAACACCAGCTTCACGAGCTACGAGATTGACCCCCAATTGCTGAAAACCAACTTCTGACACAACCTTCCCGACAGCCGTTATCAAACGTTTCTTTGTGAGCTCTTTATTTCGAATAGGTATGACTTTAGGGATAACTTTTATATCAACCACATCAACTCCCATACAACGATAATTTTCTCACAGCAGTATCCCAAACAAAAACGTCAGTGACAATGATTGTTTTTATCTGAAACCACCAGGTGTGCACATTCGAGAAACAATTTGAGTGCGGGCTGGGAATTGGTGGCCGGAAACAATGATAAAGTCTTGATTGATCTGGCCGGGATGGTCAACTTTGGTTTTCGCATGTTGAGTTGAGAACGCAGAAAAGCCCTGATTCATATGAATCAGGGCTTTTCTTAAAAGATCCTTGGCACCGACCTACTTTCCCACACGCTACCATGCAGTATCATCGGCGATGGAGGGCTTAACTACCGGGTTCGGAATGGGACCGGGTGTACCCCCTCCTCCTTGGGCACCAAGAAAAAGAGTTGAGTAATGTCTACTCAAATATATAAGTAAACAGGGGAAGAGAGAATTCCATTAAGTTGTTAAATAAGCCGCACGATCTATTAGTACTGGTTAGCTGAACAACTCACGTTGCTTACACACCCAGCCTATCAACCTTGTAGTCTTCAAGGGATCTTTAGGGACATAAATGTCCAGGGAGAACTAATCTTGAGGCTGGCTTCCCGCTTAGATGCTTTCAGCGGTTATCCTATCCGA